>NZ_JBHVSC010000002.1:361206-1004437 GCF_042885375.1 Microbacterium sp. NPDC058062
GTAGTTGTTTTGCTGTGGCAGCTACCGGCATGTGATTGCAGGACACTCTTGGTGCAAGGGACAAGGGCCGGTCGGTAGCCTCTCCGACCGGCCCTTCACTTTTGCCTTTTGACCAGGGCATCTGAGACGACCCGGCCGCTCGTCGGCGAGGACCTTCGACGCTCGCGCACCCGCCCGTCGACCCGCACCTGGGAAGATCACGAAAAGATCACAGAAAACGCTTGTCACCGTTATCTCACCGTTATAGAGTGCAGGCACGGTAGTTGTTTTGCTGTGGCAGCTACCGGCATGTGATTGCAGGACACTCTTGGTGCAAGGGACAAGGGCCGGTCGGTAGCCTCTCCGACCGGCCCTTACTCTTGCCCTCTGCTCTAGTGGCTGACCGCCTTCTCGGCGCCGATGCCGGTGAGCGAGCGCACCTCCATCTCGGACTGCTTCTTCGGGTCCTCCGGCGTCTTGTCGAGCACGCTGACGATCCAGCCGAGGAAGAACGCGAGCGGGATCGAGATGATGCCGGGATTCGACAGCGGGAACCACGCGAAGTCGATCGCGTCGGTCTTCAGCATCGACGTCTCGGAGCCCGAGACCACCGGCGAGAACACGATGAGCAGGATCGCCGAGGCGAGACCGCCGTACATGCTCCACAGTGCGCCCTTGGTCGTGAATCGCTTCCAGAACAGCGAGTACACGATCGTGGGGAGGTTCGCCGAGGCCGCGACGGCGAACGCGAGGGCCACGAGGAACGCGACGTTCTGACCGTTCGCCCCGATGCCGCCGATGATCGCGACGATGCCGATGATGACCACCGTGCGGCGCGCGACCTTGACTTCGGCGCCCGGCTCGGGCTTGCCCTTCTTCACGACAGACGCATAGATGTCGTGCGCGAACGACGCGGCGGCGGTGATCGTGAGGCCGGCGACGACCGCGAGGATCGTCGCGAACGCGATCGCCGAGATGAGGCCGAGCAGCAGCGGTCCGCCGAGCGAGAACGCGAGCAGCGGGGCCGCCGAGTTCGGGCCGCCGGGCGCGGCGGCGATGACCGCCGGGCCGACGAGAGCGGCGGCACCGTAGCCGAGGACCAGAGTGAAGACGTAGAAGATGCCGATGAGCCAGATGGCCCAGACGACGGACTTGCGAGCTTCCTTGGCCGTGGGCACCGTGTAGAAGCGCATCAGCACGTGAGGCAGCGCCGCGGTGCCGAGCACCAGGGCGAGACCCAGCGACAGGAAGTCGATCTTCGAGGTGTCCGAGACGCCGTACTTGAGGCCCGGGTCGAGGATCGCCGGGTTCTCGGCGACGGCCACGGCCTTGTCGAGCAGTGCCGAGAAGTCGAAGCCGTTGAGCGCGAGCACCCACACGGTCATCACACCGGCGCCCGCGATGAGCAGCACGGCCTTGATGATCTGGACCCAGGTGGTGCCCTTCATGCCGCCGATGAGCACGTAGAGGATCATGAGCGCCCCCACCACCGTGATGACGACGGCCTGGCCGAGCTGGTCGCCGATGCCGAGCAGCAGCGACACCAGGCCGCCGGCGCCCGCCATCTGCGCGAGCAGGTAGAAGAAGCAGACCACGAGGGTCGTCGTCGCCGCGGCGATGCGCACGGGGCGCTGCTTGAGGCGGAACGACAGCACGTCGGCCATCGTGAACTTGCCGGTGTTGCGCAGCAGCTCCGCGACGAGCAGTAGCGCCACGAGCCACGCGACGAGGAAGCCGATCGAGTAGAGGAACCCGTCGTAGCCGGTCATCGCGATCGCTCCGACGATGCCGAGGAACGACGCCGCCGAGAGGTAGTCGCCGGCGATCGCGGAGCCGTTCTGGCCGCCCGTGAACGAGCGGCCGGCGGCGTAGTAGTCCGCCGCGGTCTTGTTGTTCCGGCTGGCGCGGAACACGATCACCATCGTGACCGCGACGAACGCGCCGAAGATGGCGATGTTGAGCCAGGGCTCACCCGGCGACGTGGTCGCCGCTTCCGTGAAGTGCCGCATCAGCGCGTCTCCCCTGCGTTCTCGAATTCGCCGGTCTCGATCTCGTCGCGGATCTCCTCCGCGAGCGGGTCGAGGCGCTTGTTGGCGTAGTGGACATACCAGGTCGTGACGGCGAAGGTCGTGACGACCTGCGCCATCCCGAGGACCATCGCGACGTTGACGCTGCCGAACACCCGGGTCGACATGAAGTCGTGGGCGTAGCTGGCGAGGAGGACGTACGCGAAATACCAGGCCAGGCACGCGCCCAGCACCGGGAAGACGAAGCTCCGATGCGTGCGGCGGAGCCGTTGGAATTCAGGTGATGCTTGCACCGCGCCGTAGTCGACCTCTGCGAGGTTCGTGGCGGCGCTGGGGGCTTCGTTGCCCATGGCGTCTCTCCTTCGAGGGGGATCGGCGCGCCCGTCGGCCGCGCCTCTGCGTTGACAGTGCGACCATGCTCGCGTTCGGCCGGTGGGGCCGGGGGCGGTCGCCGTTCGTCGTCGGTGAGCGGCGCCCACGGTGCGACGAACGGCGGTCGGCTGACGACGAACGACGGCTACGCTGGCCGCATGCCCGAGTCGATGCTGCTCGCCGCTGCCGCCGGCGTCCTCGCCGGGGCTCTCGCGGTCGGCGTCATGATCCTGCTCCGGCGCATCGTGGTGGCATCGAAGGAGCTCGGCACCGACGTCGAGCAGGCCACGTACCAGACCCTCCACCTCGCGAGCCGCGCCGCCAAGCACCTGCGCGGCGGCATCGCCGAAGGCGACGCGACCCGGGCCGGTCGCCATCTCAAGGCTCTCCTCGGGTGCGAGACGCTCGCGCTCGTCGACCCGTCGGGTCACGTGACCGTCGAGGGCGACGACGCCGTCCGCGAAGTCGCCGGGCGGCTGGCCGCCGAGGCCCGCGCGTCGGGTCGCACGCAGATGCAGCGACGGGCGCGGATCGGCGAACGGGAGACGGATGCTGTCGCCGCACCGATCCTCGCGGGCGGTGTGCCCGCGGGGGCCATCGTCGCGTTCGCGCCGCGCGTGCGGGCCGGGCTCGTCCGCGCGACCGGCGAGGTGGCGGACTGGGTGGCGGCCCAGGTGGAGCTCGGCGAGCTCGACGCGTCGCGCGCGGCCCTCGCCGAGGCCGAGGTGCGCGCGCTCCGCGCGCAGATCAGCCCGCACTTCATCTACAACTCGCTGAACGCCATCGCCTCCTTCATCAACACCGACCCCGCGAAGGCCCGCGACCTCGTGCTCGAGTTCGCCGACTTCACGCGGTACTCGTTCCGCCGGCACGGCGATTTCACCACCGTCGCCGAGGAGCTCCGCTCGATCGACAGCTACCTGAAGCTCGAGCGCGCGCGGTTCGGCGAGCGCCTGAAGGTGACCCTGCAGATCGCCCCCGAGGTGCTGTCGACGGTGGTGCCGTTCCTGTCGATCCAGCCGCTCGTCGAGAACGCGGTGCGCCACGGACTCGAGGGCAAGGAGGGCGGCGGCCACATCACGATCGAGGCCTCCGATCAGGGGGCGTTCGCCGAGATCAGCGTCGAGGACGACGGCGTCGGCATCGACCCGGTCGTGCTCGAGCGCGCGCTCGCGGGCGACGCGCCGGGTGAGCACGTGGGCCTCCGCAACGTGGACGCACGACTCCGGCAGGTCTACGGCGACGAGCACGGGCTCGTCGTGGACACGAACGTCGGTGCGGGCACGCTGGTGCGGATGCGCGTGCCGAAGTCGCAACCCGGCCGGGTCGCGGCATCCACCGGTCCCGTCCGTGCGACGGCGACCCTCGAGCGGCCCGAGGGGAGGCGCGAACCGTGATCTCCGTCCTCATCGCCGACGACGAGCAGCCCGCGATCGACGAGCTGGCGTTCCTGCTCGGGCAGGACCCGCGCATCGGCGTCATCCACCAGGCCCCCTCTGGAGCGGAGGCGATCCGGCTGCTCACGCGGGAGAGCGTCGACGCCGCGTTCCTCGACATCCACATGCCGGGTCTGAGCGGCTTCGACCTCGCGCGCGCCCTGCAACGGTTCGAGCGCCGGCCGGCCCTCGTCTTCGTGACCGCCGACGAGGAGAGCGCCCTCGAGGCCTTCGACCTCGCGGCAGTGGACTACCTCCTCAAGCCCGTGCGCACCGAACGGCTGCATCGGTCGGTCACGCGCGTCATCGAGGCGATGAAAGCGCAGGCTGCGCCGGCGACGGATGCCGCGGCCTCGGATCGACCGGAGCTCATCGCCGTCACGCTCGGCGGAACGACGCGCATGATCCGGCGTGACGAGGTGCGGTACGTGCAGGCCCAGGGCGACTACGCGCGGCTGCACACCGAGGAGGCGAGCTACCTCGTGCGCGTGCCGATGTCGGATCTCGAGCGGCAGTGGTCCGATGCGTTCGTGCGGATCCACCGCTCCTACCTCGTCGCCATCCCCCACCTCGCCCGCCTCCGGCTCGGGGGCGACCACCCCAGCGTCACCGTCGGCGGTGCCGAGCTGCCGGTGAGCCGGCGGTGCCTGCCGGCGCTCCGCGAGAGGCTGGAGTCGACGACGATCCGGCCGCGCGCATGACCTCGGGCGACGCCGGCGCAGCACCTGACCGGCGCCCGCCCTCGCCGGGCCGGGTGCGCGTGACCGCTCCGCACGCCGGCTCCCCCGCAGCATCCGTCCGCTCGTCGTCGCCGGAGGCGGACGGAGGGCCGACGAGCGACATCGCCGGCGTGTACGTGCGCTCGCTGATCCGCTCGCAGCTGCGGCTCGGGATCGTGTTCGCGCTGGGATTCGTCGTGGCCACCGCGCTGTTCGTGCTCGCCATCGCCCTCGTCCCCCAGCTTGACACGACGTTCGTCCTCGGCGTGCCGCTGTCGTGGCTGCTGCTGGGGGCCGGCGTCTACCCGCTCGCCATCACCGTCGGCGGACTCTACGTGCGCGCGGCGTCGCGCAACGAGGCGCGCTACCGGGCGCTGGCGGAGGACGAGTGAACCCCGCGATCGGCTACGTCGCGATCGCCGCGGTGGCCGTCGCGTCGGCGCTCATCGGCTTCTACGGCCTGCGGGTGTCGCGCACGACGAGCGACTTCTACGTCGCGAGCCGCACGGTGCGTCCGTGGTGGAACGCGTCGGCGATCGGCGGCGAGTACCTGTCCGCGGCGTCGTTCCTGGGCATCGCCGGTCTCATCCTGCTCACGGGCTCGTCGGCGCTGTGGTTCCCGATCGGGTACACGGCGGGATACCTCATGCTGCTGCTGTTCGTGGCCGCACCGCTGCGGCGCTCGGGGGCGTACACGATCCCCGACTTCACCGAGGCGCGGCTGGACTCCCTGTGGGCGCGGCGCGTGACGAGCACGCTCGTGATCGTCATCGGGTGGTTCTACATCGTGCCCCAGCTGCAGGGCGCCGCCCTCACCGTGCGGATCACGACGGGCCTTCCCTCGTGGGTGGGCTCCGTCGCTGTCGCCGTCATCGTCGCGGTGGTCGTCGCGGCGGGCGGCATGCGCTCGATCACCTTCGTGCAGGCGTTCCAGTTCTGGCTGAAGCTCACTGCCCTCGCGATCCCGGTGGTCGCGATCCTGCTCCTCGTCGGCGACGTGCAGCCCGCGCTGCCACCGGTCGAGGCGTTCCCGCCGAGCGCCGGCCCCGGCGACCTCGAGGTCTACCGCACGGTGTCGCTCATGGTGGCGCTGCTGCTCGGCACGCTCGGACTGCCCCACGTGCTGGTGCGCTTCTACACGAACCCCGACGGCGTCGCCGCACGGCGCACGACCGTCATCGTGCTCGTGCTGCTGTCCGTGTTCTACCTCTTCCCCACCGCGTTCGGATTCCTCGGCCGCGCGTTCGCGCCCGACCTCGCGCAGTCGGGCGACGCCGACGCGCTGATCCTGCTGCTGCCCGATCGGCTGATCGCGGGACCGCTCGGCGACGTGCTGACGGCCCTCGTCATCGCGGGGGCGTTCGCGGCCTTCCTCTCCACGTCATCGGGACTCGTCGTGTCGCTCGCCGGCGTGATCAGCCAGGACCTGCTCGGCGGCAGCGTGCGCGGCTTCCGCATCGCGGCGGTGCTCTCGTCGTTCGTCCCCCTGGTCGTCGCCCTGGCGACCGAGCCGGCGGGGCTCGCCGGCAGCGTCGGCCTGGTCTTCGCCTTCACCGCCTCGACGCTGTGCCCCGTGCTGCTGCTCGGCATCTGGTGGCGCGGCCTCACGGCACGCGGCGCGATCGCGGGGATGCTCACCGGCGCGGTGCTCTCCGGCGTGGCGATCCTGGGCGGCGGGCTCGTGACGGCGGGGTTCCCCGCCCTGCGCCCGTTCCTCGAGCAGCCCGCCGCGTGGACCGTCCCGATCGCGGTGGTCGTGACGGTGGTCGTCTCACTCGGCGATCGCCGCGGCATCCCGCGCGGCACGGACCGGTTCCTCACCCGGCTGCATGTGCCGGAGCCGATGCGCTCTCACCCGCGCGAAGGCTGAAGCGACCGCGTCCACCGAGGGGCAGCATCCCGGATCAGACGCCGCCGCCCCCGCCGCCGCCACCGCCGCCGCCCGCGGAGCCGCCGCCGGACGACCCGCCGGAGGACGACGACGAGGAGGCCGATGTCGACAGGTTCGAGATCCCGGCCGAGAACGCCGCCGCGTTGAAGCCGGTCGATCCCGAGTACCAGCCGGGTGAGTTGCCCGAGCCGTAGAGCACGGCGAGCTCCTCGGCCCATTTCTTCTCCTGGCCGAACACGACCGCGTACGGCAGCAGTGTCTCGTACAGCTTCAGCTTCATGCGCGGGTCGGAGACGTCGACGCGCACGCGCTCGGCGCCCTGCGGAGACTGCAGCATCCGGATGCGGTCGGCCTCGGCCCACTCGATGAACTCCTTCAGCCCGAGCAGGTGGTCGCGCGTCTCGGCGCCGGCGGCGGTGACGGGCTTGCGCGACACCATCCCCGCCACCAGCAGCACGACGAGCACCGATCCGATGATCAGCAGGATCGGCACCCACGCCGTCACGTAACCCGCCAGCGCGCCGATGCCGAAGAGCAGCACGAGGACCGCGGAGACGATCGCGATGACGACCGGCCAGGCCCGGGCGCTCAGCGGCACCTTCCGCCGCAGTCCCCTCGACGACAGCTCCGCCGACGCCGCCTTCAGCACCTTCTGCGCCGTCGTCGAGAACCTCGTGTCGGAGCGGCCGAACTCGAACTCCTCGCCTGGGATGCCCTGCGGGAACAGGCCGGGCAGCAGCATCCGTCCGTCTCCGTCGGCGAGGGACGGGTCCACGAGCACGGCCTTCAGCTTCGTGCCGCCGAACCACTTGGGCGGGCCTTCTTCGATACGGATGCTGCCCACCACCGCCTGCTCGAGCACCTCGGCCGGGATCGCCTTCGTGGTGCGGCCGAGCAGCACGGCGCTCTCGAGGGCATCGATGCCGCGCGGCGGCGTGTACTCCGCGATGATGACGGGACGCCCGGGCTCGTCGCGGAGATGGCGACGGCGGGTGACGGCCGCCAGCACGAGGGCGGTGCCGAGTCCGAGCACGGCCACCCCGCCCTGCAGCCAGCCCCAGGGTGAGGCCAGATAGTCCGGGTCGAACTCGGCGAACGTGTCGGGGTCGAACCCGATCGCGATCGTCAGGCTCTGGTACGGCTGCACGTTCTCGGCCGAGGCCGCGATCGTCCCCTCGGCATCCTCGATCGGGCAGGTCTGGGTCGAGCCCTGGTACCCGACGTAGCAGGACTGCGCGCCGGTGCGCGCGGCCTCGAGATCGTCGGGCATCGTCACGCGCGCGGTGATGCGGCCGAAGGGCTGCGGCCACTCGACGCCGTTGACGTTCCAGTAGAACTCGTCGACCCCGGTGTCGGCGAAGTAGTGCGTGACGTTCTCGAGCCTGTAGGTGAAGACGTAGGTCTGCCGACCGTGGACGAAGTCGTCGGCGCGTGACGTCATGGAGTAGTAGCCGTCCTCGGACTCCGTCTCCTCGGCACGCGGGGCGCCGGTCTCGTCGGTGATCGAGACGAGCTCGGGGTGCAGCGGTGCGCCCAGATAGCTGTCGGGGATGGAGCGGCGCATGCCGCGGTTCTGGTCGAACTCGGGGAACAGCGCCACGAACGTCTCGACGACCGTCAGGGTGCTGGTGCCGTCCTCGGCGCGGCCCAGCTGGTACTCCACGTCGAGGCTCTCGAACGAGAAATCGTCGACGCCCGCGCGCGCCGGGCTCGGGGTCAGGCCCGCGAGCAGCACTCCGGCGAGCAGGGCGAGCACCAGCCCCACGACTCCGAGACGATGCGTGCGCCACGACGCGACTGCAGAAGACGCCATGGGGCCAGCCTAGGGTCGGTGCGAGGCTCTAATCTTGACGCTATGACCGATCGCCGTCTCGCCATCGACGCGTGGGAGAGTCTCTTCCGCGCGCAGCACGAGGTGTTCGGCGACATCAACGACGACTTCGACGACGAGACGCTGAGTCAGGCCGAATACGACGTGCTCCTCACGGTCACCCGCGCCGACGACCTCACCGCGCGTCTGCGCGACGTGACGGCGAACATGCTGATCAGCCAGCCGAGCGTCTCGCGCCTCGTGGACCGCATGGTCGCGCGCGGACTGATCACCAAGTGCGCAGATCCCGACGACGGGCGCGGGGCGCTCGTCCACGCGACGGATGCCGGGGCGTCGCTGTTCCGCCGCATCGCCAGTGCGCACGGCAAGGCCATCGCCGAGCGCATGTCGCTCCTCTCGGACGACGAGCTCTGCCAGCTGCGCGACCTCACCGCCAAGCTGCGCAAGAAGCAGCCCAGCTGCTGACGTCGGGGCGTCGGGCTACGGCGTCCGGCGTCGGAGCGTGAGCGACGCCAGGATCAGCGCACCCACGGCGAACGCGACCACGATGAGCAGAGGCCCGAAGACCTCCCAGCCCTCGTCGCCGTCGGTGACCGCGTTGATCGTGTCGATGGCGTAACTGAGCGGCAGGATCTTCGAGATCTGATACAGCGCCTCGGGCATGTCCTCGCGGGGCATGAACAGGCCGCCCAGGATGATCTGCGGGAACACGATGAGCGGCATGAACTGCACCGCCTGGAACTCGGTGCGTGCGAAGGCGCTCGCCAGGAGCCCGAGCGCGGTGCCGAGGATCGCGTCGACGACGGCGACGAGCCCGAGCTGCCAGAGCGGACCGTCGACCTGGAGTCCGCACAACCACACCGCGAAGGTCACAGTGATGACCGCCTGCAGCGTCGCCATGAGCCCGAACGCCAGCCCGTACCCGACGATGAAGTCGGCCTTCGCGATCGGCGTCGTCATGAGCCGCTCGAGGGTTCCCGACCGACGCTCGCGGAGCGTCGTGATCGAGGTGATCAGGAACATCACGATGAACGGGAAGAGCGCCAGGATCGGCCCGCCGAACTGGTCGAACACGCCCTCCTGATCGCTGAACAGCCACGCGAACAGGCCCACGAGCAGGCTCGGGGCGACGAGCATGAGCGCGATCGAGCGCGGGTCGTGGCTGAGCTGCCGGAGCACCCGCCCCGCCGTCGCGAGGGTCAGCACGCCGTTCATGAGGCGCTCCCCTCATCCGTGTGGTGCGCATGCTCGGCCTGCTCGCGCGCCTCTCGGCGGGTGAGCGGATGCTGCGCCTCGGCCTCCGTGCGAGCGTGCGCGTCGCGCTCGATGAGCGTGAGGAACGCGGCATCCGGGTCCGTCGTCCCGGTGTCGGCGAAGAGGCCGTCGGGGGTCGTGTCGGCGATGATGCGGCCGGCGCGCATGAGCACGAGGCGGTCGCACCGGAGGGCTTCGTCCATGACGTGGCTCGAGACGATCAGCGTCGCGCCGGCGTCGGCGAGGCCGCGGAAGACCTCCCACAGCTCGGCGCGCAGCAGCGGGTCGAGGCCGACGGTGGGCTCGTCGAGCACGAGCAGCTCGGGCACTCCGAGCATGGCCACCGCGAGCGAGACGCGGCTCTCCTGTCCGCCCGACAGCGAGTCGATGGTCTGGTCGCGCTGGTCGGCGAGGCCGACCTGCTCGATGACGCGATCGACGTCGGTGCGGGGCGCATCGACCAGCCGCGCGAAGTAGCGCAGGTTCTGCTGGATCGTGAGGTCACCGTAGACCGACGCGGCCTGCGTGTCGTACGCGACCCGCTTGCGCAGCGCGCGCGACCCCGCCGGTTCGCCGAGCACCGTCACGTCGCCGCCCGCCACCTTCTGCACGCCCACGATCGAGCGCATCAGCGTGGTCTTGCCGCAGCCCGAGGGTCCGAGCAGGCCGGTGATCTGCCCCCGGGGAATGTGCAGATCGAGCCCGGTGAACACCTCGGTCTTTCCGCGCGTGACGTGCAGACCACGCACGCTCACAGCATCCGTCTCCGCATTGTTCGTCACGAGACGAATAGTGCTCCCCCACCCCCTCGCCGTCAACGAGACGCGCGGCAGGGGTCACCAGCGGTTTCGGACCTCCTCGGCGAAGCCCACGATCCCGTCGAACGCGACGATCTCACCGCCTGGCACGGCGAACGTGCCGCCCCAATGGCCGAAGCACTGGTCGGTGCGGGAGGCGACGATTCCAAGGTTGGTGCGGGTGACTTTGTCGTAGAAGGGCGTGAAGGATGCCTCGAGCCCGCCGCCGCTGATGCGCCAGGGCGTCCGCCAGTCGGCGATGCCGTAGTCCCAGTCGAGCTCGTCGTGGATCTTGTGGAGCCGCCCGTCGATGAAGACGGCGTTCTCGGTCGACCCCGTGCCCGCGGTCCAGCCGCCGCCGACCTGGATGCCGATCGTGCGCCCGCCCGAGCTGCCGGAGCCCGCACCCCAGTTCCAGCTGATGTCGTACGGCCACCGTCCGCGGCCGTGGTCGAGCACCGCCCACGACTCGCCGGCGGGCACGTCGTACGTGCTGCCGTCGATCGTCACCGACCCCGACGCGGGGCGCGCGACGTCCTTGACGGTGTACTGGAAGCGGGTCGTGCTCCACGGCACCACCACGGCCAGACGCTCATGATGCTCGGGGAGCGCGGCGAACACGTCGAACGAGGCATCCGGGATCCGCGCACGCAGCCGCGCACCGCCGGCTTGACGGAGGATCTCGATCTCGAGGTCCTTCGCGCGCCCGCGCGCAGGGCCGCTCTCGACGTTCGCTGGGAGCTCAACGCCACGGGCCGGGATCACCGTCGCGCTCTTGCCCCACGCGCGCTCGGTGGCACGGTCGAAGACCCACACCTCGTGCACCGCGGCGTAGTCGATCGACGACACGGTGAGCGCGAGGATGTGGGTCGGCGTCGTGACGTTCCAGTACTCCCACCGCTTGTTGCGCCCGAGTCCGCGACCGATGCCCGACGTGTCGACGAGCGGCTGCCGCGCCCACCCGATCGCGTCGGGGTTCACCCGCCCGTTTGGGAGCGTGAGCGACACGGGTGCGGTCAGCTCGCGCTCGCGGCGGGCGCGATCGGCGGGATGGCGCGGGCGGGAGGGCGCGGAGGATTCTGCGGTCATCGGCATCCTTGCTGACGGTCCGGGGTGGGGTGGTTCGATCCTAGGCGGACGTAGTCTGGCGCCATGCACACGCGCGCCCAGGCGAGGCTGCAGGTCGTCGCCGGTCCGATGTTCGCCGGAAAGTCGGAGGAGCTGCTGCGCCGCGTCCGCCGTGCGCGCATCGCAGGGCTCGAGGTCGAGGTGGTCAGTCATGCCCTGGACGACCGCCGCGGCGAAGGGCTGGTGAGCTCGCACTCCGGGCTGAGTGTGCCCTCGCGATCGGTGCCCGACGTGGCCGCGCTCGTCGCCGGCGTGGAGGGCCGCGGCCTCGACCTCGTCGCGATCGACGAGGCGCAGTTCTTCGGCACCGACCTCGTGGCGGCCGTCGACGAGCTCGTCGCGGGAGGTGTCACGGTGGTGGTGTCGGGGCTGTGCGTCACGTTCGACGGGCGCCCGTTCGAGCCGCTCCCGGCGCTGATGGCGATCGCCGAGGACGTCCTCAAGCTCACGGCGGTGTGCGCGGTCTGCGGCGAGGACGCCGCCTTCCACCAGCGCATCGCCGCCGACACCGCCGGCGACCCGCGGGTGCCGACCGCCGCGCAGGTCGGCGGCATCGAGTCCTATCAGGCCCGCTGCCGCCGCCACTTCACCGGCCGCCGCGCCTGAGCCCGCAGCATCCGTCCCGCGTCCCTGCGCTCGCTCGCTGTTGGGCGCTCGCGGCCCCCGCTCGCCGGCACCTCGAGTGTCACAACACGCGGAATCACCGTAGACACCCCGCGTGTCGCGCCACCTGGATCCCGGCACCCCCGGCGCCTCTGCGTCGCACCCGAGCTCAGGTGTCGGAACACGCGGAATGGTCTCGCGCACCCCGCGTGTTGCGCCACCCCGACCGGTGTATCAATCGGCGACGGGCTCCTCCACAGGTAGCGCTTTCCCCAAGGAGTCCCCAGATCGACGCGGGCTCCGTGATCGGACCGGCCGCGCGAGGCATCGTCGTCGTGTGTCAGCTCGGCCTTCGCCATTGCCGGCTTTTCTCGGCGGCAGCTTCTCGGTCGCCGACGCCCGACTAGCGGGCGTGTCCTCGGGACGACTGCAGGCGAGTGATCTGGATGCGCCGTTCCACGGGGTTCGCCAGATCGCCGCGAGTGCGCCCCCGGACGAAGATCTGTCCATCGACGACATCGCCAGGCAGTCGGAGCGGCGCAAGATCCGGGCATATGCGCGTGTGATGCGGCCGCATACCTTCCTCGCAGGCCGCACGGCGGCCGTGCATCTCGGGCTCTCCGTGGGCCCGGGCGCGCTGCTCGAAGTCGGCGTGCTCGCACCCAACCGCGCTCCGCGAGCGAGAGGTGTGCAAGGCGTCAAGGTTGCGCCACACCTCGCGAACGTGATCACGCACGAAGAGGTGCGGACGACGGATGCGGTGTCGACGTGGGCGATGCTGGGCGCAGAGCTGACCATCCGCGAGCTCGTCGCTCTCGGCGACCAGATCGTGCGTATCCCCCGCGATCGTCGGGGAGCCCTCGTACCGCGGCAGCAGATGGGCACAATCGAAGATCTCAGCAACGTCGTCGCCGCCGGGAGGCGACGCGGCATCGGCCGCCTGCAGGAGGCCCTGCCGCTCGTCCGGGTCGGCAGCGCCTCTCCGCTCGAGACGGACTTCCGTTTGGATGCCGCGGCCGGCGGTCTGCCGACCCCTGCGCTGGACGTCGAGATCCATGATCGAAACGGCACGCTGCTGGGAATCACGGAGTTCGTGTTCTCGCAGTTTCGGACAGCAGTCGAGATCGAGGGCGATCATCACCGAACCGACCGCACGCAGTGGAACCGGGACATCGACAAGTACGCGGCTTATGCGACTGAGGGGTGGGAGGTGGTGAGGCTCACCTCCGCCCATGTGAGAGGGAATCGCAGCGCCGTTGGCGTCGTGCGCTCTGTTCTCCTCCGCCGCGGCTGGATGCCGGCGCACTCCTGACGCGCTTCCCCCGTCGGGCCCGGGCCGCATTCGGGTGTCACGACGCGCGGCATCCCCGCGGCCGGCCCGCGTGTTCCGTCACCTGAACGGGCCGCACCGGGCGCGCACACCTGTTCGGGTGTCACGACACGCGGTATCGCCGCCGCGACTCCGCGTGTTGCGCCACGCGAAGGCGCGATGCGTCGGCGGCGCAATCGCCCTCTGGCGCGCCTCAGCACTCGATGACGTTCACCGCGAGGCCGCCCTCGCTCGTCTCCTTGTACTTGTGCGACATGTCGATGCCGGTCTGGCGCATGGTCTCGACGACCGCGTCGAGCGAGACGTAGTGCGAGCCGTCGCCGCGCAGCGCGAGGCGCGCGGCCGTCACCGCCGTCGACGCGGCGATCGCGTTGCGCTCGATGCACGGGATCTGCACGAGTCCGCCGACCGGGTCGCAGGTGAGGCCGAGGTGGTGCTCCATCGCGATCTCGGCGGCGTTCTCGATCTGCCGGTTCGTGCCGCCCATCACGGCGGTGAGGCCCCCCGCGGCCATCGCACACGCCGATCCCACCTCGGCCTGGCATCCGCCCTCTGCGCCCGAGATCGACGCGTTGGCCTTGAACAGCGAGCCGAGCGCAGTGGCGGTGAGGAGGAATCGACGGATGCCTCGGCGACGGTTCGCCTCTGCCACCTGTTCGTCGTCCCAGCCTGCGGCCTCCTCGGTGGTCGCCGCGTGCCCGTGATAGCCGAGCAGGGCGCTGCCGACCAGCTCGCCGTAGGGCGTTACCGCGTTGCCGGCACCGAGGCCGGAATCGGCGAGGAAGCGCCACCAGTACATCGCGACGGCGGGCAGGATGCCGGCAGCGCCGTTCGTCGGCGCGGTCACGACCCGCCCGCCCGCGGCGTTCTCCTCGTTGACCGCGAGCGCGAAGGCGCCCAGCCACTCCCCCGGCAGCTCGCGACGGCCGTCGGCCTCGGCGGCGTCGAGCTGCTCGCGGATGGATGCTGCGCGGCGCTTGACCCCGAGGATCCCGGGGAGAACGCCTCCCGACTGAAGGCCGGCCTCGACGCACGCGGCCATCGCGTCCCAGATCGCATCCAGCCCCTCGGCGATGTCCTCGTCGGGGCGCAGCGACTCCTCGTTGATGCGCGCGGCCTCGGCGATCGTGATGCCCCGCTCGTCGCACACGGCGAGCAGCTCCTCCGCACTCGAGAAGTCGAGGGGGAACGCGTGGGGCCGCACGCCCGCCGCCTCGCCCTCGCGACGGATGAAGCCGCCGCCGACGGAGTAGTACGTCTCGCGGATGAGGAGTCCGGCATCCGTCCCCGTCACCGGTTCGACCGCCGCAGACGAACCCGTCTCGCGCACGCCGGGCGCGGCGAGCGCACGCGGCGGTCCGTCGTCGGGCGCGGCCCACGCTTCGAGGGTCATGGCGTTGGGGTGGCCGGGGAGCCGGGTGCGCGGCGCGAACACGACGTCGCCCCGTTCGAAAGGCACCGCATGCACCCCGGCCAACTCGAGCGCGCGATCGTGGGGCCAGGCGCTCCAGGCCGAGCGCACAGCATCCGGATCCACCGTCTCGGGTTCGAGGCCCTGCAGTCCCGCGACGACGGCGTCGGGTGTGCCGTGGCCGATGCCGGTGGCGCCGAGGGAGCCGTACAGCGTGCAGGTGACGCGGCCGACCTGCGGCAGCACCCCGCTTTCGCGCAGGCGGACGACGAAATCGTGGGCGGCCCGCATGGGACCGACCGTGTGGGAGCTCGAGGGTCCTACGCCGATGGAGAACAGCTCGAACGCCGAGACGTAGGCGCTCATCGCGACCAGGCTAACCCGACAGGAACGTGCACTCTGACTCCTGTTACCGACTCGATACGAGCAGGATGCCTCATCTCGCGCGCATTCGTCGTGCAGCCTGGCGCTCTCAGGAAGCGACGGGCCGGAACGAGATGAGGCCGACGGTGTTGCCCTCGGGATCCTTGACGAACGCCTGCCACTCGTCGTGACCCGCCGGACCGAGGGTGTCGTCCTCGTGGGTGAAGATCACGTGCGGTGGCGAGACGACCTCGGCCCGGTCGCCGATCCGCTCGAGGGCGGCCGCGACGTCGTCGACGTGCAGGTACAGCAGCGCGGTCGGGGCGTTGCGGTCCAGCAGCAGCCGCACGCCGTCGAGGTCGAAGAAGAGCAGGCCCGGCGGATCGAACACCGCCGTCGCGTCGCTGCCGAGGAGGGAGGTGTAGAAGCCTGCGGCACGCTCGAGGTCGTCGGCGTGCTGAGCAACCTGCACAAGTCTCATGGCGTCATTCTCGCTCCCGCCGAAGTCCGATGCCAGGCACGCGGCCCTTCCCGCGGCGGGCGGGTGAGGAGTATCAATGAGGGAGGCGATCCTGGAGGTTGGCGATGCTGTTCGTGCTCTATCTGATCCTGCTCATCGGCGGAATGGTGCTCCTGGGGCTGTCGTTCTCGCTGCCCCTCCCCGCGTTGATGTTCGTCCTCGGCCTCCTCTGCGTCGTCGCGGCGGTCGCCATTCCCGTCACCGCGGGAGCCTTCGAACAACGCAGGTAGGCGAGCGCCCGAGCAGGCGGCGCCTGCTCGCGGTGCACCCCACGACGGGAACCGCTAGGCTCGGGAACTTCATCTGTCCCGGCTGTGGAGGTTTGCCGTGTCTGTTGTGGAGGAGCCGATCTGGCTCACGCAGGACGCTCTGCGTCAGCTGCAGGAGGAGCTCGAACTGCTCGTGCGCGAGGGCGCCGAAGACGAGCAGAGCCAGGTCCGTGCGCTGGAGCTGCGCGGCATCATCCGTCGAGCCCAGGTCGGCGAGCGCCCGGACGACGGCATCGTCGAGCCCGGGATGCGCGTGACGGTCGAGTTCGACGCGGACGGATCGCGGGAGACGTTCCTGCTCGGCTCCCGCACCCTCCTCGGCGCGGATTCCGACCTGGCCGTCTACTCCCCCGACTCACCGCTCGGCCAGGCGATCGCGGGGCTGCTCCCGGGCGACCGCTTCTCGTACTCCGCGCCGAGCGGGGCGACGATCGCCGGCGCCGTGGCGGACGCGGTCCCGCACAGCTGACGGGGTGATCGCGGCTACGGCGTCCACCACGGCCGTGACGCCAGGTCACCCACGCCGCCTCGCTCGTCGGGATTGACCGCGAGGACGTGATGAAGCTGGATGCCGCCGGACTCGAACGCGAGCCGTGACCCGGCCATATAGAGACCCCATACCTTCGCGGCGGGCAGCCCCACCTCGGCGACCGCCTCGTCCCAGTGCTCCACGAGGTTCGCGCACCAGTCGCGGAGGGTCATCGCGTAGTGCGGGCGGAGGTTCTCCTCGTGGAGCACCTCGAGGCCGACGTCCTGGGCCTCGGTGATGATCCTGCCGGAGCCGGTCAGCTCGCCGTCCGGGAAGACGTAGCGGTCGATGAAGCCTGTCGCGGCGGCCTCGCTGCGGTTGTCGGGACGGGTGATGCAGTGATTCAGCAGGAGCCCGCCGACGCGCAGCCGGGACCGGAGGAAGCGGAAGTAGGCCGAGTAGTTGCGCACCCCGATGTGCTCGAGCAGGCCGATCGAAGACACCGCATCGAACCCCGTCTCCGCGATGTCGCGGTAGTCGCCGAAGCGCACCTCGGCGAGCTCGCCGAGTCCTTCGTCGGCGATCGCCCGCTGGGCCCACGACGTCTGCTCCCGCGAGAGCGTGACCCCGGTGGCGTGGACTCCACGCCGCGCCGCATAGCGCACCATGCCACCCCAGCCGCAGCCCACGTCGAGCAGCCGGTCGCCGGGCTTCAGTCGCAGCTTCTCGAAGACGAGCCGGTACTTGTTCTCCTGCGCCTCTTCGAGCGAGGCGTCGGGTGCCGGATAGCAGGCGCAGGTGTAGGTCATCGAGGGACCGAGCACCCATTCGTAGAAGGTGTTCGAGACGTCGTAGTGATGGTGGATCGCCTCGGCGTCGCGGTGCTTGCTGTGTCGCATTCCGTTCGCGACGCGACGCCAGCGCGGCGGCACCTCCTGCGGTGGCGGCGCGATCGGCCGGAGATGCTCGAAGCCGATCGAGCGGACGATGCGGGCCATGACCCGAGGCGATGGCCGGGGGAAGACGAGAGCGTCCGCGAGTCCTCTGAGCAGGTCGTACGGATCGCCGGGGTGCACGCCGTGGATGTCGAGGTCGCCGGCGATGTAGGCGCGGGCGAGGCCGAGATCGCCGAAGCCGGTCGCCAGATACGTCGTGCCCCGTGGTGTCTTCAGGTCTAGTCCGTACGGCGCATCGACGGGTCCGGCCGAGCTTCCGTCGTAGGCGGTGAATCGCAGCGGCAGCCGTCCGCCGGCGAAGATCTCGAGGATCTCGGCGAGCGTGAGCTTTCGCGCCGGGTCGTCGGCCTCGCTGCCTCCGGCGGGCGCCGGGGGCGCAGCATCCGTCCCCCGCTCCTCGAATGTGGTCATCGTCGTTGCACCGCCTTCGCATAGAGGTCGAGCAGTCGCGAGTCGGGGTCGTACCGCTCCTTCACGGCACGATATGCCGCCGCGCCGTACAGCGTGTCGAACTCCTCGCGGGAGTAGAACGCCTCGGAGTACAGCGACTTGTGCCCGTCGAGCTCGCTCACCTCGCGCTCGATCATCCGGTTCGTCTCCCCTTCGACGTTCCCCACCGGCACGGTCGACCAGAAGCCGACGTTCACATAGGTCTCGCGCGGCGGGATCGGGTACAGCGGCCAGCCCGCGTCGTCACGCAGCCGCAGCGGACAGAGCCAGATCGGCTCGATGGGCACGCGGGCGAGGAACCACTCGAGGAACTCGACGCAGCGCGCGATGGGCACCTCGATGTCCTGGATGACACGCTCACGGGGCGGTCGGCCATGCAGCTTCTCGAGGCGATCGCCGACGTCGAACCGCCGTTCGAGCCTCATCAGCCGCGCGTACGACCGGCTGCGACGGTACCGTCGGGGCCAGATCCGTCGGACGAACGGATGCTGCGCCCCGAACGCCTCCGAACACCAGAACCAGTCGGCATCCCATCGCCACAGATAGTCGTGAGCGGTGAGCCGGTCGGCTTTCGTGCCGTCGTCGTGCCGGATCGACCGGTAGTAGATCTGCTGACGGGTGTAGTCGCTGACAGGACCGGGTGCGGCCGTCTGCACGCCGAGGCACAAGTAGGCCTCGTCGGCGCTGAACACCACGCCGTCGAGGTAGTCGACGCGAGCGTCACCGAAGCGGCCGGTCGCCACGATGCGATCCATCGCGGCCACGAGATCGGCGAGGGCGTGGAACCGAACATGGGTGAGCGCGACGAACGGCTCGACGCGCTCCAGCTCGATCCGCAGCCGCACCGCATAGCCGAGCGTGCCGTACGAGTTGGGGAACGCGCGGAAGAGGTCGGCATGGTCGGCCGGCGATGCCGTCACCACGCGCCCCGCGCCGGTGAGGATGTCCATCTCGCGCACCGACTCGTGGGGCATGCCGTTGCGGAAGGACGGGGACTCGATCCCGAGCCCCGTGACGGCGCCGCCGAGGGTGATCGTCTTGAGCTGGGGAACGACGAGCGGGGTCAGTCCGAATGGAAGGGTCGCCGCCAGGAGGTCTTCGTAGGTGCACATGCCGTCGACGTCCGCGGTCCGCGAGAGGGGATCCACCTCGATGACTCCCGTCAGGCCCGAGGTGTCCAGCCCGCGGGCGTGGACCTTGCGCCGCGACCGGAAGAGGTTCGACGTCGGCTTGGCGAGCCGCACCGGGGCGGATGCCGGAACAGCCCGATAGCTCCCCACAAGGCGCTCGACGCCGGCGGCGTGGGCGGTCCGTGCGTCGATCGCCGGGGCGGACACGCCCCCCACGCTAGCCCGCGGCGGCCGGCGGCGCACCCGTTCGGGTGCGGTGACGCCTCAGCGTGAGACGCTGTGGACCGCCGGCGTCAGTTCGCGCGCGAGGTCGCGCGCGAGGTAGCCGAGACCGATGCGCTCGCCGAGCCGGGCGCCGGCCCGGGCGTGCGTCCACGAGCCCCACACCGCCGCGCGGGCGGGGGCCACGCCGCGCGCGGCGAATCCCGCGATCGCGCCGGCGAGCACATCGCCGCTCCCGGACGTCCCCAACCCGCTGTCACCGTCGTCGACCCGCCATGCGCACCCGTCGGCCTGCGCCACCACGCCGTAGCAGTTGACGACGGCATCGAACCTCCGGGCGATCTCGCAGACGTCGGCGACATCGTCGGCGAGCTCACGGCCGAGGAGGATCCTCGCCTCGTCCTTGTTCGGGCTCAGGATGATGTCGTCGGGGAGATCGCCGCGATCGACGTCGGGAAGCACCCCGAGGGCGAAAGCATCGAGCACGACCACGCACGGACCCGTCGCAGCGACGGCGAGCAGCGTCGCGCGCGTCTCGTGGGGGTCGCTGAAACCGGGTCCGACCAGCACAGCATCGGCTGCCGAGACCTTCTCGCGCAGCTCCCCCTTCAGGGGCGCGTCGGCATCGTCAGGCAGAGCGAGGATGCCGGCCTCCGGGAGCGCGATGCCGACCTGGGCGTCGATCGACTGCGGCACCGCGAGCGCGACACGCCCCGCGCCGACCCGGAGCGCCGACTCGCCCGCGAGGAGCACCGCACCCGGTGAGCTGCGCGAGCCACCCACGACCACGACATCGCCGCGGGACTTCTTCGAGTCTCCCGGGTCGGGCAGGCCCCACTCCCGCAGCAGCGCCTCGGTCACGGGCTCAACGCGGCTGGACATCGGGATCCCCGGGGTGAGCGGTGACATCGGCGCCCTCGCGCTGGAGGTGGGCCACGTCCGAGAAGGCGGCGAGCTCCCAGCCCGCCTCGGTGAGGATCACGCGGGTGATCGAGGCGTTCAGGACGGTGTGATCGTCGGCGAAACCGAGCAGCTCGTCCTCTCGCAGCGGCAGCAGGATGTAGAGCAGCAGCATCACCACCGCGTCGTGCACCACCAGCATCGCCGTCTCGGGGCCGCTCTCGAGCGCCTCGCGCAGGAATGAGCGCAACCGCAGCGCGACGTCCGCCCACGACTCTCCGCCGGGCGGCCGATGGTAGAACTTGCCGAGGTGGCGACGCCGCGAGAACTCTTCGGGATGCAGTCGCGCGACGCCCTGCCGCGTGAGCAGATCCAGGATCCCGAGCTCGCGGTCGCGCAGCCGCTCGTCGACGAAGATGGTCCGGCCCACCGCCCCGTCCCCGAGGGCGATCGCCAGCGTCTCCCTCGCGCGGGCGTAGGGCGATACCCAGAACAGATCGATCTGGTCGAGGTGCGGCGCGAGCCACGTTCCGAGTGCGGTCGCCTGTTCCTGCCCGGTGGCCGAGAGCGGGACATCCGCGTCCCGCACGTCGAGCGGGATCACGTCGAGCCCGTCCATCTCGGCTCGCGTCGCCGCGATGTTCCCGATGCTCTCGCCGTGCCGGACCAACCACAGCTCCCTCACTGCCATCGCCCCAGGCTAGGGACGTCGGCGGGGCCGGGGATCCCCATTGACAGCGGGCCAGGGAATGGGCCTCGGCATGCTGTGGATCAGCCGACCCGACGCGTCACGGGGTTGCGACGGGCACTCTCGCTGCGAGCGCGTCGGCCTCGGCGCGGGACGGCTGTGCGCCGACTCCGCCCGGCCCCCGCGTCGACGCCGTGCCGCAGGCGACGCCCAGTCGCAGACAGCCTTCGACGGACTCACCGGTCAGCCGCCCGGCGAGAAAGCCCGCCGCGAGCGAGTCGCCGGCACCGACCGTGTCGACGAGCGCGCCCGGCGCGTCGGGCGTC
This sequence comes from Microbacterium sp. NPDC058062, assembly GCF_042885375.1. Taxonomy (NCBI): domain Bacteria; kingdom Bacillati; phylum Actinomycetota; class Actinomycetes; order Micrococcales; family Microbacteriaceae; genus Microbacterium; species Microbacterium sp. NPDC058062. The sequence continues at coordinate 382,278 of NZ_JBHVSC010000002.1, forward strand.
GCCGCGCGGATGGTGCGGATGATCCCGTCTTCGCGCCAGGAGACAGCAGCGCCCGCCCCTCCGAGCTTGCACACCACGAGTGCACCCGACGGCATGCGGTCGAGCACGGACTCCACGGCCGCATCGAGGTCGTGGGCGCCTGTGATGCCCCGCAATTCCTGCTCGTTTCCGAAGAAAACATCGCACTGGGCGAGCACTGCCAGGATGCCGCGGTCCCAGCGCTCGGACGGGTCGAAGTTGCCGTCCAGTGAGGTCGAGAGCCCGGCCGCTCGAGCGCGCGCGAACAGCGCCGGTGCCTCGCCCCACAGCGCCTCCTGCAGGAAATAGCTGCCGCCGTGGAGATGCGCAGCGCCATGGAGGAGCACCTCCGTCACGTCCCCGGCGGTCGTGCGGCCGATCGACCCCATCGCGGTGAGGATGGCCCGATCGCCGTCGGGTCGCGTCAGGTGAGTGGATGATCCCGTGGGCAGCGAGCGATCGATGCGCACGAAGCTGACATCGACGCCGCGGGCGGAGAGCTCCCGGTCGATGTACGTGCCGAACTCGTCGTCGCCCCGGACGCCCACCATCGTGGTGGGAACGCCGAGCGCCGCCGCACCGCACGCCGTGATGGCGGAGGAGCTTCCCATCGTGAGGGTCGTGAACGGCACGATCTGCTCGTGCTGGCCGAAGCGGATCGCTTCGTCGGACAGCCCCACCACGAGATCCACGCAGAGCTCGCCGACCACCACGAGCCGCGGCGGCTCGTTCATCTCGGCAGCGACGTCAGCCATTGCGTCCACACTCCCTCGCACTGCGCTCCTTCGCTCTGCGCCCATTCGCGCACGGCGGTCTCGGCCGCGGCCCGCGCCGCCTCAATCTTCTCCCGTCCGCGATCCGACCCGTGGATGCTCACGATCGGCCAGACGGAGACGGATGCCGCGGCATCCGCCCCGCTCGTCGCGCTCTCGCCCGACGCGACATGCGTCGCGATGACGTCGCCATCGCCGAGCTCCAGCGCGGACGCGATGGCGTCGGCGACCGCAAGGAGGAGCCCACCGACGTGAGGATGCGGCGCCGCCGTGATCGTGACGACGGGCATCAGCTGGTCGACAGGACGGAGCGGTTGAGGAACGGAGGGGTGTCGGGGTCGCGGTCGGCCTCACGCGCGAGCGCGAGGGCGAGGCGATGCGCGAGCACGAGGTTCGCCTGCGGGTCGAGCGTGTCGGTGTACACCGTCGCACCAGTGGCGCGGACGTCGGCGGCGACGACCTCGGGGAGCTCGCCGAGCGCCCAGACGAGCGAGTCCGGGCCGGCGCACGAGATCGGGCCGTGCTGGTACTCCCAGACGGGATATGCCTCGGTCCAGGCACCCGCCGACTCGCGCAGCTTCAGCGCGGCTTCGTGGGCGAGGCCCACGCTCCAGCGGTGACCGAGGAAGACGACCTGCTTGACCGTCGCAGGATCCGCTGGAAGCGGCAGCTCGAGCGCCGCGCGCGCGTCGTCGACGAGCGAGTCGGGCACGAGTCCGATCGACGCGCGCAGCGTCGTGAGCACCGTCGTCGCGAAGCGGGTCTGCACGATCGACTTCTCGTCGGCGAAGCCGAGATGCACGATCCGGTCGCACAGCGTGCCGAGCGGCGTGTCGAGGTCGCCGAGGATCGCGGTGATGCGATGAGTGTCGCGGTAGCGCTCGACCACGTCGATGACGTCGGCCGTCGTACCCGACCGGGAGATGACGACGATGTGCTCGTCCTCGTCGATCCAGGTCAGCTCCGTCGGGATCGCGGCGCGGGTGCGGCCCATCCCGGCGTCGTTGCGCAGGTACGCATACGCGTCGCCCACGTAGTAAGAGGTGCCGCAGCCGATCACGATCACCTTCTCGCCCGCGCCGGGGAGCAACGCCAGCTGCTCGGACGGCAGCGCGAGCGCCTGGGTCCAGATCTCAGGCTGACTGGTCAGCTCCTGCTCGGTCACGACGCCCAGCGCGGTGGCGCGATCGTTCATTGGTTCCTCCTGTGCCGCCTCGACTTCGAGGGTGTGGTGAGTGAGCACATTCAATCAGAAATGAGCACGCAATGGAAGTTCTTGACTATTTGGTGATCATTGGTGAATACTCTTCCCAACCAAAGAGGCGCAGTGTGGCACCCGAAGCTGCGCGCATCAGACCCTGAAGGGATTGCAGCGTGAAACTCAGCAACAAGCGTGTGATCGGCGGAGCCGCAGTGCTCGTCGCCGGTTCCTTGGCCCTATCCGGTTGCGCAGGCTTCGGCGGCGGCAGCAGCGGAGAGGACTCCGACACGCAGTCCCTCACGTTCACCACGTGGGGCAGCGAGGCCGAGGAGAAGCAGTTCACGGAGCTGATCGATCAGTTCGAGGCTGAGCACGAAGGCGCCACCGTCAAGCTCAACGTCGTCCCGTATGACCAGATGTTCTCGAACATCGACGCTCAGCTCGCGTCCGGCGACGCTCCCGATCTGTTCCGCGTCGACTACGGCAACCTCGGCGTCTATTCGAGCCAGGGCCAGTTGCTCGACCTCAGCCCGTACTTCTCCGACGACGAGATCTCCGACTTCGTCCCCGCCATGTGGGAGGCCGTCTCGTTCGACGGCACTCCGTATGGCGTGCCGCACCAGACGGACGTCTCGGCGCTGCTCGTCAACACGGCGATGGTCGAGGCCGCCGGAGTCGACCCGTCGACCTTCCCGACGACGCAGGACGACGCCTGGACGTGGGACGAGTTCGCCGACGTCGCAACCCAGCTGCGCGCCGGCCTGCCCGACGACAAGTACCCGTTCGTCTACAACTGGCAGCTCGGCGGTGCGCCCCGCTGGCTGAGCTGGCTGTTCCAGTCGGGCGGCACCTTCATCGGCGACGACGGCACGACCCCGACGATCGACTCGCCCGAGGGCGAGAAGGCGCTCGACTTCACCAAGAGCTTCTTCGAGAACAACTGGGTCCCGCCGACCAGCTCCACGAAGGGCACCGTCTACGCCGACAACCTGTTCACCGAGGGAACGGCCGCGATGGCGTTCGTCGGCTCGTTCCTGGTGCCCGACCAGGACTACCTGAACGAGTTCGAGTGGACCGCCATCCCGATGCCCCGTGACGAGCGCGGTGCGACGGACCTCGGCGGCAACGCCCTCGTCGCGACCAAGGACGCGAAGAACCCCGAGCTCGCCGCAGAGTTCCTGAAGTTCATGGTGTCGGCGGACGCGATGTCGGCCTTCTGCGCGGCGACCAACGAGCTTCCGACCCGCACCGACCTCGCCGGCGACGCGATCACCTTCGACATCCGTCCCGACGTGATGCCGGTCTTCGTCGACCAGGCGGCGACTATCGAGGCGAGCGACGTCAAGCAGCTCACCTCGCCCGGAATGGCGGCGATCAACACGGCGCTCCAGGACCAGCTCGAGGCGGCGTTCATCGGCGGCCAGTCCACGGCCGACACCCTGGCGAACCTGTCCGCGGCGATCGAGGAAGCGACGAACTGATGACGGCCGTGACCGCACCCGTCAGGGAGGGTGCCGCGGCGCCCTCCCGGGCGGGTGCGGCGCGCCGCAAGGCGCGCCTCCGAGAGTCCCTCACGGGATGGGCGTTCGCGGGCCCGAACCTCATCCTGCTGTCGCTGTTCCTGTTCGTGCCCATCGTGTGGGCGGTCGGGCTCTCGTTCCAGGAGACGCAGGGCTTCGGCCCTGCGGAGTGGGTTGGGCTCGACAACTACGCCCGAATGATGACCGACCCGGTGTTCTGGCAGAGCCTCGCCAACACCGTCGTGTTCACCCTCATCACCGTGCCGATCGACATGGCCGCAGGCCTCGGCCTCGCCGTGCTGCTCAACTCGGTCCTGCCCGCCCGCGGCATCTGGCGCACGATCATCGTGCTGCCGATGGTCATCTCGGGTGTCGCCTCCGGCATGATCGCCGTGATCCTCTTCTACGAGAGCAACGGCCTCATCAACAAGCTCCTCGAGGCGGTGGGCCTCCAGCCGATCGCGTGGCAGTCCGAGCCGGTGCCCGCGATGGTCTCGGTGATCATCGCCGCCGTGTGGCTGCGCGTCGGCTTCAACATGATCATCTACCTCGCCGGCCTCCAGGGCATCTCGCCCGAGCTCTACGAGGCGGGTCGCATCGACGGCGCCAACCGCTGGCAGCAGTTCCGCTCGATCACCGTGCCGCTCGTCGGACCGAGCACGTTCTTCCTGCTGATCATGAACGTCATCGCGTCGTTCCAGGTGTTCGACCTGATCTTCGTCATGACCGGCGGCGGGCCCGGCAACTCGACGTCCGTGCTCGTCACGTACGCCTACCGCAACGGCTTCCAGATCCGGGAGCCCGGCTACGGCGCCGCGATCGGCATCGTCATCCTCATCATCACCCTCGTCTTCACCTTCATCCAGTGGAAGACGAGCCGTACCCGCGACATGGTCGAGTAGGGGACTCCGATGGCTCAGACAACCACCCTCCTCGAGATCGCCGAGACAGATCTTCTGGGCGAGCGCAAGGCCAAGCGGCTGCAGCGACGGCGCCGTCGCTCCCAGGGCGAGCGCAAGGGCATCGTGGCGCGCACCGTGATCGCGGTCGTCGTGTGCATCGTGATGATCTTCCCGCTCTACTGGATGTGCGTGGTCGCGTTCACTCCCCGCGGCGAGGTGTTCCAGCCCGGACTGCACCTCTGGCCGAGCACACTGACCCTCGAGAACTTCGACAAGATCTTCAGCCGGTTCAACGTGTTCGACTGGTTCGGCAACTCCGTCGTGATCGGCGCGTTCGTGACCGTCCTCACCGTGATCGTCAACCTGCTCGCCGGCTACGCCTTCGCACGGCTGAAGTTCCGCGGTCGCAACGCGATCTTCCTGCTGACGCTGGCCACGATGATGATCCCCCTGCAGGCGATCATGGTCGCCCAGTTCAAGCTGGTCTCGGCGATGGGCATCTACGGCACCTACTGGGGCGTCATCCTTCCGACCGCATCGGCTGCTTTCGGCATCTTCCTGGCGCGCCAGTTCTTCATCGGCATCCCCGACGAGATCATCGAAGCGGCGCGCATCGACGGCGCCGGGCAGCTGAGGATCTTCCTCCAGGTCGTCCTGCCGCTATGCAAGCCCCTCATCGCGGTGCTGACACTGCTCACGCTGATGGGGACCTGGAACGACTTCGCCTGGCCGCTCATCGCGCTGAAGGACAACTCGCTCTTCACCCTGCCGATCGGACTGCTCTACCTGAAGAACCAGACCTCCCCCGACTACAACTCGATCATGGCTCTGGCGCTGCTCTCGGTGCTGCCGATGGTGATCCTGTTCCTCGCCTTCCAGCGGTACTTCGTCCAGGGCTTCGCCCGGAGCGGAATCAAATGACCCTCACCTACCTCTGCACCCTCGATCTGCCGGACGAGTGGTTCGCCGAACTCGCGCAGCGCGCGCCCGGCGTTCGGATCGTCCGGCACCTCTCCCCCGACTCCCCGGACGGCGAGACACTGGCCGAGGTCGACCTCCTGCACACCAGCGACTGGTTCCCCGAGGCATCCGATGTCCCCTCCCTGCGGTGCGTTCAGCTCGACACCTCGGGCGTCGACCACGTACGCCGTACGTCGCTCTGGGACACCGACATCCCGATCGCGACGCTCGGCGGCATCGCCCCGGTGCCGATGGCCGAGTACGCGATGATGTCGATCCTGGAGCTTGCGCATCGGATGCCCCTGATCCAGCAGCTGCGCGATGCTCGGGCATGGCCGACCAACGCGGACCGGCTCGCCCGGCTCACGCCCCGCCAGCTGCAGGGCGCGACCGTCGGCATCGTCGGCTACGGACGCATCGGACGCGAGATCTCGCGCCTCGCCGGAGCGTTCGGCATGCGCGCGCTGGGCCTCAAGCGCAGCGTCGCGGCTGCGGGCGTCGGCAACGCGGCCAAGTTCGACACGGGCCGGCTCGCCGCAGAGGACGATCCGACCGAGCTGTTCCCCATGGATCGGCTGGACGAGGTGCTGCGCCAGAGCGACATCCTGGTCGTGGTCGTGCCGCTCACCGAACTCACGCGCGGGATGATCGGTGCCGAGCAGCTCGACGCCCTCCCCGCAGGCGCATTCGTCGTCAACATCGCCCGCGGCGGGATCGTCGACGAGGTGGCGCTGAGCGAGCGACTGCGCGATGGGCGCATCGGCGGCGTCGCCCTCGACGTCTTCGATGACGAGCCGCTTCCGGCCGACTCTTCGTGGTGGTCGGAACCCGGCGCGCTGGTGACGCCGCACGTCGCGGGGCTCGCCCCGCAATATCATGCACAGACACTCGACCTCGTGGTCGAGAACCTGACCCGGCTCGCCGAGGGGCGTCCGGTCCTGAATGAGGTGGATCGTGTCTCCGGCTACTGAACCCCTGCTCGGCCCGAAGCGCCAGCGGGAGCTGCTCAACTACATCCGGTCGTACGGCACCGGCTCGGTGAACGAGATGGCTCGCCTTCTCGGCGTCAGCACGTCGACGGTGCGGCGCGACCTCAACGAGCTGCAGGATCGCGGCCTCATCGAGCGCGTCCACGGTGGCGCGGCCCAGGTGAGCGACGACGTCGAGCCGCTGCGACCCCTTCGCGAGATCTCGTTCGCCGACGAGAAGCGCCGGATCGGCGAAGCCGCGGCGAAACTCATCACCGACAACTCCACGGTGCTCATGACCGGCGGTACGACGACCGAGGCGATGCTCCCCTACCTCGGATCCATCCGGGGACTGACGGTGCTCACGAACAGCCTGCCGATCGTGATGCGGCTCGCGCAGTACGCCGACATCGGGATCGTCGTGCTCGGAGGACTCCTGCGCCGCCAGGAGATGTCGCTGCTCGGCCACCTCACCATCGCCGGCCTCGACGAGTTCGGCATCGACCAGGTGTTCACCGGAGCCTTCGGCATCGATCCCGAGATCGGGCTCACCGGCACCAACCTCGGCGAGACGCAGACCGACCGGTCGCTCGCGGCCTCGGCCCGGGAGCTCGTCCTCCTCGCCGACCACAGCAAACTCGGCCAGCGCGGCCCCGCACGACTCGCGCCCACGAGCGCGATCACCACCCTCGTCACCGACGACGGCGCCGACCCCGAGATCCTCGCCCGATTCCGCGAGGCGGGGGTGACCGTAGAGACATGCTGACCTCAGCTTCCCGCCTCCTCGAGGCGGGGCTTGGCGGGAGCCTGCCCGCAATCGCCGCTTTCAACGTCATCACGCTCGAATACGCCGAGGGGATCGTCCTCGGCGCGGAGCGCGCCGGGCTGCCGGTCCTGCTGTCGGTGAGCCACAACGCGGTGCGTTTCCACGGCGCTCTGGCGCCGATCGCCCAAGGGTGCCTCGCACTCGCGGAAGCGGCATCCGTCCCCATCGGCCTGCATCTCGACCACTGCGAGGACGCCTCCCTCGTCGAGGAGGCCGCCCTGCTCGGCTTCGGCTCGGCGATGTTCGACGCGTCGACCCTCCCCTACGAGGAGAACGTCGCGCAGACCGCCGCCGTCGTGGCGCGCGGGCACGAGCTCGGCATCTGGGTCGAGGCGGAGCTCGGCGAGATCGGTGGCAAGGACGGCGCGCACGCGCCCGGTGTCCGAACAGATCCGCGCGAGGCCGCGAGCTTCGTGGCTGCCACCGGCGTCGACGGACTCGCGATCGCCGTCGGCACGTCGCATGCCATGACCGAGCGCACCGCGCATCCCGACAACGCCCTGATCGGGCGGATCGCGGCGGCCGTGCCGGTGCCGCTCGTGCTGCACGGCTCGTCGGGTGTACCCGACGCCGGGCTCGCAGCGGCCGTCGCCGCCGGGATCCGCAAGGTGAACGTCGGCACCCAGGTGTCGGCCGCCTACACCCGGGAACTCGTGGCCGGCCTCGGGCCCGGCCCCGACCCGCGCAAGGCCCTCACCGCCGCGCGCACCGCCATCGCCGGCGACGTCGAACGCCTGCTGCGCGTCATCTCGGCTCCCATCCCCGTTCCCTCCTGATCGCCCCCGAAAGGAGCATCATGTCCGCCACCGTGAGTGGTCCCTCGTCGCACGCCGACGAGCCCACCGCCGCCGAGCTTCTCGCCGCCGACGACATCGTCGGCCTCATGCGGGCCTGCCACGACCGACGCCTCGAACGGGAGGGCATTCCGATGGTCCTCGGCTTCATCGACGAGCGCCGCGAGATCCCGCCGAACACCGACGTGTCGCAGCTCGCCGAGGGCGCCGCCTTCGCCGACGTGTTCGACCGCTACTCCGCCGCACTCGTGCCGTTCGCGCGCGACGACGACGAGGGCGCCGTGATCACCGCGATGCAGGTGCTCGCGTACACCCACTTCGCGCCCGACGCGCGCCCGATCTCGGATGGCGCGGCCGCCGTCGTCGCCGAAGGAGCCTGACATGACCCGTCCATCGTTCACCGCCCAGCGCGAGCAGCTGCGGCGCGGGCACTTCATCCGCGTCGTGAACTACCACTCGACGCCCCACGGCGCGCGCGACGAGCTCGCCAAGGAACTCGCGGGCTTCGCGCGGGACTACGCGCCGGTGACCCTCGACGACCTCGACCGCCTCTTCGAGACCGGTACCTGGCACAAGGACAAGCCGGGCCTCATTCCGGTCTTCTACGAGGGCTACCGCAACTCGGCCACGGTCGCCGCGCCGCTGTGCGACGAGTACGGGATCACCGGCTGGTTCCCGATCGCGACCTCGTTCGTGGACTGCGACCCCGAGTACCAGGAGGCGTTCGCCCGCGCGCACTGGATCTCGCTTGTCGAGGAGGACACCCGCGGCGGCCGCATCGCGATGAACTGGGACGAGGTGCACGACCTCTCGAAGAATCACGTCGTCTACCCGCACACCGCGCACCACGAGGGCTTCGACACCGCGATCTCGGACGCCGACATCGAGCGCGAGGTCGTCGAGTCCAAGCGCGCGCTCGAGGCCGTGACAGGCCAGGAGGCGCCTGCCTTCGTCTGGCTGCACGGCTCGTCGTACGGGCAGAGCCCGCGCCACGATGCCGCGGTGAGGGATGCCGGCTACCGCTACCAGTTCGCCAACACGATGATCCACCGCGTCAACTGACGCGCGTTCACCGCGAAACGCCCCGCTGCCGACGTTCGTCGAGGGCTCGGGGCGTTTCGTCTCGCTCGCCTTTCGCTCGCTCAACGACCGAGACTGTGTGGATCAGTGCTGCGGGACGCCGAGGTGACGGATGCTGCCTGCCGCGTCGCGCCAGGTCAGCTCCAGGGTCCCGCCACCGCAGGTCGAGACGGCGCTGCGCGCCGTGCCCGGCTGGATGTCTTCGGCGGGAACGCCTGCCGCGACGATCGCTTGCACTGAGGACGCGCCGTCGTCGAGCGCGGGCCCGCTTGCCGCCGGGAACCAGCCCCGCGCAGGGTAGCCCCGCGGCGGCGACACCACGTGGATCACGGATTCGGCTGAGTCCTCGACCGTGAGGCGCAGCGTGCCGCCGTCGTGTGCGGCGGCGAACCGCACCACGGCGGTGGCGGCATCCGTCACCCGCCTCTGGAAGCCGGGTCCCGGCGACCAGTACCAGCTCTGCAGGACGCCGTGCTCGTCGAGGGCCAGCACCTCGAGATGGTCCGGGCCCAGCGTCGACTGCACGATCAGCGCGTCGACGAACCGGTGACCGCCGGCGAAGCGCAGCCCTGCGCTCCAGCGGCGCGGCGGCACGTCCGGGGTCTCCAGCGGGTCGGTGTCGAGGTCGGCGTTGAACCAGAAGACCCAGAGTCCGTCGGCGGCGTCGCACGCCACGAGCTCGAGGTTTCCGCGGGCGCCGTAGACGCCCTGGGCGAGGCTGACGGGACCGGATGTCGCGATGTCTGGGCCGACCGCGGTCGGCGTTCGTGAAAGCATGTGCTTATTCTTGCTCATTTCTGCGCACTTGTGACAAGATGATGCGCAGAGCTTGATCCGAAGGAGAGTCATGAGAATCGCCCGCACCACCGTGGACGGCACGCCCCGCATCGTCGTGAAGGACGACGCGTCGGTGCGACTGGCACCGGCCGATCACCCGGACGACGCCCTCGCCGCGATCGAGTCGGTCCGTTCGGGCGCCTCGGCGACGTGGGAGACCGTGGACGAGGCATCCCTCTCGCTCACCGCTCCGGTGCGCACGGCGGGCAAGATGATCGCCGTGGGACTCAACTACGCCGATCACACCAGCGAGACCGGCTTCACGCAGCCGGAACGCCCGCTCACGTTCGCGAAGTACACGACGTCGATCACCGGACCGAACGACGACATCGTCGTGCCGGGCCACCTGACGCAGAACGTCGACTACGAGGCCGAGCTCACGCTGCTCATCGGACGCCGCTGCGGCGGCACCACGCCGGCGACGCTCGACGATGTCGCGGCGTACACGGTCGCGAACGACGTCTCGGCGCGCGACGTGCAGTTCGGCGACGTGCAGTGGTCGCGAGGCAAGTCCTTCGACACCTTCACGCCGCTCGGCCCGTGGCTGGTCACGGCCGACGAGTTCGGCGAGCCCGGCGGGCAGCGCATCTACACCGAGGTGAACGGCGAGACCCTGCAGGACGACGACACCGCCGAGATGATCTTCGACGTGCCGGCGCTCCTCGCCTTCATCGGCGACGGCGTCACGCTCGAGCCGGGCGACCTCATCCTCACCGGCACCCCGGCCGGCGCGGGCGCGTTCCGCGACCCGGCCCGTTACCTCCAGGACGGCGACCTCGTCGTCTGCGGCGTCGACGGCATCGGCGAGCTGCGCAATCGCGTCGTCGTCCGCTGAACAGAACCCATCGCAAAGGAGCAGCATGGCCACCGATTCCCGGGTCCTCGTCCTCATCGGAGCGGGTTCCGCCGTCTTCACTCGAGGCCTCCTCGCTGATCTGATCAGCGCCGACGACCTCGGCGGGTGGGAGATCCGCCTCGTCGACGTCAACGCGGAGGCCCTCGACGTCGCCGCCGACCTCGCCGAGGCGATGGTCGAAGCGCGCGGCGTGGGCGACACCATCCGCGTCACCCGCAGCACCGATCGCCGCGCGGTGCTTCCGGGCGCGGACTTCATCGTGACCTGCGTCGGCGTCGGCGGGCGTCCCGCATGGCAGCTCGACCACGAGGTCGTGCAGAAGCACGGCATCTACCAGCCCGTCGGCGACTCGATCATGCCCGGCGGAATCTCGCGCCTGCTGCGCACCACTCCGGTGCTCGTGGAGATCGCGCGCGACATCGCCGAGCTCGCGCCCGACGCCTTCTTCTTTAACTACTCGAACCCGATGACCGCCAACGTGCAGGCGATCCACCAGCAGACCGGTCTCGACGTCGTCGGCCTCTGCCACGGCATGCACCACATCCAGCGCGAGCTCGCCCAGCTCATCGACGCCCCGTTCGAGCGCACCTCGACGCTGTACGCGGGCATCAACCACCTCACGTTCATTTACGACTTCCGCTTGGACGGACGGGATGCCTGGCCACTCGTCCGCGAGCGGGTGCAGCGTGAGCTCGCCCAGGCGCCCGACCCCGCCGACATCGGCAACATCTTCTACGAGAAGCCGACCGCGTGGCACAACCCGTTCGCTTGGGAGCTGTTCCAGCGGTACGGAGCGTTCGCTGCCGCGGGCGACCGCCACGTCGTGGAGTTCTTCCCGGAGCGGTTCTGGCAGGGCGACTACTACGGCAAGAAGCTCGGGATCGACGCGTTCTCGCTGCCCGAGATCCTGGAGTGGGGCGAGAACCGCTACCAGGCGATGCGCCGGCAGGCGCTGGGCGAAGAGCCGCTCGACCAGTCGATCTTCGCGCGCAGCGGCGGCGAGCAGGAGCAGCTGATCGCCATCATCCGCTCGATCACGTTCGACTCGCGTGAGATGTTCAGCTGCAACGTCGTCAACAAGGGACTCGTTCCTGGCCTCCCCGAGTGGTCGGCCGTCGAGATCCCGGGCGTCGCCACGGCACGCGGCATCCGTCCCATCGAGGTGCCCGACCTCGGCAAGCCGCTCACGGCCGTCCTCGCCCGCCGCCTCACGTCGGTCGACCTCGCCGTCGACGCCGCACTCAACGGCGACCGCGACCTCGTGATCGAGGCCATGATCGCCGACGGCGCCGTGTTCGACGCCGACAAGGCTGCCGCCCTCACCGACGACCTCCTCTCCGCGCAGGCGCAGTACCTGCCCCAGTTCTCATGAGCGCGCGCAACCTGGGCAAGGAGGAGCGGGAGGCGGCGGCCGCCGCGGCAGGCTCGGAGTACGCGGCCGTGGAGTCGGCGACGGGCGTGCCGACCCGCGACTGGGGCGAAGGCCTGCGATCGCAGGTGTGGTTCGGCGACCAGGGCAAGACCGGCTTCATGCACCGCTCGTGGCTCCGGAGCGAGGGGCTCCCGGACGACACCTTCGAGGGGCGGCCGGTCATCGGCATCGCGAACTCGTGGTCGGAGCTGACCAGCTGCAACATCCACCTGCGGGCCCTCGCCGAGCACGTCAAGCGCGGCATCTGGCAGGCGGGCGGCGTGCCCTTCGAGTTCCCGACGACGTCGGCCGGTGAGCCGCTCGTGCGTCCCACGGCGATGCTGCTGCGCAACCTCATGGCGATGGACCTCGAAGAGACTCTCCGTATGAACCCACTCGACGGCGTCGTGCTGCTGGCGGGCTGCGACAAGACGACTCCGGCGTACCTGATGGGCGCAGCATCCGTCGATCTGCCGACCTTGCTCATCACCGGCGGGCCGATGCTGAACGGCAAGTACCGCGCCACCGACATCGGCTCAGGCACGTCGGTGTGGCGATTCACCGAGGCGTACCGCGCCGGACAGATCTCGGCCGACGAGGTGCGCGAGGCGGAGGGCTGCATGGCCCGCAGCCAGGGCCACTGCATGACGATGGGCACGGCGTCGACCATGGCGTGCGTATCCGAGTACATGGGGATGCAACTGCCCGGAACCGCCGCCCTCGGTGCGAACGACTCGCGTCGCGCGACCGCCGCGCATCTGGCAGGACGCCGCATCGTGGCGATGGTCGAAGAGGATCTGCGCCCGTCGAAGATCCTCACGCGCGAGGCGTTCGAGAACGGCGTGCGCGCCAATGCAGCGCTCGGCGGCTCGACCAACGCCGTGATCCACCTGCTCGCCCTCGCGCGCCGCGTCGGCGTGGAGTTGACGCTCGACGACTTCGACGAGCTGGTGCGCGACGTGCCGGTGCTCGCCGACCTCATGCCGAGCGGGCGCTTCCTCATGGAGGAGTTCCAGGATGCCGGCGGCACCGCTGGTCTCGCCGAGACGCTCGGCGACCTGCTGCATCGCGACACGCTCACCGTCACGGGCGCCACGCTCGGTGAGAACTACGCCGGCGCCGAGGTGTGGGACCGGGAGGTCATCCGCGCCCTCGACAACCCCGTCAAGCCGGCGGGCTCGGGCATCGCCGTGGTCCGCGGCAACCTCGCTCCTCGGGGCGCCGTGATCAAGCAGTCCGCCGCGACGCCCGAGCTCATGGCCCACACCGGTCGAGCACTCGTGTGGGACTCGCTGCAGACCTACCTCGCCGATGCCGACGACCCGGACCTCGACGTCACGCCCGACGACATCCTGATCGTGCGCAACGTCGGGCCGAAGGGCTACCCGGGTATGCCCGAAGTCGGCAACATGCCGCTTCCGCGCAAGATCCTCGAGGCGGGCATCATGGACATGGTGCGGATCTCGGACGCCCGGATGAGCGGCACCTCGTACGGCACGGTCGTGCTGCACGTCGTGCCCGAGGCAGCTGCCGGCGGACCGCTCGCGTTCGTGCGCACCGGCGATGTCGTGACGCTCGACGTGCCGAACCGGTCGCTGTCGATGGACGTCTCGGACGAGGAGCTCGACCGACGCCGCGAAGGCTGGGCGGCACGAACGGTGCCGGGCGCGGATCGCGGCTGGACCCGCCTGTACGTCGAACACGTCGTGCAGGCCGACGAGGGCTGCGACCTCGACTTCCTGCAGGGCCGCAGCGGCGCGGCGGTCGGACCGCAGGCCTTCTGATATGTCGCGCACGGTGCTGGTCATCGGGTCGACGGGCATCCTCGCACCCGCAGCGTTCGCGCTCTTCGAGCGAGGCGACCGGGTGCTCGGCGTCTCGCGCGGCGGGGCCGAAGGGTCCATCGCCGTCGACGCGCGCGACGCCGGCGCGCTCTCGAACGCGCTGGAGGCCGCGGACTGGGACGACGCGGTCGCCTATGGTCCGGCGGTCAGCGACGCATCGCTCAGGTTCGTGCGGGCCGCCACGACCGGACGGTGCGTGCTCGTGCGCACCAGCTCGGCAGCCGACCCCGCGCTCGGGATCCTCATCGTGCCGCGCGACACCCTCCAGCTCGGCTGGACCGCCGAGTCGGAGCCGCGCTGGCACACGCCCGACGAGGTGTCCGCGGCTGCGCTCGACGTGCTCGCCGACGGTGAGCCGCGCACTCTCGGCACGGTACGGCCGTGGAGCGACCGGCCGTGATCGTCGCCCTGGCACTCTCCCCCAGCCTCGACGTCACCTACGAGGTCGGCGAACTGCGCGTGGGTGACATCACGCGTCCGGAACGCGTGACGCGCGTCGCCGGCGGGAAGGCGCTCAACGCGGCCCGGTCGGCGGCCGCCCTCGGGGCCGACGTCCGCGCGGTAGCCGCGCTCGGAGGCCACACCGGCGCGTGGGTGGCCGAGCTGCTCGCCGCCGACGGGGTTCCAGCGAGAGTCGTCCGGCTCGAACGCGAGACGCGCACCAGCTCGGCGATCGTCGAGCGCTCGGGCGGCGCCTCGAGCACCGACCTGTATGAGGCGGCCACGCCTCTCACCCCCGGCGAATGGGGCGCGTTCCGCGAGGCGGCGATGACGACGGTTGGCGAACGGATGCCGTGGGTCGCGGTGTCCGGTTCGCTCCCCGCCGGCGTGCCCGGCGAGGAGCTCGCGGCGCTCCTCGACGCGCTGCGCGCAGCGGACGCCCGCGTCGCCGTCGACAGCTCGGGCGAGGGCCTGCGGGCTCTGTCGGCGAGCGCCGACCTCCTCAAGGTGAATCGCAGCGAGGTCTCCGAACTTCTGGGCGCCGACTTCCCCGACGCCGGCAGCGCCGCGCGAGCGTTGCGCGAGGGCTGGGGCGGCGGCGTCGTGGTCACCGACGGAGTGCGGGGCGGATTCGCCCTACTCGGGGACGACGAGCTCGAGGTGGCACCGCCGGCCGCGCCCGGCCGGTTCTCGGCCGGAAGCGGCGACGCCTTCCTCGGCGGGCTGCTCGCGGGGATGGATCGCGCCCTGCCGGCGGCTGCCGCACTCGCGCTCGCGCGCGACACCGCGGAACGCAACGCCCGCGTGCCGGGCCAGGGCGTGCTCGGCTGACCTGTCCGGTCGGCCCGAGAATGTTCACCGCTGAGTCATCGCGCTGACGCTGGCGCGGACGCGGGGCGCGGCCCTAGGGTGTCGGACAGCGCGTCCAGGACAGCACACGACGCGACTTTGATCATCCGCAGCCGCCTGGGGGCGGCGCAACAGATGGGAAGTCGAATGTCAGAGAGCAAGCCGACGATCGTCCTCGTCCACGGTGCGTGGGCCGACGCCTCGAGTTGGAACGCCGTCAGCGTTCCGCTCCAGGCCGAAGGGTTCACGGTCCTCGCCCCACCGAACGAGCTGCGCGGACTGTCGTCCGACGCGGCGTACATCGCGTCGTTCCTCGCGCAGCGGACGAGCGGGCCCGTCGTGCTCGTCGGCCACTCGTACGGCGGCGCGGTCATCACGAACGCCGGCGCACACGGCGGTGACGTGAAGGCGCTGGTGTACGTCGACGCGTTCATCCCCGACGAGGGCGAGACCGTCGTCGGCATCCTCGAGGGATCGGGTTCCGCCCTCGCGGTCGCCGATCCGACCACGGTCCTCGATGTCGCGGGCTACCCGGGCGCTCCGGAGGGCGCGGCCGAGGCGTTCCTCAAGCCGCAGACCGTGCATGACGCGTTCGCACAGGACCTCCCCGAGGCCGACCGATGGACGATCGTCGCGACGCAGCGTCCGGCCTCCTTCGTCGCGAACGTGACGCCGTCGGCCGCGCCGGCGTGGAAGACGATCCCGAGCTGGGCCGTGCTCGGCACCGAGGACCGCGTCATCCCGATCGACACGCAGCGCCGCATGGCGGAGCGCGCCGGCGCCACGATCACCGAGGTCGACGCGTCGCACGTCTCGATGGTGTCGCAGCCGGCGGCGACGCTGGAGGCGATCCGCGCGGCCGCGGCCTCGATCGGCTGACCGCCGTCACCACGCACGTCGCCGGTATCGCACGCGGTCACGCCCGTGCGATGCCGGCGATGTGGGTGTTGAACGGGAGGAACGGGGTCCGGATCCGGTACCGCTCGATCGTCACGCTCTCGAAGCCGGCGGAGCGGACGGCCTGTTCCAGATCGCGTTCGCACGAGCAGCCCTCGAACGTCCACGCCCACGGGCGGCGCAGAATCCGCTGCGCGGCGCGGGTCGGCGTGCCGTCGGGGGCCGCGACGTGCTCGAGGAAGCGGAACGTGCCGCCCGGGCGCAGGATGCGCCGGATCTCGGCGAGCACGGCCCCGGGATCCTGCACCGAGCACAGCACCAGCGACGAGATCACGCTGTCGGCACTGCGGTCGGCGAGCCCCGTCTCTTCTGCCATGCGTTCCCGCAGATCGAGGAGCACACCATGCCGCTGCGCCGCGTCTCTCAGCGGGCCGTGCATGGGTCGATTGGGTTCGATGGCCACAAGCGTGCTGCCCGCGGTGAGGTACCGCAGGTTGGCGCCCACCCCGGAACCGATCTCGACGACCTGGCGGGGAAGGTCCGCGAAGATGCGCTGCTTGTGTCGGCGCAGGTTGCGTTCGAGGTACGGGTCCATCACGCGAAAGAACGCCGCGTTGAACGCGCCGCGCAGCGTGTGCTGCGGGAACTCGAACGCCGCGGTGCGGTCGTCGGCGGTCGTGGTGTCGGCCATGTCTCCTCCTGAACTCAGGCTGTCGCTTGAGACCAGCCTGGGCCGCGGCATCCGTGTCGACAGGCGGGGAAGTACCTCAGTTCGACGGCGCAGAGCCCTCGCGCTGGGCGACGAACCAGGCGGCGATCTGTGCTCGCGACGTGAAGCCGAGGCGCAGCCGGATCCGTTCGACGTGCCCCTCGGCGGAGCGCTCGTCGATGCCCAGCGCCTGCGCGATCTCACGGTTGGTGCGGCCCTCGCTGACCAGAGCGGCGACCTGCGCCTGCCGCGGAGTCAGATCCCGCGGCGAGCGCCGCAGGCCGCGCATGCCGAGGAACCGGCGGATCGGCGCCACGACGGCGTGCGCATCCCCGATGTAGGGCAGATGCGAGCGACCGGGCAGCACGACCAGAGTCGCGTCGGGGATGCCGCCGGCCAGGGCAGCGGCCTCCGCCACGGGGGCGGTGCGATCCTCGGCCCGATGCACGACCAGCGTCGGGGCGCGGACCTGCGCGAGGAGGTCGCTGATGTCGAGGCCGTAACTCAGCGCGAGAAGGGAGCGGGCGGTCTCGGCGGAGGACGAGGCCCGCTGATACCGGCCGAAGTCCTTTCGCATCGCGGACGTCGCATCCGGCGCGAAGATGTCGGTGAGCACATCGGCACCCAGCCCCCAGTGCGACTCGACCAGCCCCAACACGTGATCGCGCACGTCGGGCGTGGAGATGTTCGCGCCCGAGACCCATCCTCCGTACAGCACGAGCCGCCGCACGGTCTCCGGATGCGCCGCCGCCCATGCGACCGCGACGAGCGCTCCCATCGACGTCCCGACGACGTCGAACGGCTCCGGACCGACGAGATCGGCGACTGCCGCCAGCTGCTCGAGCTCGTACTCCAGGGAGGGCGCGCGACCGGATGACACAGACAGCCCGCACCCGGCGCGGTCGTAGCGCACGAGCCGGCAGCCTTCGGCGAGGCTCTCGTAGAAGGCCCGCTCCTCCGGCATCTCCCAGCTCAGCTGAAGATGGCTGAGCCACCCGCCGACATACACGAGCGGGCGCCCCTCGCCGACCGAGGCGTACGCGACCTCGGTGCCATCAGCCGTCGACACGCGACCGATGCGTTGCTGCACACGCCCATTATGACGACGCGTCTCCTCCGCAGCAGCGGGATCGATCGCGCCGCATCACGCCGCCGGAGACTCTACGGCTCTTGCCACGTCAGGCGAGGCTCGAGTTCGAGGTAGCGGGCGCAGCGGGCCGCAGCATCCTGAATCGCGTCCTCCTCGTCGGGAGCGAGGCGCCGCAGCCTGCGGATCTCGAAGGTCACCGCCCGCTTCGTGAGCGTGCGCTTCATCCCGGCGACGACCTGCCCGTCGACGAGCGCCATGCCGATCGCGGTCTCGCGCCCTCGCGACAGCAGCCCGTCGGCATCGAGCACCCAGCGCGAGTCCTGATAGCCGCGATACATCTCGTCGAGCACCTGCAGGAGGTGGCCTTTCGGCGAGACGGATGCTGCAGGCCGGCCGGGTGCGTGCCAGTAGGTCCGGTCGTCGTGATCGAACGACTCGAGTCGGTCGGCGGCACCCGCGAGTCCGCGGCGGGCATCGGTGAGGGTGAGCGTCGCCCAATAGGCGAGATCGCGTGCGGTGGCGGGTCCGTGAGAGGTGAAGTAGCGCACCGCGAGCTCGACGAGCGCCTCGTCGCGATCCAGCCGTCGCGGCGCGTCGACGCGGTCGGAGAACAGCGCGTAGGTGTGCTCGCCCTCGCGCGGAACGCCGCTGCAGATCTGGGCGTGCAGCTCCAGATGGCCCGCCAGGAGCATGAGCTGCATGCCCGTCAGCTCGTATCCGCGCCGCGCCAAGGCGTCGGCGAGCTCAGCGCGGGTGCGATCGGGAGACGCGGCGAGGAGTTCGAGCACGGCGTCGGCGACGACGCCCAGGCGATCGCCGAGCGGGACGAGCTGCTGATCCACGACGGGCAGCACCCGATCGCGGGTCAGCTCGAGGAGCCACAGCACGTCATCGGCGTGGACGTAGTGCCAGGTCGGACGAAGGACGTGCGTCCTGAGCACCCGCCCGCGCTCCAGGAGCCCGGCGAGGTCTGACTGCTGCGGGTGGCGCGTGCGCGTGGCGACGGCCCACGCCGACTGCGACGGATTCTCCGCCTGCACGGCGAGGAGCGACCGCACCACCTCTTCCGCACCGTCGACGGGTGCCGCGAGATGCTGCGAGTGCAATCGCCAGCGTGCGATGTCACGATCGGTGAGCACGTGACGAGCGTATGCGCCAGGGTCGATGGTCGCCATCGCGAGTCGACACCGAGACGAAGCCACCGGCCTGACCGGGGCATCGAGACTGCCCGTCCCCTATACTCCACTGAAGTATCCCCCCAAATACGACGCTGTATTCCTCAGATACGTCGACGTATCCCCGAAGCGGGCCCCACCCGCCGTCCATCGGAGTGCATGTGGTTCGAGTGCAGCCGAACACGCCCATCAGCAGCGATGCCCCCACGCGGGCGGCCGTCCGCGCCGCACAGCGGCGGCGGCGGTCCCTGCTGCTGCTCGGAGTGATTCTCGTCCTCGTCGTGGCGATCGCGGTCGTCCTCGGCATCTTCCTCACGCGCGGAACAGGCGGTGAACCCGAACAGGAGCCGGCGTCGACGAGCGGGTGTCTGCCGTCGAGTCTGCGCATCACGGCGGATCCCGCGCTCGCAGGAGCGCTCGAGGCGATCGTCGCCGATCTGCCGTCATCCGGCTCCGACTGCCCCGACGTGACGATCGTCGCGGAAGACAGCGCCGCCACGGCCGCGGCGCTGGCCGCCGGATCCGCGCCCGACTTCGACGTGTGGGTGCCCGACTCCGCGATGTGGCCGGCGCGAGCGGCCGGCCAGGCGGAACTCACGGGTGTGGACGCGGCAGACCTGGTCGTGGGCGCCACGGTGGCCAGCACTCCGGTCGTCTTCGCGGCGACCGAACCCACGGCGGCGGCGCTCGAGTCGGCGGGCGCGGGGTTCTCGAGCCTCGCGGGCCGCGCGGTCGCTGCCGTGCTGCCGGATCCGTCGACGGTTGCCGCAAGCTCAGCGGCGCTGCTCGCGCTGCAGACCGCGGTCGGCGGGGACGCGCGCGCCTTCACGGCGCTTGTACTCGGCCTCGACACCGGCGTCGTCCCCACCGCCGCCGATGCGCTCGCGGCCGTATCCGCCGCCACGACCCCGACGATCGCCGTCACGACAGAGCAGGCGCTGCGGAAGTACGGCCAGGAGACCCAGACCCCGCTCGTCCCCGTCTACCCGGCCGACGTGAAGCCCGCGCTGAGCATCCCCGTGGTGACACTCGCCGAGGCTCCGACCGACACGCTCGAAGCAGTGGAGATGCTGACCACCGCCATCGCGGAAGGAAGCGATCACCTCGCCGAGTTCGGATTGCGCGACGCGGCAGGCGAAACACCGGACGCGGCGACGGATGCTGCGGGCTCCGGCGCGCCCGCTGAGCCCATCGACAGCGCCAACCAAGCTGAAGCGCTGCGCACCTGGCAGATGCTCACGGCGCCGTCACGGATGCTGTCGCTCAACGACGTCTCGGGCTCCATGCTCCAGCCGGCGACCGCCGACATGCGGCGCATCGACCTGTTCGAGCAGGCTGCCGTCCGTGCGGTCAACTCGCTGTCGGACGACTCGTCGCTCGCGACCTGGGTGTTCTCGAGCCGGCGGATCGGCGGACAGGACTGGCAGGAGATCGTCCCCTTCGGCCCCCTGGGCGATCCGGCGCACAAGCAGCGCACGATCGACACGGCCAACGGGCTCGACAGCTTCGTCGGCGGCGGCACCGGCCTCTACGACAGCGTGCTCGCGGCGGTGCAGTACATGCGCGACACGTATGTCCCCGGACAGGTGCATCTGGTGCTGCTCAACACCGACGGGGTCAACGAGGACGATGAGGGGCTGGACCTGCCGGAGCTGCTCGCGCAGCTCGAGACCCTGCGGGATCCCGCGAAGCCCGTCGCCGTCATCGCGATCGGCTACGGACCCGACACCGACCAGGCCGCTCTGGAGCAGATCGCCGCCGCCACGGACGGCGCGGCGTATCAGGCCTTCCAGCCGACCGACATCGGCACCGTGCTCATCGACGCGGTCACCCAGCGCGGCTGCCGCCCGAACTGCGGCTGAGGGCCGCGGTTCGGGCGGCGGCGGTCGCTAAGACTGCGCCGGACGGAGGGCCGCGCCGGTGAAGTAGTTCACCGCGCCGTGGGCGTCCTCGACGCCGAAGACCCACTTGCCCGAAGGCGTTGCCCGAACATCGATGACGATGCCGCGTGCGTTCGTCGTGAAGACATCGTCACCCGGCTTGAAGACGGTATCGGTCATGCCTCGGATGCTACGGGCGGCAGGTCTCGGCTCGCCTCCCCCGTGAGGAGGATTTCGTCTAGGAGTTGATCTGCTCGACGACGTCGTCCGCCGAATCCTCGATGGCCTTGCGCAGCTTCTCGTAGTCGTCCGCGTCGATCGCCTTGCTGATGCGCTTGTCCGACCGCTGAAGCGCCTTCTCCACGTTGTCGGCCCAGCGATCGTCGACCACGGCAACGACCGCCGAGGTGCCGGGTGCGAGCCACTCGTCGACGTCGACGCCGAACTGCTTCTCCTCGCGATTCTTCTTGATCTTTCCGAGGATCGCGCCGATGCCGGCGCCGACCGCGGTGGCCGCGAGCAGCGGCGGCGCGAACAGGCCGACGACCACGCCGGCGCCGGCACCCCAGGCGGCGCCCTTGCCGACAGACTTGTCGCCGTGCTCCTTGACCTGGACCTTGCCGTCCTTGTCGCGGACCAGAACGACCGCGCCGATGATCTCGTAGCCGCCGGCGTCTTGGCCGCTTCGGAGGGCCTTGTAGTCGTCCGACGCGGCCGCGGTGTCGTCGTACGAGCCGACCACCAGTGCGAGGTTCTCCGTACCCATCGATCTCTCCTTCGGTTGAACTCAGAGGCGACCGGCCGGCCGCTTCCGGACTCTGGGTCATCAGGGTGCTGTGATCCTATTGCGGGCCCTGCACGCTGGCGAGGCCCCGGCGGGTGAATTCTCGGGGTCCTTCGGTCGAGTCCGTTGCGCAACCCGCACCCTCGCTCGGCCGACGATTGACGAGCACCGATCCGTGAGGAATAGTTAGGCATATGCCTAACTATTCCGGAGAGCTGGATGCTGTGCTCCGAGCTCTCGCGGACCCCACCCGCCGCGCGGTCGTGGAGCGTCTGGCGAAATCCCCCGCTGTCGTGTCCGACCTGATGGCCCCGTTCTCGATGGCACTGCCGTCGCTGCTCCAGCACTTGCGGATCCTCGAGGACGCCAGAGTCGTCACCTCGAGCAAGCAGGGGCGCGTCCGGACCGTGAGCCTGCGACCGGGCGCGCTCGACGTGCTGCATCTCTGGCTCGGCGAGCAACGAACCTCTGCGGAACGCCAGGCGGACCGCCTCGGCATCCACCTGGCCCGCACCACCCCGAAGGAGATCTGAAATGACCCGCGTTCGCGTCGACCTGTTCTCGTCACTCGACGGCTACACCGCCGCGCCCGATCCCGAGGCCGACAACCCCATGGGCGAGGACTGGGGTCCCCTGACCGCGGCCTATGCCGCCACGCGCACCTTCCGGCAGAAGGTCTTCGGCGACACGAGCGGCGCGGGAACCACCGGGATCGACGAATCGTTCGCCGCCTCGTTCTTCACGGGCGTGGGCGCCGAGATCATGGGCGCGGCCATGTTCGGTCTGCACGCGTACCCAGATGACCCCGATTGGAAGGGGTGGTGGGGCGACCAGCCGCCGTTCGGTTACCCCGTCTACGTGCTCACGCACACCGCGCCGCGGCCGTCGATCCCGATGGCCGGCGGGACGACGTTCGAGTTCCGCACCGGCGCCATCGAGGACGTGCTCGCCGAGGCGACCACCGCCGCCGGCGGTCTCGACGTCCGGGTCGGGGGCGGTGTGCGCACCGCGCGCGAGTTCCTCCGCGCCGGACTCGTCGACGACCTCCACGTCGCGATCGCGCCGATCGTGCTCGGCCGGGGCGCCCGGGTCTGGGACGACCTTCGGGGCCTCGAATCCACCCACCGGGTGCGGACCCAGGTCGCCGAGAGCGGCACGATCCACGTCACCTTCACCCGCGGGGACAGCGCCCGATGACGATCGACCGGCGCCTCGCCCACTCCGGCTTCACCCTCACCCGCGAGTACCCCGCGCCCGTCACCAGGGTCTGGCAGGCGTTCGCCGACGGGGAGCAGAAGCGTCGCTGGCTCAGCGACGGGGACGCGTTCGAGTCCGGCGAGTGGACGTTCGACTTCCGCGTCGGCGGCCGCGACATCGACGAGGCGAAGTTCCACGGAGGCCCGCTCTCACGGTACGAGGCCGTCTACACCGACATCGTCGAACACGTCCGCATCGTCACGACCTACGACATGTGGCTCGATGGCACGCACATGTCCACGTCGGTGGCGTCCTTCGAGTTCGAGCAGGTTGCGGGCGGCACCAGGCTCACGCATGTCGAGCACGGCATCTTCTTCGACAGGTTCTGGGCGGACGGCCCGAACCGCGAAGAAGGTACCCGGGGCCTGCTCGAAGCGCTCGCCCGTCACCTCGACTAGCGTCGGGGCGGCAGGATGCTGCGTCCTCGCGTCTTCGGACGAGACCTACCAGACGGTCCCGCCGCCGATCGAGATGCCGCCCCACGTCAGTGCGATGAAGATGGCGGCGAAGACGACCGGCGCGATGCCCGTACCGCCGCGTGCGAGACCCTTGAGAAGGCCGATCACGGCGAGGACGGCAGCGACGATCGATAGCCCTCCGCCCAGAATCAGCCCGATGAACAGCGGGATGGGCATGAGCACGAGGCCGGCCAGTGCGAACCAGAACGCGGCCCAGGCCGTCGGGTTGGAACGGCGTTCGACGGAGGAGGACATGGCTCCATCATCGCGTGCGCGGCAATCGCACGAGGCACGCGGCTCACCGCGAGCACGAGAATCCGGGTCCGTGGCCCCCTGGCCTCAGTCCGCCGGAGGGAGCCGGGCGAGGATCGCTCCGTGGGGCCGGGGCTTCGGGTGACGACCGACCCGGGTGTGGGTCTCGATGACTTCGAAGCCGACGGCCCTCAACTCGTTCGCCAAAGCCTTTGGCGGCCAGCGGTACGCGGTGATCACGGCGTGATCGAACGGCTCCACAGCGTCGCCGATGAAAAAGCCGACAAGGAGGGTCCCGCCCGGGTGGAGCACTCGAACGAACTCTTCGAGTGCGGGCCGCATGGCGCTCGGTTCATGGTGGATCAGCGAGTACCCCGCCAGGATCCCCCCGATGCTTCCGGCGGGGTCGGGCAGAGTGTCGAAGCTTCTCTGTTCGAAGGCGACGTCGGGGTAGGTCCTCCGCGCGTGGTCGACGAAGCTGCCGACCTGGTCCACGCCGCGAACATCGTGGCCCTGCGCGGCGAGGTACGCCGTCCAGTGCCCGGGGCCGCATCCCGCGTCCAGGAGCGGACCGCCGGTCTGCGCCGCCCAGGTGGTGACGAGCTGCAGGTCGGACGGGTGCACGGAAGAGATCGAGCTGAGCCGCTCGATGTAGTCCACGGCTCGACCCGAGTATGCGGCTTCGACGTTCGAGGGCATGACGGGAGACTAGGCCAGGTCACCATCTCCCGACACCGATCCGTCTTCGGTGAAAGAATGGCCCGTGCTCGATCGACCTGAGATTGTCTGGATCTCGCCCGTCGCCGAGCGCGCCGCTGGCGCGGTTCTCAATCCAGAAATGTGGTCGGGTCGAATTCGCCGATCGGGATCACCCGGATCCGGGACAGAGGAGCGTCGAAGACCCGCGCGTCGTACTCGAGGTCGAACTTCTCCAGCCCGGCGAGCGAGTTGAAGCCGACGTTTCGGAACTCTGCGAATGAGACGACGCCGACTCGCCGCGGTGGACCGATCAGGCCCGCGATGTCCTCGATGAAGTCGCCGTCGTGGCTGACGAGCATCACGTCGGCAGAACGACTGTCGAGTGCGCGCAGTGTGCGCTGGATGGCGATGTCGACGACCTTCTCGTCTGGCTCGCCGGACAGCGGGACGACGATGTAGTCCATCGCCTTGAGCGCCTGGACGAATGCCATCGGGATACCCGATGACGCGTTGAGGAAGAAGACGCCCCGCGCCGCCTGGGCCCACTCTCTTCCTGCGAATGCGAGGAGTCGATCCCACCGCGGCCGCTCGTCCGGCTGCGGCCGCCGGTTGAGAATCGAAGTTCCGAGCGTCGCGTCGATGTTCTCGCCGTCCACGAGCACCCATGTTGTTCGAGAGTCTGCCGCTGACAAATCCGTCTCCTTCGTGAGCACTTCAGAGCGAATCATATGTGGCGCAAGGACGCGGCCTTCGCGGCCACGCTGCCGACTCGAGCCCCGTAGGCGACGAATCCGAGCATGCCGACAGCGGCGACCAGCACCCCGAGCGTCACCACGGGCATGGGAACGGGGATCAGCGCGAATACGCCACCGAGGACACTCACAACTCCTGAGCAGACCGTCGCGCGTCGCGCTCGTACATGCGCGGCCAGCCAGGCTTCCTCGCTCGCCATCGTGCTCGGAATCCGGATCCCGGCGAGTTGATTCCGCTTGAGACGCCCGGACGCCGCCGCATTCGCCATCCAGATCAAGAGGACGCCGGCGCCCACCATGACGACGAACAAGACCAGCCTCGCCACCCACTCGTTCTCCACAGCTTCGACGCTATCCCGCGCCTCCGCCACTCGATGCCCTCCACGGCAGTAGGGTCTCACCTCACGACTGCCGGCATAGAGGCGCCCCAGTCCGAGTGTCGCCGCCCTCATGCACAGTGCCTATTCGGGACGTTTCTCCACCCAGGTCACCATGAGATACGGACTGTAGACGAAGACGACGGTGTCGCTCTTCCAAGGGATTTCGATCAACCCCCTGCCCGCCTCCATCGCCGCGACGATCTGCGAACGAACCGCCTCCCACTCGCTCACGTCCGTGAAGCGGAACCTCCTGTAGGCCGTCTCCGGCCCGATGTACAGCGTCACGTCCGATGCCATGCAACGGACTCTATCGACGTCACGCGCCATCGTTGATGGAACGCGACTGCCGCTGAGGCGACGGTCGGAGACGACGTTCACGCGAGCCTCCTCGTGCACCGATTTGCCTCACAGCGAACTGCGATCGCCCACGGCGCCGCTCCGACAACGCATCCGCCTGATTGACTGGTGCCTATGGACGCCATCGCGATGTTCCCGCTGGGCAGTGTCCTGTTGCCGTACACACCGCTGGTGCTGAGGGTGTTCGAACCGCGATACCTCACCATGATCGGGCGCCTGCTCGACGTGGAGGATCCGGAGTTCGGGGTCGTCCTCATCGAGCGGGGTCTCGAGGCAGGCGGTGGGGATCAGCGCTCCTCCGTCGGCACCATGGCGCGGATCCTGCAGATCGAGGCGGGCGCCGCGGACCTGTACGTGGTCGCCGTCGGCGGGGAGCGGATCATCGTCGACCGATGGGGTGAAGAAGACCCGCACCCGGTGGCCGACGTGTCGACGATGGCCCCGCTCGTGTGGGACGAGGCGCTCACGCCACTCCACCGCGAGGCCGAGCAGGTCGTGCGCCGCCTCGCGGCGCTCGCCTCCGTCCTCGATGAGGCTCGATGGGATCCCGGGACGGACCTTTCGGAAGACCCGGTGGAGTCGTCCTGGCAGCTCGCCGCGATCGCTCCGCTGGGCGAGTACGACCGGTTCCGACTGCTGAACTCGACCAGCCTCGGCGGCCTGCTGCGCGGCACCCTCGACCTGTGCCTCGAGGAGGAGCCAGCGCTCATCGCGCGCGTCGCCGATGCGCGCGACGCGGGTGCCGGCAACCCCTGACCAAGGCGGCGCAGGAGAACAACACGAAACTGCGTGCGTCGCCCGACTGCCGACGGAGATCAGGCGAACAGTTCGTCGAACGCGTCCGTACGCACACGCGGAGCCGCGACGGCCCGCGTGAGCGCCGGCTCGGGGGTGACGGCGGCGGTGCTGACCGGCTCCATGAGAGCGCGTGCGGTCTCGGTCAGGAATCTGCTGGGCTTGGCGGCGACGTGCTTGGCCAGGAACGCAGTGGGGTGCGTGGGCAGCTGCGAGGGTACGTACACGTCGAGGGTGTCCCGTGCACGGGTGAGCGCAACGTAGAAGAGGCGCTGCTCCTCAGCGAGGCCGGCGCGCGAGGTGAGCGCCATGTCCGAGGGCATCGCGCCATCGTTCGCCCGCATGAGGTGCACCGTGTCCCATTCCAGGCCCTTGGCGGAGTGGATCGTCGACAGGGTCAGCCAGTCCTCGTCGAGGTGTGGCTGCTTCGCCCAGTCGCCGGCGACGTTCACCGGGTCGATCGCCTGCTCGCTCACGAACATGCGGAGATCGCTCTGCCCGGCGGCGGCCTGCGCGATGCCGTCGACTTCGGTCACCCGACGGTGCCAGTCCGGGTAGTGCGCGCGCAGCAACGGGTCCACCGCGCCTCGGCACGCCTCGACCAGCTCCGGCACGGCGGTCGTGGAGTCGACCGTGCCAAGCAGCGACAGGGTCGACGCGAGCCCTGTGCGCGCCTTCGCCGGTGCCGCCGCGACTGCGTCCGCCGCGCGATCGACGCCCCCGTCCGCAAGGATCTTCGCCAGTCCCCGCGCACTCGCCTTGCCGATCGCGCGGTGCCGGGTGAGCAGGCGATACCAGGACACCTCGTCCGCCGGATTGAGCACCACTCGGAAACTCGCGAGCAGGTCGCGCACGTGCGACGTCTCGAGGTAGCCGATCCCGCCGAACTTGTGAAACGGGATCCCCCGCACCTTGAGCTCGACCTCGAGCTGCGCGCTGTGGGAGCCGGTGCGCATCAGCACGGCCTGCGAACGCAGGGGCGTGCCATCGACGTGCGCGACGAGGATGCGGTCGGCGATCGTGCGGGCCTCGTCGTCCGCGTTGCGGCACGTGACCAACGTCGGCCGGCCGCCCGGCTGCGCACGGTCGGCGACCAGCTGCAACCTCAGCTCGCCCGGCCGCACCTGGTTCGCGAGGTCGAGGATCGGTTGCGTGGATCGGAAGTTGCGTTCGAGGCGCACCAGCGTGGCGTCGGGGTACGCCTCGACGAGTTCGAGCAGGTGCCCGGCGCTCGCGCCCCGGAAGGCGTAGATCGCCTGTGCGTCGTCGCCGACGACCGTGAGCCCGCGACCGTCGGGACTCAGCCCGCGCACGATGTCGACCTGAAGCTGATTGACGTCCTGGTACTCGTCGACCAGCACCCAGTCCCACCGCGCGCGCAGCCGCGCCCCGACGTCGGGATCGGCGACCAGCGCCCGCCAGGCGATGAGCAGATCATCCAGGTCGAGCAAGCCGCGCTCGCGTTTGCGGGCGCGGTAATGACGCAGCAGGCCGGCGATGGCGTCGGCCTGCTCGAGTGCCCACGGAAACTGCTCTTCGATGACGGTGCGGGCCGGGGTCGCAGTGTTGATCGTGCGGGAGGCGATGTCCGCGATGGTCCGGGTCGCGGGCAGGCGAACTTCGGTGCCGTCGAGCCCGTGCTCGGCGCGCAGCAGGTCGATGAGATCGATGACGTCGTCGGGATCGATCACCGTCACGTCCTCCAGCCCCAGGTGCTGTGCGTGCTCGGCGACCATGCGGTGCGCGACGGCATGGAACGTGCCCCCTGCGATGCGCTGCGCAGCCTGCGCGTCGCCGCACATCACCGCAGCGCGTGAGAGCATCGCGGACGCCGCGCGCCGGGTGAACGTCAACAGCAGGACGCGTTCCGGCACGACCCCGGCCTCGAGCAGCCGCGCCACCCGAGCAGTGAGCACGCGCGTCTTCCCGGTCCCCGCTCCCGCGGCGACCACCAGCGGCCCCTCACCGTGTTCGACTGCCTGAAGCTGTGCCGGATCCAGTCCGGCAAGCGCATCACTCACTCCCACGCAGGTGACGGTAACGAGAACCCCGGACATTTCAGCCAGCGGCCGCCAGCCCCGCGTGGCCTGTCGAAATCCGCGAAGGGTGGGAGATCTCTCGCAGAGGCGAGCGACGCGGGAACGCCCTCAGATGCCGAGCGTGGAGACCAGCACGCCGCCGTCGGTCGGCAGCACCCGCCAGACGCTGCCTTCTCCTTCGACCCGGAGCGTGCTGTCACCCACGATCAGGGCCGTGCGCTCGTCGATGCCGAGCCCACCCGCGACCATCCCCGACTCGACGGCCGCGACCAAGCGGGACAGCATGCCGCGCTGGGCCACGTGCACCTCGATGGCCACGTCGACGAGGCCGATGCCGGCCTCGATCTCCAGCTCGTCGCCCGCTTCATCGGGGTCCTCCGGTGAGACGACCACGCCGCCGATGCGCGAGCCGCCTCCGAGCGACCCCTCCGCGACGATCATCGCACCGGCCGAGACGCCGAGGTACGGCACACCGCCGGCAACCAGCCGACGCAACTCGCTGAACACCGGCTCCAGCCCGGCGCGCACGTCCTCGACGACGCCGCCCCCCACCGCAATGCCGTCGACGTCGGCGATCGCGCCTGGCCCGATCGGCTCGCCGTGGCGCCCCGCGGTCAGGTGCACGTCGATCGCGGATCCCGTTGCGGCCTCGGCCAGAAGCTCGCCGAGCGCCGCCGCCTTCTCCGCTGCCTCGGGGTGCAGGGAGATCACCGCGATGCGCGGCCGCGAGCGACCCGCGTCGGCTGCTCGCGCCACCGCTTCAGCGACGAACGGCGCATAGAGCCGGGCATCCGCAGCCGTGGTCGCGCCGCCGCCGATGAGGTGCACGCTCACGCGACACCACTCCCAGCGGTGGCAAGCGATGGTGCCGCATCGCCGAGCTGGTCGCGACTGAGGATTCCGTCGACGCCGGTGCCCGCGTCGTTCGCATCGAAGGTCATCCGGAGAGCCTACGCGGGCCGGGGTCGAGCCCGGGGACCAGCGCACACGTGCGTGCACGCCGATCACCGATCGGAAGCGACCGGTCCCTCAGCGGATGGTCCACCCGCCGTCGACGACCAGCGTCTGGCCGGTGACGAGCGACGCCGCAGGAGAGCAGAGGAACAAGACCGCTCCAGCCACCTCTGTGGGCTTCCCGATCCGATGCAGCGCCGCGATCCGGTCGATGACGTCGGCGCGGAACGCGGGGTCAGACAGCGCGTCGGCCGTGCCGTCGGTTTCGATGAACGTGGGAGCGACCGCATTGACGCGGATGCCCCGGTCACCCCACTCGACCGCATGGCAGCGAGTCATATGCAGCATCGCTGCCTTTGCGATGCAGTACGACGACTCGCCGGGCAGCGCCACGATGCCTGCTTGCGATGCGACATTCACGATCGCGCCCCCGGACGGCATCGAGCGCGCGACGTGCTGCGAGAGGAACAGCGCCGAACGGACATTCAGCGACCACACCGCATCGAAATCCGCCTCCGTGACGTCGATCGCCGGCGCATTGATCCCGCCGCCGGCGTTGTTCACCAGGATGTCGAACGCGCCACCCTCCGATGCGGCGTCGACCGCTGCTCGGGCCTCATCGAGCCGCGTGACATCGAGGGCGATCGAGGATGCGGAACCGCCCTCAGCCCGAATCGCCCGGAGTGGCTGATCCGCGCTTTCCAGATCACGGACGCCGAGGACCACGTGGGCGCCTGCGGCCGCGAGCGCGTGCGCGATCGCAAGACCGAGACCACGGTTGCCGCCTGTGACCAGCGCTCGCCGGCCGGTCAGATCGAAGTACTCCATGTCGCTCCTCAGTCATTCCCTCCGAAGCCTGTCCTCGAGTGCGCGACGCGCACCGGTGATGGCGTTGTCGTCAGCGGTAAGAGATCACCGTCACACTGTCGCTGAGCCGTGTGCGCTTCCCGCCCGCCACCTCCTCGTCGGGGAACGTGAACGTCCCTGCTTCGATGCGAGTGCCTGTCTCAAGTGTGCTTCCGATACCCCAGCCCGCCCCACATCCCGTGTGCTCCCAGTGCCGCCGGCACGAGCTCGACGATCGGCTGATCCTGAAGCCGGGCTGGAACCGGCGCTCCCCACGGTAAGTCGTTCGGGACACCGGTCGGACTTCGGCCGCTGGGTACAGTGCTGCCCATGGAACAGATCCCGCCCCCGCGCCGCCAAATCCGCCTGTTCCCAGACTATTCGCGCGACTACCCGCTCTGGGAGAACTCGACACCGACGTGGGACGCGGGCTACGCCACGACGCCCGAGACCTATGGACTCAGTCACGAGCTCGGTCAGGACCTCGCCGGATGGCAGGCCTTCTTCGAGGAGCACGCCGACCCGTTCGACGGGTGGGACAGCGACGCAAACCTGCAGCAGTGGTTGCGCGACGGAGAGTGGCTCGCCCGTCGCCTCGAGGAAGAGGTCCAGGACTTCGCCGACGTGAAGCGGGAGTTCGGCGTCTGGCACGACACCAGATCGTGAGCTCGCGGTTGCTCAGACGGGGCCTCGCGCGTGCACGTGCGGCAAGCCGCGCACAATAGGTCCCATGGTCGAGATCTCCGACGCGGACTTCCAGGCGATGGTCGCCGAAGAGTACGACGCTCTGCCCGAAAACATGGTGAGAGGTCTCGAGAACGTGGCGATCCTCATCGCGAACCAGCCCGCGGGCGAGCGGCCGCGGCTGTTCGGGCTCTACAGCGGGCGCCCGCTGAAGACACGTGGCGTGTACGGCTACGGGGAGCTCCCCGACCGGATCACTCTTTTCAAGAACAACATGCAGGAACACAGTCCGGATCTCGATGCCCTTCGGGCGCGTGTTCGGATCACCCTCGTGCACGAGATCGGACACTACTTCGGGCTGGATGACGCACGCCTGCGCGAACTCGGGTGGGCCTAGAACGCGGACGCGCTCGCCGTCTGGCGCGCTCCGGTCTGCAGCTGAGGACATCGCCGTGGCTCGACACCTATCGCTGCCGAACGTGACCACACCGGCCTACGCGGTTGCACCCCCGGCCGACGCGGCCGCTTCCACGCCGAGCGCCGCACGCAACTCCTCCTTCGCCCTCGCGTAGCGGCTGCGCGCAGTGGACGACGGGATGCCGAGCAGATCCGCAGCCTCCGCGAGACTGAGTCGCTCCCAGTGCACCAACCGCACGAGTTCCGCACGCTCGGGGTCGAGCCGCGCGATCGCATCGCGCACCTCAGCGCCCTCGTCCGCGGCAGGCGATACGCGGTCCGTTCCTTCCGACGCCCGAATGCGGTCAGCGAGAGCCCATCGACGACGCTGACCGCGCGCGTGGTTGAGGAGCGTCGCGCGTGCGATGCCGAACAGCCACATACGCGCACGCTCGGGATCGTCCGGCAGATCCTCCGCCCTGCGCCACGCGACGACCATCGTTTCGCCGAGCAGGTCGGGAGCGTCATCGAAGCCGACGCGCCGCTGCAGATAGGCCAGGAGGAACGGGGATGCCGCGGCCAAGGCGGTCTCGAGGGCACGCGTCACCACTGCTCGCCCTCGCAGTGCACCTGGCTGCTGCTGTTCGTGACGCTTCCTTGGCCGAACCCGCGCGTGCCCAGCTCCACGTAGAGCGCCTCGCTCACGGCCAAGTCGACGGCACTCCAGTAGTTGAGATCGGGCAGGCGCGGATCTGTGACGGGTTCCGGTTCCTTCGCCTGCGCGTCTTCGATCACGTCGAGGTACTTCCCCATCAGCGGCTCGACCTCTGCCGACAGGTCGGCCTTCGCGAACCATTCGTCGATGACCCGATCGAGCTCGAATTGTCGGAAGGGGTTTGCGGCGACGAAGTTGCCCTGCCGCAGTTCGCACTGGCCCCAGGTCGGCGAGGTGTACGTGTAGCTGCGGTTCGACTCCATCCCCGCGCCCCACAGCCACGGCGAGGACGCGGTCGCGATCCCCGCGCCGCCCACGAGCACGAGCGAGAGGATCGCCGCGGCGATGCCGATGCGCCGGCGCCGCGGGGGTTTCGCCTCCTGCGCGGCGGAGGCGATCATCGCCTGCAGGTCGACGGGATCAGCCGAGCGGACGGTTGGCGCGGAGCGCTCGAGCAGAGCGTCCAGGGGATCGGGGGTCATGGCGCCTCCAGATGGGAAGTGGTTCTACTCCGTACCTGTCCGGCACACGCTGGTTCGTCCACACCAGGATCCAGCACTCCAGCCCCAACTCCTCGAAGGGAGGAATCACAGTTTGCTGGGCCTGCCATCGCCATACCGGGAGCGGTACCATGACGCGCAGGCGCTCCGCGGGGGGCGAGCGCAAGTCGCGACAGCGGCAATCAGGCTCACAACGCGTCGCGGCGAGTCATTTTCTCTGCATTTGGAGCAGTGATGACCGACACGACGAATGGAAAGATCGCCCACCAACAGCAAGCCCAGGATGAGCAGCCGGACTTCATCACGGCGGCCCTGAAGACCCACCGCTATCTGCGACTATCGTTCGTCTTCGCCGTCGCAGCCCTCTTCATCGGCGTGATCATCGCCTCGGTGGCCGGCGGCTACGTGAAGGGGTCGATCAGCTACTACTACTGGACCCCGGCACGGAACGTGTTCGTCGGCGTCCTGATCGCGGCATCCCTCGCGATGCTCGCCCTCAACGGCCGAGGAGGTGCGGCGAAGATCCCTCTGGGAAGGCGGACCCTCACAATCCCCAGCCCCTCGACGCTGCTCGATTTCGCTGCGATCTTCGGACCGCTCATCGCGATCGTGCCCACTGACGTCAAGGCCACTGAGCAGGGTCTGACCACGTTCACGTGCGAGGGCGAGGAGCAGAGCTGCCTGCCGAAGGCCGCATTTCCCGAGGTGCAGAACGCGGTCCTCACCTACATCCTCACCCTCGTGGTGGTCGTCGTGGTGATGCTGATCGTGCAGCGCAAGGAGAAGCGGAAGCGGTTCGCACTCCTTGTCCCTGTGACCGCCGCCGTCACCGCCGTCGCCCTCTTCCTCTTCACCTTCGTGGCGAACGGCGCGTTCCCGTATTTCCGAATCGGCCCGTGGAGCTTCAGCATCCACTACATCGCCACGTTCCTGTTCTTCGCCGCGTTCGCCACGGTGGTCTGGATCCGCGGCATCCGCGACAACGACCCGGAAGACCGCACCCCGGCGACTGACACCCAGAAGCTCTGGTACAAGATCCTGGCGATAGCGATGGCCGCCGACATCCTCTTCCTTGTCGGGCTGGCCGTTGTGGCGCAGTTCGGCATCGAAGACGCGATCCCTGGCTTCCCGGAGGTGTTGTTCGGCGAGGCGATGGGGCTGACCCTGTTCGCCGTCTTCTGGGCCATGCAGACGCGACAGCGATGGAACGAGCGCATCACCACGCTTCCGGAGCCGGGGACGGCTGCCGCAGCGCAACTCCGCCAAGATCTGGCGACCGCGGCGTAGCGACGTTCACCACCCTCGGCACGCCGATCGGGCGCACTCAGACCAGTCGTCGCGCACGCCGACTGAGTTCGATCACGGTCCCCACCAGACCGGTCCGGCGCCGAGCGACCTCCCAGGTGCGCAAGGTACGGTGATGGGGATAGGCGAACTTCTCATTCGTCTCGCCCCGGGCCGTGTGGTAACGGTCGGGGCTTCCTCTTTGTGTGTGCGGATCTGCGAGTCAGCGCCAAAAGCCGCGGGCCCATCGGACACGCGACGCTTCGGCGTACGGATCGAAGCCGGGTCCCTCTCTGCGACGCCCCATGACATCTCGAGGCACAGCAGAGGGTCGAGGAGTTTCCGACGGCAGATACCGTCGGGCTATGAGCGACCGACTTCCGTTGAGCCCCGACGAGCTACTGACCACGACCCGATCCGTGCGGCGACGGCTCGACCTTCAACGTCCCGTCCCTGTCGAGATCGTGAGGGAAGCAATCGAGGTGGCGCTGCAGGCGCCGACAGGAAGCAACGCCCAGACATGGCACTGGATCATCGTCACCGACGTGGAGAAGCGCCAGGCTATCGCCAGACTGTACGCGCGCTCGTTCGCCCGGTATCGCGCATCCGGTTCTCGGACTTACGCCGACCCGACGCGCCAGGCGGTTCAGCAGCGGGTGTCATCGAGCGCCGACTACCTGGCTGAGCACATGGGGGAAGTCCCGGTCCTCGTGATCGGTGCCATCTTCACGGGGGCCGAGGAATTCGAGCCCGGAAGCCAGGCCGGTCTGTGGGGGTCGCTCCTCCCTGCCGCTTGGAGTCTGCAGCTCGCGCTGCGGGCTCGCGGCCTCGGCAGCGCCTGGACGACTTTGCACCTCGCGTACGAGCGCGAGATCGCAGAGCTGCTCGGCATCCCGTCGACCGTGCGCCAAGGCGTGCTGCTTCCCGTCGCGTACACCGTGGGAACCGACTTCCGACCCGCGCATCGCGCGCCGCTCGACGACGTCCTCCACATCAACGGCTGGTGAGGCTCAGGACGTCATCCCCGAACGCGGTGACCGATGCCGGTCCTTCTGGTGGGAACCGAGGACCGACGCTGTCCTGATTGTCTGGCAACGTTGAGCAGACGAACGAAGGAGGTTCCCATGTCCACGCTGCCGTCCCGTCCCATTCCGCCAGCCCCTGCCGGCTCGAACACCGTGAACTCGTTCATCATGACTGATGATGCTCTCGGTCTCATCGCCTTCGTCGGCGCCGTGTTCGATGCCTTCGAGAACCTCGACGCCCGCACGGCTGACGCCGACGGGCTCGTCCTCCACTCCGAGATCCACATCGGCGACTCCCTCCTGACCATCGCCGACCGCAAGCCGACTTGGCCTTACACGCCCGCGTTCACGCGCGTATATGTCGTCGATGCCGCGGCCACCCTCGAGCGCGCCGTCGCACAGGGCGCGCGAATCGTCACAGAGCCCACCGAATTCTGGGGCGATGTGTTGTCACGTTTCGCCGACCCTTTCGGCCACCTGTGGTGGGTCTACCAGCACACTCCGGCGGAGCAGGGATGGGATGCGGCACCCTCCTCCGACGACTCGCCGACTGCCACCGACGGATGGAATGCCGACGAAGCCGGCGAGTCGTGGGAGAACTTCGCCACACCCGAACTCGACTACATCCACGCCTCGCTCATCGCTGCGATGGCAAGTTTGCGCGATCCACGCGGGACCCACTGACCTCCTCCCTGCGTCGAGGTAACGCAGGCGGAGTCGTGAGCGCCCTTTCGGACGTCCGCGACGAAGCCGGTGAACGGAGGTTCCCCACGTGAAGCGATGGTTTCCGGCATCAACGGTGTGCGCGCAGCGCGGTCGGCAAGCCGGGTCATCAGGCGAGCAACAACGGCATGCTCAGAACCCGGCGGACCGTCCCGTTGTTTCCTCGATCCTCGTCTTCCCGGCGCATCCCGATCTTCTCCGCCACCCGCATCGACGCGTGATTCTCGGGGTGGACTATCGCGATGACTTCCTCGGCTCCGAGTCGGTCTCTTGCGAAGTCGCGGCACGCGGTGGCCGCCTCCGTGGCGAGCCCCAGCCCTTGCCAGCCGGGCAGGACGTGGTAGCCGATCTCGAGGCGCAGGGTTCCGTTGACGTCCTGCCAGGTGAGCCCACACTCCCCGACGAACTCCCGGCAGTGGTTTCGATGATCCACAGCCCGTGCCCGTACTCGGCGTAATTCCTCAGGTTCCAATCGATCCACGATGCCGTCTGTTCCCGAGTCTTAGGGGCGGGATAGAACCGCATGACCTCGGGATCCCCGAGAAGGCCGGCCATCGCGGGCAGATCGACCGGAGCCATCTGGCGAAAGCGCAGGCGCGGAGTATCCGACGGGAGCATCCGTCGACCATAACGAAAGCGTCCAGCACCGCGCGGTCGGGCACACCCGCGCGACTGTCGCGGTCGGAGTTTCCTCGCATGATCGCATGGGCGTCCGGCGTCGCCCGATCATCCGCCGCTGTCCGCGCCGCTACGCGCCCGTTAGCGTTTGTACATGTCCGTTCAGGTGCTCCCCGCCACTGGCAGATGGGACGACTTCGCCACCTTCATGGTCCCGCGCAAGCCGGGCGCCGGCGGATGCGTGTGCATGTCGTACCGGGACTCGCGGCTGGGGATGCCGGAGCGAATCGAGTACATGCGGGCAGAATGCTCGACGAGTCCGGGCCCAGGAGTCCTTGTCTACATCGACGATCAGGTCGCGGGCTGGTGTTCGGTGGCTCCGAAATCCACGTACCGGCGGCTCATGAACTCGCGCACGATCCCGCACTTGGACGAGGAACGCGAGCCCTGGTCCATCGTCTGTTTCGTTGTCCGGGGCGGGTTTCGCAAGCGCGGGCTCATGCACGACCTGCTGGCCGGTGCGATAGAACATGCGCGGACGGGCGGCGCGACGATCGTCGAGGGGTATCCGGTCGATACCGGCGAACGGGTCGATCAGATCAGCGGCTACGTCGGAACAGTTCACCTGTTCGAAGCCCACGGCTTCGTCCGGATACAGGCGACGGACGCCCACTCCGGTGGCGCACAGCGCTGGGTCATGCGACGGGAGCTCGCACCGGGCGACCGGCCGAGCTGACCGTTGGTCACTTCATGCCGTCGGTTCAATGGCAGTGATCCACCGACGGCTTGCTGATCAGAAGGGGCTCAACCCCACCCAGAAAACACGAAAACCCGCGGAACTCCGCGGGTTTTCAATGCTTACTGTCTCAACACAGTGCGCG
This sequence comes from Microbacterium sp. NPDC058062, assembly GCF_042885375.1. NCBI lineage: Bacteria > Bacillati > Actinomycetota > Actinomycetes > Micrococcales > Microbacteriaceae > Microbacterium > Microbacterium sp. NPDC058062. The sequence continues at coordinate 419,708 of NZ_JBHVSC010000002.1, forward strand.
CCCGAAGGGACTCGAACCCCTAACCTTCTGATCCGTAGTCAAGCGGGAACCGCTGCCGGCCGCCTATGAACACTGGGATCGTGACCACCGGTTCACACATTGGTGCACACATCCCCAACCCTTACCCTGGCGACCTAACAAGCGGGGAAGGCGCCTGCCTGAACTTGCGGAGGCACGGGGGCCCGAACTGGCCTGACGCGGAGGAGCATCCACGGTCTGCCCCGATGCCACCGTGCAAGCTCGGAAGGTGCGTGACTGGTTGCGGCGGTGACGGTGTTATCTGAACCCAGGGAGGCCCGTTCCACTCCGATCCGTTTAGGTCGAGATCTGCCGAATCCTGCGGATCGTTGCGGCGCTCCGGTTTCTCCAGATCGCCCCAAACCATACCGATCCGCCACAGCTCTGGGCACAATGTGGGCACCACCACCATCGAGCGAACGAGCGCCTTCTCTAAAACTGACGGAGGTTGTTGACAGTTGGGTCTTCCGATTGGGAGGAAGATTCCATGTCAGACAGGGAGCTCGAGCGACGGGCGAATCACAAGCTCGCGGTGCTGCGGCACGTCGAGGAGGTCAGCTTCAATGTGGCCGCGACGTGCCGGTACTACGGGATCAGCCGGCAGGCGTACTACGGCTGGAAGCGACGATACGAGGCGGAGGGTTCGAGGGGCTGAAGGACCGCTCGAGCGCTCCGCACCACCAGCCGACGAAGACGGACCGCGAGGTGGTCGAGACGATCCTTTGGCTGCGACAGCAGTACCACTTCGGGCCGCAGAAGATCTCGATGTACCTGGCCCGTTATCACGACATCACCATCTGCTCGTCCGGGGTGTGGCGGATCCTCCACAAGCTCGGCCTGGGCCGACTGCCGACCTCACAGCGGTACAAGCGGACCCAGGCGAGGTGGAAGCGGTATGAGAAGCAGCGCCCCGGCCACGCGCTGCAGGTGGACGTGAAGTTCATCGAACCGTTGGGACAGAAGGGCAAGAAGAAGCGGTACTACCAGTACACGGCGATCGACGACTGCACCCGCATCCGGGTGCTGCGCGCCTACGAACGAAACGACCAGAAGACCGCGATCCAGTTCATCGACCACGTCCTCGCCAAACTCCCGTTCCAGATCGAACGTGTCCAGACCGATAACGGCGCGGAGTTCGGGCAGGCGTTCCACTGGCACCTGCTCGACAAGGGCATCGACCACTTCAAGATCAGACCCCGCACCCCGCGCCTAAACGGCAAGGTGGAGAGATCCCACCGCATCGACTCGGACGAGTTCTACAAGCTCCTCGAAGGCGAATTACTGGACGATGCCCGCCTGTTCGCGGAGCGACTCCAACAGTGGGTAGACCACTACAACTACGATCGACCCCACGGCGCCCTCGGCGGCCCAGACACCCTACGAGCGGCTCAAACACAGAGCAGCGGCCCCACTGTCATAGGCCTTCGTCAGTTGCACACGAACGACCGCCCCCAGCGGAAGCGTCCGGGGGCCAAAGGTATTTGAACCCGGTCTGTGCTGCTGTGCCCACACGTGTTCGAGTGAGTTCGCGATGATTCGGCGCAGTTCGAGGTCCCGTTCGAGGACGTCAAGAACGCATCAGGGTTCTTCGGGTTTACGCGATTCTTACGCACGTGTAGTGCAGCTCCGACAGAGCCGAGGCGGGCACCCGCGTCCGGAAGGCGCCAGGAATATCAGCGTGAGCACCATCGTCGAGCCCAATCTCGTGGGCGGCTGCTTCACCCCGGACGCTACGGGCGAGCCCATCGAGGTCCGCAACCCCGCGAATGGAGAATCAATGGGCCGGGTCGGGTCTGTCCGATGAACGGTGTTTCTGGGCCGGCGGTCATTAGTTGATGCGGCCTTCGAAGGCGATCGCGAACGCGTTCAGGGCTGGCTTCCACCTCGTTGCCCAGCGTGCCCTGCCCCGACCTGTCGGGTCAAGCGAGCGGGTCACGAGGTAGAGGCACTTCAACGCCGCGGCGTCGGTTGGGAAGTGCCCGCGCGCCCTCACCGCGCGGCGGTAGCGGGCGTTGAGCGACTCGATCGCGTTCGTCGAGCAGATCACCCGTCGGATCTCGACGTCCCAGTCCAAGAACGGGACGAACTCGGCCCAGGCGTTCTGCCAGAGCCTCGTGATCGCCGGGTACTGCTGCCCCCACTTCGCGTCGAACTCCCGGAACCGCTCCGCCGCCGCGGCCTCGGTCGGGGCGGTGTAGACGGGGCGGAGGTCCTTGCCCATCTCTTCCCAGTAGTGCCGGGATGCGAACCGGAACGTGTTGCGGATCAGGTGGATGATGCAGGTCTGCACTGTCGCGAGCGGCCAGGCCGTGTTGATCGATTCGGGCAGCCCCTTGAGGCCGTCGCAGACCACGATGCACACGTCCTCGGCGCCACGGTTCTTGATCTCGGTCATCACGCCGAGCCAGAACTTCGCGCCCTCGCCGCCGTCGCCGGCCCAGATCCCGAGGATGTCCCTCTCGCCGTTCACGGTCACACCGACAGCGATATAGAACGGCTTGTTCCGCACCTGCCCGTCCCGGACCTTGACGACGAGAGCGTCGATAAACACCACCGGGTAGACGCGATCCAGCGGCCGGTTCTGCCAGTCCGTCATCTCCTCGATCACCTTGTCCGTGATCCTCGAGATCGTGTCCTTCGACACCGACGCCCCGTACACGTCGTCGAAGTGCGCGGCGACCTCCCCGGTCGTGAGCCCGCGGGCGGTCAACGACAGCACGATCTCGTCGACCCCGGTCAGTCGCCGCTGCCGCTTCTTCACGATCTTCGGGTCGAACGAGCCGTCCCGATCCCGCGGCACGTCGATCATCACCGGGCCGACCTCGGTGAGTACCGTCTTCGCTCTCGTGCCGTTGCGGATGTTGCCGCCCTCAGCGGGCTGGTGCTTGTCGCGGCCAAGGTGCTCGATCATCTCCGCATCCAACGCGGTCTCCAGCACCCGCTTCGTCAACCCGTTCAGCAGCCCATCCGGGCCCAGCAGATCGACGCCCTGTTCCTTCGCTTGCTTCAGCAGTTGCTCCGCGAGCTGCTGCTCATCGATGATCTCCCCCGTCACAGGATCGATCATCTCGGTCGTGTCCATCACGGCCTGTTCCTCTCGGTCAGGCCGACCCAGAAACACCGGAAATCAGACAGTCCCGCCGGGTCCCCGCGGTGGACGAGGCCGACGCCACCGCGGTGTTCCACTGCATCGGCGTCGGTCAGGGACTCGCCGTCGTCCTAGAACGGTAGAACTATTCGGGTACTCGGAGCGAAAAAGTGGTCGCTTACGCGAGCGAGGCGAGGACGATGTCGAACCGCACTTCGCTCCACGAAGTGGGTATCTCCCTGCCATCGGGCGTCGGCGTCCCGGCCGGGTGGTGCACGAAGGTCTTGACGAGGGACTCCTTGACGCCGAACACGCTGTCCGTGGCGAGGTATGGATCGCCGTCGACGAAGATGTGTGTAACGAGCGGGCGGTAATCCTCTGCTGTGACCATGAAGTGCAGATGTGACGCCCTGTAGGGAGAGCGATCGACCATCTCCAGGAGTCGACCTACGGGGCCGTCGTGCGGAATCGGGTAGGGAGTCGGTGTGAGTCCCCAGAACCGGTACTCGCCTGCATCGTCACTGAACAGGTGAGCGCGACCGTAGGTTTGCCCGCCGTCGCGTTGAACGTCGTACATTCCATCATCGTCGGCTTCCCAGACTTCGATCCGCGCGTTGCGCACGGGTGTTCCGTCTGGCCCCCGCACCGACCCTGACACCCAACACGGTTCACCTTTGCCGCCCTCACCGATGTCGCCGCCGAGCTCGATGAGGGGCGCGTCGGAGACGAAGAACGGTCCGAAAACCGTCGCTTCGGTTGTGGATGCACTGCTGGGGCTGTTCACGCCGATGGTCTGCATCGAGATGCCCAGCACGTCGGACAGCAGGATAAACTCCTGCCGCCAATCTGTGGTGATATGTCCAACCTCGGTCAAGAACATGATGGCGGTGTCCCATTCACGTGAGGTGAGACGCACCTCCCGCACGAAACCATGCAGATGATGCACCAAACTCTGCAGAAGGTAGCGCGTCCGGTCGTCGGGGGCCCCGTCGAAGGACGCGATGACCTGCTCCTCGAGCAGCTGTTCGCGCTCGAACTGAAGGTCGGGAAGTGCCTCGGTGTCTTTGTTCGGCATAGTCATCCTTCGTCGATTTCGTCGCCGGCCCACGCTTGAAGAAGCAGAACCTCGAGATCACCCTGATCCACTCGGCGAGGGTTCGAAGGCGGGATCGATGCCAGTGATAACGACGCGGCTTCGGTCACATCCGACCGTGCCAGTCCTAGCTCTGCGAGCGATCTGGGGGAATGCAGCTCACTTCGGAGATGAAACAGAGCCAATGCCGCTGGCGCCCCGTCAAATGCGGCGCTGAGCCGCTCCGCGGCCTCCGAAGCGTAGGGCAGATTGAAGGCCGTGGTGTACGGCAGGAGTGCGGCGTGCATGTCAGCATGCGGGAGGTCAAAGCGGCCCCCGAGGACGTGGGCGATCTTGTGGTGTAGCCCGCTGCCTGCGCTCGCGAATGAGACGGCGGCGAGATAGGCCCCGTACAGAGTGCGTTCGCGCGCTCTGATATCGTCCGGATCCGCATTGATCGTGCGCAGCCCGAGGGAAAGCACGCGGAGCGCTTCGGTGGCCAACGCGGCATTGATGGGGTCCGCTCGCGGACCCCAGAACGAATCGATCGCGTGCGCCATGGCGTTCAAGCCGGAAGACACGACGAGATCGAGCGGGAGGCTGGTAAAGAGATCTGCGTCGTAAACGACGACTTGCGGCAGCACCCGACGGTCGACACCGGTCGTCTTGTGGCCGTTCTCGGTGATGCCCCACACATCGGTCGCTTCGGAACCGGCGAACGTCGTGGGAACTGCGATGATCGGAAGGCCGGTCTCGCGCGCCACGATCTTCGCCAGGCCCGTCGATGACCCGCCTCCAATGCTCACGATGAGGTCGCACCTGTGTGAGTCCGCCAGGGCCACCGCGTCGAGAGCGCGTTCAGCGGGCACGTGTTGCACCACCTCGCCTACGCGTGCTGCCACAGGAACTCGCTCGGCGATGGAATCGGACAACTCGCTGGCGAAGGCATCGGAGACGAGGAAAACACGCTGAGCGTGGAAACTCGCGACAGCGGCGACGCAATTCTCTACTGCACGGCCTGTGCGGAAGAGGACTCGCTGGGCCAGACTCACGTGATCGAAGGCAATCTCTGGGATGGCTGGTTGAGCATCAGATTGCTGGTCCGACGAACGAGGCATCTGCCCTCCTGCGGCAAGTTAGCCGGCCTCGACTCGCTCGGACCAGCGCAACAACATCGTGACTACAGGAAGATTCGCTCGCAATCTCGCGGTTCGTTCAATGAACTTCCTTAACCCGCCTTCACGGTGATCCCGGGTTTCCATCCCAGCAGTCGTGACAACCCCAGACCCGAGGCGAGAACCGCCGCGGCGGTCGGCTGCAGAGCGACGGAATTCGTGCTGACGACAACCGATAGAGCGGCGACCACGCGCCCCTCGCCGTTCACGATTCTGGTGGCGACCGAATCTGCTCCCACAGTGAGTTCCTCTTGAACGATCGCGGTTCCCGTGACTCGACATGCTGCCATCTGTTTGCGCAACTCCACCGGGTCGACAATCGTCCGCGGGGTGAACCGTCGAAGCGGTCCCGCGAGGATGGCGTCTGAAAAGTCTTGCAAGGAATGGCTCAACAGCACCTTCCCTGCGCCGGAACAGTGGAGTGGCAGTCGCCCCCCGACGCGAGAGAGAAGTCCGAGCGCTCCAGGCGCCGACCTGCGCTCGATGATGACAGCGTCGTTCCCTTCTATGACTGCCAGCTGCACATGCTGCTGCAACGCTGTGTGGAGGTCCTCCATGAAGGGTCGGGCGAGCGTCCGCAGTGATTCGGTTCGCGGCGCGCGAGTGCCCAATTGCCACAGGCGCAGACCGACGCTGAATCGGCCGTCCGGAAGCTGATCGAGCGCCCCGGCGTCGGCGAGCTCGTGGATCAGGCGTCGGGCCGTTGCATGTGGGATTCCAGTCGCGCGCACGATATCAGCGAGGCTGAGGGCCGGGGATCCGTCCTGAAAAACGAACAAGAGCGCCAGGAGGCGGGACGCGACACTCCGTCCCGGTTCGTTGGCCATGGGTGCGATCGTCGGCTCCCTCCGTGAGCGGTAGGGCGCACGGGCCTCGCCCTACGAGGCTCGACTCTATAGCTAGAGAAGCACCACATAGTTCGTTGGATGAACACGGGGGAAGACTGAGATTTGCGTGCAGGAGATCATTGCGAATCGTCACGCCATGAGCTGATCGGAGCAATGAGATGGCAAGAGAATCTATGTCGGGGCCGCAGATCGCCATCCTTGGCGGCGGTATCGGCGGACTCGCCACCGCGGCGTTTCTCCATAAGGCCGGTGTTTCGGCCACCGTTTACGAGCAGGCTCCGGCTCTTCAAGAGGTGGGCGCTGGACTTGTCGTCGCTCCGAACATCGTGCGACTTCTCCGCCGTCTCGGAGTGCTCGATGAGCTCACCCACCGCGCTGTGAGGCTTGATGCTGGTTGGGAATTTCGACGGTGGCAAGACGGCCAGGTCCTTTCCGTCGAAGATCTCCGAGATAGGTGCGCCGAACTGTACGGTGAACACACATATACCGCGCACCGCGCGCACCTGCTCGATGCGGTCAAGTCGGCGGTACCCCAGAGCGGTGTCTTGTTGGGCAAGCGGTGTGTCCGGTATCGGCAACACGACGGGCGAGCTGAGCTCACCTTCGAGGACGGCGAAGTCGTTCGTCCGGACTTCGTCATTGCTGCCGATGGTATTCACTCGGTGGTGCGGCGAGCGCTCGTAGACGCCATCCCGCCTTCGTTCTCGGGAATCTCCGCGTACCGCGCATTGGTGGATGCCGAGAAGGTATCTGACTTTGCCCGCCGGCCGGCGCAGACGTTGTGGATCGGCCCAGGCAGACATCTTGTCCACTATCCGATCTCCTCAGGCAAGTTGGTCAACCTCGTCGCGTTCGCGCCTGCGGGTGACTACTCCGTCGAGTCGTGGAACGCGATGGCGACGGTCGAAGAGTTCTTGGGTGAGTTCGATGGATGGGATTCGCGTCTTCTGGATCTGATTCGAGCCGCCAACACTCCCGGCCGGTGGGCGCTGCTCGACCGCGAGCCGCTGGAGACGTGGACCGACGGCACGTCGGTGCTCTTGGGTGACGCAGCCCACCCTATGTTCCCGTTCTTCGGGCAGGGGGCTGCTCAGGCGATCGAGGACGCGGCAGTTCTTGCAACGCTCATCAGTGATGAGCCGCAGGACCTCGAAGTGGTGGCACTACGGTACGAACGCATTCGCCTACCGCGCACCACCCGACTGCAGCGGGTCAGCCACGGTCGGTCGAGTATCAATCACCTCGCCGACGGGCCGGAGCAGGTCGCGCGCGATCGCTCATTCAACCTCATCGACCCACTCGTTGAGAATGCGTGGATCTACGGCTACGACGCAGAAGCGGATGCGCGGCGCCCTCGTGTCGTCGAGTGAATTCACGCGGAATCGACGCTGCTGTTGCATGGGCAGTGAGCGTCGTGTTCGGTGGCTGGAAAACACGGAGCATTTGTGTTCACTGAATGAACTTCACGGGCGCGGACTCGCTTAGAGCGAGGGACGATTGCCAGACACATACGCAACGAAGCGGAAGTGCCCCGGAACATAGGCCGGGTCCGGTTCGTCAGAGTTGACCGAACGAAGGGGTGGAAGATGACTGAGTACGACGTCATCGTGGTCGGAGCTGGTTCGAGCGGCTCCGTGCTGGCAGCGCGCTTGAGCGAAGGTGGCCGGCGGTCAGTTCTGCTTCTGGAATCCGGCGATGTCTACGGCGGCGATGTCTCCCAGTTTCCGGAGTCGATCCTCGACCCTTCTGACTTGAGCGGTGCGCTTCCCGGCGGGCTGCACAATTATGCAGTCACCGGCTCCCTCATCCCGGATAAGGTGGCGCCCGTCGTCCGAGGGCACGGCATCGGCGGTTCGGGCTCGGTCAATCTCGCCTACTTCCAGCGAGGCACGAAGTCCGACTTCGATACCTGGGCGAGCCTCGGAAACGACGAGTGGTCCTACGAGAATGTGCTGCCCTTCTTCCGCAAGCTGGAAACGGATCACGATTTCGCCGGTGAGCAGCACGGTACAGATGGCCCGGTTTGGGTGCGCCGCGAACCTGGCGACCGCGCGCCTCAGTTCACACAGGCCTTTACAGAAGCAGCTAAAGGGCTCGGATTCGCCGAGATCCCGGATACGAATGCCGGCGGCGCGGACGGTGTGGGTCCGGTGCCCCTGAACATCGCGGGAAAGCATCGGGCGAGCGCCGGCTACTCCTATCTCGTGCCGGCGATGTCGCGACCTAACCTAACGGTGGTCGACAACGCCCGTGTGCTGCGCCTCGTCCTCGATGGGTCGGTCTGCGTCGGAGTGGAAGTGGACGTGGCTGGCGAGCGCCGTACCATCCGCGCAACGGAGACCATTCTGGCGGCGGGCGCACTGCGGTCTCCGCTGATCCTGCTGCATTCCGGCATCGGCCCGGCGGATCAGCTTCGCGAGCACGGCATCGACGTCGTGGCAGATCTTGCAGGAGTCGGGGCCGGTCTCACAGATCATCCTCAGGTCGGAATCCGCTGGTTGACCAGCGATCCAGTACAGGTGATCCCCGGGCGTGGCGTCATGACGAGTGCCTTGAGCTGGACATCGGAAGGGTCGACGGAGAGGGGAGACCTCGAGCTTCTCCCATTCGTCGCTCCCCTCGGTGACATGATGCGCATTCCGCGGGAGGCCCAACCCGATCCTCTGCGCTACCCGGTGCTGATCCTCCTGCTTCAGCAGCCGGAAAGTCGTGGGTCTGTGCAGCTCACTTCGAGCGATCCCTTCGACCAACCGCGGATCGACTGGAACCTCCTGGCAACTGACAGCGATAAGCGTCGGATCAGAGAGGGAGTGCGCGTCGCCGCCGACATCTTCCACAGCTCGTCACTGACCGACGTCGGCGGGCGGCTGATCAACCTCGATCCGTCCGACCTGAAAGATGACAGCGCTCTCGATGGCTGGGCGTCTGCGAACTTCTTCACTGTCGGACACGCATCCTCGACATGCAGGATGGGCAGCGTCGACGACGACACAGCCGTGGTCGATCAGTACGCCCGGGTCCACGGCGTGGCGGGCGTCCGTGTGGCGGACACCTCGATCTTCCCGCACATCACATCGCACGGCCCTAACGCGACGGCGTTCATGGTGGGCGAACGCGTCAGCTCTTTCATCAACTGAGTTCAGACAACCAAAGGAGAAGTCCCATGAGTTCCGAAGACTTGAGTGCCCCAGAAATGCAGATGCCGAAGCTGGAGAGCAACGAAGACACCCTCATCCACCAAACTGTGGAGGGCGTCGAACGAACTGGGGCGGAGGCGATTGCGGATTCCCTCGTTGCGTCTGGCGTCGAGATCGTCTTCGGGTACACCGGAGGTGCTGTGCCCGCCCTGACGCAGAGTCTCTTCACGCGCGAACTCGCCGACTTCGGAGGGCGCACGGAGACAACTGCGGCGTGGATGTCCTACGGGTACAACCGGATGAAGCGGCGGGCCGCGTCGGCTGTCGTCACGTGGGCCGTGGGGGCACTGCACACTGCACCGGTCGTGTACGCCGCGAAGCTCGATGGCACACCGCTTCTTCTCATGGCGCTGGACAACCCTCCCGCGTTGGAGGCACGGGATCCGCTTCAAGACGCGACGGAGAACTTCCATTCGTTGAGGCCGCTGTCGAAGTACGCCAAGAAGGTGACCGATGCGGGCGACCTGCCGGTTATCGTTCGCCAAGCCGTGAAGGAAGCGAGCACGGGCCGGCACGGTCCAGCCGTCCTCGACTTGGCGCAGACGGTGATGTATCAGACCACCTCCATGGCGGTCGAAGAGCTTCACCTTCCCCGCCCGCCTGCTGCACAGAGCGCCGACGTGAACGAGATCCTTCGACGCTTGATCGAAGCGGAACGTCCCGTGATCTACGCCGGGGCGGGCGTGCACGTCGCCGGTGCGGCAGAAGAGCTTCGTACTCTGGCCGAGATGCTGGGGATTCCTGTCGTTTCGACATCATGGGGCGGGCGCGGGCTGCTGCCCGACGCTCATGAACTCTACGCAGGGGCTTCCGGTAACTTCGGTTGGAGGTCGGCGAACGATGCTCTTCAGTCATCCGATCTCTGGCTCGCGATCGGGACCTCTTTCTCGCAGATGAGCACGGGTTCATGGACGATCACGAAGCCGCAAGATGTCATTCACGTCGATGTCGACCAGCGCGAGATCGCCAAAATCTTCCAGCCGGCCTTGGGTGTGGTGGCTGATGCGAAGACATTCCTGGAGCAGCTGATCGATGCTGCGCGAGATCAGAGCGTCGAGCCGAGGACAGAGAGCGACCCGTGGCGAATGGACGTGGCTTCTGCCAAGTCCGAGTGGCTCGAAGACATGGACTCCTGGTTCGACGGTACTGAAGTGCCGATCAACCAATACTTCCTGATTCGCACCCTCTCGGAGCAGCTTCCCGAAGATGCCTTGGTTGTCGCCGACTCCGGCGGAAACGCTTTCGGGATGTACCGAGCTTTCCAGAACAAGGTCGTGACCCCCCTCGCAACCGGAGGTCGCTACATGTCTTTGGGTGCGGGTCTTCCGGTCGCGATCGGAGTGAAGCTGGCTGTGCCCGAGCGCACTGTAGTCGCCTACCACGGCGACGGCGGCTTCTATTACGACTTGATGGAGCTGTCGAACCTCGCCGAGCACAATCTCAAGGTCATCGTCGTCATCGACAACAACGGCGTTCTCCTGGCAAATCGCGCTTCCGCGAAGGCGACAGGCCTGGACAATCCGTGGATCGAACTACCCCAGACGACGGACTTCATCACGGTCGCGCAGGGATTCGGTGTGGGTGGAGAGCGCGTCGAAACCCCCGATCAGCTGATCCCGGCGATCCAGCGTGCGCTAGCGGCGGAGGGCAGCTACGTACTGGATGTGCGGACAGATCCCGGAATGCGTCTCGTACGTGCACTGAAGAACATCATTCCGATCGTCGGCGATCGCACTCCCAAGTCCGGCCACCTTACGCGCGTGATCGAGGGGTCATGGCCAAGCTGATGCGCGGAATAGCCTGCTCGACTGGCCGGGCTGACTCATGAACCGGTCGGCAGACGTCAGCTGGCGACCCGTCAGGCACGAGTGGGTATTCCAGTACACATCTCACCTCGGGTACCTCCCTCCCGAGTTTCGACCGCAGTTCGTGGAGACGGTTGGTGTGGAGGTGGAGTCCGATCCGCAACGCCACGTCCAGTTCGCAGCGGACATCGGCATGACAGGCGTGATGTATCCGTGGGCGCTCAGCAGGCCGCCCAAGGAAAGTGCCACGGTGGCTCGGGCTCTTCGAGAGTTGGGATTGCGCGGTGGGGCGGTAGTGAGCGTCCCTCTCGCGGAGCTCGGCAAGCCGCAGTGGGCGGATCGATCCGCCCATGGGCGTGCCGAGCTCGAAGACCGAGTTCGGGCAGCAGTGGGTATGGCGCGCGAGCTGCGTTCAGGGCTCATCGTCGCGTTCCCGTCCGTGGACGGGCCCGTGACTGACGAGCACCTGAGCAACGTGGCCTTGAATCTCCGCGACATGAGCCGAATCTCCGGCGATGAGGGTATCGGGATCGCTCTCGAACCAATGACCCTTCTGCCTCATGTAGTCGTTCGCTCCATCGATACTGCCGTCGACCTCGTCGCCCGCGCCGAGAGTGAGTCGGTGGGGATCATCTATGACACCGGACACGTTGCGACCATGGGCGACGATCTGCTCGATGCCCTCGACCGGGTCTACCCCTATCTCTCGCTTGTGCAGTTCGCCGATCAGCCGGGTCGAGTTCATCCCGGGGGTGGGACGCTCGACATCACGGCTGTCGCAGTGGACCTTCTTCGGCGCGGCTACCGGGGACTCGTCGATCTCGAGCACGGGTGGCCAGCACTCGACCGCGACGCGGAGACAGCCGGCCTCCAGCAGTTGAGGGCATTCGACGACGGCGTGCGCCAAGAATTCGCGGTGACAACGTCGCGTCTCTGACTTCTACCCGATGCGGCGGCCTCTAAAGCGCTGACCGCGACCTCTAGGCGTTGTCGAGAATGTCGGCCGCGCTGATCGAACCTGCCATCCGCAGGCCAGCAACGAAAGGAAAGACCCATGTCAAAGCAGATTCTTGGGATCCTCACGGCCACACTCGCCCTCGGCCTTGTGCTGAGCGGGTGCGCCGGAGTCGCGCCGGAGGGCGATCCCGCGAACAGCGGCGGCGCGGACTCCGCGGATGTTAAGGCTGCGGAGGCCGTCGTCAGCGAGTACACGGGGCAGCCCAGCGCGTTTCCGGTGACCGAGCCGCTCGCGGTGCTGCCTGCGGGCGCGCGGATCGCCTTCATGGATTGCGGTTCGCCGATTTGTGCTCTGTTCGGAGACTTGATCAAGGAGCCGGCCGGCGAGCTTGGGATGACCGTCACCAGCATCGAAGCCGGGACCACTGCGGACGGTGCTGCCGCAGCCTTCGACACGGTGCTTGAAGGAGGGTACGACGGTGTGATCGTCGTCGGACTCGCGCCGTCGCTCTGGGCGCGGGAGCTCGAGGAACTCAACGCCGCAGACATCAAGATCGTCACGACTGGTATCGATGGCATCGAACCGGAGAGTGTCGTCGCCACGGGTCACGGCGGTCCCGGCAACTACGTAGGCGGTGAGATCATGGCGAGCTGGGTGGTTGCGGATAGCGGAGGTTCGGCTGACTCGGTGTACTTCAAGACGCCCGAGATCTCGGCTTCCGAGGCGTCCGCCCGGGGCTACGTCTCGCAGATGGAGACGATCTGCCCGGACTGCTCGGTCGAAGTCATCGATATTCCCGTCTCGCAGTTCGGAGCGGGCGGCGCGCAGATCGCTGTGGATTACTTGATCGCCAATCCTGACACTCGGTACGCGGTGTTCGCCATCGGTGAGCAGGCCGGCGGTTTGCCGGCTGCTATGCGTGCGGCCGACGTTACCGACGTCAAGACCATGTTGTATGCGCCCGATCCGTCTGTGCTGGCCGGTATCAAATCGGGCGACTTCACGGCGGGGGTGGGGCTGGATCTCCCGACAATGGTGTGGACGATGGTCGACTCGATGGCGCGAGGGGTCACCGACCAGCCCATCGATCAGCTCGTCCTGGATGAGGCGATTCCTCGGCAGATCCTGACCGCTGACGATCTGGACGGCGACTTGAGCGCCGGGTGGAGTGGGTATCCCGACTTCGCGGATCGATTCAACGCGCTGTGGGCTGACGCAAAGTAGGCATCTTTCTGCGGCCCCAGCGCAGACGCCCTGGGGCCGCAGAACCCCGAAAGGAACTCGATGAGTGATGTGCTTCTCGACATCCATGGACTGACCAAGCGTTTCCCGGGGAACGTGGCGCTTGACGACGTGTCAGTGAGAGTGAAGCGCGGCGAAATCGTCGCACTGCTCGGGCACAACGGTTCGGGTAAATCGACATTCGTAAAGATACTCTCGGGCCTGTACGAGGCTGACGCGGGTGAGGTCAAACGCGGAGCTCCACAGCACCCGACCGATCTGCATTTCATTCACCAGAACCTGGGTCTCGTTGGGACGCTGACTGTCGCCGAGAATCTCAGCCTCGTGACGAAACCCCGCGCAGGCGGCGTGTTGCCTGTACGTCGCACGCAGGAGAAGGCGGAGGTGGCGAAACTCCTCGCCGAGTTCGGCGGCTACTTCGACGCGGACTACAGGATCGATCAATTGAGCGCCGCGCAGCAGACGATCGTCGCGATCGCGCGGGCCTTCCAGGGCTGGACGAGCAGCGACAACGTGCTCGTCCTCGATGAGCCCACTGCCACACTCCACGGTGAAGAGGCGCAACTTCTGCGAGATGCCGTGCGCGCAGTTGCGGCGAGCGGTGCCGGGATTATCTACATCACGCACCGGCTGGACGAGGTGATCGAGCTCGCTGACCGCGTTGTCGTGTTGAAGAACGGCGCTGCCGTAGCGAGGAAGAGTCGCGGTGAATACACGCAGCGCGACCTCGTCGATGTCATCACCGGCGGCAACATCGCGACGCAGGGTGCCGTCGTGCGTTCGGGAACCCGTGGTGCCGTGCGGCTCGAAGTTCGTGGGCTCACATCGCCGCACCTGCGGGGCGTCGATCTCGAGGCTCACGCGGGAGAAGTCCTCGGCATCAGTGGACTCATCGGGTCAGGCATGGAGTCTGTGAACGCGACGATCTTCGGTGCAGCCCGAATTCAGAACGGTACGGTCTCCGTTGATGGCGCCGTTCTGGCTGATCCTGCACCAAGCGCGTCGATTCGACGTGGAATCGGATATGTCCCTGCCGATCGGCGAGGTCTGGGGAGCGTGGCGACGCATTCCGCGCGAGAAAACATCACGCTTCCCCGCCTTTCCGACCTCCGACGGGCGTGGGGTTCTGTCGACCGGCGGCGCGAGAAGGCGGAGGTGCACGAGTGGATGTCGCGGGTCAGGGTCCTTCCCGCTGGTTTCGATGAGCAGCTGTTCGGCCTGTTCAGTGGCGGAAATCAGCAGAAGATCATGCTCGCCAAATGGCTCCGACTCGGTCCCAGCGTGCTGCTGCTCGATGAGCCAACGCAGGGCGTGGATGCGGGCGCACAGAGCGAAATCTACGGGCTCATCCGCGAAGCAGCGAAGTCGGGCGCGGCGGTCGTGGTCTCATCCAGCGACGCGAAGGAGCTCGCGACGATCAGCGACCGTGTGCTCGTGATGCGCGACGGAGTCGTGGCGGATGAGTACAACGGCGAGCGAATCAGCGAAGCGGTCCTCGTGGAATCCGCCATCAGCGAGGCGAGCTGGCCAGCATGACATTTCAGACGAAGGTGTGGATCTCCCATGAACGCAAATAAGAGGCTGTCGCGAGTGTTGCACGCATTGAGCTTTCGCAACGCGAGCGCCCTGTGGGTGCTGGCGATCATCGTGCTGGTCTTCTCCATCACCATCCCTGAGACTTTCCTGGCCCCACGGACATGGCTCTCGCTACTCGACACGCAGTCTATTGCGGCCCTCACTGCGATCGCGCTCATCATTCCGCTCGCAGCAGGTGCCTTCAATCTGGCAGTTGGGGCCCAAGTGGGTGTCGCATCGATGATGATCGCGTGGCTACTCGTCCCGATGGGACTTCCGCTCCCGCTCGCGCTCGTGCTGACTCTCACCTTCGGTGCTGCCGTGGGCTTCGTGACGGGGCTTCTCGTCGTCGTCGCTCGCATCGACTCGTTCATCGCGACGATGGGTGTCAGCTCGCTGCTTGCTGCGGTGGTGACCCTTCTGTCCGGTGGTCGTCAGATTCTGGGAATGCCGCAACCGCTGGTGGATTTCGGGAGCGGGCGGGTGTTCGGCTTCACCTATGCGTTCCTCGTCATGCTCGTGCTCGCGGTCATCGTTTGGTACGTGATGGAGCGAACGCCCGTGGGGCGTCGCATATACGCGACGGGTGGAAATGCCGAAGCTGCGAGGCTTTCGGGGGTCAGGGTGTCCTGGATCATCGTCGGAGCGCTCACAGCCTGCGGGATCATCACGGGGCTCGCGGGTGTTCTCGTGACCGCGCGACTGACGAACGCCGATCCAACGATCGGGCCCGCTTACCTCCTGCCGGCCTTCACCGCAGCGTTCCTCGGTGCGACACAGTTCGGCCGTGGGCGATTCAATGTCTGGGGCACCGTGCTTTCGGTCTATGTCCTCGCTGCCGGCGTCAAGGGGCTGCAGCTTTCCGGAGCTCCGACGTGGATCTCCGATGCTTTCAACGGCGTCGCCCTGCTGGTCGCGGTTGGCCTCGCGGCATCGACGCGGGTCGGAGGACGGCGCTCGCTGGTGGATCGCGTCCGAAAGCGGCGCGTGTCGAGGATCGAAGCCCCCCGCTCGCGTGCGACGGTCGCGAAGTAAGGAATTGGTGGCGACCTTGGGACTTCACACGATCAACGTGGCGACGCTATCCAACGACTCTGCCCTCGCGCTCATCCAAGCCGCCGGCCGCAGTGCTCGGGAAATCGGCAAGCCATTCAGCATCACAGTCGTAGACCGTTCCGGCCTGGTTCTCGCAGCGTCACGGATGGATGGCGCAGCTCTGACGACCTTGAGCCTGTCGAGAGACAAGGCAGTCACCGCGCTGGCTGTCTCGGCCGGAACCGGCGCGTGGCAGGGTCGTCTCATCGAGACATTCGGCGCGGCCGGCCCGGCGCTCTTTGCCGCAGCGTCTCCCGAACTGGTGCCGCTGCCCGGGGGTGTTCCGATCGTCGTGGGTGGACAGATCGTCGGATCGATCGGCGTGAGCGGTGGAGTCGCTGACGAGGACGTTGCGGTCGCACGTAGTGCTCTCGCCTCCGTGGAATCAGGGCTGTCATGATCCCCCAGACGGGAGCACGTCACCTCACCACCATGAACGACGACGCGCGCACTGACGTCACTGGCCTCGCGGCCGATCTGTCTCGGTGTCCGTCAAGCGCTCGCAGTCGTTTCAGAACTCTGACCAGCGCGGACTGCAACGCTGACTCCACCGCTGTCAGCCGACGCTACGCGCCAGGACGGGTCGTCGCTTGGAAAAGTAGTTGATATTCCAACTATCTAATTGATATTCTAATTTTAATGATCGGAAGGAGCGCACGGATGCGCGAACTGACTCACTTCATCGACGGCGCGCATGTTGCGGGCGCGTCTGGACGTTTTTCCGACGTTTTCGATCCCTCGACGGGTGCTGTGCAGGCCAGGGTGCCGCTGGCGTCGGTGGAGGAGGTGCAGGCGGCTGTTACCAGTGCGGAGAGCGCGCAGCTGGTCTGGGGTTCCTGGAACCCGCAGAGGCGAGCACGAGTCCTCCTCAGCTTCCTAGACCTTGTCGCGAAGGACACCCCGAACCTCGCGCGTTTGCTTTCGAGTGAGCACGGGAAGACGCTCGATGACGCCAAGGGCGACATCCAGCGCGGTGTCGAGGTGATCGAATTCGCTGCGGGTGGTCCGCACCTGCTCAAGGGTGAATACACCAGCGGTGCGGGGACGGGGATCGATGTCTATTCGATGCGCCAGCCCCTCGGGGTGGTCGCGGGGATCACGCCGTTCAACTTCCCCGCAATGATCCCGTTGTGGAAGATGGGGCCGGCTTTGGCTGCGGGCAACGCCTTCATCCTCAAGCCCAGCGAGCGAGACCCCAGCGTGCCCCTCAGACTCGCCGAGTTGTTCCTCGAGGCGGGTCTTCCGGCGGGAGTGCTGAACGTGGTGAACGGCGATAAAGGTGCTGTGGACGCGATTCTTCACGATCATCGGGTCAAGGCTGTCGGATTCGTCGGATCGACGCCCATCGCGCAATACATCTACTCGACGGCCGCAGCGAATGGCAAACGGGCGCAGTGCTTCGGCGGCGCGAAGAACCACATGATCGTGATGCCCGACGCCGACCTTGATCAAGTTGCCGACGCGCTCATCGGTGCGGGCTATGGATCAGCGGGCGAGCGCTGCATGGCGATTTCGGTCGCGGTGCCGGTGGGTGCGGAGGCAGCTGACGCGCTGGCCGCGAAGCTCTCGGAGCGAGTGAGCCAGCTTAAGGTAGGTCCTGCGCTCGGCGGAGATAGTGATTACGGGCCGCTTGTAACGCGTGAAGCTCTCGACCGCGTCGCGGGCTATATCCAGACCGGCATCGACGAAGGGGCGACTCTCCTAGCCGACGGTCGCGGCCTCGAAGTCCCGGGGTACGAGAAAGGCTTCTACCTCGGACCGACATTGTTCGATCACGTGACGACGGACATGACAATTTACCGTGAGGAGGTCTTCGGACCGGTGCTGGTGATTGCGAGAGCGGATGACTACGAGCAGGCGCTCGCGATGGCCTCAGAGCATGAGTTCGGCAACGGCGTAGCAATCTTCACGCGAGATGGCGACGCGGCTCGTGATTTCGCAGCGCGGGTCAACGTGGGAATGGTCGGAGTGAATGTTCCCATCCCTGTTCCCATTGCTTACCACACCTTCGGAGGCTGGAAGAAGTCGGGCTTCGGCGACCTGAATCAGCACGGACCGGACGCGTTCCGCTTCTATACGAAGACGAAGACCGTCACCAGTCGCTGGCCTTCGGGAATCAAGGAAGGTGCAAGCTTCGTCATCCCGACGATGCACTGACCATGGGCTCCACGACGCTAGAAGAACGTACCGCAATCGTTGAAGCCGTCCGGGATTTCGCGCAGGCGGAACTCGCGCCGCATGCCTCCCGATGGGACGCTGAGAAACACTTCCCGATAGATACGCTGCGGTTGGCGGGCTCCATGGGTCTGGGCGGAATCTACGTCCGGGAGGATGTTGGGGGCGCAGGGCTGTCGCGGCTGGATGCCGTTGCGATCTTCGAAGAGCTCGCGAAGGGTGACACGACCATTGCGGCCTACATCTCCATCCACAACATGGTCGCCTGGATGATCGACGATTTCGGCTCAGATGAGCAGCGCGAGCAATGGCTGCCGGGTCTCACTTCGATGAACGCTCTGGGAAGTTACTGCCTGACGGAGCCCGGTGCCGGCTCGGACGCGGCGGCCATCACTACATCGGCGATGCGCGACGGCGACGATTACATCATCAACGGGGTGAAGCAATTCATCTCAGGTGCAGGTTCCTCTGCCCTGTATGTCGTCATGGCGCGCACTGGTGAGCCCGGCTCCCGCGGCATCAGCGCAATCGTCGTGCCCGACGGAGCGCCAGGTCTGAGCTTCGGCCCCAACGAGGAGAAGATGGGCTGGAACGCCCAGCCCACCAGACAGGTAATCCTCGACGGTGTGCGAGTTCCGGTATCTCATCGCCTTGGCGACGAGGGCGACGGGTTCGCAATCGCTATGAAAGGACTCAACGGCGGCCGGGTGAATATGGGTGCCTGCTCACTCGGCGGCGCACAATGGGCTCTGGAGCGCGCGACTCGATACGTACAGGAACGAGAGGCGTTCGGTGCCTCGCTCGCGACGAACCAGTCCGTCGTTTTCACCCTTGCGGACATGGAGACGGAGTTGCAGGCCGCGCGCGCGCTGCTCGAGCGGGCCGCAGCGAAGATGGACGAGAGAGCGCCCGACACAGCAGCGGCCTGTGCGCTTGCTAAGCGATTCGCGACAGATGCTGCGTTCGTGGCGGCCAATGCCGCCCTGCAGCTTCACGGCGGCTACGGCTACTTGAAGGAGTATGGGGTCGAGAGGGTCGTCCGCGATCTCCGGGTTCACCAGATACTGGAAGGAACGAATGAGATCATGCGGCTCATCGTCGGTCGCAGTCTCCTGGGCAAGACTGGATGAGCGAGCAAGATCGGCCTGTTCTCATCGAAAGCCGTGGCCGTCTCGGAGTGATCACGCTGAATCGACCGCGAGCGATCAACGCACTCACACATGAGATGGTCGAAATCATCGCGAGAGCTCTCCGGCAGTGGCGCGACGCGGAACAGGTGTCCACGGTAGCAATCGTCGGCTCGGGGGATCGCGGGCTTTGCGCGGGTGGCGATGTCGTCGCCCTGCACCGCGCTGCTCGCGAGAACGACCTCGAGAGCGCGGCGCGCTTCTGGCGTGACGAGTATCGGATGAATGCGATGATCGCGCGCTACCCGAAGCCGATCGTTGCGGTTCAAGATGGATTGGTGCTGGGCGGTGGGATCGGCTTATCTGCTCATGCGTCCCATCGCGTCGTCACGGAGAGATCGCGACTCGGTCTTCCCGAGGTGACGATCGGATTCGTCCCCGATGTCGGCAGTACCTGGCTCTTGTCTCGCGCGCCCGCCGCGGTTGGTGTGCGGATGGCGCTCAGCGCCGAACACATCGGTGCCGCGGATGCGATCTTCGCGGGGCTCTCCGATCACCTGATCGCGAGCGACCGTGTACCTGCGCTCCTGCACGGTCTCGAGACCGAGGAGCCGGCGACCGTGATCGCGCTCCTCGCCAAGCACGTCGGCGCCGCGCCGATAGCCGATCGCTCCGGCGCGCTCGCATCTGCGTTCGCAGAGGGCGACGTCAATGACATCGTGACAGCGTTGCGCGAGATCGGTGAGATCACACTCGCGGACCGAATTCTGGAGAAGTCGCCGCTGGCGCTGTCAGTGACGTTGGAATCTCTTCGGCGCGCACGGGACCTCGAGCTCGAGGCGGTGCTCGAGCAGGAGTTCATCGTGTCTATGAACGCACTGGTCGCGCCAGACTTCGCTGAAGGCATCCGCGCCCAAGTGATCGAAAAGGACCGCGCACCGCGCTGGCAGCCGCCCACGCTAGCTGGTGTCACCCCAGCTGAGGTAGACGGGTACTTCACTGCCGGGGCGGGCGGCACTCTCAATCTCGTTCCTTCCCTTTCGTCAAAGGAGACATCATGAGCACGATCGCTTTCCTCGGGCTGGGCCACATGGGACTCCCCATGGCCCTCAATCTTGCCGGTGGCGGTCACACTGTCGTCGGTTTCGATCCCATGCCACTCGCCGTCGAAGCGGCGGTCGCCGCGGGGCTGACGCTCGCGGACTCCGCGGTCAGCGCCGTAATTAACGCTGATGTCGTCATCACGATGCTGCCCACCGGTCGTCACGTCGTTGACGCGTACGCTGGCCGTGATGGCGATGCCGGGCTCCTCGACGTCGCGAGGCCTGGCACAGTCTTCATCGACTCCTCCACGATCGCTGTTGACGAGGCGCGGCATGCGCATGCTCTCGCTGAGGCGGCCGGGCATCGAGCACTAGACGCACCGGTTTCCGGTGGCGTGATCGGCGCCGAGCAAGCAACGCTCGCCTTCATGGTGGGCGCCAGCGAGGCGGACTTCGCATTCGCCCGTCCGATTCTCGAACGCATGGGGCGACGCGTCGTGCACTGTGGCGCGCCCGGGCTCGGGCAGGCGGCGAAAGTGTGCAACAACATGATCCTCGGCATCACCCAGGTCGCTGTGGCCGAAGCATTCGTGCTCGGCGAGAGACTCGGACTGACGCACCAGGCCCTGTTTGATGTTGCATCGAACGCCACGGGTCGGTGCTGGGCGCTCACGACGAACTGCCCTGTGCCTGGCCCCGTGCCGTCGAGCCCGGCCAACAGGAACTTTGAGCCAGGGTTCGCCGGCGCGCTGATGTCGAAGGATCTCGGCCTCGCTCGACAGGCAATCGAGATGACGGGGGTAGACGCGCGGATGGGAATCCTTGCGCAGGATATCTATCGCGCCTACTCGGATGGAGACGGATCGAGGAAAGACTTCTCGGGCATCATCGAAGCCATCCGCGAAGGGCGGGCGCGGCGATGACCTACACGACGATTCTGTCTGAGGCCTACGGGAGGGTTGGGCAGATCACTCTCAATCGACCCGAAGCGCTAAACGCGCTGAACAGCACGGTGATGCGTGAAGTCGTGGCTGCGGCGAGAGCTTTCGACGAAGATTCGTCGGTGGGAGCGATCGTGCTCACCGGCTCGGAGCGAGCTTTCGCTTCGGGTGCGGACATCAAGGAGATGGAGGCGAAAACCGGCATCGAGATGACGATGGACGATCATTTCGGCCCCTGGGCGGATTTCGCGGCGGTGCGGACGCCCGTCGTCGCAGCGGTCGCGGGTTACGCTCTGGGCGGCGGGTGCGAGTTGGCGATGATGTGCGACATAATCCTCGCCGCTGATACGGCGAAGTTCGGTCAACCCGAGATCAACCTGGGCGTCATCCCCGGAATGGGGGGCTCGCAACGCCTCCTGCGAGCAATCGGCTATTACAAGGCCGCGGATCTGATCCTCACCGGCCGCTTGATGGACGCGACCGAGGCGGAGCGAGCTGGGCTCGTCTCACGTATTGTTTCCCCGCAGGATCTCCTGACGGAGGCTAGACACCTGGCTGAGACGATCGCGTCCAAGTCACTTCCATCCGTTTACGCGGCGAAAGCCGTCCTGGACGCTGCGATGGAAACCACGCTCGCAGAGGGCCTTCGCACTGAGCGACACGTCTTCGCGTCGCTCTTCGATACCGTCGACCAGAAGGAGGGAATGGCGGCGTTCCGCGAGAAACGCGCCCCACAGTTCGCGCATCGCTAATCGGGTGCCAGCCGCTTCAGAGCGGTTCGGGGAAATCGACCGGCTCCGCGAAGTCGCCTTCGCCTTGGCGGAATCGAGCGAGGGTGCGAACAAGAGAAACCATTTCAGGTTCGGCGAGGGCAGGGTCGGCGAAAACGGCGTTGAGATCGACTGTTGCCCGCTCTACAAGATCGCGCCCACGCTCTGTGAGAAGCAGGAGGGCGGCTCTGCCGTCTTGAGGATGCGGTTCGCGCTGCACCAGACCGTCTCGGACGAGTCGGCGAACGGTGTGCGTGACGCTGGCGGGGTGCACCTGAAGTCGCGCAATGACGCTTGACTGCGGCATCTGGCCATCGCGCGAGAACGCCAGAAGCCGCAACAGCTCGAATCTGGCGAATGAGAGCTCGAACGGAGCCAGCGCGCGCTCCACACGGCCGAGCATCACTTGCTGCGCCCGCATTATCGAGGTGACGGTCGACATGCCCGTCGCCGACGATACCCACCCGTGGGCGATCCATTGGCGCTTGGCCTCCGCGATCGGGTCCACGGCAAGCGGCTGATCTTTGGCCATCACCACTCCTCCCGAACCGGTATTCATCGACGATGACCACGCTAGCTGTTCTTTTCGGAGAAGACGCCGAAGAGCTTTCGCGAGCTTGCCGCCGACCTCTCCGCGCGTGGAATTGGCTCTGCGCGCGGCCAAGCGGTGCCGTCGCTAACGCCAGGGTTCACGGCGTCTCGCCGGGACTGCTGCACGGATAGGTGACAGTTCCTAGTCACGCCGCGAGAGCGGCTGGCGTGTTCATGATCGCCTCGAACTCGACCGGGGTCAAACGGCCCAGACGGGGTTGCCGGCGGCGCCGGTGGTAGGTCCGCTCGATCCAGGTGACGATCGCGATCCGCAGTTCCTCGCGGGTGGCCCAGGAACGGCGGTTGAGGACGTTCTTCTGCAGCAGGGCGAAGAAGCTTTCCATGGCGGCGTTGTCACCCGCGGCGCCGACGCGACCCATCGATCCGGCCATCCGATGATGGGCGATCTCGCGCAAGAACTTCCGACTGCGAAATTGCGATCCTCTGTCGCTGTGGATCACGCAGCCGGCGACGTCGCCGCGCATCGCGACGGCGTTGCGCAGCGCGTTCACCGCGAGGTGTGACTTCATCCTGGAGTCGATCGAGTATCCGACGATCTTGCCCGAGAACACGTCCTTGATCGCGCAGAGGTAGAGCTTGCCCTCGCCGGTGTTGTGCTCGGTGATGTCCGTCAGCCACAGCTGATTCCGCGCGGCGGCGGTGGGGTCGCGTTCGACGAGATCTTCGTGCACCGGCGGTCCGACCTTTCCGCCCTTGCCGCGCCGGCGTTTGCCGAACCTGCTCCACCAGCCGTTGCTCGACGTGATCCGCCACGCGGTGCGGTCCGCCATTGCCTCGCCGGCATCGCGGGCCTCGTCGGCGAGGAGCCGGTGCCCGAACTCGGGGTCGTCGCGGTGCGCGTCGAACAACGCGTTCGCGCGATACGCCTCCACCACCTCGGCGTTGGTGATGGGGTCCGCCAGCCACCGGTAGTAGGGCTGGCGGGAGAGCTTGAGCACCCGGCACGTCACCGCGACGGGAACACCGTCCGCGGCGAGCTCACTCACGAGCGGGTAGAGCCTTTTCCCGGCAGGTTCGCCTGCGACAGATACGCTGCCGCGCGGCGGAGCACTTCGTTCTCCTGCTCGAGCAGCCGGATCCGCTTGCGCGCCTCGCGCAGCTCAGCGGACTCGGTGCGGGTCTGGCCCGGCTTGGCGCCCTCGTCGATGTCAGCGCGACGCATCCACTTCTGCAGCGTCATCGGGTGAACGCCGAAGTCTTTCGCGATCTGCTCGATCGTCACTCCGGGCTCGCGATTCCTGGCGACGCGCACCACGTCGTCACGGAACTCGCTCGGGTACGGCTTGGGCACAGCAACATCCTTCCAGGCACGCCCCTCGGGGCAAGCCAGATCAGATGTCACCTACTCGTGCAGCAGTCCCGCCCGATCCGAGCAGCTCGTCTGGCATTTGGTGGTTGCGAATGCTTACCCCACCGTTCGCTATGCCGAGCTATGGCATGTACATGTTCTGGCATCCCGTGCACGAGCATGACCCGGAACATCGCTGGCTCAGATCCTTCGTCGAACGCGTCGCCCGCTCCCAGTACGGATCACCGGCGTCATGAGGAGAGGTTGTGCAGATTCCTTGCAATCGGGCCAAGGCGCCGGGCGGACCCAGCGGATTCAGTCCTGAGCATCGATATTTCTGTACCCATTCCGAAGTCGCGATCAGACCACCGAATGTGTAGAAGGGGACTGCTGCGTGAGCGTGAGCGGGAGGCCCATGGACGTCCCGGCGTGGCAGCCCGTCGGCCACGATAGGGCTGTGAGCGGGAAGCACCATGAGCGGTTGCTCGCGGATGGCGTGGCCTCCGCAATTCCGAAGCGGCATGCAGATGCGTCGGGTGCGCGAGGCAAAGTTGCAGCTCCTCCGACCCGCGCCCGGTCGGGCCTCCGCTCGACGTCCTCGCGTTCTCGCGTCCACGACAGAATGACTCCGGTGGCAGCTTCACCGCTGGAGACCGAGCAACCGGCTACACCGAGCGTCTACGAGCGAGCAAAGGTGCTGACGAAGGCTCGCGGCGACATCCGCGGCCCTGGGCTCGACAAGCCATTGGGTGTGAAGTCCGTCCCAAAGTGCCAGCGTGGACTGCGCTGCGTACTCAGCGCTGATATCGGGTGCGAGGTATCCCGCCGTCGCCATCGATCCAAAAGCTGCGAGAAAGCTCTCGCGCAACTGACGGTACCGCTCCTGGAAGTGCTGGTGAGCGGGGTGTCCTTCCGCTATCGATTCGACCGCCAGGATCGTGTGTATGCGCACATTTCCAGGAATGTCAGTGTTGCGCGCGGCGAGCATCAACAGCGCTTCCGGGATGTCCTGCACCGGCGCCTCCTCGATGGTACGCAAGTCGGCCGCCACGCTGTCGCGCTCTTCGAGGACGATGTTCAGAAGGTCCTCCTTGGAGGAGAAGTAGTAGAAGAGCTGCGCACCGGAGATCTCGGCGCGCGCTGCGATCTCGGATACGGATGCTTTGGTGTAGCCGACTTCAGAGAACACCGCCCACGCCGCCGCCACGATGCGGCTTCGCGTCTCGGCGGATCGTGCGTATGGACCTCGCGAGGAGATGCGAGGCTCGTCGGCGGGGTTGTCGTTCACCGACTCACCGACGGGGGTGCGATGTCCCTTGACTGGAGGGCGGCGGCTTCGTCGAGAACGGCGACGAGGGCGTCGGGGTCGTGGGCGAAGCGGCCGAGGAAGAGCCCGTCGACGCTGTCTCCGAGGCGGGTGAGGAGCCCGGGGCCGGCGGAGCCGCCGTAGATCACGACGCTGCCGGCACGCGCGGGGTCGGCGTCGAGCGCGGCGCGCAGCGCCTGGGTGACGGTGGCGATGTGCTCGTCGGGGGCGGGTTCGGCGGCGCCGATCGCCCACACCGGCTCGTACGCGACGATCACGGGGCCGGCGGGGACCTGTTCGAGGTTCGCGGCGAGCTGCTCGGCGCCTGCGAGCGCGGCGGCGGGGGCACCGAGGTGCTCGGCCTCGCCGATGCAGAGCACCGGGGTGATGCCGTGGGTGAGGGCGGCGGTGGCCTTGCCGGCGGTGACGGTGTCGGTCTCGTCGAACAGGCGGCGCCGTTCGGCGTGGCCGATCTCGGCGACCCGGACACCGACCTCGGCGAGCTCTTCGGCGGTGACCTCGCCGGTGTACGCGCCCGGTGGGTAGGCGGAGACGTCCTGCGCGCCCACCAGCACCGGGGTGCCGGCGAACGCCTCGAGGGCGGGGAGGATCTGCAGGTAGGTGGGGATGACGAAGAACTGCACCGACCCGTCGGCCACGGCGGGGTGGGAGCCTGCGCGGGCCGCGACGTCGGCGAACCACGCGCGTGCCCGCTGATGCCCGAAGTACGTCTTCAGGCTCACCCCGACCGTGACCGTGGGCATCAGCAGGACCCGGTGGTCTCGAACTCGTCGATGACGGCGACCTTGTCGGCCGACGCCGAGGTGGTGTCGAACCGGTAGGTGAGCCACTCGCGCACGAGGCGGCGGGCGAGCTCGATGCCGACGACGCGCTGGCCCATGGTGAGCACCTGCGCGTTGTTGGACAGCACGCCCCGCTCCACCGAGTACGAGTCGTGGGCGGTGACGGCGCGGATGCCGGGCACCTTGTTGGCCGCGATGGCGACGCCCAGGCCCGTGCCGCAGATGAGCAGCGCCCGGTCTGCGGTTCCGGCCGCGACCTGCTGGGCCGCCTCGATGGCGACCTTCGGGTACGGGGTGTGGCCGGAGGCGTCCACGCCCACGTCGATGACCTCGATCACGCCGGGGTTCTGCTCGAGGTCCTTCTTGAGGATCTCCTTGTAGTCGAATCCGGCGTCGTCGGCGCCGATCACGATGCGCAGGGGCTCAGCCATGTGCGTTCTCCTTCTGGTCCTCGGCCGCGAGCTTCTCGGCGGCGAGTGTTTCTCCGATGGCGGTCACGATGAGCGCGAGACTGATCGCGCCCGGGTCGGGGGTGCCCACGCTGTTCTGGCCGTGCGTGCGCGCGCGGCCCATGCGGGGCAGGAGGTCCGCCGTCGCGGTCGCGGCGCGGGTCGCCGCATCCGCCGCCGTCCGCCACGCGTCGGTGAGACCCGCGCCGGCGTCCACCGCACCGGTGAGGGTCGAGCTGAACGGCACGAGCGCGTCGACGAGCGTCTTGTCGCCGACCTCGGCCTTGCCGTAGTCGGTGACCCCGCGCGAACCGGCGGCCACGCCCGCGGCGATGGCCGCGGCGTCAGGACGGCCCTGGTCGCCGAGCTTCGCAGCGACCGCGTTCAGGATGACGCCCCACAGCGCGCCCGACGTGCCACCGGCCTTGTCGGACCAGGCGTCGGCGGCGTGCGCCAGCGTCGTGCCGGCGCCGGCACCGGCCTGCACCGCGACTTCGGCGGCAGCGAGCGCGGCGTGCGAGCCGCGCTGCATGCCGATGCCGTGGTCGCCGTCGCCGGCGATCGCGTCGATGCGGCCGAGCTCGTCGACGTGCGTGTCGACGGTCTGGGCGATCGTGCGCACCGCGGCGAGCACCGTGCGGGCAACGGACTGGGATGCCTCGTCCCCGGGCTCGATCGCCTCGGCCACCTCGGCGGTGCTGTCGGCGGCGACGAGACGCTGCTGGGGGGCGACCGAGCCGCGCCGGTAGGCGGGGGTGTCGACGGGGGTCTCCCACAGCGGTGCGAGCTCGTCGTCCAGCCAGAACAGGGAGAGTGAGGTGCCGGCCATGTCGAAGCTCGTGCAGTACTCGCCCACATGCGGGTCGACGATCTCGAGCCCGGCGCCCTGGAGCAGCTGTGCGATGCGCCGGTAGACGACGAACATCTCCTCGTACTTCAGCGACCCCAGGCCGTTGAGGATCGGCACCACCCGGGCACCCGCGAGCTCGATGCCGTCGGGCACCTCGGCCAGCAGCCGCTCGACGAGCAGCTCGGCCAGTCCGTCGGCGGTGGGGATGTCGGTCTCGTCGATGCCGGGCTCCCCATGGATGCCGAGACCGACCGCCATGCGCCCTTCCGGGACAGTGAACAGCGGGGCCTCAGCTCCCGGCAGCGTGCAGCCGGTGAACGCGACCCCGAACGACCGGGTGCGCTCGTTCGCGAGGCGGGCCAGGCGAGTGACCTCGGCGAGGTCGGCGCCGGCCTCGGCCGCGGCGGCCGCGATGCGGAACACCGTGAGGTCGCCCGCGATGCCGCGCCGCTTGTGCTTCTCGTCGGCGGTCGCGCTGACGATGTCGTCGGTGACCGTGACGGTCTCGCACGCGATGCCCTCGGCACGCAGCCGCTCCTGCGCCGCGTCGAAGTTCAGCACGTCGCCGGCATAGTTGCCGTAGGAGAAGAACACGCCGCCGCCGTTGTCGGCGGCCTTCGCGACCGCGAACACCTGCTGCGTCGAGGGGGAGGCGAACAGGTTGCCCATCGCGGCGCCGTGCGCGAGCCCCGGACCCACCAGCCCGCCGAACGCGGGGTAGTGGCCCGAGCCGCCGCCCACGACGACCGCGACCTGACCGGCCGGCGACACCGTCGAACGCACCACACCGCCGGGAACGCGGCGGACGTATCGCTCGTTCGCCGCGACGAACCCGTCGATCATCTCGTCGGCGAAGTCCGCCGGCGCGTTCCACAGACGCGTCACGACGGGAGACCGTCGGAGATCGCGTCGAAGAATCCACGCTTGATCTCCGAACTGATGCCCCAGTTCACCGGCACGGCCTGGTATCCGTCACGGTAGTTTCCGATGGTCGGCCGCGGCGGCATCACCGTAATGGAGCCGGGGTCGAAGTACCCCCAGGACGCGCCGGCGCGAAGTGCCTCGATCATGTGGTTGTGCGGCTTGTCGAAGTCGAAGTGATCGTCCTCGTTGAACATGATCGGGCGCGGGTTAGCGGCGTACGCGCGCATCGCGCGCACCTCCTCCACCATCTCGGTGAGTCGCTCCGGATTCGGCGTGCCGTTGCCGTGCAGGAGGATCCAGTCGGCTTGCGCTGCGACCTCGGGGGTCATGATCGGGTCGATGGCGGCGAAGCTCGTGCTCACCGCCAACCGGCGACCTTCTAACTCGATCGACTGGGCGAGGGCGATCAGCTCATGCACGCGATCCCACCGCATGTTGCGACTGTGGGTGTACTCCCAATCGAAGTTCACCTCATTCGCGATCTCCACGAGCACATTCCGCCAGCCCCCTTCCAGCAGGAAGCGGGTCGCCTCGACGGTCGCGCGGCGAACGGCCGCCTCGTCGATCAGCCGCATCTCCTGGCCCTGATAGAAGTAGTCGACGATCACCACGAAGCCGAGTCGGTCGGCCTCGTCGAGCACGCGCGTCAATCGCTCCGCGAACGCCGGTCGCAGACCACCATCCGCGTCGAATCCCCCGGTGTCCCAAGGCTGCGTCTCGCTGTATCCCTGCGGGCTGCCGCCCTGAATGCCGATCGTGAAGCAGTCGAGCCCTTTGCTCTTCCACTCCGGCATCGCTGCGATGAACTCGAACACGTTGCGCTCGGCATCCCATGTGCCCGTGTCCGGGTACGCCCACTTGTCGACCGTCTCCGGGTTGACGTCGTCGAAGATACCGTTGATCATTCGGCTGTTCAGCAGGAGCCCGTCGACCGGGACGCCGCGAACGGTGCGACCGGCGTTCGCGACGGCCCCGTCAACGAGAAACGACGTACCGGCAATTTCGACCGTTGTCACCACGCCATTCCTTCCATCGCGTGCGGACCGTAGTGCTCGGCGAGCCGTGTGAGCTCATCACTGCTGAGCTCCAGGTCGACGGCGGCGACCGCATCACCGAGATGCTTCAGCTTGGTCGCACCGACGATCGGGGACGCGACAACCGGCTGATGCATCACCCATGCGAGCGCCACCTGAGCCGGAGACACAGCCCGCTCGTCGGCAATGGCGAACACGGCGTCGACGATCCTGCGGTCGCCGGCTTCGTTCTGGTGGTAGAGGGTCGGCGCGAGCGGGTCGCTCTCGAATCTCGTGGAGTTTTCGTCCCAGGGGCGGGTCAGCTTTCCGCGAGCTAGCGGGCTCCAGGGAAGGGCACCGACGCCCTGGTCGAGACAAAACGGGTACATCTCGCGTTCATCCTCGCGGGCGA
The DNA here is from genome assembly GCF_042885375.1 of Microbacterium sp. NPDC058062. Classification (NCBI taxonomy): domain Bacteria; kingdom Bacillati; phylum Actinomycetota; class Actinomycetes; order Micrococcales; family Microbacteriaceae; genus Microbacterium; species Microbacterium sp. NPDC058062. Next base: position 449,494 of record NZ_JBHVSC010000002.1, read on the forward strand.
GGAGGTTGTACTGCGCTTGCATCGAGATGAAGGGGGTCCACCCATTGAGCTTGGCTGTGTACTGCGCCTTCGCGAACTGCCAAGCCCACATCGACGAAGCGCCCAGATAGCGGACCTTTCCTGATCTCACGAGATCGTTGAGGGTCTCCATCGTCTCCTCGATGGGAGTCTTCTCGTCCCAGCGATGAATCTGATACAGGTCGATGTAGTCCGTACCGAGCCGGCGCAGACTCGCGTCGACCTGCTCGAGGATGTGACCCCGCGAGAGTCCTCGACCGTTCGGGCCCGGCCGCATGGTCCCGCAGACCTTGGTGGCGATGACGACCTCTTCGCGCCGGGCGAAGTCGTTAATCGCCTTGCCGACGATCTCCTCGCTGCGGCCGAGTGAGTATGCGTTCGCGGTGTCGAACGTCGTGATACCGAGCTCCAGAGCCCGACGGATGAAGTCGCGGCTTTGATCCTCTGGGAGTGTCCAGCCGTGCGACCCGATATCGGGATCGCCATAGCTCATGCATCCCAGCGTCACGGCGGACACCTCGAGCCCGCTTGCACCGATGCGGTTGTACTTCATCGCACTACTTCCTTGTCTTCCGTGACGATCTCGTTGAGGTACGCGACAGCGGCGAGCACTTCGTCTTCCTTTGTCGCATACGGGCTGTCTCGGGTCTCCAGTTCGAGCACTATGTCGCCGCGATACGCGGTGGCCGCCATCGCGCGGTAGAACGCTGCAAAGTCCACGCGACCCGCACCGATGACACGGCGCACATTCCGGCTGTCCGCGTCGCGAAGATGGACGATCCCGACCCGCGACGAGAACAGCTCCCAGGCCGTGATCACCGACTCATCCGCTGCCTCGATGTGGGACACATCGAACGCGAGCTCGACATACGGGTCAAGGCCGGCGAGCATCTCGTTCGCCAGGTCGATGTTGTCCACAGGGCGGCCGAAGTAGGGGGCTTCGACGGCGAGACGGACGCCCTTCTCCCGGGCCCGGTCCGCCGCCTGATTGAGGGCGGCAGTCATGCGGCCGATCTGCCGATCGGCGACGGGAGCCTCCGTCTTCTCCCCCGCAGGCAGCACCAGCAGCGGCACCTCGCACTCCAGGGCGAGGGCGAGGAGGTTCTCGACGCGGCTCATGACCGCGTCCGTATCGTCGTAGCCGTCGAAAGAACCGGGATCCGCGTTGATGCTGGAGGCGCGCAGATGCGAGGCCCGGAACTGCCGACCAGCCGCCCGCAGTTCTTCGGGGGTGCTCATGGAGGGCACGTGGTCGCAGAGGCCGCGCAGGCCGACGAGGTCGATGCTCTCGAAGCCCAGTTCAGCACTCCGGGCGAGGGCATCCGCGAATGGAAGGTGCCGGAAGCAGACGGAGGAGAGCGTGGGCGAAGCAAGTGAAGCGAGTGTCATGTGAGTGTCTCAGACGGCGATTGCGGTGTCGGTGGGGGTGACGGACTGCTCTCCGAGGATGGCGCGGCGCTCTTCCCGGCGGGCTCGCTGTCGTTCGGGGTGAGGAAGGGGTGCAGCCATGAGCAGTCGCTGGGTGTAGGGGTCTCGAGGGTCGGAAGTGACCTGTGCCGCGGTTCCGGACTCGACGATTTCTCCCCGGTACATCACGGAGACCTCGTGACTCAAGGCGCGCACAACTTCGAGATCGTGCGAGATGAACAGGTAAGCGACCCCTGTTGCGTCCTGCACTTCGCGGAACAGTTCCAGCACACGCTTCTGTGTGGACAGGTCCAGCGCCGAGACGGGTTCATCGCAGATGATGAGTTCGGGCTCCAGCGCGAGTGCCCGCGCGATTGCGATGCGCTGTCGCTGGCCGCCGCTGAACTCCCAGGGGAACCGGTCCATCGCGTTCTGCGGCAGGTGGACCTGGTCGAGCAGCTCCCGCACCCGCTGCGCGGCGGTTCGCCGCGAGCTGGACCGTGTGCTGAGCGGCTCGGTCAGGATCTGTTCGATGGTGAACGCCGGGTTCAGAGAACTGTACGGGTCCTGGAAGACCACTTGGATCTCGTTTCCCAACCTCCGCCGTTCAGCGGAGCGCAGGTGAGCGATGTCGCGCCCCTTGTACGTGATCGACCCACCAGTGACCGGGGCCAGCCCGAGGATCGCCCGACCGAGCGTGGACTTGCCGGATCCAGATTCGCCGACGAGACCGACGGTCTCGCCGCGATGGATGTCGATCGAGACGCTCTTCAGCGCGTGGAAGGTCTTCCGCCATCCGCGCAGCGGGTAGGTCACATGCAGGTCCTTGACGACCAGAAGCGGATCGCTCATGCCTTCAGTCCTTCCATGGCAGGCCGCACCGCGGGGCGGACCGGTTCGTTCTCGAGGATGTCGTCCAGGAGCGAACGCGTGTACGGATGCTGCGGGTGGTCGAACACGTCGGCGACAGAGCTCTCCTCGACGATGAGCCCCTTCTGCATCACGGCGACGCGATCGCACAGGTCGGCGACGACACCGAAGTTGTGTGTCACGAGGAGCAGTGCCATGCCTCGCTCCTTCTGCAGGCCTCGCAGCAGTTCGAGCACCTCCGCCTGAACGGTGACGTCCAGCGCGGTGGTGGGTTCGTCGGCGATGATCAGTTCGGGATCACACGACACTGCGCCGGCGATCAGTACGCGTTGTGCCATACCGCCGGAGATCTCGTGCGGGTAGGCGCGCATGGTCTTGTCAGGGTCATGAATGCCGACCCGCGCAAGAAGGTCTCTGGCTCGCCGTCGGGCTTCGGCGCGGCTGATTCCGAGGTGCTGGCGCATCGGCGCGGTCAACTGACTGCCGATCCGGAAGGACGGGTCGAGGTTGCTCATCGGTTCCTGCGGGATATAGGCGATGCCGGGCCCGCGAAGTTGCGCTCGCTTCCTCTCCGACGCGTGGGTGACGTCTGCGCCCTTCCACCACACGTGTCCGCGTGTGATCATGCCGCCCTGCGGCAGGAGCCCCATGATCGCGAACGCGGTCTGCGACTTGCCCGATCCGGACTCTCCGATCAGGCCGAGGACCTCCCCCGCGCGGACCTCGAGCGAGACGCCGTGCACGACGCTGCGATGCGCACCATTCGCGTCGGGGTACGAGACCTCGAGATCGTGCGCGGCCAGCATCACTCCTGGCGGGCCAGCTACCGAGTCCGTCGCCGCCGCTGTCTCCTGCTGCTGCACGGCGTGCCGAGACTTGACCCGTGGGCGTCGCTCCTGCAGCGCGTCGCGGATGGAGTTCGACAGCACTCCCAGCGCGACGCAGGTGAGCACGATCACGGTGCCGGAGATGAGGATGAGGTGTGGAGCGACGTAGATCCGTGACAGCGCCTCGTTCAGCATGGCGCCCCAGCCAGGGACGGCCAGATCGCCGAGGCCGAGCACCTCGAGGCCGGCCTGCACTCCGATGGCGATCGCCATGACGATCGACGACTGCAGGATAATCGGGCCCCGGACGTTGTTGAGGACGTGGCGGAAGATGATCCGCAGGTCGCTGAGCCCGGACACCTTCGCGGCATCGATGTACAGCTCCGCCCGCACGGACTTCACCAGCGTCCGCACCAGCCTGAAGTAGGCGGGCGACAACAGCAGGCCGAAGATCACCATCGATAGCCAGAGAGAGGGACCGAAGACGGCGCGAGCCGCGAGCAGCACGATGATTCCGGGCAGCGCCATGTTCAGGGTGGTGACCCATGACGAGGCGCCGTCGAACCAGCGTCCGAAGTAGCCGGCGACCAGCCCGGATACGACTCCGACGATGAGCGCGACGCCGAGGGCGATGAGTGCGCCGAGCAGGCTGTAACGCGTCGCGAAGACGAGCCGTGAGAACACGTCCCGCCCGGCGACATCACCGCCCAGCAGATGCTCGGCGCTGGGCGGTGCGAGCGAGATGCTCAGGTCGGAGGCGTTGGGGTCGTATGGAGCGATCACCTCCGCGAAGACAGCCGCGACGACCAGGACCAGCAGGTAGACGGCCGCCGCGATGGCGACAGGGTCGCGAAGAAGCGTCTTGACCGGGTGCGGGCGCTGTGCTCGTTCGGAGTCGAGCGCGATGGTGACGGTCGGCGTGGTCATGAGATCCTCACCTTCGGGTTCAGCCAGCCTTGGGCGATGTCGATGAGGAGGTTGACCAGCAGCACGATGATCACGATGACGATCACAACACCCATCACCTGGGGAAGGTCTCCGCGGGTGGTTGCCGAGACCGCGAGCTGGCCCAGCCCGGGGAGGGCGAACAGTTGCTCGACGATCACGGCGCCGCCGAGCAGCCCGACGAACTGCAGGGCAAGCACGGCGAGACCGGGGCCGCCGGCGTTGCGGAGCACATGGCCATAGATGATGGTGCGGGATCGGAGGCCTCGACTGCGAAGCGTGCGGACATAGTCCTGCTGCAGCGTGTCGATGACGGCGCCACGCACCTGCTGGGCGGTCCCGGCGACTCCGTGGATGACGAGAGCGGTGACGGGAAGCAGGGTGGCAGCCAACCATCCGGTCACCGACTCGGACAGTGGCACGAAACCGGTCGCCGGCAGCCATTGCAGCTGCACCGCGAACAAGATCACCAGGCCCAGGGCGATGAGGAAGCTGGGGATCGCGAAGCCGACGACGCCCACGAACTGTACGACTTTGTCGATCCAGCCACGGTAGATCGCGGCAGCTACGCCGAGAAAGGCGGAGATGAGTCCGATCAAGATGGTCGCGGGAATCACCAACGACAGGGTCACCGCGACGCGACTGCCGATGCTGTCCGCGACGAGCTCGCTGGTGAACCACGACCGTCCGAGGTCTCCCTGGATGGCGAGGATGAGCCATTCGGGATAGCGAATCCAGAGCGGGCGGTCGAGCCCGAGCTGCTCGGACATCTGGTTGACCTGATCCTGCGTCGCTGTCGGTCCGAGGATTCGGGATGCGACATCTCCGCTGGCGAGGTACAGAAGTGAGAACGCGAGCGCCGTGATCACGAGCAGCATCGCAAGTCCGGAGGCGATTCGCCTCAGGAGGAACATGAGCATCGCAGGTCAGCTCCTTCGGTGTGGTCCCCGGCGACGGGGTGCGGGTGGCCAGGGTTCGGCCGCTGGGTCCTCATGGGACGAATGGATCGAGGTGTTGGCGGATGGGTGCCCGCGCAGCGGCGGACACCCATCCGGTTCAGGATGCCGGGGCGTAGTTGTAGATGTACGGAGCGACGTTGTTCGCCTGCATCTGGACGGTGGTGTCCGCGTCGGTCGCGTAGAGGCTGTCGATCCGGTACCACGGCGCGAACCAGGCCTGCTCCACGACGTACTCGTTCAGTTCGACGGTGGCGGCAGCGCTCTCTTCGTCGGTGCCCGTCTGCACGCGAGCGATGATCTCGTTCGCGGTCGGGTCGTCGACCTTGAACACATTCCACGAGGCACCCGTCGTGAGGTACTCGTTGATCAGCTGCCAGTCGATCGGCTGCGCGAACTGCATGACTGTCGCCGGGAACTCCGCGGCCTTCAGATCTGCGATGAGATCCTGCCCGACATCGGTGTACTCGACGGTGACGCCGACATCGGCGAGCTGCTGCTTCACCGTGGCGTAGATCGCCTGGTCGAAGAAGGCTGTCGTCGGCATCGAGAGCGTGAACCGATCCACGTAGCCGGCCTCGTCCAGCAACTCGCGTGCCTTATCCGGGTCATACGGGTACGCGTCGTCGAGGTCCTCCATGAACCCGGCCGAGTCCTTCGAGAAGATCTGCGTGGTGGAGGTGCCCCGGTCCTCACCGATAGCGGCGAGGATCTCGTCGCCGTCGACCGCGTAGTTCAGCGCCTGGCGCACGCGGACATCACCGAGGGCGGGAACGACAGCGCCGGCGCGGTCGAAGAAGGTCAGTCCGAGCCAGTCGAACTGGGTCTCGTTAATGGTGAATCCTGCGCCCTCCACCACGCTGGCGTCCGGCACCAGAATGGGCGCCGCATCGATCTGGCCGGAGCGAAGTGCGTTCAGGGAGGCGTTCGGGTCGGCGAAGTAGTTGAACACAATGGAGTCGTACTTGACCAGGTCGGGGTCCCAGTAGTCGTCGTTCCGCGTGTACACGTACTTCGAGCCGATCACGGTCTGGTCCTGGTCCAGCACGTATGGTCCCGACCCGATGGGCTCGGTCTTGAGCGATTCCTGATCGAGCGCAGTGGGGCTGATCATGAGGCCAGGCGCACGCGTGAAGTACGTGGGCAGGGCCGGGTTGGGTGCACTGAGGTGGATCGCCACTTCGTGCTCGCCAACGACCTCGACCTCCGTGATGTCCTTCAGAAACGACGCATCCGGCGCGGTCGAGACACGGTACCGGTCCAGGTTCGCCTTGACGGCTTCGCCGTCGAACGGAGTCTTGTCGGTGAAGGTGACATCGTCACGCAGTTTCATCGTGAGGGTGAGGCGGTCATCGGAGAACGCCCAGTCCGTGGCCAGCATCGGGACGAGGGTGCCGTCCGGCTCCATACGGACCAGCGAATCGTAGACCGCCTGGAAGTAGGGGAGGTAGTTCGCACTCTGAAGCGAGTCGGTGTCGTAGCCGACTGGCTGCGCAGTGGAGCCGAGGTTCAGCGTGCTTGAGGCTGCAGCCGTCGAAGTCTGCGCACTCCCCCCGGCACATGCCGACAGGATCAGCACCGCCGCAGATGCCGCTGCCACGGCGCCCAGCACGCGCAGGTGACCGCGGCTGCGGGAGCTTGTTGTTGGAGTCATCGTCGTTCCGTTCCTTCGCTTCCTTGCAACAGGAGTGATTCCGGCCCGAACGCCGGCGTGGTCGAAGTTAGCATATAAATGTTGACAAACAAACGACAACATAAATATGGTTGAGGCATCGCCGGCGGATTGCCGATGCGCGAATGATCTAGGGCGCCGACGCCCGGAAGAGAATTGAGGATCGCATGAGAGTGGCATTCATCGGGGTTGGTGCCATCGGATCCCCGATGGCCCGACGCCTGCTCCCCGCGTTCGACGTCGCCGTGTACGACCCTGATGCCGCACGTGTCCGCGAACTCGAGAGTTTGGGGGCGTACGCCGCCGCGTCGGCGGCCGATGCGTCCCGCGGCGCCGACGCAACCATCGTCATGGTGGCGTCTCCTGCCCAGCTCGAGACAGCACTCTTCGGCGCTGATGGCGTCGCGACCGGCGCGGACGAGGGCAGCACGATCATCATCATGAGCTCTGTCGGCGTGGATTCCGTCGTCGACGCCGGTGATCAATTGATCGCGCGAGGCCTGCGAGTTGTAGATGCCCCTGTGACGGGAGGCGTGGCGAGAGCGACGACGGGCGAACTCACCATCCTTCTTGGCGGCACGCCGCATGACATCGAGAACGTCGAGCCGATCCTGCAATCGCTGGGCACGAAACTCGCCAGTTGCGGCACCCGTCCCGGCGACGGCCAGTCGGTCAAGCTCGTCAATCAGCTCCTGTGCGCGACGCATCTGGTCGCGGCTGCCGAGGCACTGAGCCTCGCCGCCGGACTCGGCCTGGACCCAGAACAGGTGCTGTCCATCGTGGAGACGGGGGCTGCCGGATCGTTCATGCTGTCCGACCGTGGCCCACGAATGCTCTCGGACGACGCGCCGGTGCTGTCGGCCATCGACATCTTCGTCAAGGACGCCGACCTCGTCGCAGACGCTGCCCGAGACCGAGGAATCCCCACTCCCCTGCTGAATGCTGCGCAGGACCGATTCCATGCCGCCCGCGAATCGGGACTCGGGCGCGACGACGACTCCTCGGTGATTCGCATGTACCGCTCGAGCACCGAGTTGGCCAGCCAAGCATGAATCGATGAGTATGGTCGATCTCATCGCCCGTTCACACCGATTGGAGACAACAGTGGCGCGAGCCGACGCTGTCTTCGACAAGCGCACCCTGCGCGAGCGGTGCACGATCTACATCAGGGACCTCATCATCACGGGCAAGATCCAGCCCGGCGATCACCTGGTGGAGACGAGGCTGAGCGACGAGCTCGGTGTCAGCCGCGGCACACTGCGCGAGGCCATGCGACCGCTGCAGAACGAAGGCCTGCTCGTCGCGGATGGGCGCGGACACTTGTCGGTCCGCCAGATCAGCGCTGCGGAGATTCGAGAGGTGTTCCAGGTCCGTGCAGCTCTCGAGATCCTGGCGGCTTCGATGCTCGCCACCCGCGAGGACCGGCACGAGATCGGGCGTGAACTGCGGAACGCGATTCTTCGACTGAAGGATCCCCAGCTCGATTTCGGCGCGCAGATCCAGTCCGACCTCGGGTTCCACGAACTCCTGTGCAAGCTGAGCGGCAATGACACACTCCTCCAGCACTGGAGGCAGCTGATCGGGCAGATCGAGATGATGATCATCGCCGTCGGCGCGGACCGTGGCGCGAGCCGAATGCGGTACGAAGATCACGTCGGCATCGTCGAAGCGATCGAAAGCGGTGATCTCTCGACGGTGCGCGTCGAACTGACCCGGCACTTTGACGAGTTCGCTGCGCGCTATCTGCTCGACTACGGCGCTGCGCTCGCTCCCACCAGCGTGGCCGATTAGACGCGTTGCATCAGGCCGAGGACGTTCGGCCACCACTTGTCGCGCAGAGACCTTTGACCGCGAGCCCTCCGAACGCGCCGGAGGCGTTGGTGCGCGTCGGGTTCGCCGACCCACTCGATGTGCGAGTGGTCGCCGTCGAAGCGGGTGACTTCCTCACCTCCCCGCGGCGAGCGCGGGGAGAAAGACCGTGCCGTGGGCGGCAGCTGCAGGAGAAGGCTGCTGGTGGCCGAGGGCGCGCGGCTGCGTGCGAAGAACGCCGGCGTCTGTGGGCGAAGGAAGATCCACGTGCTCATGCGCCGGCAAGGCTGGAACGTCGGCCCAGGTAGGGAGATCCTCTCGTTCCATCTAACTCCTCTCCAACTCCCAACTGACTCGACCCGGCACTGCGGCCATCGTGTGGTTCCTTGTTCGTGTCAATGATTGACTGCTGAAGAGGTCAGTGCAGAGATTGAGTCGGCTCCGCGACTGCCGCCGCTGACTCGATTTGCGCTCGCGTCCTCGCAGATGAGTTCGACTGCTCTTTCGGCGACGACCATGACGGTGCCGACCGGGTTCAGTGCAGGGATCGTGGGGAAGGCTGATGCGTCCACGACCCGAAGACCATTGACGCCTCGCACGCGCAGGCGATCGTCTAGGACTGCGCCGGGGTCGTTGTCTGCACCCATTCGACACGTGCATGACACGTGGTAGACGGTCTGATGTGTTGCCCGGAGGGTGGCGGAGAGCTGTTCGTCGGAGAGCTCTTGCTCGCCGGGGAACACTTCGCGTACGAGGTGTGAGGCGAACGGTTCCTGCTGAGCGACGCGGCGAGCAAGCTTTATGCCCTCGACCAGCATCCGTTCGTCGCGACCCTCGCTGTCGGTGAAGGCACGGTAGTCGATCGCCGGGGGCGCGTCGGGGTCGGTCGAAGTGATCCAGACGCGACCACGGCTGCGCGGCTTCGCGACGTTTGGCGCCAGCGAGGCGTTGTTTGCGGGGATCTCGGCGCCGTAGGTCTCGGCGTGCACGGTCCACGAGTACAGCGGGATGTGCGTCGAGATGTCGGGCACCGTGCTGTCGGCGTCGACGCGCAGTGCGTAGCCGGCATCCCACCCCGTCGCCGACACCGGGCTCCGCTCGCCGCGAGCCTCCCAGACGATGAGCCCCTCAGCGTGGTCCTGCAGGTTCTCACCGACGCCGGGCAGATCTATCAGCATGTCGACGCCCGCGTAGGCGAGTACGTCGGCCGGCCCGATACCGGAGCGCATGAGCAGAGCCGGTGAGTCGATCGCGCCGCAGCTCACGATGACCTCGCGCCGCGCTCGCACCTCTCGCCACTCTCCCGCCACGCGGGCACGGACGCCGGTGGCGCGACCCGACTCCACCAGCACCCTGTCGACCAGCGCCTCGAGCACGAGGGTGAGGTTCGGCCGCTCGACACCGTGGAGATAGGCGCGCGATGTCGACGAACGCAGGTTCGTCGACGGCTCGTAGCCGATCTCGAAGAACCCGGCGCCCTCGGTGAACTCCGCATCGTTCCACGTCTCGCGATGAGGCAGATCCAGAGCGGATGCCGCAGCCGCGACCACGTCGGCGATGTAGTCGTTCTGGTCGGAGGGAGCGACAGGTGAGATCGGTGTCGCGAGGCGGTCGAAGTAGGGCGCCACCGTCTCGTAGTCCCAGCCGTCTACGCCCAGCGACGCCCACTCCTCGAGGTCTCCGCGCAGGGGCCGCCAGCTGATCATGGTGTTCGCGGTCGAGCAGCCACCGAGGATGCGGAGCCGCGCCTGTCGGATGGAGGAGTTGCCTCGCTCCTGTGGAACGCTGCGATAGTCGCGGTCGAACTCACCCTCGAGCATCTCGGCCCACCGCCGGATGGAACCGGCGCGCTCCTCCTTCTCGTCGCTCGGACCGGCCTCGATCAGACACACGCTGACGTCGGGGTCCTCGCTCAGCCGCGCCGCCACGATGCATCCGGCGGTGCCGCCGCCCACCACGACGTAATCGAACGCGTCGTGCTGCTCAGCCATGGTGGATCAGCCCGAGGATCTCGCTGTAGTAGTGGTGGAACTCAGGGCTGCCGATCACCTCCGGGTCACGCGGACGAGGCAGGTCAATCGCGAACTCGGCGCGCACCTTGCCGGGTCGCGGTGTCATGGCCACCACGCGGTCCGAGAGGAACACGGCCTCCTCGATGTCGTGGGTGATCAGCATGACGGTCATGCGGTTCCGCTCCCACACCGTGGTCAGCAGTTCCTGCATCGTGCGGCGGGTGAGCGCGTCGAGAGCTCCGAAGGGCTCGTCCATCAGGAGCACCTCCGGCCCGTACGCGAGCGAGCGCGCCAACGCGACGCGCTGCTGCATGCCGCCGGAGAGCTGCGCGGGGAACGAGTCCTCGAACCCTGTCAGGCCGACCTGCGCCAGCACGTCACGTGCTCGGTCGACGCGCTGCCGGCGCGACATCCCCTGTTCTCCGCGGAGAGCGAAGATGACGTTGTCGATCGCGGTGAGCCAGGGCAGCAGGGTGGCCGATTGGAACACGACGCCGCGGTCGCGCCCCGGCCCGTGAATCGGGTTGCCTTCGATGAATGCCGTGCCGGTAGTGGGCAGTTCGAGCCCGGCGATGATCGAGAGCAGTGTGCTCTTGCCGCACCCCGATGCGCCGACGACGGACACGAATTCCTGCTCGCCGAGCGTGAGCGTGATGTCACTCAGCGCGTGGACGGCGCCGAACTGCTTGTTGACCTTCTCGACGCGGACTTTCGGCTCGAGGAGCGTGGGCGACGACATCAGGAGCGTCCCTTCAGGTAGCGGAAGAAGCGGCGACCGAGCGCGCGCATGATCTGGTCGAAGACGAGTCCGAGGAGGCCGAGAACGATCACGTAGCCGATGATGAGATCGGTCTCGAGGAAGCGCTGCGCCTGAGTGATGCGGTAGCCGATGCCCGAGGTGGCGGCGACCAGCTCCGCGACGACGAGCCACGTCCACGCCCAGCCGAGGCTGATGCGCAGGGCGTCCCAGATGCGCGGAAGCGCCGCGGGGAAGACGATTCGGATCAGAATCTGTCCGCGGGAGAGGCCGAGGGTCGCTCCGAGATTGCGGTACGTGACGGGGACGCGCCTGACGGCATCCGCGAACAGCAGCACCTGCTGGAAGAACGTGCCGAGGAAGATGATGAGGAACTTCTGCGTGTGGTCGGTTCCCACCCACAGGATGGTGAGTGGGACGAAGGCCACCACCGGCATGTACCGGACGAAGTCGATGATCGGCTCTACGGCCGCCTCGACGCGGGCGATCGATCCGCACAGCACGCCGATCGGGACGGCGAGAACGGTGCTCGCAAGGAAGCCGACCATCACGCGGTACGTGCTGACGCCGATGTCCGACCAGAGTTCGCCGTTGACCGCCTGCTCGCCGACCTTCTGCACCACGGCGATCGGCGACGGCAGAAACAACGGGTTGACGAGTTCGGACACCGTGATGGCCGTCCAGACGGCGACGAGCACGATGAACCCGGTGACAGCGATCGAGATGTACTTCCGACGCGACAGCGACGCGTCGATGACGGGGCGGACCGCGCCCGTCCCGCGCTTGCGGCGCGCGACGGGTGCGGTCGGGGCGGAGATCGTCATGGTGACTTTCCTGGATAGGTTGGAATCAGGAGGCGGCTTCGACGAAGCTGTCGTCGACCAAGCTGTCGAGATCGGCACCGCCTTCGAGCAGCCCGATCTGAGTGGCGACGTCCTGGACCGTCGGCAGCACCGACTGGAAGTAGTCGCCGCCGAAACGGGTCTTGTTCTCCTCGAGGGAGTAGAACTCGATGCCGTCGAATGCCGTCGCGAGTGCGTCGACGTCGCTGCCGACGTTCTCGGCGATGATCGAGCGGGCCTCGTCCGTGTCGGAGCGGTAGAACTCGATCGCGGGGCCCCACGCGTTGACGACCTTCTGGACAGCGTCGGGGTTCTCTTGGAGGTAGCCGTTGTCGACGACCAGCACGTCGCTGATAAGCCCGGCCTTCTCTGCGGCGGTGAAGATGACCTCAAAGTCACCGGCCTTACTGGCCTCGGAGATGTAGGGCTCGTAGGTGACGGCGGCCGGGACGCTTCCGCCGATGAGAGCGGTGGCGGCCTCCGACGGATCCATCGGCACCGGGGTGATGTCGTCGAGGCTCAGGCCCGACTCTTCCAAGGCGTATCCGAGGAGCAGGTTACTCACCGAGCCTTCTTCGAATGCGATGTTCTGCCCGGCGAGATCAGCGACGTCCGTGATGGATCCGTCCGTGAGAATCGCATCGGCGGTGAGAGACGCGTCCAGGAGAAGCACGATGGAGATGTCAAGACCCTGCTCGACCAGCTGCAGGGCGCTGTGGCTGGCGGCGTTGGCCATCTGGATGCGGTCTGAGGCGAAAGCCGCGCTCATGTCGGCGTCGTTCATGAAGTTGGTGATGGTCACGTCGACGCCCTGATCATCGAAGTACCCCTTCTCCTGAGCGATGTACCAGGGGCCGTAGCCCAGCCAGGGCTGAATGCCCATTCCAACAGTGTCGGAAGCAGATGCCGCGTCGGTAGCGTCCGAGCCCGATGCGCCGGCGCAGGCAGTGAGGGCGACGAGGGAAGCGCCGAGTCCGACGGCGACGGCGTGGCGAACGGAGCGTGTGGGGCGGAACATAGGTGTCCTTCCGGGACGGGGGGTCGGGCGACTGCGTCTAGCTTCGGAATAGGAACCAAGGAAGCGCAAATAGCGACGCTCGACAGATTGCATCTAATTCTTTGATGCAATGTATGGGCAATATCTGCGTTACAAATGCGAAATGTGGCACCCCAACGCTGAAGCTTGCATATCGATCGACGAGAGGGTCCTATGACAATGCATACGGTGCTGTACACGAACGGCCTGCTGTACCTCGGGGAGGGCGAGTTCCGCCGCGGGCACGTCGTCACCCGAGGCACGCGAATTGACAGTGTCGCATTCGACCACGCGCCGCTTGCCGCCGCCGACGAGGTCGTCGACTTGCAAGGCGGCACACTGTTGCCCGGCTTCCACGATGCTCACGTGCATCCACTCACGGCCGGGCTCCACCTCCTCGGTATCGACTTCGCGTCGGTCCACGACCGCTCGGAGTACCTGCGTATCGTCGCCGAATACGCCGCAGCACACCCTGACGCGGCGGTGCTCACCGGCGGCGGCTGGTTCGGTGACGTCTTTCCCGGCGGCTTCCCCACTGCCCGCGATCTCGATGCGGTCGTCTCCGACCGCCCCGTCGTCCTCCTCAGCCACGACGCGCACGGCGTGTGGGTAAACAGCGCCGCCCTGGCAGCGGCGGGCATCGTCGCCACCACTCCGGACCCCGAGGGCGGGCGGATTCTCCGGGATGCGGCGGGCGAGCCAACCGGTGTTCTGGTCGAGGGGGCTCTGAGCCTGATAAGCCACCTCCGCGGGGACCCCGACTCGGCGACCCTGATCGAGGCACTGCTCGCCGCCCAGCATCGCCTGCACTCCGTGGGCGTCACAGCTTGGCAGGACGCCGCCGTCGGCGTGTCGGATCTCGGCCCCAATGCGCTTCCTGTCTACGAGGAGCTCGACCGTCGCGGCCTCCTCACTGGACGTGTCGTGACAGCGCTGTGGTGGGACCGCGGTCGCGGGCTCGAACAGATCGCCGAACTCGAGGCGATCCGCGACCGACTCCGGGGCAGCACCCGCCTGGACGGCGGCACAGTCAAGGTGATGGTCGATGGCATGGTTGAGAACCACACGGCCGCGATGCTTGAGCCGCTCACTGGCACCGACGGCGACCACGGCATCACCTTCATCGCGCCGGAGGATCTCCAGCGCTTGAGCATCGGTCTGGATGCGGCCGGCTTTCAGATCCACTTCCATGCCGTCGGCGACGCCGCTGTACGCAGTTGTCTGGATGCCTTGGAGGCCACCCGAGTGGCGAACGGCGTGTCGGCGCATCGGCATCACATCGCCCACCTCGATGTCGTCGACGCCGCCGACGCGCCTCGGTTTGCCGAGGTGGATGCCACGGCGAATGTGACCGCCCTGTGGGCGCGGACCGACGAGGAGATCGTCACCCGCAAACTGCCGCTCCTGGGCGAGCAGCGCGCGCGGCGCCACTTCCCGTTTGCCGACATCGCCAACAGCGGCGCGAGGATCGTGGGAGGAAGCGACTGGCCGGTCACCGATCCGAACCCCCTGTGGTCGGTGCGGACAGCCGTGACCCGCACCGGCGTGCCGGAGGATCCGCATGCGATCGGCACAGCCGTGTTGACCGAGCCCTTGCTGTCGGAGCAGGCGCTGCCGCTCGGTGTCGCGCTCGACGCCTACCTGTCGAATGCCGCGTACATCAATCGCCTCGAAACGTCGACCGGCGCGCTTCGCGCGGGGATGTTGGCAGACCTCGTGTGGGTTGACCGCGATCTGCGGGAGATCGATGCACTGGGGTCTGCCCGCGTACGGCGCACCGTCGTCGGTGGAGAGACGGTCTACGAGGCGGACTGAGCCGCCTCCGCGGAGACTCCCATGATGCGGGTGACGGCGAGGCGCGCCTCGTTGGCGAACAGACTCGCCTTGCGCGTCATCGGCGCCGAGGCTGCGCGACGGGCGAGCACGATGTCGAGCGCGCGCGTCGGCTCGACGATGCTCAGTCGGTGCAGCTCACCACCCGAATAGGTATACCCGAGCTTGGGCTGCTGGTTGAGCAGCGTAAAGCCGTGGCCGCTGGCCACCATTGCGCGAACCGCCTCGAAATTGGCGAAACGATACCGCACCGAGGGCCGCAGGCCATGGTCGGTGAACGCCTGCATGAAATAGTCGCGACTCACCGGCAGATCCAGCAGCACCATGGGTTCCTCCAGGAGATCGGCCAGCCGCACACTGGAGCGGCCCGCGAGCGGGTGCGTCGCGCCGACGGCGACGTAGAGGGGCACTTGTGCGAGCACTTCGCGCGCGATGTCGCCGTCGAGGCCGAGGTCGTAGGTCAGCGCCACCTCGATCGCCTGGTCTCGAAGCGCGTCGTTGACGCCATCTGCGAGGAGCTCGGAAACGTCGACCTGAAGCTCGGGATGCGCCTCCTCGAGGGCGCTCACGATGCTCGGCAGGTAGAACGGCGCCAGCGTGCGGAAGCAGCCGACGTTGACCCGACCCGCCGTGTTCTCGGGCCGCAGGGCATTGACCGCGTCATCCACGGCGGCGAGGATGCCGCGGCTGCGCTGCAGGAAGTCCGCGCCATGAGTGGTGAGCTGCAGGCCTTTGGCGCGGCGGCGGATCAGGAGCTGCACGCCGAGGGCCTTCTCGAGGTTGGCGATCGAGGTCGAGATCGCCGACTGCGCGACGAAAAGCTCGTCGGCGGCCCACGTCATGCTCCCCTGCTCGGCTGCCGCCACGAAGTAGCGCAGCTGGGTGAGCGAGATATCCGGTTTCTGCGTTGGGCGCATCAGACCTTCCGTTTCGAATGTGTTTCAGAGATATGCCCATCTGCCCTTCATCACGATTTTAGATGTACACGGCCTCGTTCCGCTATTTGCGCTGCTGCTCGAGGTTTCCGAAACTCGTGATAGCTCCCCATCTCGATCGAAGGCCGCGCAGAACATCATGGCGTCATCCCCTCCTCTCACCACTCCCGACGACCGCGTCGTGGAGGTGATCGTCGTCGGCGCCGGTCAAGCGGGCGTCGCCATGAGCGAGCACCTCGCGCGTTGCGGCATCCGTCATGTCGTCCTCGAGCGCGGCCGCATCGCCGAGCGGTGGCGGTCCGAGCGGTGGGACTCGCTGGTGACGAACGGCCCGGTCTGGCACGACAGGTTCCCTGGCATGGAGTTCGCCGACGTGGCGCCTGATGGGTTCGCGACGAAGGAGCAGGTCGCCCAGTACATGACCGCGTACGCGGAGAAGTTCGGCGCACCCGTGCGTTGCGGCGTCGAGGTCACGGCCGTGCGCCGTGCAGAAGGAACTGCAGGCTTCGTCGTCTCGACGACCGACGGGCCGTATCGCGCACAGTACGTTGTCGCGGCTACGGGCGCATTCCAGAAACCCGCCATCCCGCAGCTCCTGCCGCCCGAGGCGAGCATCGTCCAAGTCCATTCGTCGTCGTACCGCAACCCCGGGCAGCTCCCTTCCGGTGGTGTGCTCGTCATCGGCGCAGGATCGTCGGGTGTGCAGATCGCGGCCGAGCTCCAGCGTGCCGGCCGCCCGGTCTACCTCGCGGTGGGACCCCACGATCGTCCCCCTCGCCGGTACCGCGGCCGCGACTTCGTCTGGTGGCTCGGTGTGCTCGACAAATGGGATGCCGCGACTCCCCCGCTCGGCGCAGAGCACGTCACCATCGCCGTCAGCGGAGCCGACGGCGGCCACACCGTCGACTTCCGTCGGCTGGCCGCGGAAGGCGTCGTGCTGGTAGGTCGCGCGAACTCCTACGCCGACGGCGTCGTGGGATTCGGCGATGACCTCGCCCGCAACATCGCCGCGGGCGATGCGAACTACCTCGAAGTGCTCGCCGAGGCCGACGCGTACATCGAGAGGAACGGCCTCGACCTGCCCGAAGAGCCCGAGGCGAAGGTGCTGGGCTCCGACCCGGACTGCGTCACAGAGCCGGTCCGCGAGCTCGATCTCGGCGAAGCCGGAGTGACCTCCATCGTGTGGGCGACGGGATTCACCTCCGACTACAGTTGGCTGCCGGCCGGCGCGGTCGACGAGAACGGCCGTCCCCGCCACCGTCGCGGGGTGTCGCCGGAAACCGGGATCTACTTCCTTGGCCTGCCCTGGCAATCGCGGCGCGGATCGAGCTTCATCTGGGGCGTCTGGCACGACGCGAAGCACGTCGCCGATCACATCTCGATCCAGCGGATGTACGCCGCGTACCGCCCCGCGGAGCCCTCCACCCCTGCCGAGCTGCTCGAACCGATGAGTCTGGAGACCTCCCGATGACCGCCCACACTCGCCTGCGCCCGTTCAACACGAAGACCACGTACCCCGAGCAGTCGCTGGACAACGACCTCTGCCAGGCCGTCGTCGCGGGCGGTGTCGTCTACCTTCGCGGTCAGATCGGTCAGGACCTCGAGACCCGCGAGAGCGTCGGCGTCGGCGACGTCGAAGCCCAGGCGGAACGGGCGATGGCCAACATCGACCTGCTGCTGCGCGAGGCCGGCTCCCGTCTCGAGGACGTCGTGAAAGTCGTCGTCTACCTCACCGACATCCGCTACCGCGAGCCGGTGTACCGCGCCATGGGACGGTGGCTGAAGGGCGTCTACCCCGTATCGACCGGGCTGGTGGTCGATGCGCTCGCCCGGCCCGAATGGCTCGTGGAGATCGATGCCACCGCCGTGATCAGCGACCCGGCCGACGACATCGAGGTGATCCTGTGACGCTCTCGCTCGTCGCCCAGGCCGACGGTGGGTTCGGCATCGTGATCTCGTCGTCGAGCCCCGCGGTCGCCGCGCGGTGCGCGCATCTGCGTGCCGGCGTCGGCGCCGTGGCCTCGCAGAACGTCACCAACCCGGCCCTCGGCCCGGCAGCCCTCGACGCCCTGGAGGGGGGCGCAAGCGCGACCGAAGCCGTTGCCGCTGCGCTGGCCACCGACGGGTTCGCCGACTACCGGCAGCTGACCGTGGTCGACGCGGCGGGCAACGTCGCTGTGCACTCCGGAGCGCAGGCCCTCGGCATCCACGGCGAGTCCGTCGGCGATGGCTGCCTCGCGGCCGGCAACCTCCTCGACAACGACGGGGTGCTCGATGCGATGATCGCCGGCTACACCGCCGCGGCAGGAGCGCTCGAAGATCGCCTTCTCGCCGCGCTCGAGACGGCGGTGGCTGCCGGCGGGGAAGCCGGGCCGCTGCGTTCCGCGGGTCTGGCGGTGGTGGACCAGGCATCGTGGCGGGTCACCGACCTCCGCGTCGACGACCATGACGACCCGATCAGGGAACTTCGCCGCCTCGTCGAGCTGTGGATGCCGCAGAAGGATGCCTACCTCACCCGCGCCATGTCTCCGGGCGCGGCCCCGTCCTACGGCGTCCCCGGCGATGAGTGACCCGGCGACCGCCGTCACGGAACTCAAGGGCCGCGCCGCCGCGGAGGTCGAGAACCACCGGGAGGCGATCATCGCGGTGAGCCGCGCGCTGCACGCCGAGCCCGAGACGGCGTGGCAGGAGCATGCGTCGGCGGCGCTGCTCGCCGACGCCCTCGAAGGGCTCGGCATGACGGTGACGCGGGGGGCGGGCGGTCTGGAGACCGCGTTCGTCGCCACGGCGGGTACCGGACCGCGCATGGTCGCGGTGGTGGCCGAGTACGACGCCTTGGCGGGCCTCGGCCACGCGTGCGGCCACAACATCATCGCCGCCGCAGCGGTGGGCGCGGCATCCGCTCTCGTGCCCCTGACCGAATCACTCGATGCCACCGTCCAGGTGATCGGCACGCCGGCCGAGGAGGGCGGCGGCGGCAAGATCCATCTGCTCGACGCGAACGTGTTCGACGACGTCGAGATCGCCATGATGATCCACCCCGGCCCGGTCGACGCACTGTACGCGCGACCGCTGGCCGTCGCGCACTTCGACGTCGAGTACACCGGTCGCGCGTCGCATGCGTCGGCGTATCCGACGCTCGGGATCAATGCGGCCGACGCCTTCACGGTCGCGCAGGTCGCGATCGGCCTGCTTCGTCAGCAGCTGCCCGGCTCCGTTCGCGTTCACGGTGTGGTGCGCGAGGCGGGCACCGCACCCAATGCCATACCCGGGCGGGCGATCGGCAGTTGGTACGTCCGTGCCGCCTCGCTCGAGGAGCTCGATGCAGCGTTCCGCCGCGTCACCGCATGTTTCGAGGCAGGTGCGCTGGCCACCGGGTGTCGGCTCGAGATCCGCGAGACGAGTCCGCGCTACTCGGAGTTCCGCAACGACGACGCACTGGCGGCGGCCTTCGCCGCGAACGCCGCCGCGCTCGGACGCGACATGGATGCCGACGAGCGGCGCCCGGGGGGCATGAACACCGCCTCGACCGACATGGGCAACGTGTCGCGCCGGCTCCGGGCGATCCACCCCTACCTCGGCATCGACGCGTTCCCCGCCGTCAACCATCAGGCAGAATTCGCCGATGCCACGATCCGGCCCGCCGGCGACCGCGCCGCTCTCGACGGTGCACTGCTCATGGCGCAGACGATCATCGACGCTCTCACCGAACCCACCCACTTGGACCAGGAGACCGCACATGCACACGCACGCTGATTGGCAGCGTCTCGCCGAAACGATCGAGCCCCGTACCCGCGCGTACGTTGACGGCGCGTTCCTCGACGCCGCCGACGGCGAGACGTTCGAGACCGTGAACCCTGCGACGGGCGCCGTCATCGCTCACGTCGCCCGCGGGCGCGAGGCGGAGGTCGACCTTGCCGTGGCGGCCGCGCGCCGCTCGTTCGAGTCGGGCGTCTGGTCGAAGGCTGCACCGGCCGAGCGGAAGCGGGTGCTGCTCGCGGTCGCGGCGGCGATCCGAGATGCCGCAGACGAGCTAGCCCTGCTCGACAGCGTCGACGGCGGAAAGCTGATCTCCGACACGACAGCGATCGACATTCCCGGCAGCGCCGCCATCCTGCAGTGGTATGCGGAGGCGATCGACAAGGTCTATGGCGAAGTCGCCCCCACGGCCGCCACTGATCTCGCCGTCGTCACCCGCGAACCCGTCGGGGTCGTCGGTGCGGTGGTCCCCTGGAACTACCCTCTCGAGACGGCGATCTGGAAGCTCGCCCCCGCTCTCGCGGCGGGCAACAGCGTGGTGCTGAAACCGGCCGAAGAGACGCCACTGTCGGCTCTGCGCTTCGCGGAGCTCGCCTCCGAGGCGGGTCTGCCCGCCGGGGTGCTCAACGTGGTGCCCGGGTTCGGTCATGAGGCCGGTCAGGCGCTCGGCCTGCACCCCGGCGTCGACGTCATCGCGTTCACCGGCTCCACCGCTGTGGGCAAGAAGTTCCTCGAGTACTCGAGCCGGTCGAACATGAAGGCGGTGTGGCTCGAATGCGGCGGCAAGAGCGCCAACCTGGTGTTCGCCGACGTCAGCGATCTCGACGCCGTGGCGGACTTCGCCGTCGCCGGCATCTTCACGTGCAGCGGTCAGGTCTGCTCGGCGAACTCGCGCCTGCTCGTCGAGCGTTCGATTGTCGACGACCTCACCGAGCGCATCGCCGCGCGCGCTCGCGCGGTCCGTGTCGGCGACCCCCTCGACCCCGCCTCCACAATGGGCCCGCTCGTAAGTGCGGCGCAGCTCTCCCGTGTGCGCGCACACGTCGACCTCGCCCGATCGGATGCCACCCTCATCACCGGAGGCGACGCACCGGTTTCGGAGTCCGACGGGTTCTACCTCGAGCCGACCGTCTTCGCCGCCACCCCTGTCGACAGCGTCCTCTGGCGGGAGGAGATCTTCGGCCCGGTGCTCGCGATCGCACCGTTCGACGATGAAGCCGAGGCCGTCCGCCTCGCCAACGACAGCGACTACGGCCTCGCGGCATCCGTCTTCACCGACAGCATCCACAGGGCGCTGCGCGTTTCGAAGGCGCTGCGGGCAGGAACGGTGTCGGTCAACACCGTCGACGCGCTCGACGTCGTCACACCGTTCGGCGGAATGAAGCAGTCCGGTTTCGGCCGTGACCTGTCGATGCACGCCTTCGACAACTACACCGCTCTCAAGACCACCTGGTTCGCCGGGCGTTGAGCCCGCACCGCCGACCGGAGACAACCATGACACACGCCCTCGACCGCCTCACCGCCGAAGAGATCGACACGAATCGCCGACTCATCCTCGCCAACGGGTTCGACGAACACGCCACCGCCTTCATGCTCGTGAACCTCATCGAGGCCGAGAAGTCCATCGTCCTCGACGGCACGGCCACCGCCCGGCTCGTGGGCAACGTGCTCCTCGACCGCCGCGACGGCACGGTCTCGGAGGTCACGACCGACCTCACCGAGAACTGCGTCATCTCACGGCGCACCGTCGACGTCACAGAAGAGGGCCAGCCTCCGATAGTGCTCGAGGAGTTCGACCGTATCGAGACGCTGCTGCGTGCCGACGCGGGCTGGGTCGGTGCGATGCGCGTGCGCGGCATCGAGGACGTGTCGCTGGTGCGCATCTCCGCGCTCTCGGCGGGGCGCTTCGGGCTGCCTGGCGAGGACGGCCGGCGCATCGTGAGGTGCCTTTCGTTCCTGCAGCTCGACGCCGACGACAACGCCTGGGCGCACCCCATCGACGGCGTGGTCGCGTACGTCGACCTGGTCACCGGCGAGGTGCTGCGGCTGATCGACGACAAGGTCTTCGACATCCCTCGGCAGCGCTACAACTTCCATCGCCCTGAAGAGTTACCGACACCGCGTCGGACGCAGAAGCCCATCGTGATCACGCAACCCGAGGGACCCAGCTTCCGCGTCGACGGCGACGTCGTCGAGTGGGAGAAGTGGCGTTTCCGCATCGGCTTCAACCAGGTCGAGGGCCTCACCCTGCACGAGATCGGCTTCACCGACGGCGAGCGCCACCGTCCGATCGTGTACCGCGCGTCGATCGCAGAGATGGTGGTGCCGTACGGCGACCCCAGCCCGGTGCGCTTCTGGCAGAACTATTTCGACGCCGGCGAGTACTCGTTGGGTAAGTCTGCGAATTCGCTGACTCTCGGCTGCGACTGCCTCGGCGAGATCCGCTACTTCGACGCGACGATCGCCGCGACCGACGGCAAGCCGCAGACGATCCCCCACGCGATCTGCATGCACGAAGAGGATGCCTCGATCCTCTGGAAACACACCGACGAGTACTACCACTCGACCGATGTGCGCCGGAACCGGCGGCTGGTCGTCTCGTTCTTCATCACGGTCGGTAACTACGACTACGGGTTCTACTGGCACTTCTACCTGGACGGGCGCATTGAACTCGAGTGCAAGGCCACCGGCGTGGTCTTCGCATCGGCGTACCCCGGGGCGCAGCTGGATGGCAGCGACTACCCGTGGGCGTCGGAGATCGCTCCGGGGATCGGGGCGCCATACCACCAGCATCTGTTCTCGGCCCGGCTCGACGTGACCCTCGACGGGGTCCGTAACGCGGTCGACGAACTCGAGGCGCAGCGGGTGCCGGTGTCAGCCGAGAACCCCTATGGCAATGGCTTCACGCTGGCGACGCGGCGGTTGACGACGGAACAGGAGGCGTGCGCGACGCCGACGGCAAGCGCGGGCGCGCATGGCACATCGTGAACCCCGACGTACGCAACGTCGTGGGCAAGCCGGTCGGCTACATCCTGCGCCCGGAGGGCCAGCCCAGTCTGCTCGCCGACCCCACGTCGTCCATCGCGCGCCGCGCCGCGTTCACCACCCACGACCTCTGGGTGACGCGCTACTCGCCCACAGAGCGGTACCCGTCGGGCGAGCTGGTGAATCAGAACGACGGCTTCGGAACGATCGACCGGTGGATCGAGCGCGATGCCGACATCGACGGTCAGGACATCGTCGTGTGGCACACGTTCGGACTCACGCACTTCCCGCGCACGGAGGACTGGCCGATTATGCCGGTCGACAGCACCGGGTTCTCGCTGGTGCCGCACGGCTTCTTCGATCAGAACCCCACGCTGGATGTACCCCCTCCCGTGCCGACGCACGGCGCCTGCCACACCGGCGCCGGGACCTGCCGGTGTGGCGACGGGCACGCCGCCTGCGAGTGCTGAGGGCAATAGCCCACCGCGAGCCGGCGGCCCGGGCGTGGTACCACCGCGGCGAATCGGCTCATTTCCTGGACGGCTCGCGACTGACCGATGATGCGTGAGGTCACTGCGGCGCTGCAAGTCAACAACGGCTGTGCGAGGAGAGTGGCGTATCGACCTCCGCTGGGGAATCGTCGCGCCACTCTCCTCGACTTGCACCGTCGTCGCCGCCAGGGCAACCCCGATCGCGGCTTCCCGTTCGGTGCCTAAGCCTCTCCACCACCGATCCGCTCAAAGGCCGCCGGATCCTTGGCCCGCAGGCGCATCGCCATCGCGGCGCCGATCAGGAAAGAAGCGGGCACGATCAGCACGAGGATGGTATTGATCACTGGACCCGCCGCTGTCAGAACGTCGATGTTGATGATGAGCAGCACGACGAGTGCGATGAACAGGAACGACGAGACTATGGCGGCGGGAAGGATGTACCGCTTGCGGGCCAAGTCCCGGCGGCGCGCGAAGAAGACGACGACCGCGACGCTCATGAGCACCTGCAGGACGATGACTCCGATCACGCCTGGACTATTCACCCAGAGCAGGAGCTGCAGGTACGGGTCCAGGCCAAGAATGGCGAAGGCCGCCACCACGACCGCGGCCAGCAGGGTCTGCAAGATTCCCGCAATGTAGGGTGATCCGAAGCGGGGATGCGTGCGATGAAGAGCCGCCGGCAGGATGCCGTCTCGAGCGAGCGCGAACGCATAGCGGTTGATCGCGTTGTGGAAGGCGAGCTGAGACGCGTAGACGCTCGTCAGGATCAACATGTACATCGCGATCGCCGCCCAGGTGCCGAGGTACCGGTCCGATGCGATGAAGAAGATGGCTGCGGGGTTCTCAGCCGTGACGGCGACGATGTTGGACTCACCGAAAGCCTGGATGACGATCCAGACCATGAAGGCGTAGAAGATCGCCATAAACCCTACGGAGATGTAGGTCGCTCGGGGAATAGTGCGGTGCGGCTCGCGCGCCTCAGCGCGATAGAGAACCGTGGACTCGAATCCCGAGAAGGCCGCGAATCCGAACGCGATGATCACGAACATGCCAGGGCTGAAGATGGCGTCGCTGGTGAAGGTTCCGAACTGAACGCCTTCCGCGCCGCCTTGGACCAGCACGGCAATCGCGAGAAGGATCAGCAGGAGCGTCTCAAGCGCGAGCAGGATTCCGAGCACCTTCGCTCCGATGTCGACGCCGATGTAGGCGAGCGCGAAGACCAGCACGATGCCAACCCCTGCAACCAGCCACCAGGGGACGTCGATCCCGAAGACTGCCAAGAACATCTCGTGACCCGCGACCCCCATCAGCCCGTACAGACCGATCTGCAGGACGTTGTACGACACGAGCGCGAGGATCCCGGAACCCAGACCGACGACGCGTCCAAGAGCTTTCGTGATGTAGGTGTAGAAGCCACCCAAGGCTTTGACGTGCCTGGTCATCGCCATGAACGCCACGGCGAACAGGAGAAGAACCACTCCCGCGATCAGGTACACGACAGGAGCGCCAATGCCGCCGATCAGGATCGCCAGAGGGCTGACACCGGCGATGATGCTGATCGGTGCCGCCGCAGACACGACGAAGAAGACGATGCTCCATGTACCGATCGAGTTCGACCTAAGGTGATCGTGTTCGGACTCTGCGAGTTCGTCGGCGACTGTAGGCGCAGGGTCTATTGGTGTGGACATGACATCTCCTTTGATGGGTCCGGCGAGGATGGATCGGGTCGATGCGCCGTAATCGGGCTGGTGAGTTTGGCGCAGGACCGAGACCGGGTGACTGGTCATAGTTAACGGTATTCACAGCCCTCGTTGCCAATATGCGATCCCGCAGTGGTGCATCTATCAGATTGATGCACCGCATAGTCCGCTGTGGCGGCGTCGATCCGGAGCGAGCATCCCCCGCGAGAGTTTGTCCACGATGTGTCGCACCTCGATCGCGCCGTGCGAGTGTGCGTGACATCTGCGGTCGGGAACGCGCTGGACAGTATCGCTGCCGCCCGGACTCGACGCTCAAGTGAATGATCTTGACTATGCTATTCACTAGCTGCACAATGAAGGCGGCATACTCGAAGATGAGGCAGGATGATGATGACTGAGGCGACTTACGTGCAGCCCGATGGCAGTCGGACGACCGTTGATATCGCAGAAGGCCAGAGCCTGATGCGTGCCGCGATCCTCAACGGCGTGCCCGGAATTGTCGGTGAATGCGGCGGCCAGGCAATGTGCGCCACCTGTCACGTCTACGTAGATGGGTGTCAGGACGATCTTCCGCCCGTGAGTGATGACGAGGCGGAGATGCTGGAAGCCGCGGCTGCCGCGCGCACGCCCGCCTCCCGCCTGTCTTGCCAGCTCGTCGGCCTGAGGCGTGACGTGACCGTCGATGTCCCCGATACCCAGTACTGATGCGTATCGTCGTCGTCGGAGGTGGCCACGCAGGCGTCGAAGTCTGCGCGGCACTGCGTAGGCGTGGCTTCGCAGGCGACATCGATCTCGTCGAGGAGCAGCACTCGCATCCGTATCAGCGCCCTCCGCTATCCAAGGACTCGATGGCCGGCTCCGCTGTGGAAGTCCTGCCATT
Organism: Microbacterium sp. NPDC058062; assembly: GCF_042885375.1. Lineage (NCBI taxonomy): Bacteria > Bacillati > Actinomycetota > Actinomycetes > Micrococcales > Microbacteriaceae > Microbacterium > Microbacterium sp. NPDC058062. The sequence continues at coordinate 475,228 of NZ_JBHVSC010000002.1, forward strand.
GCAACCGCCGTCGTTCTTCGAGACGCAGAGCGTACACTTCCACCCGGGGGTCAGCGTCACACGCATCAACCGCGCGTACCGCACTGTCGAACTGAGCGACCTCAGCTCGATCTCGTACGACCATCTCGTCCTGGCGACTGGCGCGCAAAGTGCGCCCGTGAACTTCGTCGAGCCTGGCGCGACAGTGCACACGCTTCGGACCGACGCCGACGCGGTCGCCGTCAGCAGGGCCGTGAGAGAAGCGTCTCGAGTCATTGTCATCGGCGGCGGATTCATCGGACTCGAGGTTGCGGCGGGCGCGCGAAATCGCGGAGTAGACGTGCTCCTCGTCACGCCGGCAGACCGCGTGCTCGGTCGTTCAGTGAGTGAGCCGATGAGCGCCGCTCTGCTCGATCGGCTGACCGCCAGCGGGGTCAGCGTCCGACTGAGGACAAGGGTCGCACGGGTCTTCCAGCAAGCGAACGGACCTGCCGTCGCACTCAGTGATGGCTCGGTGCTTACCGCGGACGTTGTTGTCGTTGGCATCGGCGTGCGTGCGAGAACGCGATTGGCCCAGGATGCGGGGCTGGACGTCGACGATGGGGTGATCGTCGATGAACAGCTGACCTCGAGCGACCCGGCGATCTCGGCGATCGGGGACTGCGCGCGGTTCCCGTCAGCCCACTCCGGCTTCGCCGAGCGGCTGGAGTCCGTGCAGAACGCCACCGACCAGGCGCGCCACCTGGCCGCCACTCTGATGGGAGGCGACGCTCCGTACTCCGACATCCCGTGGTTTTGGTCGGTGCAGGGGACCGCACGGCTCCAGATCGCGGGGCTCGGCCGCCCAGACGACGAGGTGGTCGTTCCGCCGGGACGGGAAGAGGCGGACCGCCTCAGCATCTTCCGGTTCCAAGGCGGCGAACTGCGATGCGTGGAGTCGCTCGATGACGCGCCCACCCACATGGCGGCGCGGCGGGCGCTCGCGCAACCCCAGCCCATCACGATGGAGCACCTTGTGTCGGCCGACTTCGCGTTGAGATCGCTCGTCGCGCCGGCATAGGCGCCGGCGCATTGACGGAGCAGTCGCCCGCATCGAGGACTTGCTCAACGAGACCGAGCGCGCCATCCCCCACGGGTGTGGCCCTCGCTAGCGCGGCGAAGGCCCCGCGTTGATCCCCTCGCGTGCAATGACGAGCTCGAGGGCATCTACATACATCTTGAGCTGTGTCGCGAACACTTCTTCGTAGTCGACGCGCCTCAGCTCGTTACGGACGCTGTCTGCGAAAGGGAACTGGTTGGGATCTGCGGGGCTGTACGCCTGCACCAGCCTCAGCGGTCCCCCTGCGTTGTCCGCAGCGGCGAGCCTGGCGGCCTGCGACTGCGCAGCGCTGAGGACGAGGTTCGCATATGCCTGGTAATAGACGACGGCGACGCGACCCCGGAGGCCGGCGACGTGCAAGGCACGCAGGACAGCTTCGACAGCCCGAAGCTCCTCGACGCCGTTGGTGATGATGCCGAGCGAGAGCGCGGCCGCGGCCGGGTGCTCGAGCGCGACGCGCCATGCCCGCCACGCGAGCTCAGTGAGATCTGCTCGCCAGTCGTCGGTCGGCTCGAAGCCGGCGAGCGAGAGGGCATCAAGGCGGTCCGCAATCTCGGACACCAGCTCGGCCCGACTCCCGAAGTGCCGGTAGAAAGCCGTAGGCGACGCCGAGAGCTCTTCGCCCAGGCGAGTGAACGTCAGGGCCGACTCACCCTCGCTGTCAAGCAGCGACATCGCGGCCGCGACGATCTCCTCGGGCGATAGCGATCCGCGCTTTCGACGCGACCGAGACTTGTCCACGGTTCCTCCTCGTCCGCCGCCGCACTGCAGTCGGTTGCCCCTTGTGAAGCCGATACCACTGTATCTAGTGAATGCTGTTGACTAAAGGCTTCACTATCCCCATAATCGGAAGGGCCGCGACGGCGCGGCGTGCAACGCGCGAGATTGGCACCGAAGATGATCCACGAAGAACCTCCCCCCCTTCGCTTCTCCTTCCGGATCGAGGCGGAGGTCTCCGACTACCTGCCCATAGAGAAGCGGGACGTCGAGCTGCTGGAGTTCATTCCCATCACGGGCGGCACTGTCTCCGGCGAGGTCACGGGCGAAATCGTCTCGGGGGGTGGTGACTGGTGCTGGAATCGTGCGGACGACGCATATCAAGTCGAAGCTCGCTACCTGATCCGCACTGACCGTGACGAGATCATCGACGTCGTCAACGTCGGTGTACTTCGTCACCTCGAGGGCGACAGCGGTCCGAGCGAGCAGATGGGCTACTTCCAGACCACGCCGCGGTTTCGCACGGTGTCCGCTCGGTTGCAATGGTTGACGCGGTCTGTCTTCGTCGGGCGAGCCCGTGCGGAGACCGGCAAGACAACCATCGATGTGTTCGAAGTCCTGGCGTGACTGATCCCTCGGAGCGCACCATGGACCCCTTCATCTCTGCGACGGAACTTGCCGCATTGCTCAGCAGCCGTCAGGTCAGCGCCGTCGAGGCTGCTGACTTCTATCTCGATCGCATCGACGCGATCAACCCTCGAATCAACGCCATCGTCTGGATCGACCGGGACGATGTTCGTCGACGGGCCCTGGAGGCTGATCGGCGGATCGCGGCCGGCACCGCTCGCCCGTTTGAGGGTGTGCCGATCCCGATCAAGGATCTGACTCCCGTCGCAGGTCAGCCCTACACCGCCAGCTCTCTCGCCATCGACCCCGATCCCGCGGAGGCGAACGAGGTCACGGTCGATCTCCTCGAGGACGCCGGCTTCGTTCTGTTCGGACGCAGCAACAGCCCCGAATTCGGGCCTCTGACCGTATCTGAGAACCGCCGGTGGGGAAAAACACGCAATCCCTGGAATCCCGATTTCACGTCCGGCGGTTCGTCCGGGGGCGCGTCGGCAGCGGTCGCTGCCGCGCTCGCGCCCGTTGCGCACGCCTCGGACGGAGGCGGGTCGATCCGAGTACCTTCCGCCGCGACGGGTCTCATCGGCCTCAAACCCAGCCGCGGAAGGGTGCCGAACGACGTGCGAGGGTGGGAGCAGTCGGTGACAGAAGGCGCAATCACCCGCACTGTCGCGGACGCGGCGGCGATGCTTGACGTGCTCGGCGTCGCCGACCCACTCGCGTGGTACTCGGCGCCGCCCAAGCGGCGCCCCTACATCGACGAGTTGACAGCAGCCGGCCCACAACTGCGCGTCGGCCTCCTGCTCGCTCCGCCGACCGGAGCCGAGGTGGACGACGAGTGCGTCGTGGCGGCACTCAAACTCGCACGAACGCTAGAGCACCTCGGGCACAGCGTTGAACCAGCGGACCCGTTCCTCTACTCGGACGACGCAGTGCGGGGCTTCGCCGACCTCGTCATCAGTGCTTCGGTCTGGGCAACGCCATTCGACCACGCGAACGTCGATCGCCTCGACCCGTATATCCGCTACCGGTTCGATCGCGCGACGACCTTCCACGCCGGCGAGTACGTGGCGCTGGCCAACCAGCTGCAGTGGGAGACTCGGCGGGTGGTGGCGCAGTGGGGCCGGGACTTCGACATTCTCCTCACACCCACAACCGCCTGCCAGACGCCCCGGGTGGGGGCCGTTTACGACGAGGCGAACGAGACGCCAGATGGTCCTCGGCTGACTGAGCTGCGAACGATCTCATTCACGAGCTTCGTCAATATCGCGGGCCTGCCGGCAATCTCCCTGCCGGTGCATGCCGGAACGAACGGAATGCCGATCGGTGCCCAGCTGATCGGCGGCGCGCACGGTGAGGCAACCCTGCTGAGGGTCGCGGCAGAGGTGGAGCAGGCGTTCGACTGGCAGCTTGATCGGGCGCCATTGGCTCAACACGTCGAAGCCCACTGATGTCCGCCGCCGAATGGTCCCTTACAGCTGCAGCTAGCAGTGCGCCACCGTTCGGACCAGGACGTGCCCGCTCGGTCGGCTCCCCGACGATGCGGCAAAAGAACGCGTCAATCAACAACATTCGCCAAGCAATGAGGCCCTCATGAACGCAATGCTGCAAGGTCCCGACTCCGTTCCCGTGACCGACTGGGTCGATTTCGACGTTCTGCTCGACGATCCGTATCCCACATATGAGCGCCTGCGTCGAGAGGCCCCCATCGCTTGGGTTCCGGAACTCGACAGTATTCTCGTCAGCACTTTCGACGCGTGCGCCTTCATCGAGCAGAGGCCGGAGATTTTCTCGTCGCGGTATCAACCCGACACCATCACCCGAGCGCTCGGCGAACGTCCCATGTTGCGAAAGGACGATCCGGAGCACGCGGCCGAGCGCTCCCTCATCAACTCCACTCTGCGCCCGAAGGCGATGGAGGAAGTGTGGAGCGCTCGCTACGCGGACAATACGGATGCGTTGCTCGACGCACTCGAGGAGATCGGCCCCGCGGAGGCGGATCTCAACGCGCATTTCGCCGCGCCGCTGGCCGCGCAGAACCTTATGGATCTGCTTGGCCTCCGTGACGTGCCCGCGGAGACCCTGAGTCGCTGGTCGCGGGACTTCATTGCCGGCGCGGGAGTCGATCCGCGCGATCACGGCGATGTCTGGGAACGCTGCGAGCGATCCCGAGGTGAGGCCACCGCCGCGATCGACGAGGTCATCTCCCGCGTTCAACGCTATCCGGACGAGTCCATGACATCGATGATGATCGCCGGCGGCATGCCGATCTCCTCCGTGCGAGCCAACGTCAACCTCGCCATCTCGGGCGGTGTGAACGAGCCGCAGCACATGATCACGAGTCTTGTGACGCGTTTCGACGAGGAGCCGGACCTGCGTCCGAACCCCGACGCCGGGCACCGCGACTGGGCTGCCGTTTTCGAGGAGGGCGTGCGGTACTACTGTCCTATCGGTCTGCTGGGACGCTTCACGACGATGGACACCGTTCTCGGCGGCTTCACAATCCCTGCGGGCACCGAGGTCAGCCTGTCCATCGCCTCCGCCAACCGGGATGACTCGATGTTCGCCGACCCGGATCGATTCATCCCCGGGCGGACAGAGCGTCGGCACCTAGGATTCGGCAGCGGTCCGCACCTGTGCGCGGGAAGGTGGGCGGCACAGTCCGCAGTTGCTTATGTCGCGCTGCCGCGGCTCTACCGTCGGTTCCCCTCATTGCGCGTCGACACCGAGCGGGAATCGCGCTGGGAGGGGTGGATGTTCCGCGGTCTCACCACGCTCCCCGTCTCGTGGTGAGCACGCGGTTGCAGAGGCTCGTCCCGACGGCCCGGCCGTCGGGACTGGGGGCGGTGACCGCCGCGATGTTCGTGGTCGGGTAGGCGTCGCCGGGTGCTGCATGAAGTCCTTCATCTGGCCGCGGTGGCTCTGGCCGCCGTGGCGGCGTGCGTGCATCCCGGTTGGCGTCGAAAGGCGGCGGCTGTCGACCTGGCCGCAGTGATCGCCATGCTGGTGGCCATGGTCAATGTGACCTACGCGAGCGCCCCGGTGTGGTCGATTGCCCTGCTCGGCGCGGCGATGGCTCTAGCAGCGTGGCGGTCGCCCCGCTCCCGGCGACAGCGCACGGTCGCACCGCGCTCGTGCGCTGTCCCCCACACTGCGCTCGGGCTCGTTGCGACCGCCGCGATTCTTCCCCTCATGGCCGGGGGGATGCCTGCCGAGGTCTTAGGGCACGCCGGTCACGGGGCCAGCGCTGGCGCGCTGGTCGCCGTGGTCCTCGGCGTTGCGGGGTGTCACGCGGGCGCATCGGTGCTCGCCTCTGTCCGGGAGGTGCACACACTTTCCCGTATACAACACGTCCTTATGGGCGGCACGACGCTGCTGATGGCGGCAACGGTCATCGCGTAGGAAAGCATGCCGAACGACGTCGCGATCTCTTTGGATGAGGCGACTACGACCGGAGACGGGCGATGGCGACCTCATCGCCAATCTCTTCGCGCTCGGCCCGTCCACGATCGTAATCACGCGTGGCTGACACGGGATCGATGCGTACCCCTCGGCCGGGCGAACGCACGTCAATGCCCGTGCCTGTGGTCGACACTACGGGCGCAGGCGACGCTTGCACCGCCGGAATCACCGTCGCGCTCGCGGAGGGCACCGACCTCGATGTCGCCCTCGCCCTGGGCAACGCCGCCGGCGCTGTGGCGGTGCAGCGCGGGAACCGCTGGGGCCTTCGGTACTCGATCGGAGATCGACGCCCTGCAGCGGATGGCTGTTAAGCAGTGGTCCCCTCGCCGGGGCTCCCGCCGCCGCTGCCGGCGGGGCGGATTGCGGACAGGAAGCACCGCTTTTTAGTCTTCGAGGCGGGAGTGCTCGCCCAGGCGGTGCCACGTGCGGTTGTGGTAGACCAACGCGTCGCCGGGTTCGCCCGCGCGAACGTCGCGTTCGACGTGGGACTGCAGCGCGTGGGCGGCGATGACCGTGGAGGACCCGGCATCCATACGGTTGATGACAGCGCAGCGCACCCAGGCGCGGACGTCGCGGTACACCGGCTCCCCGGAGCTCAGGCGCGACCATCGGTGGCTCTGGGCGAAGCGGTCGATCCCGCCGGTCGCGCCCAGCTTCGCGATGTCGATGTCGTGCGCGTCCAGCAGGTGCACGACGACGGTCTCGGCCCGGGACAGCACGTCGGATGCCGAGGACTGCGCGGAGATCGAGAAGATCAGCAGCGGCGGTTCGGCGCTCACCGATGCGACGGACGTCGCCGTCAGCGCGACCGGCCCGTCACCCGCATCCGCCGTGATGACGGCGACACCGCCCGGGTGGCCACGGAAGAGCGCTTTGAGCTCGTCGGGCGAAAGGGATGAGGAGAAACGGTGCGCGGGCATTTCGATCTGCGCGTCGGTGCGGACCTCAGACGCGCGCAAGGGCCAGCTCCTCGCGGACGATGCGGGCCCCCGCGCTGAGGGCGCTCAACTTCCCCCGCGCCACGTCCCGCGGCAGCGGCGCCATCCCGCAGTTCGTGCTGGGGACGAGCTTGTCGGCGTCGACGTACGCGAGCGCATTCCGAAGGGTGCCGGCGACGTCCTCCGGGGTCTCGATGGCGGTGCTCGCCACGTCGATCGCGCCGAGCATGACCTTCTTGCCGCGGATGAGTTCGACGAGCTCCATCGGGACGTGGGAGTGGTGGCTCTCCAGCGAGACGACATCGATCGCGGACCGCTGCAGGAGCGGGAAGGTTTCCGCATACTGCCGCCACTCCGCACCGAGCGTGGCCTTCCAATCGGTGTTCGCCTTGATGCCGTAGCCGTAGCAGATGTGCACGACGGTTTCGGCCCGCAACCCCTCCGCCGCGCGCTCGAGGGTCGCGACACCCCAGTCCCGGACGTCGTCGAAGAACACGTTGAACGCCGGCTCATCGAACTGGATGATGTCGACTCCCGCGGCCTCGAGCTCTCTCGCCTCCTGATTGAGGATCGTCGCGAACTCCCACGCGAGCTTCTCGCGACCCTTGTAGTGGCGGTCGTACAGAGTGTCGATCATCGTCATGGGACCGGGGAGCGCCCACTTGATGGGCTGATCGGTCTGGGCACGCAAGAAGGCCGCGTCATCGACGAACACGGGCTTCTCGCGGCTGACGGCGCCGACGACGGTCGGCACGCTCGCGTCGTAGCGGTTGCGGATCCGGACCGTCTCACGCTGCTGGAAATCGACCCCGCTGAGGTGCTCGATGAAGGTCGTGACGAAGTGCTGACGGGTCTGCTCGCCGTCGCTGATGATCTCGATCCCGCTGCGTTGCTGCTCCTGGACGGCGATACGCAGCGCATCCTGCTTGCCCTCGATCAGTGCATCGCCCTCCAGCTTCCAGGGGGACCAGAGCGTCTCGGGCTGCGCGAGCCACGACGGCTTCGGCAGGCTGCCGACGATGGAGGTGGGCAGGAGCGGAGTCATGGCGGACGATCCTTCGGCGATCATGCGACGGGGGTCGGGTAGTCGGCGGCCCACTGCTCCAGGACTCTCCTGTGCGGTGTCATGAAGTGCTCCTCGGCGTACTTGCCCTGCTTCACCGCGAGCTGACTGCGCTCGACGCGGTCGTACGTGATCTGGGTCCGCGAGTAGTCATCGTGCTCCAGGCGCGGTCGGTAGACGGCGGCTGCGGCGGCACCGGCGTTGTAGATCTCCGGCCGATAGATCTTCTGGAACGTCTCCATCGTGCTGATCGTGCCGATCAGCTGCAGGGGCGAATAGTCGTTGAGCAGATCACCGCGGAAGTAGAACGCGAGCGGAGCGACGCTGCCGGGGGGCATGAAGTACCGGACCTGCAGGCCCATCTTCGAGAAGTACTCGTCGGTCAGCGAGAAGGCGTCTTGACGGTATTCGACCCCGAGGACCGGGTGGCGGGTTTCGGTCCGAGAATACGTTCTGCTCGTCGAGACACTGATGCAGATGACGGGGGGCAGAGGGAAGCGCTCGCGGTAGGCGACGGAGTCGAGGAAGTGCTGGAACAGCTTGCCGTGCAGCTCGCCGAAGTGCGTCGGCGTCGTGAAGCCGGTCGATCGCTCGTTGACGGCCGGCAGCAGCACGCTGAAGTCGAAATCGCGGACGTAGGACGAGAAGTTGTTCCCCACGATCCCGTGTCGGCGAACACCGGTGAGCTGGTCCACGATCTGGATGTCCAGCATCTCCAGTAGCGGGAACTCCGGCTCTTCGCTGTCGTCCGTCAGCTGCACGCCGACGGAGACGATGTCGAGTTCGAGGGTGTACCGCTCACGGTCCGGGTTGTCCCACGAAGCCAGCTCGTTGAACCGGCGGTCGATCATCGTCAGCGCATTGCGCAGATTCTGCTGACGCTGCTCCCCTCGCGCCAGATTGGCGAAATTCGTCGTGAGACGGGAACTGGTCGACGGGCAGTAGTCCGTGTCGAAGCGGGTGGTGGTGATGCGGAACGTGAAGGCGGTCGCCATGAGAGGGCCAATCCGGTGGCTGATCGGCCGGGCTCGGCCTTGCGGAGTCGATGCCTTCATCGTGCAGTTCGGGACGCCCCATCAGGTAACTCGTCCCCGCTATGCGTGGCTATAGGATCTGCCTATGGCTCGCGGATCGAACGGCATCACCCTCCAGCAGCTCGGGTACTTCATCGAGGTCGCGGCCGAAGGGTCCATCACCGGAGCCGCCGACCTGCTCTACGTCTCGCAGCCGACCATGTCCGCGGCGATGAAGGACCTGGAGTCCCGCGTGGGCCGGTCCTTGCTGGTGCGCTCCGCCCGTGGGGTCACGCTCACCGCCGACGGGGCGGAGTTCCTGGGGTACGCCAGGCAGGTGATCGAGCAGGTGTCGCTCCTCGAGCAGCGCTATCTCGGCCGGCCGCCGTCGCGCCGCCTGCTCGGGGTCTCGGCGCAGCACTATTCCTTCGTGGTGGAGGCGTTCGTCAGGATGGTGCGATCCAGCGGTGCGGCGGAGTACGAGTTCTCCCTCCGTGAGACCCGCACGTGGGACATCATCGAGGATGTCCGCACGCTCCGCAGCGAACTCGGGATCCTGTACCGGAACGACTTCAACCGGAACGTGATCGACAAGCTGCTGCGCGACTCCGGGCTCGCGTTCCGGCCGCTGTTCCTCGCCGAACCGCACATCTTCATCTCCCGCAAGAACCCTCTCGCCGCCCGGGACCTGGTCACCCTCGACGACCTCGCCGACGTGCCGCGGCTCACCTTCGACCAGGGAGCGAACAACTCGTTCTACTTCGCGGAGGAGATCCTCTCGACGCTCTCCAGCAGGCAGGAGATCCGGGTCTCCGATCGGGCAACGATCTTCAACTTGATGATCGGCCTCGACGGATACACGATCTCGACGGGCATCATCAGCGACGACCTCGATCCGGAGATCGTCGCCATCCCGCTCGAGGTGGACGAACGCATCGAGATCGGCTGGATCGGCCATTCCGCGATCCCGCTCACCGGGCAGGCGCAGCGCTACCTCGCCGAACTCCGATCCGTCGTGACGGGCTTCGGCGTGACGCTGCTGGATTGACTTGTCTGCCTTCCTTTCACGGTGAGGGGCTACGGGCGATCGGTGAAGACCACAGTGTGGTTGCCATGGCGGATGACTCGGTCCTCTGCGTGCCATTTCACGGCGCGGCCGAGCACCTCGCGTTCGACGAATGCCCCGCGAGCCTGCAGATCGGCAGCCGTCATCGCGTGATTCACTCGCGCGACGTCCTGCTCGATGATCGGACCCTCGTCCAGGTCCTTCGTGACGTAGTGGCTGGTGGCGCCGATGAGCTTGACGCCTCGTTCGTGGGCGTTGCGGTACGGCGCGGCGCCGATGAACGCCGGCAGGAACGAGTGATGGATATTGATGACCGGGACAGCCACATCGTCAAGAAACCCTTGGCTGATGATCTGCATGTAGCGCGCGAGCACGATGAAGTCGACGTTGCCCTGAACCAGTTCGAGAATCTTCGCTTCAGCCTCTGACTTATCCGGCCCCTGCGACGGAACGTGGAAGAACGGTATCCCGAAGCTCCGCGCATCGGAGGCGAGGTTGGCGTGGTTGCTGATCACCATCGGGATGGTGACGGGAAGCTCGCCGCGGCGATGCCGCCAAAGCAGCTCGAGGAGGCAGTGATCGGATGTGGACGCGAGGATCGCCATTCGCTTCGGAATCGACTGGTCGGTCAGTCGCCACTGCATCTGCAACGGGCCCAAGGTGGCGGCGACGTCTGCCTCGATGTCGGGAAGTGCCACCGCCAGATCCGGTCGATGGAACGTCACCCTCTGAAAGAAGGCTCCACCCTGAGGGTTGGACGAGTACTGGTCCAAGGTGACGATGTTCCCCCCATGTCGGGTGATCAGCGCGCTGACTTCTGCCACGACGCCGGGCTGATCCGGGCCGTTGACGATCAGGCACGCGTGGTCTCTAGGGAGTTCGGAGTTTGTGGGCACTGTCCGACTCCTTAGGATTCGACCGCGAGGAACTCGCGAGCCCATACCGAGGTCGCCCGCAGCCCACCGAAGGTGTAGAAGTGCAGGTTGATCGACCCATAGCTCACGCCGGCCGAAGAGTCGTTGAGCAGGAGAGCGAGATCGGTGACGAATCTGTCGGGACCGGCGGTGCCCAGAAGGTTGGTCAGCGAGAAGCCGTACTTCTGCACGATCATCGCGTTCGCCCCGATGCCGAAGCGTCGGGCGAATCCGATGAGCCGCTTGATGCCGGCAGGACCTGGAGTTCCGATGCGAATGGTGCTGCGGATGCCGCGAGTGCGCACGTCTTCGATCCATCCGAGCACCGGGTCGGTGTCGAATGCGAACTGGGTCAGAATCGTGGCGTTCAAGCCTTGTTGGGCCAGCGACGACGACTTCTCTTCCAATGCTCGCCAGAGAACCTCGTTCGGGATGTTCGGGTGCCCCTCCGGGTAGCCTGCGATCGAGACCTCTTTCACGCCGTAGTCCGGAAGCAGTCCGGTGCGGATCACGTCGTACGAGTCCTCATACGGACCCTCTGGGGTAGCCGGGTCCCCGCCGACGACGAACACATGCTCCGTGGCACCGACGTCCCGCAGCCGAGAGAGGAATTGCTCCAGCTGCGCGCGGGAAGCCAGGCGTCTGGCGGAGATGTGCGGGACGGCGACGAACCCGAGTTCGCGCACCGCCTTCGCCGCTGCGATGCGCATGTCGAGGTCTTCGTTGCCCAGGAACGTGATGTTGACCTTCGTCCTGGGCGGGATCGTGTCCTTCGCCTCGAGGAGGCCCGGCACGTCCTTGCCGGTCATTTCCAGCGAGAAAGCATCGATCAGCGATCGGACCGCTTCTGCGGTCGCGCTGGGGTCTGCCATGAGTGAGCTCTTCCGTTGAGTGAACTGCAGAAAGCGACGGCCGCCAGCGACAGACGCGAGATGCGAAACTGATTCCGGGTCAACCTCCGGGGCCGGGTCCCCCCTGTGGTGACCCGACCCGAACGGCGCCTCAGATAACCCTTGTCGGCTAGGACTGCGCGTCACCTCGGGTAACGGCGGGGACCTTGAGCCGCACCGTGCCCCTGACCTCCGTCTGGACGTGCGGTTGCGTCAACGGCTTTCCTGCCCCGCCGTCGTCTTCACCCCAGACCACGATGACTTCGGCTCCGTCTTCGGCATCCGCCTCATCGATCAAACCCAACGAGACCCAACTGCCGTTGCTGACTGTGTACCCGGTGTAGTACGACACGCCGACGAGTCGGTCTCCGATCATGACGCGATCAAGGTGCACTGCTTCCATCGAACCCGGCACATCCAGTTCGCGAGGGCGGTCCTCGGTCTTGAACAACGAGTCGGTGATGATCCGGCTCACGTCCTCGTTGTCCCACTCGATGAACACCTTTCGGCGGTGCGGCTTATCCTTCGACGCCTCAAGGGCTTCGCGCCCGATGAAGTCGTGGTCGAACTTCACGAGGTAGCCGTAGCCCAGGTCCCAAGGGGTCCAGTAGTAGTCCTCGATGTCGTCGGTGGTGAAGCTTCCGTTCAAGGAATCGAGACGTTCCGCGCTCGCTGCCGGGAAGCGCTCACGAAAGGGCTTCATCTTCTCGCCGGTGTAGATGGCCGGCAAAGGGCGCGCGAACCATCCGGACTCGGCGATGCTCGACCCATAGGCTCGGGCTCCTCCCCTGCGCAGTCCAAACTCTTTGCCGGCTTCGACAATCGCATTCACCACGAGGTCTGCGTCCTCGACGGGGCCCATCAACTCCAGGCCCTGCATCCGTCCGCGACCTCCGGCCATGCTGTGATTGAGCGCCCGAACGGTCCTTCCGGCGATCTTGAGCTCGCCCATATGGAAGAACTTGATCGGGTCGAGCGGGCTGCCCTGTGCTTTCTCGAGAACGTCCTGAACCGCCGGGCCTGTCATCTGGTATCGGTAGAGCTTGCGGTCGCGGATGTCCCTCGACCTGCCATCGACGGTCATCTCCACGTCGTACCCGCCGATTTCAGCTTGGTACTCCAGCCAGGCGCCCATGTGCGTGGGACCGACGACGAGGTGGTATTCGTCGTCCTCGAACGCGAAGAGGATGCCGTCCCCGATGAAGTACCCGTCGGGATTGACAGCGACGAATTGCTTCGCCATGCCGCGTCCGAAATCCGCGAAGCTGTTGATGCCGGTGTGAGTGAACAGGCGCTTCACATCGGGACCCGTGAAGACGAAGTCATGCATGTGGAGGGACTGATCAAACAGGATCGCGGTGTTCCTCCACGCCCACTGCTCGTCGTACCAGCCACCCCACTCGATCGGGTATTGGAAGTCCGCGCGCACCGCAGGTGCCGAACGCAGAAGTTCCACGGGATTCTTGACTTGCTTCAGTCGGTCCTCTAGCGAGATCATCTGTGTTTCCTTTCCTCGAGATCACATCGGGAGCAAGACCAGGCGCTGCTCAATCGGGTGTGCGATCGGATGAAGATTCGATCGTCGATAACGACGGCGCCTCGCAATGAAGTCGGAAGACGTAGACGCCCCATCGTCATCGGGCCGCATCGCCGAGAACGACGACGTGGCGAGTGTGGGCGAACGACCGGTCGCAGCGGACCGCCCCGAGTAGGCGCGGACGCGCGACGTGTTCAGCCATCTCCGACAATCCTCGACTTCTCTGTCCGGTTGATCGACCACCCTCACTGATCTGGAGAGATCAATGACTCCGAGTGAAACTTGAAACTGATTTCATAATCATAACTCACGACTGTATCGAACGGAAGCGTCGATTCCGTCTCCGGCTGGGACGGTCAGAAGGGCCTTCGATCGGAGCTCGTCGATGTCACCGCACATCTGGATCGGGGTCGCTTGCGCCGTGACGTCCGGCAAGGCGAGCCCTGAGGTCGAGCTTGGGCTGCCGTCAGAGGCACCGCGCGCTGCGCCCGCGAGGTTACGCCGGACGTCACATCCGCCTCGTACGGTGGTGGGTAAGCGATGCGAAAGGGAGCCGAGTTGGACGGAAAGACGATGCAGCGGCAAGCCGCAGACCGTACCGACCAACTCCCTCGTGCCGAGCTCACGCACCCGTTTGGAGTCGAATGGGACGTGTGGAAGGTGCGCGACAAGGTGTTCATGTTGCAGACAGAGGTCACGGGTGAGCCGCTCGTGATCCTCAAGGCCGAGCCCTCTGACGCCCGCGCACTACGACAGGTCTACGACGAGATCACGCCCGGCTACCACATGAACAAGCGGCACTGGATCACGCTCCACGCCGGCGAGCACCTCGAGCCGGACATGGTGGACGATCTCGTCACGGGCTCTTATCTGTTGGTAGTGAGCAAGCTTCCGAAAAGTCGCCAGCCCGTCGATCCCGAGACATTCGCCCAGAACTGACCGTGCATCGGTTGGCCTGAGATGCGACGACTGGTCAGGACATTGCTGCGTCCATTCCGTCACGCGTTGGCAGGCTGCCGCTTCGAAAGGCGGAGCCAGGTTTCTACGACCGTGTCCGGGTTGAGCGACATGGATTCGATGCCCTGTCCGACGAGCCAGTCCGCGAGGTCGGGGTGGTCGCTGGGGCCCTGCCCACAGATGCCCACGTACTTCCCCGCGCGAGCGCAGGCATCGATCGCCATCGTGAGCATCCGCAGCACAGCGGGGTCGCGCTCGTCGAACGTGGCGGCCACGAGGGCCGAGTCACGGTCCAGTCCGAGGGTGAGCTGAGTCATGTCGTTGGATCCGATGGAGAATCCGTCGAAGTACTCGAGGAACTCATCGGCGAGGACCGCGTTGGAGGGCAGTTCGCCCATCATGATCACACGCAATCCGTTCTCGCCACGGCGAAGCCCGTTCTCGGCGAGCAGGTCGATGACGGCGGCCGCTTCGCCGAGGGTGCGGACGAAGGGGACCATGATGGCGATGTTCGTCAGCCCCATCTCGTCGCGGACGAAGCGGAGTGCTTCGCATTCCATGTCGAAGCAGGCGCGGAAGTCCTCCGAGATGTACCGGGACGCCCCGCGGTAGCCGATCATCGGGTTCTCTTCGCGTGGCTCATACAGCTCGCCGCCGAGCAGGTTGGCGTACTCGTTGGACTTGAAGTCGGACAGCCTCACGATCACAGGCTCCGGCGCGAACGCCGCACCGAGCATCGACACGCCCTCCGCGACGCGCTTGACGAAGCAGTCCCGCGGCGATGCGTAGGCATTGATTCGTTCGGTGATCTCGTCGCGGAGCGGCGTCGAGAGCGTGTCGATCTCGAGGAGTGCGCGGGGGTGGATGCCGATCTGCCGGTTGATGACGAACTCGAGTCGAGCCAGTCCGACGCCACGGTTGGGGAGCTTCGAGAAGGAGAACGCCTGATCGGGTGTACCCACATTGAGCATGATCTTCACGGGGCTCTCAGGCATCGCATCAAGTTCCGTCACGATCTCGCTGAACTTCAGGATACCCGGGTAGACGAAACCGGTGTCCCCCTCAGCGCAAGACACGGTGACGGGCTGTCCGTCGGTCAGCACGCGCGTCGCGTCGCCGGCGCCGACGACCCCGGGGATGCCGAGTTCCCGCGCGATGATCGCAGCGTGACATGTGCGGCCGCCACGGTTGGTCACGATCGCCGACGCAAGCTTCACGATCGGCTCCCAATCGGGGTCGGTCATGTCGGCCACGAGAACATCGCGCTCGCGGAACTGATCCATCTGATCGATGAACTTCATCACTCGCACCGGACCTGCCCCGATCTTCTGGCCGATCGCCCGCCCATCCGCGACTGGAATGCCGGATTCTTCGAGCACGAAGCGGCGCATCACATTCCCGTCGACCCGCGAGACCACTGTCTCGGGGCGCGCCTGCAGGATGTACAGCTCCCCGTCGACGCCCTCTTTGCCCCATTCGACGTCCATCGGACGGCCGTAGTGCTCCTCGATTATCAGTGCCTGCCGGGCGAGCTCCTCCACCTCTGCCTCGGTGATGCTGAACCGGGCACGATCCGCCTCCGCGACATCCGTGAATACAGTGCTTCCACCGACGTGACGTCCGTGCGCGTAGACCATCTTCATGGCCTTCTCTCCGACCGACCGCTTCAGGATCGCCGGGCGACCTGCCCGCAGCGCGGGCTTGGAGACGTAGAACTCGTCAGGGATGACGGCGCCCTGCACGACAGCCTCGCCGAGCCCGTACGAGCTCGTGATGAACACCGCCTGGTCGAAACCGGACTCGGTGTCGACGGTGAAGAGAACCCCCGATGCGCCGATGTCGGACCGGACCATGCGCTGAACCCCCGCCGACAGAGCGACCTCGTGGTGGTCGAACCCATGGTGCACCCGGTAGGCGATCGCCCGGTCGTTGTAAAGCGAGGCGAACACGTGCCGGATCGCGAGCAGGATGTTCTGGATCCCGCTGATGTTCAGGAACGTCTCCTGCTGGCCGGCGAACGATGCGTCCGGCAAATCCTCGGCCGTCGCGCTGGAGCGCACGGCCCACGACACGAACTCGGGCTCCGGGTCGCCGGCGACCTGGCGGGCATAAGCTCTACGGACGTCATCCTCGAAGTCGGCCGGAAACGGCTGCGCCAGGATCCACTCCCGCACGGTGGCGCCGACACGAGCGAGCTCGGCGACGTCGGCAACGTCCAACGCTTCGACCGTGCGCCGGATGCGGTCGTACAGGCCGTCCGCCGATAGGAAGGCGCGGTAGGCATCCGCGGTCGTCGCGAACCCGCCCGGCACGCGGACGCCGGCATCCGACAGGTTCGACACCATCTCACCGAGCGAGGCGTTCTTGCCGCCGACCTGCGCGACGTCGGCCATGCCGACCTCGTTGTACCAAAGGATGTTCGTCATGAGGGGCTCCTGATCGGCGATCGTTTCGTGGTGAAGGTTTGGTCGGTTCAGCTGCGGAGGTGCATCGACTGCATGATGACGGCCGACATCTCCTCGACCGACTTCGTGGACGAGTTCAGGAACGGGACGCGGTTGCGTCGATACAGGTCCTCGGCCCGGCGCAGCTCGAGCGTGCACTGGGCAAGGCTCGAGTACACCGAGTTGGGACGCCGCTCGTGGCGGACCTGACTCAGCCGCAGTGGCGTCGTCGTCAGCCCGAAGCACTTCGCCTCGAACCGCTGCACGGTCCGCGGCAGATCATCCGTCGGGAAGTCGTCGTCCGTCAGCGGATAGTTGGCCACGAGGAGCCCATACTGCAGGGCGAGATACATAGTCGTCGGCGTCTTCCCGCACCGGGACGGGGCGATGATGATCACGTCGGCGATGTCCAGAGCGCGCCCACTCTGGCCGTCGTCGTGCTCGATCGCGTACTCGACCGCACGCATCCGCGCGAAGTAGCGCTCGATGTCACCGACGCCGTGATACTGCCCGAGCTGTTCGGAACGACTCGTCCCGAACGCCGCCTCCAACTCCGTGAGGTGCCCGCTCAGCAGATCGACTACGACCGCTCCAGGCACCTGCAGCGCGTCGAGGATCTCCGCCGATTTGACAGTTGTGAAGACGACCGGCCGCAAGCCGGACTGAATCGCTCGCTAGATCTCGCCGCCCACAGCACGGGCGCCACTCACGGAATCGACGAAGGGAATCGTGTGCCGCATGAACGGGAGGCCCGGGAAGTTCGCCAGGAGTGCGCTGCCGAGAGTCTCCGCGGTGATCCCCGTGCTGTCCGACACGAAGAAGGCGGCACGGCTCGTCGACGGAGCGCGAGCGTCCCCCGCTAGCACTCCCGCCCCCGAGCCGTCACGCTCATCCGCTGTGCTCCCTTTCGTCATCCCGCGCTCCGACGTTACGAAATGATTCAGGGGTGTTCTGGCCGTGGATGGACTTAAGATTTCCTTATCTTTACAGGAACGTAAGTGGGAGAGTCAGTCGAAGGGTGACTTTTCCCGCCGCGACCTCCAGCGTGGCGCGCTCGGGGACCACGCGGTGCGGGCGGTCGACGCCGTTGAATGCCGTCTTGCCGGCGCCGTTCGGCCCGATGACGGCGACGGTCTCGCCGACCGCCGCGGTGGGGTCGACGTCGCGCAACGCCTGCGTCCCCCCGAAGGACAAGCGGAGCCCCTTCGCTCGTAGCCTCGGCGTGGACCGCCCGTGGGGCGTCTCGCCGGCGCGTTCTTCGCCTGCGGCATGCATCGTCACATTGCTCAAGTGGCGATTCATTCTTGCGCACAGGTAAACTTTTGTTTCTAAATACAGATTCATGATGCGGCGGCGGTCGCCGCGGGAACGGCGGGGCCATCCTCCTGCTTGCCTCGGTTGCCGCCAAGGAGGCGCGGGTCGTTTACCTCCGCTACAAAGCCAGCAAGATCGCTGTGCTCCACATCATGTGGTACATGGCGAAGATCCTTGGACAGCACGGCATTTCCGTCAACACCAGCCGGCGGCTTCCCGATACTTGCGTAGGCTGTGCAACGAACGGGAGCCTTCTCGACTCCTGCTCCCGCATGCACGACGTCATTGCGTCCTCGCGATTACAAGTTCGGATTCTTGGTGCTGTGCCGGTGAATTTAGGCTGACCAGACAGATCAGACACGACGGAACCTAGCCGGCATCACGTGATCACCGACCAGCGCGTCAATCAACGGCGCGAACAGCCGACGCGTACACCCGCACGGGCGCGAACAGGCGACGCGCACGCCGACACGGGCGCGACAAGGTGACGGCACATACCGCTGTGCCGGCACCTCATCGGCGCAAGACGCTCGATGGAGGGGTCGAACCGTCCCACGCGTCGCCTGCCGCCGGTCGCCTGCCGCCGGTCGGCTCCGCCTGGCTCAGGGTACGAGGACTGCTCGTCCGGGGATCTGCCCGGTGGCGAGTCGGTTGAATACCTCGTTGATGTCGGCGAGGGGGTGCTGCTCGATCGTGGAGATCAGGCGACCGGAACGGGCCAGAGCGAGCACTTCTTCGAGTTCGTTGCGGGTACCCCAGTTGCTGGTCATCATCGCGGCGTCACTGGGCATGGAGAAGAACGAGAACGGGAAGCTGCCGCCGGCGAGCCCCACGAGCACGAACAGGCCGCCGCGCCCGACAGCACCGGTGCCGAGCGCCATTGTCGCGTCGATGCCGACGAAGTCGATCACGGCGGCCGCACCATCCTCGCCGGTGACCGCTTTGATCTGTTCTGCCGCGTCGGGGTCTCTGGGGTCGATGGTGACGTCGGCGCCGAGGTCGCGGGCATGCTCACGTTTCTGCTCGTCGGTGTCGACAACGATCACCGTCGCCGGAGAGAGAAGCTTCAGAAACTGGACTCCGTACTGCCCGAGCCCGCCGGCGCCGATCAGGATGGCGGTGGCCCCGGGGACCAGATACGGCAGCGTCTTCTTCACCGCCGAGTACGGGGTGAGGGCCGCGTCAGTCAGGGGTGCCGCGGTGACCGGGTCCAGCCCGCCCGCGCTGAGCAGTTCACGCACGGATGGCACGACCAGATATTCGGCGTATCCGCCCTCGGGTCCCATGCCGCCCCAAAGGAAGATGTTGCACAGCTGCTCTTTGCCGCCGAGGCAGAACCGGCAGTGTCCGCAGCCCCAGCCGCCGAACACGACGACCGCGTCACCGACCTCGAAGCCTTGTCCTTCGGCACCGGGTCCGAACGCTTCGATCCAGCCGGCGTTCTCGTGCCCGAGGGTGTGCGGGAGCGCCACCCCCTGCTGCTCCCCCGTCTTGATATGCAGATCCGAGTGGCACACCCCCGCACCGGCGACGCGGATGAGAACCTGCCCTGGCCCCGGGACGGGTACCGGGCGCTCCTCAATGACGAAATCCGCGCCGGCTTCGTTCAGTCGTGCTGCTTTCATAATGACTGTCCTTCTTTCGTTGAGCCGGCGACATGCCGGTCGTCTCGCTGTCGTCTCGCGCCCGGCGGGCGCTAGGGCGCGGCTGGATCGGTGCCGCCTCGAGGGCGACCCGCGAGTTCGTCATCGCCGTTGCAACACTGATGGAGTGAATTCGTCGAGGAGTTCGGCGTAAGTCGTGGCCGGGTCCGCGCCGGTGGTGACCATTACCTCGAGTGCGATGCGAATAGCGCTGGCGACAGCGGCGGCAGCGGCGCGAGCAGACAAAGAGTCTTCCGGAGCGCGGAGCCGCGGAGCGAGAATCGGCGCCACGGATCGCTCCCCATCATGGAGCTTGCGGAGGAAGACTGCCCACATTTCGCGATCGCCGAATACCAGCGGGAACAGCCTCCGCGTGCGGTCGGTGGCTGCGTCGAGGAGGCTGGCACTGAACGCTTCCCGCAGTACCGCCGCTAGTGGCCGGTCTTCGTCAGCCTCGGCGATGACATTGTTGGATCGTCGGATCATTGCATCGAACGTGGGGCCAACAGATTCAGCCTTGAACGGGAAGTAGCGATGAAAAGTGCGCTGGGAGATATCGGCTGCCGCCGCAAGCTCTGCAATCGTCACATCTACAGAACCGCGTGAGACGAATAGTTCGCAGCATCGGTCTGAGACACGGAGGCGTGAAAACTGCAGGTCTGGCTCGGCCGGAGTGCTCACGCAACCTACCGTACGACACAGTGGCAGAAACTGACAGTGACGTACCGCACGCGCCTAGGGTCGGTCAGTGAAGACCTGGACCACCTGACCTCAGAGCTGAGAACGAAGGCGCACAACTGACAGTATTGAGGGCTCGCACGACACTGAGCGCGCTCTTCCAGTACACGGTCCGCGAGCGCTTGCGCTCGAAGAACCCCGTGCGTGGCGTGCCGATGCCCGCGCGAGAGCAGCATCAAGATTCCGATGACGAGCTCGACCCACCCCCGATGAGCAGCTTGCGCAGATACTCGCCGCTCAGCGCGAATTGAACCCGAAGATGGCCGAAGTCAGCGAGTTCATCAGCCTCACCGCCTGCGGTGGCCCGAGCTACGCGCCGCGCGCGTGCACGACCTGCAAGATCTTCCCTACCCGGGACTTCGGATCAATCGCGCCCACTCGGATGGGTACGCGGAGAAGGGCACCAAGACCAGGAAGTCATGAACGGTGTCCCTAACTGCACGGGCGAACGAGATCGCTCGGCGTCACGCCGGTGAACGCCAACCGAGCGAGTACCTGTTTATGACCGCGACAGGCAAGCAGCTGAGGGGCAACGGCTTCCGTTGACACGACATAGAGCGACGGAGATGCGCCAGGGACCCTCTTGACATCTGCCGTCACCCCTTCCGCGTCCAGGAAGCCGAGCAACTCGCCGCTGAGCTGATCGTCTCCCGTCGCCGTGAGATACCGCACCTCGACGGCGCGACGTGAGAGGCGCGCGAGGTAGACCGCCGTGTTGCACGTGCCGCCGGCGAACGCGAGGTGGGCCGTCGATGGAGAGTTCCGGGTGAGTCCAATGAGGCACTCCCCCACTGCCAGCACGCGGGTCACGCTCCACGCCCTTCAGCGACCTGTGTCCGAAGCATGGAGATCGCCAGGTCAAGATCGGGGTGAGCGGTGAGATCGCTTCCAACCCCGACCGCGGCGGCCCCTGCACGGAGCCATGAGGCGACGTCGCCGACGCCGACGCCGCCGGTGGGCATGATCCGTGCGTGGGGAAGGATCGCCCTGAGTGTCTTGAGGTACTCCATTCCGCCGACGTGCGCGGGGAAGAGCTTGCAGATGCCGAACTCGGCTGCCTCCGCGACTTCACGTGGCGTGAACCCACAGCTGATCAGCCGAATACCGGCCGCGCGTGCCGTAGCACCCGTTCTAGGAACGTAAGCATCCGACGCCCGCGAACGACCGCGTCGCACGCTGACATCGCGACTTTGGCGTGGTCGGCAACAGGTCAACGGTCCGTCTTGCCGGCGCTGGGACGTGCGGGCGAGGTTCCGAAGGATCACCGAAACCGCGTACTGGCCTAGCGTCGGGTAGATCCGGCGACGCGTGGGTGCACTGAGTGCGCGTTCCACGCGGCTCGCTTCGCCTCGGCCGATCGGGGGATCAAGGCGATGACCCGAATATCGTCCACGGAACCGTCGCGGGACGGTGCTGCCAGCGTCTCAGCGAATGGACGACCCGATGGAGATTCCGCCGTCGATGTCCAGTACCACCCCGGTGATGTAGCCGGCGGCTTCGGACGCGAGGAAGGCAGCGCCCTCGGCGATGTCGGCCGGGTCGCCGGTGTGCCGCATGGGCACCTTGCGGGTGAGCAGGTCGCGCGCCGCGTCGTTCATCGAGGCGAGCATCGGCGTCTCGATCAGTCCGGGCGCGATGGCGTTCGCCGTGATGCCCGACGTCGCCCCTTCGAGGGCGAGGGCCCGGGTGAGTCCGACGATGCCCGCCTTCGCGGCGACGTAGTTCGCCTGGCCGAAGTTGCCGCGCCACGACATGGAGGAGAAGGAGATGATCCTGCCGTATCCGCGGGAGCGCATGCCCGGAAAGACCGCCCGAGCGCAGAGGAAGGCACCCTTGAGACTGACGTCGACGACGGCATCCCAGTCATCGTCGGAAATGTTCTCGACGCGATTGTCGCGGATGATGCCGGCATTGTTGATCAGCACGTCCACACCGCCGTGAGCGGCTTCGGTCGCGGTGATCCATGCGTTCACCTCGGCGGCCGCCGTGACATCGACGACGGCCACGTCCACATCGACTTCGTGCGTTTCTCGCAGGAGCTCTGCCGCTTGGGTCAAGCGGGACTCGCTCACATCGATCAGCGCCAGAGTCGCTCCTTCGGCCGCGAAGCGGTCTGCCATGGCAAGACCGAGGCCTTGCGCCGCGCCGGTGATCGCGACGGTCCGGCCGTCAAAGCGTGCGCGCACGGGGCTCTTCGGTGTTCTCATGATCGCTGACCTTCATAGGAGCGACCGGAGCGCCGCGCGAGGAAGCCGTGCAGGGCGCTGGGAACATCACTCTCTGTCCAGTTCGCTTCGAATGCGTTCAGCTCCCGAGCGAGCGCATCGTCCTGCTCCAGGTTCCAGACCTCACCGAGCAGTCGCTTCATGTTCTGCTGCGTTCCGAAATGGCGTGAGGCGAGTTGAGCGGCCAGAGCCTGGGCGCGGTCGCGGAGCGCCGCGGCGGGCACCAGCTCGCGGATCCAGCCGGTGGGCATGAGCTCCTCTGCCGAGAGCGACTCGCCGCTCAGGTGCATCCATCGGGCGTTCCCCTTGCCGATCGCCCGCTCGAGGCGCACCGCGGAGCCTGCTCCGGGCAGGAGATGGTTGTTCACGTGCCCGTCCCCGATCCGCGTGCCCTCGGCCGCGATGACCACGTCGCAGACGAGGGCGAGCTCCAACCCGCCGGCGATGGCGTGTCCGTGCAGAGCGCCGACCCACGGTTTCGGGCTCGCCTCGACTCGCGCGAGGCAGGCTGACAGTCGGGACAGAAACCCGACGACTCGGTCGCCGTCGGCGAGGGACAAGAAGTGGCGGAAGTCTCCTCCCGCGCAGAAGCTGGGCCCTTCGCCGGCGACGACGACCACCGACGTCCGGTCATCGTGCTCGATGTCCTCCACCTGTTCTTCGAGCGCGGCGGTCAGCTGCTCGTCGAGGGCGTTGCGGCGGTCGGGGCGGTTCAGCAGGAGCCAGCGGACGTCACCGCGCTGATCGACGAGGAGCGGGGCGGTGCAGGTCACGAGGCAGCCGCCGCGTCGTATTCGTCGCGTCGCCGCTGGCGGAGGACGAATCGCTGGATCTTCCCACTCGGCGTCTTCGGGAGCTCCGTGACGAAGTGCACGGTGCGCGGATAAGCGTGCGCCGCGTAGTTGCGCTTGACGAATGCCTGGATGTCGGAGGCGAGCTCCGGACCCGACACGTAACCGTCGCGGAGCACGACGAAGGCTTCGAGGACCTCACCGCGTTCGGCATCCGGCGCGGCGACGGCCGCGCTCTCCGCCACGGCCGGATGGGTGCTGAGAACGGACTCCACCTCGAACGGGCCGATCCGATAGCCCGCCATGATGATCACGTCGTCGTCCCGTGCCGAGAATCGGAAAGCGCCGGCCTCGTCCTTCGAGCCGAGATCGCCGAGGAGGTAATAGCGCCCGTCGGCGGCGAACCGAGAACTGGTCTTGCTCGGGTCCTGGTAGGAGCGGAACGTCATCGCGGGGCTCGATGCATCCAGCGCGACCCGGCCGACTTCGCCCGCCGGCAGCTCTTCGTCGCCGTCCTCGGCGAGGATCGTAGCCGACCATCCAGGCAGCGGGTGGCCCATCGAGCCGGCGACGATCGGACGGGACAACTCAGGGTGGTGGTGATTGGCGAAGACCATGCCGACCTCCGTTTGCCCGAAGTGGTCGTGCACCATCAGTGCGAGCTCCTTCTCAGCCCACTCGTTGACCTCTGGAGTAAGGGGCTCGCCCGCGCTGGAAAGGCGTCGAAGCACTGTCGGCGCGGGCACAGCGGGGTAGGCATTGCGGATCGCGCGGTACACGGTCGGCGCGGCGGTGAGGTTGGTCACACCCATCCGTGTGATCAATGACCAGGCACGACGGGGTTCGAACGATCCGGTCTGCAGAATGGTGCCGACCCCCGCGGCGAGCGGGCTCACGACCCCGGAGTAGAGGCCGTACGCCCAACCTGGATCTGCCGCGCACCAGTAGACGTCATCCGCGGTGACCCCTAGACCATGCGTGAGGTAGCTGTGCCACGTGGCGATGTGGCGAAGCGGATGGATGACGCCTTTCGGGGACCCCGTGGTGCCCGAGGTGAAGATGTGGACGAAGGCTCCGTCGGGGCCTTGCGGATACGGCTCGACGAACGTGGAGGGCGCACGGTCGGTCAGTTCGCGATAGGGGATGTCGCTCGATGCCAAGACGTCGTCCCCCACGACGACGACCTTCCACTCGCCGAGTGGCAGTCCGTCGTCGGTGGTCAGTTTCGGGCGTTGGGCGGCGTCGGTGACCACCACCTCCGCTCCAGCGGTTCGCAGTCGGTACGCGATGGCCGGTGACGCGAATGCCGTGAACAGGGGGACGTACACGGCGCCGAGCCGCCAGGTCGCGACCATGGTGGTGATGAGCTCCGGACCCTTTCCGAGCAGCGTTGCCACGCGCGTGCCGGGCCCGACTCCGAGGTCTTTGAGGGCAGCTGCGAGCCGAGAAGAATCCTCGCGCAATTCGCCGTAGGTCACCTCTCGGAGCAGGTCTTCATCGACCACACGGTAGGCCACCGTCGACGGGTCGTGCCGGTCACAGAGGATCCACGCAGCGCTGGCGCTGTCCCCCTCGTAGACCGAGGCGATCGATGCGAAATGCGGCGATGTGGCAACCATGGATCTCCTTCGATCCGGATACGAACTTTGATACCATCGTACTATATAATGAGTTTATCGCGGATGCAACGTTCGCGCTTAGCGGCGGTAACCCTGGGGAGATGCTCGCGATGTCACACCGGATGCGGGCGGTTCGCAACACGACGCACGGCGGACCGCGCCTGCTTGAGGTGCAAGAGGTCTCTCGGCCTGTGCGTGCACCGGGCGAGGTGCTGGTGGAGGTGAACGCAGCCGGAGTCTCGTATCCCGATGTTCTCCAGTCGCGCGGTGAGTACCAATATCGTGTCCCCCTGCCGTTCACCATCGGTTCGGAGTTCGCCGGGGTCGTGGTCGAGTGCGACGTGGACTCCGGCTTCTCCCCCGGTGACCGGGTGTTGGGAGTTGCGGGCAGCGGGGCCTTTGCCGACTATGTGGTCACGCCGACGGACCGGGTGCTCCCCCTTCCAGACGAGGTCGACTTCGTGACGGCGGCGGGGATGCCGATCAACGTGCTGAGCGCCGAGTTCGCGCTCGGAGAGCGAGGCAGCCTTCAGACGGGCGAAACAGTGCTGATACATGGCGCGGCCGGGGGCCTCGGTATCGCGCTCATTCAGCAGGCAAAGATCATCGGCGCAGACGTCATCGCGGTCGTCTCCACGCCCGAGAAGGCTGAATTGGCGCGACGCGTCGGGGCCGACGAGGCGATCTCCCCGTACAACTTCCTGGAAGAGGTGCGGCGCATCACGCACGGTCGCGGTGTGGATATGGTGCTCGACCCGGTGGGTGGTGAGCGATTCACCGACTCTCTCCGGGCGCTCGCGCGCCAGGGACGGCTTCTCGTGTTGGGATTCACCGGGGGCAGCATCCCCACCGTTCGCGTCAACCGGCTGCTGCTGACGAACACGACGATCGTCGGGGTGGCGTGGGAGGGGCTGATGCCGGTCGCGGGGGTATCTCTGCCGCAGCAGTGGGAGCGCCTCGCTCCCCACGTCGCTCGAGGCGCCGTGTATCCCGTGATCAGCGAGGTCGTGCCGTTTCAGCATGCGGCCGACGCCGTGGCTGCTCTGGATGAGCGACGAGCCAGTGGCAAGCTGGTTCTCGCCGTGCACCCTGATGCCGGTGATTCCGGTACGCGGATCGGTTAGTCGCGGCGCGCGAGGCCGTTGATCAGGATTTCGCCGAGATCGGTGAAGGCTTCGCCGGCTGTCAGCCCGGTGGCCTCCAGAAGACGCCCGCTCTGCACGCCGTCGATGAGCACGGCAACCGCGTGTGCAGTGAAATCGGCGTATCCGGGGGTGAAGTCTCCGGCGGCGACCCCTTCGTCGATGAGTTGGCGCACGCGTCGGGCTGCGGCATCCGAGTTGAGCCGATAGATCGCAGCCGTGGGCTGATAGCTCACCATGTCCGCGTAGAACTCGGGTGAGTTGCGACGCATCGCAGTGCCGACGCCCGAGAGGTAGGTCACGACCCGATCAGCCGGCTGAGTGTGGCGACCGAGCTCGGCTTCGATCGCCTGGGCGGATTCGGCGAAGAAGTGCCTCACCACCGCCTGAACGATCTGCTCACGGCTGTCCGCGACCGAATAGAGAGTCGTCTTCGAGCAATGAAGCCGCGCGCACAGATCGTCGACGGTGAGCGCACTGAAGCCTTCGGCGAGGAACATGGACTGGAGCTGCTCGATCAGCTCGGCCCGGCGATCGCCGGTGCCGCGCCGACGCGCACGCGTCCTGCGCTGGGAGGGCTTCTGACTCTCGATGCTGCTCACGTCTCGCGTTCCCTTCCCGACGCCACCGATGATGGTACAAGTGGCTGCGTCACTGCACGGGGTCGATTTCCGCAATCACACTGGCGCACCAACGCTAGCGGGCCGTAACCCGGAAGGAACCGATCCTCGTCTCCCCGTCACCCGATGACGCCGTCACCTGCTGATCAACGGAAGCACGAGTCGACTCGGCTGGGTCGGTCCATGGTGCACGCGGTTCGTCGCCACGACAGCATCCTCGATCGATTCACCCGAGATGAAGCCGCCCGTGTTGGTGTTGCGGTCGAAGCGCGGGAAGTTGCTGCTGGAGACATCCAACCGCAGCCGATGGCCGGGGAGGAAGACGTTCGAGGTGACACCCATCCGAATCGTGACGTCGTACACCTGATCCGGCTCGAGAAGCTCCGGGCGATCGAGGCCGTTGCGGTAGCGCAGGCGCAGGATCCCGTCGCAGAGATTGATTGCGCGACCGTCCGGGTAGACGTCGACCAGCTTGGCGGTGATGTCGGTGTCCAGGGCGCTCGACGAGACGAAGGCGCGCAGCTCGACTGGCCCGGTCACCTCGATCGGCTCATCGAAGACGTCGGTGACGTAGCAGAGAATGTCCTCACGACCGTCGACGACGGACTGATCGACAGGTCCGATCATCCCGGGAGTGGCAGGGAGCAGCGCGCCCCCCGCCGTGGGGACGGCGGCGCGCGGATCGTAGGTGAACTGGTCGAGCGTGTCCTTCGTCGGCGGGGCGATCAGCAGCCTGCCGTCCCCGTGTCTGGTCGCCGCCGACCCCGCACTGTCGAGATAGAAGTCCTCGTATCGCGTGTCCGGCAGCGGCCAGTCCTCCTCGTCGCGCCACTGGTCGATGCCCATCACGAAGATCCGAACCCGTGGCGCGGCTGCGGCGGGTGTGACGCCTCGCAGATGCTGGTCGTAAAACGCGATGTGTTCGATGGAGGGGTCGACCTCAGCGAGCATCCCGAAGTACCGGTCGGGGAAGCGGCCGGTGACACTCATGTGGTCCCAGGGGCCGATCACCAGTCGCGACTGCTCACGCGCGCCCGGCGACCCGCCGTGCTGCCGAACCCCGAGGAATCCCTCCACGGTCCCGCTGATCTTCAGGTCGTACCATCCGCCGACGGAGAGCACCGGCACCGTCACGTGCGACATCCGCTCGGACGTGGACCAGTCCTGGCTGCGCCAGTACTCATCGAAGTCGGGGTGCGCGATCCAGTCGTCGAACCAGCGCCCCTTTCCGTGCACGGCGAGCTCCGCAAGGGGCGTGGCCTCGTTCACCGGATCGGGATACAGCAGCGAGCCACCGAGCTGCATCAGCATCGACGGATCCTGCGATGCGCCGCTGGCGAGCGCGCGCTGCTCCTCCCCCATGTACATCATCGAGTTCCAGAATGTGTCCAGGCTCAGCGACATCGCGCCACCCTGCGAGTACCAGAGATTCGAGTACCAGTCGGCCGCTGCGGTTGTCGGAACGATCGCTCGCAGGCCAGGCGTGTCCGAACCCGCGACAGCCCATTGCACCATTCCCATGTAGGAGGCGCCGAACATCGCGACCGACCCGTCCGACCAGCTCTGATCGCAGATCCAGGCGATCGTGTCCTGCCCATCACCGACTTCGTTGACCTTTGGTTCGAATCGACCTTCCGACGCGGATGTTCCCCGCGCATCCTGGATCATGACCGCGTACCCGGCGTTGACGAATTGCATGAATGACGGCACCGACGTATTGGCACTTCCTAACATGCCCGTGCTTCGCCGGTTGTACGGCGTGCGCATGAGAAGCGTCGGCGCGGTTCCCTCTGCGGGCCGCCACACATCCGCGACAAGCGTCACACCGTCGCGAGTCGTCATCGTCGTGTTCGGTTCGTACACGTGCGTCATTTCTTCTCCTCATTGAGAATCTGATTTCACCGCACGATGCGTTGCGCAAGAGTACGGGAATAGATACGAAACATATCATGTTCGTACTACGTTGCGGTACACCCTGATACCGAGTCTTCATCGACGATGGAACCGGGCCGTCGACGCTCCTTGCCGAGAGGAGAGCGAGTGAGTCAGAGCGGGTCGGGACCGCGACCGGAGGCACCGTTGTAGATGATCTCGGTGTCGGTGACGCTGCCGTCGTGCAGCTTCACGAACTCCTTCGCGATCACGTCGGGGTCGTAGTCTGTGCCGCGGGCCGACGGTCCGTTCACGGTGAGCAGCCCGACTCGCACGCCGCTGCCGGCGATATCTTCGGCCAGCGTCAGGGCGATCGAGCGCATGGCGGCCTTCCCCGCACTCAAGGTGCCGAAGCCGCGGCCTCTCGGCCAGATGCCGAATCCGTTGCTGGTGAAGAGCAACGAGCCCTCCCGCGCAGCCAGCATCGCCGGGGCGAAGCGGTGGACGAGGTGCTGAGCCGCCCCCGCGTTGATGATCAAGCTCCGGGAGAAGCCGGCCGGATCCACCTCGTGCGTCCAGCCCGCGGGTTGCGACGTGTAGGCGTTGAACAGCATCACGCCCGGGTCGCCCTCAGCCCACGTGCGGATGTCGCGGACGGCGGCGTCGATCGAGTTCCCGTCGGCACCGTCGGCGAGGAACGCCTTCGCGGTCGCCCCCTCTGCCTCGAATCGCCCGACCAGCCATTCGAGCTTCGGGGCGGTGCGGGCGACGAGAGCGAGGTTGTAGCCGAGCGCCGCGAATTCGCGAGCGGCAGCGGCACCGATCCCCGGGCCGGCGCCGAAGATGACAGCGGTCTTGCGAAGGGCCATGCGAGTTCTCCTCTGAGTTGGAGCGAGCCTGCCGAGATCGCCGCTCGCTGAATGTGGGGGTGACTCAGCCGAGCTGAGTCCCGCAGAAGACGTTACATGATCTACGCATATACGCGTACATGACGCCCCTGTGCGTTAACCTGATGTCATGGCCAGTCGCACTGCCTCACCGCTCGCCCACCCGAACATCGACGCCGTCGACGTGCTGACGATTCTCGGCGCGCTGTCGGATCCTGTGCGCGTCGGGATCGTCGTGCGGCTGATGGCGGAGCCGGGTCTGGCATGCGGGGGCTTCTACCCGCATCTCACGCCGTCGGCGCTGACCCGCCACTTTCGCGTGCTCCGTGAGGCCGGCGTGATCCATCAGCATGACTCCGGCAACCGGCGTGAGAACGTTCTGCGAAAAGACGAACTCGATCGGCGCTTCCCCGGACTGATCGACCTCATCGTCGACGAGGCAGCACACGACCGGATCCCCGGCCTTCCCGACAAGTGACCCTCGCCCGCTCAGCGTCCTACGCCGGCTGGGTCAGGAGGCGAAGCTTCTCGTCGTCGGTCAGAAAGGAGGCGGCGATCGAGTTGCGCATGAGTGTCCGGATCTCGTCGGCGTCGAGGTCGAATGCCGTGCGAACGGCGGCGATGTTGTCGTCCAGATATCCCCCGAAGTAGGCCGGGTCGTCCGAGTTGACCGTCACGACGAGCCCACGATGCAGCATCGCGCGCAGGGGCAACTGCTGGAGCGACTTGACGGCCTTCAGCCGGACGTTCGAGAGGGGACATACCGTGAGCGGAATCCGGTCCGCCACCAGACGATCGATCAGCCTCGGATCCTCCCAGGCACGGATACCGTGGTCGATGCGCTCGACCCCGAGATCGTCGATCGCCTCCCACACGTATGAGGCAGGCCCCTCCTCGCCGGCGTGAGCGACTCGACGCAGACCTGCGTCCGCCGCGCGCAGGAAGACGCGTTGGAACAGTTTCGGCGGGAACCCGACTTCGGCGGAATCCAGGCCCAGGCCGAGCACCGGCACATCCGTCGCGAGGACGGTGTCGAGCATCCGCTCCGCCGTGTCGATCGGCTGATCTCGGACCACGCAGGCGATGATGCCGGCGGAGATGCCCAGCGTCTCTCGGGCCCCCTCGATCGCCCTGTGCAGGCCGCGAAGCACTGTCTTCTCGGATACGCCGCGCGCGGCATGGGCTTGAGGGTCGACGAACATCTCGACGTGTGCGACTCCCGCACGCCGGGCTCTGCGCAGGTAAGCGCCCGCCAAGAGGGCGAAATCCTCCTCAGAACGCAACACGGTCATGTTCTCGTAGTAGATCTTGAGGAACGAGGACAGATCGTCGAACTCGTAGCGAGCTGCGAGAGCCTCCGTCGAATCCGCCGGCGGCACCAGGCCGTTCCCGCGCGCGAGATCGAACACCATCCCCGGCTCGAGTGTGCCCTCGATGTGAACATGCAGCTCGCAGAACGACAGCGGTTCGGTGGTCGATGCGGGATTCGGCGAGGTCATGGTCCGGCCGCCCCGGCCGCGATGCGAAGCCAGCCCCCGCCCGTGGTGCTCATCCACGGCGGTCGCGACTGGTGAGGACGTTCGGCCGGCACTTCCAGGATCGTCACGCTGTGCGGCGGAAGGGTGACTCTTCCCGCCGCGACCTCCAGCGTGGTGCGCTCGGGGACCACGCGGTGCGGGCGGTCGACGCTGTTGAACGCGTCCGGGGAGTCACCGGAGAGAATCGTCGCGTTGCATCGTCCACTCAGCAGCCTATTGTCGACATGGATCTGCAGTTCCGCCTGCTGGTGCGGTGACTTGTTGACGATGCTGAGCGCGATGCGGCGGGTTGCCGGGTCCAGCGTGCCGGCGACGTCGACGGTGGGGATCGTCGAACCGTTCGCGTCCATCGCGGAGCTGTACGTGGTGGTCGGCAGAGTGTGGCCAGGCAAGAGCGACCTGAGCATCGCGAAGACATGGAACGTGGTGCGCTTGACCACGCCTTCGGGATGAACGTACAGCGCTCCCCGCGAGTTGATCGCAGGGGCGAAGTTGGCCATCTTGACGCGATCCGCATGACGCACGCATGCGTTCAGGAAGCAGGCCGAGAACACCGCGTCGGCCATCGTGTAGGTCGAGTTGTCGTCGTTGAGATCGCGAGCGGCGATGACGTCGGCGGAGTTTCCCGCCGGATGATGCCACCCGCGCAGGTTCCACTCATCGAAGACGATTCCGAGGTGCGGCATCCGGGCAACGTCGAGCAGCGAGTGAAGCTGCTGCATCGTCCGGTCCGGTTCCAGTGTCTTGCTCATACAGGTCACGTAGTCTGCCGGCTTGTTGTCGTCCGCGAGATCGTCCCAATAGCGGTGGACGGAGATGTGGTCGAGGTACTTGCCGGCCACCTCGAGCATCGGTTGCGTCCATGTCGGGAATCCGCTGCTGGCCGCCAGCAGCGTGACCGTCGGGTCGACGCGCCTGATCGCCTTGGCCATCTCGGCAACCTTGCGCGCCCAGACGGCCGGGTCTTCCGCTCCCAACTCCCATTCCTCGTAGTTCTCATTGCCGACGCTCCAGTAGGGAACCCGGTAGGGCTCCGAGCGCCCGTTCGCCACGCGCCGGTCCGCCCACCGAGTGCCGGCAGAGCCATTGCAGTACTCGACCCAATCCGTCATCTCATCGAGAGACCCGGT
Organism: Microbacterium sp. NPDC058062; assembly: GCF_042885375.1. NCBI lineage: Bacteria > Bacillati > Actinomycetota > Actinomycetes > Micrococcales > Microbacteriaceae > Microbacterium > Microbacterium sp. NPDC058062. The sequence goes on from NZ_JBHVSC010000002.1 coordinate 507,450, forward strand.
GCCTGCATTTGTGCAGATGTATGCCTCGGCTCCGAGATCAGACGTCCATCGGAGGAATTCGTCGGTGCCGAATCTGTTGGACTCCGGAACCCGCCAGGCGCGGTCGAAGACGGCTTCCCTGTCACGGCCGATCCCGTCTTTCCAGTGATATCCCGATGCGAACGAGCCACCTGGCCAGCGGACGACGGGAACCCCGAGTTCGCGCAGCGCATCGAGTACGTCTCGACGGAAGCCCTGGTGATCCGACAGAGGGGAGCCGAGGTCGTAGATGCCGCCGTAGATTTCGCGGTGGAAGTGCTCGATGAACTGTCCGAAGATCGCCTGCTCGACGGAAAAGAGCGGGGTCGCGTCCACGATCACCTCAGCCGTGAGATCTCGCGTGTGGTTCACCTGGCAATCCCGACAGCGTGGGCACGATCGGCGGCGGGCTCACCGAGGGGAAGCGCTTCCTGCCGTCGGATGGCAGGACGACCGAACGCCAGGATGCCGACGAAGCCAAGGGCGAGGGCGACGAGGACCCCGAGATTGGCGTAGGCCCACGCGCCCTCTCGCCCTCCGAGTCCGAGCGGCTCGAGGAGGAAGCCCTGCCACGTCAGCCATTCCGCGAACGAGTTGGTGACAAGGCCCCACCCGACGATGGTGGAGATCGCCAGGACGGCCGCGGGCACCACGCGGAAGGACCCGTACCGGCCCCTGGGTGTGTAGAGATCCGCCTCCGCGTAGTCCTCCTTCCGCAGCATCAGGTCGGCCAGGAAGATGCCGCACCACGCGGCCGTGGGAACTCCGAGGGTGATCAGGAAGCCCTGGAAGGGTCCGATGAAGTTCGTCGCAACGAAGACGACATAGATGGCGCCGAGCGTCATGATGATGCCGTCGAGTCCCGCGGCAGCCCACCGCGGCATGGGGATGCCGGCACTGAGCAGCGCCAGTCCGGACGAGTAGATGCCGAGCACCGCCCCGCCGACCAGCCCGAGAACGGCGACCACGGTGAAGGGAACGAGGAACCACACGGGCAGCAGCGTTGCGAGCGCGCCGATGGGGTCCATGCCGATCGCCTCGTTCAACTCGGGAGAGGACCCCGCGAGAAGGATGCCGAAGATCAGCAGCACCGCGGGGGCGATCGCTCCGCCGAGCGTCGTCCAGCCGACGACCTTTCGTGCGGGGGTTTGACGCGGCAGATAGCGGGAGAAGTCGGCAGCCGAAATGACCCACCCGAGACCGAACCCGGTCATGATGAACACGCAGCCTCCCATCAGCGCCTGAGGCGTTCCGGTCGGCAGTGACGCCAGGGCGTCGAAATCGATGTGACCTGCCACCAGCACGATGTATACCGCGGTCAGGGCGCCGGTGATGATCGTGATCCACTTCTGCATCTTCATGATGAAGTCGAACCCGAGGATCCCACCGACAAGCACCAGGAGCACCACCACCACGAGCGCCAGAACCTTCGTCCCCACTCCCCCATCCCAACCGAGCTGGGTGAATACCGTGGCGGTGGCCAGGACGGCCAGCGACGTCAGGACCGTCTCCCAGCCGACCGCCAGGAGCCAGGAGAGTACCGAGGCGATCTTGTTGCCGTTGTACCCGAATGCGGCACGACTGAGGACCATCGTCGGTGCCGATCCACGCTTTCCCGCTATGGCGACGAGTCCGCACAGCAGGAACGAGAAGACGACGCCGATCACGCCGACGATCGTCGCCTGCCAGAAGGAGACGCCGAACCCCAGGAGGTAGGAGCCATAGCTCACAGCGAGCACGGAGACATTCGCGCCGAACCACGGCCAGAACAGAGAGCTCGGCTTCTGGGTGCGTTCGCTCTCCGGGATGGTGTTCAGAGCATTGAGCTCGACTCCCAGCGCCCCCAGGCGAGCGGAGGTGTCGGGGGCATCGCCTTCGACTTCGCGCATGCGGAACTCCTTTCGAATCACGGACTCCGGTCGGCGCTGAGGCGACCCGGAGGGAACTTTGCAGATTCAGAGCAGTGTGCGTGTGCTGGGCGAGCACGGGCGACGGTCGGCGGACGATCAGGCGAGATCGGTGCGAAAAGCGGCCAGAACGGTGGTGTTCCGATTAGGACGCCGTGCCGCGGCGGTGTTGACGGAGGAACTCCGTCGGCGACACTCCTGTGTGCGTCACGAACGAGCGGCGGAGCGCCTCCGCGGATCCGAACCCCGCATTTGCCGCGGAGAATGCTACGGAGTGGCCGGATTGAAGGAGAGCACGCGCCACGGAGAACCGGACGCTCTCGACGTACTTCTGCGGCGTGACATCGAGTTCCGCACGGAAGAGCCGCGTCAGCTGTCGGGTGCTCAGGTTCGCGCGAAGGGCAAGATCACTCAATGCGTGCGGGCCTACGGGGTCGTCGTTGATCTGCTGCGTCAGCCTGCGCAGCTCGGCGCTTCTCGGCACGACTCCGGCCAGCAATTCCGAGGGGGGAGCACGATGAACGCGGCGTTGTTGGAAGACGATCAGCGACCTGGCGATCTCGCGTGCTGCGGCTTCGCCGTGATCCTCGGCGAAGAGCGCCAACGCGAGGTCGATCGCGGCGGTGAAGCATCCCGACGTGTATACCTGACCAGATCTCACATACGACGAGTCCGAGTCGACACTGACCGTCGGGTACCGTCGAGCCAGTTCCGCGACATGGTCGGGATGCGTCGTTGCCGACAATCCGTCCAGCAACCCTGCCGCGCCGAGGATGAAGGCGCCCGTGCAGATCGCCGCGAGATGCGCGGTCCGTCGCGAAAGGAATCGAGCGGCCTCAGCCAGATCGCCGCTCACCGCGCTGGCGGGAAAGATCTCTCCACCCGCGACCAGTACTGCGTCGAACGATCGAGACTCGAACGCCGACCGATCGACGGGAATTCGCATCCCCATCGAAGCGGTGACGTCAGCGCCGTCCACGGACAGCATCGAGACGTCGTAGCGGATGTCTGTGCGGTTTGCTTCAGCGAAGACCTCGAGGGGACCGGCGAGGTCGAGCAGGCACGCCCCGGGAAAGACCAGCACGCCGATCGTCTTCTGAGTGGGCATGACCTCGTCCTCGGGACACGGACCGCCCTCGCGAACGGATGGATGGGCGGGCGGCGCTCGAGGCGACGCGCCAACGCCCCTGGCAAATGGTAACGCCGCCCTGTCAAGCTCACGCACAGCTCTGCACTGCGGCAGTGACGACGAGGTGGTCTCGGGTTGAGACGCCGCTATCGATCCTGGCTATCCCTCGCGGTCTGGAATAGATTTGCTGAATGGAACTGCGCCAACTCCGCTACTTCAGCGCGGTGGTCGAAGAAGGTTCACTGACCGCAGCGGCGGCGGCGCTCCACTTATCGCAACCTGCTCTCAGCGTGGCGGTAGGGAAGCTGGAGAGCGAAGTGGGCGTCTCGCTTCTCACGCGCTCGCCGCGCGGTGTCGAGGCGACGAGCGCCGGGCGCTACCTCCTGGAGGTGGCCTCGCGCGTGCTCGCGGAAACGGACGAGGCGACCAGAGTTCTCCGGAGATTCGGAGACGGGTTCGCAGGAACACTCACGATGGCAGTCGTGCCGGCCCTCACGTGGAACCGGCTGCCCGTGCTGTTGCGGGCGCACAGCGCTGAGAGTCCGGATGTCGACATTCGCCTCATCAGCCCGCCCCCGTGGACGGCCATCGACATGCTGCAGCAGCGTACCGCGGACCTGGCCGCGATCCTCGTAGCGGATGCACCGAGATTCGCCGAGCGGCACAGTGCGTCATTGCGGATAGTCGACTGGGGCGACATTCCCCTGGTGGCCGCGCTGCCGCCGGATCGGGCTCCTGCGGGCGACACACTTCCGCTGAGTGCCCTTGACGGGTCCGTCTTGGTGCTGCCTCAAAGTGCGGCGGCCCTGCCGAGCCTCCCGGAGATCGTCCTGGAGGGGATCCGACGTCACGGTGTCTCCCCCGGCTCGGTGCGGCGTGTGGACACGATCCAGACGTGCATTCCCCTCGTCGAAGCGGGGCTGGCGTGGTCGATCTTGCCCGACGCCGATCGCGCCAGCTTGCGCGGCTTCGACATCGCCGTGAGGCGGCTCGAGCCGAGCCTGCCGTCGCTGCGAGCGCTCGTGCTCGCCCGTGCGGACAGGTCGCCCAACATGACACTCGAGAACCTGCTGCGACGCATCAGCGAGACCCGGTCCGCTTCGTCGTAATACCTCAGCGCTGCAGTCCTCAGCCGTCGATCACCGCGAGAAAGTCGCATTGAATACGGCATCCGCCATCGAGCTGGGCGGCGATCGTCTGACGTGCCGGGCGATGCTCCGGCTGCGGGAACATCTTCACCCACTCCTCATTGAGCGCCGCACGGTCTCGATAGTCGGCGACCCAGAACGTCATCCGCAGGATGTCGCCGATCGATCCACCCGCATTCGCCACCACCTCACGGACGAGTGTGAAGAGGTTCGCGCACTGCTCGGCGAGCGTCTCCGGCATCTCCCGCGTGCGAGGATCACGGCCCGTCAGTACCCCAGTGGCGACGAACGGTCCGATGCGGCTGGCCACCGGTATCGGGTTGGCGTGCTCGAAGCCGGGAACCTCGATCGTTACGCGACGGTGCACGGCACGCTCCTTCCGAAGGCCGTCGGTTCGAAGGAGCGACGTGCCCGCTGCAATCATGCATGAAATCACGCTGGGATGCCCTCGGGATAATTTTGATCTATGGGAGCGATAGAAATTCGGTACTCCCCAGTCTCGAGCGCGCCGGTCACACTTGCGACAGAGATTCGCAGAGGAGTCAGCCGATGTTGCCGATCACTAATATGGCGCCGCCCTTCGCCATCACCCGCGCCAGTCACGTCTCACTGGGCGTCACCGACCTTGCAGCGAGCCGCGACTTCTACCGCGACGTGATCGGACTGGTCGTGACCCTCGAGACGGAGGATGCGATCTACCTGCGGGGCCTGGAAGAGGCCGCGCATCACAGTCTCGTGCTGGAGCGCAGCGCGACACCCCGAGCGCATCGGATCGGCCTCCGTGTGCGGCTCGATGACGATATCGTCGCGGCCGAGAAATACTTCGCCGACCGCGGGATCGAGCACCGCCGCGTGGAGGTCGCCCACCAGGGTCCGACGCTTCGATTCCGCGACTCGGTGGGCACCCTGATCGAGCTCACATCGTCGATGGAGTCGGTGCCGCGCAAGATGCAGGCCTTCGACGAGTTCGTCGCCGGCGCCCCGCAGCGACTGGATCATTACCAGGTCGTCACGCACGACGTGCAGGCGGCCACCGAGTTCTGGACGGAGCTCGGGATGCGCATCTCCGAGTTCACCGCCACCGATGGAACGGACGAACTCTGGGGAACCTGGATGGAGGTCAAGGGCAATACGCACGACCTCGTCTTCACCAACGGTCGCGGTCCTCGTCTGCATCACTTCGCCTACACGGTTCCCGACGCCAGCGCCCTGCTGCACGCTGCGGACGTCGCCGGTGCGCTCGGCTTCGGCGACGAGATCGACCGTGGGCCCGGGCGTCACGGCATCTCCAACGCCCTCTTCCTCTACCTCCGCGATCCCGATCAGCATCGGGTCGAACTGTTCACCACGCACTATCAGTTCATCGACCTCGAAGATGAGCCGATCCGCTGGGACATCAGCGATCCGAGGCGCGCACAGCTGTGGGGCATGCCCGCCTCCAATCGCTGGTTCTTCGAAGCAAGCGAATTCCCCGGCGAACCCGTGCTCGATCCGACTCTCACGGCGACACCGCGCACCCTCGAGTCCTACCTTGGGCTGCACTGATGGCCGACCCTCTCGGAGATCTCCTCCGCGACAAACTGCGGCGGGCACCCGTAGCGGCCCTTTCCGCGCAGCTGCGCAGACGCGGAATCGACAACTCGTCGATCGACGGCGTGCGCGCCCTCCAGGCGGGTGGCACGGTCGTGGGCGTGGCGAAGACTCTTCGCTACCTTCCGCTCCGCGAGGATCTCTTCGCTCGCGTGGGCGGCGGCCAGAACGCCCAGAAGCGTGCGTTCGACTCGGTCGGCCCCGGCGAGGTCGTCGTCATCGAAGCCCGCGGGGAGACCGGCGCCGCGACCCTCGGCGACATCCTCGCCCTGCGCGCGTTGACACGCGGAGCCGCGGGGATCGTCACGGACGGCGGAGTCCGGGATCGGGATGCCGTCGCCGCGACCGGTCTGCCGGTGTTCGCCGCAGCCGCCCACCCCGCTGTGCTCGGGCGTCGACACGTCCCGTGGGAAGCCGACGTCGCGGTCGGCTGCGGCGGGACGACCGTCGAGCCGGGCGATGTGATCGTGGGTGACGCGGATGGAGTGGTCGTCATCCCTCGCGCGATCGTCGAAGAAGTCGTCGAGGCGGCCCTGAATCAGGAGGCCGAGGATGCCTGGGTCGCTGATCGCGTGCGTGAGAGGCATCCGCTTGACGGACTCTTCCCGATGAACGCGGAATGGCGCTCGCGCTATGACGCCGAGCTCGGACGAGAGCAGACAGCGTGATGGACGAGCGGATGGTCAGCGCGATCGCTGACGAGCTCGCCCACGCGGAGTCATCGCGGACGATGGTGCCGCTTCTGACCGCCCGCTACCCGGACATGACCGTCGAGGACGCGTACGCCGTCCAGAACGAGTGGCGTCGTCGATCGACGACCGCCGGCCGACGGCTCGTCGGGCGCAAGATCGGGCTCACCTCGAAAGTGATGCAGGCTGCCACCGGCATCACAGAGCCCGATTACGGCACGATCTTCGCCGACATGGTCCATGAGAGCGGCGCCGTCATCGCGCACGCCGACTTCACGAACGTCCGCATCGAAGTCGAGCTCGCCTTCGTCCTGCGCGCACCGCTACAGGGACCCCACAACACGCTTTTCGACGTCCTGCGCGCCACGGAGTTCGTCGTTCCCGCTCTGGAGATCCTGTCCTCACGCATCGAACTCGCGGGCCGCACGATCGTTGACACCATCAGCGACAACGCGGCGATGGGCGGGATGGTGATCGGCGGCACGCCGGTCGATCCTGCCGCTGTCGACCTCCGCTGGGTGTCCGCGCTGCTCTACCGGAATGAAGTGATCGAAGAATCCGGCGTTTCGGCTGCGGTGCTGAACCATCCCGCCAATGGAGTCGCCTGGCTCGCCAACAAACTGCACCGGCATGGCGACGGTCTCGAGGCCGGAGACATCGTCCTCGCCGGTTCGTTCACGCGGCCGATGTGGGTGCACGCCGGCGATACCGTGCTCGCCGACTACGGGCCGCTGGGGACCGTTTCGTGTCGCTTCGCCTAGATCCGACGATGCGCGATCGGCTGGCTGCTGCCGATCGACCGCTCGCGGGAATGTGGGTCTCGTCCGGTAGTCCGCTCGTCGCGGAGATCTGCGCGGGAAGCGGACTGGACTGGCTGCTGATCGACATGGAGCATGCGCCGAATGGTCTGGAGTCCGTACTCGCGCAGTTGCACGCCGTCGCCGCCTACCCGATCACTCCCGTCGTTCGCCTGCCGTCCGCGGATGCGACCGTGATCAAGCAGGTGCTCGACATCGGCGCGCAGAACCTGCTCATCCCGATGATCGAGTCCGCCCGGGCCGCCCAGGACGTGGTGGATGCTGCGCGGTATCCCCCTCGCGGCGGGCGGGGCGTGGGAAGCGCCCTGGCCAGGTCGGCGCGATGGAACCGCGTGGATGACTACTTGCAGGATGCGTCCGACCACGTCGCGGTGTTCGTGCAGATCGAGTCGGCCACCGGGGCGGCCGGGGCCGCGGAGATCGCGCGCGTCGACGGCATCGACGGCATCTTCGTCGGGCCGAGCGACCTCGCCGCCTCGATGGGACGTCTCGGCCAGCAGGCCCACCCTGATGTCCAGGGTGTCGTGCGGGAGGTGATCGAGGCGTCGGTGCAGGGCGGAACCGCGTGCGGCGTCAACGCGTTCGACCCTGCCGTTGCCAGCGCCTATCTGGATCAAGGGGTCCGCTTCATCCTGGTGGATGCCGACGTCTCACTGCTGGCCCGCTCGACCGAGCGCCTCGCGTCCGCCTGGTGCTCGTCACCGGACTCCGGGACCCGTCTCAGCTACTGAGCGGCTGCGTCCTCCGGCGAGAACTCGAACGCGCCGTCGGAGAGGACCGTGTGACCGGATTCGGACGCGACCGTGAATCGTGCGGACCCGGGCTTGTCCATCCACAGGTCGATCGCCAGGGTGTCCCCCGGCATGACCGGCGCCGCGAAGCGACAGGAGAGCGAGTCGAATCGCGCAGGGTCGCCGGCCGCCACCTCGTTCAGCAGCGTGCGGCCGACGACGCCGAAGACGCTCATGCCGTGCATGATCGGGCGTTCGAACCCGGATGCTCGTGCGACCTCGGGATCTGTGTGCAAAGGGTTCGCGTCTCCGGTGAGGCGGTACAGGAGCGGCTGACTCGCCGACGTGGTGGCGGTGAGGACCGCAGCGGGCTCCTCGTCGGGTACGAACGGCTGCGTCTGGGGACCGCGCGGTCCACCCCAGCCACCCGCTCCGCGGAAGAACATCGATGAGGTGCTTCGCGACAGTCGGCGGCCGGTGGGGACATCGAGCATGGTCGTCTCGAATTGGACGACGGCGGCTCGCCCTTTGTCCCAGATGCCGGTGATCACCGTGCGTGCTTCGGCACTCCCCGCCGGCGGCAGCTCCTCGAACTGCTCATGCGTCTGATCGCCGTGAAGCATCGTGGACAGATCGAAGTGCTCACCGACGGCATGCAGCATCGCCGGGACCCCCGACCGTCCGGCCAACGTCGCGGCGAATGTGGGAAGCGTTCGTTGCGGGACGTGCGTGTTGTCGGTTGTGAATGCGAGCTCGGATGCCGGGTCGTCGCGACCGGCACCCACGGCGAGTGCGTACAGGGCGGCGTCCGCGGTGCCCCAACGCACCGGATCGTTGGCGATCTCGACGCCGACCAGATCATCCATGACACTTAGCGCTCGCATCTGGCCACAATATTAAAACTCTGTTCTAAAACAAAATTCATTAACGACCGTTAGACGTCTGGCACGATGGAGCAATGACCGGTGCGGCGCCTGAGGGGATCGCCCCGCAGTCCGCGGTTGCGCCCCGTCAATGGAAGTCCTCTGCGAAGATCCGCCAGTCCATCGTGGACGCGGCACGCGAGCAATTCAGTGCGATCGGCTACGAACAGACGAGCATCCAGGACATCGTCGACAGCTCGGGGGTGAGCGTCGGGAGCATCTATCACCACGTCGGCGGCAAGGCCGCGATCTTCACCGCGGTGGCCACGGACGTCATCCACGAACAGGCGGAGGCGTCCCGACGCGCGATCGCGACCGCGCTGGCTGAGGAAGAGCACACCGGCCTGGAACTCTACCTGATCGGCGCGCGCGCGTATCTGATGGCTTCGTGGCGCAACCGCAGAGTCACCGGCGCGATCCTCGGCGATGATCGGCCCGCGGGGTTCGATCGAGTCGAAGAAAGCCTCATGGAACGCATGGCCGCGGGGACGCGAGACATCACGCTCGGTCAGCCACCGACGCCCAGCGCCTCAGCGCGCGCCGTGACAGCACTCCTTCGCGCCGCGGCCGAGGAACTCGTCGGCATTGAAGACCAGGCGTCAGCGGAGTCAGTCGTCAGCTACTTCCTCCAGCTTCTTCGCCGGCTGGCGCAGGATACGGGGCCGTGGGGCCATCTTCCGCCATGAGAGCGTCGTGGTCTCCCGCGATCGAGAATCGCGGTGCGTAGCCCGGTTCGAGCTCTCCGCTTCGACCGACCACGATGCTCTTTCGCGACTGGACGTGCGGATGCGCCTGGGCTTCGGGAAGAGACAGCACCGGCGTGACACACGCGTCCACGCCGGCGAAGACCTTCTCCCAGTGGCCGCGGGGGTGAGCGAGGAAAGCCCGCGTCAGCCGATTCTGGAGGTCCGGCCATGACTCGCGGTCGTTCTGGGAGGCGGGATCGAACGAGAGTCCCAGCGTCGAGACGAGTTGTGCGAAGAAGGCCGGCTCGATCGCTCCGACCGCCACGAACTCGCCGTCTTGCGTTTCGTACACCTGATAGTAGGGAGCCCCGCCGTCGAGCACGCTCTGCCCGGGCGTGTCGCTCTGCAGACCGGCAGATCGCATCCACATGGCATTCGTCAAGAGGTGAGCGCCCCCGTCGACGATCGCCGCGTCGACGACGCGACCGACTCCGGTCGCCCGCGCGTGCAGCAGGGCCGCGAGCACGCCGACCACCAGGTACATACTGCCCGCGCCGTAGTCACCGAGCAGGTTGGAGGTGAACTGAGGCGTTCGAGACTGACCTGAGCCGTGAAGGATGCCGGAAAGGGCGAGGTAATTGATGTCGTGCCCGGCAATGCCACTCAGGGGGCCGTCCTGCCCCCATCCCGTCATCCGCCCGTATACGAGCGCCCGGTTGTGCCTGGAGCACTCATCGGGCCCGAGGCCGAGTCGTTCGGCGACGCCGGGGCGCGCCCCTTCGATCAGCACGTCCGACGACTCCACGCGTTCGAGGATCTGCTCCCGACCGGCGGTCGTGGTGATGTCGAGGACGAGGTGCTCCTTGCCACGGTGCACGATGCCTCCGCGAATGTCGCCCGGACGCGGTCCGGTCGGCGCCGCCGGGCGGTCGATGCGCAGCACGTCGGCGCCCATGTCGGCGAGGAGCATGCCGGCGTGCGGGACCGGCCCGATGCCCATCAGCTCGATCACGCGCGTGCCCTCGAGTGGTCCCGATCGAGATGCTTCTCCCACGACGACTCCCTTCAGCGCACAACATCCGGTGCGAGACGACCACCCCATCGATCACATCTGATCTATCCGATCAAGCAACCCTAAGTTAGAGTGGCATTCTAGTATGGCGTTCGTTCGCGAATGTCGAGTCGGCGCACGATGGCTGACTCGTCGCCGATGCGACATGAAGGCTTGTTCTGCAAGGAGGCGGAGATGGCAGTGCTGGGCGATGTACGGGTCCTGGACCTCAGCACGGGCGTGGCGGCACCGATCGCGGCCATGTTCCTCGCCGATTTCGGCGCGGACGTCATCAAAGTGGAGCCGCCGTCCGGCGATCGGGCTCGAATCAGGCCAGGTTTCGCCGTCTGGAACCGGAACAAGCGGCGCGTCGCTGTCGACCTGGACTCTGACGGCGACATCGGCTGGTTGTCGAGCGCCATCGAACGCGCGGACGTCGTCGTTCTCGGGGAGCACGATCTCGCCCACTACGGCCCGAGGGTCCAACGAGCCGCGGAATCGAACACGCAGCTGGTTGTGACGCGGCTGCCACCGTATCTCGACGGTTCGACGCCGTGGGCGGGGGGCGCCGAATCGAATGGGCTGCTCTCGGCGGTCTCCGGTCAAGCAGCGCGCCAGGCGAGCTTCTCGGGCGGACCCGTCGACTCGGTGACCTCGTTTCTGCTGCACATGCAGGGCGTGTGGGCCGCGGTGTGCACTGTCGCCGCCCTCATCGAGCGCATGGATACGGGCCGCGGGCGCCTCGTGACGGTATCCGGGGCTCAAGCGTCGGTGATGGTGAACATGATGTCGCTCGCCGCGTATCTGGACGCCCCCTCCCCGGACACCGCCATCGGCCCGACGGGCCGCCATCACACGTATCGCTTTTTCCACACCCGGGACGGGGGTCGGGTGGCCTGCGGCGCGCTCGGACCGAAGTTCGAGACAGCACTCCTGCTCGCACTCGACCTCGGATGGATCCTTGATGACGAGCGCATCGCGGGCGACACCCAGCGCCTGGTCGATCCGAAGAACATGGCATGGGTGGTCCCCGCGATCGAAGAAGCGTTCGCCTCCCGCGACCTGACCGAGCTCATCGAGATGATGAAAGCGCTCGGGATCCCGTGCGGCATCGTGGCGGACCGGGATGACGTGCTCGATCGAGACCAGCTGCGGGCAACCGGAATGCGCGTAGAGGTGACCGACGGCCATGGGCACGAGATCGTGATGCCCGGCATCCCCTTCCACCTGACACGCACTCCGGGCGCCATACGTCACGCCGCGCCCGACCTGTCTCCGCGCCCCGCGGATGTTCCGTGGACCGCGCGCGAGCGATCGCACACAGCGGGCCGCGCGCAGAGCGATGCGGGGCCGCTCGATGGGTACACCATGCTCAACATCGGCACGTTCGTGGCGACGCCCTACACGGGGATGCTCCTGGCAGAACTCGGTGCGGACGTCATCAAGGTCGAGCCGTATGCGGGGGATCCGTTTCGTCAGCAGGCCTATGTCTTCAATCGCGGGATGCGCAGTCTCGCGATCGACTTGCAGACCGCCTCGGGGCAGGAGGCGGTGCACCGCCTCGTCGCCGCGAGCGCTGTGGTGATGGACGGACTACGCCCGGGCGTGCTGCCGAAGCTCCGTCTGGACTACGAGACCCTGACGACGGTCAACCCCGAGATCATCACCCTGTCGCTCTCCGCCTACGGCGAGGGCGGGCCGGACTCGGCACGACCAGGCGTCGACATGGTGATCCAGGCCGAGTCCGGAATGATGACGAGTCAAGGCGGCGACGACGTACCCGTCATGAACTCGATCGCCGTCAACGATGTCACGACGGCGGCGACGAGCGCACTGGCCATCACTCTGGGGCTGTACGAGCGCAAACAGTCCGGCAAGGGCCAAAGGATCTGGAACTCGCTGCTGGCCACCGCAGCCTTCCTACAGGACGACGAGATCGTCCGGTACGAGGGCAGGCCGCCGTCGGCTCACGGTGGACGGGACTTCCGCGGCGCGGACGTCGCCCAGCGGTACTACCAGGTCTCCGACGGATGGGTGTACATCGACGGTCAGGCGGGCACGGGTCAGAGCAGCGGGGATTTCGCGGCCGAGCTGGAGAGAGCGGGCCTTCTGCATCCGGCAGAAGGGTCGCTGCAGGAGCGCCTCACCCGGGGCCTCGCCGGCGTGGCCCGCGCCGCGGCTCTGGATGCGCTGAACGGCGTCGGACTGCCGTCCACATCTGCGCGCACGATCCCCGAAGTGATCAACGACCCCGAACTGCGTGAGCACGCGGTCTTCCGCGTCCGCGAAGAGGACGGGACCGGGAGGCGTTTCGCGATCTCCGGGGATCTGGTCTCGTTCGGGCCCGTCAGGCGCCGTCCTGAGCCGTCGCCGCCGGGTGTAGGCGAGCACACCCGGGCCGTCCTCGATCTGGCGGGGCTCACCGACGACGAGGTGGAGGCGCTCGTCGCGTCCGGGATCGTGGCCGAGGGCGGGCCGATCGTCCATCGCCTGCCCATCCCCTACCGATGAAGCACGCCGCAGTGCCGAGAAGGAAGGACTGACGATGACACCTGCCGATACCGATTCCCGGCCGCCCGCATCGCCCGAACATCTTGCCCGATGGGAGACACGAGCGCGCGAGTTCTTGGAACGCCGCGTCCCCCGTGCCGGCGACGTCGACGAACCGGACACGCACTCCGCCGCGGCGATCGGGCGGGACAAGCTGCTCCAGCTTGATCTGCACGCAGCGGGCTACGCCGCCCTCACGCAGCCTGTCGAGTACGGCGGACAGGGTCTAGGTGAAGAGGAGAGCCGGATCTGGCAGCGCCTGTCCGCCGACTACGCCGTCCCACGCATGACCTTCCTGGTCAGCCACGGTATGTGCGGGCCGATCATCGACCTCCTCGGCACCGAGGAGCAGAAGCGCGCCTACCTGCCGGACCTCTGGTCGGGCAGAACCATCTTCGCCCAGATGTTCTCCGAACCAGGAGCCGGCTCAGACCTGGCCGCGTTGCAGACGAAGGCCGAGAAGGTCACCGGCGGATGGCGGCTGACCGGCCAGAAGGTGTGGACTTCTCTCGCGCAGCACTGTGAGTACGGAATCATCCTCGCCCGCACCGATCCCGCCGTGCCGAAGCATCGCGGAATCACGATGTTCATCCTCGATCTGCGGGTCCCCGAGGTTCAGGTCTCCCCTCTTCGCGTCGCCGACGGGGAGTATCCGTTCAACGAAGTCTTCCTCGACGGGGCGTTCGTGCCGGATGCGAATGTGCTCGGCACCGTGAACGAGGGCTGGAGCGCGGCGATGGCCATGCTGAGACTCGAGCGCATATCGCTGGGGACGGGGAACCCGACCCCCCACGGCCCCCTCTCGTTCGACCGCCTGGTCGCTCTCGCCCGGGACGGTGGGCTCGCAGAGGATTCCGTCGCCCGGACCTCGCTCGCAGAAGTGTCGGTACTCGAGCGGGGCACCCAGGCTCTCGCGCGACTCATGCGTGAGCAGATCGAGGTCGGCCAAGACGTCGGCGCACGCGGCTCGATCGCGAAACTCGCCGGCGCGCTCGCGAGCATCCGCATCCATGAGATGGCCGCAGACATCGTGGGCCTCGGCATGGTCACCTGGGCGGATGCGCGCGACGACTACCCCGACATCACCAAGGCGATCACCCAGGGCCCCGCGGAATGGACAGCGGGAGGGACGATCGAGATCCAGAAGAATATCGTCGGTGAGAGGGTCCTCGGTCTGGAGCGCGAGCCGGCGCTCGACAGGGATGTGCCGTTTCGCGACGCGCGCCGATCCGGCGGCTCTTCCGGCGCCGACGTGAGGAGCCACGGATGAATCGGAGTCTGTTGCTGACGGACGAGCAGGAGGAGTTCCGCGAGGTCCTCCGGGCGGTTCTCGAGAAGACCACTGACCTCGACAGAATTCGCGTCGTGCCGTCACCGGATGCGGATTTCGACCATCGCGCGTGGGACGCCGTTGTCGAACTCGGTGCGGTTGCGACGCTCGTGAGCACCGACCACGGCGGGCTGGGGCTCGGTCTGACGGAAGCTTCGATCGTGCTGGCCGAAGCCGGCCGGAGCTTCGCAGCCGCCCCGGTGTTCACTTCGCTGCTCGCCTCAGCGGCCATCGCCGCCACCGACGACGACCAGCTCAAGGAAGAGCTGCTCCCCGCGATCGCGCAGGGTTCTCTCATCGTGGCCCTCGCATTCACCGAAGACCCTCGGTCGTGGATCCCGTCCACCCCCGCGGTCAGAGCCTCGAGCGACGGCGCAACGCGCGTGTCGGGAACGAAGACCTTCGTGCGCGACGGACAGTTCGCCGATGTTCTGCTGGTTCTCACCGCGGAGGGCCTCGTGGTGCTCGACCCGACGACATCCGGAGTGACGCGCACACCTGTGTCCGTCCTGGACGCGAGTGTTTTCGCCGCGCGGGTGGACTTCGCCCTTGCCGAGGGCCGAACCGTGGCGGTGCACGATCTCGCCGGATATCTCGAACACGTCGACGCCGTCGCAAGCGTGCTTCTCGCCGCGACTCAACACGGTGCGTACGAGCGCGCGCTCGAGCTCACCGTGCAGTACGCGAAGGACCGGGTGCAGTTCGGCCGGTCGATCGGATCCTTCCAGGCGGTCAAGCATCCGCTGGCCGAGTGGGCGATGGAGGCCGAACTCGCTTCTGCGCTGCTGCGGGATGCGACCTCCCTCGCGGACGCGTCGCACGACGCCGAGTTCATCGCTGCGGCGCTGGTCGTGCAGGTGAAGATGCAGCGACTGGCCTTCACCGGGGCCGCCTGGATGGCGCGTGTGCATGGCGGGATCGGATACACGTGGGAGCACGACGCGCACCTCTACCTCAAGCAGGCCCGCACCTCCCAGCTGCTGCTCGGAACCCCGGCCGTGCGTGCGCAGCGGCTGGCACGGGCGCTGGCGATCTGAGTCAGACGGGTCGCGGGATCAGCGGCAGGAGGAGGTGACTGTCGTACCCGCCGCCCGTGCGGATGCGGTGGAGCCCGCGGTTACGGGTGGGCACGTCGATGTCGCCGCCGGGCAGGCTGTTGCTGCCGCCCAGAGGTCCGACCGGATGACCGGCGACCTCGATCACCAGCCGCTCCCCCGCGTTCACCTTCATGGCCGTCGGCCAGAGGCCGATCTCAACTGGGACGCATGTCCCCGGTGCGATCCTGGCCTCCGACCGGTGAGCCAAGGCGGGCTCGGACGGCGTGCTGCCGAGAGCATCCAGTTCACGGTGGGAGACGCGGAGCCGCCCGAGGGGACCCGTGTACGACCACGTCGCCGGCATCTTCCCGTCCACCTCCTGCGACTCGATCCAGCGCCTCAGACTCGGGTCCCGCACCACGATGTGGTGGAGCCGGCGTCCGTCCACCGATTCCTTGTAGAGCGCCACGAAGAGATCCAGATCGTCGGCGGTGTCGGCTTCGACCCAGACGTGCAGGTTGAGATACCCGGTGATCTCGAGATCTTCGTCGGCCGTGACCGAGAAGGTGACGGAGTCATGCGCGTCGTCGCTTCGGTACGAGGCGACGGACTCCTCGCTCGGAAGTTCGCTCAGGAGTGCGTGCGATGAGGCGTCCAGCCAGAGCCGGTACCACTGCTGCCGTTCCAGAGGCCACTCCTGCTCGGGCCTGCCCACCTCGTCCGAGCCGCCGGGGTCGAGGACTGACAGACGGACTCGCGGTGTGTCTTCCCACCCGTTCGGGATCCCCTTGAGGTAGCGGTCGAAGAATCGGCGGAGGTCCTCGACGCTGTTCTTGTCGACCAGCTCGATCCATTCCTGGTTGTCGTGGACTCGCAGCCACTTCTCGCTCGATCCGAGTTCACGGAAAGCCTGAAGCGTCCCCCGAGTGTGGATCGGGCTCGTCCAACTCGCCAGCACATACGCGGGAATCGTGATCTCTTCGAATCTCGCCCGCTTGTCTTGCCAGTACTCGTCGAAGAAGGGGTGCAGCTCGACACCGGCTCTCATGTTCTCGGTCCGGCTCTGACCGACCACGAAGTCCTGGATGCTCCGCTGCCAGAAGCCGCCGTCCGGGATGCCCCCGCGCACCATGAGCTCGCGATACGGGTCGCTCGTGCCCTCCCACGGCGCGATCGCCGCAAGGTGGGGCGGCTTCTCCGCGGCGGTGGCCCACTGGATCATCCCGAGGTAGGAACTGCCACCCATCCCCACTTTCCCCGAGCACCAGGACTGCTCCGCGAGCCACTCGATGACGTCGTAGACGTTGCGGGCCGATGCGGAGCCGACGAAGTACTCATCTCCCTCGGAGTGCCCCGTGCCGGCAGCGTCGACAACGACGATCGCGTACCCCTGGTCGCACCAGTATCCGGGATCCGGCGCTTCGAACGCCTGGAGGAACGACAGATCGCCCGCCGGCACCCCGACCATGGTGGCGTTGCGCAGCTGACTCCACCGCCCGCCACGCTTGCCGTACGGCGTGTAGGCGACGATGGCGGGGACCGTCTCGTCGGTGACGGGCCGGAAGATGTCAGCGCGCAGCAGGCCGCTGCGCGTCGGAATGTCGGCGTCGGCGTGCATGATGATGTCGCACGGCAACGGGAACGCACCATCGCCGTGCACGGACCCCGCCGCGAGGACGCGCGTCTGCGGTTCGCGCGGCGGAATAGGCGGCTGCGAGACGTCCAGCGGATTGGCCGGCCCCAAGGGCAGTGGAAAGCTCAGCCCGGCCACGGGCGCCTCGACCGTGTTCTGATCGTCGGCGTTCACGCGTCAGTCCTTTCGCTCGGCTGTGGTGCGCGCATGTTCCGCGCGAAGAAGTCGACGAGTTCGCCGCGGGCCGTCAGCGGCAGCACAGCGGCGACGTACATGTCCGGTCGCACCACGACCACGGCTCCGCCGCGGTCGATTCCCCGGTCGCGATGGATGTCGCGACCGTGGCCGCTGGCGAAGATCTGGTTGATGTCCCTCAGCCCGAAAGGGACCTTGGTGGGTTGGAAGGCGTCGGGGACGTCGAAAGGCTCGACCAGGGTGTAGTCCTGCTGGTAGATAACTTTGGTGTCGAAGACAGCATCCTCGTCGCCGGTGGCCGGGGTGTAGAGCACCCGGGGTGACGCGGGGTCCGCGCGCCACCACTCGGCGAACTCGGCCGTGGGTGTACCGACCCGTGCCGGCGCGGCGTCATCGGCGAAGACGTAGACGCGCCATCTGCCATCTGCTTCGTGCTGATGGCCGAGGTGCTGCCAGCGGCTGTCGGAGCGACGGATCACCTCGGCGGACTTGAATCGCTTCCCGACCGGGAACCCTGTTGCGCGGTGCTGATGCGCGACGCCGAGCGTGATGGTGCTCGGCTCGTATCGGGTCATGAAGCCCGCCGGGAATTCCATGGTCTTCAGGTAGTACCGCTCCAGTTCGGTCGGGTCTTCCCACGAGTCCACGGGCCGAGCCAGCATCTCCGCCCACTCGCGATCGAAGTCGATGAGATTCTGGGCGACCACGCGTCGCTCGGCGGCATAGGTGTCCAACAGATCCTCCGGCGCCCTGCCCTCCAGGACAGCGGCCAGCTTCCAGCCGAGATTGAAGCCGTCCTGGATGGAGACGTTCATCCCCTGGCCGGCCTTCGCGGAGTGCGTGTGACAGGCATCGCCCATGATGAACGCCCGCGGCCGCCGCGTGCCGACCTGGTCGGAGGGCACGTCATCGAAACCGTCACTGATGCGATGCGCGACCTCGTACACCGACCACCATGTGACGACACGCACGTCGAGGGTGTACGGGCTGAGGATGCGGTTGGCGATCCCGATCAGGTCGTTCAAGGGTGTCGCACGAACGGCCGACGGGTCCCGTTCATCCAGCTCGCCGAGATCGACGTACATGCGCGCGAGGTATCCGCCTTCGCGCGGGATGAGGAGGATGTTGCCGGCATCGCGGGATTGGATGGAGCACTTCATCTGGATGTCCGGAAAATCGGTGTTGGCCATGACGTCCATGACGCCCCACGCATGAAGCGATGAATCGCCGCTCAACCGATGCCCGAGGGCGGAGCGCACGGCACTGTGGGCTCCGTCACCTCCGACGAGGTACTTCGCGCGGACGACGCGTTCCTCCCCGGCCCGCGGTCCACTGACGTATCGCACGCGCGCCGCCACCGGATGGGAGCCGGCCGCAGAGTCGATCTCGCAGTCGACGAACTCGATGCCGTAGTCGGGGACGACCCGACCCGGTGCGCGCTCGGCGTCCCGCAGGAAGTAGTCGAGGATGCGCGACTGGTTCACGTAGATGTGGGGGAACTCGCTGATGCCGACCGCATCGTCGGGCGCGCGGGAGGCCCGGACGATGCGGGAAGGGTCGTCCGGGTCGGGCTGCCAGAAGGACATCTCGACGTTGCGGTACGCCTCGTCGACGACCTCGTTCGCGAATCCAAACGCCTGGAAGGTCTCCACGGACCGCGCTTGGATGCCATCGGCCTGCCCGACGTCGAGACGACCGGGACGCCGTTCGATCGCCCGGACATCGATCGAAGGGAACCGCGAGAGCTGGGCGGCGACCACCGCGGCCGCCGGTCCCGTCCCCACGATCAGGACGTCCGTCTCGTCGGGAAGGTCGGCGGATCGATTCACACCACGACCGGCGGCCGGCTTGATCCGCGGATCGCCCGATTGGTAACCGCGAACATGAATCTGCATCCTGCACCTCGTTGTGTCTCGATAATTGCAACATTGAATCAATTACAGAGACAATGTTAGGGTACGGGGTAAGAGCGGTCAAGGAGGTCTGCACTGTGGCGGAATCGGGATCCCAGACGCTGGCGCGCGGGCTGACTGCGCTGGCCCTCATCGGTGAGTCCGAGACGCCGGTGACCGTCGCGTTCCTGGCGAGCGCGCTGGGTGTCCACCGGTCCATGGCCTATCGGTTGGTACGCACCCTCGAGGACGAGGGCTTCGTGACTCGATCCGGGGACGGCGGGCTGGAGCTGGGCGCTCGCATCGTCGCACTCGCGCGCAACGTGAGTCGCGACCTCAGGGAGGCCGCAGGTCCGGAGCTGTCGCTCCTGGCGGACCAGTTCACGATGACGGCATTCGTCGTCACCTACGACGGGCAGCAGGCGGTGACGCTCTCCAGCGCGGAGCCCCGGAATGCGAGCGCGGCCGTCGCGCAGCGCCCGGGCAACCGGCATCCGATCGACCGGGGAGCGCCCGGCCGGGTCATCCGTTCCCAATTGGACCCCGTGGCCTTTCCGCCGGCGCCCTTCGAGACCAGTCACGACGAGCTTCTGCCAGGGCTGTCCTCCGTGGCGGTGCCACTGTCCACCGGCTCGGGTTCGCCCGCATCCCTCGCGGTGCTCTATCTGACCCGCGAGATCGACACACCCCGCGTGGTGGAAGCGCTGGCACAGAGTGCGCGCCGCATCGAGGCCCGTCTGGGTTGACATATGAGCAAGAGAAGGCGACGGAGATGAGCACGAGAATCTCGCGACGTTCGGCGCTGGAAGTCCTGCGCACGACGGCGAAGGATGACCCCGACCGGACGATTATGACGTTCCTCGACGAGGAGATCAGCCACACGTACGGCAGCTTCTTGACCGAGGTGCTGCGATTCGCTGCCGCGTTCCGGCACCTGGGAATCGTGGAAGGAGCGCCCGTGGCGACGATGGTCCCCACGAGCTCGGACGGCTATTTCGCCTGGTTGGGTCTGGCCTGGCTTCGTGGCGTCGAGATCCCGGTGAATCTCGACTACCGCGGGGAGATGCTGGCGCACATCCTCACCTCCAGCGGATCGACGATCGTGGTCTGCAGATCGGTGTATCTCGACCGCCTGCGCGAGGTCGCCGACCGGGTCCCGCTGCTCGAGACGGTCGTCCTGCTCGATGCGGAGCAGTCACCGGAGCCGGTGCCGTGGCGGGTCATCTCCCGCGCGGAGTTCCTCGGTGATCACCAGCCGGCGGTCGACATCGAACCGCCGGATGCCGCGGAGATCGCGTCCGTCGTCTACACCTCGGGCACGACAGGCCCCTCGAAGGGGGTCATGGTCACGTGGCGGCTGCTGAACAGCATGCTGGTCTTCCCCGAGGACGTGCGTGATGACGACTTCGTGCTCTATTCGCCCTGGCCCCTGTTCCACCTCACAGGGAAGATGACCTTCACCGATGCGGTGATGAGGAACGGATCGGCGGTCGTGAGGTCGCGGTGGAGCACCGAGCGATTCTGGCCCGATGTGCGCGAGGGCGGGGTGACCTGCGCGCTTCTCCTGGCCGGCTTGTCCTACTTCCTGTGGAACTCACCGACGCGCAGCGATGACGCGGAGAATCCGCTGCGGCACGTGCAGATGGCCCCTACGATCCCCGAGTATCAGCAGTTCGAGGCGCGCTTCGATCTCGAGGTGAGCGGCGGTTACGCGTCGTCCGAGGCGGGAATGGTCACCCGGCAGCCCTATCCGAAGCCCGACCACCGGACGATCGGTCGGCCCAATCCGGAGTTCGAGGTGAAACTCGTCGACGCCGAGGGACGCGAGGTCGGGGTGGATCAGCCGGGTGAGGCTCTCATCCGCACGACGGAGCGCGACATCATGTCGCGCGGCTACTGGCGGATGCCGGAGGCGACGGACACGGCGTGGAAGGACGGGTGGTTCCATTCCGGCGACGGACTCCGACGGGACGCCGACGGCCAGTTCTACTTCGTCGATCGCGTGAAGGACAGCATCCGCCGTCGGGGTGAGAACGTCTCCTCGGTCGAGCTGGAAGCGATCGTCGATGGGCACCCCTTCGTCGCCGAGTCGGCCGCGATCGCCATCCCCGACACCGAGGTCGACGACGACATCATGATCGTGGTCGTCCGAGCGGAGGACGGTGAACTGACCGCGGAGGAGCTGTGGGGCTTCCTCGATCTGCGCGCACCGCGATTCATGGTCCCGCGGTTCGTGCGCTTCGTCGAGGAGCTTCCGCGCACCGTCACCGGCCGTGTGCGCAAGGTCGCCCTCCGCGACGAGGGTGTCGTCGGCGATGTGCACGAACGTTCCCGACGGGCAGGCTCCGCCGCAGACCGGGAAACGACGGGTCAGGAGATCTCGTGAGCGAATCAGGCGCCGGGCCGCTCGAAGGCGTGAAGGTCCTCGAGTTCGAAGGAATGGGGCCGGGGCCCCTGGCGAGCATGATGCTGGCCGACATGGGTGCACACGTGCTGCGCATCGACCGGCCGAAGCAGTCGATCGTCGCGGTCGAATCCCCCTCCCGAACCGTCGGGCGCGGCAAGGAGTATGTCGCGCTGAATCTGAAGGACCCCGCCGATCACCGCACAGCCCTCGGATTCATCGAGCAGGCCGATGTCCTCATCGACAGCTACCGCCCCGGCGTGATGGAGCGGATCGGCCTCGGACCCGAGGTCTGTCTCCCGCTGCGCCCCGCACTGGTCTACGGGCGCATGACGGGCTGGGGGCAGGTCGGCCCGCTCGCGGCCAAAGCGGGGCACGACATAAATTTCCTCGCGATCGCGGGCCTGCTGAACGGCATCGGGCGGGCAGGCGAGCCGCCCGCCCCGCCACTCAACCTGGTCGCCGACAACGGCGGGGGCGCCATGCTCCTCGCCTTCGGAATCGCGTGCGCACTCGTGCGGGCCCGGCTGACCGGTGTCGGCGAGGTCATCGACGCGGCCATGATCGACGGGTCGTCCCTGCTCATGACGCAGGTGCATGAACAGATGCAGACGGGAGACTGGTCCGACCGACGGGGTGAGAACTTCCTCGACGGCGGAGCACCGTTCTACGACGCCTACGAGACCCGCGACGGCCGTTATGTCGCGATCGGCGCCACGGAGATGCCCTTCTTCCAGGAGTTCCTGCGCCGAATCGGCCTTCCCGAGTATGTCGAGGTCGCTCACGATGATCGGTCCACATGGCCCGAGACGAAACAGGCAGTGTCCGCGCGACTCGCTGAGCGGACACGGCAGGAGTGGGTCGATCTTCTCGAGGACGCGGATGTGTGTTTCACACCCGTGCTCACGATGGCCGAAGCTCGGGAGAACGCGCACATCCGCGCTCGCGGAGGTTACGTGCACCTCGATGGCCTGCACCAGCCGCTCCCCGCCCCGCGGCTGGCCTCTGGCGCGCGCCCGGTCGGTCGTTCGGCGCGCCCGTGGGGCGGCAGGGATGACTCGGTCTGGAAGTGAACCAAGCGCCGCGAAGGCGCCCAGCATTCGATCCTTCAAGGAAGCAGGAGAAATGAACCAATCATCGGAGAACAACCGTCCCACCACCTACCCGCCCGACTGGGACGTGCCGTTCAGCCCGGCGGCGGCGCTCCCCCAGGGGTATCTCACCGGACGGGAGACCAAGCATCTCGCTGCGGGCACGGTCTTCATCGAGGGAGGCAAGCCGCTGCCTCGTGATGTGGTGTGGGAGCAGGACGTCGAGATCACCTTGCGCGATGGGGTGGTGATCTACACGGACGTGCTGCGACCGGCAGACCAGGAGACCGACCTGCCTGCGATCATCAGCTGGAGCGCCTACGGCAAGTCACTGCCGACCACGACGCCGTACGGCGTGCCGAAGGAGAACTTCTCCGGCCTGGCGAAGTTCGAGGGTGCTGACGGCGCCTTCTGGCTCGACCACGGTTACGCACTCGTGAACCCGGATGTGCGCGGAGCGGGCAGGTCGGGGGGCGACATCCAGTACTGGGGCTCGGTCGACGCGAACGACGGCTACGACGTGATCGAGTGGGTCGCGGAGCAGCCGTGGAGTAGCGGCAAGGTGGCGTTGTACGGCGCATCGTGGCTGGCCTTCACACAGTGGGGCATCGCCGCGACCAGACCACCGCATCTGGCCGCGATCGCGCCCTGGAACGGAATCTACGACCCCTTCCGTACGCACCTGCGGTGGGGTGGCATCCCGGACCCCGGGTTCTTCTCGTTCCTGCCGTACATGATCCCGGGCGGCGAGAGCAAGATCGAGGACATCTCCGCAATGGCGCTTCGCAACGGTCTTCTGGACGACTACTGGCGGGACAAGGCGCCCGACCTGTCTCAGGTCGATGTCCCCGCGTATGTCGTCGTCGACGGGGTCACGGGGCTGCACTCGATGGGTGGACCCGAAGCCTTCCGCCGACTCGGGTCCGACAGCAAGTGGCTGAGGTTGAACAACACTCAGGAGTGGTACGACCAGTACAGCGACGAGTATCAGAACGATGCGCTGCGCTTCTTCGACCACTTCCTGAAGGGAATCGACAACGGGTGGGAGCAGACCCCGCGCGTTCGCGCATCGATCATCAACGCGGGCGGGGACGACCTGGTTGACGTGCCGTTCGCGCAGTGGCCGCCCGCCGATACCGCGTACGAGAAGCTGTATCTCCACGCCGGCGCCGGCGCACTGTCCACCACACCCCCGGACGCTGCGTCGTCGACGAGCTACGACGCCGAGGACGGGAGCGCCTCCTTCACGTTCCCGGTGACGGAGGAGATGACCCTCGTGGGGTACCTGTCGGTCCGACTGTGGGTGCAGGCGCAGGGCGCGGACGACATGGACCTCTTCGTCCTGATGGAGAAGCTGGACGAGGAAGGGAATCTGCTCGCGCCGCACCGCGAGTTCGCGGACACGTACCCGATCTCACCCCCCGGTGCGCCCGGACGCCTCCGCGCGTCGATGCGCGAACTCGACGACGAGCTCTCCACGGACTTCCTGCCCGTTCACTCGTTCCGATCTGCTCAGAAGCTGGCTCCCGACGAGGTGGTGGCCGTCGACATCCCGCTGACACCGCGCGCGTACCGCTTCGAGCCGGGACAGCAGATCAGGCTGACCGTCGCCGGCTGGAACATCCGCGGCACCGGAGTCGAGCTCGACTCCGTGGCGGAGGGCGGGTTGCGCGGAGGTCGTCGTGCTGCCGCGCACCCTCCGACGCTGAATCAGGGGACGCACGTCATCCATTCGGGTCCGGAGCGACTCTCCTACCTCCGCGTTCCGCGCGTCACGACGCCCCGCTGAGAACAAGGGGAAGGCCCGCGTGACACCACGCGGGCCTTCCCCTTGTTCCCCGTCCCTCGGCGTCAGAGCTCGTTCGTCATGACCACGGTGGACGCTGCCGAGAACATGCCCCCGACGCCGTGCGTCACGGAGACCGATGCGCCGTGCACCTGCGCGGGTGCGATGCCCCGCATCTGGCGCACACTCTCCTGCAGCGCGTACATCCCGTACATGCCGGAGTGCATGTAGCTCAAGCCGCCCCCGTTGGTGTTGACCGGCAAGAATCCGCCGGGCGCGGTGTGCCCTTCGCGGATGAAGTCCGGGGCCTCGCCGGGCGCACAGAACCCGAGGTCCTCCAGGCCGTAGATCGGAAGGTGAGCGAACGCGTCGTACAGCATGAGATGGTCGACGTCCGCATGGGTGATGCCCGCCATCCGGAACGCCTCTCGCGACGAAACCCGGAAAGCCGCGGATGTCGTGAGGTCGCGCATCTGACTGATGAGCGGCGTCTCCATGCTCTCGCCCGTACCCACCACGTAGACCGGCTTCTGCGGAAAGTCCCGCGCGCGCTCGGCGCTGGTGAGGATCAGCGCTCCGCCGCCGTCGGTGACGAGGCAGCACATCAGCTTCGTGAACGGGTAGGAGATCATGCGCGAGTTCATCACGTCATCGATCGTGATCGGGTCCTTCTGGGATGCGCGCGGGTTCAGGCCCGCCCATTCGCGCTGGATGACCGCGACTCGGGCGAGTGCTTCGGCGTCGTGCCCGTACGTCTTCAAGTAGCGCAGCACGGGCAGCGGGAACATCGTCGGTGGCCCGACAGTGCCGTAGGGCGTTTCGAACTGCTGCTGAAGGCTTCCGGGAACCGGCACCGGGAATCCGGAGCCTGCCACTCTGCTTCGCCCGCTCTCGCCGTGCGTGATCAGCACCGTGTCAGCCAGTCCGGCCTGGATCGCATGGCTCGCGTGGCGCACGTGCATGATGAAGGAGCATCCGCCCACTGACGTGGCGTCGATCCAGCGGGGGACGATTCCCAGTTGCAGCGCGATCGAGTCGGGCGTCTCCCCGGCGGTCGCGATGCCGTCGATGTCGGATGGCCGCAGTCCGGCATCCGCGAGGGCGTTCAGCGCGGCATCGAGGTGCAGCTGCAGTTGGGAAGCCCCCGGGATCCGGCCCATCTCCGTCGTCTCCGCCGCGCCGACGATCGCGGCGATGGGCGCGTTCGTGCTCATCGCGTCACCTCCGGCGCGAAGACGGGAAGCGAGATCGCATCGCTCAGGCGGAGAAACCGCACGGTCAGTGGCATGTCCAACTCCAGGGCTTCAGGGGTGGGGGGCGCCTCGACGATGCTCGTCATCATCCGGGGCCCCTCCTCCAGGTCGACCAGGGCGATCGCGTACGGCGGCTCGAAGCCCGGCGCCGGAAGGTGCGAGATGACGTAGGACGCCAGGGTCGCGCGCCCTGACGCAGGGAAGACCTGCACGTCACGACTGCCGCAGGACGGACAGAACGGACGCGGAGGGAAGTACGTCGTCGCGCACGTGGGATCCGAGCACTTCTGCAGACGCAATTCGTCCTGACGCGTCCCTTCCCAGAAATGCTCGGTCTCCGGAGTCGGCACCGGGTGGGGCCGCGCCGTCGTTGCGTCAAGGGTCATGTCTGGTCCTCCATCGGGCTGGGCAGTTCCGCGAGGACCCCGGACAGCGCCATCTGACGCAGATCCACCTTGCGGATCTTGTTGCTGGGCGTCAGCGGAAAGCGGTCGACGCGGTAGTAGGTGACGGGCGCCTTGTAGCGCGCGATCCGCTCGGTGCAGAACGCCGCGAGCTCAGGCCCGGTGACATCGGCCTCGCACGTGACTGCTGCGACGACGATTTCGCCGAGGGCCTCGTCGGGCACTCCGAAGACCGCGGCCTCCCGGATCGCCGGATGCAGCCGCAGGGTGTTCTCGATCTCCGCGGGGTAGATGTTCTCCCCTCCGCGGATGATCATGTCCTTCAGCCGGCCGCCCGCCATCCGCAGCTCTCCGCTTCTGGTCAGTTCGCCGAGGTCACCGGTTCGCAGCCACCCGTCATCCGTGAACGCGCGATCCGTCTCTTCGGGCATCCGGAAATACTCGATCATCACGTGGGCCGAGCTCACCTGGATCTCTCCAGGATTGCCCGCCGAGAGGATCTCGCCGGTCGATGTCGATGCGATCCGGATGGCGTAGCCGGTCAGCGGGAACCCGGCGCTCGATGTCGCAATCCCCGCCCCGGGATCTCCGAGGCTCACCAGAGAGGCGGCCTCGCTGAGCCCGTACCCCTGAAGCACGTCGGGCACCGGGAATTCCCGAGCGCACGCGGCGAGCATGTCAGGATCGATGTCCGATCCGCCGCAGTGGACGACCCGCAACGACGAGAGATCGAACTCGCTGCGACGCGGATGGTGCAACATCGCGCGCAGGGTCGTCGGGACGGCGACGTGGATCGTGCTGCGCGCCGAGTCGATGATCTGCATCATCGTGATCTCGTCGAAGGCATCCACTCCGACGTATGTGGCGCCGGTCGCCACGCATCCGGGAATGGTGCCGCAGAAGGATGCACTGTGGAAGAGCGGAATGATCGACGTGACGATGTCGGAGTGGTCCGCCCGGAGACGGTCGAAGGCCGCGATCCCGTTTCCGAGGACCGCCGAGTGTCGAAGCAGAGCACCCTTCGGTCGTCCGGTGGTCCCGGATGTGTAGATGATCACGGCGGGGTCGTCGCCGTGAACGGCGGGAAGTGACGCCGAGGACTGCGCTCCTTCCGCGATGAGCTCGTCCCACGACGTGTGGATGCCGCCCCGCGCGGCGCCGATCACGACGGTGTGCAGGAGATCGGGAAGATCGCCGGCGATCGACCGCAGGAGGTCGAGGTAGTCGTTCGAGCGGAAACGCTCGGTGAGGATCACCGCGCGTGATCCGGACTGACCCAATGCATGACGCAGGTCCTCGGAACGGGAGTGGGTGTTGATCGGAACGAGGATGAGGCCGGCCCGGGCGGCCCCCATCTGAGCGATCGACCACTCGATCCGGTTCTCGGCGAGGAGGGCGACCCGGTCGCCCTTCTGGAGTCCGCGATCCACGAGAGCCCGCGCCAGTGCCGCGGACTGGTCGTCCCATTCGCTCCAGGTCAGCGTCGTCCCCTGCCCGGGGTACGCCAGCGCGATCCCCGTGGGCGAGGTCAGGGCCCGAGCTTCGAGCAGGTCGCTCACTGTCTGCGGGATCTTCTCCGTGGTAATGGATTGAGCCACGTCGCTCCTTCGGCCGTTCGGGATGCACTGGTTCATCGATCGACCCCTCGGACACGTGCGCGGCACGTCGTCGTGCGAGTCGCCTTCAGCATAGTAGAAACCAGATTCATAATCGAGTTTCATGTTTGCGGACCGCGGCGAATCCTTTGACAAGAGGCCCCGCCAAAGTAGAAAATGATTTCAACATCACAATTCGGGCATCCCTGGGTGACAGGTGCGGTGTCCCCACGAGAGGCCACCATGATCCAATCTGAGACTTCAGCGCCCGCGGCGCTGCGTGAACTCATGGACCGCCGTTTCAGCTGCCGAGGCTTCACGGATCAGCCGGTCGCACCCGAGACGATCCGCCGGATCCTGGAGACGGCGCAGCGAAGCCCGTCGTGGTCGAACGTGCAGCCGTGGCGTGCGGTCGTCCTTGGCGGCCCCGAACTGGCGAACCTCCGCGAGCGCTTGCTGGCCGCGGCCGTGTCCTTCGATGGTGTGAGTGACGTCCCACCCCCGGAGCAGTACATCGGTCCGTTCCGCGATCGCCGGCGAGCATCGGGGTTCGCCCTCTACGACAGTCTCGGGATCACCCGGGACGACGTGGAGGGACGCACTCGGCAGATGCGTGAGAATTTCCGCTTCTTCGGCGCACCGCACGTGGCCATCGTGACCAGCGATGCCAGCCTCGGGCCGTATGGCTACGTCGACACCGGCGCCTTCATCGCCTATTTCCTCCTTGCCGCCACCAGTCACGGCGTCGCCTCCATCGCACAGGCGGCGATCGCGATGCAGGCCGAAGTCGTCCGCGAGGTTCTCGGCATCCCCGAGAGCCAGCACATCATCTGCGGCATCTCGTTCGGCTACGAGGACGCGGACCACCCGGCCAACGCGTTCCGGACCGATCGGGCACCGTTTGATGAGGCGTTCGACCTGCGCGGGATCGAGCGGATCGAGGAGGCGCGCTGATGCCCGTGCACAGCGAACGCCGAGGGCGCGTGGGGATCATCACGCTGGACCGGCCGAGCGCGCGCAACGCCTTCGACGGAGAGTTGACCGACGGGTTCGTCGCTGCGGTCGATGCGTTCGAAGAGGACTCCACCATCCGAGCCGTGGTGGTGACCGGTACCGGCAACTTCTCCTCGGGAGGCGATCTCTCCGTCATCGCGGTCAGCGGCGTGGGACCGATCAGCACGCCTGAGGGAGGATTCGCGGGTTTCGTCTACCGAACCCGCACGAAGCCGTACATCGCGGCCGTCGAGGGAGCCGCAGTCGGCGGGGGGTGCGAGCTCGCCCTTGCCTGCGACATCGTGGTCGCCGGTCGGAGCGCGACGTTCTCGCTCCCCGAGGTCAAGCGCGGCCTCGTCGCCGGGGCGGGCGGACTCGTGCGACTCGGTGCGTCCATCGGCACCGGCCGAGCGATGCTCATGCTCCTGACCGGTGCGGCTGTCACGGCGGAGAAGGCCTACGACTTCGGACTCGCCGCCGAGGTCGTCGACACCGGTTCAGCCCTCGCGAGCGCCGTGGCGGTCGCCGAGCAGATCGCCGCCAACAGCCCGTCCGCGGTCCGTGCGTCGCTGGACCTCGTGCGTCGCGCAAGCGGCGTCGAGGACCAATCACTCGTCGCGGCGCAAGAGCAGGCCCGGGTGGACGCCTGGGAATCGGTGGACCGTCGCGAAGGCATCCAAGCGTTCCTGGAGAAGCGCGAGCCCCAGTGGGATGACGTCACCCAGAATGCGGAGGAGACGCTAGTTCGGTGAGCCCACGTCGGGCGGGGTGCCGTCGGCGGGCGGCCTCACGAGCAGTCCGCGCAACACGAGCGTCGCGCCCAGCTCGGCCGCCGCGGAGATCGACAGGCGCCGGTTCGGCTGGAACCATTCCAGGGTTGCGTTGCACATACCGATGAGCATCAAGGCCAGAGGTACCGCTGGCCCCGGGCGGAACTCACCCTCTCGCTGTCCGGCTTCGATCACGGCAACGACCTGACGGACGTAGGCCTGCTCGTCGCGGCGCACCTTCTGGATGAACTCCGGAGCCATCCGGGGGACCTCTGCGAACTGGATGCGGAAGCTCTCGGAGTTGCGAAGCACGTGATCGATGTGGATTCGCACGACGTGCTCGAGCTTCGCACTGGGAGAGAGGTCGCTGTCGAAGGTGGGCATGACGGCCCGTTTCAGGGCACCGCCGGTGCGGACGACGATCTCCACCAGAATCGCGTCCTTCGAAGGGAAGTAGTAATAGATGGCCTGCCGCTTGATGCCGAGTCGGGTAGCGACTAGATCAAGGCTGGTCTCGACGTAGCCGCGTTCCGCGAACAGCACCTCGGCCTCGTGGAGGACCTGCTCCCTCCGCGACGCGCCGCCACGACTCGTGCTCGCCGTCGCCCGACCCGCCGCGACCGTCGGTTCATGTGAAGACAGGGTCATCACGCCGTTCCCTCGCTAAGGTTGACATGGGTTTTATACATTCGGTTCGTACAACTCCGCCGCCACCCGGCTCACGAAGGACGATGTCCGACACCCACCAGAATACGAAGGAGCTGACATGGCGCGAACCAAGCGCGGTCTCGCCACGCGCGCTGCTTTCAGGGATGCCGCCCGCACGGTCTTCGCCAGGGACGGCTACCTGAACGCGCGCCTCGTCGACATCGCGGAGGAGGCCGAACGCTCGCCCGGCCTGCTCTACCAGCACTACGACGGAAAGGCCGAGCTCCTCGCCGACCTGGCCGACAACTTCTCCGAAGAGCTGCGTGAGGCCGTCAAACAAGCAGGGCGTACTGGGCCCCGTGCGCCGGTTGACCTGCGCCCGCAGATCCAGGCCTTCTGGCTGACGTACCGCCGGCGAATGGGCGAAGTCGTGGGAATCACGCAGGCGGCCGCTGTCGACCCGGAATTCCGCCAACGGTGGAAAGAGCTGCAGCGTGAATCGACCGACATGGTCGCCCGCGGAATCCGGCACGCCCAGGAGGAGGGATTCTGCCCCACCGTCGACCCGATCCTCGCCGCATCCGCACTGACG
The DNA here is from genome assembly GCF_042885375.1 of Microbacterium sp. NPDC058062. Classification (NCBI taxonomy): domain Bacteria; kingdom Bacillati; phylum Actinomycetota; class Actinomycetes; order Micrococcales; family Microbacteriaceae; genus Microbacterium; species Microbacterium sp. NPDC058062. The sequence goes on from NZ_JBHVSC010000002.1 coordinate 538,313, forward strand.
CTGATGGTCGAGAACTTCTGCGCCTTCTGGCAGCATCAGGGCGGATTCGACGACGTTCAGATGACCGACGACCAGGCCGTCGACACGCTCTACGAGTTGTGGCGACACGCGATCTACTGGAAGCCGGCGCCGACAGGGGATGCGACGGCTGACTCGCTTATTCCGGCGGCGGCCTCGCTCTCGACGGACTCCGACAGCATGCCGGCGTGACGCAGCCCGGCGCTCACTGATCGAGCACCACGACGCCGTTGTCCACCACGACCATCTCACGAGCAGGAACGCTCGCCCGGAACGCAGCTCTGCCGTCGCCGTGGTCCCAGACCTCGATCATGAGCGTGTCTCCGGGCAGGACGGGTGCCGAGAACCGAGCCCCGACGTGTCGCAGCCGCTCTGTCTGATAGTTCAGGAGCGATCGGACCACTCCGTGCACAGCTACGCCGAACGTGCATCCCCCGTGCAGGATCGGTGCCGGAAAGCCGCCGCGTCGAGCGACCTCGGGATCCACGTGAATGGGATTCCGGTCGCCGATCAATCGGAACAGCAGGGCCGCCGATCGGGAGGTGTCGATTTCCGCTGTCCGGTCCGCCGGTCGGTCTGGGACGGCGGGAAGTCTGGGCCTCTCGCCGTTCGAGCCGCCGAATCCGCCGTTGCCGCGCAGGAAGAAGCTGCCGCTCTCCGTCGCTATGAGCTCACCGGATGCCGACCGCATCTGCCGCGAGAAGTCGAGGATCGCTCCACGACCTTCCCCACGGTCGATCAGACGGTCGATCGAGATGCGGCTGTGCACTTCTCCCGTTGCGGGAAACGGTCGATGGATCGTCAGCGCCATCTCGGTGTGCAGCATCTGCGACAGGTCGATTCCCACACCCGGATCGGTGATGAACTGATCGTCCTGGTACATCCCGAGCGTTGTCAGCATCGTCGGGAACGCGATGAGATCCCTCTCGTACACGTAAGGCAACTGCGCGGCATCCGTCGGGTCGGCACCGAGACCTATCGACAGCGCGTAGAGAATCGTGTCTTTCTCGGTGTAGGTCACGCGGACGTCGCGGAACGGCCATGTGCGCAGCCTCTCCTGATCCAGCGTCGCGCTGCTCACTCAGATCGTCTCCCAGCTGAAGTGCTCCAGGTGAGTCTCGAGCGGGACGAACGAGTCGCGCAAGGCAGGGAGCATGTGGTCGCGCAGTGACGACTGATCCCATCCGCCATCGCGATGGACGGAACGGATCGGTCGCGGCTGGCTCATGAGGAAGACCTCGTTGCCCCGCACTTTGAAGATCTGGCCCGTGATTCCGGCCGCGTCGTCACTGGCGAGGAACACCGCGAGGGGCGAGATCTTCTCCGCGCCCATCGCCTGCTCCATGTGCTTGTTCTTCTCGGCGGCAGCGTCGTCGGCGACCGGGATGCCGGCGACCAGGCGAGTCCACGCGGAGGGCGCGATGCAGTTGGAACGCACGCCGTAGCGCCGCATGTCATGGGCTATCGACGTGGACAGCCCCACGACTCCCATCTTCGCCGCCGCGTAGTTGGCCTGCCCGACACTGCCGATGAGTCCCGCCGGCGAGGTGAAGTGGACGAAGGCACCCGATCCTTGGTCCTTGAAGAAGGGGGCTGCGGCCCGCGACACGTAGAAGTAGCCGTCCAGGTGCACGTGGATCACGGCCTGCCACTCCTCGGGCGACATGCGGTGGAAGATGCGATCCCGCAGGAATCCGGCGTTGTTGATCACGACATCGACGCGGCCGTAGGTCTCGATGGCCGTGTCGATGATGCGCTGAGCGCTGTCGGGCTCGGAGATGCTGTCCAGATTCGCCACCGCGTCGCCACCCTGCTCGCGGATGAGGCGAACCACTTCTTCTGCGGGTGTCGCGTCCAGGCCGCTGCCGTCGGCCGCGACACCGAGATCGTTGACGACCACCTTCGCGCCCTCCCGCGCGGCGCGAAGAGCGATGTCACGACCGATTCCGCGACCGGATCCGGTGACCACGATGACCTTGTCATTCACACTCATGAAGACTCCATTCCTTTGTTGAGCGTCGTCTGTCGACGCCAGTCAGTCGGCGGTGGGATCGAGCGGGACGTGCTCGCCCTGGTGACCACCCAGATAGGCGGCTTGCACCCGCGGATCGTCGCGCAGCGTGGCGCTCGGCCCGTCGAGTGCGACGGCACCGTTCTCAAGCACGTACGCGTGATCGGACAACGCCAGAGCCAGGCGCACGTTCTGCTCGACCAGCAGCACCGATGTTCCCTCGTCGCGGATGCGGGAGATGATCTCGCCGACCTGTGCCACGATGACCGGCGCCAGGCCCAACGACGGCTCGTCCAGCAGCAGCACCGCGGGCCGGCTCATGAGCGCGCGCCCGATGACGAGCATCTGCTGTTGACCGCCCGACAGCAGGCCCGCCTTCTCGGTTCGGCGATGCGCCAAGTCGGGAAAGCGCTCGTACACCCTGCCGAGATCCGCAGCTACCTCTGCGCGGTCGCGGCGTGTGATGGCGCCGCACAGCAGGTTCTCATCGAGCGTGAGATCGGGGAACACGTGCCGACCCTCCAGGACTTGGGAGAGCCCCCGGCGTACTCGAGCTCGGGCGTCGAGGCCGGACAGGTCTGCGCCGTCGAGCGTGATCGATCCGCTCACGATCCGTCCTCCGGCGGCGCCCAAGAGCCCGGACACCGCTGAGATCGTGGTCGTCTTGCCGGCGCCGTTGGCACCGAGCAGCGCGACCACACTCCCCCGCGGGACGGTGAGGCTGACGTTGTTCAACGTCGGGTGGAGCTGGCCGTACGCGACCGTGAGATCACGCACCTCCAGTGCGGCTGCGCTGCTCGATGACATCGACGTGTGATTCTCAGTAGGGGTAGTTGACGGCGGCGTCCGGAGCCGGGACGTCTGCTTCGACCAGACCGAGACCGGACTCGACCGACGCGTCGGGGCGGTAGACGTTGAACGTTGTGGGCGGGGTGCGATCGGCGGGCTCGCCCCATCCCCACGCGGCCCCGATGCCCTGCAGATCGAACGTCGACAGCGCGCTGGAGGCTTCCACGAGCCCGGCGTGACTGAGATCCCCGCGCTTGATCGCCTCCTCGAGGACGCTCTGCACGGCCAGCATCTGCGTCCACCCCGAGACGTACGGCGCCGTGGGCGCGACATCCGGCGTGTACTCATCGTGCGCCTCAACGAGAGCACTCATGCCCTCTGCAGACTCGTAGCCGAAGGGCACGACGTCGGCGGTGATGAAGAGGTTCTTCTGTGCGTAGTCGTAGATGGGGTTGTCTTCGAAGATGGCTTCCCAGCCGGTGACGCTCGTAGTCCACTGCGGCTCCCAGCCGAGCTTCGCGGCCGCGCTCAGCAGGCCGGTCGTGACAGCCGGAACCCCCTGGATCGCCACCAGGTCGCACTCAGCGGCCTGCAGCTGAAGGATCTGGGGAGTCGCGTCGGTGGAGGTCTGCGAGACACTCACGACGGGGCCGAGCGTGTAGCCCAGCTCATCTTCCGCGAATTCGAGCGCGGCCTGGGTATTCTCGGTGAGCGGTCCTTCCAGACCCGCGCCGCAGACGGTTGGATCGTCAGTATCCAGCTCAGACATTCCCGTGGCCACGCCCTCGATGATCTGTGACTGGTACGGGGTGAACGCGAGGATCGCGTTGGGCGCTCGCAGCAGTGAGCCCTCGCCCGTTCCCACCAGCGCGAGGATGTCATCGGTCTGGAGCTGCTCCATCAAGGTGAGCGCGATGGGCGTGCCGAAGATGTTCGCGTACATCGCCACGTCGCCCTTCGTTCTCTCGTACTGCTGGATCGCCTGAGCGGGGTTGTAGCCGGAGTCGGTGATGTTCAGTTCGACCTTGTAGCCCTCGATGCCGCCGTTCGCGTTCACCCACTTCGCCCACGCCTGCTGGGCCGCGATGAGCGGCGCGGAGACCGGAGCGATCGGGCCGCTGGTCACGGTGATCAGCCCCAGCGAGATGGTCTCGCCGTCGAAGCCCGGCGAGGTCGCGATCTCGCCGCTGGACTCGCTTGCGGCGGGGGTCCCGCCGCGGGTGCAGCCCGATACGAGCAGGCTCCCGGCGGCGATGAGCGCGACGAGGCCCATGCTTCGGGCGATGACACGACGATGTGTGATCATTTCGACGTCCTTTCGATTGTTAGGCCTGCACGCGCGCCGTCGAAGCGCGCCGAGACCGTCTTGCACGGGTCCGGAGAGAAGTGAAGATGCCGGCGAGACCAGCCGGCGAAACGAGGAGGACGACGATGATCGCGATCCCGAAGATGAACGTCACAAGGTCCCCCGGAGCCATGAGTCCCTCAGTGCTGCCCGGCACCTTGACCAGCCAGCTGAGCACGCCGCCCGTGCTGGCGCTGTCGGACACCCACTGCTTGCCACCCCAGACCAGAAGCGCACCGATGATGGTCCCCACGACGCTGCGGCTGCCGCCGATGACCAGCATCGCCAACAGGAGCACCGCAGGCAGAAGACCGAAGTCACTCGGCGTGGCGTACTGCTGGAAAGCCGCGTAGAGAGCGCCCGCAAGACCGCCGAGCGCGCTTGCCCACGTGAAGGCCTTCAACTTCTCTCGGCGGACGTCGACGCCGAGCGCTGACGCCGCTGCGGCGTTCTCCCGCACGGAGATCAGCGCCTGTCCCGGCCGTTGGCGGAGGAGCCGCATCGACGCCCAGGCGACGAGGGCGACGATCGCCCAGACCACCCAGAATTCCGACTGGCTCGAGGTGAATCCACCGAGCGCGGCGAGATCGATCCCGAAGAGGTCGCGGCTTGCTCCGGCCGCGCTCCTGCCGTTCTCCCCGCCGGTGAGCTCCGTCGCTTCGTAGGCGATGTACTGACTCACCAGCAGCACGCCGAGGGTCACAATGGCCAGTTGCTGGCCTTCGAGGCGAAGCGCCAGCACCCCGACAGCCGCTCCGATCAGCCCGGCCAGCGCAACGGCCGCCAGCAGGTAGAGGGCCATGGGGAGCTGAAGCACCGCACCCAGGTTGACCGTCGTGTAGGCGCCGATCAGCATGAATGCCGGCTGCGCGAAGCTGCTCTGCCCGCCGTAGCCCGAGAGGAGCACCAGGCCCACCGCTGCGATGGCGAAGATGCCCGAATAGGCGAGATTGGTGAGTGTGCTGTCGTCGAGGATCAAGGGTGTCACCACCCACAGGCCCACGAGGACGACAGCGACGATTGCGATCGTCACGATTCGCCGAGGTGTCAGTCTTACCCTCTGGGGCTTGACCGTCTCGACCAGTGTCTGGGTTGACATCAGAACCTCCCGACCGTGCGTGTGCCGAACAGACCCGACGGCTTCACCAGGAGTACGACGACCAGCAGCAGATAGGGGGTGACCGCCGGGAACCCGTCGCCGAGGAAGGGAAGGTACTGCGGCTGGTAGAGCACTGCCAGCTGCTGCACCATCCCCGTGATCAGCCCCCCGACGATCGCTCCGACCGGCGAGGTGAGGCCTCCGAGGACCATCGCGGGCAAGGCGGCGAACGCCGCGATTCCGAGGGCAGGGCTCACGCCGGTGGCACCCGTGGACATGAGGACTCCGGCGATCGCTCCCGCTGCACCCGCGGCGGCCCAGACACCCAGCCGGACACGGCTGAGGCTGATGCCGTTGGCCGTCGCCGCGAGCGGATCGCTGACGGCTGCCCGCATCGCGAGTCCGACTTTGGTGAACTTGAACACCACGAAGGTGGCTGTCAGAAGCACCACGCTGACGGCGATCGTCCAGATCGAGACGACGGCGACCGCAGCACCCAGGAACGGAACGGTGTCCACGCCCCACGGGTCGCCGAGATTCATCGGCGTCGCCCCCCAGATGCTGGCGACCACAGCTTCGACAGCGAAGAGTGCTCCGACGGTGACCATGACGGCGGCGAAGTGATCGTGCGGGGGGATGCGGCGGACGACGAATCGTTCGAAGAGCACGCTGAGCCCCGAGCAGATGATCGCTGCGAGCAGCACGGCCAGGAAGAAGGGAAGCCCGAAGCGGGAGCCGAGCTGGTACGTCGCATACGCGCCGATCAGCACGAAGGCGCCCTGCGCGAAGTTGAGCACCCGGGTGGCGGAGTAGACGAGCACGAATCCCAGTGCGATCAGGGCGTAGGTCGAGCCGACCGCCACCCCCGACACCAGCGTCTGCAGCAGTTGCGAGTTCATCAGGACTCCACCGACGGTCCGAGGTAGGCCTCGATGACTCGAGGATCGGTCTGGATCTGGGCGGCGGAGCCGGTCGCGATGACTTGCCCGAAGTTGAGCACCACGACCCGGTCGGCCAGACCGAGGACGAACGGCATGTCGTGCTCGATCAACAGGATCGAGATTCCCGCCTCTTCCTGCACGGAACGCAGCAGCTCAGCGAAGTGCTCCGATTCCCGGTCGTTCAGGCCCGCAACCGGTTCGTCCAGGAGCAGCAGCTTCGGGTTCGTCGCGAGCGCGCGACCCAGTTCCACCAGGCGACGGTGACCCTGCGGCAGCTCGCCGGCGTGCACACCGGCCATGGCGGCGAGGCCTACCGTGTCGAGGATCTCCTCGACCCTCCGCCTGCGATCGTCCGCGACGGACTTCACCTTCCCGGGCCGCAGGAGCGCGGAGAAGTATCCGACCGGCCGAGTCAGATCGAATCCGAATCCGATGTTGTCGGCGACCGTCATCTCGGGGAAGAGCACCGGGTGCTGGAAAGTCCGCGCGACCCCTCGGCGCGCGACCGTGAAGTCGGGCATCGCGGTGATCGACTCACCGTCGAGCTCGATCTCGCCGGCGTCGATGCGGTAGGAGCGGGTGAGGCAGTTGAACAGGCTCGTCTTTCCCGCGCCGTTCGGCCCGATGACGGCCACCGTTTCACCGACCGCCACTGTGAGGTCGACACCGCGCAACGCCTGTGTCCCCCCGAAAGACAAGCGGAGCCCCTCGGCTCGCAGCCTCGGCACTGATCGCCCCTGGGGCGACTTGCCGGCGCGATCCTCGCCTGCAGCATGCTTCGTCACATTGCTCACGTGGCGATTCTTACTTGCGCGCAGGTAAAATGCAAGGAGTTTTTAAAAGTGGATTCACTCAGCGCGCCGAGTGGGTGAAGAGCGGCTACTCCGCCAGGGTGGGCGGCGGAACGCCCACGCGATGCCTCAGCGCACGACAACGCCGACCGCGGTCCAGCCGCGGTCGGCGTTGCGTGTATGGTTCCGCGCGTCAGGCTTGCACGGGCACCTTCGCCGGTGAACGGGTGGCGACCGTGGCGCGCACTCTGGTCTGGACGTGGTGGGGCTCCATGAACCTGCGGCCTCGCCCACCGTCGGGCTCGCCCCAGACGATCTCGACTTCGGCGCCGTCGACGGCATCTGCTTCTTCGATCGTTGCGATGGAGACGACGCGGCCCATGTTGACGGTGTATCCGCCGAAGTTCGAGAACCCGACGAACCGGTCTCCGCGCAGCACCGTGTCATAGTGCTGCGACGGCGTGTACAGGCTCGAGGGGGAGACGATCCGCGTCCGGCTGTCGTCTCCGCCGAACAACCCGTCTCTCATCAACCTGATGAAGTCATCGTCGTTCCACACCAGCCAGACCTTCTTCTTGTGCGGGGCATCGCGACGCTCTTCCAGAGCCTGTTTGCCGATGAAGTCGTGATTCCAGTTGATCAGACGGCCGTATCCGAGTTCCCACGGGTCGAGGTAGTAGTCCTCGACGTTCAGCGACTCGAAGCTCCCGTCGACGACCAGGCTGGCCTCCGTTGCGAACCCCGGCAGCCACTCCCGATACGCCTTCAGCTCCGGCTGGGAGAAGATCGCGGGAATCGGTGCCGCCCACCAGCCGCTTTCGTGTCCGGATGAGACGTAGGCCAGCGCACCGCCGCGCTGCAGACCTAGGGGTTCTCCCGCCTGCATCAGCGCCATCATCACGCGATCGGCATGCTCACGGGGGCCGTACAGCTCGAGACCGGTGAGACGGTCGCCCGGCACACCGGACATCGTGTGATTCAGGGCGCGCACCGGGGTTCCGTCGATCTCGAACTCGACGACGCCGAAGAACTTCGGTGTCTCGATCTGCCTGCCCGCGACGGCCTCGATGACGTCGTGTGTGAGGGGTCCGTTCAGCTGGTAGCGCCAGAGCTTTCGCGGAGCCGGGTTGTACGGCGAGGCGTGATCCAGAGTCACCTCCACGTCGTATCCGCCGGCGATCGCCTGATAATGCACCCAGTTCGCGGCGATGGGAGCCCCAACCAGGCTCCACGAGTCATCCTCCATCCCGAAGAGCACGGCGTCGCCGATGAACCTGCCGTCAGGCGCGCACGCGACGAACTGCTTCGCGTCATTGCGCGTGAAGGTCGACATGTCGTTGAGTGCGGTATCCGAGAACAGTCGCCGGACGTCGGGGCCGGAGAAGTAGATGTCACTCATGTGCTCGCCCTGGTCGAACAGCACGCAGCCGTTCTTCCACGCGTACTGCTCGGTGTGCCAACTGGTCCACTCCGGCGGGTAGGGGAAGGGGTGACGCACGCCGGGGTTGTTGCGAAGCATCACGGCGGGGTTGCCGCCGGTGGCCTGGATCTTGTCTTCGAGGGAGAAGTACCCGTCCATCAATTGGTTCCTTACTCGAGGTGTGAATGAGCTGGCGTCGTCTGGTCGACGCCGATGGCCGGCTCCTCTGCCGGCTGGGGGTGGATGATGATCTTGCCGCCAGGATGCTGCGACTCGAGCAGTTCGAACGCCTCGCGCACGCGTTCCAGCGGGAGAGGGGGCAGCAGGGTGACCGCGAACTGTCCGTCGGCGACCTGGGCGGCGAGCTTCTCCACCGCACCCGGCGAGCGGTCGTAGTTCCGCGGCATCAGCACTCCACGCGTACGCGCCGCCGCGTAGTCCACCACGGTGCAGATTCGCGTCGGAGGCACACCGAGCTCGAAGGCCGTGTCGATCGTCTCGCCGCCGTGATTGTCTTGCACGGCGGTGACTCGGTCGGGTGCTGCAGCCGCAGTCACACGCTGGGTCAGGCCGGGTCCGTAGGCAACCGGTTCCACTCCCCTGCCGCGCAGGCGATCGTGGTGCTTGGGCGAGGCTGTGCCGATGACGCGGGCACCGCGAGACCGTGCGAGCTGGCAGAAGATCTCGCCCATCGATCCTGCCGCCGAGCTCACGAGCACGACGTCTCCCGGCCCGACATCCAGTGTGTCGGCAGCCGCCATCGCGGTGACACCCGCCCTGATGATCGCCGCGGCGGCGTCCCAACTCAGCCCGGCAGGCCTGATGGCGAGCTGGCCGGCGGGCACCGATACGAGTTCGGCCAGTGCACCGTCGTCGGCCCATCCGATCACGTCGTCGCCGACGCGGATCGGCCGGCCGTCGGCGTATGCTGCTGCCTCACCGACGGCTTCGACAGTACCGGCGAGGTCGCTGCCGACGCCTTGCCAGGTGGTCGGCGGATCCGTGTGGATGTAGCCGCGGCGCACCTTGTAATCGAAGGGGTTCAACGCCACAGCCGCGACCCGGACTCTCACATGGTCCGGCTCCAGGGTCGGGGTCGGAATCTCGCGAATCTCGAGCACGGATGGATCCCCGTGTTGACGGAATTGGACTGCGCGCATGTCTCAGTAGGGCTCGGTCGCGATCTTGACGAGCGCACCGGGTGCACCCAGTGCGATCAGGCTCTTCTCCGATTCGGTCAATTCCGACCCGGTCTCCGACTTCAGGATCGCGAGCGACATGTCCGCAACCAGGTAGGTGCGGTCGTGGCGCCGGCGATACCAGGCGTTGAGCGCGTCGTCGAGATCATCGGAAGTCTCGAGATGCTCGGCCAACGTGACGGCATCCTCCAGAGCCTGCGCAGCACCCTGGGACAGGTGCGGAGGCGAGGCGTGCGCGGCGTCGCCGGCGATCGCGATGCGACCCTGGAACCACGGCTCCCGGACCACGACGTGCTCCAGCGCCGTGTACACGGCGATGGAATCATCCGAGACCGTGTCGCGCAGCTCTGCGAGACGTCCGGTGAAGCTCGAGGTGCGCTCGCGGATGTCGCGGACGAAGTCTTCGGGTCGGTGCCGAGGATTGCCCGGTTCAGGTGTGACCAGACCGAAGTACATGTGAGTCGCACTGATGGGGGTGAGCACCGCCTTCACGTTTCCGGGCGCCATCACCAGGGTCACTTCGGTGAGGTAATCCGGTCGGGGGATGGTTGCTCGCCAGATTCCGGAGCCGCTGAAGGTCGGAGTGTACTTGTCGCCGAAGATGGCGTTGCGTACTGACGAGCGGACACCATCGAACCCGACCACGAGGTCGTAGCGCTCGACGGGAGCGTCGGGGTCCGGCTCGGGGTCCTCGTGCCGCCCCACCCAACGGGCGAAGGTGACATCGACGCCATCGGCATCCTGTGTCATCGTGTCGATCGTGCGGCCGATCGTGATCCGAGCGCCGGCGGCTTCTGCAGCCGACTTCAGGATGTCGTAGTAGACAGGGCGGCCGATCGCATTGTTGGACGGGAAGCCGTACAGGCCTTTCACCGGGGGGATGGCCATCACCTTGTCCCCGTTGGTGTTCCACATCACGAGGTCTTCGAACGGAAAGCCGACATCGAGGCAGGCCTGCTTGACGCCGATCTTCTCCAACGCGTCGAGAGCGTTCTGCGGCTGATTCAATCCGACACCGGCCACCGCCGTGCGTCCTTCCCCCTCGACGACGTGAACGTCGATGCCTCGCTGCGCCATGGCAGTGGCCGCAGCGAGCCCTCCGATGCCGGCGCCCTGGATCAGGACGCGACGAACGGCGGTCATGATGCCGTCGTCTCTCGGTAGCCGGTGCGGGCGTATTCGGTGTACGGGGACGGAGCCACCGTCGCCCTGACCGACTCAAACTGATCGAAGTCCGGGTCGCTCGATCCGGGGTGCTGACCCCACAGCAGGGTCACTTCGGACCCGGGTTCGGCATGTGCCAGGTCGATTCGGGCGATCGAGTGGATCGTCCCCTCGGTCGCTGATGAGGCGGCGTACTCGGAGATCCCGACCAGCCTACCGTCGACCTCGACACGGTCGCGCGTATAAGAGCGCACGACGTCACGGTCCGATCCGAAGACCCGATCGACGTCTTCCTTGTTCCATACGAGAGTCACTTTCGCGCGGCGCACATCGTCGCGCCGCCGGGCCAGCGCGTCCCGCCCGATGAAATCGTGCCCGAGGTGGATCGAGCGGCCGTACCCGATCTCGTAGGGGTTGACGTAGTAGTCCTCGATGTTCGGGGAGTAGTAGCTGCCCTGCAACGGGACGAATCCCTCGTAGGAGAATGCGCTGGTGAAGTTGCGGAAGCCCGCCTCCGCCTCGCTCGTGTAGATTCCCGGCACCGGGCACGCGAGCCAGCCGCTGTCGACTCCGCTGGTGTAGTAGGCCTTGCCTCCCACCTCGACGAGTCCGTGACTTTCGCCGGCGTTGGTCAGGGCCGTCCTCACGAATTCGGCGTGCTGCCACGCACCGATGAACTCGTAGCCCGCCTGTCCGGCCATTCCGTGACGCAGCGCCCAGAATTCCCGCCCGTCCAGTGTCACCGTCTTGAAGTGGAAGAACTTGATGTCGTCCAGGGCGTCGCCGAACAGCGGCTCGAGCATCGCCTGCGCACGCGGTCCCTGCACCTGGTAGCGGAACAGCCGTGGCGTGTCGTTGCCGCGGATGTCGGATGAGAAGTCCCAGTCGAATGTCACGTGGTCACCGCCGGTGACAGCGTGGTATACCACCCAGGTGTGGGTCGTACCGATCCCGGTCAGGAGGAAGGACTCCGGTCCGGTGCGCGCCAGGATCGCGTCCTGCATCAGCCATCCGTCTTCCGTGACGGTGATGAACTGTTTCGCCTGGCCGACGGCGAACGTCTCGTAGTTGTTCGCACTGACCCGGGAGAGCAGCTTCACGGCATCCGGTCCATCGATGAACAGATCCGTCATGTGGTGCGACAGATCAAGGAGCGCCACCCCTTCGGTCCACGCGCGCTGCTCCTCTTCCCAGCCGGTGACCTCGGCGGGAACCACCGGCACGTCGATGGGAGGGATTCCCGGCCGCCACAAGAGTCCGACGGCGGAGCCGGCGGCATCCAGGGCGTTCTGCAGCGTCATCGCGGGAGGTTCGAAGGACGGTGTGTCAGACATGCTCGGCATCTCCTCTTTGAGATCGCACCACCTCGATCGATGGAGCGCGGTTATTTGAACAGTAATTCCAGTTCAGAAATATCATGTCGCCGGAGGGAAGTGATGTCAAGGTCTTTTGGGTGACATCGGGCACGCACGAGAGAGGCGCGCGGGAGGGACTAGGCGGGCCGCGCGCCGACGGCGTCGCGCAGATCGCCACGACCGCGCGGCTCCTTGTACGGCGACGGTGCCACCCTCGCTCGAACGCTCTTCTCGCGATCGCCGGGGTTGCCCCAGATGACGTCGAGCGTCGTCCCGACATCGGCGATGTCGAGATCCAACGTCGCCAGGGACAGGGTCTTCCTGAACCAATAGCTGAAGCCACGAGACGTCGCGACTCCGACGATCCGGCCATCGATCTCTACCCGATCCGCCCACATGAATCCGCGCTGGTCGCGCGGCAGCTCCATGAACGTGTAGTGGTCCTCGTCGATCACGAGCGAGCTCAGCACATCCGCGACGTCGCGGGCATCCCATTCCAGAGTCCGCAGAACGCGGCGCGGCGCAGCCTTTTCAGCCAGGAGCGCCTCGCGGCCGAGGAAATCGTGATCGCCGTTGACGACGCGACCCCACCCGAGTTCGACCGGGCTTCGGTAGTAGTCCTCGATTCGCCCCCCGGGGTAGCTGCCCGCGATGTACGCCGGCAGGGCGTAGGCGGGCATGTTCGCCATGAAGAAGGCAAGGTAGTCCGCATCGTCGAAGATTGCCGGGATGTAGTCGGTGGCGATCGTCGGGTATCCGGCCTCCAGATGGTTGGTCGGAGCCACGCGGCCGCCCATCCGGCGGATCCCCAGATCGGCACCCGCCTCCAGAACGGCGGCGTACACGTCCGCGCCGATCTCTGCCGGACCCTGAAGCTCGAATCCCAGCTCCCCGCTCATCCCCTGCCGCAACGCATGGATGCGGTGGCCCGCGACGGTGAGAGGTGTGACATGCATGTACCGCGTGGCGAGCAGGTCAGCGGACGGATCGAGCTTCTGCAGCAGACCGATCGAAAGGGGTCCGGACACCTGATAGATGAACCAGTCCTCTTTGGCGACGTTGACGTCGTACCCGCCGGCATGGTGAGCGAGCCAGAATCCTCCTCGACCATGAACCACGAACTCCTCGTCTCCGAACCTGGTGAGGACGCCTTCGTGGATCACCTTGCCGTCGGCATTGGTATGGATGGCGTGTTTCGATTGACCGATCTTGAAGTTCGCCATCGTGTTGACGGTGAAGTCGCTGATCAGTTGCAGTGCGCCCGGTCCGGTGAGGCGGTGCTGCCAGAGGAACGACCAGTCCCCGATGTAGCACGTCTGCTTCCACGACAGGTTCTCGTCCATCCAGTCGGTGTACTCGGGCTCGCCGAATCGGCTCCACGCGTACCCCACCGGGGTGGCTCGCATCGACGCGATGTCGTACGTCATCTCATCTCCTTGCTCATCGGCCGCACCGCCGACATCGCATCACGATCACTGCGCCTCACCCGATCCCCAGAGGTGATGGGAGCGTCGTCCCAGGCACCGCGAGGATTGTCCATCGCGGCTCGGAGAGCGGAGCGAGGATCCATATCGATGTCAGTGACGTGATTATTTGAATATGGATTTTGGATTTCAATCTGTAAGGTAATAGTCGAGCATTGTTCGGTCAACCGCGACGTCCGCGCCAGACTGGTGTGAGGTCGATGCAGGAGGTGGTCATGGCCGAAGCGACGAAGGCCGCTGTTTCGCAGATCAGCGCGGGCGAGCAGGTCGCGGGTCCGGGAGACATCCGGCCGCCACGTCAACGACGAAGTCAGGAATCGTTCGAACGCGTCCTGGTGGCCGGCGCCGACCTCCTTCGTGAAGTGGGCAATGCCGGCTTCAGTATGCAGACGGTCAGCGAGCGGGCCGGGGTCGGCATCGGATCCATCTACCTTCGCGCCCCGAGCCGAGATGCCCTCATCCTCGCCATCCACGCGCGCGAGATGCAACGGATCGAGACCGAAGAGACCGCGGTGATCGAGGCGGTGATGAGTGCCGACCTGCCGTCGCCCGCGCATGTCACGGCGCTCATCACCGGCATCGGTCAATTGATGCTGCGCAACGCCGACATCCTGTCGGTCTTCATGTCGATCGGCCCCGCGGACACCATGGTCTGGAATCAGGGCGCCGAGCAGTCGCAGAAGGTCGGCGCCCGTTTCCGCGCCGCGCTGGATCGCGTCCGGGCCGAGGTGACGCATCCCGACCCGGAGTTGGCGATCGACATGGTGTTCCGCATCCTCTACGACACCATCGCCCGCCGTATCAGTCGCGGGGAGCAGTTCGAATCCGATCGATCGCTCTCGCGCGAGTCGCTGCTGAGCGAGTTGAGCCGGATGAGCGTCCTCTATCTCTTCGGCTCGTGACGGCGGCTGCGCCGCCGACGGTTCGTGCGAGCGGTCGCACTCACGCCTAGCGACCCGCATCGCGCTCAGCCGGCAGCGGCCGTTCGCCGCCGCCATCCTCTCCGGTCACGGGCGCCGGGCATCAGCGGCGGCACCGCCACGCTCGGCGTCACGGTGTTCGTGAGGGCACCGAGGTGCTCGATCGACAGCGTGACGATGTCACCATCGGCGAGCGGTGGAGGATCGACGAGGCCGCGTCGGCCCCACGCTTCGGCCAGACATCCGTTGCCCATCGTGCCCGACCCGAGGACGTCGCCCGGCTTGACCCACGAGTCTCGGCTCGCGAACGCGACGAGCGCCGGAAAGCTCCATGACATGTTGGCGAAGGTGTCGGTACCCAGGATCTCGCCGTTCACGCTCACCGATCCCGTGAGATCGAGGAATCCGTCGGGGTCGATGAAGTCCGACAGCTCGTCGGCCGTGACGAGCACCGGGCCGAGTGTGGTCGCGAAGTCCTTCCCCTTGCACGGTCCGAGGCTCATCCGCATCTCGCGGGATTGGAGATCGCGGGCGGACCAGTCGTTCATGATGGTGTAGCCGAAGATGTGGCTCGCCGCCGTCGCCACATCGAGATCGCGCCCCGCCGACTCGGGCACCGCACCGATCACGGCGGCGAGTTCGAGCTCGAAGTCGAGCCTCTCCGTCCCGGCAGGACGACGGACGACGTCGCGATCGCCGATGATCGAGTGCGGGTTGGTGAAGTAGAACACCGGCTGCTCGTAGAAGGCATCCGGCACGTCGGCTTCGCGCACGCCGGAGTTGCCGCGCACCATCCCTTCGACATGCTGTTCGAAGACCGCGAAATCGCGGACCGAGGGCGGCTCGAGCGGCGGCAGCAGCCGCAGGTCCGCGGCCGCACGTGGTGCCGACGCGACGCGACTGCGATCTTCGATCTCCAGCGTCGCAGACAGTCCGGCGTCGAGGAGATCCTTCACCTGCGCACCGTCGGCGAACGGGATGAGGGCTTCGCCGTCCACGAATCCGTCCTCGCGCACGCCGTCGTAGATCCACCGTGCGATCTTCATGCGCGCACCCTCACTTCACCGCGATCGGGTTGACCGGCGCACCGACGGCCTTCGTGAACGGGATCGGCGCGGCGACGAGGAAGAACTCGTATGTGCCGTCTGCTGCGCAGTCCTCGGCAAGACTGTCGAGATCCCACATCTCTCCCACTGTCAGGCCCAGGTTCGGGATGACGATCTGGTGCAGCGGCTGGAAGGCGTCGTCGAACTCGTTCGGCCTCACCTCGAAACCCCACGTGTCCGTCGCGATCGCTGCAATCTCCGTGCGGAAGAGCCAGCCGGCGGTCGTGAACGACAATCCGGCGGCCGGTCCACCCGCATAGCCGTTCCAGCCTTCACGCCGCGCGCGCGCGAGCCGACCGGTGCGCACCAGGACGATGTCACCGCCCCTGACCTCGGCCGTGGGGCCTTGAGCCTCGATGGTCTGCTCGAGATGGGCTTGCATGATGGCGAAGCCGTCGGGAAGTTCACCGTCATCTCCGAAGCGTCTGCCGACATCGAGCAGCACCCCACGAGCGACGATCCTCGCTGCCTGGTGCTCAATCCCCGTCACCTGATCACCGTCGCTCGTGACGACCTTCGCCGCGTCGCGACCGTTCCACGCCATACCGCGATCGAAGATATGACCCAGCCCATCCCACTGGGTTCCGGCCTGCAACGGCATCGTGATGAAGTCATCCGCGCCTCCGATACCGTGCGGGAAGCCCTGTCCGACGTGCACGGCATCGACCCCGGTCGCCGTCATCGTGTGCACCGGATTGATGCGGCCTCGCCAACCCGTCTGCGGGCCGTCGGCATCGAACAGCAGCGAGAGCGAGAAGGTCTTGCCCGTCTTCGCCAGCGCCGCCGCTCGTGCACGGTGGTCGTCGGTGATGTAATTCATCGTCCCGACCGCATCCTGCTCGCCCCATTTTCCCCAGTTCGAGAAGCGGCGAGCAGCGTCTGCGATCGCGGATTCGGGATCGCGCCGGTCGAGCGCGGGCAGGTCATCGGGGTTCGGCATACGAGGCTCCTTGATCGGCGGTGGGCGCTTGACGGGGCCGGTGCATCGACGCGGGGCGGCGGCGCAGCAAGCCGGCTGCCGTGCGACCTTTGATGTCACGCGCGATCTCAGGCGTCAGCGCGGCAGCATCGATGCGACTCACCGGATCGTCGACCCCCATGTCGAACGGGTAGTCCGAACCCATCAGGACGCGCTCCGGACCCACCCGATCCAGCAACGTGTGCAACGCGTCGGAGTCGTACACGAGGGAGTCGTAGTAGATGTCGCGAAGATAGTCGCTCGGGCGACGCGTGCACGTGCGCGCGTCGGGGCGGACGTGCCAAGCGTGGTCGGAACGGCCGATGTACGTGGGGAGGTAGCCCCCGCCGTGCGCCGCCAGGATCTTCAGGCGAGGGTGCCGATCAAGCACGCCGGAGAAGATCAGGTGCGACAGCGCGACGGCTGTCTCGACGGGTTGACCGACCGTGTTGGCGAGGTAATAGCGGTCCAGGCGCGTTCCCAGTGTGCAGCCCCAGGGGTGGAGGAAGATGAGCGCCCCGAGATCCTCGGCTTCTTGCCAGAACGGATCGAGGAGGGGGGACGAGAGCTCGAAGTCTCCTCCCGTCGTCGGAATCTCCACGCCCGCCAGCTCCAGCTCCTCGACCGCGCGGCGCAGTTCCTGGACCGCGCGGTCGGGATACCTGAGCGGAACCACACCGAGACCTGTCAATCGTCGTGGCTCAGCCGAGACGAGCTGCGCCATGCCGTCGTTCACGGCGCGACTGAGCAGGATCGCCTTGTCCTCGTCGGCCCACTCGTAGTAATGCACGGGCGAGGGGCTGACGAGCTGGTGGTCGATGCCTGCCTGGTCCATCAAGGAGAGCCGCAGCTCTACGTCGACCAGTTTCGGACCGAGTGTCTTGATCACCGCTTGGTTGACCGCCGATGCCTCAGCACCGAAGTTGTTTTCTTCGCGACTCTGATGATCACGAGCAGCCGGATCGTCGCCGACCAGCGCGAACGCCGCGGGGATCACCGCGTGGGCGTGGACATCGATGACCGGGTCGGGCCCGGGGATGCTCGGACCCGTCGCCGCCGCCGCTTGCGTGGATCGCGTCAGATCCGTGGACGCGATCTCCGTGGACGAACCCATGGTCAGCGCAGCGCGGCGGCGCTGAGGCGGATGATGGCGCGCGTCACCGAGACGTCGCGTTCGAGGGATGGGAATCGGGTCATGCTGAGCTCCTAGGGTGAGCCGGACATTGGGTGGGAACAACCGCTTTTCAGGGTCTGTCGGGGAAGACGATGGTCTGGTTGCCGTGGCGGATGACGCGGTCCTGCGCGTGCCACTGCACGGCGCGGGAGAGCACGGCGCGTTCGACGTACGCGCCGCGGCTCTGCAGGTCGGCAGCGCTCATCGCGTGGTTGACCCGCGCGACGTCCTGCTCGATGATCGGGCCCTCGTCGAGGTCCTTCGTCACGTAGTGCGACGTGGCGCCGATGAGCTTCACGCCCCGCTCCTTGGCCTTGCGGTAGGGCGCTGCGCCGATGAACGCGGGCAGGAACGAGTGGTGGATGTTGATGACGGGCACGCCGACCTCGTCGAGGAAGTCCTCGGAAATGATCTGCATGTAGCGGGCGAGGACGATGAAGTCGACGTTGTCCTTCACGAGCTCGAGGATCTTCGCCTCGGCCGCGGACTTGTCGGGTCCTTGCGAGGGCACGTGGAAGAACGGGATGCCGAACGAGCGCACGTCCTCGGCGGTGTTGGTGTGGTTGGAGATGACCATCGGGATCGTGACGGGCAGCTCGCCGCGGCGGTGCCGCCACAGCAGCTCGAGCAGGCAGTGATCCGAGGTCGAGGCGAGGATCGCCATGCGCTTGGGGATCGACTGGTCGGTGAGGGTCCACTCGAGCCCGAGCGCGGTCACGGTCTTGGTCAGGTCCGCCTCGATCTCGGGCAGGGTGGCGGCCAGATCGGGGCGGTGGAAGACCACGCGCTGGAAGAAGTTGCCGCCGTTCGCATCATCGGAGTACTGATCGAGCTGGACGATGTTGCCGTTGTTGCGGGTGATCAGCGCGGTCACGGCCGAGACGATGCCGGGCTGGTCGGGCCCGTGGACGATCAGGCAGGCGTGGTCGCGCGGATGTTCACGGTCTGCCGATCGCTGGGCAGACAGCGAGGCAGCGGTTGCCTCGATCTGCAGCGCCTGGGTGTTCGCACCCCCGGTGCGGGCAGGTGCAGCTGCCGTCGGGGCGGAGAACGCGGCGGTCATTCCGCAACCCCGGAGTGCGAGCTCGAGAACGTGCCCGCCCAGTCCGCTGTCGCGAGCAGGCCGCCGAAGGTGTAGAAGTGCAGCTTCACGGCTCCGGATTTCGGGTCCTCGGCCAGCAGCGCCGACAGGTCGGTGACGAAGCGGTCGGGTCCGGCGGTGCCCATGAGGTTCGTGAGGGAGAAGCCATACTTCTTGACGATCATGGCGTTCGCGCCGATCCCGAAGCGGCGGGCGAAGCCGAGCAGCCGCTTGATGCCCGCGGGACCGGGCGTGCCGATGCGGATCGTGCTGTCGATGCCGCGCGAGCGCACCTGCTGGATCCAGTCGATCACCGGATCGGTGTCGAACGAGAACTGGGTCAGGATCGTCGCGCCCAGCCCCTGCTGGGACAAGGACGCCGACTTGTCCTCGAGCGCCCGCCAGAGCACCTCGTCGGAGATGTCGGGGTGACCCTCAGGGTAGCCCGCGATCGCGACGTCCTTCACGCCGTAGTCCAGCAGCAGACCCGTGCGGATGACGTCGTACGAGTCCTCGTACGGACCCTCCGGGGTGGCCGGGTCGCCACCGACCACGAAGACGCTGTCGGTCGCACCGACATCCCGCAGGCGGCCGAGGAACTCCTCGAGCTGGGCGCGGGAGCACAGGCGGCGGGCGGAGATGTGGGGGACCGGGATGAAGCCCATCTCCCGCACGGCCGCAGCGGCGGCGACCCGCATCTCGAGGTCCTCGTTGCCGAGGAAGGTCACGTTGATCCGCGTGCCGGCCGGGATGCTGTCCTTCGCGTCGGTCAGGCCGGGGATGTCCTTGCCCGTCATCTCGAGCGAGTAGTCACTCACGAGTTCGACAGCGGCGGCGGTTGCCGGGCCTGAGACTCGATTCGCCATGAGAGGCGCCTTTCAGTCGGTGATCTGCGCGAGCTGCGCGAGGATCTGCTCTGGGTTGGTGTCGCCTACCTGCTTCTGCAGCATCGGCGTGTGGTCGAGAACGAAGTCGCGGATCGGACGCAGAGGGGCCGGCATGTGGTGGAACATCTTCCCGAGCTGGAAGGCCATCTCCGTGACACGCGCGGTGTGCGGGCGACGCAGTTGCTCATAACCCTCCAGCCGTGCGGCCAGATCGTGGGCGTCGCTGAAATCGACGCCCTCAAGCGCGCGGCTCAGGAAGTAGCCGTCCTCGATCGCCATCCCGGCACCGTAGGCGGCGTACGGCGAGGTCGGGTGGGCGGCATCTCCGACGAGCGTCGCCCGGCCTTTCGACCACTTCGCCAGTGGGGGACGGTCGCGGATCTCCCACTCAGAGATGTTCTCCTCGGGCGTGCGGGAGATCATGGCGACCATCTTCGGATCCCAGTTGTCGCGGATCTTTGATTCCACATACGCCTTCAGGGGCCGGGGCGTCCTCGTGCCGGGCGTCCAGGCTTCCAGCACCCACCACTCGTGGCCGATCTTGTCGCCGTACTGGATGGGTGTCCAGCTCGCCTGCAGCGTACGGTCGTGGCTGATCACCGCGAGCTCGTCGTCCTTCTCCCTGGTGCCGAAGACATAGCCGCCGATCACATGCAGGTTGTGCTCGCGCAACGGTTCGTCGCCCCACAGGACGCGTCGCACCTCCGAGCGGATGCCGTCAGCCCCGACGACGAAGTCGAAGATCTCCTCATCGCCGCCTTCGAACGACAGCGACACATCCGACCGTCGATCGCTGAGGCCGGTGAGAAGCTTGTTCGGGTGGTAGATGCCGTCGGGAAGCGCGTCGAACATCCGCTGGTACAGGTCTGAGCGCAGGCAGCCGAGGAAGCCGCCGCCCCACTCCTCTTTGACGGACGGTGGGATGTGAACGATCGCGCGCCGTCTGCCGTCGATTCGGCGGAACTCCGAGTTGCAGGCCGCGCCCAGCCCGTCGATGTCCACCCCGATGATGTCGAGAGCCTTCAGGGGCGGAGGCCACAGGTTGAGGATGCTTCCGATCGGACGGGTGTGCTGGTAACGCTCGTACAGCGAGACGTCAAACCCCTTCTGACGGAGGGCCAGAGCGGTCGCCATACCGCCAGGCCCAGCGCCGATCACGGCCACGCGACCGCTGTTGCGCGTTGTCATCTGTTGTTCTCCTTTGAACGCGGGAGTTCTGTCATGTGGGTGAAGAGCGTGCGTGACGCGCGCCGCCGCGCACGCCCTCCGGGTCGGCTCGCTGTCGCTCAGCCGTCGATGAACCCCTCGGGCGATGCCTTCTGACCGCTGAAGGCGGCGACCTTCTCATCGCGGATCGCCGCCTGCTCCTTGTCGGCGGCCTCCTCCGGCGGCAAGGGCCAGGCGGTGTAGAACCCGTCGGGCGCCTCGATGTTGCGGTAGATGCTCTGTCCGGGATTGCCGCCGGCAGCCTGATACGTGCGCGTCTCCCAATCCGGCATGGTGTTGACCCATCCTCCGGCGTTGATCTCGATGCGGAAGCCGCCCGGCTCGCGCACGTACAGGTACGTGATCTCGTCGATGCCGTGCACACCGGGGCCGAACTCGATGGGAGTGCCCGCGGCGATGAACGCCTCGGCGGCGCGCTCGACGTCCAGACGCTGGTCGACCCGGAACGCGAGGTGGTGGGCACGACCGGTCATCCCGCTGAAGTCGGGAACGATCGCCACGTCGTGAGTGGAGCGGATGCCGTTGCACGTCAGCGTGGAGAAGACCGTGAATCCCGGCTCGACTTCGGTCTGGGCCGTGTGGCGCGCGCCGAACTGCTTGTAGAAGTCGATGTCGCCCTTCATGTTCGGCGAGGGGAAGGTGATGTGGTCGAGATACCGTGCACCGGCTCCGCGGTTGACGTACTTCTGGGGGCGGTTCGGCATCGCGGGATCGAACTTGTCCTCGGGAGCCTGGTAGAGGTCGACGTCCCAGAACACCTCGTGGAGGTGACGCCCGTGGGGCGAGCGGTACTGGTAGGTGGCACCGTGACCGGTCCAGTCATCGACCCAGCCGACTTCCTCCTCCGTGCCGTCGAGGCGCTTCGCGATGATCTCCGCGTCGCCGGGTCCGTAGGTCCGCCACCCGATGCGACCGATGCCGGGCTCCGGTGCTTCCGTGACGATGAGACTGGAGTGGAGCCATTCCGCCCAGCCGCGCAGGTAGACCGACTGGCCTTCCCGTGTGGTCTCTTCGAGGCCGAGCACCTCCTTCATCCAGTTGACCGTCTCTTCCGGCTTCGGGCTGAACAGCTCGACGTGGGCGAGCTGCGACAGCAGCACTTCTGACATGGTGTGCCTCCTTCAGGCGTGGGTGTTCTCAGGCGAGGGTGGTGGTCGGAGCGAAATCGTCGTCGGCGACGGGAGCGACGCAGAGGTTGCGCTGAGTCCCGAGGCCGGTGATCGAGGACTCGATGAGGTCGCCGGGTCGAAGCCAGCGATTACCGTGATGGCCCGCGTTTCCGGCGGGCGAGCCGGTCAGGATCATGTCGCCGGGCGAGAGCACGGTGACGTGGGAGGCGGCGCTGACGAGTTCCGGGATGCCCTGGATGATGTCCGAAACCAGCTCGTCCTGCATCAGCTCGCCGTTGACCGACAACCGGATGCGCAGCCGGGACGGGTCGGGGACGAATTCGGTCGGCACGATGACCGGACCGGTCGGGAAGTACGTCGGTCGGTTCTTCGAATGCAGGAAGTCCGTCATGGGGATGTCGCGGCGGAACATCGCATCGCGCACGGTGATGTCGTTGCTGATCGTGTAGCCGGCGATCGCGTCCATGGCCTTCTCGACCGGCACGCGGTGAGTTCGACGCCCGATGACGACGGCGAGCTCGAGTTCCCAGTCGTGCTGCTCGTGGGGGCCCCACAGGACGACGTCATCTCGCGCGCCCGCGAGCGCGGAGGGCAGTCCGACGAAGAAGAAGGGCGGGTCATCCCGTCGGGCGCGCGCCGTCGCTGCGGCGAACTCCCTCAGCTCTTCATCTGTTCGCGCGTCACCCTGGTTCTTGGTCATCGTGTAGACGATCTGCGTGACGTGCTTCGTATAGTTCGCCCCCGTGCAGATGATCTGTCCGGACGGCTGCACCGGCGACAGCGGTCGGACGTCGGTCGTCTCGATCGCGGGGCTGTCCGATTCGGCGATGGAGCGCAGCAGCGGCAGGGTGCGGTCCCAGTCGCGCAGAAGATCGAGGGTGGTGAGGTCTTCCCTGTCGAGCGCACGGCGGAGGTCGATCACCCGATCATCGACCAGGAGGCCGGGGAACACATCGTCCAGGCGGGCGAAAGTGCCGAGTCCGAAAGTCATCGTGTCGGCTCCGTTCGACGTGTCCAGCGTGTGCCGTCGTAGACCGACGGATTGACGGTGTCGTGTGCGCGCCAACCGGAGAGCACCGTCGCGACGTTCGCCGCTGCTCTGGATGCCAGCTCTGCGACCGACTCCTCGGAATAGAACGCCACGTGAGGGGTGGCGATGACGCGCGGGTGTGCGAAGAGGGGGTGGCCGGGATCGAGGTGCTCCGGGGTGAAGACGTCAAGCCCGGCGCCCGCGATGATTCCCCCGTCGAGGGCCTCGACCAGTGCCTCCTGATCGATCACGCCGCCCCTGGCGGTGTTGATCAGGAACGCCGTCTCCTTCATCGCGCCGAGCATCGACCGGTCGACGATGTGGCGGGTGGCGTCGGTGAGCGGAACGTGCAGGGAGAGGATGTCCGAGCGTGCTGCGAGCTCGCGCATCGAGACGTTTTCCACACCGAGGGCTTCGAGGTCGGCAGGCACGCCCGAACGCACGTGCGCGATCACATGAAGACCGAGCGCGACCGCCCGCTCGGCTACAGCTCGTCCGATCGAGCCGAGTCCGAGGAGCCCGAGAGTCTGACCTCGCATTCGCCGGATCGGGCGCCCGCGACCGAGATCCCAGCGCCCTTCGCGGATGTTGCGATCGAAGGTCGTGACGCTCCGGGCAAGACCGAACGCCAGAGCCATCGTGTGCTCCGCGACTTCGTCGACGCAGTAGTCCGGGACGTTGGTGACCGGAATCCCCATCTCCGTCGCCGTCTCGACGGCGATGTTGTCGGTCCCGATGCCGTATCGGCCGACCACCCGAAGTCGTCTGCCGGCGCGCAGCACGGCCGGTGTGACACGCCCGAAGCACGTCAGGATCGCGTCTGCTTCGATGACGAGTTCTTCGAGCGTCGCTTCCTCGGCGTCCGGGGCCACCACGAGTGACGCTCCGACGCGAGCCAGTTCTCGACGCTCGATCTCCAGAGAGTCCCACGTGTAATCGGTGACGAGGACGGTGCTCATCGGTTGCCCTCTCCGACCGGCCCGAGAGCACGCGAAAGAGAGGCACGCTCCCCCAGCCGATCCTGGAGGACGAGCAGACGGTTGTACTTCGCCAGCCGCTCCGACTGTGTGACGGAACCGACCTTGATCTGACCGGCACCCGTGCCGAATGCGAGGTCGGCCAAAGCGGCGTCCTCCGTCTCTCCGGATCGCGCGGAGACGACCGTCCGCCACCCGGCTTTCCGAGCTTGGCTGATGACGTCGAGAGTCTCGCTGATCGTGCCGATCTGATTCATCTTCACGAGCACCGCGTTCGCGGTCGCTTCGGCGATGCCGCGCCCGACTCTCTGCGGATTCGTCGTGAAGTGGTCGTCGCCGATGATCTGCACGCGACCGCCCAGCCGTGCCTGCAGCCGTCGCCACCCCGACCAGTCGTCCTCTGCGAGCCCGTCCTCGAGCGAGGCGATGGCGAATCGGTCGGTGAGGTCGGCCAGCATCTCCACCATCTCCTCGGATGTGAGCTCTGCGCCGGCCACGCGATAGATCTCCTCGGCAGGGTCGAAGAAGTGCGTGGCGGCCACATCGATCGCATAGACGATCTGGGAGCCCGGCTCGAGACCGGCACGGGCGACCGCCTCGTCCATGAGCTCCAGCGCCTCTTCGGAGCCACCGATGCTCGGCCCGTAGCCGCCTTCGTCGGCGCGGAGAGTCGACAGTCCACGGGTCGTCAAAGCGGTTCCCATGGCCTCGTGCACGGCGACGACCCACTCCAGCGCCTCGGGGTAGTCGGCAGCGCCCACCGGCACCACCAGGAAGTCCTGGAAGTCGATCTGCCGACCCGCGTGCAGGCCACCGCTGAGGATGTTCACCATCGGCAGTGGCAGGTCCGGGATGCTCTCGCCGGCGAACACCTGCCACAGACTGCGGCCCGAACTAATCGCCTGCGCGCGTGCTGTGGCGAGGGAGACGGCGAGGATCGCATTCGCACCGAGAGCCGACTTGTCGTCGGTACCGTCGAGCTCGCGCATGCGCTGGTCCACTGCCGAGATCTCCGGCGACAGGCCGACGAGGGCGGGAGCGATGATCTCGTTGACGTTGCGCACAGCCTCGAGGACGCCGCGGCCGCCGAATCTGCCGCTGTCACCGTCGCGCAGTTCGACGGCCTCGTGTCGACCGGTGGAAGCACCGGAGGGAACGCTGGCGGTGGCGACTCGACCGGAGTCGAGCGCGACGTCGGCCTGGACAGTGGGGCGGCCTCGCGAATCGAGGATCTCGCGGGCACGGATGCCGGTGATACGGGTCATATGTTCTCCAGTCGCCAGCGATCGGCGAGATCGTCGAAGTCGGCCAGCGTCTTGTCGGGCGTTCGGATCAGGCGACGCGACTGAGCGCGCACGAAAGCTCTCTTCTCGGCGAGCAGGTATTCCGCCGGAGACTTGCCGTCGACCCGGCAGAGCATCAGCACGGCCATCTCGGAGGCGACGTCCTGGATCGATGCCAGCCCACCCGCCGCTTCGTATGCGTTCCACAGGGCGTGCCGGGCTGCGCGATACTCCGGCGCTGTCTCGGGTCGGCGCACCTCCTTCAGGACGAGGTGCGTCAGAGCGAACGCGGGATCGAACGCAGGGTCGCCCCAGTGAGCGACTTCGAAGTCGAGGAGGATCACCTGGTCACTCGGGAAGACGAGAATGTTCTTGGGCGAGTAGTCACCGAGGACCAGCACCCTGCGGTTGGTGCGGAGCCGCTGGATGTCTGCGGCGATGGCATCCTCGAGGTCTGCGTGAAAGCGCGCAGCCGAGAGGTGGTACGGCTCGATGCGGCCCTGCTCGAGCGGCATGAGATTGTCGAACTCGTCGGCGATCAGCGCGTCGCCGGCGCTGCGCGCTTGGAGCTGCCCCAGGAGCCGGCCGACGCGTTCTGCGACACCGAGGCGCACTTCCCCGCGGAGAAGCTCCGACTTCCACGTCATGCCGCTCTCGGGTGCGGCGGTCATGGTGAAAGCGAAAGCTTCATCGTCGTGGTCGACGACGGAAGGGACGTCGTCCGGTCCGAGCAACTGCGCGAGCACCTCCATGCAGCGGCGCTCGGTGAAGATGCGCGCTCGATCGAACTCCCACCGCTGTTGGACGCGGAGGACCTCCAGCGCCTGCTTGACGACGAATCCTGGTGCGGGGCCATCGACCCGAAGCACGATGTTGGAAATCCCCCCGGCCAGCTCGCGAGCCGTTGCTTCGCCGTCGATCACCCCGCGTGATCGCAGGTAGTCGGCGACGCTCGCGGCGGTCAATTCGCTGCGCAGTGTCGAACGGTCGGACCTCATCGTCCATCCTTACTGGAATCGTAATTACAATTACAATCAGGACGATAGTGGAACGTCGACCAGCGGTCAAGCATCGGGTTCGAGTGCGAACGAGCGGAAGCGTCCGAATTGAACGCCGAGGGCGGGTTTCGCCCGATCTTCGAGGCGGCGTCACGCCGCCGGACATGCGTCCCGCTCAGGTCGTGACGCTGTCGACGGCCTCGAGCTCGAGGTGGTTGTACCGGCCGTCCAGGACATCTCGGAAGCGAACTGATCACTGAAGAGTTGACGCGATGTACACGGAGCGGATGAGCGCCATCGCCTCGAAGGCATGCTGCATCGAGACCGCGGGCGCCGCCCCCGCAAGAGGTCTTTAGAGCAGATCCATGTAACGCTTGAAGGACGCACGACAACGCTGGCCGTGGTCCTGCTGTTGTCGGTGTTGAAGCTTGGCCTATCGGTGGGATATGGCGAAGGCTGCCGAAGATGACGGTCGTCAGCACCCCCGCCATTCACGAGGAATGCGAGCGAGCCACCGCCCTCAGCCACTTCTCTCGGCCGCATCTCTTCCGACCCGATGTACGCATTACTGCGTAGATCCGTTAGAGTTTCTTGCGGAGACACCGCGACCCATCGCTCGGACGGAGAACACTATGACGGACACGATCTCGACGGACATTTCGAACTCTCCCCTGTTCCAACCGATCACCTTCGGCTCCATCGATCTGGCCAATCGGATCGTCATGGCCCCATTGACACGGATGCGCTCGGGCGATCTTGGCGTCCCTGGTGATCTCCTGGTCGAGTACTACCGCCAGCGGGCGGGAGTCGGAATGATCGTCACGGAGGGCACGTACCCGAGCTTCGAGTCGCAGGCGTACGCGGGGCAACCCGGGATCGCCACCGACGAGCAGGCCGCCGGCTGGGCGCGTGTGGTCGAGGCGGTCCATGAGAAGGGTGGCAAGATCGTCCTGCAACTGATGCACGGCGGCCAGCAGTCTCACCCCGATCTCAACGGTGGGCGCCGAGTCCTCGCGCCCAGCGCGATCG
This sequence comes from Microbacterium sp. NPDC058062, assembly GCF_042885375.1. Lineage (NCBI taxonomy): Bacteria > Bacillati > Actinomycetota > Actinomycetes > Micrococcales > Microbacteriaceae > Microbacterium > Microbacterium sp. NPDC058062. The sequence goes on from NZ_JBHVSC010000002.1 coordinate 565,729, forward strand.
CGTCACCTGGATTCGTGCACGTCGGCGACGGGAAGAGCGCATTTGTCGAGCCCGACGCAATGACAGCCGGCGAGATCACAGCGGCGATCACCGACCATGTCGTCGCTGCACGACGTGCGATCGCGGCTGGTTTCGATGGCGTCGAGATGCATGCCGCCAACGGCTACCTCATGCATCAGTTCCTAGCCCCCGGATCAAACGTGCGCACCGACGAATACGGCGGCTCACCCGAGAACCGCGCCCGCCTCGTCGTCGAACTCACGACCGCCGTGGTGAAGGCTGTCGGTGCCGATCGGGTCGGTATCCGTATCGCTCCCGCGATCAACATCGGCGGAGCGCTCGAGTCCGATCATGATGACGTGCGCGCGACCTATGGCGCACTTCTCCGTCAGCTGCGCCCACTCGGTCTCGCCTACCTGTCGGTCGTGCATGGCGAGCCCACCGGGGAGCTGATCGAAGAGCTTCAGGCGCATTTCGGCGGAAAGCTCATCGCCAACAGAGGATTCGCGGGCTCATCGGGATCTGCTGCGGCTGCCGCCACCCTCGTCCAAGCCTCCTTCGTGGATGCCGTCGCCGTCGGCCGCGCCGTGATCGCTAACCCTGACCTGGTTGTGCGGTGGAAGGCCGGCCACCCCGAGAATCTCCCCCGGCCCGAGCTGTTCTATGCCTTCAGCGCCGAGGGTTACACCGACTACCCCGCGCTCAGCCCCAACTGATACGTAGCGATCTAAACTGACGCCTCCACGGTTACCTCGGCGACATGCCACCCGTCGAGTTCGAGAACGCGTTCTATGCTGTCCACGCCGACCGCGAACAGCTGGTCGGAATCCAATAGCGCGAGTCTCCATCAGACCCAGGGCGCTTCAATCCGGCCGCCTAGTTACGCGAAGTCTTCGGCGATGGCACCTTCGTACCCAAAGAAGGCAAGGTATGCAGGAACCATCTCCAGAAGCATGTCGCGGCCCACTTGGACGGTGCACCCTCTGTCGCGTGCCGCCAGCAGGAACGGAGTGAGGCCGGGCTTGTTGACGACGTCCGCAACGAAGGTACTGCTCACAACACCATGGAGGTCGAGAGGCAGAGGATCACTCGCTTGCACCCCGAGGGAAGTTGCGTTGACGATGAGGTCGAACCCGCGAGGGTCTCTCGATCCGAGGCCGGTGTTCACGTCTGGATAGTGAGCTTCGAGACGACGAGACAGCTCCACCGCCGATGCGCTGCGGCGATTTACCAGGCTGAGTTCACCGACCTGCGCTGCGGCCAGCGATGCAGCGATGGCCGAACCCACCCCTCCGGTGCCGACGATCAGGACGCGCTTGTCGACCGGGTCGAATCCTTTGCGCACGAGAGCGCGGACAAAGCCGGCCCCGTCGAATTGGTCAGCGAGGAGCGATCCATCTTCACGCTTGACGACAGCGTTGGTCGCGCCGGCGATCGCTGCCGCGGGGCTTACCTCGTCAACGAGCTGCATGGTCGTGACCTTGTGAGGCATGGTCACCAGTGCACCGCGGAGGTTGGTCACAGAGAAGAGGGACCGAAACAGGTCAGGATACCCCTCGGCCCGGGCGGACATCGGGACGACGGCCGCATCGATTCCGTTCCGGTCAAACCAGGGGTTGCAGAGTGAGGACGAGGCGAAGGTATCTGTGGGGAATCCCAGGTGGGCGATGAGAGTGGCCCTGCCGCTGATCATGCGGTTTCCTCGTCTACGCGGCCGAAAAAGTGGTGAGACATCGGTTCCTTCTTTCGTGAGCAATGGTCCGACAGCCGATTGGGAAGGGCCGGGATGCGTTCGGGGCCCGCATCAACCCAGGCGCGAAGTAGCCACTAGACGGGGCCGCTACGGGTCGGAGAGCTGCTGGCTGCTGTTGCGATCATCTCCAACGCCCCACTTGCGATCAGCCAAACTCCGCCCGCCGCTGCAACTGTCAACATCGCCCATCGCACGGCGGTCGCTGGAATGCACCGCGCGCCCAGCGAGCCGACGACGAGCCCGAGAGCGCACCCTCCGATGGCCCACCAAACGTTGGAAAGGTCGGCGTCGACGGGGCCGAGCACGAGGATCGCGAGGAGGTTCAGGGGGAGGAAGAAGGCTTGCATCGTGGCGCGGCTAACATCCGGTTGCCACTTCCGCTGCACAGCCAGGAGCGTCACTGGTGGTCCACTTACTGCGGCGACCACGGTGAACACCCCGCTGACGGCGCCAACCAGCACCACGCCCCCAACGGTATCGATCACCTTCAGTGTGCGGCGCCGGACCACCAGCAGGGTAGCTATCACGATGACAGCACCGGCAGTGATGGTGAGCGCCGGGCCCCGAATAGCACCCACAACGAAGACAGTGGGAACGATCAGGAGCGCAACTGGCAGGAGGAGCAGGAGTGCGTCTTTCCAACGAACATGACGGATCGTGACCGCCAGAAGGTAGGTATTCAACGCGAGAGAGAGGACGAGCACCGCGCGGACACCGACGTCGGGGCCGAGCATGAGCAGAAGGAACGGCGCGCAGACGAGCGCGAACCCGGTACCTGTGATGATCTGCACGGTGGCCCCCGCCGCCACTGTCAGGAGGACGCCGATGCTTAGCCAGTCCATCAGGTGGACCTGTGTCGCACGCCCGTGCACCGGGATCGATGAGTGCCCGGCCTCGCCCGGGTCGTGTCGCATGTCATCGGATCGTCGCGGGGCGAGCGGCCTGATTCGTCGATCGCAGACAGCTGGACGTCGTCGTAGACTCCGGCGGCGACGTCAGCGAATTGCACGGGCTTGTTCAGTGTCGCGGCGACGTAGACCGACCGGACCACCACCATCGCGTCGTACGCGTGCTGGATCGTGACCTGGGGTTGCGTGCCCGAGGTGATGGCGTGCACGACATTCATGTACTGGAGCTGATGGCTCGTTGGGTCGAGGCTGTACTGACCCGCCGGCGCCGGAGGAAGATCAAAGCCGAGACGATGGATCCGCTCCCCCCTATTGGTGAGCATGCTCTGGGCTGTGTTGCCCTCAGCGGACGTGAGCCCCATCGGGCCGATGTCGATTTCCGGCGACTGGGCGGCGTGGAAGTAGGTGAGCAGATCATCTTCGATGATCGCGGAGCCCAATGACCCCATCACATGGAGGCGCGTGGCGAGGCCCGGATACGCCGCTGTTGTCGCGTGCACCGCGGCGAGCGCTCCTGACTCAAACCGGATTGCCGCGACCACGGAGTCTTCGACCTCGACTTTGTCGTGAGCGAGGAGCGCTATCTGCCCCGATATCTCCACGGGACGCCCAAGGAACGAGAGCAGGAGGTCAACGTTGTGCACGCCCTGGTTCATCAGAGCACCGCCGCCGTCGAGAGCCCAAGTCCCGCGCCAATCTGCGGAGTCGTAGTAGCTCTGCGGTCGCCACCACGCTGTCGACGCGATGGCTGTTGTCACGCGTCCAAACGCGTTGGACTTCACGGCATCTGCAACGATCACTGACGCAGCGTCGAATCGATGCTGGCTGATGACGGTTGCGACCAAGCCCTCGCGGGCCGCTCGGGCGGCACGGTCAGCCATCACGCGCGCTCGACTCAGATCTACATCGAGCGGTTTCTCGAGGATGACGTGTCGATGAGCGTCGAGAGCCATCGTCGCCTGCGATACGTGCAGTCCACTGGGCGTCGTGATCACGACGAGGTCGACCTCCGGTGAAATGAGGGCCTCTTCCAGCGTGGCGTACTCGCTGGGACGACGGAAGCCGGCTGTCTCTAGTCGATTGGCGACGCGAGCGGTGGCTTCCGGGAATGGGTCCACGATCCCGACGATCTCGAGCTCGTCTATGCCGGACGCGATCGCGGCGTGGACAGTTCCCATCGCCCCAGCCCCCACCAATGCGACACCAATCTTTCCGTCGCCCACCTTGCTCTCCTTCGTTTGGCGTTGCCTTGATCGCCGGTGTGTGCCATCTGTCGGCAACCGGGGTCCGTGTTCAGTCAGTTCTGTCGCGGGTGAGAGGTAGCGCTCGCTCGCTGCACAGAACTGAACGCGTGGATCGCGTGCGCTGCTCGGATCGCGGCGAGGGTTTCTTCGCGGATGGTCGCGTGGTCCAATGCATCGCCGGCGTTCATGAGACGGGCGATGGTTGATCTGCCCACCCCGGTGATGCGTGCGATTCCGCGTCCGGTCATGGGTGTTTGCGCGAGCTCGAGCACCAGTTGCACGGCTTCGTGGGAGGGCACCGTGGGCGCAGGAGGGCCAATGCCTTCCGCGCGTGCTCGTTGACGCCGGTAGGTGGCCCGTGCCTGGTGGCACGATCGACCGCGGTCATCCCCCGGGCAGTTGTGCGCGGACGTGCACCCGCTGAGGTACCCGGCGGATGTGCCGTGTCGGATCGGGGTGCCTCGGCCGTCGCGCCGCTGCGCGTAATAGTCGGCGAAGTAGCGGCGACGGGCCTCGGCACATGTCACACGACCGAGTCGCCAATGCGGGCAGCTACGCGCGTCGGTGCAGCCGTTCCGGTACCGCCAGACCGTGCCGTGGGTGCGCTCTCCAGCAGACTCCTTTTGTGAAATTCTCGCCGCGTTCCCCGCATCTCGCTTCCGTGGAATCGGCTGATCTGCAGGCAGGATGGCGAGGCGGTGATCGCCGCGTACGGCGATTGCAGCCTCTACACAGCTGAGGATTTCGGTGTGCTCGTGGAAAGGGCATCCGCCTCTGGAGCGGCACCCGAGGTCGTAGCCCTGCCGGCTTCCGTGCGGAAACACCCCAGCGTGCGTCACCGGGCGTACTCCAGTTCGAACGCCGTCCGAATGAACCGCGCCGGTCGGCGCCCTCCAATCACGACGACCGGCAGAGTGTTCGACGTCATCCCTTGACGCCGCCGGAGGTCAACCCCGCGATGAACCACTTCTGGAAGGCCGCGAAGATGACGAGGACCGGGACGAAGGCGACGATCACGAATGCGGAAAACAGGCCCCAGAAGTTGCCGAATCCGGTGGTGATGTAGCGGACGATGCCGTTCTGGACGGTCTTCATGTCTTCCGTGGTTGCGAGGACGGTTCCGACGAGGAAGTCGTTCCACACGAAGACGAAGATGAAGATCGCGATCGCAGCGATGCCGGGCCGGATCAGTGGGATGACAATTCGCCACAGGATCTGGAGCCGGGAGCAGCCGTCGATGGCGGCGGCCTCTTCAATCTCGACAGGAATGTTCTCGATGAAGTTGCGGAGGAACAGGATGGTCTGCCCGCAGATGATCGCTGTGTAGACCACGATCAGCATCGGATAGGTGTTGATCAGCGCGGTCTTCACGAACATGGAGTACAGCGCGATGAAGACAACGATCGCGGGGACCATCGACAGCACCAGGATGCCCGTCATCAGCGTCTCCATGCGACGACTCTGGAAGCGGGTCGCAACGTAAGCCGCAGGGATGCATATCGCCAGGGCCAGGAAGATCGACCCCCCGGCGTAGATGAGCGAGTTGATGAAGAACCGCACGTTGGTCGTCGTGTAAATGCCGGCGAACGATTCGAACGTGATCGGGCTGGGGATCCACTCGGGGGGATACGCGATGGTATCCTCGTCCGGTTTGAGCGCCGTAGAGACGACCCAGGCGATCGGTGGCAGCACGATGGCGGCCGAGAGAACGATGTAGATCCAGGCGGGCACGACCCGCATCCACTCGACGCGCCGCCTGCGACGCTGGGGCGCTCCGGGAGTCACGATGCGTTCTGTTGCGGTAGTCACAGCGCTTCCTTTCGGCGGAAACGGATAGCGGCGAGGGTGAGCACGGTGTTGATCGCGAACAGCAGGATCGCCGTCGCCGATGCGCCAGAGAGGTCGAAGTCGACGAATGTCTGGTTGAAGACGCGCATGGAGAGGGTCTCGGTAGCCCCGAGAGGTCCCCCGCGCGTGGTAACGAGGATGATGGTCACCATCTGCACGTACAGCATGAGGAGCACCACGATCACCGAGACGATGGTGTTGCGCAGGTACGGCAGTGTAATGCTGACGAATCCCCGCCAGATGCCGCCGCCGTCCATCTTGAGGCTTTCCCGAAGCTCCTCCGGGATCGTCTGCAGCGCACCCAGGAACAGCAGCATCGCCTGCGGGTACGACCACCAGGCAGTGATCAGGGTCACCCCGATGAGGGCCGCCGTGGGCGACGAGAACACGTCGGTAGGGCCGAATCCGAGAGACTCGGTGATGTATGACGCGGGACCGTAGTTGGGGTTCAAGAACCACAGCCAGATCGTTCCGGCGATCGCCTGCGACATCAGCCACGGCAGAAGGAACAAGCTACGCACCGTTCGCTTGAACCGATGCAGATCGTTGAGCACGATCGCCGAGATCAAGCCCGCCGGGAGGGCGACCACCAGCGCCCCGATCGAGAACACGAGAGTGATGCCGACCTGCACGGGAAGGCTGGGGTCAGAGAACAGCTCAACGAAGGAGTTCAGACCGGAGAACTCACCGATCTGGTAGTACGTCGTCTCGTGCAGCGCGGTCCACACGGTGTAAATGAGCGGGCCGACGAAGACGAAGGTGAAGACCAGCAGGACGGGCAGCGTATACAACCACACACGTCGGTCGACGCGTCGCCGCCGGACCTTGTTGCTAGGGTCCGTGTCGCCCGCCGCCTTGCGGATGCCGGAGGGAACTCCGACAACACCAGCTGAGAGAGTCATGATGATTCCGATCCCCGGGGAGCCCTCGCGGACTCCCCGGATACTCGTCGGCTTACTTGTTCGCGGCGTCCTGCGCGGCGGTGATGTATTCGCTGCCCGACAGGCCATTGAGAACGAGGGCCTGACCTGCCTGTGACAATCCGGTGGCGACCGCGATCCAGTTGTCCTGGTAGGCGTGCGGCTCGCTGTTGCTCTCGACGTACTCTGCGATGGAGTTCACCGTGTCGGCCTCGGGGGTCGAGAAGTAGGGGTCGTCGTAGCTCGATGCGCGGGTCGGGACTTCGCCACCGCTAGCCAGTCCCGCAGCTGCTTCCGCGCCGGTCATGTACTCGATGAACTTCCACGCGGCATCCACCTTCTTGCTACCTGCACCGATACCCATCGTCCACCCGATGGTCGCGCCGGTCTGATCCCCCGTCGAGGCAGTCGGAAGGTCGGTCCACTTGATGTCGGGGTTGGTCGTCCCATACGTGACGATGCGCTCGGTGCCGAGGACAGCCATCGCCACGGTCCCGTTCGCGAGCCCGTCCGTAACGGTGGAGTAGGTGTCAGACACCACGGCGCTGCCGAGAGCGTCCGCGTCGCGGAGCTCCGCGAGGAAGTCGCCGAACTCGTCCGCCTTGTCGCCGGCATAGTCGACTTCGCCGTCCTCATTCCAGATGTCCTGCCCGACCTGGCTCATGAAGCAGTCGAAGAACGTTGCGATGATCGCGGAATTGTCGGTGTCGGAGAACCCGGTGCCGAACCCGGTGTACCCGGCGGCGGCTGCCTTGCTCGCGACGTCGACGACCTCGTCGTACGTGGTGGGAGCGGTGGCGCCGATCTCGTCGAGGATCTTCTGGTTGTAATACAGGGCACACGTGCGGTACTCGTACGGCACGGCGACCTGCTGGCCGTCGGGGCCGGCCAGGGTGTCCGCGGGTCGCAGCCAGTCATCCACCTCGAGCGCCGCTCCGGGCAGCGGCGTGTACGCGCCTGCAGCTGCCATCTGTGGCACCTGGGGCGTGAACATCTTGAACACGTCGGGGGCCTGGCCGGCCGCGGCGGCCTGAGGCAGTCGGCTGATCATGTCCCCGAGCGACACGACGGACAGGTCGATGTTGATGTCGGGGTTGGCTTCCTCGAACGCTGCGATGTTGTCCCGCAACGCGTTCGCTCGAGGATTATCCTGGCTCGGGTCCAGGAAGTCCCAGTAGGTGAGGGTAACCGGGCCGCTGTCCGTGTCGCCTCCGCCATCGCCACCGCCGGAATCGTCCGCTGGGGGGGTACAGGCAGTGAGCAGCAGACCTGCTGCTGCGACGGCTCCCAGCGCGATGCTCCACCGCTTCGTGATCATTTCTGTCTCTCCTTCGAGATAGTTCGCCTCGTTCGGCTGCTGTGTGCCCGGGAAAGCGAGTGCCCGTGTCTGTGGTTACGCAGGTGTCGTGACTATGACTTCGAGCTCGGTCGGCCAGGGATGTGGCTCAGGATGGACTTGGAGAACCCGCCGTCCACGCAGATGTCCTGCCCGGTGACGTATCCCGCGAGCGGGCTGACGAGGAATTCGATGACGTTCGCGATGTCGACCGGCTGACCGATGCGGTGGAGCGGGATGATCTCCTCCCGCCCCCGCTTGATCTCCGGATCGGCATACAGGTTCGTGTTCATGCCCGTTCGCGTCATACCCGGCGAGACGACGTTCACGCGGATTCCATCGGGTGCCCACTCCAGCGCGAGAGTCTGCGCGAGCAGTGTCAGCGCCGCCTTGGTGGGGCTGTAGGCCCCCGACCCGGCGTGTGGGATCTGCCCCGACATCGACGAGGTGAACACGGCCGCGGCCGCGCCCGCGCTGTCCCGCAGATGCGGGTAGCTGGCTTTGGCCAGCAGCCACGCCCCGCGAAGGTTGACGGAGAACATGTGATCCCAGTCCTCGAGCGCGACGTCTTTGAGTTCGCCAGGCTTCGCGATGCCGGCATTGGCCACCAATGCGTCGAGGCCACCAAACTCGTCGACGGCGGACCCGACCAGCTGAGCCGGCACCTCGGGGTCGCCCAGGTCGCCGACCAGAGCAATCGCCGTGCCGCCCAGCGCGCGGATCGATTCGACGACCTCGTGTTGTTGCTCGCCGGATGTGTGACCGCACACCGCGACCATGGCCTCCTCGCCGCGAGCGAGAGCCGCTTCGGCGATCCTGACACTTGTGGCGGCTCCGATACCGCTGCTTCCGCCGCTGACCAGCGCCCTCATCGCGCGACCTCCTCGGTGCGGGCGCTTCCAACATTCCAGCCGGCAGCGCCGAGGTCGCGCACTGCGGCCGCGAACTCTTCCAGGGTGTTCTCGTCGCGGATCACTTCCAGAACGACGTTGTCGACTCCGAGTGTCTCCGCCACGGCCTGGCCCAGGGCACGCCAGTCGATCACGCCTGTGCCGATGGGGTCGTGGCCCCACGTGTCGGTGCCGGTGTCCGAGATGTGCACGAGCGGGATCAGCTCGTGGTATTCCCGCAGAGCGGCGACCGGGTCCTCGCCGATGTAGGCGGCGTTGGCGACGTCGTACACGATCTTCAGGGCGTCATCGTTGACCGTGCGCACCACGTGCGCGAGGGTCTCGATCGTCGGGGTGAAGCAATACGGTGTGTTCTCAAAGAGGAGTCGGGTGCCGGCCTGCTTCGCTCTGGGGATCAGGACGTCCAGGCTCTCGTATAGCCACCCGTGCACCTGGTCGAGGGTCGGAGAGATCATGGGGCGTCGGGTGCCGGGAGAGATGATGATTTCCCGGACATTCCACTCGGCAGCCAGGTCGATGACCGAGGTGATGTGCTCGATGCTCTTGCTGCGCATGCTGGCCGCGGGGCTGGCGAGATTGAGGTCGTAGCCGCCGGCGTTGAGCGACCTGATCTCGGCGCCGGCGCCGGCGAGCGTCGCCCGAACATCAGAGCGATCGGAGCTCGAGATTTCCACCGGCCAGCAGTGCGGAGAACTGATCGGCACCTCGAACACGGAGTATCCGTTGTCCACCAACTCGGTGATCGCCTCGAGCGCTGACGCCTCCCAGAGGTAGGAGAACGTGTTGATGATCATGCGGATGTCCTTTCGGTGCTGCGGGAAGTCATCACTTCGGTGGGGGTGGGCTCGGTGGTCACCGGGTCGTCCATGATGACGGCGATGTTGTCGGTCGCGGAGACCGTGGCGCGCGGCGCGCGACTGCCGGTTTCCGGGAGCGTGAAGTAGACGATGAGGCAGAGGGTGACGACGACGATCATGTAGATCGCGACCCACATCGGGTGTCCCGCGCCCACGAACGCAGCAGCGATGAGCGGCGCCGTTCCGCCGAACACGGCGATGACGATCTGATGGGCGAAGCCGATTCCGGACACACGCACGGCAGCGGGGAATAGTTCGGCCTGAATCGTCGGGTACACGGCCTGCCAGATGCCGAGCACGACCCATCCGGAGGCGGCGACGAGGACATAGACGCCGAAGCCGGGTGTCTGCAGAAGGAGGAGGAGCGGGTAGAACAGGATGATCATTCCGGTCGCGCCGATGATCGGGAAGATCTTCCGGCGGCCGAGTCGGTCGGAGAGGTAGCCGCACGTGGGAACCACGATGACGAGCAATGCGAGGCCGAGGGCGCTGCCGGCCAACGTTCCGGATAGGTCGCGCCCGGAGGTGATGTTCGCGTAGGTCGGCAGGAACGTCGCCCAGGTGTAGTAGGCGACGGCAGGAGCCGACAGAGCGGCCGTCTGCAGGATCGCCTTCGGGTGGTTGCGGAGGAGTTCCATGAGCTTCGCGGGTGCGGACTTCTGCTCGACGAGGGCGCTCGCTTCGAATTCGGGGGACTCGTCTGAGCGTGCGCGAAGGATGAGCCCTGCCACTCCGAGGATGCCGCCGAGGATGAACGGGATCCTCCAGCCCCAGGCTTCGAGGACCTCAGGAGCGAAGGCGGCAGTCACGATCGCGGCGGCACCGGTAGCGGCCAGGGTAGCGAGGCCGCTGGCCATGTTGGTGAAGGAGCCGAACAGGCCGCGGCGGTTGGCGGGTGCGTGTTCGACCATGTAAGCGATGGCGCTCTGCCCCTCCGTGCCCGCGGAGATGCCCTGCAGGATGCGCGCGACGACGAACATGATCGGCGCCAGGTAGCCCACGACTGCGAACGGGGGTGTTAGGCCGATGATCAGAGCACCGAGAGCCATGCCCGAAACCGCGAGGGATAGGATCCTGCGACGCCCGTACCGATCGGCGAGTGGGGAGAGGATGATGCCGCTGAGCGGACGCACGACGAATCCGATGGTGTACGTGAGGAACGCTGCCATGAGGGAAGCGAACGGCGAGTCCGACGGGAAGATCTGCGAGGAGAAGACGGCCGCGAGAAGCCCGTAGACGTACCAGTCGTACCACTCGACGAAGTGGCCGACCGTCCCTGCGAGCAGGTTACGGGCACGACCCTTTTGAACGGGGAGGTGGAGTCCGTCGGGAGTGGACGTACCAACGCTGTGGTGGGAAGTTGTCATTGTGCTCTCCCTCGGGTTGAAGACGGCATGGCGCTGGGGTCGCCGAAAATAGACATGGTGAAGAGAGGTCGGCCGGCGGTCCGGTCAACCGAGATGGTGAGTCTCAGCGCAGAATGGCGACTACGCGGAGAGCTCCTCGCTTGCGACGAGATAGTCGTAGCTCGGCCAGCTCTTGGAGATCTCCTCCGCTGCAGCCAGAAGCAACGGTGAGAGTTCGGCCATACGTGCCCGCGTCATCCGAACCGACGGACCCGCGATGCTGATGGTCCCGGTCGCTTCCCGTCCCGGTCCGGCACCGTAGATGGGTGCCGCGACGGCGTTGATGCCGAGATCCATCTCCTCGAAGGTGGTGGCGTACCCGCGGTGCCGAACCTCATCGAGCTCGATGGCCAGGGCAGGTCGATCTAGGGGCGAGCGGGACGTGACGCTCAACCGATTCTCCTGGTCGACGACGGTCGCAACGCGCTCAGGTGAGAGCGTCGAGAGCCATGCCTTTCCGGATGCGGTCGCGTGCGGCACGACATCTTGCCCCATCACCGGGTCGAGCCGGAGTGACGAGTTCGAACCCTGTGCTTTCGCGATCCACTGCAGCGAGTCGTTCGACGCGACGGCGAGGCGGACGAGCTCTTCGGAGTCAGCAGCCAGCGAGTCCAATGACCTTTGCGCCCACGTCCCCACCCCGGAGGATGACAGTTGTCGGAGCCCGAGGGCGCCGAGGCTGTGGGTCGCGAAGTAGGTCGACGTGCGGGCGTCCTGGCTCACATAGCCGACGTTCATCAGCGCGGCGAGGAGACGATGTGCGATGGCCTTATTGATTTCGAGCCGCTCGGCGATCTCACTGACGCGGCGGCCCTCCGGGCGCGACGCCAACATCTCGAGCGCATGCATTGCGTTCGCGACATCGTCCGCTAGTGCCATGTCATCATCTCCTCACCATTGTGGATCAGTTCGCGTCTGGTAACGGTGTTACTGAAACGCTGTTACTAACAGTCCCACGGGTTGTCGGTTCTGTCAAGCCCGACGTCGAAATAGCATCGGGTTCACGGCATCGAGCGTTAGTGGTCGAGTACGAGATCGCTCAGGCGCGCAAGGTCGGACTCGTCGTTGTTTGTGAACGCGATGTGTTCGCCGGTCGTCCAGCAGCATCGCAGCGCACCGAACCGAGCCCAATAGGTGTCCCACTCGGCCAGCTTGACGCGATCCCTGTCGCTTCCTCGGTCCAGAAGGCGCTGCCGCACCACGTCGGGCGAGGTCTGCACGGTGATCACGACGATGCGCACATCGGGCCACCGCGCGTTCTCCGTCGAGCGGCGGAGGAAGTCTTCGTCTTCCAGGTAGGCCACGAACGGCGCGTCGATGACGACCGAATGACCGAGTTCTAGATTGCGGCCGGCGGCGGCGAAGAGCGTCTCGTACTCGGCCGGCATGACCTTCTCGAGGTACATCGCGTTCGACTCCCGGTCGGAGGGATCTTGACCATACGCTTCGAGCGCCACGCGGACCAGAGGTCCGGCGAGCGTGTCCTTGTCCAGGTATGCAGCTCCGGTGAGCGCGCTGAGGTGTTTGGACAGTGTCGATTTGCCTGACCCCGCCCCGCCGAGGGTGATGTAGGCGACGGGGCGGGGGCGGTCGTCGGATGTCATCGCTTCGCTCGCACGATGGCGGCGGTGAATTCCTCTGCCGCAGCGGTGACCTTGGTCAGGTCGCCATCGGGGCGGCCGGCCTTCGTGATGGCGCTGCCCACTCCGACGGCCACGACGCCCGCGTCGAACCAGTCGCCGACGTTTGCCGTGGTGACCCCTCCCGCCGGCAGGAGCGGAATGTGCGCAAGGGGCGCGAGCAGGGCCTTGGTGTACGGGATGCCGCCCGCCTCGGTCGGGAAGAGTTTGACGATGTCGGAGCCTGCCTCCGCCGTGTTGAGGATTTCGGTGGGGGTGTAGGCGCCGCTGATCGTCGCGACCTGGTAGCGGTTCGCGACGCGGATCATCTCGGGGTTGAGGTTGGGGCTGACGAGGAACTGCGCGCCGGCTTGGATGCTTGCCCACGCCGCGTGACCATCCAGGACGGTGCCCGCGCCGAACGTCACATCGTGACCGGCGAAGCGCTCGGTGAGGCGTCGGATGACCTCCAGCGCACCCGGGATGGACAGCGTGATTTCCAGTGCTCGGATACCGCCGGCGACAGCCGCAGCCGCGACCTCGTACGCTTCCTCGGCCGTGTCGAGGCGAACGATGAGGACGTTGCCGGACTCGCGGATGGACTCAAGGACATCAAGTTTTCGGAACATGACATCGAGGAATACACCACTTCTCTGAGATCCGCGAGCGCGCAATGCGAGCGCGTTGACAGCTTCGGTCGGGTTGTGTCAGGATTTCTGAGATCGATCTCAGAGATCGATCTCATTTCTGGCCGCACGAGCCACAAAGGAGTCGACGGCGATGACGCGCCCCCCTGTTGATGCCCGGCCGACGGCTGTCGTGCTGGGAGCATCCCACTGGCATGCGCCGCTGTACGGCTCGGGTCTCGCCCGCCGTTTTCACGTAGCGGCAGTGCAATCCGCGGAGCCCGACCACGCGCGGCCGCTAGCCGAAGCTGTCGGTGTCCCCATCACGTCAACCGTTGAGGATGCGCTCAGCCACGACGACATCGACGTGGTCTTCGTGCTCAATCCGCATCACGAGATGGCCGCGATCAGTCAGCTCCTCATCGACCGGCGCATCCCGTTCGTGATTGAGAAGCCGGCGGGCGCCAACCTCGATGAGGTTCGGGGCATCGAAGCGGCGGCGAGACGAGCCGGAGTCCCCGCGACGGTACCCCTGGTTCAGCGGGGCGCTCCCATCGAAACGTGGCTTAGCCAGGCCGGTGACATCGTGTACGAGCGGATGGCGTTCGTTGCCGGACCACCGTCGAGGTATCAGCGCAACGGCAATCCGTGGATGCTCGAACCGACACTGTCTGGCGGCGGCAGCCTGATGAACCTTGGCCCGCACTTTGTAGACATGGCGATCCGTCACCTCGGACTCCCCGACGAGATCATCCGGAAACAGTCCACAGCACTGCACGGCGCGGCCGTAGACGACCACGCCACGATGATCCTGACCACCAAGACCGGCCGCGAGGCCATCGTCGAGGTCGGATATGCCTATCCCGACTCCGGCCTGAAGCGCTACTGCAGCTTCACGGCAGCGGGCAGCAACGGATTCGCCTCCGTCGACACCACCGGCGGCGCCTCGTTCACCGACAACGCGGGGAACACCACGACCGCACTCCTCGAAGTCGACAGCGACCCGCTCTACGAAGTGTTCGTCGATGAAGTCGCCGACACACTCGCCGCCGGGTTCACCGGCATGCCGACGCTGGCGGAGCTCGTGACCACCATGGAGATCATCTGGTCCGGGGCCGTGTCAGAGGAGGTGTCTCATGGCTGAGGTCAGCATCGACGATGTCGCCGAGGCGGCGGGCGTGCACCGCTCAACCGTGTCGCGCGCCTTCTCACGGCCAGATGCCGTCCGCGCGTCGACGAAGGAACACGTCTTGCGTGTCGCCGCCGAGCTCGGCTACTCCATGAACCCGCTGGCTCAAGCCCTCCGCCGAGGCTCCAGCAACCTCGTCCCCCTGATCGTCCCGGACATCACCAACCCATTCTTTGCAGAGCTGGCACGAGCGACCACCGCCGCCGCCGAAACGCGAGGCTTCCAACTGATGCTCTGCATCACGGGCGGCGACACCGGCCAGACTGCCGGCTACTTCAACACGATGCGCTCGATGTACTCGCCCTTCGCCGTCGTCGCACCCTCCACCCGACTAGACCTGGAGACCCTGCGCCAGCACGCGTTCGAAAACCGTGTCGTCGTCATCGACCGCGTCGAGGACGACCCCTCGTTGCCCACCGTGACGGTGGACAGCGCGCACGGCGTCAACCTTGCCGTCGACCACCTGCTCGGTCTCGGCCACACCTGCATCGGCTACGCGCCCGGCATCGTCGGCACCCATACCGCCCAAGACCGGTGGGACGCGTACCATCGCGCCGCCGAACGGCACGGGTTTGCGCCCGTGGTGCTGGAAGCTGCACCCGGATCCGAACTGGGTGCCGGGATCGTGGACCACTGGATGCGCGAGCCGGTGCGCCCCACCGCAGTCATCGCCTCGAACGACATGATCGCGTTCGCCATGATCTCCGAGCTCGGCGCGCGCGGGTTCGACGTCCCAGCCGACCTCTCTGTCGTCGGCTTCGACGGACTGGACCTCGGCGCTCACTTCAGCCCCCGGCTGACGAGCGTCCGGCAGCCCATCACCGACCTCGGCCGGATCGCCATCGAACTGGGCGAAACCCTCATCACCGATGGACCACCCGACCACGTCGTCCTGAAGCCGACCCTCCTCATCCGTTCCTCGACGCAGAAACTTCACCGATGAATCAGAATCCTCGTCGCCTGCCCGGTCTGCAGTACGTGGACCACGTCGCTTTCACCGTCCCCGACCTCGACGACGCGACCCGCCTCTTCACCGTCCTCCTCGGCGCGGAACAACTCTACGAATCCAGCCGCGGACCGGACGCGGCAGTCATGCCAGAGCATTTCGGAGTTCCCGCCGACGCGCACCTCAAACTGCGCATGCTCCGACTTCCGCCGAACCTGAACGTTGAGCTGTTCCAATGGTGGAGCGCGGACCGCACCCCGAAGTTCCCGCGTGCCAGCGACGCCGGCGGCCACCATCTCTGCTTCGTCGTCGACGACGTGGACGACGTCGTCGACGCCATCGCACCCCTCAACGGCATCGAAATCCTCGGCGCACGCAAAGAAGTCGCCGGCGACAGCCCGGCCGTGGCCGGAAACCGCTGGGTGTACGCCCGCACCGACTGGGGACTCATCCTCGAATTCGTCGACCGATCCCGCGTCGCCGATCCCCCCCACCTCGTCGGCCCCGCCGACTGGCACACTCACTCCCCCTCAACCAACTCGGAGACATCCGCATGAAAATCGCCGGCCACACCCTCGGCACCCCCAACCACACGGTCCCGGACGCCATCAGACTCTTCGCGCGCGCCGGCCTGGACGCCGCCGAAGTGATCTACCAAGACGACTACATCAGTGGCCTGCCCCTTGGCGACACCGCGGCGGCAGCGGAGGCTGCGCGCGTCGCCGACAGCGAGGGCGTCCCCATCATCGGACTCACCCCGTACACGACCGCCATCAACGCCACGGACGAGCGGGCCCGCGTCGCAGCCGTCGACGAGTTCAAGTCCGCTCTGGACATCGCTCACACCGTCGGCGCGACCCGCATCCGCGTCTACTCCGGCGCCTGGCAGCCAGGTCAGACGGGCCACGCCGCCCACTGGGCACAGCTCGTCCGGTCACTGCAGGAACTCGCCGGTCCGGCCGCCGACGCTGGCGTGATCCTCTGTGCCGAGAATCACTTCGGGACGATGACCCAGACAGCACGGGATACCGCCAAGCTGGTCCGCGCCGTCAACGCAGCCTCCGTCCGGGTGCTCTATGACCAGGCCAACCTCACCTTCACCCACGACGAGGACGTCGACGACGCCTTCGCCGTACAAGGCGACCTCATCGGCCATGTCCACGTGAAGGACCTGATCTTCAAGGACCCGAACGCGCCGTTCGTGGCGTCCGAGACGGCGCGCGTACACGCGTCAGAGCGCGCGGTCATCTCCCGCGTCGTCGGTGATGGCGCCCTGGACTGGCCGCGCGCGCTCCGCCGTCTCAAGGATGTCGGATACGACGACGTGCTCACGCTGGAGTACGAATACCGGTGGCACCCGCAGGACCTTGACGCCCCGGAGATCGGATTCCGCCGCGGCGCCGAGCACCTCCGTTCACTGCTGGCACAGATCGACTACGACGTGACCATCGAGAATTCCGAGGCTCTCTCATGAGTGCGCTCCGCGTCGGCGTGGTCGGTGCAGGAAACATCGCCAGCATCGCCCAGCTGCCCACTCTTGTGCAGCGCGCTGACGTTGAGCTGCGTGCCCTGGTGTCCCGCCGCGAGGACCCGAGCGCCCTGCAGCGGCGGTGGGGATTCGCGAACGTGTACCGCACGGTCGATGCGATGCTCTCCGCGGAAAACCTCGACGCTATCTTCGTGCTGACGCCACGCTCCGAGCACGTCGCAGCCGTCGAAAGCGCCCTCCGCGCAGGGGTCGACGTGTTCTGCGAGAAGCCCCTCGCCACCTCGACTGCTGACTCCGTCCGCCTCGCCGAACTCGCCGACGAACATGGGCGGATCCTGATGGTCGGACTGAACCGGCGGTTCGCACCCGTCTACGTCGCCGCACGAGACGCGTTCGGCGCCGCCGGCGCATCGTTCTGCGTCGCGCAGAAGAACCGCGCCGGCAGCGAGTACCGGGCGACCTTCGAGAACGCGATTCACATGGTCGACCTCCTCCGCTGGTTCTGCGGTGGCGAGGTCGTCGAGGTATCCGCAGCATCCGCTGGCGACGACCCGTGGGAAGAGGAGGGTACAGCGGCCCTCGTCCGATTCTCGAACGGCAACACCGGCATTCTGGTTGCGGCGCGCGCCGCTGGCGCTTGGGGAGAGAAGCTCGACGCGTACGGTCAGATGCGGTCGGCCGAGGTAGTCGCACCTGACACCGTCACCGTCACCGTCGACGGCGTCCGCACTGTCCGCTCTATGAGCCCCGAAGCCTTCGGGTGGGCGACCGCAACCGAGACTTTCGGGTTTGCCAACGCGGTCCGACACTTCCTTGACCGCGTCCACGACCGGCAGCCGCCGTTGACCTCCGGGTGGGAAGCGGTCAAGACCCAGCAACTCCTGGACCAGATCCTTGCCGCATCAGGTCTGCCGACCGAGGAGCAGGAGGGACGCGTGTGGTCGAGCAAAGCGGTGAAGTAGCACCATCGCACAACCCCCAAGTGACCCTCGTCACCGGATCGAGCGGAGGAATCGGCGCCTCAGTGGTCGACGCGCTGCGCGCGCGCGGCGACATCGTCCTCGGAGCCGACCGCGCAGAGCTCGAGGGCCAGGACGTGGACAGCTTCTACGCACTCGATGTGACCGACGAGCAGCAGACGCGGGATGTGGTCCGTCAGACCGTCGCGGATCACGGTCGCATCGACGTTCTCGTACACGCGGCCGGCGTCTTGGGTGGCACTCCGGATCCGTTGCTGACCACCACTGAAGAGTTCGAGCGCGTCATGCGTATCAACGCGACGGGTACTTTCACGATCACTCGCGAGGTCGCGAACCTTATGCGTGACAGTGGGACGAAGGGAACGATCCTCCTGCTGTCTTCTGTCGCAGCCAAAGAGGCGCGGGTCGACTACTTGCCTTACAACGCCAGCAAGATCGCTGTGCTCCACATCATGTGGTCAATGGCGAAGATCCTCGGCCCTGCGGGCATCTCGGTCAACGCCGTAAACCCTGGCCCCGTGAACACACCTATGTGGGCCCAACTCGCCGAACAGTCGGCAGGTGCACAGGCCGCGCGGGACGCTCGCGCCGCGCAACTTCCCATGCGACGATTCGCCGAGCCTGCAGAAGTTGCCAACGCGATTAGCTTCTTGACTGACCCAATAAACCGCTACATCACCGGCGTTTCCCTAGATGTTGCCGGCGGAGCCCATCTCGGCGTAGGGTCCTAGAGTGACGACGCCCAGCGGCAGGCGGAGGGGCTTAGTCTGCCCTTCCGCACCTTGACGGGGTCTGTCAGATGAACGGTGGATCTGATCTGGCGCATGGTTAGTTGATGCGGCCTTCGAAGGTGATCGCGAACGCGTTCAGTGCCGGCTTCCACCTCGTGACCCAGCGTGCCCGTCCTCGCCCGGTGGGATCAAGCGAGCGGGTCACGAGGTAGAGGCACTTCAGCGCGGCGGCATCGTTCGGGAAGTGCCCGCGTGCTCTCACTGCACGGCGGTATCTCGCGTTGAGCGACTCGATCGCATTCGTGCTGCAGATGATGCGGCGGATCTCGACGTCGTAGTCCAGGAACGGGATGAACTCGCTCCACGCGTTGTCCCAGAGCTTGCGGATCGCGGGATACATGCTCGCCCACTTCTCCGCGAACTCCTCGAACCGCGCCTTCGCGGCGGCCTCGGTCGGGGCCGTGTAGACCGGCCGTAGGTCGCGGGCGATCTGGTCCCAGTACTTGCGGGACGCGAACTTGAAGGTGTTGCGGATCAGGTGGATGATGCACGTCTGCACCGTCGCGAACTCCCACGTGGTGGTGATCGACTCGGGCAGACCCTTCAGCCCGTCACAGACGACGATGCAGACGTCCTCGACGCCGCGGTTCTTCAGCTCGGTGAGCACGCCCAGCCAGAACTTCGCCCCTTCGCCGCCGTCGCCGGCCCAGATCCCGAGGATGTCGCGTTCCCCGGCCGTGGTCACGCCGACGGCGACGTAGAACGGCTTGTTGCGCACCTGCCCGTCCCGGACCTTCACCACGATCGCGTCGATGAACACCACCGGGTATACGCGGTCCAGCGGACGGTTCTGCCACTCGGTCATCTCCTCGATGACCTTGTCGGTGATCTTCGAGATCGTCTCCTTGCTGACGCTGGCGCCGTAGACGTCGTCGAAGTGCGCCGCCACCTCACCGGTCGTGAGCCCCCGCGCGGTCAGCGACAGCACGATCTCGTCGATCCCGTCCAACCGGCGCTGCCGCTTGCGGACGATCTTCGGCTGGAACGATCCGTCCCGGTCCCGCGGCACATCGATCTGCACCGCGCCAACCTCGGTGAGCACCGTCTTAGACCGGGTGCCGTTGCGGGCGTTGTCGCCCTCACTGGCGCCGTGCTTCTCATAGCCGAGATGCTCGGTCAACTCCGCCTCGAGCGCCGTCTCCAGCACTGTCTTCGTGAGGTTCCCGAGAAGCCCGCCTGGGCCGACCAGGCTGACGCCCTGCTCCCTCGCCTGCGCGAGCAACTGCGCCGCGATCTGTTGCTGATCGATGATCTCTCCGGTCACAGGATCGATCATCTCGATGACATCGGTCATCGCCTTTCCTTTCGGTCAGGCCAAACCAGATCCACCGTTGTTCTGACAGCCCCATGAAGGCAGCTCGTCTGCACACTCTGGGCGCTGAATTCGTCGTTGAGGACGTACCGATCCCGGTGCCCGGCCCGGGAGAGGTGCGGATCCGCGTCGGCGCCGCGGGGGCCTGTCACTCCGACCTGCACATCAAATCCGGAGGTGTGAAGGGGGTCGACCTGCCCCACACCCTCGGGCACGAGAACGCGGGGTGGGTCGACGCGTTCGGCGCGGGAGCGGAGGGTCAAGGTCTCTCGCTTGGCGACGCGGTTGTGGTCTTCGGGGGATGGGGTTGTGGACATTGTCACTTCTGTCTGGGCGGGACGGAGCAGCTGTGCGACCGTTTTCGCTGGGGTGGGATGGGTCCTGAAGGCGGGTACGCGGAGTACCTCATCGTGCCGTCGGTACGTCATCTCATCCCCGCCGGCGGCCTCCACCCCGCCGACGCAGCACCACTCACGGACGCTGCGCTCACCCCCTACTCAGCGGTGAAGAAGACACTCTCGCGACTCGTCCCCGGAACCAGCGCGGTCCTGATCGGCGCAGGGGGGCTCGGGCAGTACGGGGTGCAGTTCTTGAAGATGCTCACACCCTCAACAGTGATCGTCGTAGACAACGACCCGCACAAGCGCGAACTCGCCCTCGAACTGGGCGCGGACGTCGTGGTGGACCCGAGCGCGGAAAGCGCGACGAGGACCATTTGGGACGCAACCGACGCGAGAGGAGCCGCCGCAGTGATCGACTTCGTCGGCGTGGATGCCACCCTCGCGACCGCTGCCGCGGTGGTCGGACGTCAGGGCATAGTCGTGGTCGTCGGGCTGGGAGGTGGATCGGTTCGGTACTCGTTCTTCGGCCTTGCGCAGGGCGCAACGCTCACCTCCAGCAGCTGGGGCTCCCGTAACGAGCTCGAAGAGGTCCTCACCTTCGCGCAGAAAGGCGATCTCGTCTCTCATATAGAACGATTCCCACTCGCCGCGATCAACGACGTCTTCGGCCGTCTCCACCATGGCGACATCGTTGGTCGCGCCGTGCTCATCCCCTGACCCGAATCCGCTCCTCCTAACCGGATCGGAGCAGCGCCTCCCGTCATGGGTCGGCTACCTGCTGCCAGTGGGGTCGGGAGTGGGTCGATCAGTTCCTCGGGGCGAACGGCATGCGCTTACGCCGAGTCACCGTGCCGAGCGTCGTCCATTCGATACCGCCGAGGCGCGCCACCGGCCGCAACAGCCCCGATTCAGGCCCACGGTCTCCACACACAGCCGGATCGACGGTGATCGCAACCACCTCCCCGAACAGGAGGAACCCGTTCCCGATCTCTTCGTGGCGCACCAACCGGCACTCCATTGCGGCCGCAGACTCTGCAACAGACGGCGCGTTCACTAGAATCGATCGCAAGCGCCTCACGCCGACTTCATCGAACTCCGACAGCTCCGGAGGATACTCCGTAGCCGTCAGATTGATTGATTCGACGTTCGCCTCGGATGACACGTTGACGACGAACTCGCCCGTCTCGATGACGTTCCGCGCCGTGTCCTTGAATCCGATGGAAGAGATCATCAAGATCGATGGACGCGTGGACACGACAGTGAAGAACGAATGCGGCGCAAGATTGTCCGCACCGGACGCCGATCGAGTCGACACCCACGCGACAGGGCGAGGAATCACCAGCCTGTGCACGAGCGCATCACCACGTGCGGCAAGCAACTCACCCGTGAACTCGTCGCGCACCATGACCAGAGCGTAGCCCGCCTCGCCCACCTTCTACCCATCGATCGAGCCCGGGAGGCTCATCCCATCATCTCGCAACCCCGGGGGTGGGCGCAGACAGGGTGCTACCGTTGCAGCCCCACCCGAGGGCCAGTCGGTGCGCTGTGGGTGTTGACGAGGGCAGCCCGCGCACGGTCTTCCGCGGCACGAACCTCGGGGGCCAGGCCGCGCCGCAGGACGAGCTCAGCCTCGGCAGTGTCGGCGGCGAGCGACAGCCTACGATAGTCGTCGAGCAGGCCGGTGTATGCCGCCAGCTTCTCCGTCCGCTCGTCTTCCAGGGCCGTTCGTTCGCCGGCGAGCGCCGTGGTTGTCGCGCTACGGCCATGACTGACGGAGGCCGAGCCGGCGAGGGCGGCATCCATTGTCAGCAGGCGCCGTTTGGCGAGGTGGAGCCAGTCTTTCCGCTCCTCGAGGTCGCGGCGCAGGGCGTGCTGTCGCCGGCGGTAGAGGTGCGCCACGCGGTCGAGGTCGACGATGGTGCCGTGGGGACGGCGTGTGGCGTCGTGCCAGAGTGCGGCGGCGGTGTCGGGTGCGGGGGTGCGGGCGGCGCGGTCGAGCTCGGTGCGGGCCGCACGGAGCGAGTCGTCGACGGTCACTTCCGGCAGCCCGCGGAGCATGCTGTCGGCGATCTGGTCACGTGCACCGGCGTCGCTGCGAGCGATCGCGATCGCCTCGTTGTGGTCGCGACCGCGGGTCATCCCTACATACAGCCCGGCGGCGTCCACACCGGGTCCGACGACGGCGGCGTCGGTCGTCTCTCCTTGGATGCCGTGCACGGTGGACGCGTACGCAAGATGCATGTGATCAGCGGCGTAGTCGTGGCTGACCGTGCGCACCTCGTGACCTACGGCCCCGCTGCAGAGTTCCAGGCCGGCGGGAGTGATCCGGCGCAGGATCCACAGCGCCCGGTTCTCGACGTCGGCGTGCCGGTCGTTGCGGCGGGTCTGCACGACGTCGCCCTCGAGGAGCCGCTGCTCACCTTGGCCGATAGCGTTTCCACGTCTGATTGACGGGATCTGAGTCTCCTAGCACGATGCCGATTGATAGCGCAGGGGGAGGTGATTCTGTCATTTGAAGGCCCCGCCCATGGTTCGAGGTTCAGCAGTCCGGGATCACGCTCGACGATCCAGCACCCCAAGCTACCCTCCGCGTGCAGGTTGGGACTGACATCAACGGCTTAGCGAAGCACGTGTGGCCGGCGTCTTCGCCATGGAGGCGATGTGGACGCGATACCTCCCGCATACCCAGATGATCCGTCTCATCATCGAGGAAGGGATCGTCGGCGAAGTCCGCAGCGTCATCGCCGACCACGGCCAACCCCTGGCAGCGGACCCTACCCACCGACTGCTGCAGCCCGGGACCGGAGGCGGCGCTTTGCTGGATCTCGGCATCTATCCGATTCAGCTCGACTCGATGGTGCTCGGAGAGCCGTCGTCGATCACCACGATCGGCTCGTTGACCTCGTCGGGGGTAGACGCCACGGCCACGGTCGTGCTCGGGCACGGGGACGAACAGTCCACGTTGATGACGTCGATCCTCACCTCGACGCCGACCGTGGCACACATCTGCGGCACCACGGCGCGTATCAGCATCCATGCCCCGTTCCACGTCCCCGCCACTTTCACGCTGCGCTCCCAGAACTACTTAGATGAGCCGGTCATCTGGCGTGATCCGACCGGGCTGGAACTGATGGCCGGGCTGGCCTGGGAGGCGACCGCCTTCGCCCGGTACGTCGGGGAAGGGCGGGCTGAGTCCCCCCTGCACACGCACGCTGAGACCGTTTCCATCCTGGCGACGATCGACGAAGCGCGCCGGCAATTGGGAGCCCGCTGACCGGTCCTCGTTCTTTCGGGATGTCAGGAGCCTCCACCAGACCCGGGGCTCATGGGCACCGCCGGAACCGCCGTGGTGTTCGCCGGACTCACGGTGATCGTCGCCTTGAGCGCGCTTATGGTCGCGGGCATCGGCTCGATCACCGAGATGGGCATGGCCGCCGCCTTCGCCGTCGCCGTCGCCGTCCTGCTGGCGCTCACGCTGCTGCCGGCGCTGATGCGCACGCTCGGGCTGCGCGCGCTGTCGCGCTCGCAGCGCCGTGCCCGCGAGGCGGGCGAGCTGTGGACTGAGGGCCGGTCGCACAAGCGCGGGCTCATCCGCGGGTGGAGCGCATTTGTGGTCAAGCGCCCTGTCGTCGCCCTCGTGGGCGGACTGGTGCTCCTCGCGATCGCGGCCCTCCCGATGCTCAGCATGAAGACCGCGTTCAACGTGCCCGGCGGCGCCGACCCGCTGTCGACGGAGCGCAGCGCGTACAACCTCGTCCTTGATGGGTTCGGCGGGGTGCAGAGCCCGCTCATCGTGCTCGCCGAGGGCGATGACGTCGCCTCTCAGACGGGCGCGATCGAGAGGGAGGTCGCCGGGATCGACGGGGTCGAGCGCGTGATGCCGGCCGAGCTCAGCGCGTCAGACGCCATTGCGCGCATCGTCGTCATCCCCGACGGCAGCCCCATCGACGACGCGACGAAGGACGCGGTGCACGAGATCCGCGATCGCGCCGATGACCGCGCCGGAGTGAATCTGGAGGTGACCGGCGAGACCGCCATCGGCATCGACCAGGATCAGCAGCTCATGCAGGCCCTGGTCACCTACCTCATCGCGATCGTGCTCATCTCCCTCGTGCTGATGATCGTGTTGTTCCGCTCGCTGCTGAACCCGCTCATCGCCACACTCGGCTATCTGCTGTCGGTGGGCGCCTCGTTCGGCGCCAGCGTCGCGGTGTTCCAATGGGGCTGGCTCGATCCCCTCATTCCGGCCCCGCAGGGCGACCCGATGCTGAGCCTGCTGCCCCCGATCCTCGTCGGGGTGCTATTCGGCCTCGCGATGGACTAAAACTCACCGATCGCGAAACCTAGCCGGAGGTACAGATCCGTTACGGCTTCATCGTTCGCTCTGTACCGTACCCAGATCCCGCGGCGCGGGTGGGCTTCGTCATACGGCGGGTCGGAGATGACGAGGCCCGCTGCTTCGAGTTCGTTGAGGCGGGGCTGGACGGTGCTTGCGCCGAGCTGGAGGGCATCGCAGATGGGGCGGATGGGGACGCCGGGGTTGGTGCGGAGATAGCGCAGGATTGCGGTCTTGACGAGACTGCCGAGGAGGGCGACGGGTTCTTCGGCGTCTTCGGATCCGGCCGGCTGCGCGAGTCTAGGCATATCGCAAGAATACGATTTAGACGTTTACATGCCAAGAATATTGCTATACGGTGTTCTCCATGTTGAGGATGTCGCTTCCCCACGAGCCGGCCGTCGGGCCGGGCGACGGAGGCGTGTCCCCCGAAGTGGGGACAGACGATCACCTGATTGCAGGTCTAAAATTTCGGATCGCTCGCCGCAGTCGCCGTGACTCCTCCCCCCGTGAGACTGTTGATCGAGTTCTCCACAACCTTGCGAGATTTCTCGCGGTGGAGAACCCTTTCGTGCGTATGATGCCGTCACGGCGACCGTCCCCCAGCGCGTCCCGTCCGCGCACGGTTGCCGTCCTGAACGATCAGGAGGGCTGACAGGTGACGACGAACCAGACGTCAGGGCACAGCGGCCTGGTGTGGGCGATCCTCGGCGGCGCCGTCCTCATTGCGGGTCTGGTGGCGATCATCGTCAGCTCGCTGCTCACACAGCCGACACCCTCACCAAGCGGTACCGCATCCGAGTCGCCGAGCAGCGCAGCACCCACCATGGGGGCAGCTGACCGTGACGTGGTGGATGCGTCTGTGGGTGAGCGGGGTTGGGTTCCGGAGCCGATCACGACAGGTCGCGAGGTGTACATCCGTGCCGCGTTGGAGGCGGCGTCGACTTTCGACACTCAACTGAGTACTCGTGAGGAGTGGCTCGATTACCTCGACACCTGGTTCACCCCCGACACCCGCTACACCGCCGAA
Source organism: Microbacterium sp. NPDC058062 (assembly GCF_042885375.1). Taxonomy (NCBI): domain Bacteria; kingdom Bacillati; phylum Actinomycetota; class Actinomycetes; order Micrococcales; family Microbacteriaceae; genus Microbacterium; species Microbacterium sp. NPDC058062. The sequence continues at coordinate 591,571 of NZ_JBHVSC010000002.1, forward strand.
GCCGACCAAGAGGCCGCGATGCAAGCCTCCTTGGTCGAGTTCCATCAGGGAGTTGTGCTGCCGCAGGAGGAGTGGGACTCGCTTGCGAACGAAGACGGCCGTGTCGTCGCCGCCACCAGTGGCGATGTGGCGTATGTGCCGGTGACGGATGATGCGTCGGGTGACATGTCGATCGGGACGTCGGATGTGACGTTGCTGTTCACCCGGTCCGACGGCGGTGGTGGGGAGACGGCGTATGAGGAGCAGGTGCGGGTGAGCGTGCAGGTGCTGTGCGGCCCGGGGTCGGTCCCGACGCGGGATTCCGCGCAGCAGGCGGGCGATTGCAAGGTGGTCCGCTACTTCACGGAGCCGTTGGAGCCCTGACATGGGCGCCCCGGTGATCACCGCCGCAGCCCTCCGCTCGAGGACTGGCCGGAAGATCCTGACAGGGGCCCTCCTCATCTTTGCCCTGGTCGTGGCCCTGCTGCTGACCCCGCTGGTCGCGATCCCGTTCGCCATCGCGGGCGGCACCGCCAGTGCCGTGCCGACGAAGGTTGACGCGGCGCCCGTCGCGAGCGGGGAGTGGGGTTTCCCGCTGGCGGGCGGGTATTCGAAGGGGCGGGGTTTCGGCTATCACCCGGTGCAGGGGTGCGGCTACTGCTCCACGAATCATCAGGGTTACGACATGGCGCAGGGCTGTGGCGCGACCATCTATGCCGCCGGGCCCGGGCGGGTGATCACCTCCGGGTCCTGGCAGGGGTATGGGAACGCGGTCCGCATCGATCACGGCGACCAGGTCGTCACGCTCTACGGGCACATGCAATGGGGATCACTTCGCGTGACCGTCGGCGAGGAGGTCGCCGCGGGCGCACCGCTGGGGGCGGAGGGCAATACCGGCAAGTCGTTCGGGTGCCATCTGCATTACGAAGTTCAGAAGTCCGGAACTCCGGTAGATCCGGAGCCGTTCATGGCCGGCCTCGGCCTGCAACTGAAGTAGCAACCAGCAAGGAGCAGCCTCGTGCGCACACTCATCGTTCCGGGTGATGTCGACGTTCCCGACATCCAACCGGACTTCTCCGCCCCGTTCTTCCAGGGCTTCCAGGTCATCGCGTCCTACATCCTGGCCGGTGCGATGCTCGTGGTGCTGATCATGCTGATCATCGCCGGCGCCGCTCTCGCCTTCCGCGGCCTCGCGTCCGACCGGGTGCGGACCTGGGCGGGCGAGAACATCCTGTGGATCTTCATCGCCGCTGCCGTGCTCGGCGCCGCATCCGGCCTGTTCGCCTGGTTCGTGAACTTCGACTTCGGATTCTGATGAACCTCCACCGGGCGCTCCGCCTCGGCCTCGCCGTCGGCATCGCCCTCGTCATCGGCACAGGCGGGAGCGCGCAAGCGACCACCGTCGACAGCGCCGCTCCCGTCGCGATGGATGCGGTCACCGGAGAACCGTGGTCGGCGCCCGCGTTTCCGGTGGACTGCAAGGTCACCAGTGGGCAGGTGAGTTGCACACCGACGGATACGGACAAGGTCACAGCGCAGCAATGCTTCATGGGTGTCGCCCTGGGCGGGGCAAGCGCGACTGTGTGCAGCACGTACGAAGGCCACATTCAAGCTATTCAGGCGGATGGTGGACGCCCTCTGGACGTGAAGTATGGGTGCAGTCTCGGGGATGCGGTGTGTCTGACGTTCGAGAACGCGGGGCGGGGGATGGCGTTGTCGGCGACCGGGGTGATGTTCCTGGTGGCGGACAACATGCGGTTCGACACGTCGACGTTGTTGTGGTCGGCGGCGGTGGAGCAGTGGTCGTTCTGGCAGTGGGCGATCCTGATCATCACGTTCGCCGCGATGGTGTGGGCGATCGCTGCGGCCGTGGTCTCCGGAGACCGGGACGAGCTGGTCGGTGCGTTGGTGCGGTCGTTCATCGCGATCCCGGCGGTGCCGGTCACGCTGTGGTTGACAGGGCATCTGCTGAACGCGGTCGATGACATGACCTGGTACATCCTCAACGGCGACGGCCCGGCGTCGTTGTACTCGACGTTGCAGTCAGTGATGTGGGCGGGTGGGCAGGCGAACTACTTCTTCGCGTTCCTCATCCATGGGCTGCTGATGCTGGGGATGTTCTTGCTGATGTTGGTGTTCGCGTTCCGCAACATCGCGCTCGCGGCGCTGATCATGGTGGGCCCGGTCGCCTGGATGCTGTTCCCGGTGAAGCGGATCGGACCACAGTGGGTGGTCGGCTACGTGTCCGCGGTGATGGTGCTGCTGTTGACGGCGCCGCTCACGATCGGGTTCGTCACCCTCATCGTCCACGGACTCGCATCCGTGAAGACGATCTGGAACCCGCAGTGCTGGCCACTGCTGATCGGCCTAGTGCTGGTCGCGTTCGCACCGTTCGCGATCTTCGGGCTGTTCAGCTTCACCGGCGCGGTCGCCGCCGATGCCATCGGCTCCCGGCTCGGCTCCCATGGCGGCCGGATGGCCGCCACCGGTGCCCGCGGGGTCGCCAGCATCCCCACCCGCCTCGGCGGCCTCCCCTCCGGGATCCGCCCCGCCGGCGCCGGGCCCGCCGCCACGGGTCCGTCCGCGAGTCCTTCGGCGGGGCGATCGGCTCCGGCGACCGCGCCGCGCGGCGCCGCAACACCCGCGCAGGGCCGCACTTCGGCATCCGGCGGCACGCGCACCGCTCCCCCACCTTCTTCGACGGGATCGCCGTCGCCACGTCCCTCGTCACCGCCACCACCGCAACCGCCTCGATCCGAGGGGAGCCTGTCATGACTTCTACGCCCGAGTATTCGCGTCCGGTGCGGCTGCCGCGCCGGTCCCGGCAAGGCGTCGTGATGGGCATGGACCCGTGGCAGCTCACCTTCCTCACCGCCGCCGCCCTCGCCCTGCTGATCTTCGTGAACCGGTTCGGCCCGCTCGGCCTGCTCTACGGGGCACCGATCTACCTCGGGTTCGGGGTGACCGCGCTCACCAACATCCACGGGGTGTCTACGCCGCGGATGGCGGGGCTGTGGCTGGTGAAGCAGGTTCGCCACACCGCCGGGGCGACCACCCACACCTACCGGCCCGAACGCCCCCAGCTGGTCGGCACGCTGAATCTGCCGGGCACCCGCGCGTCCCTGCAGCTGTGGGACGCCACCGGGACGGCGGCCATCTACAACCCGCACGACCGGTCGGTGTCCGTGGTGGCGGAGCTTGAGGTGCAGGGGTTCTTGATGCACGACCTGCCGGAGCGGTATGACCTGGCCGAGCAGTTCGACCGCGTCCTCGGGCCGTTCACGCAACGCCCCGGGGTGAAGCGGGTGACGTTGCAGGAACGCACCCTGCCGACCACGATCCGCGCCGCCCGCGACCACTACGACACCGTGCGCCGCATCCGCGACCTCAACCCCGACTCCCCCGTCGCCCACAACTATCAGGACGTGATGGACCGCTCCGAACGCTTCGAAGTCGCCCACCGCAACTACCTCATCCTCACCCTCGACCTGGTCACCCTCGGCGCCCAGTTGAAAGCGCTCGGCGGCGGGAAGGACGCGATCGTGGCGTTGGCGCACATCGAGGCCGGCAACCTCGCCGACGCGCTGGGCGCCGCGAAGATCAAGGTGCGCCGGTGGCTCGCACCCCGGGATGTCGCCGCGCTCGGGCGGCTCGCGTTCGATCCGGAGTTCGCGGCGATCGTGCAGAACCGTCCCGATGTGGTGGCGGGGGTGGATCCGGTGGCGATCGGGCCGATGTTCCTGGACGAGCCGAAGGGGCGCAACGGGATCGTGGTCACCGACTCCGGTGTGCACACCACGATGTGGGTGCACGAGTGGCCCCGCTCCGACAGCCCGGTCGGGTTCTTGGCGCCGGTGGTGTTCGCCCGGCACCCGCACACCGGGGAGGCGATCACCCACATCTTCTCCATCGTCCTTACCCCCGTCCCGGTGTCGAAGGCGTTGAAGCGGATCCGGGATGAGAAGAAGGTGTGGCGCGGCAACGAGAAGCTGCGCGCGAAGCGCGGTGCGGACGGATCGGCGGCGGATGCCGCGGACTGGAAGGCGTTGGAGCAGCAGGAGCAGGAGATCGCGAACGGGCACGGCGAGTTCCAGTACGGCGCCTACCTCACCGTCACCGCCCCCGACGAGGAACGCCTGGACCAGGCGATCGCCGGGATGCGCAACGCGCTGTCGCGGGCGGGCATGGAGGCGCAGATCCTGTACTGCCAGCAGGCCGAGGCGTTGATGGTGAACGCGATCCCGGTCGGGTTGGGGATGAAGTGATGACCCGCCACGCCGCCACCTTCACCCCCACCGGCCTCACCCGCCGCGAGAAGCGCGACCTGCAAATGCAGATCACCCACGCCCAGACCAACGCGGCGCCCGCCCGGTCGTCGCGGCGGGATCGGTCGCTGCCGGAGCCGGCGGTGCCGGGGCCGTTCGGGCCGGGGATCACGCAGGGCGGGTACTGGAATCTGGCGAAGGCGTGGATCCCCGCCCATCAGGCGACCTCGCAGCACATCGCCGGGATCTACCCGTTCGTCGCCGACAGTGGTCTCGGCCACCGCGGCCCGATCCTTGGGGTGGATTTGAACGCGGACGCGCTGTGGCATTTCTCACCGTGGGAGGCCTACGTCGACGCCACCGAGCGGGGCACGTTCTCCACCAACATCCTGGTGCTCGGCGCCTACCGGGGCGGGAAGTCCGCCACCGTGAAGACCCTGGTCACCCGCTCCATCGCGTTCGGTCACCAGGTCGTCGTCCCCTCCGACCCGAAGGGCGAATGGGTGACGGTGGCGGAGGCGATCCCGGGTGGGCGGGTGATCCGGCTCGGTGGAGGCACCGGCACCCGTCTCAACCCGCTCGACCGTGGCCCGCGCCGCACCGGGGCGTCGGATGAGCAGCACGAGCAAATGGTGAAGCAGCGTCGCATCGGCACCCTCATCGCCCTGATTGAGATGACGCTCGGTGGTCGGCTCACTGCCGTCGAGCACGCCGCCATCCTCGACGCCCTTGACCGCTGCATCACCCGCTCCAACGACCACCCCACCCTGCGCGGCGTCTACGACGAGCTCGGGCACCTGGCCGGCGACACCACGGCCGCGTTCCGGGCCGCGGAGGGCGCGATCCAGCCCCGGTTCGTGCTGCGTCGTTTCGTGGAGGGCGACCTCAGTGGGTTGTTCGAAGACGAGTCCACTGTGGAGTTCGACCAGGACGCCCCGATCGTTGTCACCGACACCAGCGAACTGTTCGCCCGTGGGGATCTTGCCGCGCAGCTGACGCAGGTGTGCTCGACCGCGTGGATCCAGGCTGTGATCTCCGATCGCGCTGCCAGGCGGACGCGGTATGTGGTGCGGGAGGAGGGGTGGCGGGACATGACGTCGCTGGCGTCCTTGCAGATGTTCCAGCAGTGGCTGAAACTGTCCCGGCATTACGGGATCAGCAACATCGTGATCCTGCACAAGATGGGCGACCTCGACGCCGTCGGCGACGCCGACTCCCTGGAACGCTCCCTGGCGTATTCGATCGTCGGGGACATCGAGAACAAGTTCATCTTCCGCGTCAACCACCAAGAACAAGCCGCCCTGCGCGCGCGGCTGAACATGCCCGCCCCACACGTGGAGATGGCGAGGCAGCTGCGCAAGGGCGAGTTCCTCGCCTATGTGGGCCAGTACTCCTACCTCGTCGATTGCTTCGCCACCTCGACGCCGTGGGAGTACGCCCTGTTCGCCACGGACGACGCAGTGAACCCGGCCGACCGCGACGACGCCACCCTTCGCGTCCTGGACCCCGACGAACTCGACACCCTCTGGCCCCAACCCGCCGCCGCCAGCGACACCGCCGTGGACGGCTGGTTGCAGCAAGAGGGTGCCCGTGACCTGACCGAGGAGCAATGATGAGCACAACCACGCACCGACCGCGGACCTACGCGACCGTCACCGGCCCGCACGCCACCTTCGTCACCCTCGACGGGCACACCGAACCGGTCGCCCCCACCGCCGACGAGGACATCCGCCACGCGGTGGTGCGCCGCGCCACCGACGAGGCCCGCCGCACCGGCACCCCCATCGAGCTCGTCACCTCCGGCGACCGCGGCGAACACCACCTCCTCATCGACCCCGCCGGCGACCTCTCCCCCCTCCCCACCACCGACCCCGACCAGGCCGGGGACGACGAGGACCTCGACCTGGGCCCGTACCAGGACATTGATGACGCGATCGCGACCGGACGTGGAGAGGAGGTGAGGGAACCGACTCCGCAGCCGGACACTCTCGTTCCAGAATCCGCGCCGGCTGCGGAGTCCACCCGCCCCACCTTCCTGACCCCCACCCCTGCCACCGCCACCCCGCCCGCCACCGGGTGGCGAGGACTGCTCACCGGGCTCGGGTTCACTGTGAAACCGTCTCCGGCCGAGCAGCAGCGGGCCGCGGCGCGGGCGGTGGTGTCCCGGCAGTGGGCGGGATGCCGCACCCTGGCCGTGGTGAACGGCAAAGGCGGGGTCGGCAAGACGATGACCACCGGGATGCTCGCGGCCGTCTACGCCCGGGAAGGCGGCGGAAGCGTGCTCGCGTGGGACAACAACGACACCCGCGGCACCCTGGGCTGGCGCACCGAACAAGGCGGTTACGACACCACTCTCCGCGACCTACTTCCCGTCGCCCGGCACCTGCTCGCGCCGGAGGCGGGGGTGTCGGAGATCGCCCGGTTCGTGCACCACCAGACCGCCGACCGGTATGACGTGCTCCGCTCCAACCCGGAACTGCTCGCCACCGACCAGCGCATCCACGCCGACCAGTTCGATGTGCTGATGCAGGTCGCCGCCCGGTTCTACCGGCTCGTGATCTTCGACTCAGGCAACGACGAGTCCGCGGAACGGTGGCTGCGGATGATCGACTCCTCCTACCAGCTCGTCCTGCCCACCCTCGCCACCGCGGAATCCGCCGAATCCGCATCCCTGCTGCTGGATGCGCTCCGGGGCCGCGATGAACGCTCCGCGGCTCTCGCGGACCGGGCGGTCGTCCTCGTCACCCAGGCCGAACCCACCGGGACTGCGGAGGCGCGGCGGATCGCGGACGGGTTCACCGGGCACGTCCGCGCCGTGCACACCATCCCGTTCGACTCCGCCCTGAAGGCCGGCCCGCTCCGGTTCGACACGCTGCGGCCCCGCACCAAAGATGCGTGGCTGGCCGCCGCCGCGTCCGCCGCCGAAGGTCTCTAAGACGGGACGCGACCGGTGAACCAGAGCATCTTCGGCAAGACCGCGGCGGTCCTCGTCGCCGCCGCGATGCTGCTCGCGCTCGCGTTCGGATTCATTGCCGAAGCCACCACCGCACTCACCTGCGGCGCACGCCCCGCCCCGGCGAACCTGTTCTCCGGACTCGTCCTCGCTGTGACCGGCAACCCCGACTCGTACACCGCCCCCGCCGACTGCGTCCTCCCGGTCGCCGCCATCAGGGTCATCGACATCGTTGCCGTGCTGCTGATCGGCGGGCTAGCCGTGTGGGTGCTGCGGATGGTGCGGCGGTATCGGGAATCGGACCGGGCGTTCATCACCGACCTGCGCACCCGCCCCGGCTTCGCCACCGCCTCGGAGATCCGCGACCACCTCTCCGCCCGGGCGGTGCTGCGCCGCGCCCAGCAGCTCCGCCCCGACATCCCCCAGCCGACCGCCACCGACGTCGGCTGGCGGGTAGGCCGGTCGCGCGGGCAGGACGTGTACGTGTCCATCGAGGACTCCGTCGCCCTCGAAGGGCCGCCCCGGTCGGGGAAGGGGTACCGGGTGCTGATGTCCGCGATCCTGGACTGGTCCGGACCGCTGATCACCACCTCCACCACGAACGACAACCTCACCGCGACGATGCGGATGCGGCAGGCCCGCGGCACCGTGCACGTGTTCGACCCGCAAGGTCTGTCCGGCATCCGCCACCCCCTTCGCATCTCCCCGATCACCGGCTGCGAGGACCCGCTGGTGGCGATGCAGCGCGGGGCAGCGATCATCACCGGCACCGCGCTGGGCAGCTCCCGGACGAATGAGGAATGGGCGCAAGCCGCCGGGGTGGTGCTCGGCCGGCTGCTGCACGCCGCCGCCGTCGGCGGCAAGACCATCACCGAACTGTACGATTGGGGCACCAGCCCGGCGCAGACCCGCGCCGCCGTCGACATCCTGAAGACCGACGGCACCCCCGGCTGGGGGGACAGCCTGGACGCCACCCTGTCCGCCGACGAGAAGCTGGTCTCCTCCATCTGGTTCGGCGTGCAAGGCGCCGTCGCCCCTCTCGCCGTCCCGCAGATCCGCGACGCCCTCCTCCCCCGACCCGGCGACCCGCTGTTTGATCCGCGCGAGTTCCTCGACCAGGCGAATACCCTGTATCTGATCGGGTCGTCTTCCGGGGCGTCCGCGATGGGCGGGTGGCTCGGTGCGGTGCTCGACGACATCGTCGAGGTCGCCCGCACCACCGCGCTCGCCTCTGCCGGCTCCCGCCTCCCCCACCCGCTCGGCCTCATCCTGGATGAGATCGCGAACATGTTCCGGTGGGGGAACCTGCCGCGGATCATGGCCGATGGCGGCGGCCGCGGCATCTGCACGTTCATCGTGCTGCAAGCCCTCTCCCAGGCCGAGACGTCCTGGTCCCGCGCGGAAGCCGACACCATCTGGGCCGCCGCCACCGCGAAGGTGCTGCTGGGCGGCGCCAGCCATGTCGGCCATCTGCGCGACATTGAATCGCTGCTCGGCACCCGTGACACCCGCCGCGAACAACGCTCCTGGTCCACCCGGGAGACCGGCCACGCCACCAGCGAGCACCATGAACGCCGCCCGCTGATGTCCGTCGACGAGATCCGCCGCCTACCGCCCAGCGTCGGTCTGCTCGCCTACCGCAACCGGCGCAGCGTGCTGCTGGACCTCGCCGGGTGGGACGAACGCTCCGACGCGCACACCATCCAGACCGGCAAACGCGAAACCGAACAAGAGCAGCGGGCCGTGTTCGACACGGCCCGCCGCACCCCGACCTCCCGGACATCGGCAGTCCCGGAGTCCGGGAGTGCGGAAGTGGTGGAGGGAGATGAGGGATGAGTAATCGTCGCCGCCCGGCACTGTTCAACCTGTACCGCAACGAGTTCCTCCGCTCGAAAGCATGGTTCGCCCGCCGCGACCGCTGGTTCACCCACCTGGCCGCATCGGGGCAGCCACTCAGCTGCGCCGGCTGCGGCCGGACCGCGACCCGCAGCCAGCTCGAGCTGCATCACCTCGACTACCGCGGGGTCAAGATCACGGGCGGCACGTTCCGGGCCCTCGAACCGGACGAGGACCTCGTCGCGATGCACCCCTACTGCCACGACCTGCTGCACCGGCTCATCGACCGCGACGCCGTGCTCTCCCACGCCCGCACCCGCCGCACCGCCAGCCACCTCGCCCTCGCCCGGCTCCGGCAGAAACTCCGCCCGGACGGAGGAAGCGCCGCATGACCGATCTGCCCCCGCCACCGGACTACGACGACGACATCGCCGGCGACATCGCCGGATACGACCCGAACCACCGGTACGGGCCGTCGGACCCCCTCGGCGCGCACATCATCAACTGGTACACCCTCCCCGACTCCAACGCCCGCGAGGCCTGGGCGGCGCTGCGGGACTGGGTGGAATGGTTCACCGTCCGCTACCGGATCTCCGAATCCGTCGTCCCGGCGTGCTGGTACAAACACGGCCAGCTCGTCGAAGAGCTCTCCGCACTGCACACCGCGCATACCGTCGCGTTCGACGCCACCGACGCCGGGTTCGGACCCATCGGCTGGCACGAACGGCTCAGCCTCGCCCTGCCCCGCCTGACCAAGGCCCACTCCGGCGGCTGTGCGCGCGGCCACGATCCCCTCAAACCCCGCTCCTGGGTGAACGTCACCGACGAGCAGGACTGGAACGCGTGGGCCAGCCAGGCCCATGCCACCGAGACCCCGACCACGGGGTCTCCTGACAGGAAGGAAGAACGATGACCACCAGGATCCCGGTCACCATCGAGGGCAACCTCACCAGTGACCCCGAACACGGCAACGCCGAATTCGGCAACGAATACGCCCGTTTCACCGTCGCCATCAACGACCGGCGGCTCAATGAGACCACCAACCGGTGGGAAGACGTCGGCACCGTGTTCCACCGCGTCGTCGTATTCAACCAGCAGGCCCGGCACGTCGCCGACTCGCTCCGCAAGGGCGACAACGTGATCGTCGCCGGCGACCTCCGGTTCGGCACCTACGTCGACAAGGAGACCGGACAGTCCCGCGAGACCCGCGACATCGTCGCGGACAACGTCGGCGCGTCCCTGAAGTTCGCCGACGTCATCGTCGACCGTTCCCCAAAAGCTAACGGCCCCGCAGCAGACGCTTCGGGGCCGGTAGCGGTACCGGCCTCGTACGCCGGCGCCGAACTGTCGCGCTAACCTGAACCATCAAGCAAGCGGGGCGAGAGTCACTGTACTCTCGCCCCGCCGCTCTGCCCAGCACAGAAATCCGGCCCGCGACACGCCCCCAGACGCGCGTCACATGACGACAACATCCGGACAGCACCGCCACGTCGGGCGTAGTGTCGCCGGCATGAGCGACCTCCTCGACGACGCGCAGACACCGCGCTGTCCCGAGTGCGCCACCTTGCTCCGCGACGCCGGCCACGGCTACAGCTGCCAGACTTGCCGCATCGTCGTCATCGGCAGCATCCCTCCACCCGAGGACTATGGCGTGATGCCGGTCACGTGTAGGTATGGTGCACGTGCCAGTCGTCGGCGCCGCGGTAGACGTCGAACATCAGCACATCACCGGCCTCGTTGGCCGCTTGGAACCGCCACCCGCACGGCCCAAGCGACGGCTCACCCGGAGTGGCCCAGATCGACTCACGCAACCGGGTCGGGCTGTCGGTGATCCGCCATCGGTGACCGGCGTAGAACATCCGCACCGGAATGTCGTCGACCATCCATACGTTTGCCTCGTGTTCGATCTGAGCTGTCGTCATGACCTAAGAGAATAGAACACATGTTCGATGGCGGGTAGAGTCGAAGCGATCGGCCGGAGGAGGGGATCCGGGCGCCATGGGCAGCAATCGCAGGTACGCGGCCTACTTCGACAGGCAGATGGACAACAAGATCCTGCAACGCATCGCCGAGGAAAACCCGCTCCAATCACTGACCCCCGAAGAGCTCCAACAAGACACGCTCCCGATCACACGCGACCCGAAACCGAAGCCCTGCAAAGCCTGGGTACGGTTCGGACCCCACGCGATGCTCGTCGACGCCGTCGTCGTGGTCTGGAACGACATCGCCTGCGGCGTCAGCTTCACCGTCGGCGAGAAGGAGATGCGCTGCTGGGTGTGGGCCAACGCCGTCAGCCCCATCACCTGAACCGCGCCTACGGCTGTCGCGTCGCTCAGCGGCGAAGCGCATTCGCGGAACCATCCGGTGCAACCACCGGCATGACCGCGGTCGGATCCGCACGGTGAAGCGTCGGGGTGACGGCCGCTCGGATCCGACGCTCCGTTTCGACCGCCTGAGCCGTCCGCTCCTCCTCGTACGCGCGCAGGAGTCCGGCATACTCCGCGGTGCGCGCCTCGTATCGATCGGCGAGTTCCTGGCGGGCCTCACGCAACTGGTGGTCGGTCCCGGGGATGCGGCCATGTCCGGTCGCGGTGTCGCCAGCGATGCGAGCGTCAAGTTCGAGCAACGTTCGCCAGCTGGCGTGCAGCCAGTCGCGGGTTTCCTCGAGAGCCATACGGGCGTGATGCTCCCGCTGCTGACCCTCGGATGGTGTCTGGCCGGTGCGGGCTGCCGGTTCGTGGCGCGCCGTTGGCTGGGCGGCTTCCGGGGAACGGGCAGCGCGGCTCAGTTCGGTCTGTGCGGCTCGGATGGAGTCGTCGATGCTCACTTCCGGGATGCCGCGGAGCATGCTGTCTGCGATCCGGTCCCGGGCGGCGGCGTCGGTGCCGGCGATCGCGATGGCCTCGTTGTAGGTGCGGCCGCGGGTCATCCCGACGTATAGCCCGGCCGCGTCCACGCCGGGGCCGACGATGGAGGCGTGGGTGGTTTCGCCTTGGATGCCGTGCACGGTGGACGCGTAGGCGAGGTGGACGTGCTGGGCGGCGTAGTCGGAGGTGACGGTGCGGATGTCGGCGCTGTCGCCGAGGCTGACCAACTCCAGGCCCGCCAGGCTGATGCGGCGGATCGTCCAGCCGGCCCGGTTCTCGACGTCAGCGTTCCGGTCGTTGCGGCGCGTCTGCACCACGTCGCCCTCGAGCAGCCGCTGCTCCCCCTGCCCGACCGCGATCCGCACCAGGGAGAGGTCGCCGGTATCGACGCGACGCTGCTGGATGGCTTCGTTGATCGCGTCGGCCTCGTCGTTGGTGCTGGTCACCAGCGCCACCCGGTGATGCTCGCGCGTCCACCGGAAGTAGGCCTCCACCATCACGTCCCGGGCCTGCACGTGGTCGGAGACCCGGTGGATCAGGCCGAGCTCGTCGAGCTCAGCGGCGACCGCCAGCGCTGCTTCTTTCGAGGCTGGTTCCCGCATCCGCAAGGTCAGCGCGGCGTAGCCCGGGTCGCGGAAGCGGTGCACGGAGGTCAGCTCGACGACGGCCGTGGCCCGGCGGGTGAGCGCGGCCATCGCTCCGGAGTGGCCGACCGGGCGCGCCTGCAGATGGTCACCGACCATCGCGATCCCGGCACCGGCATCCGCGGCGATCGCGGCGAGCGCGTTCGCGGTGTGCAGGTCGATCATGCCCGCCTCATCCACGACCACACGGTCCCCCGCAGCCAGCGGGAAGCGGTGCGGTCCCAGGTAAGGCGGGCCGGTCGACGGGTCGAGGCCGCCAGGGGTGAGCCGGGTCCAGACCTCCGCGCCGGCGGCATCGCGACTCCACCGGAAACCGTGGTCGGCGAGCAGGGCGTGCAGGCTGGACGCGGTGGTGCCCAGTTCGCGGGCGGCGACCGACGCCGCCTTCTTGGTCGGCGCCACGACAACCATTCGCCGACGCTGGCCAGCCAACGCGGCCTTCGCCACCCGCAGCATCGTCGTCTTCCCCGCGCCGGCCGGCCCGGTCACAGAGACCAGTCGATCGGTGCCGGCAATCGCCGCCGCCGCGCGCACCTGCAACTGGTCCAACTCGACCTGCCCCCGCAACACCTGATCGGCGGACCGGGCGGTGGCCGCCTCGCTTGCAGGGGTGCCGGCGAGGGTGAGGGCATCCAGCCGGGCCGCCAGCTCGAGCTTCAGCGCCGCGGTCGCGGTCGCCATGTAACCCTTGACGTGCACCGGCCGCAGCGGCTCGTCCGGCAACAGATCGACGGTCAACTCGAAGGCGCGGCGCGTGACGTCGTCGATGGTGTCCTGCAGCTCCTCCCGCGGAGCGACCACGCCCGAGGAGGCGACCGCCCGGGTCGCGCCGGCTCGAAGGTCGACCAGGCTGAACCGTCCGCCGCACGCGGTGGAGCGCGCATCCGCCTCCACCGCAGCGCGGCAGCCGAGCAGCTCCAAGTCGAGGTCCTCGACAGCGATGGCTTCTAAGGTGACGGGTTCGCGGGGGGTGAGGATGGTCGGGTCGATCGCTTCGAGCTCGTCGGCGATGAGGTGTTCCCACGCGGTCTCGTCGAGGTCGCCGGGCTTGTTCGGGCGGGCCTTCGCCCACGCCAACCTGTCGATCTGATGCAACTGATTCGGGCTCGGCTGCTGGCCTGCATGCTCAGCCCGCCAGGTCGCCAGCAGCATGGCCCGATTGGCCTCGATCTGTGTGGACCGGCGCGAGAGCGGCCGCACCGCACTGGCCAGCTCGGCGATCTCACCATCGCTGTTCAGCGTGTACCCGTGGCGGGCCAGCGCAGCAAGCCAGGCAGGGTCGGTGCCCGCCGCGAGCTCCCCTTCCGCGTTGATGAGCGTGTGCATCTTCATCGCCACCCGTGAATCGACGTTGGACCATTTCCCGTCCTCGCCCAGCACCTTCACGTTCAGCCACAGGTGGCGGTGGACGTGCGGGTCCAGCGCCCGGGACCGCCGATGCTGGAGCTCCACGACCTCCACCCGGTGCAGCGCCTCGCGAATGCGGCCACCGGCGCCGCGCCGCGCATTGAGCTCGCGCTGCCAGATCGTGATGATCCGGTCCCGCAGCCGGTCCTGCAGCGCCTCGAACTCGCGGGCGAGGTCAGGGTTGATGAGCGCGGCGATGCTGTACGACTTCGGCGCGTTGATCGTGCCGTCCAAGATGAGGTCTGCGTCCGCAGATTTGAGATCACGACCCCGTCGCTCCCCGGTCACCGGATCGCACCCGTCTACCCACCGGCGCAGCGCTACTTCGTCCAAAACGTCGGTGCGGATGACGCCCTCTTCGACCGTGAACCGGGTCAGTCCCGTCGCGCCAGGGGTGCCGTATTCGGCGAGCGCGTCGACACCAGCGGATCGCAGATGGGAGTCGCAAGACCCCTTGAGTGCGTAAGCGATCGCCCGTCGAACCCCCTGCGATTCGACACCCCGCTTCCACCGCTCCAGGCCACCGCGCACCCCGCCAGAGTAGCTCCAAATTGCTTAAATCGGAATGACTTCCACAGAAAGTGCCTGCGTGCATTCGCTTTTCTTCCTCGCCTCGCCCCCGTTCGTTCATCGCGCCTCGGGTCTCCGGCTTGCGCCTTGGCCTCGGCTCTCGACTCGCCAGCGTGGCTCTCGGTCGGGTCGGCGCAAAGTTGGTTCGGTGGACCATGGCGCGCCCGAATCTGGCACCCCCATCGCGCAACTCACCGGTCCGGCTATTCGCCCGAGTCCGCCCAGAGCCCGAGGCAGCGGCGGATGCCACCGCAGTCCACCGCCGACTGCGCGTTGGTGAACCGGTCTCCGTGCAACTCGCGAGCCCTCGGCCGCTCTGAACGTAGACGCTAGCGTCGATCCATGAGTACAAGTTCAGTGCACGCGGATGCGTTCTTCCGCGAGCTCGGCCCCGACGGCTCGGTGTGGACAATCGAGGACGACGAGGGCGTCCCAGCGCCGCGCGGGACGGATGGTGCGCGTGCCATGCCCTTCTGGTCGCGCGAGTCGCGAGCGCGTCGGGTGATCGAGAACGTGCCGGCGTACGCCGACTTTCGCACGCGTGAGATTCCCCGCGCGGAGTTCGAGTCCCGCTGGCTTCCTGGCCTGTCGGCAGACGGCTTGCTGATCGGACTGAACTGGGCGGGCGACCAGGCGACCGGCTTCGACTCGACGGTCGCAGACTTCACCGCTCGGCTGAACGCATAGCGACCGGCTTGCGGGCAGACGACGCATAGCACCCGACGGGACGAACCGGCGACTGACCGCAGGCTCAAGACTATGTCTGCAGCCAATCCGCTGGGATCAGCGCGACACCATTTCGCCAGTTGTCGATGATTGCGTCCTGGAACCACTGCTCGGAGAGGTTGGCGTGGTCGCAAACGACGATCTGTAGCTCACCGTTGAGTTTCGCGACGACATCGCGAAGAAGAACAAACTGGCGGCGAACCGCCTCCCAGTCCGCGTCCTCGTCCTGCGCGGCGTCGACGATTTCCTCGGGGAAGAACGCTTGGGTCGGCTGGTCGAGCATGAGGAATCGAGGCACCGGCCGGCCGTGGTCGACAAACCACTCGTGCAAAGCAACGTGGGCGACCAAGTGGTAGCCCACCCAGTTCTCGGCGCTCCCCATTCGTGAGAGTGGACGCCGCCCTCCGGGATAGATCGCAGCGATTGAGAGTTCCGTGGGGTCGAGGACAATTTGGTGCTCGGAGCCCTCCAGTTGGAGTTGTTTGGCGTGTTGTGTCATGCGTCCCGAGATGTCGTCTAGCGCCTCCTGCAGGGCGGCGCCTGGGTTGTCAGCTGCTTCCATCTCCTCGAGTCGCGCGATCTGACCTCGGATAACTCGTTCTCGTTCCTTCAACGATGCGACCTCTTCGTGAGTGTCGACTCCTCGTTCGAGCTCTTGGAGTACGCGACCCTTGAGCTGCGCTACGCGCTCTCGGAGGCTCGCTCCCTCGGCAACGCTCGCTGCCTGTGCCCGTATCGTGTCGAGTTCGACTAGCTCCCTTCGAATAGCAGCCCTGAGTCGAGCACGCTCCTGCTCCAGCGATTCGATGGCGCTCTCACGCTGACGAGCCGACTCGGACGACTTGGCGAGGCTCGTCCGCAGGCGGGTCAGCTGGTCGCGAATCGCGTCGACCGATTCGTCAGGCTGAGGCATCGTTTGGGTGCACAGCGGACACGCGGCAGCGTCGCCCGCCCCTTGGCCAACCGGGATCATGAGTTCGACTGCACTGAGGCGGTCGGCCTGAAAGTTTGCCTCGCTTGCGGCACGATCGCGGGCTTGGAGCAGGGAGCGGAGCGTCTCGGTTCGTGCGTCTACTTGGCGCACCTGCTCGGTCAGGTCGTCGATCGTCCGCGCGTGCTCGCCGTATCGACGAGCGAGCTCCGGATCGTCTTGAATCGCGGGAGGCTCGAATTGCAGGATGGCCTCCAGCTGCGTCCGAGCCGAGCTGAGGCTATCCTCCGAGGGTGGCACACCAAGGGATGCGCCGGTCGACAGCAATCGCATGATTCGAGGCGCTTGGTCATCAAGGTCCCGCTCAACCGCTCTGATGTCATTCTGAAGTCGCTGCAGCACACGACGCGCATTCACCAACTGCCGACGAACCGCGAACTGCTCCGGTGTAGCCGCGCCCAGGAAGTACGGCAACGTGTCCCGAATGGTGGTCTTTATCGCGTTGTCTGCCGCACGATGAAACAGAACATCACGGTTTGCGATCTCGCCTTGCGATTGGAAGCAGAAGAAGAGGGCCTGACGGACGGATACCTCGAATGCGGCGCGAAGAGACCCCGGCTCCGGCTCGACGAGATAACGCTCGATGCCGAGCCTGGACGTAAGCGTGTCTCGAACGACCTCGGTGTCTGCATTCACTTCCAGATCCGCGAACTCAAGCGCTTCCAGAGTCGACCCACCCGTCCGAACCATTGCGTGTGCGGTTGTCGCCGTCTCCGGATTGGGGCGTCCGATGAAAACCCGCTGGTCGCCGAAGCCGACGAGTACGTAGTACCAGGACGCCTGATCGCTAATGACACCGCTGGGAATGGTCACAGTGTTGCGGCCAAGACAGAACTCCACGACGTCGAGGATGGCTGACTTTCCAGTCTTCGACTTGCCCGTGAGCACGTTCAGCGCGCCAGGCACGAATCTCACGTCGCGGCGTTCGCCCGATCTGCTGTAAACCCCCATCGCGATGAGATGCATGTCCTAGATTCCTATCCCTAGCAGTTCGAGCGCCTCATGAGTCTCGACACCAGCGAGCCAACGGCCGTACATTTTCGCCGCTCTCGAGGACGCTGCGAGTTCCTCCGGCCAGCTGCTCGTGACCGGGCGTGGGCGAGCCTGAGCCGTCATCGTCGGCCCTTCCAGACGAAGCCTTCCTAGCCGCATTCCGTGCCGGATACCACGCCGCGTCGCGTCGATCATGACCTCCGTCCGCGTCTCGAGTTCGGCGACAAGCGGTCCGTTCCGAACTGCCCATTTTGCGAGAGTTGTGCGCGCGTCGCGTGGCATCGCGCTACGGGTCTCAGGATGGAGAGCGATCGGGAGAACGAGGAAAAGCGCCGGCCAATCGATCCCACCGTGATCCTCGTGCTCGCGCCAGTAACAAGCGGTGAGGATTAGTTCGCTCGTGAGCACGGGATTGAAGAGCGCGAGCGCTTCAGGACTCCGAATCCAACGCGCTGCGTCACGGGAATCAGGCGGCATCCGACAACAACTCCTCAAGTTTCCGCACGAACTCGGGGTGCCACCCAATGGGGTCGTCCTCGATACCGAGCTCACCGTCAGCCATCGCGTGAAATAGTCCTCGACTGAACCATGATTCTTCGAAACGGTCGCGTATGCGGGCCCGCGACTGCTGAGCGAGATCCTCGAGGATCTCTTGGCCGACGACCTCGGCGTCAGGTCTCCCATCGCGGCGCATCTGAGCGATCTTCCGATCGAATACTGACTCCCATTCATCTCGCAAGCGAAAGGCGAAACGATCTAGCTCAGCCTCGGATACGAGCTGGTGGCGGAGCCAATAGGACCGCTGAGCATACGACCGGTGGTAGTCGCGGATAGTGAAGCGCCCTGAGTTTGTTGGAGACTCCTGACCTTGGAAACGAGGATGGAGTCATGCCGAGAGAACAGGCTGCGGGGAAGCCGACGACGCGTCGGTACTCGAGCGAGGAGAAGGCCGCCGCGGTGCGAATGGTGCGGACGTTGCGCGCCGAACTCGGGGTTACCCAGGGGACGGTGCAGCGGGTCGCGTCGCAGCTCGGATACGGGGTCGAATCCGTGCGGACCTGGGTCAAGCAAGCTGACATCGACGACGGCGTCGCGCCGGGCGTGACTTCGTCGGAGTCGGCTCGGGTGAGGGAGCTGGAGCAAGAAGTCCGCGAGTTGCGTCGCGCCAATGAGATCCTCAAGCGTGCGGCGAGTTTCTTCGGGGCGGAGCTCGACCGCCAACACCGGAAGTAGTCGCGTTCATCGACGCGAACAAGGACGACATCGTCGAAGGTCGCCCGCTCGGAGTCGAGCCCATCTGCGCACTGCTGCAGGTGGCTCCGAGCACCTACTACGCCGCTCGTGACCGGGCGCCGTCGGCGCGAGCGGTCAACGACGCGGTCGTAACCCCGGAGCTGGTGACGTTGTGGGCGGACAACTACTGCGTCTATGGGGTCCGCAAGCTCTGGAAGGCTGCCCGCCGGGCGGGCATCGAGATCGGCCGCGACCAGACGGGTCGGCTGATGCGCGCCGCCGGGATCGAGGGCGCGAGACGGTCCAAGCGGGCGAAGACCACCCGGCCCGATCCGACCTCGGCCAGACACCCGGACCTGGTGCGGCGGGAGTTCACCGCGACCGCCCCGAACCGGCTCTGGGTGACCGATCTAACGTTCGTGCCCACCTGGGCGGGTGTCGCGTATGTGTGCTTTATCGTCGACGCGTTCAGCAGGATGATCGTGGGCTGGCGGGTCGCGTCGCACATGCGCACCGAGATGGTGCTCGACGCGATCGAGATGGCCCGCTGGTCCCGCGGCCGGCACCACGCCGGCCTGCGATGTCATTCGGACGCGGGCAGTCAATTCACGTCGATCCGCTACGGCGAACGCCTCGCGGAGATCGGCGCGACCCCGTCGATCGGGACCGTCGGCGACAGCTATGACAACGCCCTGGCCGAGACGGTCAACGGCTACTACAAGACCGAGCTCGTCCGCGGACCCGCCCGATCCGGGCCGTGGAAGACGGTCGAGGATCTCGAGCTCGCGACGCTCGGCTGGGTGCACTGGCACAACACGCAGCGCCTCCACGGTTACCTCGGCGACATCCCACCAGTCGAGTTCGAGCAGGCGTTCTATGCTGACCAAGACCGCCGAGATCAGTTGGTGGGAATCAAATAGCGCGAGTCTCCATCAGACCCAGGGCGCTTCATAGCTTTCCAAAGCCGGGTGTTGTCCAGGGCGATCCATCGTAGTTGGTGGACGAACTGGCGCTCGTGGTACTCAACTGCGTCTTGCTCCCCAAACCTGTCGGGTAGTGCGGGATTGATGGGCAGGGAGTCCGGCCTGAGTTGGTCCGTGATGTCCGCGACCATTGCAATCAAGTCGACTCCCACGACCGCGTCAACCTTTCGGTCGAGCAGCGACACCGCGAGAAACGCCCAACGCCCGAGAAGCTGGTCGAGGAACACGCCTTGCTTGCCAGGAGGTATGGCGTAGCGGAATGTACGGACGAGCGCGTCGTCGATGTCCTCAGCGTGCGGCGCGGCATCGTCGAGGAAGATCCGGCTCACAAGCGCATCGCGCTCGCGTGGGTCGAGCGAAAGAAAACGAGCGCGCCATCTCTTTGAAGTCTGGTTCGTGGAACTCGCCGCCGCTGACTCAATCGCTGAGAGGGCGGCAGTCAAGTCGCGACCCGACTCGGTGAGGCCATATAGATCCCCGCCTTCGGGAACGATCTGCGTGGTTACTAGACGCAGAATCGTTGTGTCATCCGGTGGGAGGTCCATCCAGACGTTGAGGGTTCTCCAGAGGTCGATGCTCGAAGCGGACAGGCTCGCGTTCGGACCGGAATGATGCTTGATCTGCAGAAGTTCCACGGGCGCGCCGTCCAGGTCGAACTGCAGGTCGTCGAGCGCTTCGAGCCGGAGTTCCACAGTGGGTTCATCTTGGGCTCGGCGCCCAAGCTCGACGACGGCCCACAAGCACTGGTGGAGGTATCCAAGGGCCTGTCCGGCCGCGCTATGCACCCCTGTTGGTGACATGGCCCCTCCCCAGGAAGTCGGATCTCGGTTCAACCTACCGGGACGAGAACAGCCAAGGGCTACTAGGACTCGGCGCGTGGATCGATACTTGCATGGAGATTCGTTCGAGGACTTCGCTGGTGTCCGAGCCGAACCGCTTCAATTAGGTCGCCGCTGTAGGTACCCGACTTGGCCGCCGACCCTGGTCGCGACTCGCCTTGCCGTCAGCCCGTCGGTATGCCACCGCGCTGCTCCCAGAACTTGGACACGGTCCGCACGAATCGCGTTGCCGACACATCATCGACGGTCCCGGCGACGATCGCCGCGCCGGCTTCGGCAATTGTGCTGCGTACGCACTCGATCGAACGATGTACGGCGAGGGGGGTGAGTTCCGCTTCCGGCAGCCGGAAGAAGAATCCTTCGACGAGCCCATCTTGGTGACTGAACTTGGCGTGCTCTCCGAAGAAGCTCATTGCGCCGTCAAAGCCAAGATCGACTTCCCCCCGAGTGGGCGGGGCCGATGAGAAGGCGCCGTACAACCTGCGGGCGAGTGCCTGCAAGTCGCTTGGCTCAACGGGGACACCATAGCCGTGCGCATATAGATCTCGCAGCGCGCGCAGCGCCCCGAAGCCACCCGCATTCGGATCGAACCTGCGCTGTAGGCAGGTCGTGAAAAACTCACCCTCCCATCGCCGCGACCATGTCTTCCCCAATGGGTACACGGTGTACTTCGGTTCTTGCCAGCAGGCTGCACCCAACCGTGCGAGAACAATCTCGGCCAGCGCGACGGTCCTCACGAGGGTCATGAAGCCGAGATGTTTCGCGAGCGTCCACGGGTTCATTCCAAGTTCGACCTCGGCGTCCCAGACAGCGTCGCCACCGTTGTAGCTGTCCTCCCAGCCCGAGTTCTCTTCGAGGAGCCGGTCGTAGACAGACTCAAAGTCTCGTTCTGCCGACTGGACGATGTATCGGTGCATGCGACTGGCCTGCTGCAACTCGTTGTCGAAATCTCGCAGAAGGTCATGCACATCATCACGGAACTCGAGGTGACTGGCCCCTAGGAACAACGCCCAAACACCTCCAGCCGAGTACATCTTGTGCGCAGGATCCCGCTTCCGCTCCACCTTCTCGCTGGCATGGGGCGCAGCTCAGAACGGTGTGTCATCGCCGTACCTATCTGTCGGCGCATCCCAGGGCTCGCTGGTTCGAGAGGGGGTGTCGATCCCCGTCGACTCGCGGGCGAGTGAAGCTGCTTCGTTGCTCGCTCGCTCGGCATCCGCTTCGCGCTTCTCCCGAGCGGCGATGATGTCTCGGGGCTCGCGGTTGGAGAGTCGCACCATCAGCGCGCCGACGACGTGCATCATCAGCCACGCATCTGCCTTCGTGACGTCGCCCTCACGGTGGCGATGTGCGTTCCCACGATCTGACCTATCGGCGTTGACCCAATCGATCAGCGGCTTCATTAGGCTACGGTCGGCGCCACTGATGACCTTCGCGCGTTGGGCGTTATCGAGCTGGTTCGCGACGGAGTTCCCTTCGACGTCAAGGGCGCGGAAGAACTCCTGAAGCGCGGTGGCAGCCTGCGTAAGCGCAATGTCAGTCTCGCCTTTCGACAGCCTTGTGAGCGCGCTCTGAAAGGCGTCGGAAGCTGTCTTGAAGACAGGGTCATCGCCAAGAAGTATCGTTGCCGGGCGTAGCACTTCCGAGTGCATGACATAGTTGCCACGTTCCTGGAACCGCCCGTCCTCGAAGAGCCAGTCAACGCGCGCATGGAGGAGCCGGTCGTTTACCAACGCGATGAACGCCGCCTGATCGTACTCTGGTTCGATGTCGGGGCGATTTCCGTAACCGGAATCCTCCGGTACGTCGTCATGGCTGGCTAGCCAGACGAAGGCATTGACTACCGCGGCCAGTGCGTCAAGGCGCGTTTCCTCGTCTCCCTGACCGCGGAGACGTTCCGCACTTACCCAGGTCCGGTCGTCCTCTTCTCCGAGCCGTTGGTCGGCCATCGCGAGGACACGGCGCGGCATATTCGTGAAGGTTTCGACAGCGGCTATGACTTCGACACCGACGGTAGTCGGACATCCGTCGATCCAAATGATGCCGTTCTCTAACTCCCACCTGGCTTGCTCGCGGCGACGGCGAAGCTCGGATGGCAACGGATCAAGGCGGGTATCTCGCACGCGGTCATGGTATCGACCGCTCGAACCTTGATCAGCCGTCGCTAGTCCCGTTTTCGGCGGACTCACGTTTGCAGCCTCGCAGATAGGTTTGCTCGATTAGTGGAGGACGGATGGGCCGACCTCGCCGCTGTGAGCTCACTCGTCCGAAAGAAACGACCCGACTCCGACTCACGCAACTGGGGATACGCGAAACTCTCCGATCTCGTCCGTGAGATTGGACTCTTCGAAGTGGCGCCCCGCCCCGGCAGCGACGTCCGCGTCAACCTTGCGCCGCAGAAGAAGTAGGCAACGCGTTCCGACTCGATCCCTAGACGGGCGCTGCTCGCATGGGGTCGATCGCGAGCGGTCTACGGGTGAACGATCCCGATCCCCATCCGTGCAATGCGCGCGGGAGGTGTGTTGGCGTGCGGGGCCCGTTCAACAGTGCTACAGGGACTTAGCGGGGGACGTTCCAAGCGATTGCCAGCGAGGAGTGCAGTGCGAGCTCAGATCGGAAGTTGAAGGATCCTCCCTCTGTTCTGCGGAAGACGAAGTCTGTGTGTTCGCTTCCGCGGCTTCCGCGGCGTACGCCGATTGCGCCAATGACGTACAACCGTCGCAGTGCGGGCCGGAGTTCCTCGTGCTCAAAAAGCCCATCGAGTTCGTGCGCGAGCGTGTCGGCAGTGAAGTAGCGACTGGGAACCGAGGCCAGCGCTTCCTTGAAGGCCATCGTCTTGTGCCCGACTGCATCCTGAAGGGCACCGTGCAGGTTGTTGAAGATCTCCGCGACGAAATAGCGCTCGCTGTAGCGGCGCACCGTCTCGATCGCCTGGTCCGAAGTCACCGCGCCCGATCCGGGGTGGATCTCCTGAAGTTGGCGCATCATTGCCACGAGGTCCCGCGGCAACAGGCGCGTGAAGGACAACAGGTACTGCGGCATCTCGAGGTACATGCCGCGTTGCATCGGTTCATGAAGGTAGGCAGACCGAAGATCTTTGAACGGGTTGCCGCCGTCAGTTGAGCGGACCGACGCGAGCACTTTCCTGTTCACCATGTCCCACAGCAGATTCCTACTGTCGAATCCTTCATCGGTCCAGTCGAGACGCACCGAGTGGTCGAGCAACTTCGCCGAGTCGGTGCTAGGAAGCGATGCGAATATCTCAGAGCGTATGGCCAAGACCACGCCGGCATTCAAACGTTGCGCGCGGAAAAAAACATTCACCGCCTGTACCGCATGTACGAGCCCGGCAAGCGACCGCCAGTCCGCATCCGACTCAGCAAAAAACTGATCGAGGCCATCGAGGGCTAGCCGGTGATTCGACGTCGTACGCACTTGACCGCAGGCTTCGCGGAGGTGCGCCGTCAGGTGGTAAAGCGTCACGGGCGTGCTGGTAGCACTGCCTTCGGCACCGAGACCGAGGAGCGAGAACCGGACAGTTGAGGTCGACCAGTCAATGAATCGCGTCCGCAAATCATGATTGCCAAGCAACCCGAGCTTCTCGAGCTCCTTGCGCAGCCGAATTGCCTGTGCGGGAATGATGGCGCCCTGGTCTGCGGTGAGGGAGTCAAACAGTCGCAGGAGCAGAAGGAACTCCCATGCGCCCTGCGCCGACGCGTCGCCTTCCGTGACACCCATCTTGATCTTCGTGACGTCCCCGACGGGCCAGCCTCCTAACTGCCATAAGGAGAAAAAGTGCACAGGCGAGCTCTGCCAATCCAGGCGGAGGTGTTCAAAGCTTGCGGACTTCCCGGATCCCTTCGGTCCAATCACCAACCACGCTGAACCTGCAGTTATGCGGCGCGCCAGAGTCTTGTGATCGTAGTAGCCCTCCAGCAGCGTCCGAGACTCGGGTACCGATGCCTCATCGCCGGCGTCGAGCATTCCGAAATCAAGCTCACGAAGTCCAGGCAATTTGCTTCTCGGCACATTCCGGAGCGTAGCCGAACCCCGCGACATCGACTGGGTGCCGCGACGCGCCGGAACTGACCATTTCTGCAGCTCCGCCGACAGCGACGAGGTTGCAGAAGCCGCTGGCGATGCGCTCCACGTGATCCGCAAACGTGCATTGGCACGATCAGGGACGCTCATCACGCATCGTCAGCGCTCCGCCGGTGAACGTCGGGCGAGATTCGCCGCACGTCGTTCGCAGTCCCCAAAGTGCACTTTCATTCCAGGGATGTCCTTCGAAAGCGGCTTGCGGCAGATCGAGCACATGCCAGTCGGCACGTCGCGCTCTGAACGTGCGGCGGCCACATTCGCGTCGACAGCGGTGTAGTAACCAGGTTGCCCAACCACGCGATTAAGAAGGCCTTCGGCTTCCAGTTCGCGAAGCAGGCTATCGATCTCGCGTTCGGTTGCTCTGGCAGGGAACACTTCCGGATATGTGCGTCCGAGCTCATGCAGAAGCGCCGGTGAAGTGAGGTACTGACCTTTGCAGAGCGGGAGCACCAGTTCCCGCACGAGTCGCCATTTCCATACACGCCCAGGAATAGTGACTTCCAGCTCGCCGTCGTCGATCAACCACAGCGGCAGCATGAGCCCGCCAAAGTACGCGTAGGCGGCTTGGCCCTCCGGACTCGATTCCCATCGCGCGGCGATCGCTGCACGTTTCCTGTTCCGCTCGCCAGCACTGACTCGGGCGCTCTCTGCGGCTCGTTGGGTGGCGTGGGCACGACGCTCGATGTCCTGTCGCCGTCGTTCGTCGGCCGCGGCGCGGGCGCGACCTGCTCTCTCGATCGCGTCGAGTGCGTCCGCCGTGTCAACGTCAATCGCGGTGAGGACCGCGCTTGACATTCCCGCCGGCTTGAGGCTGAAGTTGGCTAGGGGCTCGACGGCGAACTCGCCTCCGTCGTCGACATGCGTTCGATACGTCCTAGTGCCGATAGTGAGCGTTCGCGTCGCGTAACCAACCATCTGCTGTTGTGGGTTCAACCACAACACCGGAACGCCTGAGTACCGCACGGCACGATGCGTGGGCGAGTAGGTGACGTCGCGAGTGTCGTTCCACCCTGTTCGCAGGTGGACGCCGGCGTGGATGAAGAGCCACACGTCCACGATCCCGGCATCCCGGTACCAGCGATGGCGTTCCCGGAACAGCTCAGGAGTGAGCGAGGAGAATTGCACTTCGATCGCATACTGGGTGCCGTCTGGAAGACCGACAAACACGTCCGCGACCCGGTCACGTGAGCCGAGCACTCTCTCGATTTCGACGACAGCGCCTTCGTGCCAAACTGAGGCCCAGGATGCCAGGACGTGTTTCGCTTCGAGGTGATACCAGGTCTCCGCACCGTGATCTGTCGTGGCGTTCTTGACCAGATGCCGGTAGTGGTGCCGGCGCTCACCTCCGACCGTAGTGATATCAGGTGCAGGGCAGCCACGAACCGGGCACATCAGCTCTGTACGTGCAAGGTGCCGATGCTGCTCAGCTTCGCCTTCTGGGAGCAGCATCACACCGGTACCGTCGCGGCGGGCAGCATAGATGAACCGCGGGTCGCCTGACGTGAAGGACGCGATGGTCTCTGTGCCGTCAATCGCCATTCGCTCACCGTAGCGACGGAGTACGACAGACCTGGCGCCTGCCACCAGTCGGATCCCAGCCCCGCCGAGGCAATCCCGCGGAACCCGACCATCCCCTTGCGGGCGGCGCCCGTAAGGGGATCGGTGTTGATCACTCCGCTCCGACAGCGGCGATCGCAGGGTGGCGGTCGCCGATGTCGTGGTCGCTTCGGCCTACCTCTGGTTGGCTTCGTGGATAAGTCGGCCTTCAACGATGCACTCGTCCCAGTCGCGGCGGGTGATGCGCCCGCTGACGCAGATGCGCGCGTGCAGAAGATCGAGCGCGTGGACGTTCCAACCGAGATGGGAGAAGCCTTCAGCGGCTGCAATACCTTCGGGCATGTCTGACGCCGCAAGGGCGTAATTCCAGTCATCAACGTTGATGCGCCGGACCTGGATCAGTTCGTACAGGGCATCCAGCGCTGCGAGATTCTGATTCCGCTCGCGAGGAGGAGCGACGATCTGCCGGTAGCGGCGAGGAGTGGGAGTCATCACGGTGTCGACTGTGGAACATTGGGAGACCTCCCTTCGCGGCTACATCGACTCAACGGCATAGGTCAATGCTCCGACATCCCTAGCGCCGTTTCCGCCACCGCTCCCGGTTGACGACGAAGATGGTGTAGCTGCCGACCGCGCACACGACGATCGCGAGCGACCACGCGACCGCTCCGGACGTTCCCCATGTTCGGACGGCGCCGGCGATGGATATGAGGAGGGCGACTACCGCGGCTGCTTGTGCGACGACGCCGACGAGCCGTGTCTGCTCCGGTGTCAATTTCCGCGCCATCGCCCCATCGTCCCATCCGCGGCGACATCCGTTCATCCCCGCGCGAGAGCAGTGCCCTCAACGTCGCCTCCGATCGTCGCAGTGACACCGAGGGCGCCGTCTTGGGGTGCGCAGCACTTCCTTCGAGAAAGCTGCCGGCACGCCATAGGAGCCGAACAGCAGGATCCCGACGGCGATCCATATGGAGCATAGCGATATCGCCACCATGGTGAGGATGGGGAGGCCGTCGATAGCGGCCGTGATGTCTTCCATGTTGGACATGACATTGTCCTTTCAGTTCAATAGCCGGCGTTCGTTGTCTCCGCGGGCCACTACGCCGCGCATGGGGCACGCACTCGCGTACCCACTCGGTTCCGCCTGCCTCGGGTGTCGTTTGTTGTCGGTGGCCGTCAGGGGGTGGGGTCGCGGGGTGTTACAGGCTTGGAAGTACCAGTAGTCCGCGTCAGCTTCGGCCCGGAGCCACGCTTCCTCGAGGTAGGCCAGCTGGGCTCGCAGCGCGCGGGCTTCGTGTGCGGCTTCAAGCCAGAGGTCGATGAGCTGAGTCATGCGTGGGCGATTCGATCGATCTGGTCGGGACGGAACCCGCTCCAGTGGTCGTGCTCGTCGACGACGACCACGGGCGCTTCCGTGTAGCCGAGCTCGTCGACGACGTAATCGCGCGCCGCCGGCTGCTCCCGGATGTCGACCTCGATGAAGGGCACGCCGTTACGGGTCAGGACGGCCTTGGTGAGCTTGCATCGCTGGCAGCTGGGTCCGGTGGTGTAGACGGTCACCGTGTTCATGACCGCTCCTTTGCTTGATCGTGATGATGTGCGAGGTGGGTGGGTACCCGTCGCCGGATACCCACCGGCGGCGGCTACTCAGTTGGCGTGTCGTCGGGGAGCATCGCGGCGATGCGTTCGACGGGGCACAGCGGGTAGCCCCAGTCCTGGAGGGTGTGCAGGTACCAGGCGGTGTCGGCGCTGGGAGCACGCCAGGTGTTGCGGTTGGTGTTCTGCTCGATTCCGCCGAGCACCAGGGCGAGGGCGACGTGGGTGGCCCGGCTCGGGTGTGCACTGAGGTACTCCGTCAGCTGATTGCCGTAGTCGTGCCCGTCGATGCCGAGGAGCAGCTCCGCTGTGGAGCAGCCGCGGGTGAGACTGTCGGCGATCTTCGATCGGGCGGTGGTGAGGGCTTCGGCGATCACGGGTTGCGCGTTCTTCGGCACCGCCTTGCGGGCGAGGAACTGGTTGAGCCATTCGCGGCGCACGACTTCGGCGGCGTCCCACTCCTTGTTATTCGCGATCAGTTCCTTCCGGTCCGCCTTCTGCTCGTCGGTCATCGGCCCCGCCGGGGCTCCGCCGCTTGCGTAGCTGGGGTCTTCTCGGACGGTGAACCCGAGTGCGGCGGGGTCGTCGACGTAGTACTCCGCTCGTGCTTCTCCCCCGTAGTAGCTCGCCACGTACACCGCGACCCCCGGTTTGCCCTGGATCGCGTCGGCGTCGACGGGCTCATCACCGGCGGTGCGGAGCATGCGCACCCGATACGGGGCGGTGTTGTAGTCGCTGGGCCGTTCGTCGAGGATCCGGTGCCCCTTGTCGGCTTCCTCCTGCTCGACCTGCGCCTTTGCCTCCCGTGCGACCTTGTCCTGCCGTGCCCGTTCCACCGCGACCGGGAAGTACCCGGGGTCCGTGGTCGCGACCTCGGTCAGTTCCGCGACAGTGTCGACGTCGCCGTCGAACTCCAACAGGATCGCCGCCTGGTCCAGCGTCAACCCGCTTCCGCTGACGGCATCGGTGGCGGTCGCGCTCTGGGCGACGGCGAGGCCGGTCTTCACCCGGTCACGTTTGGTCCCGGTGCGCTTGGCGATCGCGGTCGCGGAGAGCCCTTTGAGTTCGAGGGCACGCCATGCCTGGATGCGGTCGGCATCGGTGAGCGCTTCGCGCTGGTCGTTCTCGATCAGCTGCTCCACGATCCGTCGCGCGTCATCGTCATCGTTCGCGTCAACGACGTAGACGGGGACGGTTGCGATGCCGGCTTCCGTCGCGGCGAGGGCGCGGCGTTGCCCGGCACGCACGTGCACTCCCCCGCCGGTGTCCCGCCACGCCAACAGCGGCGTGAGCACCCCGACCTGCCGGATGCTGTCCACAAACCCTGGTTCGAGCGGCGCGGTGGTGCGGACGTTGGTCTCGACGATGAGCGTGCTGGGGTCGATGTGCTCGACCGTCCCGGTGCGGGTGGTGGTGATGGTCATGTTTTTCTCTCCTTCGTGTTTGTTTGCCGTGAAGGCACGTAGTGCCTGTCAGGGAGCGCGCCGCGGAGTGCAACCCGGAGGGCGGAGGGGAGAGAGTTTCGGCGCGAAATAAGGGAGCGGAGCGACCGCGTGCCGAAAGTCTCGGAGGAGCCGGCAGCGCAGCTGCTTGCGCGCAGCGGCGCCGACCGTAGACTGCCGAAGGCTTCACGGCGAACAACGCCCGCGGCAGCGGGCGGACAAGCACTGCCAGCCGCCCGCGGCTGACCGTTCATGCTGACGACCACAGCAATGTGGGTTCCCAAATGGGAGGCGACAACCTTTTTGGGTGCTCGGTACGATGGGCGTCGAGGAGGGTCGATGCCCGGAACGACCTCGCCATGGCGAGTCAGCGATGTGGTCGCGTACGACCGGATGCGCGAGACCGCTGTCTCCGTCTTCGCGTTGCTGCAAGAGGCGTCGCACCGTGACGAGCTGGCGACCGTGCGACGCGACGTGCTCACCGTCGACGCGTACGACCGTGCCGCCGTGGCCGCCCTGCAGGCGCGGCTAGACCGTCGTGTTCGTGACCTGTCGGTGGACGCATGAGTCCGGCGGGTCTGGACGAGGTCCAGCGCGACGAGATCCTTCGCCGCGACATCCTTCCGCTGTACTTCCCCGACGACAGGGCGCCTGACCAGCCGACGTTCGTGCTCGTCGCCGGGCAACCGGGCTCTGGCAGATCCCGCACCGCGGCAGCGCTGGCGACTGAAGACCCGGACGTCGCGGTCCTGAGAGGCGAGGATCTGCGCGCGTTCCATCCCGCCTTCCTCGAACCGACCGCGTCAACGGATCCGGCCGCACTGAGCGAGCTGGGGCAGGCTGTGGCGGGGTGGGTGAGCGGCTGCATCCGGTGCGCGCGGGAGAATCACCGGTCGCTCGCGTTGGAGGGAACGTTCCGGAACGTCGCGGCCGCCGCGGGGACGGCGCAACGGTTCGCGGCGGAGGGGTTCCACACCCGGGTTGTCGTGGTCGGCTCGCGACGCGCCGAGAGCCTGCTGTCGGTCACGTCGGGATACCTCCAAGAGGTGCAAGCGGGCCGCCGGGCAGCGCCGACGTCTCGTGCCTCCCACGACGAGGGGTTCGCGGCGACCCGCGCCCTGGTCGCGTCTGTCGAGGAGTCCGGGTGGACGGACCGGTTGACGGTGGTCAGCCGTGACGGCGGCGTGGTGTTTGACAGTCCCGGCGCTGAGGCTGCCGGGTTTGCGGGGGCCGGGGTGGGGTTGCTGGCGGCGCAGTCGGAGCGGCTGGGACGGTTCGACGCGACGCAGTGGTTGAGCGAGCTGCATCATGCGACCGAGTTCGCGGCGACGCGACGCGGGTTGCCGGACGAGGTGGCGGAGCTGCTGGTGGAGCTGCACGAGGTGTCGCTGCGGGAGGTGATCCCCGAACTGCACGTGCCGGCGAACGGGAAATTCGCGACCGTGATGGAGCGGAAGACGGTTGCCCGGTTGGTCGCGCTGCGCCAGACGCTGCCGCCGGCGCGCCCGATCGACATCGCCGCGCCGGTCATCGTGCCGGGCGGTGCGGGGGTGGAAGGACCGTTCCGGTGACCCGGCTCGTCGGGTACACGCGGGAGCTCACGCCGGGCGCCGGCACCGCGGCGGATGTCGCGGAGCTGATAGCGGCCGGCGCGGTGCGGGTGTTCACCGACGACGCGACCGCGGACCCGCGGACGCGGCCGGGGCTTGCCGAGTGCCTGACGTTCCTCGCGTCCGGGGATGTGTTGGTGGTCTCCAGTGCGGTGCGCCTGTCGCACGCGGTGACCCATTTCGTGAGCACGCTGGCCGGGCTCACCGACCGGGCTGTGCAGTTCCGTTCGCTGTCGGAGCCGGCGTTGTGCACAGGTGTGGAACGGGGTGTGGATCCGGCCGAGGTGTTCGCGGCCTTGGAGGGTGTGCGACGTCGGCTGGTGAGCGTGCGGACCCGGGCCGGGATGGCGTCGGCGGCGGCGTCGGGGAAGCGTCCCGGCCGGCCGACGGTGATGACTCCGGAGAAGGTGGCGATGGCGGTCGAGCTGCGCCGACTGGACCGGCCGATGACGCATATCGCCCGGGTGCTGGGGGTGAGCGCCAACTCGGTGCAGCGCGCGCTGGACCAGCTCCCCCACGACGCATAGTCCACGCTCCATAGCGTCGCTGGCTCAGTGGTTCGAGGACGGGCGGATCGGGGTCGGCGGCCTCGTCGCCGACGCGGACTGCCCACCGTGATTCGGCAGGTTCGGCATCCGTGCGAAGGCTGCGCGCATCGCGTTGCTCAGTTGCACCGTGTCGAGTTCCTGTTCGAGCTCGTTGGCCGGCCAGTCCTTCAACTGCGCGAGCACGATGGCACCGGCGCGGGTCGTCTCGATAGGGCGGCCCAGTGCGCGGGCTGCTGCCCTCGCGGAAGCCCGCCATCGGTGAGCGAGCGCGTCGTCGTGTGTCCGTGTCTGCGAGTATCCCTGTCGTTTCAGATCGCGACGGATGTCGTCCTCAAGCCCCATGGCTGCTCCTGACCTCGTGAGCGTGGGACGGGCGTTGCGCTTCGCTGGACCATGATTGGCGGTCGAGAGCGAGCCAGCCTCGGATGGTCGGTTCGTGGTTGCGGTCGGCTTCCCAGTCGGGTTCGGTGAGTGCCCAGTGGTGCATCAGCCGTGCCGCGGTGCGGGTGTGCCTGCCGGCGTCGAGGACTTCGGCGAGGGCTTCCGCTTCCGGAAACTGCAGGCTGCACACCAGCTGCTCGTCGTGCCGGGCGAGGAGGTCGTCGACTACGTGGGCGAGCCGGTCGACGGTGTCTTCCAGGTGATCCCACGCGGCGATCGTGTTGACGCTCCCGGGCGCCGTCTCGGATGCCGTGCCGGACGTCGTTGTCGTGTTCATTTCGGTGACCTCGTTTCGTGACGTGATGGGTGATGCTCTCGCCGTTCCCGCGACCCACCTGGGATGCGTGGTTGCGGGGCGGTGGCGTGTCAGGGTGACGGCACCCCGATCAGCGGAGTGTTCCCGAGGGGAAGGGCGGCCGCGAGCCCGACCACGGTGAGCAGTGCGATGGCGGCGAGGCTGCCCGCGGCACGCCGCAGGCGTCCGCGGAGCAGCTGTCCCGCCAGCACCAGCAGCAGGATCACCGTCGTCGTGGATGTGATCGCAGTGATCGTGATGAGCGGCTGCAGATGACCGGTGACGTTCATGGTGCTTCTCCGTTCCTGGTGGTGTTGGTCAGGTTCCGTCAGTGTCGTCGGCGGTGAGGGTGGCGAGGTGGCGGATGAACGCTTGTCGGTCCGCGGTCGGGGTTGTGATGAGCGTTCGAATGGTGGCGCGCAGCTGCTCGAGCTCGTTGTCGGGGAGGCCGGTGAGGGGTTCGGCGCACCAGGTGACGTCTTCGTCGACGGTGTAGCCGGGTTCGTCGAGGTGCTTTTCCGGGTAGTACTCGAAGGCGCAGACGGCGGTGCGCCAGCGGGCGGCTTCTGCTGCGGATCGGTCGAGCATGGTCGGTTCTCCGCTCGGGGTGGTGGTGGTCATCGGTTCATTCCCATCGTGGTGTTCGGGTTCAGCATCGGGTGCGGCGCGGCCGGGTCGGGGTCGAGGTGATGTCGCTGCCGCGGGGCGTCGCGGTGTCGCAGCCGGTCGTTGATCTGTTTGCCGATCGCGTCCAACCGGGCGTTCTCGGCCGCATCCCGCTGTTCCCGGCGTGCCGCGCGTTGCTGTGCGGCGAGCTGCCGGCGGGCTTCGGCGGCCAGTTGGCGGTTCGCGTAGCTGCCGTCGGTGGCGAGGGCGTGTTCGATCCGGAGCCGTTTGCTGTCGCGTTCGAACGCCGCGACCAACTCGGGCGGTGTCGCTTCCAACAACTCGACGCCCGCTTGAGGCTTCCGTCGCAGCGCGGCGATCTCCTCCGGTGTCCGAGTCCGGGCGAAGAACGCGTCGGCGGCGGCCGTGTTGGTGCGGCGCTCCGCGGCGGGGGTGGTGCGGATCCGGCGGGGTGGGAGCCCGGCGGCGAGGCGGCGTTTCTCGCGTTCCTTCCATGCCCGGTTGCCGGCGAGCACCTTCTCGCGGTTTGCGGCGTAGTAGGCGCGTTTCTTCGCCTTCACCTGCTCGGCGTGCGCGGCGTAGTACGCCCGCGCCGCGGTACGTTTCGGTGCCGGGTCCTCCCGGTGCTGGGCGCGGAGCTTCGCGTTGTACTCGTCCTTGTGCGTCTCCCACCAGCGGCGCTGCGCCTTCGCCCGCCTCGCCCGATACGCCTCCGGATCCTCCGCCCGTTTCCGCGCCTGCCACTGCCGCGTGTACTCACGGTGCTCGGCCTTGTGGGCCTCGTAGTACTTCTTCGACGAGGCCTGCTTCGATTGCTTCCGGCGCCGCTCCGCAGCCTTCCGCGCGGTATCGCGCGCGCTGTACTCCCGCTTCTTCGCGAGCACCTCCTCACGGTGCTCCGCGTTGTACGCGGCCCGGTACGCGCGGACGTGCTCCTGATTACGCTCCCGCCACGCCCGCTTGCCCGCACTGATCCGCTCGGCGTTGCGCTCCCGATAAGCCCGCCGCGCCTCGCGCTCCCGCTCCGCGGCAGACCGATCCTCCCCACCACCCTCCGGCCGCACGCTCACGGGGAACCCTCCAATCCGGTGGCGGACGACGGCCCGGAACTGCCGAACTTACGAACACCCGAAGTTCCGAGGTTTGCGGCGGGTCCCACCACTCCGCGCGCGGGCGCGTCCGGTGCGGCAGCAGCTGCGGCCATCGCCGGCTCGCCGGCGGCTCCTCCGGAAGGTGCGGAGTCCGTGAGCGCCGGGCTCCCGGACTTCGGGAGTCCGGAAGTGACGGAGTTCCGCAGTAATGGGGTCGCTGCATCTGGAACGTCCGAGCTTGCGGGCTTCCGCGATTCCCAAGTGCCGAAGTCCGGCAGTCCCGACTCGGGGAAGATCCGAAGTTCAGGGGCCACCGATCGGCGAAGCTCGTCTTCGGTGGAGCCGTGAAGCTCATTGCTGTGCGCGAACAGCAAGTCGATGGCGACTCGGATGAGGGTGTTCTCGGTGATCCGTTCGCTCTTGACAGCCCGCCGGCGCATCAGCGACTTCGCCAATGCCGTCAACGCGGTGTGCTGCTCACCGCGAATCAGCGTGTCCTTGCGGGTGAGCCGGGCGAACTTCGGCAGTTCCCGATCCTCGGCCCGGAGTTCACCATCAACACGGGCGCGGGCGTCGCGGAGCCTGTCCGCCAGATCTACCTGGCTCACCGTCACCACCGACCTGTCAACGCCGGCGCCGCCTGTGCAGCCACTTCGAGGCCGACGCGGGTGATGTCGTAGATTGCCCCGCTCGTGCGCCGGTTGTCGTGGACAGTCGTCACCAACTGCCCGAGGATCGGCGCATCGGCTTGCGCCTTGTACTGCCGCAGGTAGGCGTCGAAGCGAGGCACTCCCCACACGGTGTCGAGCAGGTCCTGCCAAGTCCGTAGCTGCGATGGGTTGCGCGCGTCGATGCGGTTCAGCAGCACCGCGTGCCGCAGCCCGCGGGGTTCGATCAGCCGACTGATCGTCCGCATCGTCGGTTCGACCGCCAACGGCTCCGGGATCAACGGGACCACGACCGTGTCAGCGGCGTCCAGCACCGTCTCCAGGACGGGCGTGTCTTCAAGACTGCCGGGGGTGTCGACGAGGATGTAGTCGTACTCGACCTGCAGCTCCCGCAGCCGTCCGAGCACTCTCGGGTTCTGGTCGCCGGCGAAGTCGAACGGGAGTGTGTCGCGCATGTTCTCCGCCCACCACACCGTTGAGCGCTGCCGATCCACATCCACGACCAGCACGCGATGCCGGCGGGACAACGCTGCGCCCAGCTGCATCGCGATGGTGGTCTTTCCTACTCCACCCTTCTGGTTCGCTATCGCGATCACATGCATGACCGACCTCCCAACTTCGAACCGTGGAATTCAAAATTCCTTTGACATCAGTACACCGCTTAGCCGTATAGTTATCAAGAGGCTTCGTGGAATGCCGATGCGGTTAGGCAAACTAAGGGGGTGAAGGTCGACGTGAAGACACTCGATGGCGAAGAAATGACGGGGCGCGCAGCTACGCAGCCGGTCGGGTCCGCATTGCGCATTGCCCCGGGGTTCGTCGCGACTACACGCGACGAGGATGCCGGCGTGGAGACCACCATCGAAGCGGTGTACAGCGCCGAGCGGGGTCGCTACGTGATCACCACGATCCTCAATCGTGCGATCAGCGACGAGTTCAGCGACTACCGGTTGCGCCACACGGCCCCGCAGGCGATCCTGCAGACCGCGATCCCCCGCTGCATCACGGTCAAGCTGGAGGATGGACCGGTCGAGCGGTGGCTCACCGTCTCCGACCTGACGTCGTCAGCGGACGGACGCATCATCCCGCCATGGATGGCTGCCGCCGTCGTCAAGCGTGGCGTCAAGGACGAACGGTGGGACGTGGTCGAGATCCTGTACGGCACGGCAGCGCTCGCGGACGGGTCCCCCGTCAAGCTCATCTCGCTGGAACTGGATGTCCCGGAGCGCACGGCGCAGGACTGGATCCGCAGCGCCCGCGCGGCAGGGCGCATGGAAGGGCTGGAATCGAATGTGGGTCGGCCGCGCGCGTGACCACCGTCACGACGACAGGACAGACTGTCGTCGCGGTTGACCACGTCACCGCGGCCGCCGCGCTGGGGCTGAGCCCCTCCCGCCTACGTCATCACGTTCGACTGGGCGACATCACCCCTCACTTCTCCGGCAGCAAGCCGCTCTACCTGGTCACTGATCTCGAACGCTTCATCGAGCAGCTCCCGACACACCCGGAGCAGCTTCCGTCGGCGTGACCCCGGATGCCCAAGCGCAGAGACCACGGGCAGGGCGGCCTGTACTACCTGAAGAGCCGCGACCTCTGGCGCGGCGTCGTCGATGACGGCTTCAAGCCTGACGGTAGCCGCCGACAGCGGTACGTCCATGCCAAGACCCGCGAAGAGTGCGTCAAGAAGCTACGCAAGCTCATGCAGCAGCTCGCTGAGCACGGCCAACCGCTCGATCACCGCACCCGAGTCAGCGACCTCGCCGACAGTTGGCTCGAGGAAGCCGGCGACCGACTGAAGCCCAAGACGATGCAGGGCTACCGCTCCCACCTGACAACCAGCATCATCCCCATCCTGGGAAAGCGGGTCGTCGCCGAGCTGCTTCCCACCGACGTCCGGCGGCTGCACAGCGCCATCTTCGCCCGCGGGGTCGGCCCAGCATCCGTCGCCGGGGCGCACCGCACGCTGTCCGCAATGCTGGGCTACGCCGTCGAGAACGGGATGATCAACCGCAATGTCGCGGAGGCCGTCAACCTGCCCAAGCAAGCTCCCGCCGCGCGAGACTCACTCACCCGGCAGGAGGCGGCAGCCCTCATCGCTCTCGGAGATCCGAGGTGGAATCTCCCCCTGTTGTCCGGAGCACGCGACGGCGAGATGCGTGGCCTTCGGCACAACGATTTGGACCTGGACCACAACCTCGCCCACGTGTCATGGAACCTCGTCGAGGTCACTTCACTGCACGGCTGCGGCGGAACTTGCGGTTTCAAGGTCGCAGGACGATGCCCGCAGCGTGTCCTCGACATTGCTGCCAGCCTCGAATACGAGCTGCTCGAAGGCCGTTGGGCGCTCGTACGCCCAAAGTCGTGCAAACCGCGCATAGCTCCACTGACACCCGAGGTCTCCTCGGCGCTTCGGGAGCACCTCGAGAAAGACAGAGACTCGAACCCGCACCACCTGGTCTGGCATCGCCCTACCGGGAAGCCGCTGACGAACGAGGACAGCAACACCGCCTTCCGAGCGGCGCTTGCCGCTGCGGGGATCAAGCGCCCCGCGACCACACACTGGCTCCGGCACACCTACACGACCATGGCTGAGCACGCGGGCATCCCGTGGGTCGTGTACGCCGGCATCTCCGGTCACGGATCCGAGGACATCTCCCGCAAGTACACGCACCAGCTCGAGCAAGAAGCACGCTCCGGCATCGCAACTCTCGCTGCGTACTTCGTTTCCGAGCCTCACCCTTGACGGCACGGCCCAGCCGGAGTTGGTGCCTCCTCTCGAAAAGCAGTCCCCGCTCATTCGATGAGCTGTCCTAGGTTCATCAAGCGTCATACATCGCGGAACGGATTGGCGCCAGTACGATACGTGACATCGACTGGGGGTCACGGCCATTCACACAGCGCTGTTTCTAAACGACAACCTTTTTCGCGTGGCTCACGCATCCGTGCTCCCGCCGAAGCGCCTTGTCATCTTCGTTCACGGTTTCCTGGGCAACGCAACGAGGACTTGGGCGGGAATGCTCCCGACCCCTCCCGATCACCCGTTCTGGCAAGAAGCAGATCTGGTTTTCGTCGGTTATCGGTCTTTTGTCGACACGATCAAATCCACATCCGACCGCTTTCGACGCCGTCTGGCCGCGTACTATCCAACGCCCGCGCCACTCCTCTCGCAGGCGAGGGGTGTCGCGGGAGGAGACGTCGGAGTGCTCAACTATGAGCAACTCATCCTCGTCGGGCATTCCCTCGGCGGCATGGTTATTCGACGCGCGCTCGTCGATGACTTCCGGATCTGGCGGGCCTCAGGCGGTGCTCTGTCGGTGGCCCCAGTCACTTTGGGCGCGACGGTTCGCCTTTTCAGCCCCGCGACCGCCGGCTACCGCGGTGCTGGACTCTTGTCGCTGATCCGGACGGGTGCTTCGAGCCCAGCAGTACTGCGTTTCAGTTCTGCGTTTGCCGACATGCAGGCGGGTTCGACGTTTCTGGCGGACACCCGCGAAAAGACCGAGGCGTACGGAGCTGAACCTCTGGGCCATGGGCTCCGAGCCCGCATCGCGTGGGCGAGCCCGGAGAATGTCGTGGAAACCGTGCCGTACGACACGGACGATTACGACGAGACCATCCGCATGAAAAGAGATCACATCCAGGTCTGCAAGCCTGTGCTCGGCTACTCCACTCCCTGGGACTTTATTGAGAATGGGCTCGTGTGAGCGGCGTAGAACAACTGCGTCTGCAAAACTTCCGCGAGATCCTCGCGAGCGTCGCTGTCGAGTCTCCCGACCCACCAGCCTGGTACCAGGCCGCGCTCGAGGCACTACATCGCGAACATCACGACTGGCTAGTCGTTGGTGAGGGCATCGGGTACTTCGCGCCCGTGCCGGAGTCGGAACCCGTGGCGATCGCAAGATTCCAGGAGGATCTCGTTGACGCTTGGGGTGAAGTTGATGTGGCGATGGTGACAGCCCTCGGCCTGCTGCACTTCGCGACGGAGATCGAGTGGCGGGCCCGGGTCAAGTCTGGGCGCGAATTCCTTCAAGGCCCAATGACGCCGCACGAACTCAAGGACTGGGAGTGGCTGACCGTTGAGTTCGCCGCAGCAGAGGGCCGCCCCAGCCAGTGGCGCTCCCCCAGCTCGGAGACTGCCCTTGTTCGTGCAGCGGAACTGGAAGAACTCCGCCGGATTGTTGTCACTAACCTGGAGCGATCTCTCGCGCTCATTGCACCGGCGCCCCCGACAGCACCTCCCTCGCCCCGGGTGGGCGGGGTTTCCCCGGCCGCGAGGGAGAGAGCGCTCGAGGAAGCGTTGGCGCAGATAGACCGCCAGTTCGGGAAGGGTTCGGTGATGCGTCTCGGCAGCGATGAGCGCGCTCCGGTCGAGGTGATTCCGACCGGTTCGATCGCGCTCGATGTCGCACTCGGCATCGGTGGTCTGCCGCGTGGTCGCATCATCGAGATCTACGGGCCGGAGTCGTCGGGTAAGACGACGCTGACCCTGCACGCGATCGCGAACGCTCAGCGCGCGGGCGGCATCGCCGCGTTCATCGACGCGGAGCACGCGCTCGACCCGGATTACGCGCAGAAGCTCGGCGTCGACATCGACGCGCTTCTGGTGTCCCAGCCCGACACCGGCGAGCAGGCTCTCGAGATCGCCGACATGCTCGTGCGCTCCGGGGCGATCGACCTGATCGTGATCGACTCGGTGGCCGCACTCGTGCCCAAGGCTGAGATCGAGGGTGAGATGGGCGACTCCCACGTCGGCCTGCAGGCGCGCCTCATGTCGCAGGCCTTGCGCAAGCTCACGGGTGGTCTCAATCAGACCAACACCACGATGATCTTCATCAACCAGCTGCGCGAGAAGATCGGCGTGTTCTTCGGTTCCCCCGAGACCACCGCCGGCGGCAAGGCGCTCAAGTTCTACGCATCGGTGCGTCTCGACATCCGCCGCATCGAGACCCTCAAGGACGGCACCGAGGCGGTCGGCAACCGAACCCGCGTGAAGGTCGTCAAGAACAAGATGGCCCCTCCGTTCAAGCAGGCCGAGTTCGACATCCTGTACGGGGTGGGCATCTCACGCGAAGGCAGCCTCATCGACTTCGGCGTCGAGCATGCCATTGTCAAGAAGTCCGGCGCCTGGTACACGTACGAGGGCGAGCAGCTCGGCCAGGGCAAAGAGAACGCGCGCAACTTCCTCATCAAGAACCCGAGAGTCGCGGCCGAGATCGAGACGAAGATCAAGAAGGCGTTTGGCATCGGCGTTCCGCCGAGACAGCAGGAATCGCGTAGAGGTGAAGCTGTGGCACCAGACGTCACACATGGTGCCGAGTGGCGTTCGATCTAGTGCACACATAGGTGCACACATACGTGTGGCGTGCTGTGACGCCATGTGGCGTCGTCGGCGATGCCAGTATGACTCGCAGAAACAAGAAAAGCGCCGGTAAACCGGCGCTTTTCTCAAGGTTACTGTCTCAACACAGTGCGCGCCCGAAGGGACTCGAACCCCTAACCTTCTGATCCGTAGTCAGATGCTCTATCCATTGAGCTACGGGCGCATGTTGCTCGCTCTCGCGCACAACGTCGTCAAGAATACCTGACGGATGCGCGCCGCGCGAATCGGCGGTCGGATGCTGGTTTCCCGGGCGTGTCCGCGCGCATCAGAGCTCCCCTACCCGCCGTCGAGAGCACGCAGCTGTCGTTGCAGCGCGACCTGGCGGTACGAGGTGTCGATGAGCTCGGCGAGGAGTTCCCAGTCGCCGGCATCCGCTTCGACACGGATCGCGAGCCAGCCGTACGCGCCCTCGTAGGGCGGCACGAAGACGTCTTCGCGCTCGAGG
This sequence comes from Microbacterium sp. NPDC058062, assembly GCF_042885375.1. Taxonomy (NCBI): domain Bacteria; kingdom Bacillati; phylum Actinomycetota; class Actinomycetes; order Micrococcales; family Microbacteriaceae; genus Microbacterium; species Microbacterium sp. NPDC058062. Next base: position 631,658 of record NZ_JBHVSC010000002.1, read on the forward strand.
AGCACCGGGCGCTCCAGGTCGTCGGGGATGAACTCGACCGCTCCGGCGTCGTCGTGGGCGGCGCCGACGATCGCGAACTGGCGCTTGCCCGCGCGGAAGGTGGAGCGGCCGTGCGCCGGCACCTCCGCCGCCTCAGGGTAGGGCAGGCAGATGCCGCGCACCCGCTCGGTCAGCGGATGATCCAGAGGAAAGCGCATCGGATGCGGTGGGGCTGCGTCGGCCACGGCTCGAGAGTACGCCCGAGCATGGACACGCGTCAGGAATCGAGCTCGCTGACGTCGATGCCCGAGATGCGCGGCGAATGTGCCGCAGGCTCGGCCGGGGGCGCAGCATCCGTCTCCGGATCCTCCTGATGACGCTTGTGCGCCGCGAGGCGCGGGAGGTCGACGAGGCGGATCGACTGCATGCGGGCGGCGCGCATGCGGTCGTAGTCGGGGTCGAGCTCAGGGCGCATGCCCTCGACCCGCAGGCGGCGCTGGAGATTGGCCTCGACGTCGCCCCACGCGGCGTCGCGTGACTGTTCGATGAAGGTCCGGACCACGTGAGGGTCGTCGGCCATGCGCCGGAGCGCCGTCGCGACGCCGGCGTACTGCCGGCCGCGCCGCCGGAGGTTGCGGGTGTCGCGGTCGCGGTAGTCGTGCGTGCCGTCGGGATCGGTGAACTTGCCCCAGGCCTTCTTCCGCTGACGCTTCACGAGCGCGGCAGCCTGCTCCTGCTCGTCGGCGAGGCCGAGAAGGGTCTCGCGCGCGAACGGCGTGAAGGCCACCACGTCGAACGCCTCGTCGTGCGCGATCGTCTCGACGAGGATGCGGTTGCGGATCGCCAGGCGCGCTGCGGCGGACGCGATGGACACCCCTTCGGCGATCGCCTCTGCGGTCTTGCCCATCGAACCTCCCCTCAAAGGCTAGCGTCCGTCGGGCACTCCCGAGTCAGCGAGAATCGTATGCGCGGCTCGTCGACGGCGACGACCGGACCGAGAGGCATCACATGGCGAAGCAGCCACCCCTGGACGTGCGCGGGCGCACCACCGTCATCACCGGCGGCGCCGCGGGAATGGGCGCCGACGTGGCACGGCAGCTGGCCGCGCGAGGAGCGCGCATCGCCCTGCTCGACCGCAACCCCGACGGCCTCGCCGCGGTTGCCGCGACCCTCGACGGCACCGGGCACACCACGCACGTGATCGACCTCACCGACGACGACGCGGTCGCCGCGATCGTGGCGGAGGTCGAGGCATCCCATCCGCGCATCCAGGCGCTCGTGACGTGCGCCGGGTCGTCGATGCTCGGCGACATCGACCAGGTGACCATGGCCGAGATGCGCTGGCTCATGGACGTGAATCTGTGGGGCACCGTCAACGTCACGCAGGCGCTGCTGCCTGCGCTGCGGCGCGAGCCGGCGGCGCACATCACGCACCTGGTGTCGATCTACGGCCTCGCGGCGCCTGCGGGGCGCATCCCCTACGCGATGAGCAAGTTCGCGGTGCGCGGGTTCACCGAGTCGCTGCGTCACGAGCTCGAGCGCTCCACGATCACGGTGGGCGCGGTCTACCCCGCGGGCGTGAAGACGGGCATCATCCTGCACGGCCGGTACGCCGCGGCGATCGACCCCGCGGTCGCCCAGCGCGCGGCAGCCGCGCAGGCCGCGATGTACCACACCGAGCCCGCCGACGCGGCGGCGCGCATCGTCGAGGCAACGGTCCGCCGGCGCCCGCGCACGATGATCGGCCGCGAGGCGCGCCTGGTCGACGCGCTGGCCCGCGTCACGCCGACGCACTACTGGGCGCCGATGCGCCGTCCGCTCCGCGACGCGATCGACACCACGACGCCGGTCCGCTGACGCCGCCTCACCCGCGCAGAGTCCTCCGCGGCGGCCGGGCCGCAACCGTGCGGCGAAGCCCAGAGGGGCAGCATCCATCGGTCCGTGTATCAAGCGCCACGCGCCGAATCAACCCCCTGCCTCGCCCCGTGCCTCGCGCGTAGCGTCGTTCTCATCCCTCATGAGAGGAGAGATCGATGGGATTCATGGAAGACGCGAAGGAGACGGCCAAGGCCGTCGGCGAGAAGATCCAGGACGCGTGGGAAGACACCACCGATCGAGTCGGGGACAAGGTCGACGAGATGAAGGCTGATGCCGAAGTCAAGAAGGCCGAAGCGGAGCGCGACTCGGTGAAAACGCGCAACGAGATCAAGGAAGACCTGCGGGACAGCTGATCCGCAGACGATGAAAGCGGAGCCGACCGGGGGGCCGGCTCCGCTTTCGCTGTGTCGCGTGCGGAAGACTCAGTCGATCGCGGCGATGCGCCACGAAGCGGTGACGGATGCCTCGGGCTCGATGACGATGAGCCCGGCGTCGTAGTCGTACGACCCGGCGTTGAAAGCGTCGGGCGCGCACGTCATGGGCTCGACGGCGAGGCCGAGGCGGCTCTGCGCGGCGTCGGGCTTGTCGGCGGTGTGGATCTGCACCCACGGGCACGCGGCATCCCACGACATCTCGACACCCGAGCCCGCTGCACCGATCACGCGCACCGTGGCGGTGCCGTCGACGTCGCGGATGAGGCCCGAGTACGCGTGGTCGATCTCTGCCGCGCCGATCTCGCGGGCGGAGCGGAAGTCGAAGCGCTGCGGGTCCTCGGCGTCGACCGCGACGAGGTCGGTCGGGATGAGGCGGTCGGGCGTGACCGCCAGCACCTGGGCGGCGGGCAGCTCGAGCGTCCAGCCGTCGACACGGCCGTCCCCGGCGACGAGGTACGGGTGCGGGCCGGTGCCCCACGGGGCCGGCTCGTCGCTCTCGTTGTGCGCCGTCACCGACTGCGTGAGGCCGTCGGGCCCGAGCGCGAAGGTCGTGGTGATGACGAGACGCCACGGGAAGAACGTCTGCGGCTGGATGACGGCCGCCAGGGTCACGTGGTCGGGGCCCTTGTCGATCGCCTCGAAGTCGAGCCACGTGGCGAGGCCGTGCAGCGCGTGAGAGCGCGCGGGCTCGGTGAGCGGCAGCTGGAAATCGCGGCCGCCGAACGAGTAGCGGCCGTCGACCACGCGGTTCGGCCAGGGAGCGAGGGTCGCGCCGCGGTGCGCGGGACGCACCTCGTCGGCCTCGAACGGCACGACGAGGTCGCGGCCGCGATACGTGAGCGAGCGGAGCGTCGCGCCGACGCTCGCCACGACGGCCTCGTAGTCGCCGGCGCGGAGTGCGTGCTGGGTTCCGGATGCGGGGGGACGTGCCATGGTTTCGATCCTCTTCAGATGCGGGACGTTGTCACAGTAGTTCGCGCGGCCCGTGGCGGGCCAATCGGCCCGAGCACCACGCGCGGTGAGGGGCCCGCATCAGAAGATGCGGACCCCTCACGTGTGCGCTAGTTGCAGCCGGCTGCGGCCACCGTCACGGTGGAAGCGTGGCTCCGGCCGTCCGCGGACTGCGCGCTGATCGACACCGTGTCGGCGGCGATCGAGGCCAGGCGCGTGGTGAAGGTGGCGGAGGCGCTCTTGCCCGCGGCGACGGTGACCGTCTTCGAGCCGTAGGCACCCCCGATCACGATCGTGGCGGCGACATCGTCACGGTTCGTGACCGTCACGACCTCGGTCACCTTGCCGGCCACGCAGCGCGTAGTGCCGGTGGCGGCGATGTCGAGGGCGATCGACACCGCCGAGGAGGACGACGTCGCAACGAGCCCGTCGGCGTAGCCGTCATAGTGCGCGGTGACGCTGCCGACTCCCGCGGGGGCCGTGACGGACGCCGAGGCGTCCTCCAGGCCGACCGTCTTGCTCCACGAGCCGCCCGAGAAGGTCACGGTGCCGACGACGTCGCCGCCGTCCGCCGCCTCGACCTCGGCCGTCAGCGTGCTGCCGGACGCCGCGAGGGTCGTCGTCGAGGCCACGGCCGCGACATCCGTCCACTGGTGCATCGCGGTGAGCACCGACTGCGTGACGCTCACGAAAGCACCGTGGCGGGGGCTCGCCGGCAGCCCGCCGACGGGGCGGACGTTCCACGCGGCGCGCTGCGACAGGCGGTCGGACTGCTGGCTCGACGCGATCGCCGCCCCCGTGGTCAGGAACGCCCGGTAGCCGCCCGCGCTGTAGTTGTCGACGAGGAACACATAGCCGTCGCCGGCGTTGTTCGGGTCGCCCTCGTTCAGCTTGATGATCTCGGGGCCTTCACCGGACTGCCCGGTCTCGAGGCTCGTCATGCGGGTGTCGGTGAGCTGCCACGTGGATTCGGGGTTCGCCGTCCAGCTGGACTGCGTCGTGGGCGCGGTGAGCACCTTCGAACGCTCGAGGAAGATGTCCTTGCCCGCCTCGAGGGTGCCGGCGGCGCCGCTCTCCTCGTTCTTGGTGAAGCGGTAGTAGTAGTCCCCGATCTTGGTGACCGTCGAGTCGATGCGGGCGTACCCGGTGTCCTGCCAGCTCGCCGGCGGGTACGTGTACGTCTTGAAGTCGCGCGTCAGCACGTAGAACATGCGGGCGTACAGCTTGTCGGAGTTGGTGTGGGTCGCGTCCGAGTAGAGGCGCGAGGCGAAGAACACGACGTACGACTGCAGGTCGTCGTCCCAGTACGCCTCGGGCGCCCACGTCATGCCGGCCTCGGGCTGGTTGATGGTGATGCCCGTGTTGTCTCCGTTGGTGCGCTTCCAGTCCACCAGGTCGGTCGACTCCCACACCTCGATCTTGAGGCTTCCGGCCGACTGCGCCGGGCCCCAGCCCGTGCCGCAGCTGATGCAGAGGTCGGTGGCGACCATGTAGTACTTGTCGCCGTCCTTCGAGCGCAGGATGTACGGGTCGCGCAGACCCTTGGTGTCGGCGGTCGACGTGATCACGGCGTTGCCGCCGTTGACCGGCGAGAACGTGAAGAAGTCGTTGCCCGACGTCGCCGCCTGGTAGATCTTCTCGTCGCCGTCGGACTTGAAGTACGCCGCCGCGTAGCCGGCGTCGGGAGCCCAGCGGCCCTTCTCCGCCACCGTGACCTCGAACGTGCGCTCGGCCGTCTGACCGTTGAGCGTGGCGTGCGCGGTGAGCGTGACCTCGCGGTCGCCCTCGCCGTAGGCGGGGCGCGTCACGATGCCGCCGCCGGCGTACGGGTCCGCCGCACCGACAGCGGGCGCCGCGTACGAGGCATCCGTCTCGGTCACGAGCTCTTCGTCCGACGACGTCCAGGTGATCGCGGACGCGTTGACCGCGCCCTTCGTCGCCAGCGGCAGGTTCTCGGTGGTGCGCGTCGCGAGCGAGATCGCGTCGAGGTCGGCCGCCACCGACGGCGCCAGCACGGTGACATCGAACGTGAGCGTGCCCAGCGCCGTGGTCGCGGTGAGGGTGACGGGGGTGTTCTCGATGATCGAGCGCGAGACGACTCCGGCCGTCGAGACGACCGACGGCGCCGACGACGCCCACGTGAGCGCGACGCCGTTGACCGTCGCCGGCAGAATCAGGTTGCTCGAGACGCTGTCGAGCGATGCGTTCGCCCCGAGCATCGTCGCGAGCACGTCTCCGCGCAGCAAGGCGGAGGTCGCAGCGGTCTTCTCGGCAGCAGTCGGCATGCTCGACGACACCTCCTCGGCGGTGAGCGCCACATCCCAGAACTTGACGTCGGAGACATCGGCGCGAAGCAGCGGATCGCCCTGGTACAGCGACCGGCCCAGGTAGCCCAGCACGTCGCCGCTCGGGATGATCGAGCTCATCGCCCGGGTGTGGGTGAGCGTCGAGATGACCGCACCATCGCGATACAGCGTCAGCGTGTTGCCCGAACCCACCATCGTGAGCGTGGTGAAGCCCGGGTTGAGGCCGCCGCCCGCCGGAAGCCGGCTCTCGCCGTTGTCGGTGCCCGACTTCACGCGGATGGCCGAGAGGACCTGATTGGTGTAACCGCCCTGCGACGAGCGGGGGCTGAGGAAGACGTGGTTGCCGAGCTGGGTCGTGTTCCACGGTCCGACGCCGTCGCCGATGACCCAGCCGAAGTGGTTCGCCGACGTCTGGGTCGAGACCGTGTACTCGACGGTGAAGCTGTTGTCGGTGCCGGTCACGAGGCCCTTCGGCAGCGACGCGTAGCCGTCGGCCTTGAACCGCAGCACGTCGTCGCCCCCGGCGTCGACGAACGACGCGTCGGTGAGGTTGGTCAGCGTCGCGTTGCGACCGTTGCCCGACACGTCGATGAGGCTCGTGCCCGCGTGCGTCATGTCGTAGTGGGCGGAGGGCGCCGGCACGTCTGCGGCGTTTGCCGCGAGCGGAGCCGACAGGCCGATCGTGGTCACGGCGAGCGCACCGGCCACGGATGCCGCGATCGCGCGCCGTGCGGTGGGTCGCCGTGTTCCATTCCGAGGGAGGGTGGAGCGCTGTCTCTTCATCGAGCTTCCTGTTCGTTCGGGTGGCGACGACGCCGGACGGTGCGCGTCTGTGCGGGTGCGGTGTTCGGTTGTAGGGGTGGAACGCGATGCCGCGGGGCGGCCGGAGCGGATCCGGACGCCCCGCGGCGGATGACTCAGAGACCTTGGGCGAGGCGGTAGTAGGCCTGGTTCCAGCGCAGCTCGCGGCGGAAACCGCGCACGGTGGTGTCCTCGTCGATGACGACGAGCTCGGTGCGGGCGATCTCGGCGAAGTCGCGGAACACCTCGATGCCGACGGCGGTCGACATCACGGTGTGGTGCGCGGCACCGGCCTCGAGCCAGCAGGCGGCGCTGGTGGCGAAGTCGGGCGCGGGCTTCCAGATCGCACGGCCCACGGGGAGCTTGGGCAGGTCGGGGGCGTCGACGTTCTCGACGACGTTGGCGACGAGGCGGAACCGGTCCCGCATGTCGCTCATCGCGACCACCACGGCAGGGCCGGGGTCGGCGGTGAAGACCAGACGCACCGGGTCCTCCTTGCCGCCGATGCCGAGCGCGTGGATCTCCAGGCGGGTCTTGGCGGTGGTCAGCGACGGCGACACCTCGAGCATGTGCGCGCCGAGGATCTTCTCGTCGCCCGCGACCAGGTCGTAGGTGTAGTCCTCCATCAGCGACGCACCGCCGGGAAGGCCCGCACCCATCACGTTGGCGACGCGGATCAGGATCGCGGTCTTCCAGTCGCCCTCGCCACCGAAGCCGTAGCCCTCGGCCATCAGGCGCTGCACCGCGAGACCGGGCAGCTGCTTCAGCGTGCCGAGGTCCTCGAACGAGGTCGTGAAGGCGCCGAAGCCGCCCTCCTCCAGGAACGAGCGCAGGCCGAGCTCGATCGCGGCGCCGTCGCGCAGCGACTGGTGGCGCTCGGCGCCCGGCAGCAGCTCGTCGGCGACGTCGTACGAGTCGAGGTAGACCTGCACCAGGGCGTCGATGTCGGCGTCGGTCGCGGCATCCACCGCTTCGGCGAGCTCGTTCACTCCCCACGTGTTGACCTGCACGCCGAACCGCAGCTCCGCCTCGGTCTTGTCGCCCTCGGTGACCGCGACGAAGCGCATGTTGTCACCGAACCGCGCGAGCTTCAGGGTGCGGACCGCGGCCCAGCCGGCGGCGGCCCGCTGCCAGTCCTCGACCTGCTGCCGCACGGCCGGGTTCGACACGTGACCGACGACGGTCTTGCGCGCCACGCCCAGGCGGGTCTGGATGTACCCGAACTCGCGGTCGCCGTGGGCGGCCTGGTTCAGGTTCATGAAGTCGAAGTCGATGTCGGCCCACGGCAGCTCGACGTTCGCCTGCGTGTGCAGGTGCAGCAGCGGCTTCTGCAGCGCGTCCAGACCCGAGATCCACATCTTCGCCGGGCTGAAGGTGTGCATCCACGCGATCACGCCGACGACGTCGTCGCGCGTGTTCACCTCGAGCGCCAGACGGCGGATCGAGTCCGAGTCCTTCAGGACGGGCTTCCACACCACCTTCACCGGCAGGCCGGACAGGCCGTCCACGACGGCCTGGGACTGCTCAGCGACCTGGCGGAGCGTCTCCTCGCCGTACAGGTTCTGGCTGCCGGTGACGAACCACACCTCATACGAGTCGAGGGACGTGGACAAGGGCGTGCGGGTCATGGTCTTTCCTTCAGATCTAGCGGGGTGAGGGAGCCGGTGTCACAGCTTCGCCGCGATCGCGGCGCGCTCGATCGACAGGCCTGCGCGGTAGCGGGCGAGGTACGCGGCGAAGCCGGGCACATCCTCCGCATCGGGCTCGAGGGACTCGAACCCGGTGTGCGCGAAGACGCGGTCCGTGAGGAACACGTCGAGGTCCGCGTCTGCCGTGTCGACGGCGAACGCGGCGAGGACGGCGATGCCCCAGGCACCGCCCTCGGAAGCGGTGTCGGCCACCGCGACCGGCGCGCCGAGCGCGCCGGCGAGGAATCGCTGGGCGACGCCCGCCGTGCGGAAGACGCCGCCATGGGCATACATGCGGTCCAGGGCGACTCCCTCCGCTTCGAGCACGCGCATGCCCAGCGCGAGCGTGCCGAACACGCCGTACAGCTGCGCGCGCATGAAGTTCGCGAGGGTGAAGCGGCTCTCGGGCGTGCGGACGAACAGCGGGCGGCCCTCGGGGAGCCCGGCGATCGGCTCGCCCGACAGGTGGTTGTAGGCGAGCAGGCCCCCGGCGTCGGGGTCGCCATCGAGCGCCTCGCGGAAGAGCGCCTCGAACACCTCGTCCGCGTTCAGGCCGCCCCCGGCGATGGAGGCGAACTGCTCGAACAGACCGACCCAGGCTGCGAGCTCGCTCGCGCCGTTGTTGCAGTGGACCATCGCGACCGGGTCGCCGGCGGGCGTCGTCACGAGGTCGAGTTCCTCGTGCGCCTCCCGCAGCGGGCTCTCGAGCACCACCATCGCGAAGATGCTCGTTCCCGCGCTCACATTGCCGGTGCGCGGCGCGACCGAGTTCGTCGCGACCATGCCGGTTCCCGCATCCCCCTCGGGAGGACAGAACGGGATGCCGGGGCGCAGGGCACCGGACGGATCCAGCAGCCGCGCACCCTCGGCGGTCAGCTCGCCCGCCCGTGCGCCCGCGACGAGGACCTCGGGCAGGAGCGCGGAGACATCGAGGTCCGGGGCGCGCTCCGCGACGAGCCGGTCGAACTTCTGCAGCATGCCCGCGTCGTACCCTCGGGTCGCCGCGTCGATCGGGAACATGCCCGACGCATCGCCGACGCCCAGCACCGCCCGGCCGGTGAGCTTCCAGTGGACGTAGCCGGCGAGGGTGTTGAGGAACCGGATGTCGGCGACATGGTCCTCTTCGTTCAGGACGGCCTGGTACAGGTGCGCGATCGACCACCGCAGCGGGATGTTGGTGCCGAACAGCTCCGACAGCACCGCCGCGGCGCGCTCGGTGGAGGTGTTGCGCCACGTGCGGAACGGCGTGAGCAGCTCACCCTCGGCGTCGAACGCGAGATAGCCGTGCATCATCGCCGAGACGCCGATCGCACCGAAGACCTCGGGCACGACGCCGTAGGTGCCGCGCACCTCGTCGACCAGCGCCGCGTAGGCGGCCTGCAACCCCGACCAGACATCGTCGAGGGCGTACGTCCAGTTGCGGTCCTGCAGCTGGTTCTCCCACGCGTGCGATCCGGTCGCCAGCACGCGGGTGGGGTCGTCGAGATCGATCAGACAGGCCTTGATGCGCGTCGAGCCGAACTCGACCCCGAGCGCGGTGCGACCCTCGCGGATCGCCTGAGCCGCAGCATCCGTCATCATCGCTCGCCCTCCGCGTCGCGGCGCTCGTCCGTCGACTGGCCGTAGACGTTCTGATACCGGTCGTACAGGCGGTCGATCGCCTCCTGCGGAATCGGGATCAGCGGACCGGCCTCACGGGCGTAGTGCACCGTGCGCGCGACGTCCTCGACCATGACCGCGGCCTTGACCGCGTCCTTGGCCGACGTGCCGATCGTGAACGGGCCGTGGTTCTGCATCAGCACCGCCCGCGAGCGGTGCCCGGTCAGCGTCTCGACGATGCCGCGGCCGATCGAGTCGTCGCCGATAATCGCGAACGGGCCGATCGGGATCGGACCGCCGAACTCGTCGGCCATCGCCGTGATCACGCACGGGATCTCCTCACCGCGCGCCGCCCACGCCACCGCGAACGTGGAGTGGGTGTGCACCACTCCCCCGACCTCGGGCATGTTGCGGTACACGTACGCGTGCGCCGCCGTGTCGCTCGACGGGCTGCGGTCGCTGCCCGGCGTGCCGGGGATGACGTTGCCGTCCAGGTCGCACAGGATCATGTTCTCGGCCGTCAGGTCGTCGTAGCTCACACCCGACGGCTTGATCACGAACAGGTCGGCGCCCGGCACACGGCCCGACACGTTCCCGCCGGTCCACACGATCAGGTTGTAGCGCACCAACTCGGCATGCAGCCTCGCAACATCGGCGCGGACCGCGTCGATCGATGCCTGCAGGTTCTCGTTCGACATCAGCTCGACCTCCTTCGCGTCAGCACCCGCTGCAGCAGCACGAAGGCGAGCAGCACGGCGCCGGTGATGATCGTCAGGTACTCGGGGTTGATGGTGCCGTCCTTCGTGATGATGAGGCGCAGCGCCGCGATCACGAACACGCCGACGATCGAGCCGAGGATATAGCCGTAGCCGCCCGTCAGCAGGGTGCCGCCGATGACGACCGCCGCGATGGCGTCGAGCTCCCAGCCGATACCCGTGACGTTCTGCGCCTTGCCGCCGACCTCGGCCGTGTACACGATCGCTGCGAGACCCGACAGGGCACCCGAGGCGATGTAGATCCAGACGCGGGTCCGCGAGACGGGAAGGCCCATCAGCTGGGCGGAGGACTCGTTGCCGCCGATCGCGTAGACGGTGCGGCCCATGCGGGTGCGGTGCATGAAGAACAGCCCGCCGAGCACCACCAGGACCGCGATGAGCAGACCCGGCGTGATCGTGAAGTCGTTGACCTTCGGGCCGTCGATGAGCTTCCAGTCGGTGGCGAGGAGCAGGATGGGCGAGTCCTCGGGGGCGATCACCGGGGTGGTCGAGAGGATCGACGCGAGGCCGCGCGCGAGGAACATCATCGCGAGCGTCGCGATGAACGGCTGCACGTTGAAGTACTGGATCATCACGCCGGCGATGAGCCCGAAGACCGCGCCGAACACGATCATGAGCAGCATCGACAGCCAGCCGTTGACCCCGATGTTCATCAGCATCACGCCGGCGACCGAGCTGAACGCGACCACGGCACCGACCGACAGGTCGATGCCTCCCGAGACGATCACGATGGTCATGCCGACCGCGAGGATGATGGTGGGCGCGAAGCTGACGAGCAGACTCGACATCGTTCCGGCGTGGAACACGCGGCCGTATGCGATCTCCGCGTAGATGAGCATGCCGAACAGCAGCACCAGCGCGGTCAGCGTGGGAATGAGCGTCTGACTGCGCTCCCACAGCCGCGACAGGTGGGTGACGTTCTCCGCCTTCTTGCTCTCGGGCAGATCGGCGACGGGCGGGACGGTTTCAGCGAGCGTGCGTGAAGTGCTCATGCCACGACCTCCTTCGAAACGGGGGTGCTCTCCGTCGCGGCCGGCGTCGCCGGCCCCGTCGGGGTGCCGGAGGACTTCGTGCGTGAGAACGCGAACGAGCGGATCCGCTCCGATTGCAGCAGCACCAGGGCGATGATGACGAGCGCCTTGAACGCCGGCGTCGCCGCGGCGGGGATGCCGAGGAACAGCACGGTCTTGTTCAGGGTCGCGATGAGGAGGGCGCCGATGGTGGAGCCCAGGATCGAGAACTTGCCTCCCGCGAGGGAGGTGCCACCGATCACGACCGCGAGGATCGCGTCGAGCTCCATCAGGTTTCCGGTGCCTCCGACGCTCACCGTCATCACCTCGGAGACGCTGAAGAGGCCTCCGACCGCGGCGAGCGCGGCGGACAGGACGTAGACGCCGATCAGGATCGGACGGGGACGGATGCCGGCGAGGCGGCTCGCCTTCGGGTTGATGCCGATGGACTCGATCATGAGGCCGAGAGCGGTGCGGCGCATGGTCAGCGCGATCAGCACCACGATCGCGATGGCGAGCACGAAGCTGGTGGGCAGTCCGAGGATCTGGCCGTTCGCGAGCTGCCGGAACGGCTCGTTCGTGGCGTTCGTGTTCTGGCCGTCCGTGATCACGCGAGCGATGCCGCGGGCGGCGAGCATCATGATCAGGGTGCTGATGAAGGGCTGCAGCCCCACGACCGCCACCAGGATGCCGTTGATCGCGCCGAGGACGATCGCCAGCAGCAGCGCGAGGCCGATGGCCGTGAACATCGCGCCCACCGAGTTGGAGTCCAGGGTCGACAGGGTCTGCATGGCGACGGCGCCGCCGACGGCCATCATCGATCCGACGGAGAGGTCGATGCCTTCGGTCGCGATGACGAACGTCATGCCCAGCGCGATCATGATGATCGGCGCCGAGATGCGCAGGATGTCGAGCACGTTGCCGGTGAGCAGCCCCGTCGTCGGGTTGACGCTGATCGCGAGGTACGCGGGGTTCTTGATCGAGTTGACCAGCAGCAGCAGCGCGATCCCGATGATCGCCCAGAACCAGGGCGTGCGGAACGCGGTCTTGACGCGGCTCATGACGCGCTCCCTTCGAGTCCATTGCGGTCGTCGCCGGCGGCGACCTCTTCGGCGAGGGCGTCGGCCTGCTCTTCGGCCTCGTCCCCGCTCTCGGTCGCGATGACCGAGACGATGCTCTCTGCCGTCACCTCGGGGCCGTTCACGACCTCGCCCACCTTCTGGTGGTCCTTCAGGATGACGATGCGCTCGGAGAGACGCACGACCTCTTCCAGCTCGGACGAGATGAACACCACGCCCATCCCGCCTTCTGCGAGCTCGGCCACGGTCTCCTGGATGTCGGCCTTCGCGCCGACGTCGATGCCGCGGGTCGGCTCGTCCAGCAGGAGCAGATCGGGGTTCGTCGCGAGCCAGCGCCCGAGGAGCACCTTCTGCTGGTTTCCGCCGGAGAGCAGGCGGATGGGCCGGTCGGGGTCGTTGGGGCGCACACTGAAGCGCTCCATGTAGGTCGTGACCAGCTGGTCGACCTCGCGGGCGGGCACACGCCGGAACCACCCTCGACGCGCCTGGACTGCGAGCATGATGTTCTCGCGGACGCTCAGGTCGCCGACGATGCCGTCGTCGCGACGGCTCTCGGTCGAGTAGGCGATGCCCTGCGAGAGGCCGGCCACGGGAGAGTTCAGCGAGACCTTCTTGCCGCGGATGCGCACCGTGCCCGAGTCGGCCTTGTCGGCACCGGCGATGAGCCTGGCGAGTTCCGTGCGCCCGGCGCCGAGGAGCCCGGCGAAGCCGACGACCTCGCCGGCGTGGATGTCGACGTCGGTGGGCTCGATCGCGCCCTTGCGTCCGAGACCTTCAGCCGCGAACAGCGGGGTCTGGGTGCGGTCGCGCGCCTCGGTCTGACGATTGGAGCCCAGCGCGCGCAGGGACTCGAAGTCCTTGCCGATCATCTTGGAGATGAGCTGCGTACGGTCGAGGTCGCGCTTGAGGTACTCGCCGACGAACTTGCCGTTGCGCAGCACCGTGATGCGGTCGCTGATCGCATACACCTGGTCGAGGAAGTGCGAGACGAAGAGGATCGCGACGCCCTGGTCGCGCAGGCGACGGATGACCCCGAAGAGCACCTCGACCTCGTTCGCGTCGAGGCTCGACGTCGGCTCGTCGAGGATGAGCACCTTCGAGTCGGTGACCATCGCGCGGCTGATGGCGACCAGCTGCTGCATCGCGATGGAGAGGGAGGAGAGGGGTGCGCGCGGGTCGAGGTCGCCCAGCCCCATGCGGGCGAGGGCCTCGCGGGCGAGCGCGTGGGTCTTGCGCCAGTTGACGCCGGCCAGGCCACGGACCTCGTGACCGAGCATCACGTTCTCACCGATGGTGAGATTCGTGCAGAGGTTGACCTCCTGGTAGACCGTGGAGATCCCCGCGGCCTGCGCCGAGGCGGTGCCGGTGAAATGACGCACCTGGCCGGCCACGACGATCTCGCCGGAGTCGATCTGGTAGACCCCGGTCAGGGCCTTGATGAGAGTGGACTTGCCGGCGCCGTTCTCACCCATCAGGGTGTGGACCTCGCCGGGAAGCAGCCGGAAGCTGACCTCATCGAGCGCTTTGACCCCCGGGAAGGTGATCGAGGCGCCTCGGACCTCGACGATCGCGATCGGTTCAATCATCGCTGGGTGACTCCTTATTTCTGCAGTGCAGACGAACGGGACGGAGACGAGGACGAGCGGGGGCCGCCGAGAACGGCGACCCCCGCCCGCACTGCTCTACTCCTAGCCGACGCAGTGTCGGATCAGAAGCCCTTGCCCGCGTCGATCGCGGCCTGACCGGCCTCGGCCGAGTCGAAGGTCTCGCCCGGGACGACGATGGTCTTCTCGACGGTCTTGCCCGCGAGGGCGTCGTTGACCGCGTCCACGGCGAGGTCGCCGAAGAACGGGTTGTACTGGGCGACGAAGCTCAGGTCGCCGGCCGCGAGCGCCTCGAGCGCCGGGGTGGTGCCGTCGATCGTGGCGATCTTGACGTCGGTGCCCGGGACCAGGCCGGCAGCGGTCACCGCGGCGGCGGCGCCGATGCCCATCTCGTCGTTCTGAGCGAAGACGAACTGCAGGTCCGGGTTCTCCTTGAGGACGGTCTCGATGACCGACTTGCCCTCGTCAGCGGTCCAGTTGGCGGTCTGCGCGCCGATCTTGTTCCAGCCGTCCTGGCCCTCGATGGCTGCGTCGAAGCCCTCGTTGCGCTCGTTGACGACCGAGAGGCCGGGGACGCCCTCGAGCACGTAGTAGCTCGCGCCCTCGGGGTACGTCTCGACGGCCCAGTCGCCCACCGAACCGGCGACCTTCACGTTGTCGGGGGCGATGCGCGTGACGTAGAGGTCATCGCTGGCGTCGACACCGCGATCGAGCAGGATGACGGGGATCTCGGCCTCCTGCGCGAGCTCGAGCGAGTCCTCCCAGCCCGACGCCTCGGTGGCGGTGAGCAGGATGACGTCGACCTCGTCGTTCACGAACGTGGCGAAGGCGTCGAGCTGCGACTTCTGGTCGGTCGGGCTCGCGGCGGGGGCGTACTTCAGGTCGAAGCCGGCCTCCTCCGAGAACGCGTCCTTGATGGCCTGCTCGTTCGCGTTGCGCCAGCCGCCCTCGGGGCCGACCGCGACGAAGCCGACGGTGGTGAGGTCGCTGCTGCTGTCGCCGCTGTCGCCGGCGTCGCCGCTTGCGGCGCCCGAGCAGCCGGCAAGACCGAGCGCGAGCACGCCCGCGCCCACGAAGCCGAGCATCCCCAGCATGCGCTTCTTGTGTGCCATCTCATCTCCTCCTTGAGACTCCCCGACGCTCTTCGTCAGAGAGAAATCCATGTGTCCCCAGCGGGACACCCTTAGGTGTGTGACCCCATTGTGCGCGCTAACAATCCCCGCGCGCAACTCCGCCTCGGCATTTCGTTACTTTTCCGTTACCGCGAACATTCCGCAGAACATCAAGGCGCGACGAAGAGCGGCCGCACCTCCTGGCGCGACCGCATCGCCGGTGTCGGAAAAGGCCCGGTCGGCGTTCAGGCGCGCGGTGCCGACGTCGACGATCGCACGACGAGGCTGGGCGCGATCATGTCGTGCTGCGCCCCCTCTTCGCCCTCGATCGCCGCGATGACGAGCTGCAGTGCGAGCGAGCCGAGCGCGGCGAAGTCCTGCCGGACGGTGGTGAGCGGGGGGATGAAGTGGCGTGAGTCCGGCAGATCGTCGAAGCCGATCACGCTGACATCGTCGGGTACGCGGATCCCCCGCTCCGTGAGCCCGTGGACGAGGCCGAGAGCCATCTGGTCGTTCGAGGCGAACACGGCGGTGATGTCGCCGAAGTCGAAGCTGCGGCCGAACTCGTAGCCGTAGTCCGACGTCCAGTCGCCGTTGATCGCCGGTTTGACCGGAAGCCCTGCAGCCGCGAGGGCGTCGAGCCAGCCCTGTTCGCGTTCACGGGCGTCGTACCAGTCGAGCGGTCCGGCGAGGTGGGCGATCGAACGATGCCCGAGATCGATGAGGTGCTGGACGGCGAGTCGCGCGCCGAAGCGCTGATCCACCGCAGCCGTGTGCCAGGTGGCGTCCGGTTCCGCCCGGATCACGATCGTGGGAAGTCCGGTGCTCTGCTGCCTCAGAAGATCGAGCGACGACGCCCGCGGCGCGATGACGCAGAGCGCGTCGACCCCCTGCGTGACCAGTTCGACGACGCCCGTGTCGATCTGCAGGTCTTCGTCCTCCGAGATGGAGAAGGCGCTGATCGCGTATCCCACATCGCGGGCGGCGCTCTCGAGCGCGCGCAGCGTGCTGTTCGGGCCGTACTGCACCGGGCTGTCGACCAGCACGCCGATGCGCATCGCACGACGGGTGGCGAGAGCCCGTGCGATCGAGCTGCGGGTGTAGTTCATCTCGTCGATCGCCTGGAGCACACGCTCACGCGTCGACTCGCGGATGTTCGGGTGACCGTTGAGCACGCGCGAAACGGTCATGTGCGACACGCCGGCATGCTTCGCGACGTCATAGATGCTGGGACGCTGCCAGCCTCGCGTCGCTTCGGTCATGCGGGGTCACCTCGTTCGCTCCGACGGTGCCCGGCCGGCTCGTCGGCCGACGGGTTCTCCCCCCTGGGAGCGTGTTCACCGCTGTCCACAGCGTAGGCCGTCGACGACGCCGTCAGTGCAAGGGTCCGACCGTGACGCGCCGTCCATGCTCTGAGCGCGAACACCGCCCCGGCCGCAACGAGGGCCATGGCGATCCACAGCAAGGGCTCGATGCCCGCCATGCCGGTGGCGGGAAGATCGGTCCCCGGCAGGGAACCCCCGCCGCAGCCTGTCACGCACTCGAGGGGATCGATCTGCACCGTCACCGAGACCGTGCCGCTGTCGACGTCGACCTCGTCCGCGTTCGCGGGCATCGCGAGGAGAGTGGATGCCGAGATCGCGGCGAGCACGCCGAAGGCCAGGTGGCCGTACCGGCGCCTCACGCGACGCCCGCCGGAGTCTTCGCTTCGCTGCGGCCCTGCTCACGGCCCTCTTCGAGAGCCTCCGCCCGCGCTCCGTCGAGCATCGCCGCGAGGCGCCGCCGAGAGCGGATGCGGCCCCAGAGGATCGCCCCCACGACGAGCGCGAGACCGATGAGGAGCAGCAGCTGCGGCCACGGCATCGCCCACACGACGGCATCCGCGGTGACGGGGTCGAGAGTCTCGGACGAGTCCGACATGGTCACGACGGTCGGCGCCAGGGTCACGGTCGCCGGCACCGCGAACAGCGGCCACACGTCGTCGACCACGACGGTGATGGTGCGGGTGTCACCGGGCAGGAGCTCCTGGGTCGACTCGCCGACACCAGGGAAGAAGACGGTGTGCCCGCCCGCCGAGACGGAGCCTTCGGCGAGCAGACGGGTGTTGCCCTCGTTGACGACGTCGAAGGTGACGGTCGCCTCCCCCGGGCGCAGGGGGTTCCACGACGTGGTGTAGTCGCCGGAGAGGCCCGCCAGCGAGGCGGCCGGCGTGATCTCTCCGGTGACGCGCGTGAGCACGCGGAAGCCGACCCGACTCTCGACCCCGACGCTCGTGCCGTCCTCCGCAGACTGCACCGAGAGCACCGACGCGGTGATGCCGGCGGCGTGGTCGCCGGGTTCGGCCGTGTCGGGGACCGCGACGGAGAACGGAACCACGACGGTCCCGCCCGCGGGGACCGTGACGGTCTCTGGCAGCGAGATCCACGTGCCGGCGTCCACCGACTCCTGGTCCGCGGCGAGGATGTCGAAACGCCCGTTGCGGTTGTAGAAGCCGTCCGCGGCGGTGAGGCCGAAGACGACTTCGTCCGCACTGATGTTGCGGACGGCAAAGTAATCGTCAACCTTCTCGCCAGGGTCCACCTCGATCTCGACCGCGCGCCGGCCATCCGGGCCCGATTCATCGGCGGGGACCACCGACCAACGCACTTCGGGACCCTCGTCGGCGGCGGCATGCGCCGGCGGCGCTAGCCACAAGGCGGACATGACCAGGATCACGAGAGCGGCGACCAGCGCTGATGCCGTTCGGACGGCCGAGACGGGACCGTCGGGGAGTTGCTGCACAGTACTTCCAAGGAATGTCAGGGTCGGGGCCGTCGACGACGTCCCCGACCCGATTTCAACACGGTCCCACGTGGGATGGGATCAGGTTCAGTAGGCGTCTTCCCAGAGGGTGAGGGTGATCGTGCCGGTGTACGCACCCGGAGCCACCGTCTTCGGCGTCTTGAGGAACAGATCGGCGTTCGCCGACCAGGTGCCGACGCTCGCCGCCTCACCAGAGTCGAGCGAGAGCGCGAGCGCGTCCTCGCCGGTGCTCAGACCGATGTCGCCATCGAGGACAGTGCCAACCTCGTCACCCTCGGCGACCTCACCATCGCCCTCGGCAGTGAGCAGGTGCGGGGTCCAGCCGAGGTTGCCGGCGGCGATCGAGTTGGCACCCGACGTCAGTGCGCTGGACTGACCGACGACGTACCAGAACTGGCCGACGGGAACTTCCTCGCGGTCGTCCGTCACGGTGACGATGGGCAGCGTGCCGTTGAACTGGCGCAGATCTTCGTTAGCGGACGGCACCTCCTCGAGAGTCGCACCACCGGGCGCAACGCTCAGCGTCAGTGCACCGACCGGCTCGAGAGCCTCGATGTTGACGTTGACGTCGACGTCTTCGTTGCCGACCTCGTCGGCGATCGCCGCGCCGGCACCGCCGATGAGGAGTGCGCCGCCGAGCGCGCCGACCGCGGCGCGAGCGATGAAGCCCTTCTTGTTCATTGCTTCTGTCTCCATTCCCCGGCCGGCATCTCTGCCGAACCGAACTCGCGAGCGACCGGTCCGTCCGATCGTCGAGTCTCGCGGGAATCCGGGCGTTCGCCGCGAGTTCCCCAGTACACGTCGTTTGCGCCCGCGAGCGCTGCCGGTTCCGCTCCCCCGGCCCGCGGGGGTGCGGGCGAAGGAGTGAACGAGGTGCTGCTCACCGGCACCGCACGGGCGACGACACGAGCCGACGAGGGCTGCGTCGTGCCCCGACGGGGGCGGTTGGAAAGCGTGAGCATGATGCACCTTTGCTCTGGATCCGGCAGTGGATCTTCGGGCTCGAATTGATGTTAGCGATAACGGTTAGCGAGAACAACCCCTTTCGATAACCTTTTCGCAGTTTTCGGGTTGGTCCCCCGAGAGGATGCCTCCGTCCAGGCATCCCCCCGGGAAGTCTCAGCCGCAGACGAAGGCCGGGAATGCCACCGGCACCGTCTGCGTGGCCTGCTCGCCGCCCACCGACCCCGTCGCGGTGACCGTGACGGAGCCCGCCTCGATCTGCGTGAGGCGCGTCGTGAACGCGGCTGTCGTCGTCTTGCCGGCGGCGAGGTTCGCCACCTGCTTGGAGCCGAACGGCGTCGCGATCGACAGCGCCACAGGCACGTCCGCGCCGTTGGCGGTCGACACGGCGAGCACGACCTTGCCCGCCACGCAGCGCGCGGTCGCCGTCGCGGTCACCTGCAGCGCAGGCTCGGGCTCGGCGCGCACGATCGAGATCGTGTACGTGGCCGATGTGGTGTGGTCCTGCGCGGTGCTGCGCAGCGTGAGGACCGTGGGGCCCTCCGCCGCAAGCGACACCGTCCGCGGCTGCGTGTCGTCGATCAGCACGTCACCGGCGTACACCAGGCCGCTCGGCACCGCGGGATCCACGTCGAACGTCGCCGTCGTCGCGTCCTCCGGAACGGTCGCCGTGTACGAGTACACGCCGCCGGCCAGCGTGGGAGCGAGTGCGCCGTCCTCGAACGAGAGGCCCGAGAGATCGGCATCCTTCCCGTAGGTGGTCTTCGAGGCGGTGTAGACGCCGTAGACGCCGCCCACGTAGCTGGTGCCGTTGCCCTGGAAGCGGACGGTCACGACGGGGATCTTCTCGCCGTTCGCGTCCAGCACGTACTGGCCGGCCTGATTCCGCTTGTAGCTGTCCTTCGCTTCGATGCCGGCGAGCACGGATGCCGGGATCTCGTCGTACTGGACGTACCACGTGGTCGCGCCCCCGCCGTTGGTGATGCGCTCGTTCTTCAGCAGGACGTCGTTGACGTACACGTTGAACGTGCGCCCGTTGTCACCGCCGAAGTAGCGGACGCCCAGGTAGTTCTTGGGCAGCGACGGGTCGACGATCATGTCGTACTGGAAGTACGCGTCGGTGGCCATCTGCCCGTCACGGTAACCCTCGCCCAGCCAGACTCCCACACCGGACTTGTTGTACTTGTAGTTCTTGTCGGCCTCGCTGTTGTTGTTGTCGAACGACGTGAGCGAGTCGATCGTGGTCTCCTCGATGCGCAGTTGCTGCTTGCTCTTGAGGATCAGCTCCTGCGCCTGCGGGGAGTCGGGCTCGATGAGGTCCATGTAGATCGCGTAGCGCGCGTTGTACAGGCTGTACCAGGGCTCGAAGGTCAGCGCCTCGGAGGCGGCATCCGCGTTCTTCATCTTGAAGCGCATGGTCTCTATGCCGTTGAGGTTCTCGCCGTCCTCGATGCGCACGAGGTTCTCGGCGATGCCCGCCTTGAACGCGTCGGCGTCGTCGACCACGACGTCGTTGCTCACCGACTTGTCGGCGGTGCTCATGCGCACCAGCACGCCCGCGACGTACGTCGAGCCGACGTTCGTCCGGTTGAGCTCGGTCGCCAGCAGCACCGGCCCGTAGGTGAAGGCCACCCAGTTGGGGTTCTCGGTCGAGTCGTCGACGCGCACCTCGGCCGGCAGCACGTACGTGAGCTCGTCGCCCGCGGCGACCTCGAGCACGATGTAGCCGTCCTGCGTGAGGGCCGCGACATCCTGTGCCGCGCCGTTCACCGTCAGGGTCGGCGTCGCGGCCGCCCAGCTCGGGATGCGCAGGCGCAGCGTCGTGCCCTCGGCCAGCTCGCCGCCGTCGATCGCCTCGACCGTGTACGTCACCGTCTCGTCGGCCGGCACATCGGCGGTCTGCGTGAGGCGCAGGTTGTGCTCCTCGTCGGTGTACACCGACGAGCGGAACATGTTGACGTAGACCGACGACCCCTTGCGGAAGTAGATCGAGTCGCCCAGCTTGGTGAAGCTCTCGGTCGCCGTTCCGTGGTCGCACCAGAACTCGTCCACCGGGTTGCCGAACACCTTCGCGTACCCGGCCTGCATCGGCTGGAAGTACGTCATCATGCCGGTCTCGGGGTTCTGCTGCGCGAGGATCGCGTTGATGTAGGTGTGCTCGTAGAAGTCGGGGTACTTCACGTCGGGGCTCACCTGGAACAGCGCCTTGGTCAGCTTGAGCATGTTGTACTCGTTGCAGATCTCGGAGGTCGAGTTCTCGCCGTAGCCCGACGTGGTGCCGTTGGTGGCGTGCTCGTAGAGCTCGTCGGCGCCGTGGAAGTGCTCGGACTGGCTGTTGCCGCCGTTCGCATAGGTGTGGTCGTCGACGACGATCTGCCAGAAGTTCTCAGCGGCGGTGCGGTACATGCCGAGGCTGCTCTTCTCGGCGGGGGTCAGCATCGCGTACAGGCTCGGGTTGTCGGTGAACACCGTGTAGCGCTTGAGGGCGCCGATGAGCTTGGGGATGGTCGTGTTCGCGTGCTTGCCGTCGAGCACGTCCTGGCCCGCCGCGAGCTGCTGGAACAGCGTCACCTCGTCGAAGTACTCCGCCGCGCGCTTGTGCGCCGGGTCCGCCGTGATGCTGAACAGCTCGTAGAGCGCCTCGTTCATGCCGCCGTACTCGGTGTTGAGGATCGACGCCGGGTTGGACTGGCGCGCGGCCCAGTTGCGCACCCAGGTGCCGAATCCGCTCGCGACGGTGAGCGCCTTGCCGGAGACCGCCTCGGGTGCGTACTGATGCGCGTCGAGGAGGCCCGCCAGAACCTTGTGCAGGTTGTAGAAGGGAACGAGCAGCCCGCCGCCGCCGCTCGGCAGCACCGACGTGGAGAACGGCGAGACGTAGCCGGCGTTGCTCGGGTCGAGGGCGGCGTACGCCCGCTGAGCGCGGTCGAGACCGTCGACGGCCGTGGTGAGCTTGGCGAGCAGCGCCGCCTTGGTGGTCGGGTCGCTCTCCGTCGCGTACGCCTGCGACAGCGCCGAGACGTAGTGGCCGAAGAAGTGCCCCTGGAACCGCGTACCGCTGGCGCGCTCCCAGCCGCCGTAGGGCTGGGCCGTCGTCGGAAGCCCGGCCTGCGTATAGAAGGAGTACAGGAAGCGCTCCGGGTCGAGGCTCAGCAGGTACTCGACCATCTTCTCGTTGCCGTTGACCAGGTACGGGTCCTCGAGCAGCACCTCGCTCAAGTCGGTCTCCTCGACATAGATGGACGTGGATGCCCCGTCCTTCGGCACCGTCACGGTGAAGGTCTTCGTCACCGGTGCGCTGCCGCCGTAGGCCGCGGTGGCGGTGAGGGTCACGGTCGCGTCGGAACCCGCCGGGCGGGTGACGGATGCCGCGCCCCCGGCGATCGAGATCACCTCGGCGTCGGAGGACGCCCACGACAGCTCCGCGCCGTTCGAGGCGGTGACCGGCAGACCGAAGTCGGCGGACGCGGTGGTCGGCACGCTCACGGCGTCGAGCGCCGACTGCGCCACGGCGGCGGGATCGAAGGCCGGGTTGTTCTCCTTCGTCAGCGCGACGACATCCGCGATCGTCGCGACACCGTTGTACAAGGTGTAGTCGTCGAGGAGACCGTTCGCGTGCGCGCCGTTGTAGTTCGGACCGTTGTAGCCGAGGGTCTTCACCGTGGTGCTCTCCGAACCCAGCACTCCGGTGGCCGCGCCCGTGGCGGCGTACTTGACGGTCGAGATCTGGCGCACGCCGTTGCGGTAGAACGAGACCGCCTTCGTCGCCTTGTCGTAGGTCACGACCACGTGGGTCCACTGGCCGGTCGGGAAGAAGTCGGCGCGCGCGGCGTCGACCGCCACCTTGTACGGCTGACCCGAGGACGGGCCGACCGAGAGGGCGAGGGGCGTGCCGTTGGCCTCCGAGGTCAGGTACCAGCCGTCGGAGTTGTACACCGTCTTGCTCCAGGCGAACACCTGCTCACCCGACATGGCCGCGTTCGGCTTGTACCAGAACGACACCGTGAGGTCGGCAGGCTGCAGGTACGCCGCGGTGCCCAGGCGGATGGCGTTGGAGCCGTTGAGGTTGAAGGCCTGCCCGCTGACACCCGCGCCGTAGGCGGCGGTGCCCTTCTGCATCGTGACCGCCGCGGCGTTCGTGCTCGCGTCGGCGAGGTCGCCGTCGAACTTGAGGTCGAGGACCTTGGCTGATGCGATCGAGATGGGGTCGGCGGCCGCGGCAGCCGAGGGCAGCCCGAGGGCCAGCGCGCCGGCGGCGAGCGCGACGGTCGTGCCGAGCGCGAGGGCGCGACGGATGAATGGATGCGGCAGGTGCGTGCCGACGGTGCTCCGGGTGGTCTTCGCCAAGGCTGCAGGGCTCCCTTGTCCTGTCGAGCGGGATGCGCTTGTGTTAGCGCTATCAGTTTGCTGTGAGTTCGATGTTAGCGCGAACTCTCGGGAAGTCAAGAGTCGAGGACCGAGCTGACCGCGTCGTTGATCGGTATCCGCGTGAGCGCTAACATGCACTCGCGCGCTTCGCCGTCCCGTCTCGTGCACCGAACCGTCTCGCCAGAGCAAAGGAGCTGGAGTGAACCCGGCACGTTCCTCGACACGCACGAAGCCCACATCCCGACGGCGCACACGCGCCCTGATCGCATCGGCCGCGGGTGCGGCGATGGTCCTCGGCGCTCTCGCGCCGCTCGCCGCGGCGCCCGCCATGAGCGCCACCCCGGTCCCGACTGCCGGACTCCTCGCGGAGTACCTCTTCGACGAGACCGCGGGCTCGTCCGTGCCGAACTCGGCCACCGGCCCGGTCGGCGCCGCGACCGTCATGAACGGCACCGACAGCCTCTGGACGGGCTCGTCGTTCGTCTTCACCGGTGGCGCCAAGACCAGCCCCACCGCGAGCTGGGTCCGCCTCCCCGACAACCTGCTGAGCGGCAAGACCTCGGCGACGGTCACGATCGAGACCAAGCTCGACGCCTCCATGAAGAACAACTGGAACTTCCTCTGGAACATCGGCAGCGACTCGACGACCCAGTACTACTTCGCGTCGGTGCGCGACAACCCGCGCACCACCATCACCACCGGCGGCGGTGGCGGCGAGGTCAACGCGCGCTCGGGCACCGCCCTGTCGTCCGATCGCTGGTACAGCCTGACGTCGGTGATCGACGGCGCCGCGGGCACCATCACGTTCTACGTCGACGGCGAGCAGGTCGCGCGCACCGCGACGGCTTTGACACCGGCATCCATCACCAACCAGACCCTCAACGCGATCGGCCGCGCGCCCTACCCCGACCCGATGTACAAGGGAGAGGTCTCGACCTTCCGCGTGTACGACCGTGCACTGACGGCGGCCGAAGTCGGCGACGTGTCTGATGCGGATGCCGCCCTCCACGCCTCGTCCTTCCAGCAGGCGGCGCAGACCGTCCTCGACGGCGTCGGCGCGGTGACGATCGACGAAGCCGCCACGACGCTGCCCGGCTACGGCGGCCGCGTGACCTGGACCTCGGCCGACCCCGCGCTCGAGGTGGCCGAGGATGGCCTGACCGTGTCGGCGACGCAGCCCGCCACCGGCTCCGCGCCGGTGACCACCGCCCTCACGGCGACCGCCACGGTGCGCGGCACGAGCGTGTCGAAGTCCGTGCCGGTGACGATCGAGCCCGTCCCCGGTGAGGACGATGCCTTCGGCTATGCGATGGTGCACTTCATCGAGGACTCCGCCGGCTACGCCGAGAAGATCTACCTCGACGTGTCGCGCGGCGACGACCCCGAGCACTGGGACCCGCTGAACGGCGGGAAGCCGATCCTCGCGTCGCAGCTGGGGACCACCGGCATCCGCGACCCCTACCTGACGTACAACCCCGAGACCGGGACGTACTACATCATCGCCACCGACCTGCGCGTCTTCGGCGGCGACCGCGGTGTGACCGGCTGCACCGAGTGGTGCTACTGGTCGTCGCAGGGCAGCACGAAGCTCAATGTGTGGGAGTCGAAGGACCTCGTCACGTGGAGCGACCTGCGTCAGTTCGACGTCGCCCAGTCCCCCGCGGGCACCGAAGTCGCCGAGCTCGGCATGGCGTGGGCGCCGGAGGCCACGTGGGTCCCCGGGTACAACGAGGACGGCAGCGGCGCGTTCGTCGTCTACTGGGCGTCGAACGTGTACACGAACGCCGGGCACACGGGTTCGACGTACTCGCGCATCCTGTGGGGTGCGACGACCGACTTCACGCAGGACACCTACGAGTACGGCGGCGTCTTCATCGACGCCGGCGGCAACACGATCGACACCACCATCATCCAGAACGACGGCAAGACCTACCGGATCACCAAGGACAACTCCGCCGGCAAGGGCATCTACATGGAGTCCACGCCCGCGGCGGACTGGTGGGCGCCCACCGCGACCTGGACGCAGATCCAGACCCGCATCGGCGCCGTGTGGTCGGGCGGGAACGCCGGCGGCGTCGAAGGTCCGGCGGTGTTCCAGCGCCACGGCGAGGACAAGTGGTACCTCTACGTCGACGTCATCCCCTCGACCGGCTACCGGCCGATGGAGACGGCGGATCTGGATGCCGGGTGGACGCAGCTCGTCTCGAGCAGCTTCTCGATGGCGCCGAGCACCAAGCACGGCGGGATCGTGCCGCTGACGTTCGGCCAGTACGAGACGATCCGCGAGGCCGACGCCACGGGCGCGGTCGTCTCGCAGCTCGGCAGCATTGAGGTCGCCGCGGGTGCATCGGCCGACGCCGTGCGTGAGGCGCTGCCCGACGAGGCGGAGGTCGCTCTCGCGTACGGCCGCGGGACGGCGTCGCAGCCGGTCACGTGGGACGTGACGGAGGTCGACACCGACGTCGCG
This sequence comes from Microbacterium sp. NPDC058062, assembly GCF_042885375.1. Lineage (NCBI taxonomy): Bacteria > Bacillati > Actinomycetota > Actinomycetes > Micrococcales > Microbacteriaceae > Microbacterium > Microbacterium sp. NPDC058062. The sequence goes on from NZ_JBHVSC010000002.1 coordinate 657,475, forward strand.
GGCACGTACGAGGTCACCGGCGTGGTGCAGACCATCGGCGCGAACCTCAACCAGTGGGTGGGTGCGGGCGGCTCGACGGCGTACAACGCCGCCGACCGCACGCTGTTCAGCTCGACCGCGATCACCGTGACAGCGGACGTCGTCGTCGCGGCCGCGCCGCTGCCGGTCACCGTGACCACCGCGACGCGCTGCGTCGCCGGCAAGGTCGTGCTGACGGTGACGACCGCGAACGACGGCGGCGCGCCGGTGGCGCTCGCGATCACGACGCCGTACGGCTCCAAGACGGTGGCCGCCGTGCAGCCCGGCAAGAGCACGTCGGCCGCGTTCACGACGCGGCTCGCGGCCATTCCGACGGGCTCCGTGGCAGTGACCGTGAGCGCCGGGAGCACCTCCGCGGAGAAGTCGGCGACCTTCGCCGCGGCCTCCTGCGGCTGACGCCCCGCCTCGCTCGAGCGCCCCGTCGGCTTCGGCCGGCGGGGCGCTCTGCTGCGCCCGCCGCCGCGCGCTCGAGGGATGACGGATGCTGCGGCCCGCGGCATCCGTCCCGCGAAGCGGCGTCCCGCTCATTCGGGTGGGGCAACACGCCGCATCGATCACGCGCAGCGGCGCGTCCTGCCACCTCGAACGGCCACGCGGGCACGACGAAGGGCGGCGGCACCGGAAGTGCCGCCGCCCTCGACAGTGATCAGCCGATCAGCCGCAGCTTGCCGCGGAGTACCCGCCGTCGCTGGTCACGGTGACCGGCGATCCGCCGATGGTGGCGGTGGCCGTGAGCTCGACCGAGCCGCCCGTGATCGAGGCCTGACGCGTCGAGAACGAAGCCGACGAGCTCTTGCCCGCGGCGACCGACGCGAAGGTCTTCGAGCCATACGCGCCCGACGCCGAGACCGACACCGGCACGTCTTCGCCGTTGGTCACGGTGACCACCTGCACGACCTTGCCCGCCACGCATCTCGAGGTCACGGCGGCCGTGACATCGAGACCGGGCTCCTCGGCGACCGTCACCTTCACGGTCACCGTGCGGTTCGCCGTGGCGAGCCACTCGGCATCCGTCATGTCGAGGATCGGGCTGCCGTCCTCACGGAAGTACACCATGCGCACACCCGCGTCGCGGGTGCCGTTCTGCGTGAGCTTCGCGTGGAAGATGTTCAGCAGATTGCCGTCGTCGTCGTACGTGTACGAGTTGTGGCCGGGACCCCAGTTGTTGGCGAAGGCCCCCTCATAGCTCCAGATCGGATAGCTGCGGATGTTCCACGCTGACGCGTCGAGCAGGTCGGCACCGGACTCCGCAGTGGCGAGTCCCACGGCGTAGGTCCAGTCGATGTTCGAGCCCGAGAAGGTGATCATGATCTTGCCGTCGCGCTGGATGACGAACGGCCCCTCGGCGACGGCCGACGTGTTGTCCGACCAGCTCGCGTCCGGGTACACGATCGTCGAGCGCTGACCCGACAGCTGCCACGCGCCGGTCGCCGACGGCGTCACCTTCGCGATCTTCAGCACCGCCGGGCCGGTCGCCGGCGCGATCACACGCTCCGACCACACCACATAGTCGGTGCCGGCGTCTTCGAAGTGCGTCATGTCGAGCGTGATGCCCGTGCCGTAGGTGGTCAACGGCTGCCCGGCGGCGTCGACGACCCGCTGCGGGCTCTGCCAGTCGGCGCGCACGAGCGGGTTGCCACCCGGGGTGAGGCGCATCGAGTAGGACTGCACGCCCGTCCACGAGTTGGCGCTGTTGGCGTTGGCGGCGAACAGGATGTACAGGTCGCCGTCGACGACATGCAGCTCCGGTGCCCACAGCTGGGAGTTCACCGACGTGCCCGACAGTCCGTAGCCGAGGATCTTGTGGTCGGCGGCGGTCGCGAGTCCCGCGATCGTGTCGGCCTGACGGATGAAGAACTCGTCCTGTCCGGCATCATCGGTCGAGATGAACAGCCACGTCTTGTCGCCGTTCGGAAGGGTGTACCGCAGGACATGCGGGTCGGCGCGGTTCGCGATCAGCGGGAAGATCGTGTCGGTGCGCTGAAGCGTGCCGTTCACCGTGTACTCGCCCGGCGTCGAGGTGTCGACCGCCGACGTGTCCCAGGTCACACGGAAGTCGTGCGTGCCTCCGTCGGAGTAGTCGGCTGTCACCTTCTCGGGAAGCTCGAGCGCACCGCCCGCCGCGACCGTCACGTCGTCCAGCGCCTGCAGGCCGGTGTTGCGGACCCGACCGAGAAGCTGGTCGGCCGCGCGGGCCTCGGCAGAGGTGACCGGAACGATCGATGCCGTCTCGGCGTACGTCACCGTGATGGCGCCCGTGCGCCCCGTCGGCTGCTGGCCGGTCTTTACCGCGGACACAGAGGCGAAGTCGGCCGTGGTCCCGGTCAGCGCGGAGCCGGCCGCGGTGGTCCACACGATGCGGTAGGCGTTCGCGCGGGAGTCCCACTCGGCCGAGACCGCACCGGTCGTGCCTTGGCCGGGAAGCGGCAGGTAACCGACCTCGGTCCAGTCCACGAGGTCGGGCGAGGTGAACACGAGCGCACCGGCGGCGTCAGCCGCGCCCGCGTCGTTCGTGCGGCGGGCGATGAGGCCGAAGCCCTCGTCGCCTGCCAGCCTGAACAGATAGGGCTGCGCGAGGTAGCGCTTCGTGCCGTTGCTGGTCTCGGTCATGCCGCTGACCTTCGGGAAGACCACGCCCGTGCCCGAGTTCAGGGGCGTGAACGTGGTGCCGTCGGCGCTCAGCGCGAGGTGGCCCGAGCGCGTGACCTCGGGATCGTCGCCGCCACGGACGTTCTTCGACGTCGTGTACGCCGCCAGGCGCGAGGCACCGCTCTCGGCGATGCGCACGTCGACCTGCGTCGTGGCGGCATCCGCCCCGGTGCCGACGACGGCCTGCAGCTTCGCCGCGCCGAGCCCCGATGTCGGCGCGGAGGCGATGGCACCGCTCGCGACCGATCCGGCGCCGGAGACGTGCGACCACACCACCGGCAGACCGAGGGCGGTGGCAGGAAGGACGTAGCCCTTCTCCAGGACGGACGGCACCAGCAGTGTCTCGGCGGCGCGTGCCGCCTGCTCGGCCGCACTGGGCGCCTTCAGCACCGTGATCGCGAAGTCCTTGGTCGCGGTCTGTCCGCGCACCGTCGCCGTCGCGGTCAGCGTGACCGGCGTGTCAGCCGAGGGGCGCGTGACCTGACCGTTCGCAGCCACGATCCCCGAGGGCGACGATGTCCAGGTCACGCCGCCCGTCGTGGGCAGCGAGAGATCCGACTCGACCTGGCCGAGGTTCTGGGCGTTGACGGCGGCGAGGTCGATCGCGTTCGCGGTCTCGGTGGCGGAAGCCGCAGCATCCGTCGCCGATGCCGCCGCGATGTCCGTCGCGGACAGGGCCTCGCTGTACACGCGGAACGCCGAGACGCCGCCTTGATAGAGGGAGTCGCCCGCGTACGCGCTCTTGCCGATGTAGTTCATGGTGTGCGTCGTCAGGTCGTTGAGGCTGAGAGTGGAATCCGCCTTCGTGGCGACCAGCACGCCGTCGATGTAGAGCTTCAGCGTGGATGCCGTGCCGGTGGCGTTCTTCGAGATCGTCGCCGCGACGGACTGCCACTTTCCTTCGACGAGCTTGCTGGCCGAGGTGACCGACTGCTCGCCCGACCAGTTGGTCTTCGAGATCGCGACGCGCGGCGCGACCGGCTGGATGAAGAACTGGCCGGTCGACGAGTCGCCCGACCCGCCGATGTTCCACAGGAACTTGTTGCCGGACAATGCCGTGGGGCTGGTCTCGATGACGATCGTGGCCGCGCTCTGCCCGGAGAGCAGGTTGTTCGGCAGCTGGACGTGGTTCGCGCCGGTGAACTGCATGTAGCCGCCGCGCCAGGCCGCTCCCCCGACGACGGTGCCGTCACGGCCCGCCCCGGAGACGTCGTGCACGACGGTGCCGCTCGCCTCCGAGAAGTCGTACGACGCCAGCAGCGACGCCGGCTCTGCGGCGACCGCCGCCCCCGGCGCGCTCATCCCGATGGCGCCGGCCACCAGGGCGACTCCCAAGGCGCCCGAGAGCATCTTCGTCCCCCGCGCCGTGCGTGGGCCCCTCGGCGCCCGCGCGATCTCTCTGCCTCTTCGATTCACTGCGTTCCCTTCCTCCGGGTGGTGTGATCGTTCGACCGCACGCTGCTCCGCCGGCCGCGGTCATGGCCGCAAGACGCCGGAGCTCCCGCGCGCGGGAGTGGTACGGAACCGGGCGGCTATCGTGCCGCCCGGTTCCGGGTCTTTCAGCCGCAGTTCGCCGCGGGATACGGCACGGCGGTCGTCACCGTCACCGGTGAGCCGCCGACCGTCGCAGCGGCGGTGAGCGTCACGGATCCGTCCGAGATCGACGCCTGCCGGGTCGTGAACGACGTCGACGTGCTCTTGCCCGCGGACACCGCACCGAATGCCTTCGTGCCGAACGGACCGGCCGCCGAGACCGTCACCGGGACGCCCTCGCCGTTGGTCACCGTGAGGACCTGGACGACCTTGCCGGCCACGCAGCGCGCGGTGATCTTGCCGGTCACGTCGAGCTCGGGGGCGGCGACGGCCGTGACGGTGACCGTGGTCGACACCGTGCGGTTGTCGGGCGCGACCTCCTCATCCGCCTCCATGTCGAAGACCGGCAGGCCGTCGGCGGCCCAGTGCACGCGGCGGACGAACATGTCGCGGCCGCTCAGGCCGTTGTTGTCGGTGCGCGCGTGGAAGACGTAGAGCAGGTTGTCGTCCTCGTCGTGCGACCACATGCCGTGGCCGGTGCCGAGCTGCCAATCGCCGTTGAACACGCCGGACTTCTGGATCGGGTAGTTCAGCTTGCTCCAGGCGGCGGGCGACGTGAGGTCCACGCCCTCCCCCGCCGTCGCGGTGGCGAGCCCCGTCGTGTAGGTGTCGCCGACCGTCGATCCCGAGTAGATCAGGTACAGCACGCCGTCGTGGGCGTACACGTTCGGGCCCTCCGCGATGGTGTTGTCCCACGCGTACTCCGGCACGAGGATGCGCACCGGCTCCGACGTCAGGCGGGTGGGGTTCGCGGGATCCATCTTCGCGATGAACAGGGCTCCGAGCTGCTGCCACACGTAGTACGACTGGCCGGAGTCCTCGAGGTACGTCATGTCCAGCGAGATGTTCTGCGACGGGTTGAGGATGCCGCCGTTCGAGCGCAGCACCTTCTGCGCCTTCGTCCAGTTCGCGGGGACCGCCGGGTCGAGGTCGTGGCCCTGGGCATCCTGCTTCAGCTGGATGATGCTCGCCCGCCCGGTCCACATGTCGGGCTGGCCGTTGGTGCCGTTGTAGCAGGGCATGAACAGGATCGACAGCTTTCCGCCGATGACGTGATACTCCGGCGCCCAGAAGCAGCCGGTCATCACGGCGCCGTCGGCGTCGGTGTCGCCCCGGCGCAGCAGGTCGATCTCGACGTTGCGGCCGGCGTCGACCGCCTCGTCCGAGAGGTCCTCGATGCTGTCCGCGATGCGGATCGGCATGTGCGCGCCGCCCTGCGGGTTGATGTTGCCGCCGTAGATGTCCTCGGTGGCGATCATCAGGAACTTCTCCTGGCCGTTCCAGTCATAGCGGAACACCGACGGGTCGGCGCGCTCGTCCGCGAACGGGGTGGCGTACTCGGTGGTCTTGAGCGTCCCGGTGACCTCGTACATACCGGGGGTCGCCGTGTCGACCGCGGCGAGGGAGTCCGCATCCCATGCGATCACGCGCGAGGCGCTGGAGCCGTCGTCGTACGACAGCTCTGCGCGCTTCGGCAGGGCCGCGGCATCCAGCTCTCCGCCCTGCTCGATCTGGACGCCGTCGAGCTGGGCGACGCCGGTGTTCGCGATGCGGCCGAAGCGTCCCTCGAGCGCCTCGACGGTCTGCGCGTCGACGGGAAGCGTGTTGCCGGAGTCGTAATCCGGGATGCCGTCACCGGCTGCGCCGGCGGTCGCCGACACCACCCCACGGCCGATCTCGCCCCGGGTGGCCGGGTCGGCGAGGTCGGTGAAGGTCGTGTACATCGAGGCCCCGGCATCCGACGTCCACGTCACGACGTAGCGATCGGAGGCCGAGTCGTACACGGCCGCCGGCTCGTTGACCCCGCTCGTCACGCCGAGGTTCACCATGCCGACCTCGTTGTAGCTCCGCAGGTCGCTGCTGCGGGCGAAGAGCACACTGGAGGTCTGGGTGCCGTCGGCGCCGCCGCCGCGGGCGGTACGCGTCGCGACCAGGCCGTAGCCGCCGTCCTCGAGGGTGAACAGGTGGGGGTCGCGGAGACTCCGGATGATGCTGTCGCTGGTGCCGTTCGCGGGAACAGCGACCGAGGTCTTCGCGAAGAAGATGCCGTAGTTCTCGTTGAGCGGGCCCCATCCGTCGCCGCCTTCGAGGGCGAGGTGCACGCTGAGCGCGACGTCGGCGTTGTTCGCCTGCGCGACCGTCGTGGGCACGCGGCTGTAGGCGAGCAGCTGCGTGGTGGTGTCGGCGGGGAGCACGGTGACATCGAAGGTGCGGGATGCCGCGACTCCGGTCGCCGTGTCCGTCACCTCGACCGCGACCTGGCCGTCGACGGCGTCGTCACCCGCGGCAACGATCGTCTCATCGGCCGTGATGCCGTCGCTCGTCGAGGTCACCTCAACCTCGGTGCCCGCGGGTGCGGCGGGCAGCGCCGTGCCCGACTCGACGACCGCGGGGATGACGAAGAGCTCGGCCAGCCGCGTCGCGCGCTGCTCGGCGGTCTCGGACGACGGCAGCACCGTGACCGTGATGGTCTGGGTGGCGGTGATGCCGCGAATGGCCGCCGTCGCGGTGAGCTCGACCTCGACGGCCGGCTGGCCGGCGAGGGGTGCAGCGATCGAGCCGTCCGCAGCGACGACCGCGGGGTTGCTCGAGCTCCAGGTGACCTTGCCGCCCGCCGTCGGCAGGTCGATGTCGGTCGCGGTCTCGCGGTCGGCGAGCGCGAGACCGGTGAGGATCGCCTGGGCCTGCGCCTGCAGTTCGGCCGCGTGAGCCTGGGCGTCGGCGTCGGATCCCGCGGCGACCTCGACTGCCGAGAGGGCACGGTCGTACACGCGGAACGACGAGATCGCGCCCTGGAAGAGCGGGTCGGGCCACGGGGCACGGCCGATGGTGTTGAGCGACTGGTCGACGATGTTCGCCGGGGTGCGGTCGACGCCGCCGTTCGCGACGCGGACGCCGTCGATGTAGAGGGATGCCGTGCCCGACGCGCCGTCGACGACCGACGTCACGTTCACCCACTGGTTCGCGGTGACCCCGCACGAGGTCGACTGCACGAGCCGCTCGACGCCGGCGGACTTGATGCCCACGAGAGGCGCACGGCCGGACGCGCAGTTGAGCGAGGCGAAGAAGTACTCGGTCGCCGAGGACTCGTTGCCGATGTTCCACAGGAAGTGGAAGCCGTTGAGCATCGCCTGCGAGGCCTTCACCTCGGCGACGACGGTCGCGGACGCCTTGCCGGCCAGGAGGTCGTCGGGCAGCTCCACCCAGTTGCCGGTGGACGTCTTGGCGCCGCCGCGGAGGGTGAGCGCCGAACCGGTCCAGTCGGCGGCCTGGACATTGCGGACCGTGGCGCCGCCGAACGGGGAGCCGGCGACCTCGTTGGGCACGGACGATCCGCTCGCGAGGTCGAACTCGTATGACGCCACCAAGCCGTCCTCGGGCACCGCGGCGGCCGCGGTCGTCGTGGCGCCGAGGCCGAGGATCATGGCGCCGACGGCGGCGATCCCGATCGCGGCTCGGCGGGGGTGCAGGGACAGTCGCATTCCACTCTCCATCAAGTGACTGAACTTCGTCGAACAGGGCTGTTATCGCTCACATTAGCGGTAACTCGCCATTGCGCAACACGTTTCATTGAGATGTGCCCTCCATTCGGGTCGGGCGTAACGGCGGCAGCCGCTCTATGAATGTGAGCGGTAACGCGCTACATTGGCGACCGTTGCCCGCGACCCGCGCGGGCGCCAGACCGCGATGAAGAGGTTTCATATGGCGACGAAGTCCTGGCGGCGAATCGGGGTGGCAGGAGCGACGATCGCTGCACTTGCCATCGGCGCTCTCGCCCCACCCGCTGCTCACGCGGACCCGGTTCCGGACGACCCGAACCTGGTCCTGCACTACGACTTCAGCACCGCCGGCGCGGTGACGGACGTCTCGGGCCACGGAAACAACGGCACGATCGTCGGCGCCGGCGCGACCGTGGTCGACGGCGTGCTGACACTGCCCGGAGGCGCGGCGAACAGCGGCGCGGGGTACGTGCGCTTCCCCGCGAACCTGTTCGACGGCAAGGACACGCTGACGATCTCGACCTGGCTGCGCAATGACACCGGCGCCGGGAACTACGCCGCGATGTTCTTCGGCTCGGGCACCGGCACCTTCCCCGCGCAGTACTGGCTGTTGAACCCCCGCAACCCGTCCAGCCGCTTCAAGTCGGTCATCACCAACGGCAACACGCCGAGCGCTCCGTGGGGCACCGAATACGGCATCTCCCCCACGACCGCCTCGCAGGGCGTGGCCGGACCGACCACCGGCACCGCGTGGGCGATGTACACCACGGTCATCACTCCCACCTCGATCTCGGGCTACTACAACGGAGCGCTCGTCGGCACGGTGGCGACGAGCCGCACGGTGACTCAGTTCGGCACCGGACTCGTCGGCTACATCGGCCGCTCGACGTACGCCGACGCCTTCTACAAGGGCTCGGTCGACGACGTGATCGTGTCGACGTCCGCGTACAACGCGGGCCAGATCGCAGAGCTGTACCACCAGAGCGACCGCACCACGACCGACCAGACGAACGCCGCCCTCACGGCCGACGCCGACGCCGTGTCGCTCCCGAGCGAGGCGACGGCCGACATCGCGCTCCCCGCCACCGGCACGCCCAACCTCTCGCGCGTCACGTGGGAGTCGTCGCAGCCGTCGGTGATCGCCGCGGACGGCAAGCTCACGCGTCCCGCAGAGGGCCAGGCGGACGCCTCCGTCACCCTCACGGGAACCTTCACGCTGGGCGGCCAGTCGATCACGCGCGGCTACACGGTCGCGGTCCCGGCGCTCGACCCGCAGCGCGACCTCGAGCGCACGGCTGACGCCTTCGACCTCGGCATCACGGTCGCCGCGTCCGACATCGTGCTCAACACCGAGTCGCAGGGTGCGACGATCGCCTGGGCCTCGTCGGCCCCCGCCGTCGTCTCGGCGACGGGCGCCGTCACGCGAGCCGCCGCCGATGCCCCCGTCACGCTGACGGCGACGTTCAGCCGTGCCGGCAACTCGACGCAGCGCACGTACGATGTCACCGTCAAGGCGCAGGACGTCGGCCAGGCCGTCGCCTACGTCCGCACGGGCAACACGGCCAAGACCGAGGTGCTCCACCTCGCGGCCGCGAAGAACGGCGATCCGCTCGTCGCGCTGAACAACAACAAGGGCGTGCTCTACCCCACGTTCGGCACCGGCACCTCGCAGTTCGCGAACCCGACGCTGTTCCGCAAGCCCGACGGCACCTACGGCCTCGTCGCGACCGACAACGCCGCCAACGGCCGCATCTTCGTCTACTCGTCGAAGGATCTCGTGACCTTCACGGACCAGAAGTGGGTGCTCACCAACACGCAGAACATCGTCGTCTCGCGCGCCGATGTGACCTACGACAACGGCACGCGGCTCTACCGCGTGACGCTGCGCACCGCCGCGGGTGCCGCCTACGAGGTGACGACCGCCGACTTCACGACGTTCAGCGCCCCCGTCTCGATCACCGCGCCGGCCGCACCGACCGTGACGGGTCTACCGACCGGCGGGATCGAGGCATCCGCTCTTCCCGTCACTCAGGCGGAGCTGTCTCAGCTTCAGAAGTCGCTCGGCCGCATCGTCAACACGACCGTCGACGCGGGAGACGACGTCGAGGTCGAGGTGGGCGGCGAGCTCGATCTCCCCGAGAAGGTGGACCTCGGCTACTCCGACGGCTCGTCGAAGCAGCTGGGCGTCAACTGGGACACGAGCGCGGTCGACCTGGCCACTCCCGGGACCTACACGGTCACGGGCACGGTCAACCAGCCGGTCTACGGTGACGCGAAGGGCATCCTCGTGAAGGAGCGGGCGGACCCCTGGGTCTTCCGCGACGACGAGCGCACGGGCAGCACGGAGTACTACCTGACCGGTTCGTACCCCACGACGCAGTCGAACGCCGGCGTGGGCTACGACCGCATCGTCCTGCGGCGCGCGAGCACGATCAACGGCCTCACCACGGCGCAGGAGCAGGTGCTGCTCTGGGCCAACAACGCGGCCGCGCCCGACACCTCGAACGGATCGAAGATCGCCTCGAGCAACTACCGGTACTTCTGGGCGCCGGAGCTGCACAAGATCAACGGCGACTGGTACATCTTCTTCACGTCGAGCCGCAGCACCGACGTGTGGAACATCCGCCCGACTGTGATGCGCGCCCCGGGCAACACCGACCCGATGGTCGCGTCGAACTGGAGCGTGCTCGGCTACGTCAAGGCCGCGGCCGGCGACACCGCCGCGTTCACGAGCTTCTCGCTCGACATGACGCACTTCGAGGCGAACGGCAAGGACTACCTCGTGTGGGCCGAGAAGCCGGGCAGCTCGGATCTGCGGATGGCCGAGATCAACCCCGCCGACCCGACGCAGCTGACGTCGAAGTCGATCCTCCTGTCGACGCCCAACTACGCGTGGGAGCGCACGACGAGCCAGGTGATCAACGAGGGCCCCGCCGTCATCAAGAGCGACGACGAGGTGTTCGTGTTCTTCTCGGCATCGGAGGTGAACGAGACGTATTCGATCGGGATGCTGCGCGCACCGGTCGACGGCGACCTCATGAACCCCGCGACATGGTCGAAGACCGGCTATCCGCTGCTGACATCGGACGACTTCGGCGGCCAGCAGAACGGACCCGGCCACAACTCGTTCACGCTCGACGAGGACGGCAACCCGGTGATCGTCTACCACGCCCGCCCGCCGGTCGCGGAGTGGATCCCCGGTGCCGACGGCGGACTCAACGACCCCAGCCGTCACGCCCGCGTGAAGACGGTGCACTTCGCCGCCGACGGCTCGGCGGTGCTCAACCAGACCCGCGACGAGGAGGTGGCGCCGGGCAACCGCACGGTGACCCTCACCGTCACGGTCACGGGTCCTGCGGCACCGCAGCTCGCGGTCTCGGGTGTCGTGACGTCGCGCTGCGTGGCCGGCAAGGTCGTCCAGGTGCTGACGGTGACCAACGCCGAGGGCTTCCCGGTCACGATGTCGGCGACGACCGGCTTCGGGTCGAAGGCGTTCGGCGCGGTCGCGGCCGGCAAGTCGGTGTCGGCGTCGTTCACGACGCGTCTGACGTCGGTGCCCCCGGACACGGCGGTGCTCACCGCGACGGCCACGGTGAACGGTTCGCCGGTCACCGTGACGCGCGAGGTGGCCACACCGGGCGCCGCCTGCGGCTGATCACGCACTGAGCCCCGAGAGGCCCGTCCGCGCGAGCGGGCGGGCCTCTCTGCTGCGCCCCGGCGCACCGCCGGTCTCCGCCGAGCCGTCGGATCGTGGAGACACGGATGCTGCGACCCGCCCGTACGGACGGGCTTCCGGCCGCGGGCACCGCACGTGGAGGCGGTCACGCAGACCGCGGGTGGCGGCATCCGTCCCGCTCCTGCGGTGCGTCCCGCGCACGAAGGAACGGCCGGCGCACGAAAGAACGGCCCGCGATCCGAAGACCGCGGGCCGTTCCCTCGTGCGTGCCGCGTCAGCCGCAGCTGTGCGGGGAGAACTCCACCGTGCCGGAGTAGACCAGGGCACCGGCCGTGCCGGTCACCTCGATCTCGCCGGCGGGTGCGGTCGCCAGTCGCGAGTTGAACGTGCTCGTCACCGTGGCGCCGGCCTTGAGACCGGTGAGGGTCTTGGAGCCGTACGGGGTGGCGATCTGGACGTCGGCCGCGACATCGTCGGCGTTCTTCACCGACACCGCGAGGTATGCCTTGCCGGCGACGCACCGCTGGGTGACCGTCGGCTGCAGATCGAGGGCGTTCGCCGCGAGCGTGGGCAGCTCGATCGTCACGTAATCCTCGATGTTGCCCGCCGCGTCCTGAGCCTGCACGTGCACGTAGCGGGGCTCTTCGGTGAGCTGCACCGAGAAGGGCTCCTCGTACGTCGCGTACATGTTGTTCAGCTCGCCGGTCGGCGACGAGTCGGGGCCGTCCGACCACACCGTGCGCGTCACGCCCGAGCCGGGCGCGGCGTCGCTCGGCACCAGGGTGAACGTGGCCGACGTTCCGTCCACGACGACCCAGTCGACTCCGGTGACCGGGGCGACCGTGTCGACCTTGACCGTCTCGGATGCCTCGCCCACGGCGCCGTCCTCGCTGGTCGCACGTGCGCTCACCGTGACCTCGCCCTGCGCCGAGACCGCGAAGGGCGCCGTGTAGGCGTTCCACGTCTCGCCGTCGAGGCTGTACTCGATGCTCTCCACGGGGCTCGCGGTCTCCTCGGCCGTGACCGTCACGGTCGGGGCGGTGGTGTACCAGCCGCTGCCCTGCGGTGCCGCGTCGAACGACAGCGCCACGATCGGCTCGCTCTGGTCGAGCGGCTCGACGACGAACACCGTCGCGATCGCGCCCGGAGCGTAGCCGTCGACCGTGCCCTCGACGTCGAAGATCGCGTCGACCTCGGCGTAGGCTGCGGGCTCGATCGAAGCCCACTCGACGTCGACACCGCTCGAGGCCGTGCCGTCCTCGTAGGTCGCACGGACCGTCTCCGGAAGCACCGGCTCGACACCGGCCGTCGTGATGGTCGCGGAGTAGTCGACGCTCTCGATCTCGTCGGACAGGCTGTTCGCCACGTACACCGTGCCGCTCACCGTCTGCCCGTCGTACCCGGCGGGGTCGCCCACGACCTCGAACTGCCCCGGCGAGGCGTAGCTCGACGCCGGGACGCCTGCCCACTCGACATCGACATAGCGCAGCGGACCGTTCTCGCCGATCACCCAGACGCTGTCGGGCAGCGTCGGCGCCGTGCCGGTGACGGTGCGGACCGCCACGGCCTGCGAGTCGATGAAGGCGTCGGGGTCCTCGGGCTCCGGCTCGACGACCGGCGCGTTGACACCCCAGACCTCCCACTCGATCACGCTCGTCGCCTTGCGCTGGCTCTGGAAGAGCTGCCGGTCGAGGACGAGGCGCACCGCCGTGGTGGTGACGGCGTCGAAGTTCGCCTGCACGACCGGCTGGGACGCGACCGGGGCGGCCGTGTCCAGGACCGGCACCGGGTAGGTGAGGCCCGAGCCGGTGACCGGGGCCCACTCGCCCGCGCTGGTGCGGTACTCGACCTTCCACGACGCCGGGATCATCACACCCGAGTCGCCGCCCGAGGTGAGGTGGTTCTGCCACAGGTAGAGCTTCGACGAGCTCACCGTGACCGGACGCTCCCACGTGTACGTCGCGGTGTCCTGTGTCGGGTTGCCGGGCGCCCCCCACGTTCCCCACATGGCGGAGAGCGTGTTCGTCGGGCCGACGACCCCGTTGTTGAGCGCGGCGGCGGAGTTCCAGCTGGGGACGTAGCTGACCTCGGTGACCGGCGCGTTCTCACCGGAGGCCAGGGCGAGGTTGATCGGCTCGTCGGCGGCCCCCGCCGGCATCGCGACCGCTGCCCCACCGGCGATGAGCGCCACGGCCGCGACCAGCGCGAGCGCGGCCTTCTTCACACCGGCTCGGCGTGCACGCGTGTGCATCGGTGTCCTCTCTGTGATAGGCATGTCAGTTGCCCCCGTCGATCGGCGCGCGGCCGGCGGCGAGGAGGATCCTCTGGCGGTTGCGGGCGGTGAGCAGCCCGGCAGCGACATACGCCGCCGAGACCTCGCCGACCGCGCCCAGGAAGGCGAATCGGTCGGCGAACGGCGCCCGCTCCCACACCTCGTCGAGCAGGGTCTTGTTCGCCCGCTTCGGGTTGGCGACTCCCGCGTCCTGGCCGGCGAACGTGACCGACGGCTCATTGCGCTGGAAGTACATGTGGTAGGCCACATCGCGTCCGTTGTAGGCGGGCTCGTACGACTGCGACCCGATCGTGAAGACGTTCGCCGCGGTCTTCGAGATGCCGCGGGTGACGTCGCCCGACAGGTTCAGCCGGTCGGCGAGCGAGACCTTCAGGTAGCTGGTCGACGAGCTCGTCGCCGTCAGCACCACGGGTCCGTACATGAGTGCCTGGATATCGGGCCGGTCGATCGCCGCCTCCACCCGCACCGTGAGCGGGATGCGCACCGTGATGGTGTCCCCTGCCGCCCATGCCCGCGAGATGCGCGCGTAGGTGCCGGGCACCGCGTCGACTCCCGCCGGCGCGCCGTTGACCTGGACCTCCGCGCCCGACGACCAGCCGGGGATTCGCAGATGCACCGTCAGCGGGCCGGACGGGGCCGTCTTGACCGTGAGAGTGGATGTCTCCCCCTCGGGGTACGACGACACCTGCTCGAGCACGAGCCCGGTCTCCTCCCATTCGAGGGTCGACGCGATGTAGAGGTTGACATACAGCTCGCTCTGATCGGCGGAGCGGAAGTAGATGCCTTCCTGGTACTTCACGTGGCTCTCGAGCCCGGTCCCGCCGCAGCACGTGCCGATGTTGCCGTTGCCGTACTCCTTGCGGGCCCCGGGCTGCACCGGGAACATGTACAGGTTCTCGGGGCCGGAGGTCGACTCCTGGTTGCGGCGACCGCCCAGGATGTGGTTCAGCACGGTGCGCTCGAAGTAGTCCATGTACTTCGGGTTCTGCTCGTTGAAGAACAGGTAGCTCGCGACCTTGAGCATGTTGTACGCGGCGCACGACTCGGCGTTGCGCGGACCGATGTCGCCCGCGACGGTGTTCGCGGGTCCCCACAGCTCGCCTTCGCCCGTGCCGCCGTGCGCGTACGAGCGCCCGGGGACGACCATGTCGTAGAAGCCCTTCGAGGCGTCCAGGAAGTGGTCGTCGCCGGTCTGCGCGGCGAGCTTGATGTAGCCGGGGAACTGCGGGATGTGCTGGTTGGCGTGCTTGCCGTTGAGCGTGTCGGTGCCGGCGGCGCACGCGTCGACGAGCGTGTGCAGGGTGAACAGGTGCGCGGCATCCAGGAACTCGCTCTTCGCCGCGTCGTTCGAGCGCCAGTAGAGCTCGACCAGCACCTCGTTCATCCCGCCGTACTCACCGGCGATGTACGAGCCCCACATGCGCGCGAGCTGGGCCGGCGTGCACTTGGAGAGGCGGCTGTACACCCAGTGGCCGATGCCCTCGGCGAGCGCGAGCGCCTTCGTGCTGCCTGCCAGGGCGTGCGCGTCGAGCAGGCCCGCGAGGATCTTGTGGAGCGTGTAGTACGGGGCCCAGATCTCGCCGTAGGGCGCGAACTCCTCGAGCGCCGAGAACTGCCACTCGCCGTACGCCGAAAGGAACCCGGGGTGCGAGTAGCGGGGGGCGCCCTGGTACTCCTGGGCGGCGAGTGCCGCGCGGCACTCCTCGAGGCCGTCGACGATCGCGTTGACCTTGTTGAGCAGTGCGACCTCGCCCGTGGAGGCGTATGCCATCGAGATTCCGCTCAGGAAGTGGCCGCCGTAGTGGCCGCGCAGGCATCCGCCCGCACCCGCGGCGTTCTGGCCGCGCACGTATTCGCGCGGACCCCAGCGCTGGAGATCGGGGTTGGGCCCGAACTCCTCCCAGCCGCCGGGCGGCGTCGCACCGTTCGTCGGGAGTCCGGCGTTGCGGCGGAAGACCGCGAGCACCTTGTCGACCGAGTAGGCGCGGTACAGCACGAGGTGCTGGTTGAGCGCCCGGGTGAAGACGCTCTGCCCGAGCGTGACGGACGTGAGCGGGAACGGCCGGACGCTCCACGACTGGGGGTACACGAGCGTCTGCGCCGCGCGCACCATCCGCGTGGGATACGCCGCGCCCGCGGTGCGGAACGCCGCCCCGGGTGCGGGTGCCGCAGCCCGCGCGCCCCCTGCCTCGAGGAGGCTGGTCGCCGCGACGGCGCCGGCGATGGCGAGTCCGCCGCCGAGCACCCTGCGCCGAGTGAGCCCTGACGGGTTCTCTCCGATCATCACTGATCCTTTCGGTTCTTCTTCGGACCTTGGGGCGCACCCGAGCACGGAAGATCACGGCTGGCCCGCTTTGCACGTTAGCGATATCAGTGAGCGCTAACAAGCTTTTCGAAAGTTTTCGAGAGTGCGCTTGACCACGCTTCGGGAACGGGTCATACTGGGCATTCGCGCGTGGTGTTAGTGCTAACAGCGCACCGTCTATCAAAGGAGACCACGACGTGCTCGCGAACCTCAACGGCTGGCATCTGCTGATCGTGCTGGCGGTGATCCTGCTCCTGTTCGGAGCGGCCCGTCTCCCCGCCCTGGCCAAGAGTGTCGGGCAATCGGCGCGGATCCTGAAGGGCGAGATGCGCCAGGCCCCCAAGACCGCAGACGCTGGAGCGGACTCCCCCGCGACCGCCGTCCAGGCGCCGGCGGCAACCCCCGCGGACTCGCGCACGTCGAGTTGAGGCGTCCGCGGTGTTCTTCGGCCTCACCGTCGAAAAGCTTTTCCTGATCGGTGTCGTCGGGGCTCTCCTCGTCGGCCCCGAACGCCTGCCGGAACTGTCGCGCCGGCTCGCCCAGGGGGTGCAGGCGGCGAAGGCCGCACTGGCCCGCACGACCGCGCGCATGCGCGACGAGATGGGACCGGAGTTCGACGAGGTCGACTGGCAGAAGCTGGACCCCCGTCAGTACGACCCTCGCCGCATCGTGCGCGAGGCACTGCTCGAGCCGGTCTCGTCGTTCCAGCCGCTCCCGCCGCCGCTGCCCGCGGCCGAGGCGGAGACCGAGGACGCGGCCACCCTCTCCGATGCGGCGCTCTCTGAGCCCTCCCCCGCATCACAGGGCGCACCTCTCGCACCGTCAGCCGCCTGACCTTCGGCCGTCCGCCCCGGACATCGGCCGTGAGACGACAGTGCGCGGACGAGACCTGGGGGTTCACCCGGGGTCTCGTCCGCGCACTGTCGTCTCACCCGCGGTGGCGGGCCGCCCGCCGAGCGCTGCACCGGCCGTGGCGGCAGCATCCACTCTGCCGACTCCGCCGGCCCGCCCCGCCCGCCGGTGCGGACCGCTCCGGTCGGGGCGACGCCTGGAATCACACCGCCGAGCTCGCCCGGGGGCCCACACGGGCCTCTGCCGGGCGACACGTGGTCGGCCCGTCCCTCGCCGCGGTCCCCGTTCAGGTCGCGCAACACGCGGGGTGACAGCCGCGATCCCGCGTGTCGTGGCACCTGAAACACCGCTGCCGGGCCCCCTCGGGGACCCGGCAGCGGTGTGTGGGTTGTGCGGAGGCGGCGACGGATGGTCCGTCGCCGCCTCCGGCCTGTGGATCAGCCGCAGGACTTCGCCGTGTACGGCGCCTTCACCGTGGTGGTGGAGCCGTCGGCCGCCGTGGCGGTCACCGACACCTCACCGGCGGTCACCGACGCGGCGCGTACCGCGAAGGCGTTGCTGACCGACTTGCCGGCCTCGACGCCCGTGACCTGCTTGGTGCCGTAGTCCGATGCCAGCGCGAGCGTGACGGGTTCGTCGTGCTCGTTGGTCGCCTTCACGACCAGCTGGATCTTGCCCGCCACGCAGCGGGTGTCGACGGTGGCCGACACCTTGGGTCCGGGTGCGACGCCGTCACCGACCGTCAGGGTCAGCGTCGTCGACGTGGTGCCGGCGGTGCTGACGTACGACGGCAGGATCAGCTGACCGCGGATCTCGTAGACGCCCGGCGTCTGCACGATCGCCTCGTCGAAGTCCCACTCGACGCCGATCGCCCGGTTGTCGCGTGAGCCGTCGTTGTACGACACGGCGACCCGCTCCGGCAGCCACGGCAGCTCGCCGACCTCGACGGTCTGCTCGAACTGCTGCGCTCCCTGGATCGAGATGCCACCCTGCGAGTTCTCCGGCCGGACGTACACCTGCGCCTGGGCGATGAGCCCGTACGCGGTGTTGGTGCCGTACACGGTGAACGGCTCGACGTTGGTCTCGGCGACCTGCTCGGCGGTGATCGCCTGCCAGGTGAAGGGCACCGAGCCCCGCGCACCGCTCGCGAAGACGACATCCAGCTCAGCCGGCAGCTGCGGGATCTCACCCACGACCGTGCGGACCACGACAGGCGCGTCCACGGACGCGACCGTCTCGCCGTTGACCCGCCAGCGCAGCACACCGGTGCCGGCGCCGCCGGTCTGCACGCCCGTGATGCGCACGCGCAGCTGGCTCGCCTCGATCGCCTCGAACTCGAAGCGGTTGAAGGCGTTCAGCTTGAGGCCCGCGGCGTAGGTGGAGCCGTTGGTGAGGGTCACCGGAGTCCAGTTCGTGCCGTCGTTGGACGACTCGATGACGTACGTGTCGGCTCGCGGCGACCGCGTCCCGCCGTTGTCGTCGTACCAGTAGATCTCCGTCGAGCTGATCCGCACCGGCGACTGCCACGTGTACCGCAGCCATGCGGCGTTCGCCACCGAAGTGCCGTTGGCCGTCTGACCCCAGTTGCCCCAGCCGTTGCCCGCACCCGGGTTCGAGCTGGCGGGTGTGGTGGCCTCGTTCACCCGGTTCTGGTTCTCCCAGGAGGCGACACCACTCGAGGTGATCGTCGCGACCGCGCCGTACTCGGCGGACGTGGCCTTCTCGGTGAGGTCGAGAGACACATCGCGCTGCGTGGTGAGCGCGCCGTCACTCGCCTGGAGCCGGAACACGTACGCGCCGGCGACGGTGCCCGTCACGGTGGTGCGCAGTGCGTTCTGGTCCGAGAAGATGACGCCGGCGCCCGCGGGGGCCGACACCGTCGACCAGCTGTATGTCAGCGTGCCCGACTCGGGGATGCCGTCGTCCGTCGCCGTTCCGACGAGCGTCGTCGAGAGGTTGCCGTCGCGGGAACGGTCGGCGGTCGCGGTGACCACCGGCGCGTCGTTGACGACCACCGGCACCTCGCGGCCCGAGTCGAAGACCTGGATCTCCGAGATGGCGGTGGAGAACGAAGGGGTGTTCGTGAACGCCACGCGCACCTTGCTCGCGGTGACCGTCTCGAACAGCGCCTCGTTGAACTTCGGCCCCGGGATCTTCGGCGCCTTGAAGGCGTCGGGCACGGTGACCCACTCGCCCGCACCGTTCTGCACCTGGATCGCGTAGCCCTGCGGCTCGTGGTAGCCCCCGGCCTGACGGTCGCTGACGAACCACACCTTGACGTTGTCGAACGTCTTCGGCGAGCCGAAGTCGATGTCGACGTAGCCTCCGGTCTGACCGGTGCCGTAGTTGCCCCAGTACGGCTCGTTGGCGGTGATGCCGTCGTTGACGGCGTTCAGCGTCACGGGGCGCTCGGTCTCCTTGATGGCACCCGGGGTGTAGTTCATCGAACCCGTCGAGAAGCCCGGCGTGTGGAAGTTGCGCCAGGCGGCCGGACGCGCACCCTGCTGGGTCGCGGACGACGACAGCGTGGCACCGGAGGCCAGGTTGGCCGCCTCCTCCTCGAGGTCGATGCCCGCGGTCTTGAGGTACGACACGACGCGCTCGTCCTTGATCGGGGTGTCGACGGCGCTGGGCATGTCGGCGCCCTCCTCGGCGACCACCGTCACGTCCAGGCCCTCGTCCGACTCGACGATCTCGTTCGTCGCCGGGTCGTAGACGAACCGGCCGAGGTCATCGGCGGTCGCCTTGCGCTCGCCGTCGACGAACAGGCTGTAGCCCGCACCCAGGCCGTACTCCGAGCCGTCCTCGTCCCAGACGATCGTCAGGTCCTTGCCGTGGTAGTTCAGGTTGTTCACCATGAAGTTCCCGTAGCCGAGGTCGATCGGCCAGAGCTCGATCTTGTCGTCCGCGCGGGGACGGATGCCGCCCATGTCCTCCACGTAGATGTAGTTCATGTTGCCGAGCATCACGTGGTTCGGGTTGTTGCGGTTGTACGTCTTCGTGGCGGGATTCCAGTTCGAGTAGTACTCGGACTGGTTGGCCACGCGCGCGTCACCGTTCGGGTAGATGCTCCACGCCATCCACTGCAGCAGGCGCTCGGCGTACTCCGGAGTGATGTACTTCTGCTCCGGGTCGTAGTCGCGCAGCGCGGCCCGCACCGCGCGGTACTGCACGGTGAAGTTGATGTTCGAGAAGTTGTTCGACCCCCCGATCCCGAACTTCGCCCGGTCGTACTGGTTGGCCGTGTAGAACGGGAAGATCGGGAAGTTGTCGCCGTACCGGAGGAACCGGTAGCCGTCCACGTACTTCTCGGCGTCCTCCTTGGGGATGAGCCCCTCCGAGTAGATGTCGTAGAGGTTCGACTCCTTGGCCGGGATGAGATCCCGCTCCGCGGTGCTCAGCGGGTTGGCCCCGCCGTTCGAGGATGCGGCCGCTTGGGCTCCGTGCGAGGTGCCCGCGAGGAACATCCGCATCTCTTCGCTCCACAGCCGGTCCAGGACCTCGCTCTGGATCCCGTCGGCGGCGGTGCGCATCTCGGCGACCTTCGAGGCATCCGCACCCGCCTGCTCGTAGAGCTGAGCGGCCGCGTCGAAGGCGCCCCACACATACGCGGACTCCGGGCGCTCGATCGTGCGAGCCCCCGCGGCCGAGGCGTTCGTCTTCGGGTAGCCGAAGGTGATGGCGTCGGAGTCGTTGCCGGGCATGTAGTTCGTGTCGTACGCGATCAGCATGTCGTCGTTGCCGTCGTAGTGCTCGAGCTGACCGACACCGTCGCCCTCGAAGTACGACGCGAACTTCTCCGCGATCGCCGGTCCGCCGCCATAGACGTTGTACGCCTCGAGGCCGGCCGTGCCGATGTACTGCGAGTAGTGGTTGTTCCAGCTCGTGTGACCGGGGCTGTCGAGGAACGCCGACGATCCCGACAGCTCTCCCACGTTGAGGATCTGGCCGTACGCGAGGTACGGGTTGCGGATCCACTTCGTGTCCTGCAGGTGCATCGGCTGCGTCAGCACGACCGCGTTCTGATAGAGGTTCGAGCCTTCGACGGTGGTCGGGTACTGGTAGACGTAGCCCGCCTCGTTCGTGTCGAGCGCGTTGTAGCGCTCGCCCCACCACCGGTAGACGATCGCCTTCTCGATCGCCGCGTCGGGCACATCGATGTAGGGGATGTCCTCGGCCCAGCGCTGGTTGAACTCGGTGACGCCCGTGCGGAACGCGTCCGCCGGCGCGAGAGCGGCGTACGCCTGCAGCTGCTCCGCTCCGGCAGGCATGCCGTCGCTGGAGAGCGCTCCGACGACGGAGATCTCGACCGTGCCACCGGCCGGAACCGTGATCTGGCGATCGAGGTTCGAGCCCGACCGCGTGAAGCCGGGTGCCTTCAGTGCGATGTCGACCTGCGACCACGCCGTGTCGTTGAGTCCGTTGTTGGAACCGCTGGTGATGGTGCGCGTGCCGACGAGCTCGTCGCCCGCGTCACCGGCTCCGGTCGCCAGCGGCGATGCGGCGCGGACGGTGAAGGTCTGTGCGGCGCCGCCCGGGTTCTGGAACGCGATCGTGGTGACGGCGACGTTGTCGTACGTGATGAACTTCTTCATGTCGGCCACCACGCCCGTGGTGCCGATGTTGTACCGCGACTTCGCGTGGCTGGGCGCGTTGAATCGCTGGGCGCCCACCTCCGTGACGGTCTGCCCGGGCACGATGACCGAGTAGAAGGATCCGAGGTTGTTGGGCCCGCCGACATAGGTCGAGCCTGCGAAGCCCATGACGCCCCACGTGCTGCCGCCGCGCAGGTACAGCGAGCGACCGCGCGTCTGGAGCACGGTGTTGTTCGCCGTGCCCGTCACTCCGAGGATGCGGTCGAGGTAGTAGTCGGTGCCTCCTGCGGCGAGATCCTTCTCGACGATCGCGCCGTGCATGCTCTCCGCCGTCCAGTCCACGCCGGGAACGAGCTTCTGCTCGACCTCAGCGAGGTTCGTGTACGTCGGGTCGCCGATGTCCATCGTGTCGGTCTGGCCGTTCGTGTAGACGCCGACGTCGGATTCGTTGCCCGGCACGGGGGCTCCGAATGCGTTCGTCGGCACGAACGCGAGTGTGGCTGCCGTCAGCGCGCAGATCGTCGCTGCGGCAGCCGTTCTTCTCCTGGTTGTAGGCGACATCGCCCATCCTCTCCATCGGGGAACGGATGACTCGGCGACGCCGCACGGGGACGGTCGGGGCGAACCGGGTCCGCGCCAGTAAAGCAGTGACGAAAGGCCGAGCGCAATGGTTTTCGAAGATTTCGTGTTACCGGTATCTACTCACCCTCCTTCATGCCGAAAACGCTTGCGACGTGGAGACGGCCCGTACGAGTGGGCTGAGGCGGCCCCGGCGTCGGCCAGTACTGGCAAGCTGGATCCATGCGCATCGCCCTCACCGGCTCGTCCGGCAAACTCGGCACCGTCGTCGCCCGCGAGCTTCGCGCGGCCGGTCACGACGTCATCGGCATCGACGTCGTCGGCACCCGCGGGCCGGACTTCGTCCAGGTCGACCTCACCGACTACGGCCAGGTCGTCGACGCCCTCTCCGCCGTGAACGACCGGCACGACGGGTTCGACGCCGTCGTGCACCTCGGTGCGATCCCGGCTCCCGGCATCCGTTCCGATGTCGCGACCTTCCACAACAACATGACGGCGACGTTCAACGTGTTCTGGGCGGCCGTGAGGCTCGGCATCCGTCGCATCGTGTACGCGTCGAGCGAGACGGTGCTGGGACTCCCCTTCGATGTGCCGCCGCCGTACATCCCGGTCGACGAGGAGTACCCGCCGCGCCCCGAGTCCGTGTACTCGCTCGTGAAGACGCTCGAGGAGCGCATGGCCGTCGAGCTCGTGCGCTGGCACCCCGATCTGTCGATCACGGGCCTGCGGTTCTCGAACGTGATGGTGCCGGAGGACTACGAGGCGTTCCCGTCGTACGACGACGACGCGCTGAAGCGCAAGTGGAACCTCTGGGGCTACATCGACGCCCGCGATGGCGCGCAGGCCGTCGAGCGCGCGCTCGAGGTCGCGCCCCCGGGCTTCGAGACCTACATCATCGCCGCCGCCGACACCGTGATGTCGCGACCCAACGCGGAACTGGTCGCGGAGGTCTTCCCCGGCGTCGAGACGCGGGACTTCGGAGAGCACGACACCCTCCTGTCGATCGACAAGGCCCGGCGCCTGCTCGGGTACGACCCGCAGCATTCGTGGCGCGATGAGGTGAGCTGACGCAGCTGCACGCGACAGCGGCGCCGGGAATCCCCCGGCGCCGCTGCCCACACCTGCGGAGTGATCAGCCGAGCAGGTCGCCGACCAGATCGTCGACATCGCTCGAGACGTCGCCGACGAGATCGTCGACGTGGGTGCCGATGTCGCTCGTCAGGTCGCCGACCTCGGCGCCCACCTGGCCCACCGAGACGCCGGTGTCGTTGCCCGAGCCGACGTTCGTCCCGTTGCCGACCGAGTTGCCGCCGGCGACGTCGTTGCCCGAGCCGATGGGAGCGTCGACGCTCACATCATTGCCCGAACCGATCGGGGCGCTGACGTCGTTGCCGGAGAGCACGGGTGCGTCGTTGCCCGAGAGGATCGGGCCGTTCGCAACGTCGCTCACCAGCGGGCCGTTGATGAGTCCGCCGTCGACACCGAGGCTGCCGATCGTGTTGTCGTTCGCGTCCAGCGCGTCGTCGACCCAGGCCCAGCCCTGGAAGGCGTCGAGCGAATCGAGGGCGTGCGCCGACGTGTGGGTGTCCTCCGCCGCGGACGTGTGGTCGTCGGCGTTCGCGGGGATCGAGAAGCCCGCCACCGCCAGCGCCACAGCGCCGATTCCTGCGGTTCCCATCAGTCCAGCTCGCGTCGTCTTGCGCATCGGATCATTCCTTCCGTTCCGTGACGTGCGGTGTTCCCCGCACATCGGGTCATCCGGAGGGGGCACCCGAGCGGATTGGGCGGCCGGGTCCGAACCCCGCCAGCTCGCCGTCCGCGAGGCGCGGAATTCCGCGCGTGCGAGCGGATTCCTGAGAGATTCCTGAATGGTCAGCCACGCGGCATCCGTCCCGTGCTCGCCGGCTCCGCACGCGTTCGCCGTAGGCTCGAACCGGACCTCGCCCCGAGGAGGTGCACGCATGGCCGAAGATCCACGCCTCGCCGCCGCGCGCTACCGCGCGGAGCGCGAAGATGACGGCGAACACACGGATGCTGCGTCCCCGCCGGCGAACGCCGCGCGTGCGTACTCCGCAGCCGATCGCGCAGCGGTCGTCGAGACGGCGATCCAGCAGGCGATCCGCCGGGGCGAGTTCGACGACCTGCCCGGCGCCGGCAAGCCGATCCCGGGCCTCGGCGAGACGCACGACCCGGACTGGTGGATCCGCCGCAAGATCGAGACCGAGCAGCTCACCGGCCTCGGCCCGCCGGCACTCATGCTCCGCGTCGAGAACGCCGAGCTCGAGGCGAGGCTCGACGGCCTCGGGAACGAGTCCGACGTGCGCGAGGCGGTCGAGGACTTCAACCGCCGGGTGATCGAGGCCCGGCGCCAGCTGCTCGGCGGCCCGCCGGTCGTGACGCCCACGCGCGACGTCGAGGCCGAGCTGGCCGCGTGGCGCGAACGGCGGGAAGCGCGCGCCGCATCGATCGCCGAGGAGACGGATGCCGCACCCCCGCGTCGCGCGTGGTGGCGGCGCCCTCGCCGCGCTGGATCAGCGGACATCGGCACAGGCGAGAACGAACCGCGCGGGACGGCCCTCTGATCGGCAGCTCGCTGCAATATCGGGCGCGGCATCCCAGACCCGGATCCTCCGAGTCTGGGACGCCGCACCGTTCACGAGCTCGCGCGCTCAGCGCGAGCGCTCACTGACAGGTGATGGCCGAGAAGGCTGCCTCCACCTGCGCCGTGCGTCCATCTTCCGCAGCGGCGGCGACGGCGATCGCGCCGCCGGCGACCGACGCGGAGCGCGTGGCGAAGGCCACCGACGCCGACTTGCCCGGCTGCACGGCGAGCGACTTCGACCCGTACGTCGAAGACACGTCGACCTGGAGCGCCGTGCCGCTGACGTTCTTCACTACGGTCACCAGCTGCACCTTCCCCGCGACACAGCGAGGAGTCGCTGAGGCCTCGACCTGCAGCGCGGGCAGGGCCACCGTGATCTTCTTCTCGATCGTGACGTCACCGCGGGCGACGCGCACCGTGTACTCCCCCGCGGCGAGGTCCGTGCGGAGCGCCGCCGTGAGCGAGCCCGCGCCGCTGCCATCGGTGTGCAGCGTCCCGAGAGCGATCCCGCCCGGTTCGAGCGTCACGGCGTAGTCCACGTTCGGGATGCCGCCGGTCAGCGTCACCGGGAACTCGGACCCCGCCGCGACAGCGGTGGCCGGCACCTCGATCGCGGGCGTCGCGGCAGGTGCCGCGGCGATGACCTGCCACTCGCGGATGCCGGTCGATCCGCCACCCTCCGCGGCACCCCAGGACTGCGACACGATCCGCAGCGCCGTCGTCTTCACCGGGGCGAAGTCGACGCGGTCGAATCCGCTGCCGGTGCGACCGTACGACTGCCCGGCGTCGAGAGTGACGTCACGCCACGTCGTGCCGTCGGCGTCGAGGTACTGCAGCACCCAGCTCTTGGGCGGGATCATGCCGGCGTTCGCGGTATCGGGGCTGTCGCGGTACCACCACACACCCACCGAGTCGACGTCGACCGAGAACGACCACGTCAGCCGTGCGGTCTGCTGGCCGGCCTGCGGCCAGGTCCCCCAACTCGTCGCGTACTTGGCCGCCGCGTTCTCGAACGGCGCGTTGGTGCCGTCCTTGAGACCGTTGACGTTCTCCCAGCCGCTCGTGAACGAGGCGGTGGCCGTCGCATACGACGAGATGTTGCCCGTGAGCTGAGCGTTCGGGTCCTTGGGAATGGTCACCGTGCCGTTCGCCGTGTTGCCGGCGATGTCGCGCACGCGGTAGGTGAGCTGGTGCGGCAGCCCGTCGGGTGCGGCGATCGCCGCGCCCGCCGTCGCCGCAACCCATGCCCCGGCGCCGTCGAAGCGATACTCGATCGCGGCCACGCCGGATCCGGCGTCGGTCGCGGAGATCGACACCGTGCGCGCGGCCGCGTCGAGCGCGGCGTTCGCGGTCGGAGCCGTCTTGTCGATCTTGACGGTGCGGCTCACCTCGCTCGACACGTTGCCCGACGAGTCCTCGGCGCGGGCGGCGACGGTGCTCGTGCCCTCTGCGGTCACCGTGACCTCGGCGAAGCGCACGTTCGGCGTCGCCGTCCAGGCGCCGGCGCCGATGCGGGTCGACACCGTGGTGAGGTAGTCGACCGCATCCTCGGCCGAGGCGCGCAGCGTGACGTTCGAGGCGAACCAGCCGTCAGCACCCGACGTCCCGGAGGCCGCCAGCGTGACGGTCGGGGCATCGTGGTCCGCCGGCGGCGCGGGCGGGTCGTCCGAGCTGACGGTGACATCCGCCTGGACCAGACCCGCGGCGACACCGAGCGCGCGGCCGGTCGCCGTGAACGTGCCCGCCTCTGCGTAGTCGGACGCCTTCACCGGCAGCCAGTTGACCGGCGCCCACTGCTGCGCGCCGTCGACCGTGATCCGCACAGCGGCGGGGAGCACCGGTGCGACTGCGGGCTTGGTGTGCACCGCGACGGGTGCGGGCACCGCGGCCTCGCGAGCGTAGACCTCCCACTCCGAAACCGACACGGAGTTGAAGTACGCGCCGCTGGCACGGCCGGCGAACGTCGCGCGCAGCGCCGTCGTGGTCACCGGCGTGAAGTTCACCGTCAGCCACGTGTTGACCGTCGTCGGGTACGTCGCGTTCTCGACCGGTCGCCAGTCCCCCGCGGCGTCGAGGTATTCGAGCTTCCACGAGGCGGGCGGACGGATCCAGTTGGAGTCCTGGTGGAACTGGATGCCGGCCGAGCCGGTGCGCACCGGCGCCGTCCACTGGTACGAGAGCCAGTCGGTCTCGTTGGCGCTCGTCGTTCCCCGGTAGTTGCCCCACTGGTCGGGCGGCAGGAGCGCCGTCGTGGCGCGGAATCCGTCATTGACCGCGGTGGTCCGCATCGGGGGCTGCTCGGTGAAGGACGCCTTCACCTGCGCGTCGAGCGCGAGGTTGGCCGACGGGATCCGCTTCGGATCCTTCGCGAGGGTCTGCGTGACGGGCAGGATCTTCGCGCCGTCCCACTGGACCTCGTCGATCGCGACGGACCGGCGGAAGTGCCCACCGCCCACCGCATCCTTGGTGTGGTAGGTCAGGTACGACTTGCCCTTGAAGTCGATGAGCGACGGGTGCACGGTCGTCGCAGACGTGCCCGACAGGATGATGCCCTGGTAGTTCCACGGCCCCGTGGGGCTCGTCGACGTCGCGTACCCGATGCACGCCTGGTAGTTCGACGGTGTGCAGGCGCTGCCGCCCTGCTTCCAGTCGTAGAGCAGGTAGTACAGCCCGTTCTTCTTGAACACCCACGGCGCCTCGTAGAACGAGGTGAGACCCGACATCGTCGAGATCGCGCCGTCGAGCGCGGTCATCGAGGAGGTGAGCTTCACGACGCGCGCGACACTCCAGGAGCCCCAGTAGAGGTAGACGGTGCCGTCCGTGTCCGTGAACACGTGCGGGTCGATCACCTCCTGGCCGTTGGTGCTCGAGCCGAACACGTCGGACCACTTCACCAGCGGCGCCCCGATCGCGTCGGTCCATGGCCCGACCGGCGAGTCGGAGACGGCGACGCCGATCGCCATGCGGTTGGCCTGGGTCGTGTCCTTCGACTCCACCGGCACGTACCAGTAGTACTTGCCGTCACCGCCCAGCACCGCGTGACCGGCGTAGGCCGCGTTGCCCGAGGCCCACGAGAACACCGCGTCCGGGTCGAGGGCGTTCTGGTAGACGTCCCATTCGCCCGATGCCACGTCGTCGGTCGCGAGCACCGCGTAGTCGCGCATCGCGAACCCCGCCTGCTGCGCCGACGCCTCGTCGTGGCCGGTGTAGATGTACAGCCGCCCGTCCGCCCCCACGAGAGGTGCGGCGTCGGCGGTGTACAGGGACCCGTCGGCGATGATCGGGTTGCCGGCGGATGTGATGGTGCGCGTCGGTGGTGGGGCGTCGGCGGCGGATGCCGGTGCGGCGCCGCCTGCGAGGATCAGCGCGACAGCGGCGGCTGTCGCCACCGCTGCCCGCGCCAGGACGTGGTCGTTCATTCGTGAATCACCTTTGTTTCGTCAGCGGCTGGTCTCGGCCGGGTACGCGACAGCGACTCGACGAGCACCGAAACCGGTTGACACCACAGCAGCGATGTTGGCGCTCACAATTGGTGTTCTCGACGCTGAAATCCCGCGTGAGGGGCAGTTTGGCAGTGACCTACGCGCCAGCGCAATCGTTTTCGAGAATTTCGAAACTACGCGCCGTCCTCGACGACGCACTGCGTCATCGACGCGGGATCGTCGATCCCCGGATCACGAGCCGCACCGGAAGGTGATGGCTTCCCTGGCCGATGTTCACGCCGTCGATGGCGTCGAAAACCCGTTGCGCGGCCTGGCGTCCGAGCTGCTGCAGGTTCGCGTCGATGCTCGTGAGCTGAGGCCGCGAATTGGTCGCGAGCACCTCCCAGTTGTCGTAGCCGATCACCGCGAGGTCGTCGGGCACGCTGCGTCCCAGGTCGCGCGCGGTGTCCAGCGCCCCGCGCGCGATCTGGTCGGATCCGCAGAAGATCGCATCGACGTCGGGGTGCCGCTGCAGCAGGATCGCCGCGGCATCCCGGCCCCAGTGCTCCGTCCATTCCGAGAACATCGGCTCGCCCACGAGCTCCAGCCCTGCCGCCGCCAGCCCGGCACGAGCTCCCGCGACGCGGTCCTGCGCTGCCGCGTAGGCGGGGTCGCCCGTGATGACGGCGATGCGGGATCGCCCGCAGGCGATCAGGTGCTCGACGGCGAGGCGCCCGCCGGCGTAGTTGTCGGGAGTCAGTGAGAGGTCGCGCGGGTCGTCGGACGGCGCATACGCGTACACGACCGGGACCGGGAGGTCCTGCCCGAGGGACGGGCGGGGATCGGTCTGCCTCCCGACGACGATGATCCCGTCGACGCGACGGCTCAGCAGGGCCTTGAGATGGTGCTGCTCGCGGATGGCGTCGCCGCGCGCATCGCACAGGAACACGTTGATCTGCCCCGCCCCGAACGCGTCTTCGGCGCCCATCAGGATCGGGATCATGAAGCGGCCCTCGAGGTCGCTGGTGAGAAGCCCGACGGTGCCGGTGCGGCCGGCGAGCAGTCCCTTGGCCATCGCATTGGGGGTGAACGACAACTCGTCGGCCGCGCGCAGGACGCGCTGCCGCGTCGCGACGGCGACGTCGTCGCGGTTGTTGAGCGCCTTCGACGCCGTCGCGATCGACACTCCCGCGCGCCGAGCCACATCGCTCAGCGTCGCGGCGCGCGACCCGTTTTCGCTCGTTGCCACGAGTCACCTTCCTTTCGGGTGCTCAAACGTTATCGAAGACCATACTTGACGGTCTCGCAATCGCCACGATAGCTTGCTCGAAATGGATTTCGCCGATTTCGGTTTTCGTCCATTGCACCCACTCGCAGCGATGCCGACCCGTCCAGCGTCATCCGCTCGAAGAAGAGCCAGAGGAGACAGTTGCATGATCACCACCCGACGTCGTGCCGCACTGCGGACGGCCACCGTCCTCGTCACGGCGGGAGCCCTCATCGGGGGCCTCGCCGCCTGCGCCGGAGGCGGCGACAGCCCCGAACCCGCCGCATCCATTCCCGCTGAAGGAGTCGACGACGGCTCGACCCTGACGCTGTGGACGCGCGCGCCGATGGAGCGCCAGGCGAACCTTCTGGTCGACGCGTACAACGAGAGCCACAAGAACCAGGTCGAGCTGACCGTCGTCCCCAACGACGACTACGTCGCGAAGGTCGGCGCCGCCGCCGGTGCGAGCGGGCTGCCCGACCTGTTCGCCGCCGACATCGTGTACGTCCCCAACTGGGTCGAGCAGGGCCTGTTCGCCGACATCACCGACCAGATCGACAGCCTGGACTACAAGGACTCGATCAACAAGGGCCACCTGTCGGCCGGCACCTACGAGGGGCAGGAGCACGTGCTGCCCTTCGTCCTCGACCTGTCGATGCTGATGTGGAACAAGGAGCTGTTCGCCGAGGCGGGGCTCGACCCCGAGAAGGCCCCCGAGACCCTCGCCGAGTTCTCCGAAGCCGCGCAGGCCATCCAGGCTCTCGGCAAGGACGGCGTCTCCGGCACGTCCGCAGGCCTCAACTGCGGCGGATGCCTCGTCTTCACGTGGTTCCCGAGCGTCTGGGCCTCGGGCGACCAGGTGATGAACGAAGAGGGCACCGAGTCGCTGCTCAACAGCGAGGCCGCGCAGGAGGTCTACTCCACGTGGAAGGAGCTCTACGACGCAGGCGCCGTGGCTCCCGGCTCGGCCGATGAGACCGGACCGACCTGGGTCGCCGGGTTCCAGGAGGGCAAGGTCGGCATCATGCCGTACCCCGCGACCCTCCTGTCGGGCCTCGAGTTCGACGCCGGCGTGGCGGGCCTTCCCGGTGTCGACGGCGGCGCATCGACGTTCGTCGGCGGCGACGGCATCGGCATCTCGAAGGACTCGAAGCTCTCGGCTCAGGCGTGGAACTTCCTCTCCTGGATGATGTCGGACGACGCGCAGGTGCAGGTGCTCGCGAAGGACGGCAACGCGGTCTCCCGCTCCGACCTCGCCAACAACGAGTACTCCTCGGAGGACCCGCGTTTGGTGACGATCAACGAGGTCGCCGGTGAGGGCGACACCCCCGTCGCACTGCAGTTCCAGCAGGCGTTCAACGCGCCGGGAAGCCCGTGGCTGACCCTCGTGCGCAACGCCGTGCTCGAAGGCACCGACACGGTCGACGCCGACAACGACGAGATCACCGCCGTCCTCGGCGAGTGATCCACCGGCGGGGCGCATCGCCGGCACCGACCGAGCGATGCGCCCCGCTCTCTCTCCCCCACCTTCTCCCCAAGCCCCGAACGAAGGACTGACGTGGCTTTCACGACCACTGCGCGCCGCGCGCGAGCACCGCGCGCGAACCGCCAGAGCCGGAGCGCCCTCGGCGGCCCCGTCCAAGGGTGGCTCTACGCCCTGCCGACGGCGCTGTTCGTGGTCGCCCTGTTCCTCATCCCGCTGCTGCTGGTACTCCAGATGTCGGGGTCGGACTGGCCGCTCCTGCGCGGCAACCAGGGCTGGAACTTCCCCGAGAACTACGCGGATGCCGTGGACCTCCGGCTGTTCTGGGACTCGATCTGGTTCACGCTCAAGTACACGATCATCACGACCGTGCTGCTGATCGGCCTCGGCCTCGGCCTCGCCCTCCTCGTGCAGGAGTCGAGCGCGTGGAAGGGCTTCCTGCGCACGTCGTTCCTCATCCCGAGCGCGCTCGGCCTGGCCTCGGCATCCCTCCTCTTCTACGTGCTCTACTCGCCGTTCGCCGGCCCGTTCGCCGATCTCATGGAGACGTGGGGCTTCACCTTCCTCGGCACACCGGAGGGTGCGCTGTGGTCGACGGTGTTCCTCATCGTGTGGCGGTACGCGGGCTTCTACATGCTGCTCATGCTGGTCGGCCTGCAGGGCATCCCCGACGACGTCTTCGAGGCCGCCCGCATCGACGGCGCCTCGCGCTGGCAGACCTTCCGGCACATCACCGTGCCGCTGCTGCGCCCCACCTTCGCCCTGACGATCGTCCTGTGCGTGACCGGGTCGCTGCTGGCGTTCGACCAGTTCTACATCCTCACCAAGGGCGGACCCGACAACAGCACCATGACCATCGTCCAGCTGATCTACAACGTGGCCTTCCAGGGGAAGAACGACCTCGGAATCGCCGCCGCACTGTCGGTGATCGTGCTGCTGGCCCTCATCGTCATCAACGTCGTGCAGCTGCGCGCGTTCCGCAAGCCCGAGGAGGGCTGATATGACCCTCACAGACACCACCTCGACGCGCACCATCGTGGCGCCGGACTATCGGGGGACGCGGACAGGTCGTCCGCGCGGGCGCCTCGTCTACGGCATCCCGTACGTCGTCTTCACCGGCGCGCTCGCGATCATCTTCCTGTACCCGCTCGTGTGGACCGCCGTGTCGTCGTTCAGTCCCCAGGCGGGCTCCGCCCAGACCGACGGCTGGGGTTTCGGCAACTACGAGTCGCTGGCGAACTTCCAGGCGGGCATCTGGGTCTACCTCGGGAACTCGCTGTTCGTCTCGCTGCTGACCGTGGTCCTGACGCTCGTGACATCGTTCCTCGGCGGCTACGCGTTCGCGCGCTTCTCGTTCCCCGGCAAGAATCTGCTGTTCCTCCTGGTGCTCGCGATCCTGATGGTGCCGTACGCGACGCTGCTGATTCCGCTGTACGTGATCCTGAACGCGATCGGCCTCAACAACTCGCTGGTCGGCGTGGCGCTGGTGCTCACCATGTTCCAGCTGCCGTTCTCGATGTTCATGATGCGCATCTCGTTCGAGTCGATCCCCAAGGAGATGGATGAGGCGGCGCTCGTCGACGGCTGCAACAGCTTCTCGGCGCTCTGGCGCGTGCTGCTGCCGGCCGTCAAGCCCGGACTCATCACGGTGGGACTGTTCGCCTTCCTCACGGCGTGGAACGACTTCATCGCGCCCCTCATCCTCATCACCGACACCAACCGGATGACGCTCCCCCTGGCGGTCGCGAACCTCCGCGGCCAGGTGATGGGCGTCATCGACTACGGCGCGACGGAGGCGGGAGTCGTCGTGCTCGCGCTGCCGTGCGTCGTCCTGTTCCTGGTGCTCCAGCGCCACTATGTCCGCGGATTCATGTCGGGAGCCTTCAAGGGATGACCATGCAGATCACCACCACCGCACCTCAGGCGCCCGTCGCCCCGTCGAGGGGACGCCTGCGCCCGCTGGGCCAGAAC
This sequence comes from Microbacterium sp. NPDC058062, assembly GCF_042885375.1. Lineage (NCBI taxonomy): Bacteria > Bacillati > Actinomycetota > Actinomycetes > Micrococcales > Microbacteriaceae > Microbacterium > Microbacterium sp. NPDC058062. The sequence continues at coordinate 690,301 of NZ_JBHVSC010000002.1, forward strand.
GAGGTCCGCATCACCGGCGGCTTCTGGGGCGACCGGCAGTCGGTCAACGCCGCCGGCACGCTGCGGCACATCGGCGCCCGCCTCGAATCCGAGGGATGGCTCCCCAACTTCGATCTCGCCGTGTCGGGCGGGCTCGCCGAGGGACGCCGCGGCCGCGAGTTCTCGGACTCGGAGGTCTACAAGTACCTCGAGGGCCTCGCGTGGGAGATCGGCCGCACCGACGACGCCGCGCTGGAGGCGCGCTTCCGCGAGGTCGTGAGTCGCGTCGCCGCCGCGCAGGAGGCCGACGGGTACCTCAACACGCGGTTCGGCCGCCCCGGTCAGGGCGCGCGGTGGTCCGACCTCGAGTGGGGGCACGAGCTGTACTGCCTCGGCCACCTCTTCCAGGCGGCCGTCGCCCGGGAGCGCACGCGGCCGGGGGCCGACGACGGGCTCCTCGAGGTGGCGCGGCGCGCGGCCGACATGGTGTGCCGCGAGTTCGGCGCCGACGGGCGCGACGCGATCTGCGGCCACGCGGTCGTCGAGGTCGGCCTCGCCGAGCTCGCCCGCGTCACGGGCGACGACCGCTACCTCGAGCAGGCGCGCCTGTTCGTCGAACGGCACGGCCGGGGCACCCTGCGCGACATCGAATGGGGACGCAAGTACTACCAGGACGACGTCGCGGTCCGCGACGCCGAGGCGCTGCGCGGCCACGCCGTGCGGGCGAACTACCTCGCAGCCGGTGCCGCCGACGTGGCGATCGACACCGGCGACGACCAGCTGCTCGAAGCGCTGCGCCGCCAGTGGGACCGCACCGTCGCGCGCCGCACCTACGTCACGGGCGGCCAGGGCTCCCACCACCAGGACGAGGCGTTCGGCGAGGACTGGGAGCTGCCCGCCGACCGCGCGTACTCCGAGACCTGTGCGGGCGTCGGATCGATCATGTTCTCGTGGCGGCTGCTGCTGGCCGGGGCGGACCCCCGCCACGCCGACCTCATCGAGCGCACGCTCTACAACGTCGTCGCCACCTCGCCCGCACCCGACGGCCGGGCGTTCTTCTACGCGAACACGCTGCACCAGCGCGTGCCCGGCATCCCCGCCGACCCCGAGACGACGTCGCCGCGCGCCTCGTCGTCGCTGCGCGCGCCGTGGTTCGAGGTGTCGTGCTGCCCGCCGAACGTCGCCCGCACACTGGCGAGCCTCGACACGTACCTCGCGACGGCCGACGACGAGGGGGTGCAGCTGCAGCAGTACGCCCCGGCGTCCGTTCGCACCACGCTGCCCGACGGTCGTGTGATCGCGTTCGATGTCGAGACGGACTACCCGGTGTCGGGGCTCGTCCGGGTGATCGTGACGGATGCTGCGCCCGACGCCGAATGGACGCTCACACTCCGCGTACCCGCGTGGGCCGACGGTGCGCGCCTGCGGGTCGTTCCCACGAACGGCGTTGCCGCCGCCGAGTCGGACGCCGCGCCCGGCGCCGTCGAGGTGCGACGGGCCTTCCGGGCGGGAGACGTGGTCGAGCTCGAGCTGCCCATGGCACCCCGGCTGACCGCTCCCGACGAGCGCATCGACGCCGTGCGCGGATGCCTCGTCATCGAGCGCGGCCCGGAGGTGTTCGCCCTCGAATCGGTGGATCTCGCCGCCGCCGGCGTCGACGACGTGGCCCAGGTCGCACTGGCGCCCGGCGCCGCGCCCGTCGAGCGCGACGGCCGCGTGTGGATCGATGTCGTGCGGCACCGCGAGAGCGACGCCGGCTGGCCCTACGGCGAGCCCGGTGACGGGCTCGGGGGCGCAGCATCCCTATCGGTGCCACTCGTGCCGTATCACGAGTGGGCCGAGCGAGGACCCTCGACGATGCGTGTGTGGATCCCCGCCGCCACCTGAGTCAGGGGTTGGGGTTCGTCGCCTTGCCGTCGAGCCACAGCGTGTTCGACGGGTCGGAGTGGGTGGTGTCGGTGCCCACGTGCTTGTCGCTGATCTGCGGACCCTTGGTGACGACGTGCACGATGGCCATCGCGTGGCCGCGGCCGAGACCGTAATCGGCCGCGAGCCACTCGACGATCGGCGTCGCCTTGGTGTTCTCGTCGAACCCCTTCTCGTGCGCCTTCTCGATGAGCTGACGCGGCGTGAGGCCGGTCTTCGACTCGATGTTGTCGAGGTATGCCTGGAACGACATGTGTGATCTCCTCAGCTGCCGGTGGACGGGATGTCGAGTACTCCAGGAGCATCCTGCCACTCCTGGATGATGCGGTCGGAGGCGTGGATGCACAGCACCCGCAGCCGCCCGGCGCCGCAGTTCTTGAAGCCGTGCCACGCCCCCGCCGGCGCGGTCGCCGTGTCTCCGGCGACCGCGTGCAGTGTCTCGCCGTCGATCGTGATGCGCGCTTCGCCCTCGAGGAGCACCCACGTCTCGGGATAGGGGTGACGGTGGATGTCGGGGCCCTGTCCGGGCTCGTTGTCGACGAAGAAGTACGACACGCCGGCGCCGTGCTCGGCGCCGATGAAGCGGCGCAGGGTCCCGGTGCCGACGCGGGTGTCGGCGGCCGGGACGATGTCGGGGATCGCGATGCTCATGAGATGCTCCGTCCTGTCGGTCTGCGTGATCCCACCCTGCTCGCCGCCGTGCGCGGCCCCTATAGTTTCGATGTGGATCGAAAGTTCGTCGACTTCCAGCTGGCGCCGGACGACCTCACGGCGATCCGGTTCGGGATCTCGCCCGGCCACGAGCTCTGCCACGCGGTGCGCGCGATGCTCCGGCCCGAGGAGTACCCGCTGCAATGGGGATGGATGCGGGCGACCCGCGGTGCGATCCCGCGCGACGACTTCGAGGTGCTCGCGCTGCTGATCCGCGACGAGGGCTACTTCCCCGACTTCCTGACCACCACCCCGACGTGGGAGCTCACCCCCGAGGCGGAGGCCGCCCGCCTGCGCGACATCGACGACGAGCGCTTCGAGGTCGACATGGCCAAGGTGCTCGTCCGCACCGACGGCGCGCGCCGCGCGGCGGTGCAGCGGATGCTCGAGCAGCCCGACCGCGCCCGGGCGATGATCGCCGAGGCGTGGCTGTCGGTGTGGAACTCCGGCGTCGCCCCGGTATGGACGCAGCTCGAGCGGCTGCTGCGCGCCGACATCGCGGTGCGCTCGCGACGCATCGCCGAGAGCGGCATCGGCGCGATGATCCAGGGCCTGCACGACCGCGTGGCGTGGTCGGACGGAGCCGTGCGCGTCACGATGCGCATCTGGAGCGAGGTGGTCGACTGCCGTGGCAGCGGCCTCGTGCTCGTGCCGTCGGTGATGGGTGCCACGGGATGCTTCGTCCTCACCGAACCGCCGGCGCAGCCGACGCTCTTCTACCCGGCGCAGGGGGTGACTGCCACGTGGGCCAGGGATCCCGCCGACGTGGCGGCGGCGCTCGGCGCGCTGCTCGGACCCGCACGCGCGCGCATCCTCCTCGACGCGCACGAACCGCGCACGACCTCGCAGGTCGCGCGCGACACGGCCGTCGCGATCTCGACCGCCTCGCACCATCTCACCGTGCTGCGGGATGCGGGCCTGGTCGCCAGCGCGCGCGACGGCGCCCGGGTGCTGCACCGGCGCACCCCGCTCGGCGAGGCGATGGTCGGCGCCGTGCTCTGACCAGACCACGGCCAGGCCCTGCCCAGGTGGGCCACGGTAGACTGGCCGTGCCCATTTCGATGTGCATCTACCTGTCTGCGGCTCCCGGCTGCGCACAAGGCGGCACCAACAGCCGCCGACCCTCGGCGCATGGCCAGGAGCAAGATGCACACGACACTCGTCGAGACCGACACCGCTGCGCGCGCCGCCGTCCGGCGCCCGAGCCTCATCCGCGAGGCGGGATACGCCTACTTCCCCATCGCGCTGATCGCGCGTCTGCCTTTCGCGATGATGGTGGTCGGCATCCTGACGCTCGTCGTCTCCGCACGCGGGTCGCTCGCGCTCGGCGGCGCAACGAGCGCCATGACCGGCCTCGGAACCGCCCTCGTCGGTCCGTTGCTCGGAGCGGCCGCCGATCGCTTCGGCCAGCGCCGCGTGCTGCTGATCGCGGGCGCGGCGAACAGCGTGATGCTCGCGACGATGGCGTGGTTGGCTTTCGCGCCGGTTCCGGATGCTGCGCTCCTCGCCGTCGCGTTCTTCATCGGCGCGACCATGCCCCAGGTCGCACCGCTCTCGCGCAGCCGCCTCGTCGGCATCATCGGCCGGGCGTACCCGAAGGAGCGCCGGACGCCCGTCGTGAACGGTGCGATGGCGTACGAGTCCGCGGCGGACGAGATCGTATTCGTCTTCGGCCCGGTGATCGTGGGCCTGCTCGCGACCACTCTCAACCCCGCCGCGCCGGTGATCGGCGCGGCCGTGCTCGGCCTGATCTTCGTGAGCGCGTTCGCGCTGCACCCCACGGCGCAGACCGCGACCGCATCGGCGGGATCAGTGAGGCCGGAGCAGGCGCCTGTGCGCGAGCTGTTCCGTCCGCGCGTGCTCGCCCCCGTCGTCGGTGCGCTGGGCATGGGCCTGTTCTTCGGCGCGATGCTCACTTCGCTGACGGCCTTCATGGCCGAGCGCGGCGTGCCCGAGCAGGCCGGACTGGTCTACGGGGCGATGGGCATCGGCTCGGCGGCGCTCGCCCTCGGCGTGGCACTGTTCCCGGCGCGCTTCACGCTGCGCGCGCGGTGGCTGACGTTCGCGTCGATCCTGGTCGCGGGCACCGTCGCGCTGCCGTTCGTCGACAGCATCGGCGCGATCGCGATCTGCCTCCTCGTGATCGGCGTCGGCATCGGTCCCACACTCGTCTCCCAGTACAGCCTCGCCGCCGCCTTCAGTCCGCGTGGCCGTTCCGCCACCGTGATGACGATGCTCGGCTCTGCCATCGTCGTCGGCCAGTCCGCAGCATCCGCTCTCACGGGTCTCGTCGCCGACGCGACCGGAGCCGGCACCGCACTCGTCGCGCCCCTGCTCGCCGCGTCCGTCGTACTCGGCGCCGGCATCTGGAACGCGGTGGCCTCGCGCCACTGAGCCTCGCGACCACCGCGCGACGCGGAACGCCCGGCCCCGCGGATGCGGGACCGGGCGTTCGTGCTCAGCGGCGGATCAGAAGTCGAAGTCGCCGATGTTGTCCGCGTCGAACACGTAGGGCTCGCCGAGGAGCACGACGCCGTCGGCGCCGACCTCGTAGGAGCCGAGCTTGCCGGCGTCGAAGGTGTCGCCTTCCTCGCCGGTGATCTCACCGGTGATGAGGGCCTGCGTGGCCCACGCGGCGAGGTAGCCGAGGTCCTCCGGGTTCCACAGCGCGAACGAGGTGACGGTGCCGTCCTCGACGTACTCGCGCATCTGGTTCGGGGTGCCGAGACCGGTCAGCGCGACCTTGCCCTTGTACTCCGAGGTCGACAGGTAGCGGGCCGCGGCGGCGATGCCCACCGTCGTCGGCGAGATGATGCCCTTGAGCTCGGGGTACGTCTGCAGGAGTGCCGCGGTCTTGTCGAACGACGTCTGGTCGTCGTCGTCGCCGTACGCGACCTCGACCAGCTCGATGTTCGGGTGGTCGCTCGCGAGCAGCTCCTTCATCGTCTCGATCCACGCGTTCTGGTTCGTCGCGTTGGCCGAGGCGGACAGGATGGCGATCTGACCGGCGTCGCCGATCTGCTCGGCGATCAGGTCGACCTGCACCTTGGCGATGCCCTCGGCGGTGGCCTGGTTGATGAACAGGTCACGGCAGTCCGCGTTGGTGTCGGAGTCGAAGGTGACGACCTTCACCCCCGCGTCGCGCGCCTCGTTCAGCGCGTCGCAGATGGCCTCGGGGTCGTTCGCCGACACGATCAGGCCGCCGGCGCCCTGCTGGGCGGCGGTCTGGATGTACTGCACCTGCGACGTCGGCGACGCCTCGGACGGGCCGACCTCGTCGATCGTGCCGCCGAATTCGTCCGCCGCCGCGGTGGCGCCCTTGGTCGAGGTGTCGAAGTACGGGTTGCCGAGGTTCTTCGGCAGCATGGTGATCGACAGGTTGGCGTCGCCGCCGCCCTCGGTCGAGCCGCCGTCGCCGCCGCTGCCTCCCGAGCAGCCCGTCGCGACGAGTGCCACGCCCACAGTGAGCGCGGCCGCCGCGAGGGCCATGCGACCCTTGCGCTGAAGTCCGAACATCTTTGTTTCCCTTCCTGATTGCAGGTGCCTGGTGCAGTGCTGCGAGGTGGTGGTTTGGAGGTGGCTACGAGACGTCGGTCGTCTCGCCCCGCCCTTTTCTCTTCCCGATGGCGGCGGCGCGTCGGCGCTGCAGCCAGGCGAGGAGGCTGGAAGACACCACGGAGAGGATGAGGAGCACACCCGTGATGATGTTGATGACGTCGCTGGTGACGCCGGCCAGGCGCAGGGCCGAGCCGAGCACCCCGATCAGGAGCACGCCGGCGATGACGCCGTGGAGGGCGCCGCGGCCGCCGAAGATGGAGACCCCGCCGAGGAGGACGGCGGCGATGACCTGGAGCTCCATGCCCATCGCGTTGTCGCCGCGCGCGTTGGAGTACAGCAGCGTGAAGTACACGCCCGCGAAGCCGGACACCGCGCCCGAGAGGACGAAGAGCAGGAACTTCGTGCGGCCCACGTCGATGCCGGAGAAGTGCGCCGCTTCCTTGTTCAGACCGATCGCGTACAGCGAGCGACCGAACGGCGTGAAGTGCAGCAGCACAGCGAAGATCAGCGCGAGCACCACGAACGGGATCATGATCATCGGGATCGGCGTGCCCGGGATGTTCGCCTTGGCGAGGTCGGTCCACTCCTCGGGGAACTCGGTGATCGCCGTGGTGCCCAGGAGGCCGACCGCGATGCCGCGGAACAGCGCCAGGGTGCCGATGGTCACCGCCAGCGAGGGAAGCCCGACGACCGTGATGAGGAAGCCGTTGACCACCCCGGCCAGCGTGCCCACCAGGATCGCGATGATCGCCGCGGCGGGGAACGGCAGCCCGGCCTGGGTGAGGATGCCGGTCATCACGCTCGACAGACCCACGATCGATGCCACCGAGAGGTCGATCTCCTCGGTGATGATGATGAGCGTCATCGGCAGCGCGATCAGCAGGATCGGCGCGATGTCGCGCAGCAGATAGGTGACCGTGAGGGGGCTGTCGAAGTTGCGCACCGTGGCGAGCGCCACGACGATGACGAGCAGCAGGATGGCGATGATCGCGGCTTCGCGGGTGATGAGCACGCGCCGCCAGGCGGGACGGGTGTGGGCCTTGTACACGCGCGTGGGCGCGGCATCCGTCAAAGTAGTCATCTCGTCTCCTCCCGTTGTGCGATGAGTCGTCGGTGCTGGCGGACCGCGAGCACCCGGTCGAGCACGATGGCGCCGAGGATCAGCACGCCGACCACGGCGCGCTGCCAGAAGTCGTCGATGCCGAGGATCGGCAGCGCCCGGTTGATGGTGAGCAGCAGGAATGCGCCGATCGCGGCGCCCCAGACGGTGCCGACACCGCCCGAGATCGCCACGCCGCCGATCACGGCCGCACCGATCGCCTGCAGCTCCCAGCCGAACCCGGCCGCGGAGCTGACCGTCCCGTAGCGGGCGGCGTACAGCACGCCGGCGAGGCCGGAGAGTGCGCCCGACACCACGAACGCGGTGATGACACGGCGGTTGACCTTGAGGCCGTACAGGTGCGCGGCGGCGGGATCGGACCCGATCGCGTAGAACTCGCGACCGCCGCGGATGTTGCGCAGGTACCAGGCGGCCACCACCAGCACGACGACGGCGATGATCGTGAGGATCGGGATGCCGAGGATCGAGTCCGTGCCGAGCCCGCGGAAGTCGCGGGGAAGGTCCGAGGCGTTGATGCGGTCGCTGCCGGTCCACGCCACGTTGATGCCGCGGTAGATGTACATCGTGCCGAGCGTGATGACGAGGGCGGGGACGCGGGCGAAGGCGACGAGCGCGCCGTTGATCGCGCCGAGCAGACCGCCCAGCAGCACGCCGCCGACGAAGACCCCGATGATCGGGATGCCGGGCACGTCGATGAACAGCCGCCCCGTCAGGTAGGCCGACAGGCCCACGATCGAGCCCACCGACAGGTCGACGTTGCGCGTGATGATGACCACGGCCGATCCGACCGCGACCAGCAGCAGCAGCGACGGCGTGAGCAGCAGGTCGCGGAACCCGTCGGAGGAGAACAGGAAGCTCGGGTTCGCGATCGTGGCCGCGATGACGACGACGAGGAGGGCGATGAGGATGCCCGTCTCACGCGCGGTCGCGAGATGGCGGACGAGCTTCGACGCCGCGCTCGTGCCGGGCGCGACGGGGGCCGTGGTGGTGCTCATCGGGCAGCCTCCGCATCCGCGGTCGCCGCGAACATGACGGCTTCGGGAGTCGCTTCCACACGCGAGAACTCGCCGGTGAGGCGCCCTTCGCGCATGACCAGGACACGGTCGGCCATGCCGAGCACCTCCGGGAGTTCGGACGAGATCATGAGGATGGCCTTGCCCTGCTGTGCGAGCTGGCTGAGCAGGCGGTGCACCTCGGCCTTCGTTCCGACGTCGATGCCGCGTGTGGGCTCGTCGACGATGAGCACCTGCGGCTCTGTGGCGAGCCACTTGCCGAGCACCACCTTCTGCTGGTTGCCGCCCGACAGCGTGCCGGTCTCGGCGTCGAGCGCCGCGGTCTTCACTTCGAGGCGGCTGGCCCACAGCTGCGCGGCGCGGTTCTCGAGGCCGCCCCAGATGAGGCCCCACTTGGCCAGCTTCGAGCGGATGGCGAGGGTGATGTTGCGCGAGACGCCGTCATCGAGCACCAGCCCCTGCTTGCGGCGGTCCTCGGGCACGAGCGCGAGTCCGCGTGCCGTCGCCAGGCGCGGGTTGCCCTTGGGCAGGGCCGCGCCGAGGAGCTTCACGGTGCCCGACTCGTACGCGTCGACACCGAACACGGCACGGGCCACTTCCGAACGCCCGGCCCCGACCAGCCCCGCGAGTCCGACGATCTCGCCGGCACGGAGGTCGAACGAGATGTCGCGGAAGACGCCCTTGCGGGTGAGGCCCCGCACCTCGAGCACGGTGTCCCCCACCTCGGAGGGCAGCTTCGGGAACAGCTCGGTGACGTCGCGGCCGACCATCTGACGGACCAGCTCGTCGACCGTGGTGTCGGCGATCGGCGTGGTGTCGATGTACGAGCCGTCGCGCATCACGGTGACGGTGTCGCACAGCGCGAACACCTCGTCGAAGCGGTGCGAGATGAACAGCAGCGCCCGACCCTCGTCGCGCAGGCTCCGCGCCACGGCGAACAGGCGCTCGACCTCGACGCCCGACAGCGCCGCCGTCGGCTCGTCCATGATCAGAACGCGGGCGTCCAGCGAGATGGCCTTCGCGATCTCGATGATCTGCTGGTCGGCGATCGACAGGCCCTCGGTGACCCGATCGGGGTCGAGCGAGACGCCGAGGCGCTGGAAGATCTCCACGGCCTCGGTGCGCATCGCCTTGCGGTCGATGCGGCCGATGCGGTTCGTGGGCTGGCGGCCCATGAAGATGTTCTCGGTCACCGACAGGTCGGGGAACAGCGTCGGCTCCTGGTAGATGACGGCGATGCCCGCCGCCTTCGACTGCGCCGTGCTGGAGAAGTCGACCGACTCGCCGTCGAGCAGGAACTCGCCCGCATCGCGGCGGTAGAGCCCGGCGACGATCTTCACGAGCGTCGACTTGCCGGCGCCGTTCTCGCCGATGAGCGCATGGATCGATCCGGCGTCGAGCGTCAGGCTCCCCGAGCGCAGCGCGACCACGGGGCCGAAGGACTTGACCACGCGCCGGAGCTCGAGCGCGGGCGGGGGCGGGGGCGCGGGTGGCGCGGCGGGTGCGACATCGGCTGCCACGGCATCCTCCTCATCGAGGTGAATTGAGATTTCTGAATCTTCCTGAATCGATTCAGGTGAAGTTCAGGCTACTCTAAAGTTCAGAGCCGAATGCGGTCAAGTCACTCGGTGACGGTGACCGAATCGTGACCAGAGTCCGACGACGAAGTGGAGACCAGCCGTGCCGGTGAGCATCCGTGATGTCGCGCAGCGCGCGGGGGTCTCGGTCGGCACGGTGTCGAACGTCCTGAATCGCCCCGGCGAGGTCTCCGCGGAGTCCGCGGACCGCGTCACGCGGGCGATCGAGGAGCTGGGCTATGTGCGCAACGATGCGGCTCGCAAGCTGCGCGCGGGCGTCAGCACCACGGTCGGCTTCGTCGTGCTGGACGGGCAGAACCCGTTCTACAACGACGTCGTGCGCGGGGCCGAGGACGAAGCCACCCGCCATGGCATCGCGATCCTCTACGGCAACACCGACGAGGACCACCGCCGCGAGAGCCTCTACCTCGATCTCTTCGAGGAGCAGCAGGTGCGGGGACTTCTCATCGCACCGTACGGAGACGTGACGAAGCGACTGGAGCGGCTGCGCGAGCGCGGCATCGCGGCCGTCCTCGTCGACCGCTTCAGCGGCGACGGCCGATTCTCGTCGGTCTCGGTCGACAGCGTCGCGGGCGGGCGCCTTGCCGTGGAGCATCTCATCGAGGGCGGCAGGCGCCGCATCGCGTTCGTCGGCGGCCCGTTCGACATCCGCCAGGTGAACGACCGGCTCGCGGGCGCGCGTGTCGCCGCCGAGAACGCCGGCGACCACGTCGATCTCGAAGTGGTCGCGACCTCCGCGATGACCGTGGAGGAGGGGGTGGCTGCCGGCACCCGCATCATCTCGCGTCCGCGCCGCGACTGGCCCGACGCCCTCTTCGCCGCCAACGACTTGCTCGCCCTGGGCCTGCTCCAGTCCCTCGTCGTGGACGGACGGATGCTGGTGCCCGACGACATCGCCATCATCGGGTTCGACGACATCTCATTCGCCGGCGCGGCCGCGGTGCCGCTGTCGTCGATCCGCCAGCCGAGCCGGATGATCGGGCGCACCGCGCTGCGGATCGTGCTCGAGGAGGCCACCGACCCCGACAGCATCGCGCGCCAGACGGTGTTCCCGCCCGAGCTCGTCGTGCGGGCCTCGACGCGTCCCCGCTGACTAACCCGCTACCGCGTCGCGTCGGCGAGGAGCCGGCGCATCTCGGCCATCGTCTCCTCCGACTGCGCGAGCAGCACCCGCAGGCGCTCGACCGTGGCTTCGGGGTCGGCCTCGCGGACCTCGGGCTCGAGTCCGGGTGATTCCGGCGTGCCCGCGATCGGTGCTCCTGGGCCGCTTCCCTGCCCCGCGGCCGCCCCGGCCTTCACGGCGCCCGCGACCGCTCCGGCCGCCACGCCCTTGGCGGCGTGATCGGCGATCGACGGCGCCGCGGCCTCGGTCGGCGCGGCGGTGGTGTCGTCGGTCGTCGCGGGGGTCTCAGCATCCGTCTCCGCGTCTTCGGCGGCCTTGCGCGGACCGAGGAAGAGGTTCGCGAGGTAACCGGTGAAGGTACCGAAGATGCCGACGCCGACCACGATGATGAGCGTGCCGATCATGCGGCCGACGTTGGTCACCGGGTACTGGTCGCCGTAGCCGACGGTCGAGATCGTGACGATCGTGTACCAGAGCGCGTCGGAGGCCGAGGTGATGTTGGCGCCGTCGGCGTCCTCTTCGACGTAGAGGATCGTGATGCTGCCGAACTGCAGTACGAGGATGCCCATCAGCAGCAGCGTCATGAGGGCGCTGTTCGCGCGGTCGTGGATGAGGGTGGTCCACACGGTCCGCGGGCCGAGTTCGCGCAGCAGCCGGAAGACCCGCAGCAGGCGGAACAGTCGCAGGATCTTGAACTGCGGGAACGGGAGGCTGGCCAGCAGATCCGCCCAGCCGAAGCCGCGGAAGAAGTAGCGCGACGCCTTCGGCGCGGTCGAGATCCGGTAGATGAAGTCGCCGAGGAAGATCGCGCTGAACAGCGCATTCATGACCGACAGCACCAGCTCGAGGGCGGTGTCCCCCGCGATCACGTACATGAACACGAGGTTCCCGATCGACAGGATCGACAGCACGCCGATGAAGATCTCGTATGCGGTGTTCTTCAGTTCGGATCGCGCGGCGCGCGCCTTGGCACGGTCGCGCGACCGCTCGCGCATCTCGGAGAGGGAACGGGCCATGGCGAGGCTCCTCGGGTCGGGCAGTGCCGGACGCGCTCCGGCTGTGGCCCCATTGTGCTCGCACCCGCGCCCGGGGTGCGAGCACCACTCTCACGCGATTTCGGTGATTCGCTCCCCTGCCTCGACACGGACGGCGAGGCGGTTGTTCGCGGGCGGGAGCGGGCACACGTAGTGGTCGCTGAACGCGCACGGCGGCAGGTACGCCTGGTTGAAGTCCACGGTCACGGTGCCGTCCGCGGCGGGCGCATCGATCTCGAGGAACCGGAACCGGTACGCGTCCACGTTGCTTGTGGCGTCGGCGATGACCGCGCTGAGACCCTCTGCAGGATCGCCCGTGACCGTGAGCTCGAACGGCGACCCGTCGACCTCGAGCGCGATCGTGCCCACTGCGGGCTCCTCGCGCTCGTAGCCGTCGACGCTGCGGATGACGTTGATCTCGCCCTCGGCCGCCGGGCGGAAGACCCCGGGCAGCGCCCACGCAGCGTCGTGAGGGAACGACAGGATGCCGCGCAGCCGCGTGCGTCCGGGAGTCTCGGGGTCGAACACCCGCAGCGCCGGCGCGCCCTCGCGGCTGATCGCCTTCAGCCGGACGCCTCCCACATCGAGGTGCTCGCCGGGAGCGAGCACGACGTCGTCGGCCGAAGCTGCGGGTGCGTCGACGCGAAGCGCGGCGCCGACGACCTTGCCGTCGACCGCCCGCCACACCCCGGGTGCCCCGTCGTACGCGCGCGGCTCGGTGTCGAGCCAGTGCGTGTGGCGCAGCGCGGCGATGCCGTGCTCGCTCGACACGGCGCGCCAGCGCGCGTCGGTGACGGTGTCGGGGGTGCTCGCGGGGAGGGTCATTCGATTCCTTCGTCCGGGGAGGGGCGGTTCGCCCTTCCATCCCAACACGGCGCGGGCGACCGCATTCCCACCGTGCGACCCGCGGCGACGCGCGGTGTCACGGGGCGTCATGGTGCATACCTTGCGGTTCTAGGTAACTTGTACTTCTATGTACCTAGGACTTCTAGGTATGGAGGCGACGTGAAGATCGGCAAGGACCTGGTCGCCGCGGCGGCGACGCCGATGGTGCTCGGCATCCTCGCGGAGGGCGAGTCGTACGGCTACGCGATCCTGCAGCGGGTGGGCGAGCTGTCGGGCGGTGAGCTCGAGTGGAGCGACGGCATGCTGTACCCGCTGCTGCACCGGCTCGAGCGCCTCGGGCACGTCGAGTCGTCGTGGGGCGCCTCCCCCAGCGGGCGGCCCCGCAAGCACTACCGGCTCAGCCAGACCGGCCGTGCGGCGTTCGCCGAGCAGCGGCAGCAGTGGGCCGTCGTGAGCCGGGCGCTGCAGCGCGTGTGGTCGGATCGCGACGGCGGCACCGACTTCGCCGGCATCCCGGCGTTCGGAGGGGCCTGACATGACCGAAGACCTCGACCCCCGCATCGAAGACCAGATCTCGACGTGGCGCGCGTACGTCTCGCGCCCGGAGGCGATAGACGGCCGCGACGTCGACGAACTCGAAGACCATCTGCGCGGCCAGATCGACCGGCTCGAGGCCTCCGGGCTCGACGGCGACGAGGCGTTCCTCGTCGCGGTGAAGCGGCTCGGCGGGCTCGACGACCTCTCGCGCGAGTTCGCGCGCGAGCATTCCGAGCGACTCTGGAAGCAGCTCATGTTCCAGGACGAGCCGCGCGCCCCACGCACCGGCGGCGGGCTGCTGCTCGCGGTCGGACTCGCGGTGGGTGCGGCGCTGGCGGTGAAGATCCCGGCCCTGTTCGGCATCCAGTTCGCGGAGAACGGCGACTTCTACGGCCGCTGGTACGCACTGCTCGTGCTGCCCTTCCTCGCGGCGTACTTCCTGACGCGGCGGAAGGCCGCGCTCCCGACCATCGCGGTGGTGGCGGTGCCGTTCGTCGCGGCCGCCGTCGTGATGGCGGTCTACCCGTTCGCCCCGGGCGGCGCGACGCTGATGCTCGCGGCGACGCATCTCGTCGTGGTGCTGTGGCTCGTCACCGGCATCGGCTACGTCAACGGGCGTGTCAGGTCGAGCCGCGCCCGCATGGACTTCATCCGGTTCACCGGCGAGTGGGTGGTCTACCTCGCCCTCATCGCGCTGGGCGGCGGCGTGCTCATCGCGCTCACGATGGGGGTCTTCGCCGCGATCGACCTCGACGCGGGCTGGTTTGTCGGAGAGGTCATGATCCCGTGCGGCCTCGCGGGCGCGATCATCATCGCCGCGTGGCTGGTCGAGGCGAAGCAGAGCGTCATCGAGAACATCGCCCCGGTGCTCACGAAGCTCTTCACACCGCTGTTCACTCTGCTGCTGCTCGCCTTCATCGTCGCGGGCTTCATCCAGGGCAACCTCATCGACGACAGCTCGACCGAGATGTTCGGACAGCGGGACCTGCTCATCCTCTTCGACATCGTGCTCGTCGTCGTGGTCGGCCTGCTGCTGTACGCCCTCTCGGCCCGGGATCCGCTGGCGCCGCCCTCCTGGTTCGACCGGATGCAGCTCGTCATGGTCGTCGCGGCGCTCGTCGTCGACATCATGGTGCTCGTCGCGATGATCGGGCGCATCGCCGAGTGGGGCGCGAGCCCCAACAAGCTCGCCTCGCTCGGGCTCAACGTCATCCTGCTGGCGAACCTCGCGGGCGCGGCCTGGCTGCAGCTGCGGTTCGCGATGCGACGTACGCCTTACGAGCGTCTCGAGCGCTGGCAGACCGGCTTCATGCCCGTCTACCTCGCGTGGGCGGCGATCGTCGTGGTGGTCTTCCCGCCCGTGTTCGCGTTCGCGTGACGGATGCCTCGGCCCGGCCCTCGATCGCCGGGCCGAGGCATCCTCTCCTCACCCCTTCGCGCATCTTTCCCCGCTGCGCGAAGTGCGGAAGTCAGTAGTCCTCGGGAGCGAGGTCTCCCTGGCCGGTCTCACCCTGGTCGGCCAGCTCGGGCGGGAGCCCCTGCGTCTCGGGCTGCGCCCCCTCCGGAGGGAGATCGGACCGGGGCACGTCGTCCTCGTCGGACGCGAGGTGGGCCGGGTCGTCGCCGGTCGCGGTGGCGGCGTCGTCCCCGAGGGCGCCGGCATCGCGGGCGTTCGTGCGGTCCCAGTCGGCCTGGGCCGGATCACGCTCGGGGTCGGGCTCGATCGACGTGTCGCGATCGCGCATCGGCTGCATCCCGACCTGACCGTCGGGCGCGTGCGGGATGTCGGCGGGCAGGTTGTCGGACATCGGGGATCCTCTCGTCGATCGATCAGGCGATCCGGCCGCTCAGGGCGCCGTGTCGCCGTGGATCTCGCCGCGCCAGCCGCCGGTCTCGCGGCCGCGCTCCTCGATGAAGTCCTTGAACCGCTCGAGGTCCTTCTTCACCGCGTGCTCGTCGATGCCGAGCGCCGCGCCGGTCTTCTCGGTGAAGGTCTCGGGCGTCCAGGTCATCTCGAGCGCGACCTTCGTGCGGTCTCCGAGCGACCGGAAGCTCACCCGGCCGCTGTGGACGGCCTCGCCCTGACTCGCCCACGAGATGTGGTCGTCGGGCACCTGGTCCGTGATCGTGGCGTCGAACTCGCGCTCGACCCCGCCGACCTTCACGACCCAGTGCTGGCGCCGATCGCCGAGCTGGTCGATGCGCTCCACCGCCGACATGAAGCGCGGGAACTCCTCGAACTGGGTCCACTGGTCGTACACCGCGCGGATCGGGGCGTCCACGTCGGTCTCTGCGGTCACCGTGCTGGTTGCCATGACGGCTCCTCTCATCGGGAACAGCCACGCTACGAACCGCCTCCGCCCGTCGCACGGGGGTTGACTCACGACAGGGCGCCCGGTACAGAGCGCCTCTAGTCCGTTCGCTCGCCACAGATGTACGCCGATCGCGCCGTGGAGCGGACATGCGTGACGAACGAAGCCAGGGCTCCTTGCGGGCTCAGTTGAGGCGGAAGCACCTGATGGGGGACGGATGCCGCGGCCCGCAGCATCCGCCCCTCCGGTCTCCGCCGACGGTGCGCCGTGTCGGCGACGGCGCTTAGTCTCGTGTCATGCGCCGGTCGCGAGGGGCGGGATCGTGAGCGACATCGTCGCGCCAGCGCCCCGGCGCTGGGTGCTGCACGTCGACCTCGACCAGTTCATCGCCGCCGTCGAGATCCTGCGCAACCCCGAGCTCGCGGGCAAGCCCGTCATCGTCGGCGGCCGCGGCGATCCCACCGAGCGCGCGGTCGTCTCCACGGCGTCGTACGAGGCGCGCGAGTTCGGTGTCGGGTCGGGGATGCCGCTGCGCATCGCCGCGCGCAAGATCCCGGATGCGGTGATCCTGCCGGTCGACGCTCCGCTCTACCTCGCGGCATCCGAGGACGTCATGGCGACGCTCCGCGCACAGCCGGGCGCGGTGGTGCAGGTGCTCGGATGGGACGAGGCGTTCGTCGGCGTCGACACCGACGATCCGGAAGGGTACGCCCGCAGGCTGCAGCAGGACGTGCTCGATCGCACCCGCCTGCACTGCAGCGTCGGCATCGGCGACAACCTGGTCCGGGCGAAGAACGCCACCGACTTCGGCAAGCCGCGCGGCACCTTCCACCTCACCGCCGACAACTGGCTCGAGGTCATGGGGCACCGCCCGACGATCGCCCTCTGGGGCGTCGGCTCGAAGATCTCGAAGCGGCTCGCGCTGCTGGGGATCGAGACGGTGTCCCAGCTCGCCGTCGCCGACCCGGACGCTCTCACCCGCGAATTCGGGCCGAAGATGGGGCTCTGGTACCGCCAGCTCGGCCGTGGCGACGGGTCGAACGTCGTTGACGACACCCCCTGGGTCGCCCGCGGCCACAGCAAGGAGACGACGTTCCAGGTCGACATCGTCGATCCGGTCGAGATCGAGGATGCCGCCCGCAGACTGCTCGGCGACGTGCTCGACGAGGTCGCCGCCGACGACCGCCCCGTCGTCGGGCTCGGGCTGAAGGTGCGCTACGCGCCGTTCCTCACGAAGACGTTCACGAAGAAGATCCCGTCGACCTCCGATCGCGAGGTCGTGCTGGCCCGCACGATGGAGCTCGTCGCGAAGATCGAGCCCGGCCGGCCGATCCGCCTTCTCGGCGTGCGTGCCGAAATGGCCATGCCCGACGACGCCCGCGACGGTCACACGCCGACCCGCAGCGGCTGGTGACGACGCAGCACGCGGGTTGACGGGCACTCGCAGAGCCTGTCAGCGCGGGATCCGGCGACGTAGCGTGGAGTCATGGCTGACATCCGCGCCGAGGTCAAGGAGTTCCTGAGCTCCCGTCGCGCCCGGCTCACCCCCGAGCAGGCGGGGCTGCCCGCGTACGGCGGCAACCGCCGGGTCGCCGGCCTCCGCCGCGAGGAAGTGGCGATGCTCGCCGGCGTCTCGGTCGACTACTACGTGCGCCTCGAGCGCGGGAATCTCGCCGGTGCGTCGGAGGGCGTGCTCGACGCCGTCGCCCGCACCCTGCAGCTCGACGAGGCGGAACGCGAGTACCTGTTCGACCTCGCGCGCGCGGCCGGCCCCGGCCGCAAGCCCGCCCGCCGCCCCTCGCCGACGGTGCGGCCGGCCGTGCAGCAGGTGCTGGACGCGTTCACCGAGGCTCCGGCCTGGGTGCGCAACGGCCGCCACGACATCCTCGCGGCGAACCTGCTCGCCCGCGCGCTCTACTCCCCCGTCTTCGATGATCCGCGCCGGCCCGTGAACACCACGCGGTTCGCGTACCTGAACCCTGCCGCCCGCGACTTCTGGCGCGACTACGACCAGATCACCCACGACTCCGCCGCGATGCTGCGGATGGAGGCGGGCCGCAACCCGCACGACCCCGACCTCATCCGGCTCGTCGGCGAGCTCTCCACGCAGAGCGAGCTGTTCCGCGAGCGCTGGGCCTCGCGCGACGTGAAGTTCCACCGCAGCGGCCTCAAGCGCCTGCATCACCCGGTGGTCGGCGACCTGGAGCTGAACTACGAGTCGATGGACCTGCCGAGCGAGCCCGGCCTCGTGCTCAACGTCTACACGGCGCCGGCGGGTTCTCCGTCGGCCGACGCCCTCAAGCTCCTCGCGTCGTGGGCGGCCACGCAGGCCGCCGAGTTCGCGGCGATCGACGCCACGGCCACGGCCGCCGCCGCGCGCTGAGCGCCGGCGCTGTCCTCGAGCCAGGGGATTCTCGCCGAGACCGAGTGCCGACTCCCCTGTTTCGGCCGGAACGCCTCGGCTCGACGGGCCGCGAAGCTCACAGCAGCACTGATCGCCTGTCACGATGCGCCGACGCGGTCGGCAGTTCGTGACAGGCGAGCAGCAGTTCGGGCGACGATCAGGCCGGCATGACGACGAGCGTCGTGCTCGCAGCATCCGCTCCCGTGATCGGCCGGACGTACGCGGCCCCGTAGCGGTCGTACTTGGTGTGCAGCGCCGCGTCGAGGTCGGTCTTCACCGCGGGATCGGCCAGCTCGAACGTCACGTCCTTCGAGACACCGCCGGCCGCCACGCGACCGATGCCCGACCGCACGGCGCGGCGGAACCAGCCGTTCTCGGGGCCGTGCGCGGACCGGATGTAGAGGGCGTCGCCGACGGCCGCGTGCCAGATCGTGACGGCGGGGCGCAGCGTCCCGTCGGGCCGCCGCGACGAGATGCGCAGCTCGGTGGCGGCGCCGATGCGGCGCAGCTCCGCCTCGTCCCACGTCGTCATGACGCGCCTCCCGCGGGGTATTCGGCCTCGGTGAGCTTGTCGCCCCACTCCGTCTCGGGCTCGCCGGCGTCGAGGGCGGGCGCCTCCCACAGCGCGAGGTGGCACATGAACTGATCGGCAGTGGCGCCGTGCCAGTGCCACTCCCCCGCGGGCGTGTAGACCGTGTCGCCCGGGCGCAGCTCGATGAGCTCCTCGCCGCGCGTCTGCACCCACCCGACGCCCTCCGTCACGTGGAGCGTCTGCCCGACCGCGTGCCGGTGCCACGCGGTGTGCGCGCCGGGGGTGAACCGCACCAGGTTCAGGCGCGTACGCGAGGGTTCCTCACCGCGGTAGTAGGCGTTGAAGTAGACGTCCCCGCTGAACCACTCGGCGGGTCCCTTGACCGTCGCCGCCTGCGGCTGCCTGCTCGTGCTCATCGTGTGCTCCCTTCTCAGAGCCCGACCATCGCCATGCCGGCGTCGTCGTAGCGGTTGCCCGCCACGACCGCGGCGAGCGCGTCGAGCGTCGCGATGTCGTCGGCCGAGAGCGCCACGGCGGTCGAGCCCGCGTTCTCGTCGACGCGCTCGCGACGGCGGGTTCCGGGGATCGGGACGATGGACGGATGCCTCGACAGCAGCCACGCGAGGGCCACCTGGCCGGGCGTCGCCCCGCGTGCGGCGGCGACGTCGCGCACGCCGTCGACGACGGCCTGGTTCGCACGGAGGTTGTCGGGCTGGAAGCGCGGGACGCGGCCGCGGATCTCGCCGGAGCCGAACGTGGCGTCCGCCGAGACGGTGCCCGTCAGGAACCCCTTGCCCAGCGGACTGAACGGCACGAACCCGATGCCGAGCTCCGCGCACGTCGGCAGCACCTCGGCCTCGGGGTCGCGCGTCCACAGGGAGTACTCGCTCTGAACGGCCGTCACGGGAAACACCGCGTGCGCGCGACGGATGGTGGCCGCACCGGCCTCGGACAGACCGAAGTGCTTCACCTTGCCCGCCGCGACGAGCTCGCTGACGGCGCCGGCCACATCTTCGATGGGCACGGCGGGATCGACGCGGTGCTGGTAGAACAGATCGATCGCGTCGACACCGAGCCGCTGGAGCGAGGCGTCGGCCACCCGCCGGATCTGCTCCGGGCGCGAGTTCGTCCCGACCATCTTGCCGTCGACGATGTCCCAGCCGAACTTCGTCGCGACGACCACGCGGTCGCGGATCGGGGCGATGGCCTCACCGACGAGAACCTCGTTGTCGTACGGTCCGTACACCTCCGCGGTGTCGATGAACGTCACGCCCTGGTCCACGGCGTAGCGGAGCACGCCGATCATGTCGTCGCGGTCACCGGGGTTCGGGCCGTAGCTCATCGACATCCCCATGGCGCCGATGCCGATCGCCGAGACCTCGAGACCCTGGCCGAGCTGCCTGGTGTGCATGGTTCCCTCCTCGTGCCGCAGAGTGTTCGCCCGCGGCATCCTCCATCCCACTCCTGCCAGCCTGCGCGCGGGAGACCCCGCTGTGACAGGTACCGCGAGAACCCCTCGGACCGCGTCAGCGGATGTCGGCGAGCGCGCGGTGGACGGATGCCACCGCGCTGGAGCCCTCGCCGACCGCTGCGGCGACGCGCTTCATCGAGCCGCGGCGCACGTCGCCGGCGGCGAAGATGCGAGGCACGGAGGTCTCGAACGGCAGCGGTTCGCGGCCGAGCGCCGACCACCGTTCGAGCGACTGCACCGACACATCGGTGCCGGTGCGAAGGAATCCGTCGGCGTCGCGATCGAGCTCGGCGAGCCACGACGTCGCCGGCTCCGCGCCGATGAAGCAGAAGAGTCCGCGCGCCGCGACGTCGCCGATGGAGTCGATGCTCACACTCTCCAGCGCCGGCCCTCCGCCGAGGGCGGTGACGCGGGAACCGGTGTGCACGTCGATCCGCGGGTCTTCGAGCAGTCGGTCCACGAGGTACGACGACATGCGGCCGCCGAGGTCGGAACCGCGCACCACGAGGTGCACCGGGCACCCGTTCGCAGCGAGATACAGCGACGCCTGTCCGGCGGAGTTCGCCCCGCCGACGACGACCACCGGCGACTCGAACACCTGACGGAGCTCGAGCGGCGTGGCCGCGTAGTAGATGCCGGCGCCCTCGAACTCGTTCCACCGGTCGAGGTCGAGCGTGCGGTAGGCGGCTCCGGAGGTCACGATCGCCGTACGGGCACGGATGACGCGGCCGTCTGTGAGGGTGACGTCGAGGTCCCTGCCCGCGGGGCGGAGGTCGGCCGCCTCGCACGGCGCGTAGACCCGCACGCCGAACTTGAGCGCCTGGAGCGACGCTTGACCGATCAGATCGCCGCCGCTCACGCCGAACGGGAAGCCCAGGAAGTTCTCGATGCGCGACGTCGCCGCCGCCTGCCCACCCGGGGCCACAGCATCCAGCAGCACCGTGCTCAGTCCCTCGGAGGCCCCGTAGATCGCGGCGGCGAGGCCTGCCGGTCCGCCGCCGACGACGACCAGGTCGACCACCTCGTCGGCCCGACCCTGGTAGCTCAGGCCCAGCCGCTCGGCGACCATGCCGGGCGTCGCGTTCTTCATGGCCTCGCCCTGGATGAAGGCGACCGGCAGGTCGTCGAGGCCGATGCCGTGCTCGCCGAGCGTCCAGAGGTCTCCCGGCGCGAGCTCTATCGCGGTGTGCACGAGGTCGACCCGCTCGGCGAAGCGTCGCAGCGCCAGGAAGTCGCGCGACGAGCGGGGGCCGACGAGCTTGAGGGTCAGCGCGGCGGGTCCGGTGCGGAGGATCTCGCGGCGCGCCCACAGCGCGTGCAGGATGATGTCGCACAGCTCGTCGTCTTCCGCCATCAGCACGCGAAGGCGCGCGCGGCTGACCCGGAGCATCCGTCCCGCCGTCGTCGCCCGCGCCGACAAGAACGCGCCCTGCCCGTTGAGGAGGCCCAGCTCGCCGACGAAGCTGCGCGGACCCATCGTGCCGACATGGGTCTCCCCGACCCAGCCGAAGGCGACGCGGACGATCTCGAGCTCGCCCGTGTCGACGAGGATCAGGTCGTAGTCGAGGTCGCCGGCCTCGAACAGGTACTCGCCCGCATCCACGTCGTGCGGTTCGCCGAACGACAGCAGACGCTCCCACTGCGCGTCGCTGAGCGCGGGCTTCATCATGCGCTCGAACTCGCGCGGTGTCATCTTCGCGTTGCCCATCGCAGTCCCTTCCTCAGCGGTGGATCAGCTCACGCCAGTCGGCCGGGACCCGGCCTTCCGGCCCCGGCGACGGCTGCGTGTCGGGGCGCGACTCGGGCGGCGAGAGCTCTGGTCCGTCGACGTAGTCCTCGGCGACGTAGTCCCAGAACCATTCCTCGCCCGGCTCGAAGCTGCGGACGTACCGGTGACCCGTCGCGCGGAAGTGCGCCGTCGCGTGCTGCGCGGGCGAGGTGTCGCAGCACCGCACGTCGCCGCACACCGCGCAGCGCCGCAGGTGCACCCACCATCCGCCGACGTCGTCGCAGTCGGCGCAGCCCTCACCCGAGGGCGGCACGGTGGGGTCGATCTCGCTCAGGCTCATGCGCCTGCCTCTCGTCGCACGCGTTCCGTCGGTGCGATGCTAACGCGCCGTGGCGGGAGCCGGGCCGTTAGAGTGAGCCGCGATGATCGAGGTCGCGGATGGTGTGCTCGTCGCCACGAGCCGCGTGATGTCGACGATGTCGACGGTGCTGTGCCGCGACGGCGAGGCGCTGCTCATCGATCCCGCGTGGATGCCCGACGAACTCGACGCCCTGGCCGATGAGCTCGACGCGCGCGGGCTCCGCGTCGTCGGCGGGTTCGCCACGCACGCCCATCACGACCACCTGCTGTGGCACCCGCGCTTCGGCTCCGCGCCGCGGTGGGCGTCGGCGACGACCGCCGCGCTCGCCCGCGACGAGAGGGATGCCCTGGTCGCCGCGCTCGGCGCCGAGTTCCCGGAGCCGCTGGTCGACCTGATGGGGGTGGTGGAGGAAGTGGATGCTGCGCTCCCGCCCTCGTCCGTTCCGCGAGGCTTCGCCCCCGAGCTGGTGGTGCATGACGGGCACGCGCCGGGTCACACCGCCGTGTGGCTGCCCGAGCAGCGGGTGCTGATCGCCGGCGACATGCTCAGCGACCTCGAGCTGCCTCTCCCCTTCGACCCCGACGACCTGCCGGCGTACCTCGCCGCGCTCGACCTCCTCGCACCGTTCGCCGCCCAGGCCGATCTCGTGATCCCGGGCCACGGCACGCCGGGCTCCGACGCGGTCCGACGTCTCGACGCCGACCGCCGCTACCTCGACGACGTCATCGCCGGTCGGGCGATCAGCGACCATCGACTCGCGAACCCCGGCATGCCGGAGGAGTACGAGCACCTCAAGGCGATGGTCGCCGACGCCGGCTCCTGACGCCTCAGGCCCCCTCGACGAGGACCGGTGCGCGGCGCCGGCCGCCGATGAGCGGTGCGACCATCGCCGCGATGACGACGAACACGAGCGGGATCATGAGCGCCGCGCGCAGCCCGTGCTCTTCCCCGACGAACCCCAGCGCGGGCGGTCCGACGAGGAACGCGACATAGCCGGCCGTCGCCACGAGCGACACCCGTGCCGCCGAGTCAGGACCCGAGTCGCCCGCCGCGCTGATCGCGACGGGGAACCCGAGCGATGCACCGAGCCCCCACAGCAGCACCGCGGCCGCGGCCCCGACCTGGCTGTCGACGAAGATCACGAGTGCCAGGCCGACGGCGGCGAAGACGCCGCTGGCGCAGAGCACGGCGGGGCGGCCGAAGCGCTCGATGAACCAGCCGCCGGCGAAGCGGCCGATCGTCATCGCAGCAGCGAAGACGGCGTAGATCGTCGAGCCGAGCGCGGGATCGAAGCCGTGGCCGTCGACCATGACCAGCGGGAGCCAGTCGTTGGCCGTGCCCTCGGCGAGCGCCATCGCGAGGATGATCACGCCGATCAGCAGCAGGCGGGAGTCCTTCCAGAGCGCGCGACGGTCCTCGCGCACCGTCGTCGTCTCGCCCCCGTAGGCGCGACCGGTGTGCGGCGGCAGCGCGGGGACCGCGAGAAGAACCGCGACGAGGGCCACCACTCCGACGATCACGAGGTGCCAGACCACCGGGAACGCGGCAGCCGTGGCCACGATGCCGACCACGGCGCCGACGACGGTGCCGAGGCTGAAGCATCCGTGCAGTGTCGGAAGGAAGGACCGATCCGTCACCCGTTCGACGTCCGCGCCCTCGACGTTCATCGCCACTTCGCCGCCGCCCATGCCGGCGCCGAAGAGGAAGAGGCCCGCGGCGACCGCGAACGGCGACCCCGTTGCTGCGCCGATGCCGATGAGCGGCATGCTCAGCACGATCCCGGCCGCGCCGGCCGCGATGACGGGGCGCGCGCCCAGCCGCGCGACGAGCGCGCCGGACGAGAGGATGCCGATCATCGAGCCGAGCGAGAGGCCGAACAGCACGAGTCCCATCTCGGCGGTCGACGCCCCGAGCAGATCACGGATGTCGGGCGTGCGCGTCACCCAGGAAGCGATCCCGACGCCGGGGACGAAGAAGAGCGTGGCCAGGGCGAGGCGGCGCGCGCGAAGAGACGTGGGCATCGGCATCCTTAAAATATGTACGAACGTACACAAGTGATCTGTACTATCGTACACAACTGATCCCGACAGGAGGTGGCGCGTGGTCGCACGAGGCGCCAATGACCCTGACCGGCGGGAGCGGATCATCGCCGCGGCACTCGAGGTGATCGGCGAGCGCGGCGTGCACCAGACCAGCCACCGGGTCATCGCCGCACGCGCCGGGGTGCCGCTCGGCTCCCTCACCTACTACTTCGACGGGCTGTCCGACATCCTCGAGCAGGCGTTCGCCTCACTGGCGGCCCGCATGGCGGAGCACTACCGCGCCAGCCTCGAGGGGGCACGGTCCCGCGATGAGGCCTGCGCAGCCGTGGTCGACCTGATCTGCGGCTCGTATGCGACGACCGACGAGGTGCGCGCGCTCTTCGAGATGTACTCGTTCGGCAACTACGACGCGAAGGTGCACGACCTCTGCCGCGACTGGCTGCTCGTGAGTCGCGCGAGCCTCGGCCTGCACTTCACCGAGCCGACCGCCCGCGCCCTCGACGCACTCGTCGAGGCATTCCCGATGCACCAGGCGTGGGAGGGCGAGCCGCTGGACCGCGACTACGTCGCGGCGGTCGTGCAGGCGCTCGTGGACCGGTTCGAACCGGCACGCGACATCGCCTGACCCGTCGAAGTCAGTCCAGCTCGACCGCGGTGTCTCGCGGGTAGGCGCCGCCGGCGAGCTTCACGAGGTGGGCGTGCGCGTACTCGCACACCAGCGCGTGCCGGTAGACCATACGCGGAACATCGACGTTCGAGTCCATCCACAGGCTCATGCCGGCGAGCTTCCAGTGGCGGAACGTGTCGTCGCCCGTGACGAGGGCGAGGATCTCGAGGAACGAGTCGTCGAACCGGATCGAGTGCACCGCACGCCGGTACTCCTCGACCGTGAGCGCCATCGAGAACGGGATGTTCATGAAGCACAGCGCGGTCTGGATGTCGAGCCGCAGGTAGCGCCGCCGACCCCGCTCGGCATCGAGCGGCGGGATGTCGAGCTGCGCGAAGTCGAGCACCTCCGGCCGCGTGAGCGGAACGCCGTCGAGGGCGATCAGGACGTCGTAGACGTTGACGTCGTGCTCGACGACGGCCGAGTCGCCGAGGCCTGCAAGGGTCTCCGGCCGCAGCGTGACCGGCGCCATGTCGACCGCGGTGTTGCGGATGATGAAGTTCACGAGGTTCGTCTCGACCACGAAGTGCCGGATCAGCAGCTCGACCGCGCCGGGCGCGACGAAGCGTCGCAGAAACCACACGCACAGTGCGTCCATCGTGCTCAGCGGCATCCATCGGAACGGGAGCACCCGCTTCACGATCGAGATGATCGCGACCAGCACGCGCGAGACGATCCGGGCGATCGGGTAGAGCCAGCGCCGCGACAGGCGCCGTTGGTCGTTGATGATGCGCCGGACCAGCGCCCGGTCGAGCGGGACCGACGGGTCGGCGTACACCGCCTCCCACATGCTCGGGTCGGAGCGCACGAACTCCGGCATGCTCGGCCGCGGCGCCGCCACGTCAGCGGTCCAGTTCCTCGAGCTGCAGCGCGTACAGGCGCGCCACCACCTGCGCGCAGCGGACGATGTCGTCGGCATCGCGGTCGTCGATGATGCCGGAGGTCAGGATCGCCTCCATGTCCCCGGTGTGCTCGGCGTCGGCATCCTGGTGGTAGCGCATGAAGTGCACCTGGTTGTCGGCGAGACCGAGCACCTCCTGGAACCGCGCCGCCCACCCCGCCGCGCGCTTCGCGCCCAGGCCCTCGATGATGAACATCGCGCCCAGCAGACCGACGGGGTTCGGCTGAGCCGCGTAGTGGAACATGTAGCCCGACAGCGCCTCCGACCCGACGTTCTTGCGTCCGCGGCGCAGCTCGTCGAGCGATCCGCCGATCGCGACGTAGTCGCGCTCGAGCATCAGGTAGTCGCGGTGCTCCTCCTCCGCGTGGCGGATCGCGGCCGCACGCAGCTCGAAGTGCTCGATGTCGAAGCTCGACGCCGCACGCGAGATCCACGGCGACCCGTCGACCACCTGCTGGCGGAGGTTGAAGAGCAGGCGCCGGTAGTCGTCGAGCGTCACCGTTCCGTCGGCGAGGCGCTGCAGGATGGGCACCCGGTCCAGCCGGTCCTCGAGCTCCACCCAGACCTCCGCCAGGCGTTCGAACAGCGTACCGGCGCCGTCCTCGGGGGCGATGTCGGCGGAGACGGTCGTGGTGCTGCTCATGTCGATGCTCCTTGCTGGTCGCGGGGTGCGACCACGGTGAGGTGGGCGAAGGCGAACGAGAACCGCCCGGATTCGGGCACGGCGAGAAGGACGGTCTCGCCCGGCGCGAAGCGCCCGGTGTGCCAGGCCTCCTCGAGCGCGATGAAGATGCTCGCGGAGCCCGTGTTGCCGCGGGTCTCGAGATTCGAGAACCAGCGGTCGGTGTCGAGCGTCGGGATGCGGCGCCGGAGCGCCTCGAACGCGACATCGCGGAACATGTTCGTGGAGTAGTGGCAGACGACGTGATCGAGGTGGCGCACGTCGACGAGCCCGATGTCGACGAGCTCCTCGAACTGGCGGATCCCCGCATCCGCGAGGTCGTCGAGCATGCCCACGTCCTGCCGCAGCAGGAACATCCCGGCTGCGTCGCCCTCGGCGATGCCGACGTCCTGCCAGGTTCCGCCGACCTCCGGCTCGGCGCCGACCATGCCGGCGCGCATGCACACGTCGTGCTCGTGGGCGAGCGAGACGTGCCTCACCCAGTCGACCCGCAGCGACGGCTTGCTCGGGTGGGGCTGGAACTCGACCACGACTGCGCCCGCTCCGTCGGACAGCATCCACCGGAGGAAGTGGGCGTCCATGCCGGCGCGGATGCCGTCGTACCGGCGCTGCCTGAGGCTCCGGCTCGCAAGCTCCGAGCCGACCACGGCCGCACGCGGGTGATCGCCGAGGCGCACCTTGCTGACGACGGCGTCGAGCGCCGCGAGGCTGGACGCGCACACCCCGGACGCCGACAGCAGCTGCATCGGCCCGCCGCCGAGTCGCCCGTGCACCATGGACGCGAAACCGGGCACGAGCACGTCGCCCATCGTCGTCGCGCACGCCAGCATGCGGATGTCGTGGGCGTCGACGCCGCGGTCATCGAACGCCGCGCGGAGGGCCTTGACCGCGAGCTCTTCGTTGAGCTCGGTCGGCTCGCCGTGCTCGTCGAGCGCGTAGTGACGCTGCCGGATGCCGTTCGAGTCCAGGATGCGCCGCCGGATCCGCTCCGTGACCGCGTCGTCCCCGCCGAGGCGCGCCGCGATGCCGTCGTTGTCGACCGGTCCCCCCGGCAGATACCGGCCGAACCCGGTCAGATAGGCATTCGCCGTCGCGCCCATGGTGAGAAGACTAAGGGGAAGATATGGATGCTGTGCGCCGCAGCATCCATCATCCCTTCGGTGTCATCCGAATCGGGGTCGCCATCGCCTGCGCGCGGACCAGGTCCGCTTTGCGCCGGGAAGAACTAGGGTGTGTGCGCAGAAGGGTCGTGCTGCGGCGGGCGAGGATCGACGGAGATGGCGCCATGGAAGACACGAACGATGCGGTCGTGACACTCAGCGAAGAGCAATGCTGGAACCTGCTCGCGCGCGGCGAGCTGGGCCATCTCGCCCTGGACGCGGACGGCGAGCCCGACATCTTCCCCGTGAACTACGTGATCGACGGACCCAGAGTGCTGTTCCGCACCGCTCCGGGCTCGAAGCTCGCGGAGCTGTCGGAGCACCCTCGCGTCGCGTTCGAGGTCGACGAGTACGACGACACGTACGCCTCGAGCGTCATCGTCAAAGGCGTGGCGGAACGGATCGAGCTGCAGCGCGAGATCGACGAGGCCGACGCGCTCGCGCTCCGACCCTGGATCCCCACGCTCAAGTACCGGTGGGTGCGCATCGTGCCGACGCAGATCTCCGGCCGATGGTTCGCACGGACGCCGGAACCCGAGCGCTACAAGGCGTCGTCCAAGGAGGGCGCGTAGGCGCTGTGCGAGGTGCGGGGCGGCCGGCGACCGTCGGCTAGCATTCGGGGATGACGAACCCGGCTCCGATCGACGACGTCCCGATCGGCGGCGAGAGCATCCGCCTCGGCCAGTTCTTGAAGTTCGCCGGGGTCCTCGACTCCGGCGGCGAGGTGAAAGAGGCCATCATCGACGGCTTCGTCCTCGTCAACGGCGAGGTCGATCGCCGCCGCGGCCGGCAGCTGCAGGTCGGCGACACCGTGAGCTTCGAGGGACGCAGCGTGCGCGTCTGCCCGTGACCGAGCCAACGAGAAAACCCCTGGAGGACCGGGGGTTCTTCTGCGGAGACGGAGGGATTTGAAATCGCGCCGATGACAACCGATACGGGCCGAAACCGCATGATTCCGCGGGTTCTGATGTCGCGGACGTGCTCCTGGATCAGGACGGCCGGGTTCGATTCGTGGCAGAAACGTGGCGGCGCCCTGACGCTCCTGGACGCTTCGCTCAGGCCGCGGAGATGGCCGCAATGACCGTATCCGCAGCACGTAGCCCGATCGCGCGGTCGTTGGCATCCAGCAGCATCCAGGCATCTTGGCCGCTGTCGGCGAGTTGGCCGAATGCAGGACGCAGGTGCTGTCTATCGCGTCGGGTGAGCCGGTCCAGGCCGAGCCCGCGCCGACCTCCGGCGGCGGCTAGCAACACCGCTAGATCGTCGAGGTGTCGGCCTCTGTCGCGCTGGTCGACGGCGTACGCGGCGGCCTTCGCGACGATCGCGCCGAGAGCATCCGGCACGGCAATGCGGACAACGCGGTCTGCGCCATGCAGGCCGTACCAGTCTCGGCGGTCGATCGCCTGCCGGGCTGCCGGAGCCTGGAAGATCGATCGCCGGGCCCACCGCGCGGACGCACCTCGTTCCACCATGACATCGACGAACTCGTCACCGCGTCGGAATCGATGCAGCACACTGCGACCGAGAGACTCCGCCGGGCGGAGCCCAATGTCCTGCAACGGTCCGGCAACTGCGCCGACGCTTGCTGCTGCAATGTTCAGCAGCAGGTCGACATCCTCGGTCGGGCGCGAAGCGGTGACGCCGGCACGCAACGCGTGCGCGTGCACCATGAGCCCGCCGACCAACACCCACTCGCCCGGGGTCGTGACCTCGGCGATCTCGAACAGCAGGCTCCAGGGACGCTCGTCGTCCGCGACGACGATCAGGTGTTCCGCGTCAGCCACGCCTGCCTCATCTCGTCGAGCGCGCGCACTCCGATCGAATGGACGCGGGACACCGCAGACCGAGCGCAGTCCACAGCGACGAGCGCGCGCGGCGCCGTTTCGCCGGAGATCCAGGAACGTTCGCCGGATCGGAACGCGTGGATCGCAACCCGACCCTCGCCGTGCTCCACCAGTCCAGCGTCGTCGACAAGGTCGTCCATCTCACCCACGCGAATGTACCCGTGGACCGTATCCGACTGCCCGACGAGCCGCTCCCCCAACACATCGACCGCGGACTCGCCCGTGAGCACCAGAGCGTCCCGCGCGACATCCGGATGTCGGGCGGTGAAGCGTCGCACCGTCACCGCCTGCGCCAGCCTGCGCCACACCACTTCGGTCTCCGTCGTGCGGATCAGCTCCCGCGTTTTCGCGTCGGTGGCCTCGCCCATCGACAGCGCATCGATGACCGATCGCACACGGTTCTCGGACCAGGGCCGACCGCCGTCGGTGGCGATGCGCGCGCGTTCGCCGACGGAGGCGAGGTCGACGAGCCAGCCCCGCGCGCTGATCCGCCGCCCGACGAGTTCGCCGGACCGCAACATCTGACTCACCCGCTCCTGCGACAGACCGAGGCGCCGTGCAGCATCCGCCGTCGTGACCTCAGACATTTGCAACCCTTCGCTTGAACGAATAGTTATGATTCTAGGGCACGGGTGCGCATTCGGCGAGCTTCCCAGCCACCTTGCTCACTTGCGTCTGGCGGCTCGTCTCGCCGCGACCGCCTTCCTCGCCGCTTTGAGGTCCTCGAGCGTCTGCTCGATGTTGTCTTCGTCGACAGCGTCGCGCGTGGCGGCGAGCATGTCGTACTGACGCTCCCGCCGGCGCTCGCGGTAGTCGCGGAGATCCGCGAGGAGAACGCGACGGTGCGTTCCCGCCTTCTCGAACGGGATCTCCCCCGCATCGAGGAGCTTCACAATGGTCGGGCGGCTCACGTTCAGCAGATCGGCTGCCTGCTGGGTGGTGAGCCGTGTTGTCTGGGGTACAACTGACACGGCCAGCCCGCTCTGCATTGCGTCCACGATCTTGCGGAGTGCCAGGTAGACCTCTTCCGGAAGCTCGACCTGGTCGCCTGGACGCGCCCCCGCGAGGAAGTACCTTGGCTCGGGAAGAGCCCTACCCGTGGCCTCATGGGCGGTGAGGAAGTCAAGCACAGGGGCAAGTTCGTCTCCCCTGCTGGGAAGGTACGTCTCTTCAACGACGGCAGCGCGAGACACGGAAATCACCTCGATACACGTAAACGCAGGGGGTTGCGTTTGTTGCGATTGCGGTACCACGCGTCACCGACAGGTCAATAGGAGCTTGCTGGGGCAACGATCAGATGCGTCGTCAACACACCCCGAGCCGCGCGAGCGCGAAGCTCCACGGAATGCGCTCCTGCTCGAGGCGTATGTTGCCCTCCGCGCTCAGCAACTGGAGAGTCCCGCGCTCATCAGGCGTGAGCAGGTCGAACACGCCGACGTTCGGATCGGGATCGATCCCCCACAGATCACGGTGATCGAACAGAGTATCCATATCCATCAATGCCGACGTTGCGTCCACTCCCCTGGCTCGAAGTCGGTTGAGAATGGCGAATCCGTGCGAATCGAGATCGCCCCAGTAGGTGACCGTCTGCGCCCACGGGAGGCGGGCGACGAGATCGACGCGGTGACCGCCACCGTGCACTGCTACCGCTCGGGGCACATCGGGCATCGCGAGCAGGGTGGCGAGGTTCTCGAATACGAACACGCGCTCGGGTCGGATCGTGCTCGCCGCAAGGTCGTCGACGGGCGCCGACAGATCGGTGAGCCCCTGGAACGAGAGCGACGGATCGAGAGCACGGATCCGTATGAGCGGCGACGGCTCGCGAAGGCCCAGTCCGGGCGCTCCGGTTCCCGCCCGATGCAACGCTTCCACGAGTCCGCGGCGAGATTCGATCCATTTGGTGTGGATGCCGCGGATCGGCAGTTCCCGCACCAGGCGGCCCGATTCCGGGTTCTCGCGCAACCAGGCCAGCACATGGACGAGCCTGCGGAAATCGGCGCCGTCGAGATCGGCGATCGCGCGGGCATGGGCGCGGAGCACGCCGCCGGCATCGGAGCCGGCCAGGCCCCTCAACTCGTCGAGTCGCGCTACCAGAAGTCGCCAAGCATCCGCCTCGCCCGCCGCTCGAGCGATCGAATCCGTACCGCGCAGCACCGCGCGAACGGGGACTTCCTGCGACCCGATGCGTGACCAATGGCGGACGACCCACTCGAGCTCGATACCCGAGTCCTCGCTCACACCGCGCCAGGCGTCGACCCACTGTCGAACCAGATTGAGATCGTCCAGCGCCTCCCGCTCGGTTGGCGGGCGTAGCGGAACGTCGAGCACGACATCGGTCTGCTGCTCGGCGGCCCAGGTGCGTGCATCGCGGTCGAAGAGCTTCTTCGCCCGCGCGCGCAGGTCAGACGGTGTGACAGGCGTGGTCACGCGCGCGACTCCGCGTGCGGCGGGGTGGCGACCTCAGGTTCATCGACCGAGAACACCACGTTCGCCAGCCGTGAGGCGTCGCGGTCGGGGTTCGATACCGACGTGATCGCGCCCACGTACGGCTCGAGCGTCTGCAGCAGCTTCTGCGGTGTCGCGAGGATCATGTGGAATCCGAACTCGCGGAACACCTCCATCGCGTTGCGCGTGTATCGGCTGTCAGCCTTGTCGAACGCCTCATCGAGCACGATCGACCCGAACCTCGGAACCTCGTCCTCTTCCTCAGTCAGCTGGTACCGCAGCGCTGCCGCGAGGCAGAAGATGACGAGCTTCTGCCGCTGACCACCCGACAAGCCCTCTGCGGAGTCATACACCCGCACAACGCGGCCGGCGACGTCCTTCTCCCGCGCGAGGAAGCTCACGTGAAGCCTCGTGTCGAGCACCCGGTTGCGCCAGTCGATGTCGACGCGGTCCTTGGATCCGAGTCGACCGATCACGCGTTGCAGCACGGCGAATCGTTGCTCGGCACCGGCGGCCGACTCGTCGGCCCAGTTGCCTTCAACGATGCGGCGGAGGTCGGTGAGGAACTCGTCGACCTCCGGGGTCCGCGTCGTCTTCACATCGATCTCGAGGAAGCGGTCCGCTCCCTCGAACGGGGACCGCCCCAGGGATGCGTTGACGGGGAGGATTCGCTCACGGATGAGACCCGGGGCGTCGCGGAGGTCGCTGAGCAAGTGTGCGACGACGTCCTGCGATCGTTCCCGCAACAGCTTGCGGAACTCGGACTCCTTCTCGGGCAGGCCGCGGGCGATGATGCCTTCGCGCAGTTCCCGGTAGCCGTAGCGGTCGCGGATGTCAGCAGTCAGCTCTGCGGATGCAGCGGGCCACCCGAGCCGAAACTCGGCGGCGCGCCCGGCGAAGCTGGCCTCAGCATCCGCTGCGCGGCTGGCCGAGGCGTCCTTGTCCTTCGAGAGTGCCGACTGCACCTTCCGCGCGACTTCGTCCACCGTCTCCAGGCTCACGGAGCGTCGCTCGGCTCGGAACCGGCCTTCGAGGGCGTCGGCGATCCGCTCCTCGACCGGTGCACATGGGGTGGCGTCGAGTTCGGCGACGTGTGCCGCGATGCTTTCGACGTGATTGCGGGCGACAGCGTGGGCTCCGAGCGCCCGTGCGTGCTTCCGTTCGTTTCGTCCAGTCGCTGGGTCGCTCGCTCCGCGGCCTCCTGTGCTTCGCGGAGAGTCCCCGACTCGCTGGTGAGCACCCGGAGATCGTCGCGCTGGGCCGCGGTGACCGCCATCGCGGATGCGAGGTCCACTTGGTCCCAGCTGAACGTCGATACGCGTGTGAAGACGTCGCGCCGACTGACAGCGTCCTGACGAAACGAGTCGGCCTCGGCGTCGCGGGCGGATGCTTCCTCCATCGCCGCCATCGCGTCCCGCCGACGCTCAAGCAATGCCTCGAGCCGCGCGTGGGTGTCGCCGCCCAGCACCCATCGAGTGGCATCACCGACCCCGTGACGGTCGTCCTTCTCATACCTGCGTGAGTTGCGCTTGACCAGGCCGCCGATCGTGACGCCACGCTCGACGTCATCAAGCTCGTCGGGGTGCGAAACGCAGGCGTAGTCGAACTCGGAGGCCATGCGCTTGCGGACGTAGGACGCGAAGGGCCCATCGCTCACCGCGAGGCGATGAACGAGCGAGCGGGCATCCTTGGGGCGACGCGGCTCGTCGACGGCGTGCGGAACCGCTTCGATGACGAGCCGGACACCGAGTGTCCGCGAGTCGGCTGCCCGACGTGCGGCGACAAGATGTTCGTCCCGCACGAGGAGCGTCGACGCAAACGGAGCGAGCACTCGCTCTGCCGCGCCGCGCCAGGCGGAGTGCTGCTCGGCGACCGAGATCAGCTCGCCCGCAAAGGGGAATGTCGATGCCGGCACACCGACAGCGTCCGCGAGGAATCGTCGTGCGCTTAGAAGCTTCTCGTCGAGGTTGCTCCGGTGATCTCTCAGCGCCTGAATCTGCCTGGTGACTTCGTCCAGCGCCTTACGCGCGTGACTCGCGGCGTCACGCACCTCATACGACACAGCGGGGATGTCGCGCGCAACCTCGGCGACGGCCGCGGCAAGGAGCTCCGCAAACTGCTCGGGGTCTTCGGGCATTGGTGCGCCGATGCGCATCAGCTCTGCGGTCAACTGAGCTCGATATTGCCTAGTGACGTCCTCGGCACGCTGCGCACTGTCGATCCGCTCCTGCAGAAGCTCGACGCGCGCGCCGCCCTCGTCCCGGACCCGCGCCTTCGCGGTTTCCAGCGCCTCTGCCGCCAACCGCTGCTCTCGCGCAGCGTCGCTCAGGTCGCTCTCGGCGCGCGCCAGCGCGGCGCGTGCGGGGCCCGCGGCTTCCTTCGCGAGCCGCAACTTGAGTCCCGCTGTGAAGGGCTCGACCCCGTCGTGCAGATCGGAGATCGCCGCCATCTCAGCGCCGGCCAGGTCGAACGCGGTGATCGCCTCGTCGACCTTGCGGAGCGCATTAGCCTGCTTCCTCAGGTCGACCACGTGCTTGTGCGCGGCATCGAGCTCCGTGAACTGCTCAACGGCGGTCTCGGCCCGCGCGAAGGTCCCCGGCTGGTCGAGCATGAACCCGCGGAACAACGCGTCGAGGGTGCCGAGGTTCTTCGCTGATTGTGTCTTGTGGAGAAGCTGAAGCGTCGCATCTCCGCGGAAGCCGAACTGACGGATGACCCGCTCGTGAAAGCGTCCGTGTCTCCCGCCGGTGGTGATCAGCGCGTCGGGGAAGGCCTTCGACATGCGACGCGCGTCGATTCCGCCTTCGACGTGCGGCTTCACTTCGAGAAGCTTCACGTGACCGCGGGTGAAGATCCGTGCGTCCTTCAACGCGGTCGGTTCGGTGCGCGTGCCCGGTGCGTGGAACACCCGCAGGAGGACGACCGGTTCATCGCGGAGATTCTCGTAGCGCAGCAGGATGCCGCTCCAGGTTGCCTTCGAGCGCAGGTAGGTCGTGGTGGCCCGATCGGCAGTCTCGTCAGCTTCCTTGCTCCAGGCGCCACGCACATAGCTCATCAGCGTCCGATCGCTCTGCCGGGAAGCGCCATCCTGAGCCGCCGCGTTGAGACGCAACCATCTATCGGGGGTGAGGACGGCGGCAATCGCGTCGAGTAGCGACGACTTGCCCGATCCGGATGCGCCGGTGAACAGGTGGCCGGCGCGCGCAACATCCACGGAGACGTGGCCGGCGAACGTGCCCCAGTTGACGAGTTCGATTTGGGCGAGTCGCCACTGGCCGGGCCTGGTCGGATCGACCTCCGGCTCGTCGGTGGGGAAGCTCAGCATCGTCATTCTGTGTCATCCTCGGCATCCGTCGACGGGGCAGCGGATTCTCCTCCGCCCTCTCGGGCGATCCGGTGGTACTCCGATGTGATCGCGCGGATCTGGTCGGCATCGACGAGGAGTCGTAGCACCGGCGAGATCTCGGCACGGTCATCGCCAACGGCGTGCAACACGCGGAGCTTGTTCTGCATCTTGTTCCACGAAGAGTTGACGCGGCTCGCGAAGTCCTTCTCATCACGGTCCGGGGTGCGGAACACGGCGAGCTGCTCGAACACCTCCGCCTGCCCGACGATCACCCGACCGCGACCCTCCTCGCTCAGTAGCGTCTGGCGCAAGACAAGCAGCATTGCGGTGTCGAGGAACGTCAACGCCTCAGACCGCACTGCCTTCGGGGCGTCCTCGGACGGAGCGTTGCGGACGAAGGCGAACTCGTTGTCCCGATCGATGACCAGTTCGAGGAACAGGTCGGCGAGCCGGGAGCGGAGGACAGCCTCGTCGGTGAGCAGCACCGCCCACAGCTGCGCCTCGCGCGCTCCGGAAAGATAGGGGCCACGCACCAGACGCAGCAAGACCCGCCGCGTGCGATCAGGGAGTTCGCCGGCGTCGCCACGCCAGAGGCCTCCGTGCTCGTCGGGGGCGACATCCGCCGTGGTCGATTCGGTCATGCCACCGCTCCTGTGAATCGGTGCACGGCCACAATCGCCGCACGCGGAACTCCGTCGGCGCCCTGCCAAGCGAGTACCTCGGGCTCATCGTCAACGGTGCCCTGCTCGGCGGCGATCGAGAGAAGTCCGATCACGCTGCCGACCCCCTGCGTCGCGGGGTATCGAGCAAGGACATCTGCGACGGTGCACGAGGGCACTTCGGCTAGCAGGTCGTTGACGTTCCGGGTGAGTTCGTCGAAGTCGATCTCGGTTTCGCGAGCGATCGCCCGCAGTTCCTCAAGGCGCGCGAGGGATGTCGTCTGCGTGACGATCTCTTCGGTGGCGGCGAATTCGGCGGGGTCGTGAAGGTCGATCCCCCCGACGCTCGACAGCGCGACGGCCGAGAGATCCAGCGTGAGAGACGTCGGATGCCACGGACGCGTGTGTGCGGCGGCTTCCACCCCCGCGTGCTGAGCCTCCCGCAGAAGAGTTCTCAGGACCCGGTCGCGCTGGTAGTCCTGCGACTGCACGTAGCGGCGGAGCGCCCGGGCGAACAATGTGATGACGTCGTGGATCTCCGCGCTTCGTCCCTTGAGCGTGGTGAGGAAGGCGCGCAGTGCCCTGCGCTCCTCCGAGGTGAGGTCGCGAGCGAATCCGCGGTCGAGGATGCGGCGGATGTCGGCCTCGAACGCCGCACCGAGTGCAGGGTCAAGGACGAGCTGGGAGAACGCAGCGAAACTGCGGCCTGCATCCGAGTCGGAGATGTGGTCGATTCCGCGGAAGACTTCGTCGACGACGGCCGCCTGAGATACATCGGACTCGACGATCTTCGCCCGCAGCGATGCATTCAGCATCTCGAACTCAGCACGCACCCGAGCAAAGTCGTCCGGCACGTCCGCCGCCTGCGCCAGCACGTCGCGAACGCGTTCGAGCGCCCGGTCTTCATCGATCGCGGACTCGTCACCGGAACGCAGGCTCTCGATCCGCCGCTCAATCGACTCGATCTCTTCCTCGAGCAGCGCGATGCGCGCTGACACGTCAGGATCGGTGTCGATCGCGAGGCGACGGACCTGCGCCGCAAGACTCGCAAGCCGAGACTCGGTCACACTCGAACGCGGGGCGGCGCGACCCTGCAAGAAGCGGATCCCGGCGATCGCATCCGGGGAAAGCTCGAGCGTCTCACCCCGCGCTTCCGATGACGGCCGACGCACCAGGAAACCGGCCGATCGCCACTCCCCGCAGTACCCCTTCGCAGTCAGCGGCAAGATCAGCCCCTGAGCGCGGAGCCGTTCGAGGTCGGCATCGATCCGCTCGTACAGCTCCTCAGCGTCGACTCGGCGCTCGCCTCCGCCCAGGTGGGTGCCAAGAAGACTGGCGACCACGGGTGCGCTGTCGGCTCGAAGCAGCTTCCACGCCGCATCGCGCTCCGCAAGCTGGGCGAGCTCGAGAACCTGGGCGACGGCGGGCACGCGTCCATTCTGAAGGAACACACCGACATCCGTTGACGCGGCGGCGGCGGATAGCTCGGACTGAGTCACCCGATGAGGTAGACCATCCCGCGACCGTCTGTCGCGAGCGCCTCGACGAACTCCTGTGCCCGCGTGAGGTAGTCGAGGACGTAGCGGAGCTCGTCGTCATTGTCGGCTCCGTGCCGACTGCGCCAGGTGCGCGCCCACGTTCGCACCTGGTCCTCGTCGATCGCACAGAGGTCGTCCCGAATCGCCGGCACCTCCGCCGGGAGGATCGTCCTCACCCACGGGTCCCACCCGAGCCCATGCATCGTTACGCTCCCCTCGAACATCCGGTAGCAGGAGCCTGCGTCGGGAACATCGGTCGTCGGACACGTGAGGGACTGCAGGGCGGACCATGCCTTGTCGAGATAGAGCATGTCGCGCTTCGGCGAGACCTGCTCGAACGTCGCGATACTCACGCTCGCGTGCGGCTCCAGGCCCCACGCGTCAGCGAGCGGATCGCTGGAGAGGATGCTGTGCGGATCATCTACCGCCTGCTGGGTGAGGTCGGCGTCGAAGGCGTATGCGTAGTAGCGGATTCCCATGCGGCCAGCATCCCGACGAGGACGTCGCTCTGATCGCGACATCCGTCGGGCTGGGGACGGCGCGCCCGAATCCGCCCTTGTGGAGGAACGGAGGCCGCAGTGGAGGCGCTCGCAGGCCTCTGGAGACCGAGGGATACGCGCTCCCGCCCTCCCTGGCGGACACGCGGAGTCTTCACCCCACGATGACTTCAAACGAGCAGGTTGATGAGCGGGCGATCGCGAACACGAGCGGATCGCTCAGCGCCGAACACTTCGCAAACGTGGCAGAAATGGCGGATTTCGTGGCAGACGCGAAATAAACAGCCGTTGATCTGAGCTTTTTCGGCGGAGACGGAGGGATTTGAACCCTCGGTCCCCTTGCGAGGACTCCACCTTAGCAGGGTGGTGCACTAGGCCTGACTATGCGACGTCTCCAGGCATCCGGCCGCGAGGGCGCGGATGCACCCAGCAATCATAACCGAGACCGGGACCGCTTCTTGCACGCGTGGACTCCGCCGTGGGTATCACCCGTGGTCGCGGCTCGCTCATCCCGGTATGCCGTTCACACAGTACGGAGTGCTCAGCGGAACCCTCGTGTCGCACGAGCGTGACGACCCGGACGAGTTCGGGCGATGGTGGCACGTCAACCTGAAGCTGCGCAGCGGGGCCCGCGACTACCGCGTCGCGGTCGACGTCGACAGCAAGAACTCCGCCGCGGGGGTGCAGTGGAAGACCATCCGCACCACGGCCGCGAGGCTGGGCTGGCCGGCGCCGCCTGCTCCGGCCTTCACGAAGCTCCTCTCCTCCCCCGCCTCGGGCGCCCTCGATGTCATCCGGCACCGCGAGCTGCGGGTCGTCGGCATCCACTGGTTCCTGCAGTGGCTGTTCCGCGCACGGGATGCCGTGGCCGCCGATCGTTCGCCCTTCTGGGTGCCGTTCCTCCGGCCGTGGCGCTCCGGCGACCAGCTCCAGGCGTCGCAGGCGCTGGAGGCGACCCTGCACGTCGGCGCGCTCACGCTCGTCTGGGGCGAACCGTTCCCCGAGGGCGCGGCACCGGCGTCGGTGCAAGGCATCCATAACGTCCATCAGAACCAGGGCGACCCCGCCGGGTCGCAATGGTTCCCCGAGAACGGCATCTGGCAGGACGGCGGCGTCGCGACGCAGCAGCCCGACGGCAGCTGGCTCGTCTTCATCTCGAAGTTCTCGACGCAGTCCGACCGCACGGACAGCCTCGGCCACCCTGTGTGAGCTGGAGCTCACGGGGCGAATCAGCGCATGCGAGCGCCGACAGCTGGTCGGCTACCGGCCCTCGGGCTGCGTGCAGGTGGTCTGCGCCGCGGTCTGCCCCGCGATCGCCGACGGCAGCTCGACGCGCGTCTCCGTCGCCGGGGTCTCGGTGGCGGGGGCCTCAGCCGCGGGCGTCTCGCCGGCGGCCTCGGTCGCGGCGGGCGTCGGAGCCACCTCGGGCTTGACGGCCTCGCCGGTCACCTCGACGCCGTAGCCCTGGCTCGCGTCGCCCGTCAGCGTCAGCGGCTGGTTGGCCTTGAGCGCCTCGAAGAGCACGTTCGCGGCGTCCTTCACCGGCATCACGCGGCTGGCGCCGTCGCCCGCGGCGTAGCGCGTCGGGTACTGCACGAAGACGATGTCCTCGTATGGCACGTCCTTGACCGCCATCGCGATCTGCACCATGAGCGTCGGGTTCGTGAGGCCGGAGCTCAAAACGAGCTGCTCCTGCTGCACCTGGCTGATCGCCGTGGTCGCGAGGTTCAGCAGCGTCGCGGGATTCGCGAGCACCGAATCGGACTGCAGCTTGCGCACCATCGACGACATGAACTGCTGCTGGTTCGAGATGCGGCCGAGGTCGGAGCCGTCGCCGATGCCGTGGCGGATGCGCAGGAACTGCAGCGCCTGAACACCCTGCAGCGTGTGGGTGCCCGCAGTCAGCTTGAGTCCGGTGTGCGCATCGCTGATGTCGCCGGCGACACAGACGTCGACGCCGCCGATGGCGTCGGACATGTTGATGACGCCGGTCCAGCGGATGGCCGCGGCGAAGTCGATCTGATCCCCGATGAGGGACTCGATCGTGAGCACGGTGCACGCGAGCCCGCCGTACTGGTAGGACGCGTTGAGCATCTGCGACGACATCGCCGAGTAGCTGCCGCTGCCGTCCTCCTTCGGGCACGACGGGATCGGCACGAGCATGTCACGCGGGAACGACACCACGGTCACCCGGCGGGGCTCGTCCGAGATGTGCACGAGCATCGTGACGTCGTTGCGCTCACCCTCGGTCGCCTTGGCCTGGCACGCCCCCGACAGCGCGGCGTTCGCACCTTCGCACGAGTCGGTGCCGACCATGAGGATGTTCACGCCGCCCTCAATCGCACCCAGCGACGGCGGCAGCGGCTTCTCCTCGTCGAGCACGACGGCGTTCGCGGTGATCGTCTGCGTCGCGTCGAACAGGTTGTAGGCCGCGATGCCCGCCGCGCTCACGCCGAAGACGGCGAGCACGACTCCGAACATCGCGAAGAGGGTCATGAACGGATGCCGCGACTTCAGCACTCCGTGGCGCGCAAGGGGCGTCTGGCCCCCTCTCGAGGGCCGCTTGTCCGATGCCATCAGCCGTTGGACCTGACGTTGCCGGCGGAGCAGGTCTGCTGGGCCGCGTTCTGGCCCGGGATGTTGTTCGGGAGCGCCACGGGGGTCTCACTGGGGGCGGGTGCCGCCGACGGGTCGGCGGTCGCCGTGGGGGCGGGGTCGGCGGGCGCCTCGGTGGGCTGCGGGTCGGCCACGATCACTCCTCCGGTGAGGTCCTGGTCATGCGTGACCTCGAGCGACTCGTTCGCCGCGAGCGCCGCCCACAGCTGTTCGGCCGAGTCGTAGTCGGGCACCACGCGGTTGACGTCGGCGGGGTCGGTGAGCACCGGGTACTGAACGAACACGATGTCTTCGAAGGGCACGTTCTTGACGGCCAGCGCGATCTGCACCAGCGTCATCGGGTTGGTCAGCGACTTGCTCGGCGTGATGTTGTCGACCGCGGTCGCCGCGAGCTTGTACAGCGTCGCCGGGTTCGACAGCACCTCGTCGCTCACGAGCTTGCGCGCAAGACTCGACATGTACTGCTGCTGGTTGCTGATGCGTGCCAGGTCGCTGCCGTTCTGCAGGCCGTGACGGGTGCGCAGGAACTGCAGCGCCTCGACGCCCTGGATCGTGCGAGGACCCGCCGGCCAGTTGATGCCGGTGTACTTGTCTTTGATGCCGCCGTTGCCGATGCAGACGTCGACGCCGCCGATCGCATCGGTGATGTTGATGACGTTGCCGAAGCTCACCTTCGCGGCGAACGGGATGTTCTGGCCGCTGAGCTCCTTGATGGTCTTGGCGACGCAGGAGAGTCCGCCGTAGCTCCACGCTTCGTTGATCTGCGTCTTGGTGGTCGCCGACGTGGTCGAGCCGTCCTCGCGGGTGCACGACGGGATCGGCACCATCAGGTCACGCGGGAACGAGACCACGGTGACGCGACGCGGATTGTCGGAGATGTGCACCAGCATGTTGACGTCGTTGAGCTGCCCTGCGGCGTCCGCTCCCGTGCAGCGGTCGCCGAAGAGGTACGCGTACTGCTCTTCGCACTCGTCGGTGCCGACGAGGAGCACATCGACGCCGCCCTCGATCGCGCCGATGTCGGGCGGGACGGCGCCCTGCCCCTCGAGCTCGACCGCGCCTTCGGTGAAGCTCGCCGTGAAGTCCGTGGCGGCGTACGCGGCGACGCCGGCGCCCGACACCAGCACGACGGCGGCGACGATGCCGACGAGCTTCAGGATGAAACCGAAGGGGCTCGGAGACGACAGCTCACCGTGACGGGCCACCGTGCGGCGGCCGCGCCTCGTGGGCTTGTGCGTCGAACTCACTCGGTTCCCTTCCCGATCGGGGGCGTCACACCGCGGAGGACGTGGTGGGGCAACCCGCGCGACGTCACCGCAGACAAGAATTCCACAGTCGTTCCATCATTCGCTCGCACAGCGTCACAGCGCTGCCGAGGCATCGGGGTATCCTTACACACCGCCCTGTGGGTGCGCTGAGGGCGGGCGCACGGCGACGATCGACTCCCGCGTGTCAGAATTCCGTCACCGTCACCCGGTAGCATCCTGGCCGTGACCGCCTCTGGGCCCTCGCCGGCACCGCATCCAGCCACGGAGCATCGTCCTGCCCGCAGACGGTCGGCCGCGACCCCGCTTGCCCGTCACGCCGCACGGGAGACCAAGGCGCAACTCCGTCGCAGGCGCAGGTACCTCCTGCTGTGCGTGGTGGTGGGCCCCGTCGCGACGGCGCTTCTCGTCGGACTGTTCACCGTCGGGGCGTTCGTGCAGCAGGTACTGCAGGTCCGCGACGACATGGAAGCCGCGAAGGAGCAGCTGAAGGTGCTGGCCGCCGCCGCCGTCTCCATGGATGTCGCCGGGCTGGAGCAGGCGAGCGACGACGTCGTAATCCGGACGGAACGGGCACGAGCCACGTCGAACGGCGTCCTGTGGGATCTCGCCGCGGAAGTCCCCCAGGTCGGCAACAACGTGCTCGCGGTGCGCACCGTGGCAGAAGCGGTGCACACGATCACGTCGCAGTCGCTTCCACCCCTGGTCGCCATGATGGCCGCCGCCGGCACGGATGAGCGCAGCGAGGACAGCCTCGGGATCGACCTGCGGCCCTTCCTCGGAGCCGGACCGGTCCTGCCGACGATCATCTCGTCCCTCGAGGACGCGTCGGCGATCGCCGCGGGCATGGACCGGACAGGTGTGCTCCCCGCCGTGTACGAACCCCTCGACTCGATGGTGGAGCTGATCGCGGTGGCCGTCCCGGCGCTGAACATCGTGCAGGAGCACCTCCCCGCGATCCTGCACGCCGCCGGCGCGGACAAGCCCATGCTGTACCAGCTGATGATCCAGACGCCGGCGGAGATCCGGGCGACGGGCGGCGGGCCCGCGCATTGGCTTGTGCTGAAGGTCGACAACGGCCGGATGGAGCTGCTCGGCCAGGAGAACGGCGTGGACCTGATGTACAGCGAACTTCCCTCGCTGGGCTTCGACACGGTCAACGGCTCGCTCATCAAGCTGCCGGCGGAGACCCGCTCGCTGTACCCCTTCGAGCTGGCGAACTGGTCGTCGAACTTCACGATGACCCCGCACTTCCCTCGCGCCGTGGAGCTGTTTCAGGCGACGCGGGAGTTGACCGGGAAGCCGGAGTTCGACGGGGTGATCTCGATCGACCCGATCGTGCTGGCCCACATGCTCGAGGCAACGGGTCCGCTGACCCTCGCCTCCGGGGAGACGGTGAGCTCCGAGAACACGGCCTCCTTGCTGATGAGCGAGCCGTACGAGCGGTTCGGGACCGACAACGCCGCGATGGACGCGTACTTCAGCGAGGTGACGTCGGTCATGTTCGACGCGCTCACCGGCGGAGGCTGGGAGATCGGCGCGATGTGGGATCAGCTCGTGCGGAGCGCTGAAGAGGGCCGTGTGTTCGCGTGGTTCGAGGATGACGGCCTGCAGTCACTCGCGCACGAGTACGGCGTGGACGGCGTCCTCCGGGAGGACACGACGGAGGCCACGCAGCTCGGCATCTACTTCAACGACTACACCGTCGGAAAGCTCAACTACTGGCTCGACTACACGCAGCGTGCCAGTTGCAACGTGGAGGAGCGCACGATCACGGTCACGATGGACCTGCACAGTCGCATGAGCGAGGACATCAAGAGCGAGTACACGCTGGGACTGCGCAACCAGTTCCGTGGGATCGATCCGCGCACGATGATGCTGGACGTCCTGTTCTTCGCCCCTCCCGGGGCGGAGATCCTGTCGACCGACCCCAAGCGGGGCGACTGGCAGGACTCCGCGAACTGGCAGGGCAATCGGTTCCGCGACCGTTCCGGCGTCGACCATGAGAACACCGCCATCAGCCGGACCCTTCTCCTCGAGATGGGCGAGCGGCGGACGATCTCGTACGAGGTCGAGCTTCCCGACGGCGACCTGGGCCCGCTGGAGCTGCGGCACTCGCCCGGACCCAACGACACCGAGGTCACCGTCGACGCGAACTGCGGCGCGCTCTTCGCCAGCCCAGAGGGCTCCCGCAACGTGATGCTGTCGAAGATCGGCTGAGCCCCGACGCAGCGGAACAGCATCGACTCACTCCTGCGGAGGGTGTGGGATTCGAACCCACGGGACATTGCTGCCCACTGGTTTTCAAGACCAGGTCCATCGGCCGCTCGGACAACCCTCCCGACCGATGCGACCCCAGGCGGAGGCATCCGTCGAACAATCGTCGAGTCTAGCCGACGACGTCAGAGGCGGCGGAGCACGGCGGCCACGCCGCCGTCGCGCACCGAATCGGTGATCTCGCCCGCGGCGTCGCGCACTTCCTGCGGTCCTTGCGCCATCGCGACCGCGCGGCCGCCGTTGTCGAGCGCCCAGCGGAACATGCCGACGTCGTTGCGGCCGTCGCCCATGACGAGGACGTGTGCGGGGTCGATGCCGAGCTCGGTGCGCACCAGCTCGAGGCCGGTGCTCTTGTCGACGCCCTTCGGCGCGATGTCGAGCCAGGCGGTCCAGCCGACCGCGTAGGACA
Organism: Microbacterium sp. NPDC058062; assembly: GCF_042885375.1. Taxonomy (NCBI): domain Bacteria; kingdom Bacillati; phylum Actinomycetota; class Actinomycetes; order Micrococcales; family Microbacteriaceae; genus Microbacterium; species Microbacterium sp. NPDC058062. The sequence goes on from NZ_JBHVSC010000002.1 coordinate 734,903, forward strand.
CGTGGTTGAGGCCGATGCGCTTCACGAGGTCGACGAAGTCCTGCTCGCCCTTGTCGGGCGAGACGACGACCACGCGGCACACCGGCTGGGCGCCGAGCTCGTCGAACGGCACGCGGCGCGCGTGGACGAGGTTCCAGTCCTCGAGATACTCCGTGTACAGGCGCTGCCCGTCGGCGAGCTCGACGAGGTAGCGGGCGTCGGGGAGGTGCACGCGCAGCTGCTCCAGCACCTCGCGGGGGTCGAACGTCTCGACGTGCCAGCGCTCGTAGCTCAGTTCGTCGGCCTCGAGCCGCTTGAGCACGACGGCGCCATTGGAGCACACGACGAATTCGGGGGCGATGCCCAGCACGCGCACGATGCCGCGGGTGCCCTCCCAGCTGCGCCCCGTCGCGACCATCACCTCATGGCCGGCGCGGTGCGCATGCTCGACGGCGTCGACGACGCCGGGGCTCAGCGATTCGTCCTCGAGGAGGACCGTGCCGTCGATGTCGAGGGCGATGAGGAGCTGCTCGGTCGCGACGGCCGGGTTCTCGGTGTCGCGGGCGACCTGCTCGACGAGCTTCGCGGCCTTCTTCGGCGCGACGACCTTGATGGAGCCGGTCTTCGGCAGGTGCGCTTCGCTCACGCGATGGGCTCCATCACCTCGAGCCCGCCGAGGAAGGGCCGCAGCACCTCCGGCACCATGACGGAGCCGTCCTCACGCTGGTGGGTCTCGAGCAGTGCGACGATCCAGCGGGTGGTCCCGAGTGTGCCGTTGAGCGTCGCGACGGGCTGCGTCTTGCCGCCTTCGGGCCGGTAGCGGATGTCGAGCCGGCGCGCCTGGTACGTCGTGCAGTTCGAGGTCGAGGTGAGCTCGCGGTACGCGTTCTGCGTGGGCACCCAGGCTTCGACGTCGTATTTGCGGGCGGCGCTCGAGCCGAGGTCGCCGGCGGCGACGTCGATCACGCGGTACGACAGGCCGAGGTCCTGCAGCATGCCCTCCTGCATGGCGACGAGGCGCAGGTGCTCCTCCTCCGCCTGCTCGGGCGTCGTGTAGACGAACATCTCGAGCTTGTTGAACTGGTGCACGCGGATGATGCCGCGGGTGTCCTTGCCGTACGAGCCGGCCTCGCTGCGGTAGCAGGTCGACCAGCCGGCGTAGCGCTTCGCGCCGCGCGACAGGTCGAGGATCTCGTCCATGTGGTAGCCGGCGAGGGGCACCTCGCTCGTGCCGACGAGGTAGAGGTCGTCGTCTTCGAGGTGGTAGACCTCGGCGGCGTGCTTGCCGAGGAAGCCGGTGCCGCGCATCACCTCGGGGCGCACCAGCGTCGGCGGGATGATCGGCGTGAAGCCGGCCTGCAGCGCCCGGTCGAGCGCGAGGTTCATGAGCGCGATCTCGAGCCGCGCGCCGATGCCGGTGAGGAAGTAGAAGCGGCTGCCCGACACCTTGGTGCCGCGCTCCATGTCGATCGCGCCGAGCTTCTCGCCGAGCTCGAGGTGGTCGCGCGGCTCGAAGCCGAACGCCGGCACTTCGCCGTGGGTGCGCAGCGTGACGAAGTCGTCTTCGCCGCCCGCCGGCACGCCGTCGATGACGATGTTCTCGAGTGCTCCGAAGGCTTCGGCGGATGCCTCCTCCGCCGCGGCGACCGCGTGCTGGGCCTGCTTCACGCGCTCACTGAGATCCTTGGCCTCGGCGACGAGCGCGGCCTTCTCCTCCTTGGGAGCCTGCGCGACCTTCTTGCCGTGCGCGTTCTGAGCGGCGCGGAGCTCTTCGAAGGCGGTGATGGCGGCGCGTCGCGCGCGGTCGGCCTCGACGGCGGCGTCGACGGTATCTGGTGACTCTCCCCGTGCTTCCTGCGAGCGCTTGACCAACTCGGGATTGTCGCGAAGCAGCACGGGATCGATCACGCTGCAAGCTTAGTCGGCGACCGCAAGGGGAGACCTGGGGTGCCGAGCCCCGCGTCCGACGCGCCCGCCCGGCGATTCGGTCCTAATCTGTACCTCATGGCGGCGGCATCCGGATCGGGCGACGAGAATCCCACCGACGGCGTTCCCGCCGACGCCGTTCCCGCCGAGGACGTGCGCACCGGCGAGATCCCCACCGACCTCACTCCGCACCCGGCCGATGCGGCCTACGCCGATGGTCCCGACATCGAGCCCGGCACGGCCGACGACGAGAGCGGCCGCGCGCGTCGTGTCGGCACGGAGGGGGCTGCTCGCCCGATCTCGGAGGACGGCAAGCGCCCCTCGCCGAAGGCCGCGCTGGTGTACAACCCGATCAAGGTCGACGCCGGCACGCTGCGCGACACGGTCACGCGCCTCGCGTCGAACGCCGGCTGGTCGGAGCCCCTCTTCTACGAGACCACGGTCGACGACCTCGGCGACGACGTCACGCGCCAGGCGCTCGGGGAGGGCGTGGACGCCGTGCTGGTCGCGGGCGGCGACGGCACGGTGCGCGCGGTGTCCGAGGCGATGAGCGGCACCGGGGTGCCGCTGGCGATCGTTCCCAGCGGCACCGGCAACCTGCTGGCCCGCAACCTGAGGCTCCCTCTCACCGAGCCCGCCGCCATGGTGCGCGCCGTGTTCGACGGTGACACGCTGGCGATGGACGTCGGCTGGACCGAGATCGCCCGTCCTGACGGCAGCACCGCCGAGCACGCCTTCGTCGTGATGGGCGGCATCGGTCTCGACGCCGCGATGATCGCGAACACGAACCCGCAGCTGAAGAAGACCGTCGGCTGGGTCGCCTACGTCGACGGAGCCGCCCGGTCGCTGCCGTCGGCGAAGCCGTTCCGCGTCGTCTACGAGCTGCCCGGACACCGGCTGCACTCGTCGAAGGTGCAGAGCGTGCTCTTCGCGAACTGCGGCAAGCTCCCGGCCGGCCTCGACCTCATCCCCGAGGCATCCGTCGCCGACGGCGCGCTCGACATCGTGATCTTCCAGCCGAAGGGCCTCTTCGGCTGGCTGTTCGTCTGGCGGCGCGTCGCGTGGGACAACAGCTTCCTCCGCCGCTTCCGCGCCGGCCGCCGGGTGCTCTCGCTGCGCACGAAGGACAGCGCCGTCGTCTACTCGCGCGGCGCGGGCATCGAGCTCGCGACGCACGAGGCGCGCCCGGTCCAGCTCGACGGCGACGAGTTCGGCGAAGCGCTCTCGGTCAAGACCCGGGTCGAGGCCTCCGCCCTCCTCGTCGTGGTCCCCAAGGGCCACACCACCGACGGCTTGTGAGAATGACGGATGCTGCGGGCCGCGGCATCCGTCATCCCCGAAGTCAGCCCTTGACGGCGCCGCCGAGTCCGGCGGACCGCAGGAACACGGACTGGAACACGAGGAACATCGCGATCGGGATGAGCGTCGCGATGGCGAGCGCGGCGAGGAAGACGTCGAGCTCGGTCTGCGACTGGACGTCGGGAAGGCGCACCGAGAGCGGCTGCACCGCCGGGTCCGGCAGCACGAGCTTGGGCCAGAGGTAGTCCTTCCACGCGGCGATGATCGCGAACACCGAGACGACTCCGAGGATCGGCTTCGACATCGGCAGCACGATCGACCAGAAGAGACGGAACGGCCCGGCCCCGTCGGTCTTCGCGGCCTCGAACACCTCGCGCGGCAGATTGTCGAAGAACCGCTTCACCAGCAGGATGTTGAACGCGTTCGCCGCCATCGGCAGCCACACCGCGAGGTAGCTGTTGAGCATGCTCGCGTCACGGCCGAGCAGCGGCGGCGACACGATCGTGAGGTACAGCGGCACGAGCAGCACGATGCCCGGGATGAACAGGGTCGCGAGCACGAGTGCGTTGAGCACGGGCGCGTACTTGGGTCGCAGCACCGAGAGCGCGTAGCCCGCTGTGGTCGCGATGAACAGCTGCGAGAACCATGCGCCGGCGGCGATGACGATCGTGTTCCAGAAGTACTGGTCGATGTGGATGTCGTTCCACGCCGTCGACAGATTCGCCCAGTCGATGCCGTTCGGCCACAGCGCGAACGGCTGCTGGAGTGTGTCCTGCGTCGGGGTGACGGCGGACTTCGCGAGCCACAGGATCGGCCCGAGGCCCGCGATCGTGAGCGTGACGAAGAGGAAGGCGTGGGTCAGCGACATCCCGAACCGCGTGCCGGGACGCCGGCGCTCCGAGGCCGAGACGATCGACCGCTCGGCCAGATCGTCGATCGAGTCGCGCTTTCGGCCGCCGCCCTTCGACAAGCTCCGGGACCGGGAGCGCGAGAGGAAGCCGCGCATGCCCTCGCGGCGCTCGGCGTTCGTGATCGAGGTGGTCATGAGGTGCTCCAGCGATTCGTGAGCTTGAAGTACAGCCAGGACAGGATCGCGAGCACGACCGCGAGCAGCACCGACACCGCGGTGGCCTCCCCGTAGTCGCCGCCCAGGCTGTTGCGGAACGCCTTGTCGTAGATGTACAGCAGGATCGTCTTCGTCGCCCCCGCCGGCCCGCCGCCGGTGAAGAGGAACGGTTCGAGGAACACCTGCGCGGTCGCGATGACCTGCAGGATCAGCATGATGAAGAGGATGCCGCGCAGCTGCGGGATCGTGACGTGCCAGACCTTGCGCCAGATGCCGGCACCGTCGACCTCGGCCGCGTCGTAGAGCTCCGGCGGCACCGACAGGAGTGCGGCGAGGTAGATGATGATCGACCCGCCCGCGGCGGCCCACGTCGCCTCGAGTACGAGGGACGGCATCGCCTGCACCGCCGAGGAGATCCACGGCTGCGGCGGAATGCCGAACCAGCTGAGGACGGTGTTGAAGACGCCGGACGGGTCGGCGCTGTAGAAGAACTTCCACAGCAGCACCGCCACCACCGGCGGGATCACGACGGGCAGGTACGCGAGAGCGGAGTAGAGCCCCTTGCCCCGGCGTACCTCGCTCATCAGCACAGCGACGAACAGTGGCAGCGGGAAGCCGAACAGCAGGGCCAGCAGCGCGAAGTAGACGGTGTTGACGACCGCACGGCCGAGCTGCGGGTCGGTGAGCACCGCCACGTAGTTGTCGAGCCCGACCCACTCCGAGACGAGCAGATTCGTCTTCTGCAGGCTCATGATCACGGACTGCACGATCGGTGACCACGAGAAGAAGAAGAACACGAACACCACCGGCAGCACGAACAGCAGGTTCGCGAGGCCTCCCCCGCGGTACCAGGTGAGCGGGGTGCGGCGGGTCTTCCGCCGGGCGGGAGGTGCGGCGGGTGGGGGCGCCGCCGCGGGGGCGGGGCGCTCCGGGAGGGTGGCGGTCATCGTCAACCTTGCTGTGTCGGGTGCACGGGCCTGGGGGATGGATGCTGCGACCCGGCGGCGAGGCCGGGCCGCAGCTGGGCCCCCGCCCCCTGAGGCTCCGAGCGACGCGCCAGCGGGGCTGGGAGTGGGAGCGGGGACCACTCGTTCCTCACTCGTCGAGCAGCGCCTGCGCCTCGGTCTGCGCCTGCGCGAGCAGGGCGTCGATGTCGGCGTTCTCGTCGGTGAGCACCGTCTGCACCACTGTGTCGAGCAGAGCGTAGACCTCCTGGGTCGACTTCTTCGGCTCGCCGACCGGCGTCTGGTCCCAGATGTTGTCGGTGAACGACGTCATCTGGTCGCGCGGCACGTTGATGTACGGCTCGATCCAGGTGAGGGATTCCTCGTACAGCTCACGGCTGAGCACCGGCAGCACCGGCGTGCCGACCGCCTGGTCGGACTCCGCGAGGGCCTTGGCGTCCTGCACGGCGGCGTCCTCGTCGAGGAGCTTCTGCATGTAGTACCAGTCGATCCAGGTGACCGCGGCCGCCTTGGTCTGGTCGTCGACCGTGGGGCTGATCACGGCGATGTCGCCGCCGCCGAGTGTGCCCGGGTCGTCGCCCTCGATCGGCACGACGCCGAGGCCGTACACCGCGGGGTCGAGGCCGAAGTCGCGTACGAGCGCGGTGTAGACGTCGGAGCCCGAGGTGTACATGCCGATGTTGCCGGCGGCGAACTCCTGGTTGATCGTGCCCCAGTCGAGGTCGACCTTCGCGCCGAACGAGTCGTCCTCCCAGCGGAGGTCGTGCAGGAACTCGAGCGTCGCCTTGGTCGCGTCGTTGTCGATCGTCGAGGTGGCGCTGCCGTCGGCCTCATCGGTCTGCGTGCGCCCGCCGCGGGCGACGGTCTGCGCGGTCAGCTGCCAGCCGCCGGTGTTGTTGATCGCCATCTGCGCGTACCCGGCCTTGCCGGTGGCGTCGTGGATCGCCTTCGCGTACTCGCGCACCTCGTCCCATGAGGTGGGCGGCTGGTCGGGGTCGAGCCCTGCCTGCTCGAACAGGTCGCGGTTGTAGTGCAGACCCATCGCGTAGGCCTGGCGCGGGAAGCCGAAGATGTTCCCGTCGGCGTCCTTGACGCCGTCGAGGATGATCGGGTTGAAGCTGTCTTCGTAGCCGAGCTCCTTGACCTCGGCGGTGACGTCCATGAGCTGGCCGTTCTCGAGCAGCGTCTTCGAGTCGGTGAACGGCACGGTGAACACGTCGGGAAGGCTGCCGCCGGCGAGCTGCACGGCGAACGTCGGGCCCTCCCACTCGTACTCGACACCGATGATGTCGATGTCGGGGTGCTCCTTCTCGAACTGCTCCTCCTGCGTGGCGAACGCCTCGTACGCCGCGGCGTCGGCGCCGGGCGGGAAGGTCGCGACGCGGAGCTCGAGCTTGCCGTCGCTGTTCTCGTCGCCGCCGGCCGGAGAGCAGCCGACGAGCGCGCCGACCGTCGCCAGAGCGGCGACACCGGCGAGCAGGACCCTTGCTGGTGACTTCATCGTCTTTCCTTTCTGAGGGGGACGTCCACGTCAGCCTCTCGGCGCGGACGTCTCCGGGGTGTTGGTGCGGGTGTGGGATGCTGCGCCCTCGAGCCGCAGCCAGGCGGCGGCGTTGCCGGGCAGCCGGCCGGCCTCGAGGGGCGAGCTCGTGAGGAGGACGGTCGCGCTGGGGGGAAGCGCGACCGGGTCGTCGCCGGTGTTCACGACGCACGCGAAGCGATCGCCGCGCCGGAAGGCCAGGAGGTCGGGACCGGCGGCGCCGTTCGTGGCGGGGATCGCGTCATCCCACCACTCGAGCGGACCGTCGCCGAGCTCGGGGAGCTCGCGGCGCAGGCGGAGCGCGTCGCGGTAGAGGTTGAGGGTCGACGCCGGGTCAGCGTCTTGCGCCGCGACGGTGAGCCCGCTCCACCCCTCGGGCTGGGGCAGCCACGTGCGGGTCGCGTCGGGACTGAAGCCGAACGGCGCGTGGTCGCCCGACCAGGGCAGCGGGACGCGGCATCCGTCACGTCCCGGGTCCGTGCCGCCGGAGCGGAAGTGCATCGGGTCCTCGATGAGGTCGAGCGGCAGGTCCTCGACCTCGGGAAGGCCCAGCTCGTCGCCCTGATAGATGTACAGGCTGCCGGGCAGCGCGGCAACGAGGAGTGCTGCTGCGCGAGCCCGATGCAGGCCGAGCTCGGGGTCGGTGGGCACGCCGAACCGCTTCTTGAGGAACGCGAACGCGGTGTCTTCCCGCCCGTAGCGGGTGACGGGCCGGGTGACGTCGTGGTTGCTGAGCACCCACGTCGACGGCGCACCGACGGGCGCGTGGGCCTCGAGCGTCGAGGTGATCGACTGACGGAAGGATGCCGCACCCCACGGCCGCGCGAGGAAGTCGAAGTTGAACGCGGTGTGCATCTCGTCGGCGCGCAGATAGTTCGTGAACCGCACGATGTCGGGCACCCAGATCTCCCCGACGAGCACACGGGTGCCCGGGTACGAGTCGGCGATCGCGCGCCACGAGCGGTACACGTCGTGCAGTTCGTCGCGGTCCTCCGTGGGGTGCTCGCCCGGGCCTTGCTTCTCGCCGACCTCGGGCAGCTCCGGGTCCTTGATGAGCAGCGCCGCCGAGTCGATGCGCACGCCCGCGACGCCGCGGTCGAACCAGAACCTCAGGATCTCCTCGTGCTCGCGGCGGACGTCCGGGTGGTTCCAGTTGAGGTCGGGCTGCTCGGGCGTGAACATGTGCAGGTACCACTCCCCCGGCGTGCCGTCGGGGTTCGTGGTGCGCGTCCAGGTCTCGCCCTGGAAGCTCGACACCCAGTGCGTGGGGATCCCGTCCCCGTTCTCGCCCTTGCCCGGGTGGAACCAGAAGCGCTCGCGCTCGGGGCTGCCGGGGCCTGCGGCGAGCGCCGCCTGGAACCACGGGTGCTGATGCGAGATGTGGTTCGGCACGACGTCGATGATCGTGCGGATGCCGAGGTCCAGCGCCTCCTGGATCAGCAGCTCCGCCTCCTCGAGGGTGCCGAACCGCGGGTCGATGTCTCGGTAGTCCTGCACGTCGTAGCCGCCGTCGGCCAGCGGGCTCGGGTACCAGGGGTTGAACCAGATGGCGTCCACGCCGAGGTCCTTGAGGTAGCCGAGGCGCGCCCGCACGCCGGCGAGGTCGCCCGTGCCGTCGCCGTTCCCGTCCGCGAAGCTCCGCACGTAGACCTGGTAGATGACGGCCGACCGCCACCACAGCGGGTTGTCGCTCGCAGGAACGGCTCGGGGGCCGCGGGTCAGGACCTCGGTGTCCACGGGTCTCCTCATCGATGGGAAGGACGTGATGCGTTGAATGTATTGGATCGGTGTAGAGGTTGCAAGTCTTGGACAGATACTTGCAAGATTACGATTGTTCGCGAGATCGATGAAGGATGAGGACCGCTGCGCGGTGCGCTCCCCTCGCTCGTTGAGCGAGCGACGAAGGAGCGAGACGAAACGCCTCGGGCGCGGCGCTCACCTCGATCCGAACGCTCCCGCAGACTCGAGGCGTTTCGTCTTCGGGCGCTGGAGCGCCCCTCGCCCCCCGAACGGTGAACCGGGCTCGATCCAGGTCGCCTCGGGCTGAGGTCAGGCCGCGGCGGGGCCCGTCGACGACCGCAGTACGAGCTCGGGCTCGAAGAGGAGCTCATCCCCGGCCGCGGTCGTGCCGGCGATCTGTGAGAGCAGGAGCTCGATCACGGTGCGACCCATCGACTCGATCGGCTGGCGCACCGTCGTCAGAGGCGGCTCGGTGCAGCTCATGAGGAAGGAGTCGTCGAAGCCCACCACGCTCACGTCGGCCGGGACCCGCAGGCCCGCCCGACGAGCGGCACGGACGGCACCGAGCGCAAGGGGGTCGCTCGCGCAGACGATGGCGGTCGCGCCCGCGGCGAAGAGGCGCGAAGCCCCGGCCTGGCCGGATTCCAGCGAGTACAGGCCCCGCACCACGAGCGATTCCTCGAGCGGCGAGCCGAGGCGTTCGAGCAGCGGGCGCGCGGCGGCGAGCTTGCGCTGCGACGGGATGTGGTCGAGCGGGCCCAGCAGCAGCCCGATGCGCCGATGGCCCAGCTGATGCAGGTGCTGGATCGCCTGCTCCGACGCCGCGGCGTCGTCCGTCGACACCGTGGCGAAGTCGAGTGAGCCGATGCGGGCGTTCACCAGCACCGTCGGGAGGTTCACCTGCCGGATCCGGTCGTAGTGATCATGCGGGGCGTCCGCCTGGCTGTAGTTGCCGCCCAGGAAGATCACCCCCGACACCTGCTGCTGCAGCAAGAGGTCGACGTAGTCGGACTCGGTGATGCCGCCCGCGTTCTGGGTGCACAGGAGCGGCGTGTAGCCGTTCTGCGTGAGCCCGCCGCCGATGATCTCGGCGAGTGCGGGGAAGATCGGGTTCTGCAGCTCGGGGAGCACGAGACCCACGAGACGCGCGCGCTCGCCACGCAGCTTGGTCGGCCGCTCGTAGCCGAGCACGTCGAGCGCGGTGAGCACCGCCTGCCGCGTGGCCTCGGAGACACCGGGCTTGTCGTTGAGCACGCGACTCACGGTGGCTTCGCTCACACCGACCTTGCGCGCCACTTCGGCGAGACGCTTCGACATGCGCTCAGTGTACGCAAGAACTTGCAGGATCCCGCAAGCCAGCGCAAGCCACGGCCGGCGTCAAACCGCCGGGCGGGAGCGAGCGCTTCTCCGGTCCGCGGGCGTCGGATGGGGTGTTCAGCCCGACGCTTTGACGCGGTTTGTCAATGCCGGATGTCGCCGCCTGCGGCAGACGAGGATGGAGCCATGGCCGGCCCCTCGATCGTGTGGTTCCGCGATGACCTCCGCATCGCCGACAACCCCGCGCTGCGCGCGGCGATCGACCGCGGCGAGCCGATCATCGCGCTCTACGTGCTCGACGAGGAGTCGCCCGGCATCCGCCCGCTCGGCGGCGCCGCACGGTGGTGGCTGCACCACTCGCTCGCGTCCCTCGACGAGCGGCTGCGCGAGCGCGGCGCAACCCTCGTCCTGCGCCGAGGCTCGGCCGAGCGCGTCGTACGGGAGCTGGTGACGGATGCCTCGGTCGGCGCCGTCTTCTGGAACCGGCGCTACGGCGGCCCCGAGCGGGAGGTCGACGCCGCGCTCAAGGCGGGTCTGCGCGCGGAGGGCGTCGAGGTCGCCTCCTTCGCCGGCTCGCTGCTCTTCGAGCCGTGGACCGTGAAGACCGGTGCCGGAACGCACTTCTCCGTGTTCACCCCGTTCTGGCGCGCGTGCCTCGCGCTCCCGTCGCCGCGGGCACCGCTGCCGGAGCCGCGCGAGGTGGACGGCGTGCGCGGGGGCGCAGCATCCGATTCCCTCGATGACTGGGGGTTGCTCCCCCGCCGCCCCGACTGGGCGGGCGGGCTGCGCGAGACGTGGGAGCCGGGCGAACCCGCGGCGCGACGGCGGCTGCGCGAATTCCTCGACGACGACCTCGCCGCGTACGACCGGGCGCGCGACGAGCCGGCGGCCGGCGCGACGTCGCTGTTATCGCCCCGACTTCGGTGGGGCGAGGTGAGCCCGTACACCGTGTGGCACGAGACGGTCGAGGCCGGGCACGGCGGGCGGTTCCTCTCCGAGCTCGGCTGGCGCGAGTTCGCGTGGCACACGCTCTTCCACTTCCCGGAGCTCGCGACGAAGAACCTGCGGTCCGAGTTCGACGCGTTCCCGTGGCCACGGCTCAAGCCCACGCACCTCGAGGCGTGGCAGTCGGGGCGCACCGGCGTCCCGCTCGTCGACGCAGGCATGAAGGAGCTCTGGACGACCGGCTACATGCACAACCGGGTGCGGATGGTCGCGGCATCCTTCCTCGTGAAGAACCTGCTCATCGACTGGCGGCGCGGCGAGGAGTGGTTCTGGGACACGCTCGTCGACGCCGACGAGGCGAACAACCCGTTCAACTGGCAGTGGGTCGCCGGCTCGGGCGCCGATGCCGCACCGTACTTCCGGATCTTCAACCCCGAGCTGCAGGCGAAGAAGTTCGACGCCGACGGGCACTACCAGCGCGAGTGGGCCCCCGAGTCGCTGGGCGACGACGGGCCCGAGCCTCTCGTCGATCTCGGCGAGACGCGCAAGGCGGCGCTCGCTGCGTACGAGCACGTCAAGCGGGCCGCGCGCTCCTGAGCGCACGACCCGCTCGATTCGTCACCAGGCGTAGGCCTCCGGAGCCTGCCCGCCCGGGCCGGGGAACAGCTCGTCGAGCGCCGCGAGGTCTTCCCCGCTCAAGTGGATGTCGAGCGCCGTCACGGCCGACTCGAGCTGGGCGACCGTGCGGGGTCCGATGATCGGACCGGTCACGCCGGGCTGGTGCAGCAGCCACGCGAGGCCGAGTGCCGACGGGGTCCAGCCGCGCTCCTGCGCGAACGCCTCGTACGCGGCGATCTGGTCGCGGCGCTCGGCGCGCTGCGACGTGATGCGCTCGGATCCGGACCGGGCGGCAGCATCCGTCGATCCGCCGCTGAGAAGTCCGCCGGCGAGCGGCGACCACGGCAGGATGCCGAGGCCGTAGTTCTGCGCCGCCGGAATCACCTCGAGCTCGATCGAGCGCTGCGTGAGGTTGTACAGCGACTGCTCGCTCACGAGCCCGAGGAAGTGGCGCTGGACCGCGACCTCATTGGCCTGGGCGATGTTCCACGCCGCGAAGTTCGAGCTGCCGGTGTAGACGACGTCGCCCTTCGCGACGAGCACCTCCATCGACTGCCAGAGCTCCTGCCACGAGATGTGCCGGTCGATGTGGTGGAACTGGTACAGGTCGATGCGGTCGGTCTGGAGGCGCTTGAGCGACCCGATCGCCTCGCGCCGCACCTGCCACGCGGACGCGCCGCGAGCGTTGACCACGTCGCCGTCGGCGGTCGGATCGACCATCGGCGAGTGCACCTTGGTGGCGAGCACGACGTCGTCACGGACGCCGGGACGGGCGGCGAACCAGCGCCCGATGATCTCTTCGGTGGCGCCGCGGCCACCCGAGCCGCCGTAGCCGTTGGCGGTGTCGATGAAGTTGACGCCGAGCTCCAGCGCGCGGTCGAGGATGGCGAACGAGTCCTCCTCCGAGGTGCGGTCGCCGAAGTTCATGGTTCCGAGCACGATCCGCGAGACGGAGGTGCCGGTTCGTCCGAGGTGGGTGTAATCCATGCGGACATCGTCACACGGCCTCGTGAGGTGGCGGGCCGAATCGCGAAAACGTTTCCTGAATATCCCTCCGTGACGGATCCGGAATGGGATGCTGCGCCCCGAGGTTGCGGGTCGACATGACCACGATCGGAATCATCGGTGCAGGACACATCGGCAGGGCGCTCGCCCGCGCCTTCTCGGGACTCGGCTACGACGTCGTGATCTCGAACTCACGCGGACCCGCGAGCCTCGCGGATCTCGTCGACGAACTGGGGCCGAAGGTGAGCGCGGCGACCGCCGCCGACGCGGCCGCGGCCGCCGACATCGCGGTGGTGACGGTGCCGATGAAGGCGCTGAAGGACGTTCCGGTCGAGCCGCTCGCCGGGAAGATCGTGCTCGACACGAACAACTACTACTTCGAGCGCGACGGTCACATCGACGCCCTCGACCGCGGAGAGGCGACGACCTCGGGGCTCCTCCAGCAGCACCTGCCGACCTCGAAGGTCGTGAAGGCGTTCAACCACCTGTACGCGTCCGACATCAACGCCGGCGGCCTCGCCGCGGGCGACACGCAGCGCCGTGCACTCGGCACCGCGAGCGACGACGCTGAGGCGATCGACTTCGTCACGGGCGTCTACGACGCACTGGGCTTCGACACCGTGAGCGCCGGTCCGCTGAGCGAGTCGTGGCGCCTCGAGCGCGACCGCCCCGCCTACGTGGTGGCGCAGACCGCCGACGAGCTGCGCGACAACCTCGCGAAGGCGAACCGCCTGCCCTGAGTTCCGATCGCGCTCGGCGCGTTTCGTCTCGCTCGTTCCTCGCTCGCTCAACGAGCGGGAGAGGCGATCCGGAATGCGGATGCCGGGGCGCGGGTTGCCTTCAGCGATGAGCACTGCGACACCCGCCCCGGCCCTTTCCGTCCTCGACCTCGTTCCGGTGCGCACCGGGCAGACGAGCGCGCAAGCTGTCGCAGCATCCATGTCCCTCGTGGAGGCGGCGGATCGGCTCGGCTATCGCCGGTACTGGTTCGCCGAGCACCACAACATGCCGGCCGTCGCCTCGACCACTCCCCCGGTGCTCGCGGCGGCTGCCGCCGCGCGGACGTCGCGCATCCGGCTGGGGTCGGGCGGCGTCATGCTGCCGAACCATTCCCCTCTCGTCGTGGCCGAGCAGTTCGCGGCGCTCGAGGCGCTCGCTCCGGGCCGCATCGACCTCGGGCTCGGGCGCGCGCCGGGCTCGGACCCCGTGATCACGCAGCTGCTGCGCCAGAGCGGCACCACGAGCGACGTCGAGCGGTTCCCGGACCACGTGCGCGACATCATGTCGCTCGTCGCGCCGGACGGCGCCTCGCTGCGCTTCACGTCCGGCGGCACCTACGACGTGCATGCGACGCCCGCCGCGACGACCACGCCCGAGGTGTGGCTGCTGGGTTCGAGCGATTACTCCGCGCAGCTCGCCGCCTCACTGGGCCTGCCGTACGTGTTCGCGAACCACTTCTCGGGCGAGGGTCTCGAGCGCGCGCTCGACCTCTACCGTTCTTCCTTCGTCCCCTCCGAGGCCCTGGCCGCGCCGCGCACGTTCCTCACCGCGAACGTGCTCGTCGCCCCGACACAGGACGAGGCTGAGGCCCGCGCCCTGCCCAACCTCCGCATGACGGCGCGCCTGCGCACCAACAAGCCCCTCGTCCCGCTCGAGACCGTGGAGCACTCCCTCGCGAACGCGGCCGACTTCGCCGGCCTCGGCGACACCTTCATGGCCTCGGCCCGCGCGAAGTGGTTCGTCGGCACGGCCGAGGCCGTGGCATCCGATCTCCGCTCCTTCGCCGCGAAGCACGGCGTCGACGAGGTGATGATCTCGCCGATCGCCGGATCGTACGAGGCCGAGCCAATGGATGCCGCTCCCGGCCGCCTGCAGACGTTGGAGCTGCTGGCCGCCGAGCTGGAACTCTGAACGCGGCGCAGAACCCCGGCCTACCTTTCCTTCCCACCCCCTCATCTCCCGCGCGCTCAACGTCCGCGGCAGGCGCAGCGGAGCGGGATCATCCGGAGAGCGCGCGGGCATCGGGATTGGCGGGCACCGACGGCTCGTCGCCGCCGACGAAGGAGACGTCGACGAGTCGACGGAGCGGGAACGCGCGCCGGAGGATGATCCCGCGCAGCGGACCCCCGCCCGAAACCCCTCAGTCCTGGACTTCGGGCTCCCCGGAGATGAGCCCCCGCAGCCAATCGCGCGCCTCGACGAAGACGTCGTCCGCGTAGCGCTCGGGGTAGCGCACGACGGCGCGGTCGGCGCGGGGGTACGAACCGAGGAACGTGACGCGGGGGCTGAAGCGGCGCAGGCCCATCAGGGCGTCGGCCATGCGCTCGTCCTCGAGGTGGCCGTCGGCGTCGACGACGAAGCGGTACCGGCCGAGCTCGTCGCCGATGGGGCGCGAGGCCAGCAGCGACAGGTTGATGCCGCGGGTGGCGAACTGCTCCAGCATCTCGAGCAGGGCACCGGGGTGATCGTCGGGCAGTTCGATGATGAGCGACGTCTTGTCGGCGCCGGTGGGCGGCGGCGGCACGACGGTGCGGCTCACGAGCACGAAGCGGGTCACCGCGTTGGGGTTGTCGCCGATGTTCGAGGCGAGCAGTTCGAGCTGGTGATGCTCGAGGATCCCGGGAGGGGCGATCGCCGCGTCTGCGTCGCTCGAGCCGTCGAGCAGTCCCATCGCGCTCGCGACGTTGCTCGCCGCCGGCACGTGGGCGTGGGCGGGCAGCGCCGCCGAGAGCCACTGCAGGCACTGCGCGTACGCGACGGGGTGCGCGGCGATGAGCGAGATGTTCTCGAGGCGCGCACCGGGGCGTCCGACGAGGACGAACTCGACGGGCACGAGGTACTCGCCGACGATGCGCAGTCCGGGCACCGTCGCGAGGGCGTCCTGCGCCGTCGAGACCCCGCCGTCGACCGAGTTCTCGATCGCGATCATCGCGGCGTCGGACCGCCCCTCGACGACGTCGGCGAGCGCCTCCCCCACGTTGCGCACGGGCCGCCACTCGTGGCCGCGGGCCTCCGGCACCTGGGCGAGCGCCGCCTCGGTGAACGTGCCCGCGGGGCCCAGGTAGCTGTACGTGCGGCGGACGGGAACGGATGCCTCGGCGGAGGCGACCTCGGAAGTCACGCGTGCCAGCCTAGCCCGGGCCCCGTGGGCCCGATCCCGTCCGTAACTCACGACGGACGTCGTGCGACATCGACCCCGCCCGCGGAAATCCGGGGGCCGCGCCGACCGCGCGGCGCACCGGTCCTGAATCGCGCACTCGCGCAGGGTGTCACGGACCGTGCACCGCAGGCCGAGGACGGGCAGACTGGGACGCATGACTCGCGCAGGACAGCCGGCCGAAGCATCCGACCTCATCGACATTGATGAGCTGATCGCCGCTTATTACGACGTCAAGCCAGACCCCGCCGTCCCCGAGCAGCGCGTCGCGTTCGGGACGAGCGGGCACCGCGGCTCCTCGCTGTCGGCGAGCTTCAACGAGACGCACATCCTCGCCACGACGCAGGCGATCGTCGACTACCGCAGGGCACAGGGCATCGAGGGCCCG
Source organism: Microbacterium sp. NPDC058062 (assembly GCF_042885375.1). NCBI lineage: Bacteria > Bacillati > Actinomycetota > Actinomycetes > Micrococcales > Microbacteriaceae > Microbacterium > Microbacterium sp. NPDC058062. The sequence continues at coordinate 750,848 of NZ_JBHVSC010000002.1, forward strand.
CTGTTCCTCGGGCGCGACACGCACGGCCTGTCGCTGCCGGCCGAGCGCAGCGCCATCGAGGTGCTCGTCGCGAACGGCGTCGACGTGCGCGTGGACTCCCGCGACTCGTGGGTGCCCACCCCCGCGCTCAGCCACGCGATCCTCACCTACAACCGCGGGAAGGATGCCGCGGACCCGACCCGCGCCGACGGCATCGTCGTCACGCCGAGCCACAACCCGCCGCGCGACGGCGGCTTCAAGTACAACCCGCCGAACGGCGGGCCCGCCGACACCGACGCCACCGGCTGGATCGCGAACCGCGCGAACGAGCTCATCGCAGCGGACCTCGCGGGTGTCGCCCGTACACCGTTCAAGGACCTCGACGGCGACAAGCTGGGCGAGTACGACTTCCGCGACGCCTATGTGCGCGATCTCGCGAACATCATCGACGTGGAGGCCATCCGCTCGGCCGGCGTGCGCATCGGCGCCGATCCGCTGGGCGGCGCGTCGGTCGAGTATTGGGCGCTCATCGCCGAGGTGCACGGCCTCGACCTCACCGTCGTGAACCCCGACGTCGACCCGACGTGGAAGTTCATGACGCTCGACTGGGACGAGAAGATCCGCATGGATCCGTCGTCGCCGTCGGCGATGGCCGGACTCATCGGTCGCCGCGACGAGTACGACATCCTCACGGGCAACGACGCCGACGCCGACCGCCACGGCATCGTGACGCCCGACGCCGGACTCATGAACCCGAACCACTACCTCGCGGTCGCGATCGACTACCTGTACTCGCACCGGCCGGATTGGCCGGCGGATGCTGCGGTCGGCAAGACCCTCGTGAGCTCGATGATCATCGACCGCGTGGCCGAATCGCTCGGGCGCGAGCTGCTCGAGGTCCCGGTCGGATTCAAGTGGTTCGTGCCGGGGCTGCTGGACGGATCCGTGGCCTTCGGCGGCGAGGAGTCGGCGGGGGCATCCTTCCTCCGCAAGGACGGCTCGGTGTGGACCACCGACAAGGACGGCATCCTGCTGTGCCTCCTGGCATCCGAGATTCTGGCGGTCACCGGCAAGACGCCCTCGCAGCGCTATGCCGAGCTCGAGGCCGAGTTCGGCGCCTCCGCCTACCAGCGCGTGGACGCCCCGGCCTCCCCCGCGCAGAAGGCGGCGCTCGGCAAGCTCGCCCCCGAGGCTGTCACGGCGACCGAGCTCGCCGGCGAGCCCATCACCGCGAAGCTCTCGCACGCGCCGGGCAACGACGCCGCGATCGGCGGCCTCAAGGTGCAGACCGAGCACGCGTGGTTCGCCGCGCGCCCGTCAGGCACCGAGGACGTGTACAAGCTGTACGCCGAGTCGCTGCGCGGCCCCGAGCACCTCGCGCAGGTGCAGGCCGAGGCGCGCGACGTCGTGTCGCAGGCCCTCGCCGGCGCCTGACCCCGGCTGACACAGCGACGCCCGGACCCGCGCGAGGGAGCGCACGGGTCCGGGCGAAGTTCTGTGCGTTCGCGCCGGGAATCGCCGGTCAGACGCGGCCGACGCCGCGGCGACGCGTGAACAGCACGTAGAGGCCGAGCACGATGATCGAGCCGAGGATCGACCCGATGATGCCCGACGGCTGCAGGAAGCCGCCGTTGGGGTCGCTTCCGAACAGCAGGAAGCCGAGGAACCCGCCGACGAACGAGCCGACGATTCCGAGGACGATCGTCAGCAGGATGCCCATGCTCTGCTTGCCAGGGATGATGGCGCGAGCGATGAGGCCGGCGATCAGGCCGATGAGGATCAGGCCGAGGATGGTCCAGAGCATGTTTCTCTCCTTCTCTCCCGTGGGCTCCGCGGGGGGTGCGGGGCCTCGTATGAGATGACGAAGACGCTATCGCCGCCTGCCTGCACCGGGATGCCTCTACCGCTCGCGCCTCGAGAGCGGTAGATTACGCGTTCGCACTCAGATCGGGCAAGCGTTTTCCGGTGATCTGGGCCACAATGGGACCGTGACCGACCTCACCCTCCGCCTCGACCAGACCGACCTGACCGTCACCGCTGCCGGCGTCGACATCGCGCGCTACGCGTTCGATCCCGGCGGCGAGATCTCCGAGGGCCCCAAGCCCTTCCTCCACCCGCTGCGCGCGCTGGATGGCGCACTGCTCACCGGGTTCCGCCCGTGGGACCACCGGTGGCACAAGGGCCTCCAGATGACCTGGACCCACGTGTCGGGCCAGAACTTCTGGGGCGGGAACACGTTCCGCCCCGAGCACGGCGACTACGCGCTTCTCGACAACGTCGGCACCATCCGCCACGACGGCTTCACGACGGTGGCCGACTCCGGGCCCGAGGTCTCCTTCACCGAGGAGCTCACGTGGATCACGCAGGGCGGCGACGAATGGCTCGCCGAGACCCGCACGCACCGCTTCCACGGCCTCGACACCGACCGCGGCCTCTGGATGCTCGACTTCTCGACGACGCTGCGCAACGTGTCCGGACGCGAGCTCGAACTCGGCAGCCCGACGACCGAGGGGCGCCCTGGCGCCGGCTACACCGGCTTCATGATCCGGATGCCTCGTGCCTGGACCGGCGGCCGCGTGCTGGCCGGCGGCTTTCCCGACGACGTCGGCGACGACGGAGTGATGGGCCAGATCGCGCCGTGGGTGGCATTCTCGGGCGAGCATGACGACGTGGACGGCGGCGCCACCGTGCTCGCGTTCGCGGGCACCTCGACCGGAGCGCCGTCGATCCGCTGGTTCGTCCGCAGCGAGCCGATCCCGGTGATGGCGCCGTCGCCCTCCTTCGACGAGTACGTCGTGCTGGCCCCGGGCGCCGAGCTGTCGCTCGCGCATCGCCACGTCTTCGGCGACCGCGTGTGGACTCCGGCCGAGACGCGGGCTCTGGCGGAGGAACTCGCGCCGTAGTCGAGCGGGACTACGTTCCCTGCTCCTCGTCTCATCCCTCCGACAGGTCAACCGGGCTTCTCCAGGAGCACGTGCGCCGACACGTCCCTGCAGAAGCCCGGTTGACCTGTTGGGAACGGGCGGCGGCGGCGGGCAAGCCCGCGGGGTGGGATGCCGCAACCTCAGCCCGCGGTGACCTCCAGCTCGGTCCGCACAGGAAGGTCCCAGGCCGAAGGGCCCGCGGCCACTGCGTAGGTCCCGGGTTGCACGCGCAGCGCGCCCTCGTGGAGCCAGTCGTCGACGGCACCGGGCAGGCGCACCGCGTCGTCCCAGACAGCGAGGCGCGCGGGCGAGAACGACAGCTCGACGTCGCGGGACTCTCCGGGCGCGAGCCGCACACGGCGGTACGCCACGAACACGCGGCGCGGCGCCGGCAGCGGAAGCCCCGCCGGAGGCAGCGCGTAGAGCTGCACGAGCTCCTCGGCGTCGCGGTCCCCGGTGTTGCGCACCCGCACGACCGCGTCCACGACGGACTCGTCGGCACGCGGCGCGAAGCCGGCGTGCCGATGGGTCGGCGCAGGTGCGGGGGTCGCAGCATCCCGAATCGAAATCGACTCGTACGCGACCGTCGTGTAGGTGAGTCCGTGCCCGAACGCGAACGTCGGCTCGTCGGGCTGATGGCGGTAGGTCGCACCCTGGCGGAGCGTGTCGTAGTCGAACAGGTCGCCCGCCTGCGCCTCGGTGGCGGGCCAGCTCTGCGAGAGGCGGCCCGACGGCTCGACGTCGCCCGAGAGCACATCGATCACGCCGTGACCGAGCTCCTGGCCGCCGTGGCTCGACCACACGACGGTCTCGGCCTCGACACCCGCGAGCACATAGGGGTAGCTCGACACGATCGTGAGCACCGCCCGCGGGTTCGCCTCGCGCGCGGCGCGCCACACCTCGGCCCAGGCGGCGGGCAGCCGCAGGTGCGGGCGGTCCTCCGTCTCGCGGCCGTTGAGGTGGGGGTCGTTGCCGACCGCGACGACGACGGCGTCGGCACGCGCGGCCGCCTCGGCCACCGCGGCCGCGCCCGATCGCACGACGCGCACACCGAACCGCTCGGCGGCCTCGAGCGTGACCGCCTCCGCGGCGAGCAGCCCCGAATCGCGGAACACCCGCAGCCACCGGCCCGAGCCGAGGTGCAGCAGCGACCACGTGCCGTCGGCGTGGATGTGCTTGCGGAAGCTCTCTTGCACGACCCATTCGCCCACGCGCGTCGCGTCCGCGCGCATCGGCCACTTCGCGCCGGTGAGCAGCAGACCGCTCGCGTGGGAGCGGAGGGTGAGGATGCCGTCGCCCCAGTCCGTCACGTCGAACAGCGCGTCGTCGGCCGCGGCGTCGCCGGCCGCCTCGACCGCCGAGCCGTCGGCGTTCGCCACGACATAGCGGCCGTTCGACGAGGCCCGGAACGCGAGAGTGTCGGCGCCGGTCACGACCTCGGCCTCGCCGAAGCGCTCGGCGGCGGCGGCGCCGATCCCGACCGCGTACGGCGGGGTGCCCGCGTACCAGTCCGTGAGCACGAGGTCGGCGAGCGGGCCGACGACAGCGACCCGTGACGCCCGGGAGAGCGGCAGCACGCCGGCGTCGTTCCGCAGCACGACGACCGAGCGCGCCACCGCCTCCCGAGCGAGTTCACGGGACCCGGGTGCGTCGATGGCGTCGACGCCGATCCCCGCGTACGGGTCGGCGTCGCCGTCGAACTCGCCGGTGCGGATGCGGAGCTCGAGCAGCCGCAGCACGGCCTGGTCGACGTCGGCCGTGGTGAGCAGGCCCGCGGCGAGCGCCTCCGTCACGTAGCCGATGGTGGGCGCCGCGTTCGCGTCGTTATCGGTGAACGAGTCGAGGCCCGAGGTCACGAGGGCAGCGGCGGCGTGCACGTGGTCGGGCTGGGTGCGCTGGGTGGTGACGAGGAAGGTCGGGGCGCCGGCATCCGACACCACCGCGATCGATTCGTCCGACCACGACCGGGCCTCCGCGACGAGCTCGGGCTGCGTGTGCGCAGGGACGCCGTTCACGCGGTTGTAGGCGAGCATGATGCCGCCCGCGACGCCCTCCTCGATCGCGCCGCGGAAGGCGGGCAGCTCCTCCTCATGGAGGGTGCGCAGCGACATCTCGGACGAGGTCACCGAGCGATCGGTCTCGTTGTTGTAAGCGAGGAAGTGCTTGAGCGCAGGCACCGTGCGCCAGACGCGCGGGTGGTCGCCGCGCAGTCCGCGGGAGTACGCCGTGCCCATCACCGCGGTGATGAGCGGGTCTTCGGAGTAGCCCTCCTCGTTGCGCCCCCAGCCCGGGTGGCGCAGCGTGTTGACGACCGGCGCCCACACGTTGAGGCTGACCATCGGGTTCTCGGCGCGCTTCGCGCGCACCTCGACCGCGGCGACCTCGCCCACCCGCTCGACGAGGTCGGTGTCCCACGTCGCGGCGAGTCCCACGGACTGCGGGAACACCGTCGCACGCCCGAGCCATGCGACGCCGTGCAGCGCCTCGCATCCTGTGTGCCACGCCGACACCCCGAGCCGCTCGACCGCGGGCGCGGCCTGGTGCAGCATCGCGATGCGCTCGTCGGGTGTCAGCCGGTCGAGCAGGTCGCGAGCGCGCGCCGCGAGGGGCTGGTCGGCCTGCCGGAACACCGGCTGGCCGGGCGCCTGGTCTTCGCCGACCGCGGTGGTCGCAGCATCCGTGGCGATGTCGGTCATCGTGCGGTCTCCTCGATCTCGATACGGATCTCTCCGGATGCTGCGGCGCGGGCGATCCGGTCGCCCACCTGCAGTGCCCACGGGGCGTGCGCGTCGTCCGTCGACGCGATGATCGCCGAGCCCTCGCGGCGGACGCGGAACGTCGTCGCCCCGACGCCGTCGATGGATCCCTTGGTGTCGTGGCCGGGGACCCGCGTCTCGCGGTCGTAGCCGTCGGGCAGCTCGAAGCACCGGAGCGTGACGCCGTCGGACCAGTCGTAGTCGGGGCGGGTGTCGTCGGCGCCGAACGGCAGCACCGTGCCCGGACGCACGCGCAGCGGCACCGAGTCGTAACCGTGGGTCTCCACGACCCACCGACGCCCGTCGACCACCGAGCCGTCGAGGAGCGAGGTCCACTCCCCCTCCGGCACGTAGTACTCGACACTGCCGTCGGCGGTGAAGACCGGCGCGACCAGCAGCGCATCGCCCAGCATGTACTGGGTGTCGGCGTCGAAGCCCGAGCGGTCGCCGGGGAACTCCAGCGCCATCGGGCGCATCATCGGCGTGCCGCAGCGATGGGCCTGCTCGGCGGCGCCCGCGAGGTACGGCATGAGACGCATCTTGAGCTTCGTGAACGAGCGGGCGATGTCGACCGCCTCGTCGTCGAACGCCCACGGCACCCGCACCGACGACGAGCCGTGCAGCCGCGAGTGCGACGACAGCAGGCCGAACGCGAGCCAGCGCTTGAACAGGCCCGGGTCGGGCGTGCCCTCGAACCCGCCGATGTCGTGGCTCCAGTAGCCGAAGCCCGACATCGCGAGCGACAGGCCGCCGCGCAGCGACTCGGCCATCGACAGGAACGTCGAGTCGTTGTCGCCGCCCCAGTGCACGGGGAACTGTTGCGAGCCCGCGGTCGCGGAACGCGCGAACACGACAGCGTCGCCGACGCCGTGGTGCCGTTCGAGCGCGCGGAACACGACCTCGTTGTAGAGCTTCGCGTAGTAGTTGTGCATGCGGTGCGGGTCGGAGCCGTCGTGCCACACGACGCCTTCGACGGGGATCCGCTCGCCGAAGTCCGTCTTGAAGGCGTCGACGCCCTGATCGAGCAGACCCTGCAGCTTCGCGACGTACCAGTCCGCGGCATCCGGGTTCGTGAAGTCGACGAGGCCCATGCCCGCCTGCCACATGTCCCACTGCCACACGCTGCCGTCGGTGCGCTTCAGCAGGTACCCGTTGTCGGCCGCTTCGCGGAACAGCGCCGAGCGCTGCGCGATGTACGGGTTGATCCAGAGCGACACGTGCACGTCGCGCTCGTGCATGCGGGCGATCTGCCCGACCGGGTCGTGGAACGCGCGGGAGTCCCACTCGAAGTCGCTCCACTGGTACTCGCGCATCCAGAAGCAGTCGTAGTGGAACACCGAGAGCGGGATGTCGCGCTCGGCCATGCCGTCGACGAAGGCGCTCACGGTGTCTTCGTCGTAGCTGGCGGTGAACGACGTCGTGAGCCACAGTCCGAACGACCACGCGGGCACGCGCGCCGGCCGGCCGGTGAGCGCCGTGTAGCGGCGCAGCACGTCCTTCGGCTCGGGGCCGGCGATGACGTAGTAGTCGAGGGACTCGCCGCCCACCGAGAACTGCACGCGCGAGTTGACCTCGCTGCCGACCTCGAACGACACGTTCTCGGGGTGGTCGACGAACACGCCGTAGCCGCGCGAGGTGAGGTAGAACGGCACGTTCTTGTACGCCTGCTCGCTGGAGGTTCCGCCGTCGGCGTTCCACGTGTCGACGACCTGGCCGTTCTTGACGAACGCGCCGAAGCGCTCGCCGAGGCCGTAGACGCGCTCGCCCGGCTCGATGCTCAGCTGCTGGTGCACCCACGTGGGCTTCGTGCCCCCGGCGGCCGTGCCGGCGGTGCCGGCCGTGCCCGCGGTGGCGGCGGTGCCGTTCTTGCCCGTCGTATCGGTGTAGTGGCCGATCGACCGCGGCAGGGAGCTCGTGAGCACGCGCCCATCGGCCTCGTGGAAGTCGACGCGCCACTGGCCCGCCGTGCGCACGACGCGCACCCTCAGGGGGCCGGCGTCGAGGACGCCTTCATTCTCGTCGACCGTGATCGTCGGCCGGAAGCCCTCCGCGCCGAAGATCTCGAAGTCGGGCCCACGGTGCACGGCGCCCGCGTGACGCTCGACGCGCACCTTGACGACGCCCGGCGCGGGTGCCGAGAACGTCACGGTGAGCATCGCGCGGTTGAGGGTGTCGCCCCGGTCGCGGATCGCGGCGGTCGGTGCGTACACGGTCATCGTGCCCGCCGCCTCGTCGACGCGGATGTCGTCGACCTCGACCGCGTACAGCGGGGCGAGGCCGGGCCTGGTCAGCCAGTAGCCATCGGTGAACTTCACTCTGCGTGCCTTTCGATGAGCACCATGGCGGCGCCGGGGGCCAGCGTCAGCTGACCTTCGACGTCCGCGTCCGACAGGAGGTCGTGGCGCGGGCCGGGCAGCGTGATGCTCCGGGACCCTTCGCCGTGGTTGAGGAGGAAGAGGGACGCGCCGCGCTGGACCGCCTCGACGCCGTCGGGCAGCACGCGGTCGGGCAGGACGCCCGAGACACCGGCAGCGTCGAGCGCGTCGTCGAGCACCGCGGCGAGCGCGTCGTCCGAGACGACGGCGCCGAGGTACCAGGCGGTGCCGGCGCCGGCGCGGTGGCGGGTGATGGCGGGTGCGCCTTCGAGGTGCCCGGTGCCGAAGCGGGCGAGCACCTCGGCCCCCTCGGCACGGAGGCGCTCACCGAGATCGGATGCCTCGACCGCCGCGGGCGCGGTCGCCCAGGCCCTCTCCACGACAACGGGGGTGGGTGCGTCGGGAAGACCGACCCACTCCTCGCCGCTGACGCCGAGCAGGTCGCGCAGCAGCACCGGCGATCGACCGGTGAGGATGCCGGCGTTGGCGTCGGCGACCCCCGAGAACGGGCCCACCACGAGGCTCGCACCACGCTCGACCGCCGCGCGGAGGGTGGCGGCAGCATCCGTCTCCACGATGTACGTGTGCGGCACCAGCACCGCGGCGTAGGCCGACAGGTCGGCGCCCGGACGCACCAGGTCGACGGCGATGCCGCGGCGCCACAGCGCGCGGTGCCACCGCTGCACCTGCTCGAGGGTGTCGAGCCGCTCCGTCGGGCGTCCCGGTTCGTCGGCGGCCCAGCGCGACGGCCAGTCGAAGACGAGGGCGACGGATGCCTCGACCCGCCCGCCGACGACGGACCGCAGCCGGCGCAGATCGGCGCCCAGCGCACAGGTCGTCTCGAACACCTCGGTGTCGGCACCGGCGTGCGGCAGCATCGCGGAGTGGAAGCGCTCCGCGCCGGTGCGGGCCTGACGCCACTGGAAGAAGCAGATCGCGTCGGCCCCCCGGGCGACGGCCTGCAGCGAGTCGACGCGCGCGCGCTCGCGGCTCTTGGGCAGGTTGTGCGGGCGCCACGAGGTCGCGCTCACCGCCTGCTCCATGAGCACCCAGGGCCGACCTTCCCCGAGCGAGCGCATGAGGTCCTGCACGAGCGCGATGTCGGACGACGCGGTCGCGGAGCCGTGGTCGGGGTACTCGTCGTCGGCGACCACGTCGACGTCACCGGCCCACTCCCACAGGTCGGTGAGCGGCTCGAAGCCCATGAAGTTCGTCGTGATCGGCTGCGTGGCGCCCGTCGCGCGGATCGCGTCGCGCTGCTCGGTGAACACGCGCTGCAGCGCCCACGACGTGTACCGGCGGAAGTCGAGCGACTGCGCGGGGTTCACGAGGTAGGGCATGCGCCGCGGCGGCAGGATCTCGTCGAAGTCGCGATAGCCCTGCGCCCAGACGAGCGTGCCCCACGCCGCGTTGAGCGCGTCGATCGAGCCGTAGCGCCCGCGCAGCCACAGCCGGAACTCGCGCGCCGCCTCGTCGCCGAAGTCGATCTGCCCGAACTCGTTGCCGACGTGCCACATGCGCACGGCCGGGTGGGTGGCGTAGCGCTCGGCGAGGGCGGTCGCGATCGCCAGAGCGTGCTCGCGGTAGACGCGCGAGGCCGGGGTGAACTGGTTGCGCGATCCGGCCGCGAGACGCACGCCGTCGGGGTTCACCGGGAGCGTCTCAGGGTGGAGGATGCCGAGCCATGGCGGCGGCGACGCCGTCGGCGTCGCGAGGTCCACGGCGATGCCGTGCGCGTCGAGCAGCTCGAGCACCTCGTCGAGCCACGCGAAGTCGTACTCGCCCGGCGACGGCTCGAGTCGCGCCCAGCTGAACACGCCGACCGTCACCAGGTTGACGCCGGCGCGCACCATGAGCTCGGCGTCCTCCTGCCAGACCTCGCGGGGCCACTGCTCGGGGTTGTAGTCCCCGCCGAAGCAGATGCCGAGGTCGCGGGTGATCTCGGAGAACGCGTCGATGCGGCGCGGATCGGGCGTGGTGGCCATGGAGCGGGGAACCTCTTCGCTGAGTTTCGATCGGACGGTCACGGAATTGTCGGCGAGAAGAGCGTCGAACTTTCGAAGCGCTTCAACACTGAGACGGTATACTACGAGGGTGACGATGTCCACGCGCCGCGATGGAGCGGTCCCGCCGCCGCCCGACTCGGTCCCTGAGCGTGCCGAAGGGCTCCACGCGCTGCGCGCCTCCACCCCCGCCTCGCGGTGGCTCGAGGCCTACCCGGTGGGCAACGGCGTGCGCGGCGCGATGTGCGCGGGGCTCGCCGGCGGCGACCGGCTGTGGCTGAACGACATCACGGCATGGTCCGGGTACGCCGGCGCCGACCCGCTGGACGGCGTCGCGGATCGCGGCCCCGAGGCACTCGCGGCCGTGCGCGCGGCGATCGACTCCGACGACCTCGACACCGCGGAGGCGCTCCTGCAGCGCATGCAGGCGCCATGGGTGCAGGCCTACCTCCCGCTCGGCTGGATCGAGCTGACAGTGGAAGCGGACGTCGTCGCCCCGGCGTCCTCGACCGCACCTTACGCGCGGCGCCTCGACCTCTCGACCGGCGCCGCCACCCACGAGTACGCGATCGACGGCGTCGACGTGCGGCACCGCACCTGGGCGGACCTCGTCACCGGCGCCGTCATGCACGAGATCACCGCGGACGAGCCCGTGCGCGTGCGTCTCGAGGTGGGCTCGCTCCTGCGGCCCCGCTCGGCCCCGCGCTCGGCGGGCGGCGATCTCGCCACAGAGTGGTGGCTCCCGGTCGACGTCGCCCCTGGCCACGAGGACCCCGCCGAGCCCATCCGCTACGACGAGGACCACGGCCGGCACGGCGCGATCGTCGTCCAGGCCCGCGGCGCCTCCGAGGTCGTCGACGGCGTGCTCGTGAGCGCTGCCGCGACGACCCACCTCTTCGCGATCGCCACCGCCACCGCACCCGCACTCCCCGGCGACCCGGCCGATGCCCGCGACGCCCTCGGGCACGCGGCGGCGCTGCTGCGCGGCATCCGCGGGTCGTTCGATGTCCACGCGACGGCGACGGAGCTCTTCGAGGCCCACGCCGCGGCGCACGGCGAGCTCTATGCGCGGTGCGCGCTCGAACTGCCGACGCCGGCCGACGTCGAGACACTCGACACCGTCGATCGCGTGGGCCGGGCACAAGAGGTCGACGACCCGGCTCTCGCAGCCCTCATGTTCCACTACGGGCGGTACCTGCTCATCGCGTCGTCGCAGCCCGGCGGGCTGCCGGTCACGCTGCAGGGGCTGTGGAACGCCGAGCTTCCGGGCCCGTGGTCGAGCGCGTACACCCTCAACATCAACACCCAGATGGCGTACTGGCCGGCTGAGACGACCGACCTCGCCGAGTGCCATGAGCCCCTGCTGCGGTTCACACGGCGCCTCTCCGAGACGACCGGCCCCTCGGTCGCCCGCGAGCTCTACGGCGCGGACGGCTGGGTCGCGCACCACAACTCGGACGCCTGGGCCTTCGTGGCCCCGGTCGGCGCCGGCCACGGCGACCCGGCGTGGGCGAACTGGTCGCTCGGCGGGGTGTGGCTCGCACTGCACCTGTGGGAGCACTACTCGTTCGGCGGCGACCGCGCCTACCTGCGGAACGAGGCCTGGCCGGTGCTCGCGTCGGCCGCGGCCTTCGCGCTGTCGTGGATCCAGACCGACGGCGCGCGCGCGTGGACGAGCCCGTCGACCTCGCCCGAGAACCACTACCTCGACGCCGAGGGGCGCGAGCGCGGCGTCGCGGTGTCGGCCACGATGGATGTCGCGCTACTGCGCGAGCTGGCCGCGGTCTGCCGCGCTGCCGCGGCAGTGCTCGACGCAGACGACCCGTGGATCGCGGAGCTGACCACGCTCACGGATGCCCTCCCCGACCCGCAGGTGTCGGCACGGGGCGACCTGCTCGAGTGGGACCGCGAGCGCGTCGAGGCCGAGCCGGATCACCGCCACCTCTCGCACCTGATGGGGCTGTTCCCTCTGGCGCAGATCACCCCGGACGCGACGCCCGGGCTCGCGCGCGCAGCATCCGAGTCCATCCGCCTGCGCGGTCCGGAGTCGACCGGCTGGGCGCTCGCCTGGCGCGCCGCGATGCAGGCTCGCCTGCGCAACGGCGCGGCCGTGCACGCGCAGCTGCGGATGGCGCTGCGGCCCGCGGAGGAGACCACCGACGCTCATCGCGGCGGCCTCTACCCGAACCTCTTCAGCGCGCATCCGCCGTACCAGATCGACGGCAACCTGGGCGTGACGGCGGCCATCGCCGAGGCCCTCGTCCAGTCGTTCGACGAGCCGGCGGCGAGCGCCGAGACGGCGCACATCACGCTTCGACTGCTGCCCGCGCTGCCGCCGGAGTGGCCCGATGGCCGGGTGCGCGGCATCCGTTCCCGCGGCGACGTGTCGGTCGACGTCGAGTGGGCCGGTGGGGAACTCGTGCGGGCGCGGCTTCGCGCGGGGGCGCGAGCAGTCACAATGAGTGTGCACGGGCCGGACGGTTCGATCGGAACATACGAGCTCGCACCCGGAACCACGCGGGTGATCGAACGAGGAGAGCGGGGGATCTCATGGTGACGATCGCGGACGTCGCGCAGAAGGCGGGCGTGTCGATCTCGACGGTGTCGTACGTCATGAGCGGCAAGCGGGCCATCTCGCAGGAGACGCGCGACCGCGTCGAGAAGGCGATCGACAGCCTCGGCTTCAGCCCGCACGCGGGCGCCCGCTCGCTCGCGTCCCGCTCCACGAACGTCATCGGTCTGCAGGCTCCGCTGCGCACCGGCGTCGACGTGCACGTCGTGATGCAGATCGTCACCGGCGTCGTCACCCAGGCGCGCAAGCACGGCTACGACATCCTGCTGCTCGCGAGCGACGACTCGAAGGCGCTCCAGCGTGCGGCGAAGGGCTCGATGGTCGACGCGCTGCTGGTCATGGACGTCGAGTCCGACGACCCGCGCATCGACACGCTGTCGGGGCTGGGGCATCCGAGCGTCCTCATCGGCCTTCCCGAGGGGCGGCGCTCCGTGCCCTGCGTCGACTTCGACTTCGAGGCCGCGGGCTGGCTCGCGGTCGACCGGCTCGTCGCACTCGGCCACAAGCGCATCGCGCTCATCGGCTCGCCGCCCGAGGTGATGTCGCGCCACACCTCGTACGCCGACCGGCTCGCGCGCGGCTTCCTGGCGGCGTGCGAGGCGAACGGCGTGACGGGCACCGTCCACGCGTGCCCGAGCACGTCCGAATCCATCGCCACCGTCGACGGCGTGATGACGGAGGACCCGGGCATCACCGGGTTCTTCGTGCACAACGAGGGCGCGCTCCCCCACGTCGCGACGACGATCGCCCAGCGCGGCCGGCAGCGCGGGGACGAGCCCGCCATCGTGGCACTGTGCCCCGACGACGTGGCGCGCTCGGTGCCCGGTCTCGCCGACAGCATCGCGGTGCCCGCGGAGGCGATCGGCGCAGCGGCGACCGACATGATCTGCGAGATCCTCTCGAGCGGTGCGAAGCCCGCGGTGCGCCTGCTGCCGCCGGCGCTCACCGGAGCACCCACGCCGTGATCGCGACGCACGTATGAGGATCGATCCCGACAGCCGCACACTCGGCGGCTTCTCGACGTTCCTGACGTTCGTCGCGCTCAACCTGCTCTACATCCTCGTGTGCCTGCCGATCGTCACCATCGGCGCGGCCACGAGCGCGCTGTACGAGGTCACCATCCGCTACTCCGACGACGAGAGCGGACGCCCGCTCAAGGACTTCTTCCCCGCGTTCCGGGCGAACTTCGGCCGCGCCACCGTGTTGATGCTGTGCCTGCTCCTGCCCGCCGCGCTGCTCGGATTCTCGAGCGTGTTCTGGTTCGCGTACCCCGCGCTCTTCGCCGGAGTCGCGGGAGTCGTGGCGGTGATCGGCGCCGTGTACCTCTTCGCCGCGTTCCTCTACGCGATGGCCCAGGTGGCGTACCTCACGGGGCCTGTGCGCCAGACCCTCCAGAACTCGCTGCTGCTCCCGGCGGCCGAGCCCGTGCGCACCCTCGGCGTCCTCGTGATCCCGGTGACCGCGGTCGCCCTGACGATCCTGTTCCCCCCGGTCGCGATCCTGATCGCCACCATCGGCTTCTCCGTCGGCGCCTACGCCACGGCCTTCCTCTTCCGCAGCGTCTTCGCGCGCCACGACGCCTGACTGCTCGGGCGCCGGCGGTGGCGGATGCCGCGGCCCGCAGCATCCGTGATCCTCAAACGAGGACGAGAGCCCAGCTGCGGACCGATCACGCCGCCGGGGTCCTCATCTCGGCGCATCCCCTCATCTGGGGACGCGTCGCGGGGGCTCGGTGCCCCTGCGCCACAGCATCCGTGGACCTCGGTTGAGGGCGCGACGCGGGACACGGCGCCACGGCGCCACGGCATCCGCGCCTCACCTGAGGACGCGACGCGGGGACCCGGCGCCACAGCATCCGTGAACCTCAATTGAGGACGAGAGCCCAGCTGCGGACCGCCTCTGACGCTGGGCCCCTCAGCTCGGCGCATCCCCTCAATTGAGGAGGCCCGTGCGAGCAGCACGACGAAGGGCTCGGGATGCTGCATCCCGAGCCCTTCGCTGCACACGGTGCGGCTAGTTGCCGAACTCCTTCGCCACGGCCACCCGCGCGTCGTTCTGCGACTTCGCGTTGGTCATGTCGAACTCGAGCACCTTGTCGTAGCCGAGGCCCTCAGCCGTCTTGATCAGCTCGTCGCGGAGCGAGTCGAACTGCGCCTCGTTCGCGGCGAACACCATCTGCCACGAGTACTGCTTGATGATCTCCTTGACCTGGTTGCGCAGGGTCTCGATCTCGGAGTCGTCGGCCGGCGCCGCGTAGCTCGCGCCCGGGGCGACCAGCACCTGGTCGTTGGTCTGCAGGTACTCCATGGTGGAGGTCGCGTCGCCCATGTTCGCCGACCAGTCGACGGTCAGCGGGTTGGCGATGGCCGCCTGGTAGGTGGGCCAGAACGTGTAGCTGTACGGCAGGCTCGTCTCGGGGTCGGTGTCGATCGGAAGCACCGCGCTGAGGTTGAGCGCCGAGACGCCGTCGGCGTACTCGCCGCCGCCCCACTCTTCGGGAACGGTCGCGCCGCCCTGGAGGAAGACCTCGTTGCCGAAGTCGGTGAGCTCGGGCTCGCCGGCGTCGTTCACGTCCCACGTGAGGCCCTTGGGTCCCGCCGACGCACCGGTCTGGCTGCTGTTGGCGTACGCGCCCTCGGGCGAGTAGAGCCAGTCGATGAAGGCGGCGATGCGCTCCGGGTCCTCGGCCTTCGAGCCGATCGCGAACACCTGCTTGCCGCCGTACGCCTCGGCGCCGTACGAGAAGATGTTCTGGTCCGCCAGGGGCACCATCTCGAAGCCCTTGCCCGCGGCCATGTTGTCCTCGGTGTTGAAGGCGGACTGGCCCAGCCACGGCCACCACGAGAACAGCACCTGCCCGTTCTGGAACTTCGAGAAGAGCGTGTCGTAGTTCTGCGTCGTCGACTCCGGGTCGACGAGGCCGAGCTGGTTGGCGTCGAAGTAGAGCTTGAGGTTGCGGATGTACTCGCCGTCGGGATCCAGGATGCTCTGGTAGTCCGAGCCGTCGGCCTTGGCCAGCACGAAGCCGAGCTCGTCGTAGCCGTAGAAGCACGCGGGCTGCTTGGCCGTGACCATCATGTTGCCGTCCCAGTCCTTGAACAGCGAGAAGGCGTAGGTGGGCTGGCCGTTGTCGGCGGTGGGGTGCGCGGCCTGCATGTCGGCGAGCACCGGGAGGAGGTCCTCGAGGGTGCCGATCTCGGGGTAGCCGGCCTCCTTGTAGTAGTCCCAGCGGAGGTACGGCCCGAAGGTCGGGTTGAGACCCTCGGAGGGCTCGGTCGGCTTGAGCGACGAGACCGCCGACGGGAAGCCGTAGACGCCGTCCTTGCCGTCGTTGAGGTGCTCGACCGCGGCGTCGAACTTCGCGAGGTTGTCCATCGCGCCGTAGTAGTTCGCCGAGTCCTTGACCAGACCGCCCTCGATGAGCTCGTCGAGCTTCTCGCCCTTGTCGGTGATGATCAGGTCGCCGAGGTCGCCGGCCGCGACGCGCGTGTTGTAGAGGGTGTCACCGCCGCCCGCGACGTTCGGGGCGATGATGTTCAGCTTCATGTTGAACTTGTCTTTGACGATCTTGGCGAACCAGCCCTGCTGGACGCCCATGTAGTTGGCGAGACCGTCGAACACGTCGATCGTGATCTCCTGGTCCCACTTCTCGGGGAACTGGTCGATCGCACCCTGGTCGTCGCCGCCGCCGGCGCTGCACGAGGCGAGCGAGCCCGCGGCGAGCAGCGCCACGAGAGCCAGGGACACCTTCTTTCGAAGCGTCATTGCTTTCCTTTCTTGGTGGTTCTGTGGTGGTTCGTGGCCGCCGTCAACCCTTGACGGCGCCCAGCATGATGCCCTTCACGAAGAAGCGCTGGAACAGGGGATAGATGAAGATGATGGGCAGCACGACCAGCACCGAGACGGTCATGCGTATCGAGGTCGGCGTCTGCTCGGTGGCGAGCCCGGCGATCTGACCGATGTTGCCGCCGGCGTTCTGCGCCGCCTGGGCGAGGCTCGATGCCTGGTTGATGAACATGTAGAGCAGGTACTGCAGCGTGTACAGGCTCTGATCGGTGATGTAGATCAGGGTGTCCTGGAAGCTGTTCCACTGCGTCACCGCACTGAAGATCGCGATCGTCGCGAGGATCGGCGTCATGTTCGGCAGGTACACCTTGAAGAAGACCTGCAGGATGTTGGCGCCGTCGACCTCGGCGGCTTCCTGCAGCTCCTTCGGCATCGACTCGACGTAGGTCTTCGCGAGGATGACGTTGAACGGCTGCACCACGAACGGGAGCACGTAGACCCAGAAGTTGTTGGTGAGACCCAGCGTCTTCATGATGATGAACACCGGGATCAGGCCCGCGCTGAAGTACATCGTGATGATGAGGAAGCGGTACCAGAACTTGCGGCCCCACATGCGGGTCTGCGTGAACATGAACCCGAGGAACGCGGACGCGAGCACCGTCAGCGCGGTGCCGATCACGGTGCGGCCGATGCTGACCACCGTCGCCATCGGCAGGCCGGGCAGCTGGAACACCTGCCCGTAGTTCGAGAGGTGGAACCCGACCGGCCACAGGCGCACGTCGCCGAGCGCCGAGATGTCGTTGGCGCTGACGGAATTGATGATCAGGTAGTAGAACGGGTACGCGCAGATCAGCGCGAAGAGGAAGAACAGCGCGTAGTTCGCGAGGCGGAACACCGCGTCCCCGACGGTCCCGCGATAGCGGGCCGAGGTGTCGCCCTTCTTGGTCGTGGTGAGCGTCTTCGTCATCGTCGTGGTCATGTCCTGGCCTCTCAGACGATCGATTCGCCGCGGACGCGCTTGGAGACGGCGTTGACGGTGAGCAGCAGGGCGACCGAGATGAGGCTCTTGAGCATGCCGATCGCGGTGGCCATCGACAGGCTGTTGCCCGTCATGCCGATGTTGTAGACGTACAGGTCGAGCACCTGGATCCACTGCTTGTTGAAGGCGTTCTGGAACACGTAGTACTGCTCCATGCCGTTGTTGAGGATGTTGGCGATCGACAGCAGCAGGAGCACGAGATAGGTCGGCATCAGCTGCGGCACCGTGATGTACCGCATCAGCTGGAAGCGGCCGGCGCCGTCGATGCGGGCCGACTCGTACAGCGACTGGTCGATGCCCGCGATCGCGGCGAGGTAGATGATCGCGCCCCAGCCGAGTCCCTTCCAGATGCTCCAGAGCGTCATGGTGATCCAGACGTTCTGGTCCGTGTCGAGGAACTTGATGGGCGCCGTGATGAGTCCCGCGTCGTTGAGCACGTCGTTGACGAGGCCCGAGCTCGAGAAGAGCGAGAACGCGATCATGTAGACGAGGACCCACGAGATGAAGTTCGGGAGGGCCGTGAGCGTCTGCACGGAGTTGCGGAACCAGGGCGCCTTGATCTCGTTGAGCAGGATCGCGAAGAAGAGCGGCAGGACGGATGTCGCGATCCCGAGGAAGCTGATCGCGAGCGTGTTGAGGAGGACCTGGCCGATCTGCGCCATCTGCGTGGGCGAGCTCACCAGCATCTGGAACCACTGCAGGCCGACGAACTCACTGCCTTCGAGGCCGAGCGCCGGCTTGTAGTCGTACAGCGAGTAGATCCAGCCGTACAGCGGAAGGTACGAGAACAGGAACGCCAGCACCAGGAACGGCACGATGCAGAGGAACAGCGTGAAAGACGTCCGGCTGCCCGCCGGACGCAGCCGCCGGCCGCGCCCCTTCTTGGCGTTCTGGTCGAGGTTGTGGACCGCCGCCTCCTGGAAGACGACCTGCGACTGCGCCTGAGTGGTCATCGGAGGGTGCCCTGATTCGCGGCATCCGCCGAGGGGACCGCCGGGTGAGCATGCCGTTCCATGTCACTCCTTCGTGTACGTGGCTGCCGCTCTGTCGAGGGGCGGGATCCGAGGTTCGTTCATCGAACCGCTTCGATTTCGAACCGCTTCGATTGAAGAGTAGGCGGCACTGCCCGATTCGTCAAATGTCTCCTCGTAACGCGGGGGTAACGATCGACCGTGTCGCCGGCGCTCTCCCGCGCGCGGGAAAGCGCCTACCATGGTCGCACCGGACGCGCGGGGGCGTCCGGCCCGGACCCGTGCCGGGTGAGCATGACGGGACGAACGACATGAAGCGAGTCGGCATCCGCGATGTCGCCGAGCGCGCGGGCGTCTCGATCAGCACGGTCTCGAACGCGCTGAACCGCCCTCACATGGTGAGCGAGCGCCTCGTCGACCGCGTGCGCTCGGCCGCCGACCAGCTCGGCTATGTGCCACTGCAGGCCGCGCAGCAGCTGCGCGCCGGGCGCTCCGGGCTGCTGGGGATGACGGTCATCAACATCGCGAACCCCTTCTTCGGCGACATGGTCGCCGGCGCCGAGGACGCGGCCTCGGCGGCGGGAATGCGCGTGCTCGTCGGCAACTCCAGCGACGACGTCGGCAAGGAGCGCGACCACCTCGAGCTGTTCGAGCGGGTGCAGGTCGAGGGGGCGCTGGTGAGCCCGTTCGGCCCCCTCGAGCCCTGGCTGCAGCGCTTGCGGGGTCGCGGCATCCCGGTCGTCCTCGTCGATGCGATCGACGACACCGGCGAGCTGCCCTCGGTGTCGTTCGACGACGTCGCCGGTGGGCGGCTCGCCGCCGAGCACCTGCTCTCGACGGGACGCCGGCGGCTCGCCTTCGTGGGCGCGCGCGAAGAAGTGCGGCAGGTGCGCGAGCGCCTGCAGGGCGCGCGGCTCGCCGTGGCCGCCCACCCGGGCGCGACCCTCGAGCCGATCTGGACCGAGCGCACGACGTCCGAGCTCGGCGTGGCGTTCGGCGAGCAGCTCGCCGCCCGCTCCCCCGCCGACCGCCCGGACGGGATCGTGACCTCGAACGACCACCTGGCGATCGGGCTGGTGCACGGACTGATCTCTCGCGGCGTGCGGGTGCCGGACGACGTCGCGGTCGTCGGCTACGACGACATCGAGTTCGCGGCGATCGCCGGCGTTCCCCTCACCTCCGTGCGCCAGCCCGCGCGCGAGATGGGACGCACCGCGGCCGAGCTTCTGCTCGCGCGCATCGGCGGCACCGCGGGGGCCGACCTTGGCAATGTCGTCTACCGGCCCGAACTGATCGTCCGCGCCAGTACCATGTCCACATGACGCAGAAAGCGTTTACCGGACCCATCCGCATCATCTCGATCGCCCAGAATCCCCGCCCCGGCCGCTCAGTGCTGAAGCTGCTCGCGCGCCGGCCCGGGCGCATGGCGGTGGCGATCCTCGCGTTCGCGTGCAAAGAGGTCCCGCTGTGGTTCCTCCCGGTGGTGACGGCGAAGATCATCGACATCGTCGCGAACGGCGGCGAGGTCTCGACCGTGCTCGTCTGGTTCTCGGTCGCGGCGGTGCTGCTCATCCAGAACTACCCGATGCACATCGTGTACACGCGCAACTTCATGACCGTCGTGCGCGACACCGGCGCGGACCTCCGCAACGCGCTCGCGGCGCGGCTGCAGAGCCTCTCGATCGGCTACCACACGCGGGTGAGCTCGTCGATCGTGCAGACGAAGGTCGTGCGCGACGTCGAGAACATCGAGCTCATGCTCCAGCAGGTGACCCACCCGCTGCTGTCGGCCACCATGGTCATGATCGGCGCCATCTCGATGACCGCGATCGCGGTGCCGCAGTTCCTTCCCGTCTACGCGCTCGCGATCCCGATCGCGATCGGCATCCGCTACGGACTGCGCAACCGCTCGCGTGAGCGCAACGAGGTGTTCCGCCGCGAGGTCGAGACCCTCTCCGCACGGGTCGGCGAGATGGCCTCCCTCATCCCCGTCACCCGCGCACACGGCCTCGAGCAGACCGCCGTCACCCGCGTCGCCTCGGGCGCCGACGGCGTGCGCCGTGCCGGCCTGCACCTCGACATGCTGAACGGCCATGTGGCGTCGATCTCGTGGGTCGCGATGCAGCTCCTGGGCGTGGGATGCCTCGTGCTCGCGGCGATCTTCTCGCTGACGGGCTTCCTCCCCATCACCCCGGGTGAAGTCGTGCTGCTGTCGACGTACTTCACGCTGCTCACCGGTGGCCTGACGCAGCTGCTCATGCTGATCCCGGTCGGGGCGCGCGGCATGGAGTCGATGCGGTCGATCTCGGAGGTGCTGCAGGAGCCCGACCTCGAGCAGAACGAGGGCAAGCGCGCCGTCGCGAACGTCGGCGGCCACCTCGAGCTGCAGCACGTGTCGCATCGCTACGACGAGGCGGAACGGGATGCCGTCCACGACATCTCGCTCGACATCTCGCCCGGCGAGACCGTGGCCTTCGTGGGCTCATCCGGCTCCGGCAAGTCCACGATGCTCAACCTCGTGCTGGGCTTCGTGCGCCCGACGGCGGGCCGGATCCTGCTCGACGGCGTCGACATGCAGGACCTCGACCTGCGCACCGTGCGGCAATCGGTCTCGGTCGTGCCGCAGGAGTCGGTGCTCTTCGAGGGCACGATCCGCGAGAACATCGCGTACGGCCTCGACGACGTCTCGGACGACCGCCTGCGTGCCGCTCTGCGCGACGCGAACGCCGCCGAGTTCGTCGACCGGCTGCCCGACGGGTGGGACACGGTCGTCGGTGAGCGCGGCGCACGGCTCTCGGGCGGGCAGCGCCAGCGGCTCGCGATCGCGCGTGCACTGGTGCGCGACCCGCGCATCCTGCTGCTCGACGAGGCGACGTCGGCACTGGACCCCGAGTCGGAGGAGCTCGTGAAGGAGGCGCTCAACCGCCTCATGAAGGGCAGGACCACGCTCGTCGTCGCCCATCGCCTGTCGACGATCCGCCAGGCGGACCGGATCGTCGTGCTCGAGCACGGCGAAGTCATCGAGGTCGGCGGTCACGACGCCCTCGTCGCCGCCGAGGGCCGCTACGCCCGCCTGCACGCGACACAGGCCGGCCTTCCGCACTGACCTCACCGCGGGATAGCGCTTTCCGTCTCCACCGCCTACCCTGGAGGAGCGGATGCCGCGGGGCTGCAGCATCCGTTCGCGATCCACCCGAAGGAGCCACCGTGACCGAGACCCTCCGCTGCGCCATCGTGGGCACGGGAGCGATCGCCCACTCGCACATCCGAGCCATCGCCGCCTATCCGCACGCCGAGCTGGTCGCGGTCACCGACCTCAGCCGCGCCTCGGCCGACGCGTTCGCCGAGACGTACGGCGCGCCCGCCGTGTACGACGACCTCGACGCGCTGCTCGCCGCCGAGCACCCCGATGTCGTCCACATCTGCACCCCCCCGGGCGCCCACACCGCGCAGACCCTCGCGGCGTTCGCGGCCGGCGCGCACGTGGTGGTCGAGAAGCCCCCGGCACCGTCCCTCGACGAGCTCGCGCAGATGACGGATGCCGCGGCGGCCGCCGGGCGGCAGCTCGCGGTGGTCTTCCAGCAGCGCACCGGCACCGCGCCCGCCCATGTGAAGCGCCTGCTCGATTCCGGCGCGCTCGGGCGCCCCCTCGTCGCCCAGTGCCAGACGCTCTGGTACCGCGACGCCGCGTACTTCGCGGTGCCGTGGCGCGGGAAGTGGGAGACCGAGGGCGGCGGCACGACCCTCGGTCACGCCATCCACCAGCTCGACCTGCTGGCGTTCCTGCTCGGAGACTGGACGCGGGTCGAGGGGCGCCTCTGGCGCCTCGACCGCGAGACGAACACCGAGGACGTGTCGACGGCGACCGTGGTCTTCGAGGGCGGCGTGGTCGCACAGGTCGTCTCGAGCACGCTGTCGCCCCGCGAGACGAGCACGATCCGCATCGACACCGAGAAGGCCACGATCACCGTCGACCACCTGTACGGCCACGGCCACGAGAACTGGCGCATCACGCCGGCTCCCCACGTCGACGCCGCCGAGGCCGCGACCTGGGAGATCAGCGGGCCCGAAGAGCGCAGCGACCACGTGTATCTGCTGCGCGACGTGTTCGACGCCCTCCGCTCGGGCGCACCCCTGCCGCCGACGGCCGAGGCACCCGCGCGTTCGATCGAGCTCGTCGCCGCGATCTACGCGTCGGCCGACGCCGACGGCGCCGTGGTGACCCCCGCCGACCTCGCCGCGCACCCGACGCACCGCAAGAGCTTCGCGAGCACCGTCATCGACCTGCGACCGGCCCGATGACGGTCGACGCCTCACTCGACCCGGACGCCGCAGCACCCCGCGAGATCTACCGCGATCCCGTCTACGACGGCGCGACCGATCCCACCGTGGTGCGGGACGCCGACGGCTGGTGGATGTTCTACACCCAGCGCCGCGCCACGCACCCGCATCCCGGCGACGGCGTCGCGTGGGTGCACGGCTCGCGCATCGGCGTCGCCCGCAGCGAGGACGGCCTCCGCTGGAGCTACGCCGGAACGCTGGAACCGGATGCCGCGGGCCTGCGCCTGGCCGACGGGCCGCCGCCTGCAGCGGTCGGCGAGACGCACTGGGCGCCCGAGATCATCCACGACGGCACGCGCTGGCGCATGTACCTCACGGAGATCGACGGCGTGCCGACCCAGTGGGAGGGGCACGCGCGCCGGATCGTCGAGTACCTCTCGAACGACCTGCGCACCTGGAGCCGCCGGGGTGTCATCCCGCTCGCGAGCGACCGTGTGATCGACGCCGCCGTCGCCCGGTGCCCCGACGGCCTGTGGCGCCTCTGGTACAAGGACGAGGCGGCCGACTCGACGACCGCGGTCGCGGTGTCGGACGACCTCGACTCGTGGCGGCTCGACGGCACCGCCGTCGGCGGGCGCCCGCACGAGGGCCCGTTCGTCTTCGCGCTCGACGGCACGTGGTTCCTCCTCACCGACGAGTGGCGCGGCATGGCGGTGCACCAGAGCGCCGACGCCGTCGCGTGGGAGCGCCAGGGCGGGGCGGATGCCGTCATCCTGGGCGAGAGCGGCGCTCCGCGAGACGGCATCCAGATCGGACGGCACGGCTCGGTGGTGCTCCTCGGCGACGAGGCGCGGCTGTACTTCTTCACCCACCCCTGGTGGGACGGCAGCGAGCTGGCCGACACCGACGAGCGCAGCCATCGCCGCAGCGCCGTCCACGTCGCGCGCCTGCGCGTGGTCGACGGCGAGCTCGTCGCCGAGCGCTGACGTTGGCGCTGACCCGAGGCATCCGTCCCCCGTCCTTCCCCTCGCCCTCCTTCAACAGGTCAACCGGGGTTACGCAGGATGCGGGAGAGCGGATCTCTCCTGCAGAAGGCCGGTTGACCTGTGGGAACTGAGCGGCGGCGGCGCGTAGGGGCTGGGACCGTGCACAGTCGGCGTGCCCGAAATCCCGCGGCCCGTTACTGAATCGTTTAAAAATCTCATCCGAACGCCTTGCGAAACGTTTTTAGACCGAGTACCGTAGCGGGCAAGCGCTTTCCAGCATCGCAGGATCTGCACCACAGAGCGCCCCACACCGCACACACAGACGACGAACGTCTCACGCGGAACCGCGAACGCAGACGTTCACAAGGAGGACAAGGATGTTCAGCAAGAAGCGGGCACTCGCCGTCGCCGCCATCGCGGCCGGCGCCGCCCTCGTGCTGGCCGGCTGCGCCGGCGGCAGCGACGAGACCCCCGACGCCGCACCCACATTCGACCCGAACGAGAAGGTCACCCTCGACCTCGCGTTCTGGGGCAACGACGTCCGCGCCGGGCTCTACAACGAGGCCATCGCGGCGTTCAACGAGGAGTACCCGAACATCACGGTGAACTCCACGTTCCTCACCTTCCCCGAGTTCTGGGAGAAGCGCCAGACCGAGGCCGCCGGCGGCAACCTCCCCGACGTCATGCAGTTCGACTACTCGTACCTGCGCCAGTACTCCGAGAACGGCCTGCTGCTCGACCTCGACCCGTACCTCGGCAACATCATCGAGACCGACCCGCTGCCCGAGAACATCCTCAACATCGGCGTCGTCGACGACACCACCTACGGCATCACGACCTCCACCAACGCGTGGGGCCTGTTCACCAACCCGGTCCTGCTCGAGAAGGCCGGCGTCGAAGAGTTCGAAGGCGGCAGCTGGGACGACTACACCGACTGGATGGGCGAGGTCACCGACGGCGCCGGCGGCGAGTTCTGGGGCGGCGGCGACTACACCGGCCGCATCCAGAACTTCGAGCTGCAGCTGCGCTCGGAGGGCAAGAACCTCTTCAACGAGGACGGCACGCCCGGCTTCGACGAGAAGCGCCTCACCGAGTTCTGGGAGTCCGGCGCACCGATCCGCGAGGACGGCATCGGCATCCCGCAGCAGCGTGTGGAAGAGGTCGCCCCGAAGGGCGCCTTCGACAGCGCGCTGACGGCGAGCGAGCTGACCTGGGACAACTTCGGCGCGGGCTACCTCGCCGGTCTCGGCGAGGGCTACACCGAGCTCGGCCTCATCGCTCCCCCGGTGACCAAGGAAGGCGCGAAGGACCTGTACCTGAAGCCGTCCATGCTCCACACCATCTCGGCCAACACCGAGCACCCCGAGGCGGCGGCGACGCTCGTCAACTTCCTCGTGAACTCGCCCCAGTCGGGTGAGATCTTCGGCACCAACCGCGGCCTCCCGGCCTCGGAGACCGCCCTCGAGGCGGCCGAGCTCGACCCGCTGAGCCAGCAGGTCAAGGACTACGAGGCGTCGATCGCCGACCGCCTCGGCGACGCCCCGCCGGTTCCGATCGTGGGCTACGGCACGCTCGAGGAGAAGTTCCGCCAGCTGGGTACCGAGCTCAACTTCGGCACCGTCACGGTCGATGACGCGGTCTCGCAGTTCTTCGCCGAGATGGACGTCGTCCTCAACCAGTGACAGCTTCCGGGTCCGGGCGTACGATGCGCCCGGGCCCGGAAAACCACTACTCCACAACCCGTATCGGAGAGTCTCGTGAGCACCACAGCGACCAGAGTCATCGTGACCGGTGAGAAGTCCTCACGCCGGTCCCTGTTCCGCCGGAGCAGCCCTGAGCATGTGAATAGGCCGGGTCAGCGCGGCCGGGTCGCGAAGGAGACGCTGGCGGGGTACGGGTTCCTGATCCCGTGGCTGGTCGGGTTCTTCGGCCTCACGCTGATCCCGATGGCGTACTCGCTGTACCTGTCGTTCACGAAGTACAACATCTTCGCGCCGCCGAAGTGGATCGGCTTCGACAACTACGTCCGGATGTTCACGAACGACCCGGCGTTCATGCAGTCCGCGCAGATCACCATGATCTACGTCCTCGTCGGCACCCCGATCACCCTGGCGGCCGCGCTCGGCGTGGCGATGCTCCTCAACTACCGCGACAAGGGTGCCGGCTTCTTCCGCTCCGCGTTCTACGCCCCCTCCCTCATCGGCGGCTCGGTGTCGGTCGCGATCGTGTGGCGCGCCATGTTCGCCTCCGACGGCCCCGTCGACAACGCGCTCTCCGCCATCGGCATCGACCTCGGCGGCTGGATCGGCAACCCCGCACTGGTGCTGCCGGCGATGATCCTCCTCGCGATCTGGATGTTCGGCGCCACCATGGTCATCTTCCTCGCCGGCCTCAAGCAGATCCCCAAGGAGCTCTACGAGGCCGCTGAGATGGACGGCGCCGGTCCCTGGCATCGTTTCCGCGCGGTCACGCTGCCGATGCTCTCCCCGGTGATCTTCTTCAACCTGCTGCTCGGCCTGATCGGCGCGTTCCAGGTCTTCAGCTCGGCCTACATCATCTCCAACGGCACCGGCGGCCCCGCCGGCATGACCAACTTCATCACCCTCTACCTCTACAAGCGCGGCTTCTCGGACGGCCAGATGGGCTACGCCGCCGCCATCGCGTGGGTGCTGCTGATCGTCGTCGCCGTCATCGCCTTCATCCTTTTCCGCACCCAGCGCTCCTGGGTCCACTACGCCGGAGACAACCGATGAGCACCACAAGCTTCGGCGAACCCGCCATCGCCACCCTCGAGAACCAGGTCGACGCCACCCCGCAGCCGCCCCGCCGCAAGGTCAAGCGCGGCACCTGGCAGACCGTGATCTGGTTCGTCGTGCTCATCGCCGTCACCGCGATCGTGCTCTACCCGCTGGTCTGGCTGCTGTTCTCGACCTTCAAGCCCAACAGCGAGTTCGGCTCCAACATGGGCCTGCTCCCCGAGAACCCCACCATCGCCAACTACGCGAAGGTGATGGAGGGCATCGCGGGGGTGCCGATGTGGCGGTTCTTCCTGAACTCGTTCATCATCGCCGCGGGCTCCGTGATCGGTGTGCTGCTGTCGTCGTCGCTGGCCGCGTACGCGTTCGCCCGCATCCAGTTCAAGGGCCTCGGCATCCTGTTCGCCGCGATGATCGGCACCCTGCTGCTGCCGTTCCACGTCGTGATCATCCCGCAGTACATCATCTTCCAGCGCCTCGACATGATCGACACGTTCTGGCCGCTGCTGCTGCCGAAGTTCCTCGCCACCGAAGCGTT
Organism: Microbacterium sp. NPDC058062; assembly: GCF_042885375.1. Lineage (NCBI taxonomy): Bacteria > Bacillati > Actinomycetota > Actinomycetes > Micrococcales > Microbacteriaceae > Microbacterium > Microbacterium sp. NPDC058062. Next base: position 777,814 of record NZ_JBHVSC010000002.1, read on the forward strand.
CTTCGTGTTCCTGCTGGTGCAGTTCATCCGGCAGATGCCCCGCGACATGGACGAGGCCGCCCGCATCGACGGCGCCGGACACATGCGCATCTTCTGGTCGATCATCCTGCCGCTGATCAAGCCCGCCCTGATCACCTGCTCGATCTTCGCGTTCATCTGGGCCTGGAACGACTTCCTCGGACCCCTCCTCTACCTGACGAGCCCCGAGAACTACCCGCTGCCCATCGCGCTGCGCCTCTACAACGACCAGACCAGCGTGAGCGACTACGGCGCCACCGTCACCGCGTCGTTCATCGCGCTGATCCCCGTCCTGCTCTTCTTCCTCGTGTTCCAGCGCTTCCTCGTCGACGGCGTCGCCACGCAGGGACTCAAGGGATAGGACCCCACCATGGACCGCCGAGAACTCCGCGCCGCGCGTCGCGCCGACGCGTCCGGAGCCGGACCGACGCTCGAGGAGCGGGCTCCGGCCCGCTACCCGGGCGCCAAGGGAGCCTTCGCCCTGTTCGGCGAGGTGCTGCTCACCGGGCTGCTGGTCACCGCGGCCGGGATCCTCGTCGTCACGCTGCCCGCGGCGCTGGCCGCCGGCATCCGTCACCTGCGTCGCTACGTGAACGCGGAGCAGTCGCACGTGCGCACGTTCTGGCAGGACTGGCGCCGGGCGCTGCCCGGCGGCCTGATCGTCGGCATCGCCGCGGTCGCGATCACGTTCGTGCTCACGCTCGACATCTACCTCGCGAACTCCGGCGCCCTCCCCGGCGGCGGCCTCATCTCCCTCGTCGGCTGGGCCGGCCTCGTCGTCGGCGCGGTCGCGCTGCTCGTCGCCGCGGGCGCGTGGACACCCGAGCGCGGCTGGCGGGCGGCGGTGCGCAGCATCCCGTCGTCCCTCGCCTCGGACCCGATCGCCGCCCTGTACCTCGCGGCCGCCGCCGTGCTGGTCGGCGTGATGACCTGGATGCTCGCGCCGCTCATCATCGCCGGACTCGGCTGCGCCACCTTCGCCGTCGTCGCCCTCCCGGCGCGCCGCGGCCGCCGCTGACCCCCACCTCTCTCGATCGCAAGACCAGCCAGAAGGAGCTGCTCGACGTGCTGTACGGCGCCGACTACAACCCCGACCAGTGGCCCGAGGAGGTGTGGGACGAGGACGTCCGCCTCATGCAGGAGGCCGGCGTCAACATCGTGAGCCTCGGCATCTTCGCGTGGTCGCGCATCCAGCCCGCCGAGGGCGTGTGGGACTTCGCGTGGCTCGACACCGTCATCGAGAAGCTCCACGCCGGCGGCATCGCGGTGAACCTCGCGACCGCGACCGCCTCTCCCCCGCCGTGGGTGAGCAAGAACTACCCCGAGACGCTTCCGGCGAACGAGTCGGGTGCGTCGTACTGGCCGGGCAGCCGTCAGCACTTCGCCCCGTCGTCGCCGACCTACCGGCGCCTGGCCGGCGAGCTGGTGCGCCGGCTGGCCGAGCGCTACGTGGATCACCCCGCCGTGGCGATGTGGCACGTCGGCAACGAGTTCGGCTGCCACCTCTGGATGGACTTCTCGGATGCTGCGCGCGACGCGTACCGGGACTGGCTCCACAAGCGGTACGCCACCGTCGACGCGCTCAACGACGCGTGGGGCACGAGCTTCTGGTCGCAGCGCTACGGCTCGTTCGACGAGATCTTCCCGCCGCGCCTCGCCCCCTACAGCCACAACCCGTCGTCGATGCTCGACTGGCGACGGTTCACGAGCGACATGCTGCTCGAGTGCTACCTCATGGAGCGCGAGATCCTGCAGGGCGCCGGCGCGACGCAGCCGATCACGACGAACTTCATGGGCCCGTTCAAGCCCGCGGACTATCGCAAGTGGGCGCCGCACATGGACGTCATCGCCGACGACTGCTATCCCGACCCCGCCAACCCGAACCGCGTGCGCGACGCCGCCTTCCAGCGCGACCTCGTCCGCTCACTCAAGCCCGGCGTGCCGTGGCTGCTGTGGGAGCAGGCGACGGATGCCGTCAACTGGCGGCCCGCGAACCCCGGCAAGCGGCCGGGCGCCCTGGCCGCCGAGTCCGCGCAGTCCATCGCCCGCGGCGCCGACGGCATCATGTTCTTCCAGTGGCGGCAGTCCCGCGCCGGCAGCGAGAAGTTCCACTCGGCGATGCTCCCGCACGCCGGCACCGAGACCCGCACCTGGGACGCGGTGACCGAGCTCGGCGCGCGCCTCGCCGCGCTCCCGGCGCTCCCGGCACCGGGCCGCGACGCACAGGTCGCCCTGGTGTTCGACTGGGAGAACTGGTGGGCGGTCGAAGAGCGCGACCACCCCACCGAGATCGACTACCTCGCGCTCGTGCTCGAGTGGTACGGCGCGTTCCACGCGCGGAACATCCAGGTCGACATCGTCGCTCCCGAGGAGGTCGACCACGGCTACGCCCTCGCGGTCGCCCCGGCGCTGTATCTGCTGCGCGACGAGGGCGCCTCGGCGCTCGCCCGGTTCGTCGACGACGGCGGAACGCTCCTCACCGGGCCGTTCACCGACATCGTCGACGCGCACGACCACTTCCGCGACGGCGGCTTCCTGACGCAGCTCGGCCCGGTGCTGGGGCTGCGCTTCGAGGACTTCGGCGTCCTCGCGGGCCAGTCCTCCGGAGGCTCGGGCGTCGGAGCCCTGAGCAGCGACGCCGTCCAGGCCGCGCGCGACGCCGCCGGCCGCGGCGCGGTCACGTTCGACCTGAACGGAGCGGAGCGGTCCGGCCGCCTGGTCGCCGAGGCGATCCACGCGACCGGCGCGACGGCGGTCGCGACGTTCTCCTCGGGCCTGCAGTCCGGCTCGCCGGCGCTCACCCGCCACCGCTTCGGCTCGGGCGAGGCCTGGTACACCGCGACCCAACCCAGCGCCGACGCGCTCGACGCGATCGTCGCGGCCGTGGTCGAGGCATCCGGTGTCCGACCCGTCGTGGCGGACCTGCCCGCAGGCGTCGAGGCCGCTCGCCGGGGCGATCTGGTCACCCTCATCAACCACGGCGACGCGCGGGTCGAGATCACGATCGACGGCACGGATGCCGAGACCGGCGTCGCCGTCGAGCGCGTCGTGCTCGACGGACAGGGGGTCGCCTTCGTGTCGGCTCCCGTCAGCACCACGGGCACCGCCGCGGACTCCGCACGCGCCGCCGTCGCCCACTCCTGACCCCCATCAGAACAGAAGACTGGAGCACCTCCATGCCTGCACCTCGTACCCTGCTCGCGGCCGCCGCCCTGACCGCGGGCGCCGCGCTCGTCCTCTCGGGCTGCTCCGGCGGCGCCTCGGACGACGCCGCGTTCGATCCCGACGAGAAGGTCACCCTCGACTTCGCGTTCTGGGGCAACGACGACCGTGCGACCCGCTACAACGATCTGATCGCGGCGTTCAACGAGGAGTACCCGAACATCACGATCAACACGTCGTTCACGGACTTCCCGAGCTTCTGGGAGAAGCGCCAGACCGAGGCTGCCGGCGGCGGCCTCCCCGACGTCTTCCAGTTCTCCGACAGCTACCTGCGCCAGTACGCGGAGTCCGGCAACCTGCTCGACCTCGCCGACGTCTCGGACTACATCGACACCACGACGTTCGAGGAGTCGCTGCTCGGCACGGGCGCCCTGGACGGCGTGCAGTACTCGCTCCCGACCGGCTACAGCCTGTGGGCGAACTTCGTCAACGACGACCTCGTCGCGCAGGCCGGGGTCGAGACGCCCGAGGGCGGCACGAGCTTCGCCGACTTCGACGAGTGGATGGCCTCCGTCACCGACGCCACCGGCGGCGCCGTGTACGGCGGCACCGACTACACGCAGCGCATCCAGGTCTTCGAGCTGCAGCTGCGCGCGAACGGCGAGAACCTCTACACCGACGACGGCGAACTCGGCTTCACCGAGGACGACCTGCGCGAGTTCTGGGAGTCCGGCGCCGAGATCCGCGACGGCGTCACCGTGCCGCAGCAGAAGCTCGAGGAGCTCTCGCCGAAGTCCGGCTTCGGCGCCGCCATCACGGCGAGCGAGATGAGCTGGAGCAACTTCCTCGGCGGCTACCTCGCCGACTCGGGCTCGTCGTCGATCTCGCTCGTCGCACCGCCCACCGCCAAGCAGGGCTCGAAGGACCTGTACCGTCAGGCCGGCCTCCAGGTCGCGATCGCCGCGAACACCGAGCACCCCGAGGCCGCGGCCCTCTTCCTCGACTTCGTGGTGAACAGCCCCGAGGCCGGCGAGATCTTCGGCACCACGCTCGGCTTCCCGGCATCGTCGTCCAAGCTCGAGGGCACCACGCTCGAGGGCGCTGACAAGCAGGTCGCCGACTACATCGAGTCGGCTGCCGACCGCATCGGAGACGCCCCGCCCGTCCCGGTGGTCGGCTACGGCTCGCTCGAGCAGGCCTTCTGGGACGCCGGCAAGTCGATCGGCCTCGGTGTGCTCTCCGTCGACGACGCCGTGACGCAGTTCTTCGCCGAGGCGGACGCCATCCTCGGCTGACCCCGGACCGAATCGCGGAACGGATGCCGCGGCACGAACTTCGTGCCGCGGCATCCGGACTTCCCATCAGAATCCCGAGAGGATCTCCTCATGACCGACGCCACCGCGCGGCTCGACCCGCACTACGAGATCGCCGACATCGACCGCCGCCTGTTCGGCGGCTTCGTCGAGCACCTCGGCCGCCACATCTACGACGGCATCTTCGAGCCGGGGCACCCGTCCGCCGACGCCGACGGCTTCCGCACCGACGTCATCGAGCTCGTGAAGGAGCTGGGCGTCTCGACCATCCGCTACCCCGGCGGCAACTTCGTGTCGGGCTACCGCTGGGAGGACGGCGTCGGCCCGGTCGCCGAGCGCCCGCGACGCCTCGACCTCGCGTGGCACTCGACCGAGACCAACGAGGTCGGGCTGCACGAGTTCCAGACGTGGCTCGACCGCGTCGGGAGCGAGCTCATGCTCGCCGTCAACCTCGGCACCCGCGGGACGCAGGAGGCGCTCGACCTGCTCGAGTACGCCAACTCCGACGCCGAGACCGCATGGACGGCGCAGCGCGCGGCCAACGGCCGCGATTCAGCGTTCGGCGTGAAGATGTGGTGCCTCGGCAACGAGATGGACGGCCCGTGGCAGGTCGGGCACCGCAACGCCGACGACTACGGCAAGCTCGCTTCTCGCACGGCGAAGGCGATGCGGATGCTGGACCCCGGCGTGGAGCTCGTGGTGTGCGGCTCGTCCGCCCGCTCGATGCCGACGTTCGGCTCGTGGGAGCGCACCGTGCTCGAGCACACGTTCGACGACGTCGAGTTCATCTCGTGCCACTCCTACTACCAGGAGCTGGGCGGGAACGCGCAGGAGTTCCTGGCGTCGGGCGTCGACATGGCGCGCTTCATCGAATCGGTCGTCGCTATCGCCGACACGGTCGCCGCCACGAAGAAGAGCGACAAGCGCATCATGATCTCGTTCGACGAGTGGAACGTCTGGTACCTCCACGACGACGAGGGCGGGCAGAACGACAAGCCCGAGGAGAAGGGCTGGCCGGTCGCGCCGCGACTGCTTGAAGACAAGTACCACGCCCTCGACGCCGTGGTGTTCGGCGACCTCATGATCACGCTCCTGCAGCACGCCGACCGCGTGCGCTCGGCGTCGCTCGCGCAGCTCGTCAACGTGATCGCACCGATCATGACCGAGCCGGGCGGTCCCGCGTGGCGGCAGACCACGTTCTTCCCTTTCTCGATCACGTCGCGTCTCGCGCACGGCCGCGCCGTGCGCGTGCCGGTGTCGGCGGGCACGTTCACGAGCGAGAAGCTCGGCGAGGTCGAGACGGTGAACGCCGTCGCCACGATCGACGACGAGGGCGTGTCGCTGTTCGTCGTGAACCGTTCGACGACGGATGCCGCGGACCTGCGCGTCGACCTCGCTCCGCTGGTGCGGGCTCTCGGCCGTGAGGTCGCGGTCGTCGAGTCGCACCTCCTGCACGAGGACGACCTGTACGCGGCCAACACGCTCGAAGACCGCGAGCGTGTCGGCGTGCGCGAGGCCGAGGCATCCGTCGACGGCGAACTGCTGTCGCTGGCGCTGCCGGCCGTGTCGTGGACGGCGGTGCGGCTCGCGTGAGCACTGCTTCCAGCCTCGACACGGAGACACGGATGCTGCGCGCCGACCTGACCGGACAGCCCCGCGCGGAGCGGCGCCCGGCCATGGCGAACACCGAGGACGTCCGACCGGGACTCTCTCTCACCAGCCGCTCGCTGCGCCGTGACGGACGCCCGTGGCTGCCGGTGTCGGGCGAGCTGCACTACACGCGCGTGCCGCGCGAGCGGTGGACCGAGCGCCTGCGGCTGATGCGCGCCGGCGGCATCTCGGTCGTGTCGACCTACGTCTTCTGGCTGCACCACGAGCCGGTGCGGGGCGAGACCCGCTTCGACGGGCGCTACGACGTCGCGGCATTCGTCGACGCGGTGCGCGCCGAGGGCCTCGAGATCATCCTGCGGATCGGACCCTGGGCACACGGCGAGATGCGCAACGGCGGGTTCCCCGACTGGGTGCAGGAGCTGCCCGTGCAGCACCGCACCGACGACCCCGCCTACCTCGAGCTCGTCCGGGAGTGGTTCGGCCGGCTCGCGGCCGCACTCGACGGGCGCTGCACGCCGGAGACCGTGCTCGGGATCCAGCTCGACAACGAGCTGTACGACCAGCCCGGCCACCTCGCCACCCTCAAGGGGCTGGCGCGCGAGGCCGGGTTGTCCGCGCCGCTATGGACCGCGACGGCGTGGGGTGGCGCGGATCTGCCGGACCCCGAGGTGCTGCCGCTGTGGGGCGGCTACGGCGACGGCTTCTGGGTCGACCCCGGCGAGCCGTGGGACCCGACGTTCCGCGCGCACTACTTCTTCTCCGACACCTGGGACGACCCCGGGATCGGCGCGGACGTGCGCGGCGAGGAGGCCGCCCACCGCTCCGAGCTGTCGCCGTGGTTCCCCGCCGCGACGTGCGAGCTCGGCGGCGGCATGGCCACGGCCTACCACCGCCGGCCGCGCCTCGACGCGCTCGACATCGCCGCGGTCGCACACGCCAAGCTCGGCAGCGGCTCGGCGTGGCAGGGCTACTACATGTACGCCGGGGGCACGAACCCCGGGCCGGGTCTCGAGGAGACGCAGGCCACGGGTTACCCCAACGACATGACGCGGCTGAGCTACGACTTCCACGCGCCCATCGGCGAGTCCGGCCGCACGGCGCCGAGCCACGCGGCCCTGCGCCTGCAGCACGCGTTCGTCGAGGCGTTCGGCGAGCGGCTCGCGCCGATGGCGTCGTACCTGCCCGAGGTGCGGCCGTCGGGCGTCGAGGACGCCGACACCCTTCGCTGGGCCGTGCGTGCCGACGACGGCTCGGGGTTCGTCTTCATCGGCCGGCACCAGCCGCACGTGCCGCTGCCGGCATATCGCGGGGCACGCCTCAGCGTCGACACGCGCCACGGCACGGTCGAGCTGCCGAGCGCGCCGGTCGACATCCCGTCCGGCACCCTCGCGCGCTGGCCGCTCGGACTCGAGGTCGGCGGCGTCACGATCGACTGGGCCACGGCGTCTGCGGTCACCGTGCTGCCGGGGCCGGCGGACGCCCCGCCGACGCTCGTCCTGATCGAGGACGCCGGCATCCCCGTGGAGGTCGCGCACGACCGCTTCGCCCACGCCGTGACGCCGGGTGCCGCGCCGGTGCGGATCGAAGAGGCGGACGGCGCTGCGCTCGACGTGCTCGTGCTCCCCGCCGCGGATGCCCCGCGGGTGTGGGTCGTCGACGCGGCGGCGGGCGGCCGACGCCTCTTCGTGTCATCGGACGAGCTCACGTGGGACGCGGCAGGCCGCGTCTCGGTACGCGCGAGCGGCGAAGCCCCCGACGTGCGGGAGTACGTGGACGGATCCTGGCTCACGCCGGACTGGGAGCACGTGGACGGGGCCGGGGCCGAGGCTGGGCCCACGCGCCCGGAGGCTCCGCGCGACGCGCCAGCGGCGCGTGGAGGGGGCGTGGGGACCATCGATGTCCGCCTCCTCCGCGAGGCGAGCTCGCCGTCCGGGGAGTACGGCTCGCGCGACGGCCGGCAGGCGGCGCCCGACGACACCGTGCTCGACGCCCACGCGGCGGTGTACCGGCTCGAGATCCCCGAGGGACTCGATGCCGACGCCGTGCTCCGCGTGCGATGGGCGGGCGACGTCGCGCAGCTGCGTGTCGACGGCGTGACCGCGACCGACCGGTTCTGGGACGGCTCCGAACTCGTCGCGAACCTTCGTGACATCGGCGCCGGCCCCGACGCGAGCGTCGAGCTGCACGTCCTTCCGCTGCGGCGCGACACCGGCGTGCATCTGCCGGCGGATGCCGCGGCCCGCCTCGAGGCATCGGCCGACGGGCTGTGCGAGCTCGCCGACGCCCGCATCGACCAGCGCGCCCGGTGGCGCGAGATCCGCTAGAGCCACGACACAAGGAAGACGAGACAGCGATGACGCTGCGCAAGACTGCCACCCCGCCGATGGGCTGGAACAGCTGGGACTCGTACGGCACGACCGTGACCGAGGCCGAGGTGCTGGCGAATGCCGAGTTCATGGCCGCACACCTGCTCCCGCACGGGTGGGACACGATCGTCGTCGACATCGACTGGGCGGACCCCACCGCCCGGTCGCACGGCTACAACGAGTCCGCCCCGCTCGTGATCGACGGGTTCGGGCGCGTCCAGCCGGACCCGGTGCGCTTCCCTTCGGCGGCGGGCGGTGCGGGCTTCGGGCCGCTCGCCGATCGCATCCACGAGCTGGGGCTGAAGTTCGGCATCCACATCATGCGCGGCATCCCGCGGATCGCGGTCGATCGCGACCTGCCGGTACTGGGCGTCGAGGCGACCGCGGCGGGCATCGCTGATCCGCGCAACGTCTGCGAGTGGAACCCGCACTACGTCGGTCTCGACCACAGCACGCCCGGTGCGGCGGCCTACTACCACTCGATCGCCGACCAGTACGCGCAGTGGGGCGTCGACTTCATCAAGGCCGACGACATGCTGTGGCCGTACCAGGCCGCCGAGATCGAGGCCCTCTCGACCGCGATCGAGACCGCGCCGCGCGAGATCGCCCTGTCGCTGTCGCCCGGCCGCGACCTGTCGGCCGCCCATCTCGAGCATCTTCGCGCGCACGCCACGATGTGGCGCATCTGCGACGATCTGTGGGACCGGTGGGACGACGTCGAAGCCAACTTCGCGCGACTGGCCCGCTGGGCTCCTTTCGCCGGACCCGAGGGCTGGCCCGACGCCGACATGCTGCCGCTCGGCCGCATCGGCATCCGCGCCGAACGCGGCGAGGCTCGCGAGGGCGCGCTCACACTCGCCGAGCGCCGGACCCTCGTCACACTGTGGGTCATGGCGCGCTCCCCGCTCATGATCGGCGGCGATCTGCCGACGAGCGCGCTCGAGACGATCGCGCTCTTCCAGAACGACGGCGTGCTCGAGATCCTCCGGGACTCCACAGGCAACCGCGAGCTGCTGCGCGAGCGGGACCTCGTGATCTGGGCCGCCGAGCGCGGCGACACGCGCTGGGTCGCCGTCTTCAACACCGCCGACGAGGCGCGCGAGGTGCCGTTCGACACCCGCTCCCTCGGACTCGGGGCCGCGCCGGCCGTCGTCGTGGACGTGTGGGAAGCAGGATCCGTCCCGGTCGAAGCCGTGCACGAGCAGTCCGATGCCGCGCGCAGCGTCGCACCCGGCAGCTCGGTCGTACGGGTCTCGCTCGAGCCCCACGGGTGTGTGCTCTTGCGCGCCTGACCAGACGGTGTTCGGATGCTGCTGGGAAAGCGCTTGCGCCGCATCCGATCCCGTGTCACACTATTGGAAAGCGTTTACCCGCTCTCCGGTCCCGACCGTGAAGCCGGGTACCCACAGCCTTCAGAGCAGAAAGCAGGACCCCATGACTGACACGACTCTCGCCCCGGCCTCGGCCGAGGCATCCGTCCGTCCCGCCGTGCGTGAGATCGGCATTATCATGAACGGCGTCTCGGGCCGCATGGGCTACCGCCAGCACCTGGTGCGCTCGATCCTCGCGATCCGCGAGCAGGGCGGCATCGAGCTGCCCGACGGCACCAAGGTCACCGTGAAGCCGCTCCTCGTCGGCCGCAGCGAGGCCAAGCTCGCCGAGCTCGCCGCGAAGCACGGCATCGAGGACTACACGACCGACCTCGACGCCGCCCTCGCCGACCCGCGCTGGGAGATCTACGCCGACTTCCTCGTCACCAAGGCCCGCGCGTCGGCGCTGCGCAAGGCGATCGCCGCCGGCAAGACGATCTACACCGAGAAGCCCACGGCCGAGACGGTCGACGAGGCCCTCGAGCTCGCGAAGCTCGCACAGGAGGCCGGCGTCAAGACCGGCGTCGTGCACGACAAGCTGTACCTCCCGGGCCTGCAGAAGCTCAAGCGCCTCATCGACTCGGGCTTCTTCGGCCGCATCCTCTCGGTGCGCGGCGAGTTCGGCTACTGGGTCTTCGAGGGCGACTGGCAGCCCGCCCAGCGTCCGTCGTGGAACTACCGCGCCGAGGACGGCGGCGGCATCATCGTCGACATGTTCCCGCACTGGAACTACGTGCTCGAGAACCTGTTCGGCGAGGTCAAGACCGTCTACGCGCAGGCCGCCGTTCACATCGCGGACCGCTGGGACGAGAACGGCGAGCACTACACCGCCACCGCCGAGGACGCCGCCTATGGCATCTTCGAGCTCGAGGGCGACATCGTCGCGCAGATCAACTCGTCGTGGACCGTGCGCGTGAACCGCGACGAGCTCGTCGAGTTCCACGTCGACGGTACGCACGGCTCGGCCGTCGTGGGCCTGTTCGGCGCCAAGATCCAGCACCGCAACGCCACGCCGAAGCCGGTGTGGAACCCCGACCTGGCCGACGGCCACGACTACGACGCCGACTGGGCCGAGGTTCCCACGAACGACGTCTTCCAGAACGGCTTCCGCCAGCAGTGGGAGGAGTTCCTCGTCTCGTACGTCGAGGGCACGGAGTACGAGTTCGACCTCCTGTCGGGCGCGCGCGGCGTGCTGCTCGCCGAGGCCGGCCTGCAGTCGAGCCGCGAGGGCCGCAAGGTCGAGCTGCCCACACTCTCGCTGGACTGATCGGACGACGGATGCCGAAGCTCACACTTCTCTCCGACGCCGGGGCCTTCTCCGCCGTCGAGCTGAACGAGTCCCCGGGCTATGCCAAGCCCGAGGGCCCGCTCCAGAGCCGCGTGGCGTACGCCGCCGCGCACGTCGTGCCGAAGACCTGGGCCGACAACACCCCGGGTCAGCCGGCCGAGGTCGACTGGGACGCGACGCTGGACTTCCGCCGCGCGGTGTACTCGTGGGGTCTGGGCGTCGCCGACGCCATGGACACCGCCCAGCGCAACATGGGCCTCGACGCCGCCGCGACGCGCGACCTCATCGCACGCTCCGCGCAGGTCGCCCGTGAGGAGGGGGGCTCGGTCGTGGTCGGGGTCAACACCGATCACGTCGAGGCCGAGCGCATCTCGCTCCAGGAGATCATCGACGCCTACAAGCAGCAGCTCCACTTCACCGAGGAGCAGGGCGCCGGTCCCGTCCTGATGGCATCGCGCCACCTGGCGCGCGTCGCCGAGTCGGCCGACGACTACCGCCACGTCTACCGCGAGGTGCTGCAGTCCGCGACCGTGCCGGTGGTGCTCCACTGGCTCGGCACCGCGTTCGACCCGTCGCTCGAGGGCTACTTCGGCTCACCGGACTGGCGCGAGGCCTCGGCGGTGCTCCTCGAGATCATCGAGGAGAACGTCGACAAGGTCGCGGGCGTGAAGATGAGCCTGCTCGACGCCGCCTCCGAGGTGTCGGTGCGCGAGCGTCTGCCCGAGGGTGTGCGCATGTTCACCGGCGACGACTTCAACTACGTCGGCCTCATCGGCGGCCAGGACGTGCCCGACGCGACGCAGCCGGAGCGCAACCCCGAGAGCCCGCGTCAGCACTCCGACGCCCTCCTCGGCGCGTTCGCGGCGATCACGCCGGTCGCGTCGGCCGCGATCCAGGCGCTCGACGCCGGCGATCCCGCCCGGTACCTCGAGATCCTCGGCCCGACCGAGGAGCTCAGCCGCCAGGTGTTCGCCGCGCCGACGTTCTACTACAAGACGGGCGTCGCGTTCCTGTCGTGGCTGAACGGCCACCAGCCGGCGTTCCAGATGGTCGGCGGGCTGCACTCGGCGCGGAGCCTTCCGCACCTGTCGCGCATCGTCGAGCTCGCGAACTCGTCGCTCGCCCTCGAGCGCCCCGAGCTCGCGGCGATCCGCTGGCACGGGATGCTGCGCCACAACGGCATCGATGTCCCCGGGGTGATCGCGTGAGCGCGGCCACCGCCACCGCCTTCCGAGTGTGGTCGCCTGCTGGCGCGTCGGCGACCACGCTCGGAGCACGACCGAAGGAGGGCCGTGCATGAACGCCCCCGACCCCCGCCTGTCGATCAACCAGGCCACCATCAAGTACGCCGACCTCGCGACGGCCCTGCGCGTCACCGCCGAGGCGGGCGTGCAGGCGATCGGCCTGTGGCGCGAGCCTGTGCAGGAGGTCGGCCTTGCCACCGCGGCCTCGATGCTGACCGACTCGGGCCTGCGCTTCACGACGCACTGCCGCTCGGGCTTCTTCACGATGCCCGAAGGCCCCGCACGGCGCGCGTCGATCGACGACAACCGTGTCGCGATCGAAGAGGCGGCGACGCTGGCCGCCGCCGGCGCTGAGGGCTCGACCGCGATCCTCGTGCTCGTCGCCGGCGGGCTGCCGGAGGGCTCCCGCGACCTGGTGGGCGCGCGCGAGCGCGTGCGCGACGCCATCGGCGAGCTGGCACCGGATGCTGCGGCCGCGGGCGTCACGCTCGCCATCGAGCCGCTGCATCCGATGTACGCCTCCGACCGCTGCGTCGTCTCGACGCTCGGGCAGGCGCTCGACATCGCCGCGGACTTCGACCCCGCCGTCGTCGGCGCCACCGTCGACACGTTCCACATCTGGTGGGACCCCGACGTGCTGGCCTCGATCGAGCGTGCGGGCCGCGAGGGCCGGATCGCGACCTACCAGGTGTGCGACTGGAAGACGCCGCTCGCCGCGGACCCGCTGCTCAGCCGCCACTACCCGGGCGACGGCGTCATCGACTTCGCGTCGCTGACCGATGCCGTCGAGGCGACCGGCTACGACCGCGACATCGAGGTCGAGATCTTCAACGAGGAGATCTGGGCCACCGACCCGCTCGTCGCCGTGCAGCGCACGGCCGCCGGGTTCGCAGCATCCGTCTCGCCCTCCCTCCGCGCCCGCGTCGCGAGCTGACGACGCGTCCGCGAGCTCAGAAGCGCTCGCGGGGCACGCCGATCCACCGGCGTCCCCGCGGGCGCTTCGTCGTTGCGCGCCCGGCGCGGGGCATGTCGCCGCTCAACTGGGGAAAAAGCTGAGGGAAATCGCTTCCCAATCTATCGCCGGAACCGGACACAGGCTCTAGACTCTGGCCTGTGAGCGACATCATCGCGCCTACCCGAGGCGCCGCCACCCTTCACGATGTCGCGCGCGAGGCCGGGGTCTCGCTCGCGACCGCGTCACGGGTGCTCAACGGCTCGACGCGAAAGGTGGCCGAGAGCTACCGCGAGCGCGTCGAGACCGCCGCCGAGAAGCTCGGCTACACGGCCAATCTCTCCGCCCAGGCGACCGCGCGAGGCACCGCCGCCATCGTCGCGCTCCTGGTCGCCGACATCGCCGACCCCTATTTCGGTCAACTCGCCTCCGGCGTCGCGCGCGGCGCCGACGAGGCCGGCCTCGTCGTCACGATCGCGATCACCGAGCGCGATCCGCAGCGGGAGGTCAAGCTGGTGCGGGCCCTGCGCGGACAACGACCGCGCGGCCTGATCCTCGCGGCCTCCCGCGTCGAAGGCCCCGATGCCGCCGGGCTCCAGGGCGAGCTCGAGGCGTTCTCGAACATGGGCGGGCGCGTCGTCGTCGTCGGCCCCGGCGGCGGCACGGCGCGTTCGGTCGCGGTCGACAACCACGGCGGCGCGGCGGCGCTCGGCGCGGAGCTCGCGGGCCTCGGCTATCGCGACGCGATCGTGCTCGCGGCCTCCGAGGGCATCCGTACGTCCGACGACCGCGTCGACGGGTTCACCGAGGGGTTCACCGCCGCCGGCGGCAACGTCCGCGAGGTGCGCCGCGCCGGCTTCACGCGCGACGCCGGCTACGCGGCCGCATCGGAGCTGCTCGAGGGCGACGTGCCCGCGGGCACCCTGATCTTCGGCATCAGCGACGTCGTCGCGATCGGCATCATGTCGGCCGTGCGCGACGCCGGACGCCAGGTCGGGGCCGACATCGCGGTCGCAGGATTCGACGACATCGCCACGGGGCGCGACATCCGTCCCGGCCTCACGACCGTGCGCGTGCCCCTCGAGGACCTCGGCTACCGCGCGCTGCACGCCGCCACCGACCCGGAGTGGGATGCGGCCGAGCCGCAGCTCCCGCTCGAGGTGATCGTGCGGGGCAGCACGCCGCCGCGCAGCTGACAGGCGCGGGGGTCACCGCCGGCGGCCGTATGGCCGGGTGAGGAAACGTTTCCGGGTAGGCTGAGCGCGCCGAGACCCAGGGAGACACGGATGCCTCGACCGCCCCGCGCCGATCGCTCGACGCGCGTCACCATCGCCGACGTCGCCGCCCGGGCGGGGGTGTCGCTGTCGACGGTGTCCCGCGCGCTCAACGGCAACCCCACCGTCGATCCGGCGCTGGCCGAACGCGTGAAAGCTGCCGCTGCCGAGCTCGACTACACCGCGAGCCCGGTCGCGCGCAGCCTCGTGCTGGGACGCACGCAGACCGTCGCGGTGGTCGTGCCCGACCTCGGCAACCCGACGTTCCAGGCGATCCTGCGAGGACTCAGCCACGCCGCCGCGGCCGACGACTACCACGTGCTCGTCGCCGACTCGGCGGAGTCCGTCGAAGAGGAGCGCGTGCTCGCGGGCACGACCCGGCGTCGCACCGACGGCGTGATCCTCTGCGCGCCGCGCCTGCCGCAGGACGAGCTCGACCGGCTCGTCGGCGGCCTGCGGCCGGTCGTGCTCATCAATCGCGCCGCGGGGGACGTGCCGCACGTGCGCGCCGACTACCGCACGGCGCTGGCCGCCGAGCTCGCCCACCTCCACGGGCTCGGGCACCGGCGCATCGTCTTCCTCGCCGGCGCCCCGGGCAGCGTCGCCAACACCGCGCGCCTCGAGGCCATCGCGTCGTTCGTCGCCGAGCACCCCGACACGCACGTCACCGAGATCCCGTGCGGCGTCGACTTCGAGGCGGGTGCCGCCGCAGGCGCCGCGGTGCTGGCATCAGGGGCGACGGCTGCGCTCGCCTTCAACGACCTCGTCGCGATGGGCCTCCTGAGCGCCGTTCAGGCGAGCGGATGCCGCGTACCCGGGGACCTCTCCATCGTGGGGTTCGACGACATCCCGTTCGCCCGGTACACGACTCCCCCGCTGACGACGGCAGCCGTGCCCGCGGCCGAGCTCGGCGTGCAGGCCTGGGCGCGCATGCGCGAGCTGCTCGAGGGCGCGGAGCCGGGGCATCCGCTCACCGTCCTTCCCGAGCTGACCGTGCGCGGCACGACCGGCCCCGCCCCCGGCTGACCGGCAGGCTCGGGTCCCCCGGCGACCCCGCGGCTCCGGCGTTCAGGTGGCACGACACGCCGCATCGGTCGAGCGAAACGGCGTGTTGAGCCACCCGAAGCCTGAGCCCGGCCTAGGCCCCGGCGTTCAGGTGGCACGACACGCCGCATCGGTCGCGCGAAACGGCGTATTGCGCCACCCGGGGCCGGGGGCCCGGCCGGGATGTGTGGCCCTGTTGCGGGTGTGATCACGGCGGGACAATGATCGCAAATGGACCCCGCCGTGCTGGAGCTGGAGATCGGGCCCGGACCCGAGCCGGGCTCGTACGTCGCGCGCGTGCTGCGATCGGTCGGCGGGGGTGAACCGAGCGAACCCTTCCGCCTCGACCTCGACGAGCTCGTGGACCGCCGGCCGCTGCTCGAGGCGAGCGTGCTGGCGTCGGCGGTGTCGGCACGCCGCGTGATGTCGGACGCCGAAGCCGTGCTGCAGGACGTCGGCCGGCGGCTGTTCGAATCGGCCTTCACGGGGAGCGTGGGCACCGCCTATCGCACGAGCATCGCCGTCGCGTCGGAGCGCGGCATGAGCGTGCAGGTCTCGCTGCGCCTCACCGCTCCAGGACTCGCCGCACTGCCGTGGGAGGCGCTCTACGACGCCGACACCGAGCGCTACCTGTGCCGCAAAGAGCCGCTCGTGCGGAACGTGCCCGCGGCGCACACGCCGATCCTTCAGATCGCACCCCCGCTGCGCGTGCTCGGCATGATCTCGTCGCCGCGCGGCCTTCCGATGCTGGATGTGGAGCTCGAGCGCTCGCGGCTCGAGGAAGCCCTCGGACCGCACATCGCCGACGGGCGCGTCGAGCTGAGCTGGCTGAATGACCTCACGTGGGACGGGCTGCACGCGAAGCTGCTCGAGGGGGCGTGGCACGTGCTGCACTTCATCGGCCACGGCGCCTACGACACCGCGAGCGACGAGGGCGTGCTGGCCTTCGTGGGTCGCGACGGCCGGGCGGACTACGTCACGGCGTCGGCGCTCGCGGACCTCTTGGACGAAGCCGAGCCGACGCCGCGACTGGTGGTGCTGAACTCGTGCCAGTCCGGCGCCGGCGGACCGACCGACCTGTTCTCGGGCACGGCGGCGGCGCTCGCGCACAGCGGCATACACGCCGTGGCCGCCATGCAGTTCTCGATCAGCGATGATGCCGCGCTCGCCTTCTCGCGGGGCTTCTACACCGCGCTGGCCAACAACCGTGGCATCGACGAGGCCGTGCGCAGCGGCCGAATCGGCATCCTCGGCGCCGGTCGGGGCACCCTCGAGTGGGTCACGCCCGTGCTGTACCTGCGGGGGGACGCTCACCTGTTCGACCTTGCGCCGGTCTCGGCGGATCATGTACGGCCGCCTCCCCCGCCCGCCGGTGTTGGCATGACGGATGCGGCCGCGCCCGCGCTCGCCCGAACCGCGGCGCGGGCGGGTGCGTCGCCGGCGGGTGCCGCGCCGGCGGATGCCGCGCCGGCGGATGCCGCGCCGGCGGAGCCCGGCCGCTCCGGCACGCCGTCTCCGCGACCGCCGCGGAGGCGGCGGTGGGCGATCCTGGGGGCGGTGGTCGCCCTTGCCGTGGTGGGCATCGGCGTGGCCGCGGCTCTCGGCCTGTATCTCCTGGGTCGGGATGGCGGCGGCTCAGGCGACCAAGGGAGCACGGCCGAGCTCGCGGTCCCCCTCGACGTGGACTGGGTGGACGTCGGCCTGTACTGCACGCTCGGCGACGAGTTCGTGATCGAGGTGAGCGGACGCGGATGGCTCGACAAGACGGCCGCCTCGCAGATCGGCCCTGAGGGCCTGACGTCCGACGAGAGCACAGCGACGCGCGTCATCCCCGACGCCGGCACCGGATCGGTCATCGGCAAGCTGGACACGACGCCGGAGATCTTCGCCGTCGGGACCGGAACGACCTATCCGTGTCCGGCCCAGGGCGGTCTTCTGCTCGGCATCAACGACACGGACCTGGCGGACAACAGCGGCGAGTTCGGGGCCTTCGTCACGCTGAATCAGTAGGGAGGGCGGGCATGGGAACGAACCTGGTGGAGTTCCCGCTGGGCGATGGCGGATCGGTGGTCATCGCTGCGGGCGGACCGAACAGCGGTCAGGACCCCTCCGGGCCGGTCTTGCGCGGCCGCGTCTCGGAGGCGGTGGTCACCCAGGCGAGCGAGTCGTTCGAAACCGTGGTGCAGCGGGTGCAGCCCGCCGCGACCGCCGTGCTCGATGCGATCCGCTCGGGCCCCCACCCGCCGAGCGAAGTCACCATCGAGTTCGGGATCGAGATGTCGGCCGACCTCGGCGCGGTGATCGCCTCCACGGCGGTGCAGGCCAACTTCAAGGTGACCATCACCTGGCAGCGCGATACATCCCATTGATCCATCCGTGCGTACGCGACCGTGCCGGGCGAGCGCTTTCCCCCGCATGCCGTGGTATTCTGAGAAAACGTTTCCTGAAGGAGTGAGATGAGCCACCGCAGGTATGCCCTCGTCGGCGCGGGACACCGCGCCCAGATGTACGTCGACGCGATCATCGGACGCTACTCCGACGACGCCGCTCTGGTCGCGATCTGCGAGCCGAACCCGGTGCGCGCGCAGTACTACGTCGACCGTGTCGTCGAGGCCGGCTTCGCCGCTCCCGCGGTCTACGGGCCCGACGACCTCGAGACGATGGTCCGCGAGCAGCAGGTGGACCGCGTCGTGATCTGCGCCCGCGACGACCTGCACGCCCCGCTCATCGTGCGGGCGCTCGATGCCGGCGCCGACGTCGTCGTCGAGAAGCCGCTCACCATCGACGGGCCCTCCGCCGCGGCCATCGAGGACGCCATCGACCGCACCGGCCGGCAGGTCGTCATCACCTTCAACTACCGCTACTCGCCCCGCAACTCCGCGCTGCGTCAGGTCATCCAGGACGGCACGATCGGCGAGGTCACCTCGGTGGACTTCTCGTGGGTGCTCGACACCAAGCACGGCGCGGACTACTTCCGCCGCTGGCACCGCGAGAAGGAGCACTCGGGCGGCCTGCTGGTGCACAAGGCCAGCCACCACTTCGACCTCGTGAACTGGTGGATCCGCTCCGTCCCGCGCCGCGTCTACGCGTCGGGTGCGCTGCGGTTCTACGGCGCCGACAACGCCGCCGCCCGCGGCCTCGGCGACCGTCCCGCCCGCGGCACCCACGACGGCGGCGACGCCTTCGAGCTCGACCTGCGCGACGACGAGCGCCTCAAGGCGCTGTACCTCGACGCCGAGCAGCACGACGGATACCTCCGCGACCGCGACGTCTTCGGCGAGGGCATCACCATCGAGGACAACCTCGCCCTCGTGGTCGACTACGCCTCCGGCGCCACCCTGTCGTACTCGCTCAACGCCCACTCGCCGTGGGAGGGCTACCGGGTCGCGGTCAACGGCACCCTCGGCCGCGCCGAGCTCGAGGTCGTCGAGCGCGGCGCCGTGCTCGCCGACGAGGGCCTGCACCCGGTGCTCGACCCGTCGGCCAGCGACGCCGGCACCACCGGGTCCCTCCGCCCCGAGGGTGAGCGGCTCATCGTGCAGCGCCACTGGGAGGCGGCCTACGAAGTGCCGCTCGAGGGCAACAGCGACGGCCACGGCGGCGGCGACGCGCTGCTGCTCGCCGACGTGTTCGAGGGCCCCGGCGACGACCCGCTCGCCCGCCCCGCCGACTGGCGCGACGGTGTCCGCTCCATCGCGGTCGGCATCGCCGGCAACCGCTCCCTCGAGACCGGCCTCCCCGTTCAGGTCGCCGACCTCGGCATCCGCTTCCTCGCGAGCGACGCGGCGCGCGCCGAGGCCATCCGGTCATGACGCGCATCGCCGTCACCGGCGGCGCGGGGCGCCTCGGTCGCAGCCTCGTCGCGGGACTCGCCGCAGCCGGGCACGAGCTGGTCTCGCTCGACCGCGCGGTGTCCGAAGCGGGTGAGCTGCAGGGCCTCGAGCAGATCGCCGTGGATCTGACGGACACGGATGCCGCGACCCGCGCGATCGCCGACACCCGGGCCGACGCGCTCATCCACCTCGCCGCGATCGCCGTGCCGTTCAGCGCGCCCGAGGACGTCATCCTCCGCACGAACGCGACGATGGCGCTCAACGTCATGTCAGCCGGTGTCGCCGCGGGCATCCCGAAGATCGTGACGGCGTCGAGCCCCACCGTCCTCGGGTACAACTCGCCCACGGGCTGGCTGCCGGATCGGTTCCCCCTCGACGAGCAGACGACGCCGAAGCCGTGGAACGCGTACGCGCTGTCGAAGCACCTCGCCGAGCAGACGATCGCGATGCTCGCCCGCCAGACCGGCGATGCCACGCGCTTCGCGGCGTTCCGGCCGTGCTATGTCATCGCCCCCGAGGAGTGGCAGGGCGCACTCACGCAGCAGGGCCACACGGTGCGTGAACGTCTCGCCGACCCTGCGCTGTCGGCGCCGGCGCTCTTCAACTACGTCGACGCGCGCGATGTCGCGACCTTCGTCGACACCCTCCTGGTCGCCCTCCCCGAGATCCCGAACGCCGAGGTGTTCTTCGTCGGCGCCGACGACGCGCTCGCCCGCCGCCCGCTCGCCGAGCTGCTGCCGCAGTTCGTGCCCGGCACCGACGACCTCGCGGCTGAGCTCACCGGCACGGCGCCCGCGTTCTCGAACGCGAAGGCCCGGCGCGTGCTGGGCTGGCGCCCGGCCCACACGTGGCGCGGCGAGCTCGGCGAGCCCGCCCCAGCCGCCGGCCCCGCGAACGCGATCGGCTTCGACTCCGCCCCCACCACCGACTCCGCCCGAAAGGACGTGCTGGCGTGAACTTCGACGGCATCCTCTTCTTCCCCGTCACCCCGTTCGACGCCGACGGCCGCGTCGACGAGGGTCTGCTGCGGCAGCACCTCGAGACGACCCTCGCGCACTCCCCCGGCGGCGTCTTCCCCGCGTGCGGCACCGGCGAGTTCCACGCGCTGTCGACCGACGAGGCGACGCGCGTCGTGCAGATCGCGACCGAGACCGTGGCGGGCCGCGTGCCGGTCGTCGCCGGCACCGGCGGTCCGCTCGGCCACGCGACGACCCTCGCGCGTGCCGCCGCCGACGCCGGAGCCGACGCACTGCTCGTGCTGCCGCCGTACCTCGTCGGCGGTCCGCAGGCGGGACTCGTCGCCTATGTCGAGGCGGTGGCGGCGGCATCCGATCTTCCCGTCGTCATCTACCACCGCGGCAACGCGCAGTACTCGGTCGACTCGGTGCGCCGCCTGGCGCAGAACCCCAAGGTCGTGGGCTTCAAGGACGGCGTCGGCGATGTCGGCCTCGCGCAGCAGATCGTTCGCGCGGTCGCGGCCGAGGGGCGCGAGGACTTCGCGTTCTTCAACGGCCTGCTCACCGCGGAGCTCACGCAGGGCGCGTACCGCGGCATCGGCATCCCGCTGTACTCGTCGGCGGCGTTCGCCATGATCCCCGAGGTCGCGAACGCGTACTACCGCGCGTACGTCGACGGCGACGAGGCGCGCCGCGCCGAACTGCTCGACGGCTTCTACTCGCCGCTCGTCGCGCTGCGCGACGAGACCCCGGGCTTCGGCGTCTCGCTCATCAAGACCGGCCTGCGCCTGGGCGGCCTGCCCGTCGGGTCGGTGCGCGCACCGCTCGTCGACCCGACGCCAGCGCAGGAGGCCCGCCTGGCCGAGATCCTCGAGGCGGGGCGAGCGCTGCTGTGACCTCCGCCTCGCCCTCGGCGACCCCGCCCCGCACCACGATCGCCTCGTTCGACGCGCGCCTCGTGCGCGTGCCGCTGACGCGGCCCTGGGCGGCCGACGTGACCTCGATCGGCGTCGTGGCCACCCACGTCGTGCGCTCCGACGGCGCCGAGGGCTGGGGCTTCTCGTGGACGCCGCAGATCGGCGTCGAGGCCGTGCACGCGCTGCTCGCGCACGACATCGCCGCGTGGGCGATCGGGCGCTCGGCCGAGCCGGGCGAAGGATGGCTGCCACTCTGGGAGCACCTGCACGAGGCCGGCGGCGGCGGGATCACGACCATCGCGATGGCCGGGCTCGATCTCGCCCTGTGGGATGCCGCGGCGCGCGCGGACCAGAAGTCGGTCGCGCGGTGGCTCGGTCCGCAGCGCGAGAGCGTGCGCACGTACGGATCGGGCGTGAACCTGCACTACTCGACCGAGGAGCTGGTGGCCCAGGTGCGCCGCTGGGTCGACGCGGGCTTCGACGCCGTGAAGGTGAAGGTCGGGAAGCCCGACGTCGCGGAAGACCTCGACCGCATGAAGGCCGTGCGCGAGGTTCTCGGGCCCGGCCGGCAGCTCATGATCGACGCGAACCAGCGGTGGGACCTCGATCGCGCGACGAGTTCCCTCGAGGTGCTCGCGGAGGTCTCGCCGGCCTGGATCGAGGAGCCGCTCCGCGCCGACGACCTGTACGGCCACTACGAGCTGTCGAAGCGGCTGGCGGCATCGAGCGCCATCCCGATCGCGGTCGGCGAGAACCTGCACAACGTCTACCGGTTCGACGACTTCCTCCGCACCGGCGCCGCGCAGATCGTGCAGCCGAACATCGTCCGCGTCGGCGGCATCACCCCGTTCCTCGGGATCGCGGCCATCGCGGGCGTCTACGGAGCCGCCGTGCACCCGCACCTGCTGCCCGAACTCTCCGGCCAGCTCGCCCTGTGCCTCCGCTCGGTGCCCGGAGTTCCCGAGCCCATGGCGGAGGATGTGGAGGATGCCGGTTTCGGCGCCCTCGGCGCGCTCCGCGACCCGTCGCCCGTGCGCATCGCCGACGGCACCCTCACCGAGGTCCCGCACGCGGGCCTCGGCCTCCGTTTCTCCTGACATCGACCACCCGGGAAGGTTCGGCACATGACCACCACGACCACCACCAGCGCGACCGAACTCGACGCCCTCGCGCGGGCCGCCGCCGCTGCGGCACCGATCTGGCGGGCGACGGATGCTGCGACCCGGGCCTCGTGGCTGCGCGCCGCCGCCGACGCGCTCGACGCGAACATCGACGAGCTCGTCGAGATCGCCGACGAGGAGACCCGCCTGGGCGCGACGCGTCTGCGCGGCGAGGTCGGACGCACCACCGGGCAGCTGCGCCTGTTCGCGACCGTCGTCGAGGAGGGCTCGTACCTGGAGCTCACGGTCGACGACGCCGACCCGGCGGCGACCCCGCCCCGCCCCGAGCTGCGCCGCATGCTGACCGGTGTCGGCCCCGTCGCGGTCTTCTCGGCGTCGAACTTCCCGTTCGCCTTCTCGGTCGCCGGCGGCGACACCGCCTCGGCCCTCGCGGCCGGCAACCCGGTCATCGTGAAGGCGCACTCGGGCCACCCCCGCCTGTCGGAGCGCACGGCGGCCATCGTCGCCGCCGCCCTCGTCGAGGCCGGCGCGCCCGAGGGCTCCCTCGCGCTCGTCGAAGGCCGCGAGGCGGGCAACGCGCTGGTGCAGCATCCGTCCATCCAGGCCGCGGGCTTCACCGGCTCGCTCGGCGGCGGGCGCGCCCTGTTCGACCTGGCATCGGGGCGTCCCGACCCGATCCCGTTCTACGGGGAGCTCGGCTCGGTGAACCCCGTCGTCATCACGCCGGCCGCCGTCGCGGCGCGCGGCGAGGCCCTCGCACAGGGCCTCGTCGGCTCGTTCACGCTCGGTGTCGGCCAGTTCTGCACCAAGCCCGGCGTCGTGTTCGTGCCTTCGGGTGAGGGGTTCGAGGACCTCGTCGCGGGCTTCGCGACCGGCGCCACGGGCGGCCCGCTCCTCACGGACCGCATCACCGCGGCGTTCCCGTCGGGCATCGAGCACCTCGAGGCCGACCCGTCGGTGTCGGTGGTCGCCCAGGGGCTTCCGGCCGAGCCGGGGTCGGCGCAGCCGATCGTGCTGTCGACGGATGCCGCGGCCGTCGCCGCGCGCCCCGAGACACTGCTCGAGGAGTGCTTCGGCCCCGTGACGCTGCTCGTGCGCTACTCCTCAGACGAGGAGCTGCACGCCGCGCTCGAGGCCGTGCCGGGCTCGCTCACCGCCACGCTGCACTCCGAGTCCGGCGACGACGTCGCGGCGGTGCTCGAGGTGCTCACCCGCAAGGCCGGGCGTGTGCTCTTCGCGGGCTGGCCGACCGGTGTCGCCGTGACCTGGTCGCAGCACCACGGCGGCCCGTGGCCCGCGACGACGTCGCTGCACACCTCGGTCGGCGCGACCGCGATCCGCCGGTTCCTCCGGCCCGTCGTGTTCCAGGACGCCCCCGAGGCGCTGCTGCCCGAGGTGCTCCGGGACGCCGCGCTCGCGACGCTCCCGCACCGCCGCAACGGCGTGCTCCACACCGGCCGCTGACGCGGTTCCGGGGCCCGGGTTCTGCGCCGGGCCTGGGACGTTTCGTCTCGCTCGTTCCTCGCTCGCTCAACGACCGGCGCCTTGGCCCGGTCGTTGAGCGGAGGGCGCTCTGGCGCCCGCAGACGAAACGCCTCGAGTGTTCGAGCATGCTCGAGCCCGGGGTCAGCGGGGCGCGAGCTCGCGGGCCAGCTGCGCGCCGGCCTCCTCGAGCCACCGCGCGGTCTCGGCCATCGCGGCCTCGCCCGAGCCCGCGAGCGCGGTGAGCGACGCCGTGGCCGCGAAGCCCGAGGTGTCGGCATCCGCCGCGATGCGGCCCGCCACCAGGGCGACCGGCACGCCCGCCGCCGCGGCGACCGCGCCGACGTGGGCGGGCACCTTGCCCGCCGCGGACTGGCCGTCGTACGACCCTTCGCCCGTGACGACGACGGATGCCTCGGCCACCGCCGCATCCAATCCCACCAGCTCCGCGACCGCCGCCGAACCGGGCACGAGGCGCGCGCCCCACGCGAGCAGGCCGAATCCCGTGCCACCCGCCGCGCCGGCGCCCGGAGTCTCGGGGTCGGCATCGACCAGCTGCGCGAGCCGCGCGAGCCCGGCGTCGAGCACCGCGATGTCGTCCGGCCGCGCGCCCTTCTGCGGGCCGAACACCGCCGCCGCTCCGCGGGGTCCGAGGAGTGGGTTCGTCACATCGCTGAGCACCGTCACCCCGCCGGGCGGGAGCGGCGCCAGCGCGGACAGGTCGGCCGCCGCCACGGAGCCGAGACCGCGCGCGCCGGCGAGGACGGGCCGGCCCGCAGCATCCGCGAATCGCGCTCCGAGCGCGGCGAGCATTCCGGTGCCGCCGTCCGTCGACGAGCTGGAGCCGATGCCGAGCACGAGTCGCGAGACGCCGTGCGCGAGGGCGTCGGCGATCGCCTCGCCGAAGCCGCGCGTGTGCGCGTCGAAGGCGCGCAGGCGCGGCGGGGTGCCGAGCAGCTCGATGCCGCTCGTGTTCGCGAGCTCCACGACCGCGGTGCCCCGCGGTGCGTCCGGGGTGGGCGGCAGCAGCACCCACGACGCCGCGACGGGCTCGTCCTCGGGTCCGGTCACCGTCACCGGCACGCGCTCCGCGCCGGGGACCGCGGCCGCGAAGGCGTCGACGGTGCCCTCGCCGCCGTCGGCCATCGGCATGAGCCGCAGGTCGCTGTCGGTGCGCTCACGGCGCCACCCGGCGGCGAGCGCCTCGGTGGCGGCGGCCGCGCCGATCGTTCCCTTGTACGAATCGGGGGCGATCACGACGGTGTGGGCCATGGCGTCATTCTCCTCGGGCGTGCACGGTGTTGTCGTTTCCGGCCGACACCGATGCGGGAAAGCGTTATCCTGCAGATCATGGTATCCATGGAGCGACCGGAAGCCGAGTCCACCCCACGCCGCGCGGTGATCGCCACCGGAACCGGCCGGTACGCCGACCCGTGGCATCCCTTCCCCGCGACCTCCTCTCGCGTCGCCGACGCGCTGCGCGCGGACGGCTGGGACGTCACGGTCGACGACGATGTCGACCACGCGCTCTCGAGCCTCGACGGGTTCGATCTGCTCGTCGTCAACGCCGGCGACCCGCGGCGGGAGGGCGCGACCGAGCTGGGGCACCGCGCCGACCCCGCGGCGGACGCCGGCCTCCGCTCCGCGATCGACCGGGGCATCGGGCTCATCGCCGTGCACGCCGCGCTCTCGAGCCTGCGCGACCACCCCGCCTGGCGCGAGGCCATCGGCGGCGAATGGCAGCCCGGAGTCTCGTGGCATCCCCCGATCGGCGACGCGCGGGTGCGGGTCGTCGACGGCGGTCACCCCGTGAGCGGAGGGATGCCGCACCTCGACGTGTTCGACGAGCGCTACAGCGACCTCGTGGTCGACGACGACGCGCGCGTGCTCGCGGTGCACGACGTCGACGGCGCCGAGCACGCCGCCGTGTGGGTGCGGGAGACGCCGACCCGTGCCGTCGTGTGCTCGCTCGGACACGACGAGCGCTCCTACGACACCCCCGGACACATCGAACTGCTACAGCGCGCGGCGCGCTGGGCCGCGCGGGTCTGAGGCTCGACACCGGTGCACAGAATCGGAGTTCCCACGCGACACGCCGGATGATGGATGCCGCGACCCGGCGTGTCTGCCCGAACCTCCGATTCTGTGCACGCCGAGCGCCCGGCCGACGCCGGATTCGAGGCATCCGTCCGACGGGGCAGAATGGAGGCGGCGCCGCTCGGCGCATCCGCCCCCACCTGGATCCGGAGTGACATGTCCTGGCTCGTGACCGGAGGCGCCGGCTACATCGGCGCCCACATCGTCCGTGCGCTCGCAGATGCGGGCCTGAACTCCGTCGTGATCGACGACCTCTCGAGCGGGCACGCGTCGTTCGTGCCGGAAGGCGTGCCGTTCGTGCAGGGCTCCATCCTCGACGGAGAGCTCGTCGAGCGCACTCTGCGCGAGCACGAGGTCGTGGGCGTCATCCACCTCGCCGGCTTCAAGTACGCCGGCGTCTCGGTGCAGCGTCCGCTGCACACCTACGCGCAGAACGTCGAGGGCACGCGTGTGCTCCTCGCCGCCATGCAGGCCGCGGGTGTCGCGAACCTGGTCTTCTCGTCGTCGGCCGCGGTCTACGGTACCCCCGACGTCCCGCTCGTCACCGAAGACCTTCCCAAGCGCCCGGCCTCGCCCTACGGCGAGTCGAAGCTCATCGGCGAGTGGATCATCCGCGACCAGGCGATCGCGACGGCCGCGTCGGAGCACGCCCTCCGCTACACCGCGCTGCGCTACTTCAACGTCGTCGGCTCGGGCGACCCGTCGGTGTACGACACCAGCCCGCACAACCTCTTCCCGCTCGTGTTCGAGGCGCTGCTCGCGGGAAAGACGCCCCGCATCAACGGCGACGACTACGACACCCCCGACGGCACGAACGTGCGCGACTACGTGCACGTCGCCGACATCGCGGCGGCCCACGTCGCCGCCGCCCAGCGCCTGCTCGCGAACCGGCCGATCGAGCCCGCGTACAACCTCGGCTCGCAGAACGGCCTGAGCGTCCGCGAGATCATGAACGCGATGGCCCGCGTCACCGGCATCGACTTCACGCCCGAGATCGCCCCTCGCCGGCCCGGCGACCCCGACCGCATCGTCGCCACCGGCGAGCTCGCGGCCCGCGACCTGGACTGGAAGAACCGCTACAGCGTCGACGAGATGGTCCGCACCGGCTGGGAGGCCCGCCAGGCCGCGCGCTGAGGCATCCACCCTGACGGGTGATTCCGGCGACTCGCCAGGAACCCTCGTGCCGGGGGCAGTTCTTGGCGACTCGCCGAAAGTCCGCGTCCCTGGCGCAGTTCTCGGCGACTCGCCAGGAGTCCGCGTCCCCGGCGCAGTTCTTGGCGACTCGCCAGAATGGGCAGCACCGTCGACCGCGAGCGTGTCTCGGCGAGTCGCCAAGAATCCAGGCGAAACCCGCAGAGTCTGGCGACTCGCCAAAACCGGGACGGGCGCTGACACCCGACCCCTGCGTCAGCGGGCGGGCGCGGTGCTCTCGCGTACGACGAGGCGCGTAGGCACGGTCTCGAACGCGGCCGGCGCGCCCGCCTCGATCCCGTCGACGAGTGCCGCCACCGCGCGCGAGCCGAGGGCGTCGAAGTCCTGCCGCACCGTCGTGAGGGGCGGTCGGTAGTCGGCGGCATCCGCCACGTCGTCGAAGCCGACCACGCTCACGTCTTCCGGCACCGCACGCCCCGACTCGGCCACCGCGCGCAGCACGCCCAGCGCCATCTGATCGTTGGCGGCGAAGACGGCGGTCGCGCCGGATTCGAGAAGAACGGATGCTGCCGCGAAACCCGACGCGGACGTCCAATCTCCGCGCACCACAGGCGGCACAGGGGCGCCGGTCGCCGACAGCGCCTCGCGCCAGCCGCGTTCGCGCTCCGCGGCGGCGAAGGAGCCTTCGGGGCCGGCGAGGTGGTGGACGGTCGCGTGCCCGAGCGACAGCAGGTGCTTCACCGCGAGGCGGGCACCGCCCGCGTGGTCGGTCTCGACCACGCCGAACCGGTCGTCGCGCGGCGAGTCGACGACCACCAGTCGGAGCCCGGCGGCGCCGACATCGGCTCCGCGGACGCGGGCCGTCGCCTCGTTCAGCACGATCGCCCCGTCGACGCCCTGCTCTGCGAGCCGCTCGAAGGCCGCAGCGACTGGGCCCACGCGCCCGGAGGCTCCGCTCGACGCGCCAGCGGCGAGTGGAGGGGGCGTGGGGACGCCGTCGGCGCCGAGCGTCACCACCGTGAGCGCGTAGCCGCGGGTGGCCGCAGCATCCGCCACCGCCTGCAGCATGCGGGAGTTGCCCACCGAGGCGAGCGTCGACACCACGAGCCCGATGGTCTGCGTGCGGCCGGTGCGGAGGGCCCGCGCGGCACGGTGCGGGCGGTAGCCGAGCTCCGTCATCGCCGCTTCGACGCGCGCCCGGGTCTCGGGGTCGACACGGGGGCTCGCGTTCACCACGCGCGACACGGTCTGGCCCGAGACCCCCGCGCGCTCCGCGACGTCCGCCATCGACACGCGCCTGGCCGTCATGCCCCACCCCGATCTGCAGGATGCCGTCGGCGTCACGCCGGGGATGCAGCATCCGTGTTGACGATAACATAGCCGATTTGCTACCGTGTTGACGTGAACATGCCTCAGGACGACACCGTCGTGTCCGCCCAGGACCTTCCCGCCGAGACGCTCGGCGCGGGCGTGGTGAAGCGCCCGACCCGCCTTGCCGACGGGCGCGAGCTGATCTACTACGACGACCCCGAGACGACGCTCGGCCCCGACCGTGCGGTCGACGCGCGCGACCTCGCGCCGCGACCCGAGACCGCGACGATGCGCCGCGACGTGCTCACCGGGGACTGGGTGTCGGTCGCGGCGGCCCGCCAGAACCGGGCGTTCCTGCCGCCGGCGCACCTCGACCCGCTGTCTCCGCAGACGCCGACCAACCCGTCCGAGATCCCGTCGCTCTACGACGTGGCCGTGTTCGAGAACAAGTCGCCGTCGTTCGGACCCGCGCTCGCCGTCGCCCACGGCGATGCTCCCGCGGGCATCGATGCGCCCCGCGACCTCGACGACCTCATCGCGCCCGGTCTCGGCCGCACCCGCACGAGCGTGGGCCGCTGCGAGGTCGTGTGCTTCAGCCCCGAGCACTCGGGCTCGTTCGGCTCGCTGTCTGCGACCCGCGCTCGCACCGTGATCGAAGCGTGGGCCGACCGCACCGCCGCGCTCTCGGCGCTGCCGGGGATCGAGCAGGTCTTCCCGTTCGAGAACCGCGGCGAGGCGATCGGCGTCACGCTCCCCCACCCGCACGGGCAGATCTACGCGTACCCGTACATCACCCCGCGCACGACGAGCCTGCTCGCCTCGATCGACCGCGAGGGGCCCGACCTGTTCTCCCGCATCCTCGAGTTCGAGCGCGCCGGCGACCGCGTGATCCTCGAGGGCGAGCACTGGACGGCGTTCGTGCCCTTCGCCGCGCGCTGGCCGATCGAGATCCACCTGCTCCCGCACCGCCACGTCGCCGACTTCGCCGAGACGACGGATGCCGAGCGCGACGAGCTCGCCCCGCTCTACCTGCGGCTGCTCCGCGGCGTCGACGCGCTCTACGACACCCCCACCCCGTACATCGCCGCCTGGCACCAGGCGCCGGTGCACCGCGGCCGCGACACCGCGCGCCTGCACCTGCAGCTGACCTCGCCGCGCCGCGCGGCCGACAAGCTGAAGTTCCTCGCCGGATCCGAGGCCGCCATGGGCGCCTGGATCGGCGACGTCCCGCCCGAGACGGCCGCTGCGAAGCTGCGCGACGCCGTCGCATCCATCCCCGAGGAGACCCTGTGACCGCCACCGACATCCGCACCGCCGCCATCGCGCGCGCCCTCTTCGCCGCCCGCTTCGGCGCCGACGCCGTCGGCACGTGGTCCGCACCCGGACGGGTGAACCTCATCGGCGAGCACACCGACTACAACGACGGCTTCGTGCTGCCGTTCGCTATCCAGCACCGCACCCACGTCGCCCTCGCTCCGCGGGCCGATGGCGTCTTCCGCGTGCGCGTCGCGTCGACCTTCGACGACGCGACCGTCGAGGTCGCCCTCGACGACCTCGACGCGCTCTTCCCCGCGCAGCGTGACGACGTCCCCGAGTGGGCCCGCTACCCCTTGGGCGTCGCATGGGCGCTGCTCGCGGCATCCGGAACCGATCCGCAGGCCGTCGCCGGCGTCGACCTGGCCTTCGCGTCGGACGTGCCGGTGGGCGCGGGCCTGTCGTCGTCCGCGGCGATCGAGGGGGCGACCGCCGTCGCCCTCGCCGACACGTGGGGCATCGACCTGGATCGCGTCGCGCTGGCGAAGGTCGGCCGCCGCGCCGAGAACGAGGCCGTGGGCGCGCCTACGGGGATCATGGACCAGATGGCGTCGCTCCTCGGCCGCGCCGACTCCGCCATCTTCCTGGACTGCCGCTCGCTCGACGCGCAGGTGATCGACCTCGGATTCGCGGACGCCGGCCTCGAGCTCGTCGTCATCGACACCGGCGTGAAGCACTCCCACGCGACCGGCGGCTACGGCGAACGCCGCGCCGCCTGCGAGCGCGGTGCGACCGCCCTCGGCGTGCCCGCGCTGCGCGACGTGAGCGTCGACGACCTCCCGCGACTCGCTGAACTGGTCGACGACGTCACCTACCGTCGTGTCCGCCACGTCGTCACCGAGAACCAGCGCGTGCTCGACACCGTGCGCACGCTCCGCGAGCAGGGGCCGACTGCGATCGGCGACCTCCTCGTCGCGTCGCACGCCTCGATGCGCGATGACTTCGAGATCTCGGTCCCCGAGCTCGACACGGCGGTCGAGGCGGCGCTTGCGGCGGGTGCTGTCGGCGCCCGCATGACCGGCGGCGGCTTCGGCGGCGCCGCGATCGCGCTGGTCGCCCACGACAAGGTCCAGGCCGTGACGGATGCCGCCACCGCCGCCTTCGCAGCCGCCGGCTTCGCCGCCCCCACGATCTTCACGGTGACTCCGTCGGCGGGCGCCGCGCGCGACTGAGCTCGCCGCCTCTCGCAGAGGGTGGATCTCCGCGCGCTCGACGCGGAGATCCACCCTCTCGCAGTTTCCGGGCCGAGGGATCAGGGGAGAGCGGGCAGCGCCTCGAACTGCCGGAGCACCAGAGTGAGCACCTCCTCCGTCGTGCCGTCGTCCCACTCGGTGGTGGTCGAGCCGGCGACGGTCACCCACGCCTTGATGTGGCTGAGCGCTGCGAGTCCCGTGAACTCGGGGCAGACCGCTTCGCCGGATTCCGCCGCGATCCACGCGGTCGTCGCGTAGCCCTCCCACGTCGACTGCTGGGCGTCGTCGACGAGGATCAGGGCGCTGCACGGCCCCGTGTTCTCATCGAACTGCTGCACCTCGCCGTACACCACGTAGGTCTGGCCCTGTGCGGCCACCGGGTCGGCGACGATCGCGGCGAAGCCGGCGTCATCGAGCGCGGCGAAGTCCGTGGCTGCCGCAGGCGCGGGAGCCACGGGTTCGTCATCTTCCTCTGCGGCCGCGGGCGCCTCCTCCCGGACAGCGTCGCTCGGCGCCTCATCCTCCATCGCGAGGGAGTAGCTCTGCCAGAACGCCTCGCTGAAAGCCTGCGGCTGCAGGGCGATGATGACGACGATCGTGGTCGTGACGAGAGACGTAAGAAAACCCCACCCGCCCAGAGCGATCCCCGGGATCGCGAGGGCCTTGCGCTGGCGTCGCCGAAGCGCGGCGATCCCGAACCCGATCGCGAGCGCTCCGAGAATGAGTCCGACGATCGGAACCCATCCGAGCACGAAGGCGACGACGCCGAGGATGAGCGCGACGAGGGCGAGGTTCTTCGCGGGCGGCGGCGCGGCCGGGCTGATCGCTCCGGGAGGCATCGCGGTGGATGCGGGCGCGGATCCGACCGGCTCCGCGAGCGGTGCGGTGGACGAGGGAAGGGGCGGCACGGGCGTCTCGAGGGGCTCGGGCGCCCCTCCGTCGACGTGCTCGGACGTAGTGGACATCCCGCCAGTATCGGATGTCGCGGACACCGATATCCGGTTATCCACAGGGCGGGGTGCCGACGTTCATCCCGCGGCGGCAGCTGCTCCTCCTGAACGCCGTGTGAACGCTCGTGACGAGCGCGCGCAAGACACTGGCGAGGACGGATGCCGCGGCCTAGCGTCGAACGCAGGGTCGCGGCATCCGTTCGCGATCCGGAAGGAGCGATCGTGGCGTACATCACCGTCGGGACCGAGAACTCGGTGGACATCGACCTCTACTACACCGACCAGGGACCGTCCGATGCCCAGCCCGTCGTGCTGATCCACGGCTTTCCGCTGAACGGCGAGTCGTGGGGCAAGCAGCAGGCGGCATTGCTGGACGCCGGGTACCGCGTGATCGCGTACGACCGCCGCGGATTCGGGCAGTCGAGCAAGGTCGGCTCGGGGTTCGACTACGACACGTTCGCCGGCGACCTGCACGCCCTCATCGAGGACCTCGATCTGCACGAGGCCGTGCTCGTGGGCTTCTCGATGGGCACGGGAGAGATCGCCCGCTACCTGTCGCGCTACGGGAGCGCCCGTGTCGCGAAGGCGGCGTTCCTCGGATCGCTCGAGCCGTTCCTGCTCATCACGGACGACAACCCCGACGGGGCCGGTCCGCAGGAGTTCTTCGACGGCATCGCGCAATCCGTGCGGGACGACCGCTACGCGTTCATCGCCGGGTTCTACAAGGACTTCTACAACCTCGACGACACGCTGGGTTCACGCATCTCTCAGGAGGCGCTCGACGCGAGCATCCAGGTCGCTTCGTACGCCGGCAACACCGCGATCGCCGCGGCGCCCCTGACCTGGCCGACGGACTTCCGCGCCGACATCCCCGCCGTCGACGTCCCCACGCTCATCCTGCACGGCACCGCCGACAACATCCTGCCGATCGACAAGACGGCCCGGCGCTTCAAGGAGCTGCTCCCCGACGCCACGTACGTCGAGATCGAGGGCGCCCCGCACGGCCTGCTGTGGACCCACGGCGCCGAGGTCAACGAGGCGCTGCTCGCCTTCCTCAACAGCTGAGACAGACGACGGATGCCTCGGCACCGCGCCCTCGAAGGGCTCGGCGCCGAGGCATCCGCTCGTGCAGATCAGTCCTGCTGCGGGGCGTTCGCCATCGCGAGCAGACCGTCGATCATCTCGGGGCCGGCGGCGGCGCCGTCACCGGCGAGCGCGCCCATCATGCCGATGCGGCCGATCGGGAACGACTCCATCATCTTGGACATGTCGACGCCTTCCGGCATGATCGACGCCGCGCTGTCGCCGAGGCCGCCCATCATCTGCGCGATCGCGGCCTGCACCACCGGACCCGCTACCGGGTGACTCAGCACCTCGCCCATCGACGATGTGCGCGACAGCGGGAGCGTGAGGACGTCGCCCTCGACAGCCACGGCGACGGACGAGCGGATGTCGCGGCTCGACGCCGCGACGTCGACGGTGTACTCGCCGCCCTCGACGACCCAGCGGTCGGCGCGGATGTCCCAGTACGCGAGGTCCTTGCCGCGCACCGTGAGCGTCACGACCTGGGTCTCGCCCGGCTCGAGCGCGACCGACGCGAACGCCTTCAGCTCGCGCGGTGCGCGCTGCACCGACGATCCGCTCAGCGACGTGTAGACCTGGACGACCTCACGGCCCGCGCGGTCGCCGGTGTTCGTGACGGCGACGGTCACCTCGACGTCGCCGTTCGCGTCGACCTGAGCCGCAGCATCCGCGTACGAGAACGACGTGTACGACAGGCCGTGCCCGAACGGGAACGCGACCTCGAGGCGGCGCGCGTCGTACCAGCGGTAGCCGACGAAGAGACCCTCGCCGTAACGGGTGTGCGAGAACTCGCCCGGGAAGTCGAGGAACGCGGGGGTGTCCTCGAGGCGCGCCGGGATCGTCTCGGTGAGCTTTGCCGACGGGTTGACGTCGCCGAACAGCACGTCGGCCGTCGCACCGCCGCCGGCCTGGCCGAGCAGCCAGCCCTCGAGGATCGCCGGCACGCGATCGGCGAACGGCAGCGCGACGACGCCGCCGTTCGACAGGACCACGACGGTGTTCGGGTTCGCCGCGAGCACCGCGTCGACGAGTGCGAGCTGGGCGGCGGGCAGGTCGATGTCGTCGCGGTCGTAGCCCTCCGACTCCAGACGGGCGGGCAGTCCGAGGAACAGCACGGCGATCTCGGCGACGGATGCTGCGGCCACAGCCTCGTCGCGAAGGGCCAAGGCCTCGTCGTCCGAGACCTCGAGGGCATTGCTGAAGCCCTGCGCGTACGCGACGTCGCCGGCGGCGAGTGCGCGGATCCCGTCGAGCGCGGTGTCGAGGCGCGTCGGGTTGATCATCGACGAACCCGCGCCCTGGTACCGAGGCGCCGCGGCGAACTCGCCGATGACCGCGAGCTTCGCGTCCTTCGCGAGCGGCAGCACGCCGCCGTCGTTCTTGAGCAGGACGATCGAGCGGCCTGCAGCCTCGCGGGCGAGGGCGTGGTGGGCGTCGACGTCGAGCGGTCCTGCGACCGCACCGGCACCTTCGGTCGCCTTGCGCACGAGGTCGAGCACACGGCCGGCCGCGACATCCACCACCGACTCGTCGAGCGAGCCGGCCTGCACTGCCGCGACGATCTGCGCGTCCGTGACGCCGTTCGACGACGGCATCTCGAGGTCCATGCCTGCGGCGAGGCCCGGCACGCGCTCGTTGACGGCGCCCCAGTCGGAGACGACGAGGCCCTCGAAGCCCCACTCGTCGCGCAGCACCTGGGTCAGCAGCCACGGGTCCTCCGACGCGTACACGCCGTTGATGCGGTTGTACGAGCACATGACGGTCCAGGGCTGGGCGTCCTCGACGACGCGCTGGAACCCGCGCAGGTAGATCTCGCGGAGCGGCCGCGGGTCGACGTCGGACGAGGACCGCATGCGGTCGTTCTCCTGGTTGTTGGCCGCGAAGTGCTTGAGCGAGGTGCCCACGCCCTTCGACTGGATGCCCTGGACGATCGCGGCGCCGAGGACGCCCGACACGATCGGGTCCTCCGAGAGGTACTCGAAGTTGCGGCCGCACAACGGCGAGCGCTTGATGTTGATGCCGGGGCCGAGCAGCACCGCGACGTTCTCGATCGAGGTCTCGGCGCCGAGGGCCTCCCCGACGCGGTGGACGAGGTCGACGTCCCACGACGAGCCGAGACCGACCGCGGGCGGGAAGCAGGTGGCGGGCACACTGTCGCCGATGCCGAGGTGGTCGCCGCCCTCGCGCTGCTTGCGCAGGCCGTGCGGGCCGTCGGTCACCATGACCGCGGGCACGCCCACGCGGTCGACCGGCTTGGTGTACCAGAAGCTCGCGCCGCTGGTGAGCGACGCCTTCTCTTCGAGGGTCAGTTCGGTGACATCGGGGATGGTCATCGTGTTCCTTCCACGCTGAGGCTGACGAGGCTCCACCGTGAGCGCCCGATCAAAACCATATGTCATTTGGTTTTGAGAAATCAAGCGATGTTCGGGTTTACTTCTCCTATGGCAGACAGCGGCACGGGGCGACGTGGCTCCTATGCGAAAGGCGTTGCGAAGCGCGAGGAGATCCTCACCCGCGCACTGGACGTCATCGCCCGTGAGGGCTATCGCGGCGCGTCGGTGAAAGAGCTGGCCGATGCCGTGGGTCTCAGCCAGGCCGGACTCCTCCATTACTTCGACAGCAAGGAGGAGCTCTTCACCGAGATCCTCCGCAAACGCGACGAGCTCGACTCCGTCGGGCAGGGCCTCGGCGGCGACCTTCAGCAGGGTCTCGCAGCGGCCGAGAGCGGCGAGCTGCTCGACATCCGCGCCGGCTACCTTGGCGTGATCCGTCACAACGCCGACGTCCCCGGCCTCGTGCACCTGTTCGCCCGGCTGTCGGTCGACGCGGCCGATCCCGAGCATCCTGCCCACCAGTTCTTCGTCGCCCGCGGCGAGAGCCTGCGCGGGTTCTTCGCCGCCGCGGTCGCGGCCCAGCAACGGGCCGGCGAGATCACCGATCGCGTCGACCCCGACACCGTCGCACGCCTCTTCCAGGCTGTGGCCGACGGCATGCAGGTGCAGTGGATGCTCGAACCCGACGTCGACATGGCCGCTCCGGTCGCGGCGCTGTTCGAGCTCCTCGCGCCCTCGTCGATCGCCGCCGACGAGGGCGACGCCGCGCGCGAGGGCGACTGATCAGATCGCGAGCGGGTCTGCGAGGAGCCGCAGACGGGCGTCGCGCTGCGCGCCCCGCAGGGCCGCATCCGCGCCGAGCGTGCTGCCGAGCACGGGTGCGACCGGCAGAACCGGTGCGTGCGCGATGCGAGGCTGGATCGCCCGGAACATCTCGTCGACATCTGCGGCGAGCGCTGCGACGAATCCGCCCAGCACGATGACGTCCGGTGCAACCGTCAGCGCCACGATCTGAAGGGTGCGCGCGATCTCGCGTGCCGCCCCGCGCCACACCGACGCGGCGGGCTCGACACCCGTCCGCACCTGCGTCACGAACGCCTCGAGCGCGACGGTGAGTCCCTCGTCGGCCGCCAGTGGTCCGAGCCCGGAGCGGGCGAGCAGGACGTCAGGGCCCGCCACCGTGACGAGGCAGCCGCGCTGGCCGCACGCGCAGCGCACGCCGTCCGGCACCACGGGCAGATGTCCGAGCGCCGCAGGGAGGACGCGCGCGCCGGAGTCGTCGCCCGCGGCGAGCACGACCGCACCGCCGATTCCCGAGTCGGCCTTGAGATACAGCAGGGTGTCGCCGCCGACGGCCGCGTGCTCGGCGAGCGCCGCGACCTCGGCATCCGACACCAGCCGGGGCTCCCCGCCCGCGTGCGCGAAGGCGGCGAGGGCCGTCGACCGCCCACGCAGCAGTCCCAGCAGATCGACCTCGCCCCACGCCAGATCGGTGTCGGCGAGGACGCGGACCGGCGTGCCACCCACTGGCGCCCACACGACGACGCACACGTCCGCGATGCGCCGCCCGGCCGCGGCCAGGCGGCCGGCGACGTCGTCCAGAGCGTCCGCCAGGACACCCACGATGGCGGCGGGGTCACCCATCGGCCGCCCGTGACTGCGCGAGGTGCGGGCGAGCTCCTCACCCGCCAGAGTGCCGGCGACCGCCGTCGCGTGGTCGGCATCGAGCAGGGCGATCAGGACGCACGGGGCCGCGGCCGCGAGCGTGAGCGTCGTCCGGGGCCGCCCCATCCCCGCCGGGGCGACGACGTCGCTCTCTTCGACGAGGCCGGCATCGATGAGTTCGGCGACGAGTGAGGTCACCGCACCGCGCGACAGGCCGGTGGCGCCGGCGATGTCGGCACGCGCCTCACCCGCCCCCTCGAGCACGCGCCCCAGCACCAGGCCGAGGTTGTGTCGGCGCACGTCGGGGGTCGCGAGGGGCATGATCGCCATCGTAGGCCGGGGCGGGGCGGTGCGGTGCGCCCCGCCCCGGCCCGGGTCACGGCTGCGTCGCGTAGTGCGTGTCGTTGACCGACTCGACGGTCCAGGCTCCGGCCTTGTACGTCAGCAGGTTGACGGCGCCGTTGGCGATCCCCGTCTCGGGAACCCGGTCGGCTGCGCCGAGGTCGACGAGCAGGCACGAGATCGACAGCCCGCTCGATACCACCAGCACCTTGTCGTCACGATGCTTCGCCGCATCCTTCGCGATCGCATTCAGCGAGCTCAGCATGCGATCCGAGACGGCATCGCAATTCTCCGCGGGAAGCGCCGACACCGGGTTCGTGGCGCCGATCGCGTCGGTCATCTGCCCGAGCGTGGGCTCAGGAATCCCCTGCTGGGCGAGATACGCGAAGGCGGCACCGCCCATGGCGCTCTGCTTCGCGCCTTCCCAGCCACCGAAGTTCAGCTCGCGCAGGCCTTCGACGCGCGTCGCGGACAGCTTCGAGCCCATGCCCTGCAGCATGCGCGTCGCCGTCTCGTAGTGGCGCACCATGTCGGCCGAGTAGGCGGCGTCCACCTGCCCGACCTCGGCCCCGAGGTTCGTGCCGACGGTCGTCGCGGTCGCACGGCCCGCCGCGGTCAGCGGCGAGTCCGACCAGCCCTGCACGAGGTGCAGCGCGTTGAGGATCGTCTCGCCATGGCGTGTCAGGTACACCTGGACGACCGGGTCGCGGTTCGAGGTCGGGGGCTTGGCCGGAGCCGTGGTCCAGCCGCCCAGCGCGGTGGCGCCGAGCACCACCACTGCAGCGATCGCGAGGCGCGGAATCAGTCGGTTCATGTCATCTCCTTCGATTGAACGGGCCAAACGCTAGCGGCACTCGGGTTTGGATCGCCCACCTCGTTGCGTGATCGTTACACATAGTTCACGTCTTGAACTTTGTCTCTCGGTGCGCCACACTGATCCCGAATGCCGTTCGCATTTCACCCCCGATCCGCCCCGAGACATCTCGACGAAGAGGAGTCGCCATGACCGCACAGCCCGACCCCACCCTCGACATCGCGCCCACCGGCCTCATCCGAAGCACGCCGCCGGCGCCTGGCGAGCCGCCCGCCAGCCCGCCCGCGCGCAGGGCGCTGCTGCCGAGCATGCTGGTCGCCGCGCTGACGCTGTTCGCCACCTACGGCGGCCTCATCGCGATCCTCCTGCCGACGCAGATCCAGCTGCTGTTCGGCGACGCGCAGAAGGAGGCGAACCTCGCGATCGTCACCACGGTCTCATTCGTCTTCACGCTCTTCGCCCAGCCGATCGCCGGCGCCTTGAGCGACCGCACGCGCTCGCGGTTCGGCCGCCGCTCGCCGTGGATGGTGCTCGGCGCGCTGGTCGGCGGCATCCTCCTCTTCGGGATGGGCTCGCTCACCGACCTCGTCTGGATCACCGTGTTCTGGGTCGTCATCCAGGTCGCGCTGAACTTCCTGCAGGCGCCGCTGACCACCATCACCGCCGACCGGTTCCCGCGCTCGAAGCGCGGCGGGGCGAGCGCGATGATCGGGCTCGGCACGCAGGTCGGCATGACCGTCGGCATCATGGTGGCGAGCGCCCTCGCGGCCCAGTTCGGCGTCGCCTACTCCGTGTTCGGCGGGGCCGTGATCGTCGTGACGCTCCTGTTCGTGCTCATCAACCGGGACTGGTCGTCCAAGGACGCCGCCGTCGAGCCGTTCCGGTGGGGCGCCTTCTTCCGGGGCTTCTGGGTGAACCCGCGCAAGCACCCCGACTTCTTCTGGGCGTTCACGGCGCGATTCCTGCTGATCCTCGGCTACTTCGTCGTCTCGACCTACCAGCTGTACCTGCTGCAGCAGTACATCGGGCTGTCGCTCGGCGAGGCGCAGGGCGCCGTGCTGACGCTCACGCTCGTCGCGTTCGTGCCCACCCTGCTCGCGATCGCGCTGTCGGGATGGTGGAGCGACAAGGTCGGCCGCCGCAAGGTCTTCATCTACGCCGCGTCGGTGATCATGGTCGCCGGGCTCGCGATGCCGCTGATCGTGCCCGACATGACCGGCATGATCCTGATGAGCATCATCAACGGCGTCGGCTTCGGTCTGTACATGTCGGTGGACGCCGCCCTCATGACCGAGGTGCTGCCCAGCGAGGGCACTGCCGCGGGCAAGGACCTCGGCATCCTCAACGTCGCCACCAACATCCCCCAGGCGCTCAGCCCGTCGATCGCGCTGCTGATCATCTCGGCGATGGGCGGGTACGCCATGCTGTTCGTGTTCGCGATCGTGTTCGTGATTCTGGCAGCGATCGCCACGGCGCCCATCAAGGGCGTCCGCTAGAGTCCGCGAGAAAGGACCCCCCATGACAGACACCACCACCGCACTCCGCTATGCGGAGGCCGACACCGCCACTGGACGGGTGCGCGGCTTCTGGCGGGGCGAGCCCGGCGCCGGCGGATCGGCCGCGTTCCTCGGCATCCCGTTCGCGAAGCCGCCCGTCGGCGAGCTGCGGTTCGCCGCCCCTGTGCCTGCCGAGCCGTGGGAGGGCGTGCGCGACGCCGTCGCGTTCGGCGGCACCGCGCAGCGGGGCGACCCCGGGGTGACCCTCATCCCCGAGCCGTCCGTGCCCGGCGCGTCGACCCTCAATGTCAACGTCTTCACGCCGGTTCCCGGAGAGACGGATGCTGCGCTCCCCGTGCTCGTCTGGATCCACGGCGGCGGCTACTTCGCGGGCTCGCCGGCGAGCCCCTGGTACGACGGCCGCTCGTTCAACCGCGACGGCGTGGTCACCGTGACGATCTCGTACCGGCTCGGCTTCGACGGGTTCGGCTGGATCGAGGACGCCCCCTCCAACCGAGGCGTGCGCGACTGGCTGCTCGCCTTGCAGTGGGTCCAGGACAACATCGCGAACTTCGGCGGAGATCCGTCGCGGGTGACGATCGCCGGACAGTCCGCGGGCGGCGGGGCGGTGCTGACACTGCTCGGGATGCCGGCAGCCCAGCACCTGTTCCACTCGGTGTGGGCGCTGTCCGGCGCCACCGCCGACGTCGCGACGGAGCGCTGGGAGGCGATCGGGCGCGACGTCGCGGCACGCGTCGGCGTCGCCCCCACCCGCGCCGCGCTGTCGACGGTGCCCGAGGAGCGCATCATCGAGGCGCAGAAGAAGGCGACGAGCGTGGCCGGCCCGGACGCCATCACCAAGCTGCTCGACGACGGCCTCCTGCTCGGCCCGTCGATCGACGGCGACCTGCTCACCCGGCCCACGATCGCCTCGATCGCCGCGGGCGTCGGCGCCGACAAGCCCCTCGTGCTCGGCGCGACCGATGACGAGTTCTCGATGGTCGTGGCGGGACGGGCCAAGACGCTCCGCTGGATCCCGCTGGGCCTCCTGCTCGGCCGGTCGGGGCTCAAGGGGACGCAGCGCAAGGCGTACCTCGCGGCGAACCGGGACGTGGTGGCGCGCGGACACGCTGCCGTGCTCGGCCGCTACATCACCGACCGCATGTTCCGCAGCGCCGTCGTCCGCACGGCGCGGGCACGCGGCGCCGCTCCGACGTGGGTCTACCGCTACTCGTTCCGCTCGTCGCAGCCCGGCGCGGTGAACGGGTCGGCGGTGCACTGCATCGACGTCCCGTTCTGGTTCGACTGCCTGGACTCGGTGCAGATCGAGCCGCTCACCGGCCCGAATCCGCCGCAGCAGCTCGCCGACCAGACGCACGCGGCTGCGGTCGGCCTGATCGTCGACGCCGATCCCGGCTGGCCGGCATGGTCGGGCGCTCCGGGCACCACGCGCGTCTTCGGCGGGCCGGCGGGCTCCCCCGACGTCGATCCCCACGGCTACGCCGCGGTCGCGTCGCTGCTCTGACCACAGACTCCCGCCGCCCCTGCAGCGCGGGATGAGCGAAAGGGTGGGTCCTCGCCGATGCAGCGGTGAGGACCCACCCTTCCGTGTGCCTGGCGTCCGAGCAGGCAGAGTCAAACCAGCAGCAGAATCGGCGGTGAGGGGCCGCGCGAGCGGTCGATGCACCATCGAGCCCGCTGCTTTCACCGAGCACGCGCGGCAGGACCACGCAGCAGCCCTTCCAGCGCCGCGCGGACCTCTTCCGGATGCCACATGATGTCCTCCGCGATCGGTCGGTACGTCGCATAACCCAGCGCAGCGGCCGCTTGGTCACGACGGCGGTCGCGCCGCTGCTCCTCCCACGTCGCATGGAACCCCCGGCTGTCGCACTCGACGATCAGCCACCCGTCCACCACGAAATCGACGCGCCCGACCCTCGAAATCCTCACCTGGACTTCGAAACTGGCGCCGAGCGCCTTGAGCATCAATCGAACCAGGGTCTCCGGGCCGGACTCCGCGCGGCTGTCGACGAGCTTGCGCAGCACCGCATGGCGCCGAGGGAGTACGCGGAAGAGCTCGTCGAGCTCGTCGAGCCTGAGCACCCCGAGGTGCAGTGCGGAATCCAATGTGGCCAACGCGGCCCGGGCCGGCTGGCACCGGACCGCCTGTACGACGGCGTCGAACGGTTCGACGCTGGTGGACCTCGGGTGTGGGGTTCGGCGCAGCCGCCCCCAATGCCGACGAATGCGGCGGGCCACCGGTCTCGGCCGCGACGAGTTCGCCGGCAAATGGACATGAAGGACCCCCGGGTCCAGTACGAAGACGTCAAGATGAGCCAGCGCACTCGTGCAGGCGAGGCGGCCTCCCAGGCGGCACGCGTCAATGGTGTCCTGAGGTGTGTCGGGTTGGAGGTACACGCCGCTGCGCGGGCGGAGCAGACGACCATCGACGACCGCCCTCCTCAGCGACCTGTCGGTCCAGCCCGCCGCGGCTAGGTCGGAGCGGCGGAAGGAGGGAAACGGGTGCGGCAGCATCCGCCCAGACTCCGGTGCCCGCACCGGGCGCGTTCACCGTCCGCCGCATGATGGGGAGAGGAGGGCGCGGGCCGGGCTCTGGGGAGGACAGGCCACGCGGCGGTCGAGGATTCAGGAAATGCCGTCCTCAAGGCACCCTTTTGGCGCCCGCGCACACCGGTTTTCCTGATGCATCGACGCCTCATGACGCGCCGCCGCCCAATACGCGCGGGGGCGACTCACGCACGCCCCGTACCGCTGCGGGCGGCCCCGCGCGTCGAGGATTCAGGAAAAGCGCTGCGCGAGAGCGCCGAGACACGGCCCGCCGGCCCGGTTCTCCTGAATCCTCGACGCGGTCGCCGACGACGTCAGCTCAGCGCGGCGACGACCTCGCGCTCGAACAGCTCCACGCCCGAGAGGTCGTAGGCCGCCTCGGGGAAGTAGTGGATCGCGTAGGCGATGCCGTGGCGCTCGCGCTCGGCGAGGCGCTCGGCCACCTGCTCGGGGGTGCCGAAAGCGGGCGACGTCAGGTAGTCGTTCTCGATGTGGTCGGCGCGCTCCTGGCCCACGTGCGGCAGCAGACGTGCCTTCACGGCGGCCAGGCGGTCGCGCGCCTCGGCCTCGGTCGCACCGACGATCGTGTTGAAGTTCGAGGTGCGCGTGATCTCGGAGAAGTCCCGGCCGAGCGCGTCGCAGTGGTCGCGGAGCACGGCGCTCTTGCGGTCGATGTCCTCGAGCGAGCCCGCGTAGTTCGTGTACGACGCGTACTTCGCCGCGATCTTGAGCGTGACCTTCTCGCCGCCACCGGCGACCCAGATGGGGATGCCGCCGTCCTGCAGCGGCAGCGGCTGCACGATGGCGCCGTCCACCTGGTAGTGCTTGCCGTCGAGCGTGGCACGCCCGGTCGTCCAGGCCTGCTGCATGATGTCGACGCCCTCGCGCAGCATCCGGAGCCGCTCCGGCACCTGCGGGAAGCCGTAGCCGTACGCCTCCCACTCGTGCTCGTACCACCCGCCGCCGATGCCCATCTCGGTGCGTCCGCCCGAGACGATGTCGACCGTGGCGGCGACCTTGGCGAGGTAGGCGGGGTTGCGGTAGCCCATGCAGGTGCACATCTGACCGAGACGGATGCGGCCGGTCGAGGCCGCGAACGCCGCCATGAGCGTCCACGCCTCGTGGGTCGCCTCGTCGCTCGGCACCGGGGTCGTGTGGAAGTGGTCGTAGACCCACAGGGACTCCCACGGGCCGGCGTCGGCGCGCTGGGCGAGCCCCTTCATCACCTCCCAGTGCTCTGAGGGATCGATGCCGACGAGATCGAATCGCCAGCCCTGGGGGATGAAGGTTCCGAAGCGCATACCCCTCAGCCTAGGGAAGCGTTTGCTCGCCGGGGGTCCCGAACACCCGAGCATGCGGCATCCGCTCGCGCATCACCGCGATCGCGGCCGGGTTGTGGTCCACGAGGACGGCGTCGCGGCCCAGCGCCGAGGCGACCGCGCCGGTCGTGCCGCTGCCGGCGAAGAAGTCGAGCACCCGATCGCCGGGGCGTGACGAGGCCTGCACGATGCGGCGGAGGATCCCCTCGGGCTTCTGCGTCGGGTACCCGGTCTTCTCGCGTCCGGTGGTCGGCACGATGGTGTGCCACCAGACGTCGGTGGGGAGCTTTCCGCGCTCGGCCTTCTCGGGGGTGACGAGCCCGGGCGCCATGTAGGGCTCGCGGTCGACGGCCTCCGAGTCGAACCAGTACGACTTCGGGTCCTTGACGTACACCAGGATCGTGTCGTGCTTCGTGGGCCAGCGCTTGCGCGTCTTCGCCCCGTAGTCATAGGCCCAGATGAGCTCGTTGAGGAACCGCTCGCGCCCGACGAGCGCGTCCATGAGCACCTTGGCGTAGTGCGCCTCGCGGTAGTCGAGGTGGATGTACAGGGTGCCGTCATCGGCGAGCAGGCGCCACGCCTCGAGCAGCCGCGGCTCGAGGAAGCCCCAGTAGTCGTCGAAGGTGTCGTCGTACGCGCGCAGGTCGCCGCGGATCCGCTCGTACTCGCGCCCGTGGAACCCGCGCCGCACGATCGCCTCGCCCGACAGCGGGACGGATGCTGCGGACCGCGCGGTCTCGAGCGCCCGCTCCTGCACGCGGCCGGTGTTGAAGGGCGGGTCGAGATAGATCAGCGTGAACGACGCGTCGGGAAGCGTGCGGATGACCTCGAGGTTGTCACCGTGGTGGATCTCGACCGAGCCCGGAGGCGCAGCATCCGGCGCCCCGATCAGGGGACCCGGCGAAGCCATGCGTCCGTCGCGAACTTCGACGCCACGAGCGCCTCGGCCTCGGCGTATTCGTCGTCGG
This sequence comes from Microbacterium sp. NPDC058062, assembly GCF_042885375.1. NCBI lineage: Bacteria > Bacillati > Actinomycetota > Actinomycetes > Micrococcales > Microbacteriaceae > Microbacterium > Microbacterium sp. NPDC058062. The sequence continues at coordinate 822,370 of NZ_JBHVSC010000002.1, forward strand.
TGATGTGCCCGGGGACCGCGCCGTAGAGGTTGGTGAAGGTCTCCTCGAGCTTGGCGATGATCGCCTCGCGCGGCAGCCCGGTCTGGCGGCGCAGGGGGTCGACGCGCTTGGCCGCCGACGTCGTGCCCTTGTCGCTGAGCTTCTCGCGACCGATGCGCAGCACCTCGGTCATGACCTCGCCGTCCATGTCGTAGCTGAGGGTCGCGTGGTGCAGCACTCCCCCGTTCGCGAGGCGCTTCTGCGCGGCGCCGCCGATCTTGCCCTGCGGCGAGGCGATGTCGTTGAGCGGCTGGTAGGTCGCCTCGATGCCGAGCGCGCGCAGCGCCTGCAGCACCCAGTCGTCGAGGAACGCGTACGAGTCCGCGAAGGTGAGCCCTGCGACGAGGGATGCCGGCACGTACAGCGAGTACGTGACGATCGAGTTCGCGCCCATCATCATCGCGCCACCGCCCGAGATGCGGCGGACGACGTCGTAGCCGTGCGCGGCAGCGCCGTCGGGGTCGACCTCATTGCGAAGGGACTGGAACGAGCCGATCACCACGGCGTTCTCGTCCCACTCCCAGATGCGCAGGGTCGGGCGCCGGCGGCCGTCGCCGACCCGGCCCGTGAGCACCTCGTCGAGCGCGAGGTTCATGCGGGGCGAGACCGGCTTCTCGTGCACGATCTCCCAGTCGAAGTCGCGCCAGCCCGGGGCCGTCACGAGTGCGCGGCGGACCGCCGTGCCGACCGCCTCGGGCGTGAAGCCGAGGAGCTGAGCACCGTCGGGGAGAGCCGAGCGCACCGCGGCGGCGATGGCCGCGACATCCGCCTCGATCGGGAGCCCGTTGACGGCGGCGTCGATGTCGGCGAGCGCGTCGTCGGGTTCGAGGAAGAAGTCCCCCGCGAGGTGGAAGTCCGCGATGCGTCCGTCGCGCTCCTCGAGGTCGACGACCACGAGCTTTCCGCCGGGCACCTTGTATTCGCCGTGCATGGGCTTCAGCCTATTCGCGCGGCGGGCACAGGCGCCGATCGGGCGGGCGCCGCCGCACTCAGGTGCGGTCCGCGATGTGCTTGTCGAGCCAGGCCAGCAGGTCCGCGCGGACCTCGGCCTGCATGACCTCGTTGAAGATCTCGTGGCGCGCACCCGGGTACACGAGCGTCGTCACGTCGGTGAAGCCCGAGCGCGTGCGGTACGCATCGGCCAGCCGGTGGACGCTGCGCGGACCGCCGACGGTGTCGTCGCGGCCGATCATCAGGAGCGTGGGGATGTCGCGGCCGAGGTTCTTGCGCGGCCGGCCGTACATGCGGAGGGAGTCGGCCACCCCGATCAACTTGATCGGGTCTTCGCTGGTGGTGAGCGGGTCGTCGAGGAAGGCCCGCCCCACCGACAGGTCGCTCGAGAGCCACTCGGTGCCCATCGCGCCGGGACCGTCCCACGGCTTGTTGAGGCCCGTGGTGTGGATCGACCCCGGCATGCGCAGGGCCGTGCCGGTCAGCACGACCGCGTCGTACGCGTCGGGGTGGTCGTTGACGAGCATCTGTGCGAGCACCGAGCCGCCGGAGTGTCCCAGCAGCACGAGTGGCAGCTCGGGGTTCTGTCCGCGGATCTGCTGGGTGAACTGCCACATCGCTGCGAGTGCGCCGCGGAGCCCGCCCTTGCCCGGGTGGCCGAGACGCGACGCGTCGCCGCCGTGCTGGCCCATGCCGGTGCGCCCGTGGCCGCGGTGGTCGGCCGCGTAGACGGTGTAGCCCTCGGCGACGAGTGCGGCGATCAGCGCACCGTATCGTCCGGCGTGTTCGCCGATGCCGTGCAGCAGCTGCACGATCGCGCGCGGCTCGGTCTTCGCCGGGTGGACGTCGAAGAAGATCGTGATGCCGTGCGCATCGTGGAACTCGGGCATGCGGAGAAGTCTAGGGGCGATGGATGCTGCGACTCGGCGCACGGCCCGGAGGCGCAGCATCCATCCGTCCCGACTTTGTTTAGCAAGACTAATGAGCTAGGCTAACTAACCGGATGAGCAGCAACGAGACTTCAGATTCAGACACCGGCCCCGACGCCGGCCCTCACGCAGACCTCTCCCCCGCCGCCTCGCAGCTGCGGATCGCCACGTTCCGTCTCGCTCGACGCATGCGCACCCAGCGCGCGGTCGACTCGATGAGCGACGGGCAGTTCGCGGTGCTCGCCGCCCTCAAGGTGCACGGCCCCCACACGCTCGGCGATCTCGCCGAGCGTGAGCGCGTCTCGGCCCCCTCGATGAACCGCACCGTCAACTGCCTGCAGGACTCCGGCTACATCGTGCGCGGCGCCGACGAGAACGACGGACGCAAGGTCGTCATCTCGCTCACCCCCGAGGGCGTGGCGGTCGTCGAAGAGACCGCGCGTCGCCGCGATGCGTGGGTCGAGGCCTCGCTCGCCGAGCTCACCCCGGCCGAGCGCGAGACCCTGGCCGCTGCGGCCGACATCATGGAGCGGATGGTGGCCCGATGAGCGCCATGTTCCGGTCCTTCTCCGCGTTCAACTACCGCGTCTGGTTCATCGGCGCGCTGGTGTCGAACATCGGCGCGTGGATGCAGTCCACCGCGATCAGCTGGGTCGTGCTCACCGAGCTGACCGACAACGACGCCGCCGCGATGGGCGTCACGATGGCGCTGCAGTTCGCGCCGCCGCTGCTCCTGGTCGGCGTCACCGGGCTGGTCGCGGACCGCTTCGACCGCCGCAAGCTCCTGTTGATCACCCAGAGCCTGCTGCTCCTGCTCGGCGTCGCGATCGGCGTGCTGATCTTCGCCGGCGCGATGACGCTGCCGATCATGTACGTCTTCGCGCTCGCGCTCGGCGTCGTCGCTGCCTTCGACAACCCGGCCCGCCAGGCCTTCGTGTCGGACCTCGTCGCCCGAGAGAACGCGTCGAACGCGGTCGCGCTCAACGCGGCGTCGTTCAACGGCGCCCGCATGATCGGTCCCGCGGTCGCGGGCATCGTCATCGTCGCGATCGGCACGGGGTGGGTGTTCGTCGCCAACGCCGTCACCTTCCTCGCGATGCTCGCGGCCCTCGTGCTGATCCGCACCCACGAGCTCGTGCCGCGCGTCAAGGCGCCGCAGTCCTCGCGCCTCGCCGACGGATTCCGCTACGTCGCCGGCCGCCCCGACCTCATCGTGACGTGCGCGATGGTGTTCCTCATCGGCGCGTTCGGCATGAACTTCCCGATCCTCGCGTCGACCATGGCCGTCGAATTCGGCAAGGAGGCCGACGGCTTCGGCCTGCTCAGCTCGATCCTCGCGATCGGCTCGGTCGCGGGCGCGCTGCTCGCCGCCCGCCGCGACCGCGCCCGGCTGCGCGTCCTCATCAGCGGGACCGCGATGTTCGGGATCGCCGCCGTGGTGTCGGCGTTCATGCCGACGTACTGGCTCTACGCGATCACCCTGATGTTCACGGGCTTCTCCGTCGTCACCATGATGACCACCGCGAACGGCTACGTGCAGACCACCACCGACCCGGTGCTGCGCGGCCGCGTGCTGGCGCTGTACATGGCGATCCTCATGGGCGGCACCCCGATCGGCGCGCCGATCGTCGGCTGGGTCGCCGGGGAGTTCGGCCCGCGCGCGGCGATCCTCGTCGGCGCGGTCGCGGCGTTCGTCGCGTTCGCCATCGGCGCCACGTGGCTGCTCTGGTCGGGGCGCCTGCACCGCCACGAGCAGAAGCGGTTCCGCCTCACGCTCGACGAGACGCGGCCGCTCACCATCGTCGCCCCCGAAGAGTTCAGCGACGAGGTCGCCGGCACCACGCCGATCCGCGTGCTTCCCGGCGACGGGGACGAGATCCGCACCCGCGCTCGCGCCAGCTGAGCCCCACCCGTCCCCAGACAGGTTCGCTTCGTTCGTCACCTGTGCACGCCGATTCGCGGTTTCGGCGTGCACAGGTGACGAACGAACAGACGGAAGAGGGTGCTCAGCGGGCGGTGAGGGAGACGGATGCTGCGGCCAGCCCCTCCGCGGTCACCCTCACCGTCGCCGATCCCGGCCCGGTGGGCCGGACGATCGCGAGGGCGCGCCCGTCGTGCGTCGTGACCGAGGGACCCGCGAACGACTCCTCCGTGCGGATGCGGCCGGTGCCGAGCCCGACGAGCTCCGCGTCGCCGTCGACGGTCACCGTGACGAGCCGGTCGGCGTCGACCGCGACGACGCCGTCCGCGTCAGCCAGCGATATCGCGACGAACGCAAGCCCGTCGACCGTGATGTCGCACTCCTCGACGGATGCTGTGAGCCCCAGCTCGCCGGCCGTCCGCAGGGTCGCGCACCCGACCTCGACCCCGCCGGTGCGGGCGATCGCGACGAGCTCACCCGGGCGGTACTCGGTCTCGAAGCGGGCGCGGAACGCCTTCTCGGCTCCGACCGCGCTGACGCCGAGCGATACGCCGTCCCGCAGCAGCTCGACCTCCTCGGCCGGCGCGTAGACGTCGACCGTGACGGGGGCGCCGGGCTCGGCATCCCACGTCCACGACGACACGGAGTCGTCCCAGGACCAGGGTGTGGTCGCGGCCGGCCGGCCGTGGTGGCGCGGCGGATGCACGGCCAGGTAGGGCTCGGTGCGCAGGCCGAACACGATCTCGCGGTAGTACGAGACCGGGCGGCGGAAGCCCGTGATGTCGATGTCGCCGCATCCCGCCAGCAGGTGCGGGTACGGGCCCGCCGTGCCGGTCGGCTCGTAGCCAGGCTCGTCGGTGTAGTCGACGCGGCCGATGCCGGCCTCGCCGAGGTAGTCCCAGCCGGTCCACGTGAAGTCGCCGACGACATGGTCGAGCCGCTCGACGAGGTCCCACATCTTCTCGATGCGCGACGGGAAGGTCTCGGACCCCACGATCACGCGGTTCGGGAACAGCTCGCGGTCGAGCTCGTACCGCGACTCGGCGTAGTTGAACCCGACGACGTCGAGCACCGATGCCGACTCCTCGGTCGACGCGGTGACGAGCTCCGACGCGTTGGCGCGCGCCATCATGTCGCCCATCGTCGCCATCATCGTGTTCGGATCGGTCGCCGCGGTCCCGTCGGAGTCCTCGGGGCGCCCCATCTTGTCGAGGTTCGCGATGATCCCGTTGATCCCGTTCGTGACGAGGCGCGTGTCGTCGGCGTCGCGGAACGCCTCGGCCAGGCGCCGGCTCCAGGCGGAGCCCGCGGGCGTCGCGAGCTCGAGGATCTCATTCCCGATCGAGTACATGATGACGCTCGGGTGGTTGACGTCCTTCGCGACGAGGGCTTCGACGTCGTGGCGCCACCGGTCGGGGAAGCTGGGAGCGGCGTCGAACGCGACCTTCGAGCGGGTCCAGGTGTCGGTGAGCTCGTCCATCACGAGCACGCCGTGCCGGTCGCAGGCGTCGAGCATCGCGCGGCTCATGGGGTTGTGCGAGCTCCGCAGCGCGTTGAACCCCGCGGCTTTCAGCAGGCGCACGCGCCGGTCCTCGGCGGCGGCGAGCGTCGCCGCGCCGAGCGGTCCGCTGTCGTGGTGCACGCACGCGCCCCGGAGCTTCACGGTCTCGCCGTTGATCCGCAGTCCGCGCGCGACGTCGATCTGCAGACGACGGATGCCGAAGGTCGCGGCATCCGTGTCGATCTCTTCTCCGCTCTCGTCGGAGAGGGTCGTCCGCACGCGGTGGAGCGCGGGGGCGTCGACGCTCCACAGCGCGGGATCGTCGACCGCGAGGCGCACGCGCGCCACGGCGTCGGAGTTCGGGAGCACCGTCACCGGCGCCGTCCCCGTCGCGAGGGCGGACCCGTCGGGCGACTCCACTGTCCAGCCCAGTCGCAGCGTGCGGGTGCGGCGCGTGCCGTTCCGCACGGTGGTCGCGACCTGGACGACGGCGCGATCGGCGTCGATGTCGGGCGTCGTGACGCGCGTGCCGTCGAGCGGGATGTGCACGGGGTCGGCGACCACCAGGTGGACCGGACGATAGATGCCCGCACCGGAATACCACCGGCTGTCGCGGTGCGCGCGGGCCTCGACCGTCACGCGGTTGGGCTCGCCGTGCCGCAGGTACGGGTCGAGCACGGCCTCGAACGCGTTGTACCCGTTCGGCTCGTGCGTCACGGCGTCGCCGTTGACGAACACGACGGCGTCGCGGTAGACGCCCTCGAACTCGAGGCGCACGGTCTTGTCGCGCCACTCGGCCGGGACGTCGAACGTCTTGGCGTACTCGAAGACACCGCCGGGGACGTAGCCGGTGTGCACGCCCTGGTCGCTGTCGGCCGAGCGCGGGAGGTCGCGCACGGCGTCGTGCGGCAGGCGGACAGGTCGGGGTGCGGACTCCGGCGTGGGCGCCTCGAAGGCGCCGAGCTTCGGGCCCGCGGCCCAGCCATCGAGGAAGGGCTGGCGGATCATGCCTCGGCTCCGTCTAGCGCTTCGGGGCTTTCGCCGTCGGAGGCTGTCGACGCGCTCGCCGTCTGCAGGTCCAGCACGTCGAGCGCGTTCTCGAGCGAGACGAGGTCGTAGCCGCGGATGAGGCTTCGGAAGACCTCGTGGAGCGCTTCGGCCATGTCGGTCGACTCCGGATCGAGAAGCCACTGCACCTGCAGGCCGTCCATCAGGGCGATCGTGGCGACGGCCGCACGCCCGGGGTCGACGCCGTCGACCAGGCGTCCCGCGGCGGCGGCGCGCTCGAACGAGCCGGTCACGCTCGTTCGGACGTAGTTGTAGCGGTTGACGAAGTAGTCGTGCGCGGGGTGGGACGGCGCCGTCGCCTCGGCCGACAGCGTCGTGTACAGCTCGACGATGCCGGGCTGCGCTGCGTTGAACCGCGCCAGCTCGGCGAGCGCCCGCAGCGCCTCGACGCCGTCGGGGAGGTCGAAGTCGACGCGGGCGCGCGACAGGTTGTCGCGGTGGTCCAGCAGCGCCAGCAGCAGGGCGCTCTTGCTGCGGAAGTGGTGCAGGAGCCCCGCCTCGCTCATGCCGACCCGCTCGGCGACCTCGCGGAGCGAGCCGGCGCGATATCCGGACTGGGAGAACACTTCCAGGGCGGCGTCGAGGATCGCTGTGCGCGTCTCCTTCGACTTCGCGTACTCGCCCCGCGGCTTGCGCGTCCTCGTGGGAGCGGTCCCCGCCTTTGTCTGGGCGGAAGTCGTCTCGGTCATCGTCACACCGTATCCCCGCATCTGTCGGGGCACCTCCATCGGTGCCCGTCGGGGTCCTCTTCCTCCGTTCTATAACGAATTCCTAATGCTCGCTAGTTTTTTAGACCAAAAACCTAGCGCCCACTAGAAATTGCTGTTAGCGTCTCCCGGCAGTAGGCGATCCGCAGGGGCATCGCCACCTATGAAGGGACCAAGGATGTTCCGTTGGAAGGCCACAGCAGCCACCATCGCGATCGCCGCACTCGCCCTCACCGGCTGCGCCGGTGCAGGAGACGACGGGTCAGGCGGAAGCGACTCCGGTCGGGCAGACCGGCTCACGCTCACCGCGATCATCGGGCCCACGAGCTACGACATCGGGCAGGGCGCCGAGTACGGCAACCGCAGCCCCTTCTTCCAGGCCGTGTTCGACACGCTGCTGCAGAAGAACTCCGACGGTGAGATCGAACCCTGGCTCGCCACCAAGTGGGAGTACAACGAAGACAACACCGTGCTGACGCTGACGCTCCGCGACGACGTGGAGTTCACCGACGGCACCAAGCTCGACGCCGACGCCGTCGTGGCGAGCCTCGAGCGCTTCCGCGACGGCACGTCGCCGCAGGCCGCGACGCTGGCCGGCAAGGAGTTCGCGGCCGTCGACGCCACCACCGTGACCATCACGCAGGACGCGCCCGACCCGTCCCTGGTCAACATGCTCTCGATCGCCCCCGGCCTCATCCAGGCGCCGTCCACGTTCGACGACCCCGACTCGGCCACCGAGCCGATCGGCTCCGGCCCGTACGTGCTCGACACCGCGGCGACCGTCACCGGCACCACGTACGTCTACACGGCCAACCCCGACTACTGGAACCCGGATGCCGTCAAGTACGACAACCTGACGATCAACGTCATCGAGGACCCGACCGCGACGCTCAACGCCCTCAAGGCCGGCGAGGCCAACGGCGCGAAGATCGTGAACAACGACACGATCCCCGAGATCGAGGCATCCGGCTGGACGATCGAGTCCAACGAGCTCGACTTCCAGGGCCTGCTGCTGTTCGACCGCGCCGGCACGATGGCGCCCGAGCTCGCCGACGTCAAGGTGCGCCAGGCGATCAACATGGCGTTCGACCGCGAGGCGCTGCTGAAGGCGCTGCAGGCAGGCTACGGAACCGTCACCGAGCAGGTCTTCCCGGCGACGTCGGTCGGCTACGACGAGGCGCTCGACAGCACCTACGAGTACGACCCCGAAGGCGCCAAGAAGCTCCTCGCCGAGGCCGGCTACCCCGATGGGTTCTCGATCGACATGATGTCGACCCCGGCGTTCCAGACCACGTTCGACCTGGTCGCGCAGCAGCTCGCCGACATCGGGATCACGGTGAACTACACCGACCCCGGCACCGGCAACTTCATCACCGACATGCTCGCCCCGAAGTACCCGGCGACGTGGATGGCGCTCGAGCAGAACCCGGACTGGCAGCTGATCAACTTCATGATCGCTCCCGAGGCCACGTTCAACCCGTTCCACTCGCAGGACCCGAAGGTCGACGAGTACATCTCGACGATCCAGATGGGCACGAAGGACGAGGCCGACCAGGCCACGAAGGACCTCAACGCCTACCTGGTCGAGCAGGCCTGGTTCGCGCCGTTCTTCCGGGTCCAGGGCACGTACGCGACCGACGCGAACACGAACCTCGAGTTCTGGCCCACCAACGCCTACCCGTCGATCTTCGACTTCTCGCCGAAGAACTGAATCCTCTCCCCGCCCGCCCGCACACCGCGGGCGGGCGGGGAGACACCACCCACGGGAAAGCGACATGCTTGCATTCATCCTCCGGCGCGTACTGTCGGGCGTCATCCTCATCGCGGTGATCTCGTTCCTCGCGTTCGTCCTCCTCTACGCCGCGGGCGGCGACATCGCCCGCCGCATCCTCGGCGAGAACGCCACCGCCGAGACCGTCGCCAAGAAGACCGAACAGCTCGGACTGGATCAGCCGCTGCTCCAGCAGTACTGGAACTGGGTCACCGGCGCCCTCACGGGCAACCTCGGTCGCAGCTGGTTCACCGGCGAGCTGGTCTCGACGAGCGTCAGCAACCGCCTCGCGGTCACCCTCGCGATCGTGATCGGCGCGACCGTCGTCTCGGCGATCGTCGCGGTCGTGCTCGGCATTCTCGCCGCCCGCCGCGGCGGCTGGGTCGACGGCAGCGTCCAGGTGATCTCCCTCATCGGCTTCGCGATCCCCGGCTTCCTCATCGCACTGGGCCTCGTGCTCGTGTTCGCGATCAACCTGGGCTGGTTCAAGGCGACCGGCTACGTGCCTGCGACCACCTCGGTGTCGGGATGGCTGTCGTCCGTGACCCTGCCCATCGTGGCGCTGTCGATCGGCGCGATCGCGGCGGTGTCGCAGCAGGTCCGCGGCTCGGTCATCGACGCGATGTCGCGGGACTACGTCCGCACGCTCCGCTCGCGGGGCCTCAGCACGAACTCGGTCGTGTACCGCCACGTGCTCCGCAACGCCGGCGGCCCCGCACTGGCGGTGCTCGCCGTGCAGTTCATCGGCCTCCTCGGCGGGGCCGTGATCGTCGAGCAGGTCTTCGCCATCCCCGGCATGGGCCAGCTCACCGTCCGCGCCACCACCCTCGGCGACATCCCGGTCGTCATGGGCGTCGTGATCGCCTTCGCGATCATCGTCGTCATCGTGAACCTCCTCATCGACCTCGCCCAGGCGGCGCTGAACCCGAAGGTGCGACTCTCATGACCGCCATCGACGTCCCCCTCGACGTACCGGTCGCGCCGGTACGCGTCTCGCTCTGGCGCCGGCTGGTGCGCCGCCCCGTCGGCCTCGCCTCGCTGATCTTCCTCGTGTTCCTGGGGATCATCGCGATCATCGGGCCGTGGATCGCTCCGCAGGACCCCAACTACGCCGACATCCGCAACGTCCTCGCGTCGCCCAGCGCAGAGCACCTCCTCGGCACCGACGGCAGCGGCCGCGACGTGTTCTCGCGTCTGCTGGTCGCGACCCAGACGACCGTCCTCGCCGCTCTTCTCGCCCTCGTGGTCGCGCTCATCCTGGGTGTGGTCAGCGGCCTCATCGCCGGCTACTACCAGGGCTGGTTCAACAACGCGGCCACGTGGGTCACCGAGCTCAACATGGCGCTGCCCGGCATCGTGGTGCTGCTCGCCGCACGTGCCGTCCTCGGCCCGTCGGTGTGGATCTCGATGTTCATCTTCGGCATCCTGCTGGCGCCGGCGTTCTACCGGCTGGTGTACGCCTCGGTGACCGCGGTGCGCACCGAGCTCTACGTCGATGCGGCCCGCGTGTCGGGCCTCAGTGACACGCGCATCATCGGGCGCCACGTGCTCTCGGTGGTTCGGGCTCCGATCATCATCCAGTCGGCGATCATCGCCGGCATCGCCATCGCGATCCAGTCGGGCCTCGAGTTCCTCGGACTCGGAGACATCGCCGTGCCCACCTGGGGCCAGATGCTCAACGACGGCTTCAAGAACATCTACAAGGAGCCGCTCCTGATGCTCTGGCCGTCGCTCGCGATCGCCCTCACCTGCATCGCGCTGACGCTCCTGGCCAATGTGATGCGCGACGAGATCGAGCGCACCGTGTCGGTGCGGCGCAAGCGGCGCCGCGCGGTCGCGACCGCGACCGGCTCGGTGGCCGCCGTCACGACGTCGGTGGGACTCAGCGGAGGCGACGTCGTCGACCTCGACGAGCCGCCGATCTTCGAGACAGACGGCGTCATCGTCCACAAGGGCGACGCGCGCAGCAAGGCGACCGAGAAGGTGCTCGACGTCCGCGACCTGCACGTCGGCTACGACCAGCCCGACGGCTCGCACATCGAGGTCGTCCACGGCGTCTCGCTCGACATCCGCAAGGGCGAGGTGCACGGTCTCATCGGCGAGTCCGGCTCGGGGAAGACGCAGACCGCGTTCGCCGTGCTGGGCCTGCTCCCCCGCGGCGGCCACGTCACCGGCGGCTCGATCCTGTACGAGGGCACCGAGATCGCCGACGGCGATGACCGCACGTATGCGGGCCTGCGCGGCAAGCGCATCGGATACATCCCGCAGGAGCCGATGTCGAACCTCGACCCGTCGTTCACGATCGGCAGCCAGCTGGTCGAGCCGCTGCGCAAGAACCTCGGGCTCTCGAAGAAGGCGGCTACCGACCGCTCGCTCGAGCTGCTCGCGCGGGTCGGTATCCCCAACCCGAAGCGCACGTTCGACGCGTACCCGTTCGAGGTGTCGGGCGGCATGGCGCAGCGTGTGCTCATCGCGGGCGCTGTGTCGACCGACCCCGACCTCATCATCGCCGACGAGCCGACCACGGCCCTCGACGTCACGGTGCAGGCCGAGGTGCTCGAGCTGCTGCGCGACCTGCAGGCCGAACGTCACATGGCGATGCTCCTGGTGACGCACAACTTCGGCGTCGTCGCCGACCTGTGCGACCGGGTGACCGTCATGCAGAGCGGCCGGTTCGTCGAGCAGGGCCCGGTGCGCGCGATCTTCAACGACGCGCAGCACCCGTACACGCAGGCGCTGCTGGACGCGATCCTCGACGAGGGTCCCGCCCGCGGTCCGCTCGTCATGAAGGGAGCACGGGCATGAGCACTCCGCTGCTGGACATCAAGGACCTCGTCGTCGAGTACCCGGGCAAGGGCTTCCGCGCCCAGCCGTTCCGGGCCCTCAAGGGCGTCTCGCTCGACATCCTGCCGGGTGAGACGGTCGGCCTCGTCGGCGAGTCCGGGTCGGGCAAGACCACTCTCGGCCGCGCGGCGCTCGGCCTCGCGCCGGTGACCGAGGGGTCGATCGTCTACGACGGCAAGGACATCTCGCACCTCAAGCGCCAGGAGCGCCGCGCGCTCAGCTCCGAGATCCAGGTCGTCTTCCAGGACCCGTACTCGTCGCTGAACCCGTCGATGACGATCGAGCAGATCCTCACCGAGCCGCTCACCGCGGCGGGCGTCTCGTCGAGCGAGGCGAAGTCGCGGGTGCGCGACCTGCTCGATCAGGTGGGGCTTCCCGCCGACGCGCGCGGTCGCCTGCCCCGCGAGTTCTCGGGCGGTCAGCGCCAGCGCGTCGCGATCGCGCGTGCGCTCGCCCTGGAGCCGCGGCTCATCGTGTGCGACGAGCCGGTGTCGGCGCTCGACCTGTCGACCCAGGCGCGCGTGCTGGACCTCTTCATCGACATCCAGAACCGCACCGGCGTCGCGTACCTCTTCGTCACGCACGACCTCGCGGTGGTGCGCCACATCAGCCACCGCGTGGCGGTGATGTACCGCGGCGAGATCGTCGAGACCGGCGACGGCGACCGGGTGACCTCCGCGCCCGAGCACCCCTACACCCAGCGGCTCTTCATGGCCGCGCCCGTGCCCGACCCCGACAAGCAGGAGGAGCGCCGCGTCGCCCGGCGCGCGCTCCTCGACGCCGAGGCGGCCGCCGGCGTCCTCTGACGCGACGGATGCTGCGGCCCGGCCTGCAAGGGCCGGGCCGCGGCATCCTCCCCTCTGACCCTCCTTCCGAGAACGGAAACTCCCCCGATGACCGAGACCGCCACCTCCACGCACCCCGAGTCGGTGCTGCACCTCGTGCCGCTGCTCGAGCGCCTCACCCTCGAGCAGAAGGCGGGCCTCGTGCAGGGCGCCGACTTCTGGACGACCGTCCCCGTGCCCGAGATCGGCCTTCGCGCGATGACGCTGTCGGACGGCCCGGCCGGCGTCCGCGGTCCTCGCTGGGACGAGCGCGAGCCGTCGCTCAACCTGCCGTCGGGATCGGCGCTCGCCGCGTCGTGGGACGTCGACCTGGCCTACCGCTACGGGGCGGCCGCAGCATCCGAAGCCCGTCGCAAGGGTGTCGACGTCGTCCTCGGACCGACGATCAACCTGCACCGCTCGCCGCTCGGCGGCCGGCACTTCGAGTGCTTCAGCGAGGATCCCGAGCTGAGCGCCGAGCTCGCCGCCGCGTACGTGCGGGGCCTGCAGGACAACGGCGTCGCCGCGACGCCCAAGCACTACGTCGCCAACGACGCCGAGACCGACCGCTTCACGGTCGACGTCCGCGTCGACGAGCGCGCGCTGCGCGAGCTGTACCTGGCGCCGTTCGAGCGCGCCGTCGAGGCCGGCGCCTGGACCATCATGAGCGCCTACAACGCGGTCGACGGCGTCACGATGACCGAGAACGACCTGCTCGAGACGCCGCTCAACTCGGAGTGGGGCTTCGACGGCGTCGTCATCAGCGACTGGACCGCCGTCCGTTCGCTCGGCTCCGTGCCCGCCGCGCAGGACCTCGCGATGCCCGGCCCCGCGCCGGCGTGGGCCGATCTCGTCGACGCGATCCGCGACGGCCGCGTGGACGAGGCCGACCTCGACCGCAAGGTGCTGCGCCTGCTGCTGCTCGCCGAGCGCGTCGGCGCCCTCGGCGACGCGACCCCGATCGAGCCCGCTCCGCTCGACGGTCCCGCGTTCGCGCGCGACGCCGCCATCGAGGGCACGGTGCTGCTGCGCAACGAGGGTGTCCTGCCGTTGGATGCCGCGTCCCTCGGCCGCGTCGCCGTCATCGGGCAGAACGCCCGCGAGGCACGCACGCAGGGCGGCGGCAGCGCCACCGTGATCCCCGAGTCCGTCGTCTCGCCGCTCGAGGCGATCCGCGCCGCGGTGCCGGCGGCCGAGGTGAACTTCGAGATCGGCGCGGTCGTGCAGGAGGGGGTCGCCGAGATCCCGCTCGCACAGCTGACCAACCCGGCGACCGGCGAGGCCGGCATCCGCGTCGCGTTCTTCGACGCCGACGGCACCGAGCTCTTCGCCGAGAACCGCCGCTCCACGGCCCTGGTCTGGTTCGGCGGCGACGCCCCGATCTCGGCGAGCGCCACGGTGGTGTTCGAGACGGTGTACACGCCCGCCGAGTCGGGCGAGATCGAGCTCGGCTTCGCCGGCGCGAACCCGGGCAGGCTGTACGTCGACGAGCGTCTCGTCCTCGACGACGCCCTCGTCATCGAGGGCACCGACCTCGGCGCGGCGTTCCTCAACCCGCCGTCGATCACCGCCACGGTCGCCGTCGAGGCCGGTCGCGAGACCGCGGTCCGCGTCGAGTTCACGCGCGAGAGCCACGGCGCGCTGTCGGGCGCCCTCAGCGCGACGCTGGGCATCGCCCCCGAGCGCACCGACCCCGACGAGCTCATCGCCCGCGCGGTCGCGGAGGCCGCGGCATCCGCGGTCGCGATCGTCGTCGTGGGCACGAACTCGAAGGTCGAGTCGGAGGGCTACGACCGCACCAGCCTCGACCTTCCCGGCCGCCAGGACGACCTGGTGCGCGCCGTCGCCGCCACCGGAACCCCGACGATCGTCGTGGTCAACGCCGGTTCGCCGGTCGTGCTGCCGTGGGCGGACGAGGTCGCGGCCGTCGTTCAGGGGTATTTCGGGGGCCAGGAGTTCGGGCACGCGATCGCCGACGTGCTCACGGGAGCCGCCGAGCCCGGCGGGCGCCTCCCCACGACGTGGCCGGCAGCCCTCGCCGACGTTCCGGTGACCGAGGTCGTTCCGACCGACGGCCGCCTCGACTATCGCGAGGGCCTGCACATCGGCTACCGCGCGTGGCTGAAGGCCGATGCCGAGCCGGCGTTCCCGTTCGGCCACGGCCTCGGGTACACGACGTGGTCGTGGGGTGCTGCGCAGCGCATCGGCGACGCGGTCGAGGTGACGCTCGCGAACACCGGCGACCGTGCCGGCAAGCAGGTCGTGCAGGTGTATGCCGAGCGCGCGGAGTCCGCGGTGGAGCGTCCCGAGCGCTGGCTCGTCGGTTTCGCGACCGTGCACGCCGCACCCGGTGAGACCGTCACCGCGTCGGTCCCCGTTCCGGCGCGCCGCCTCGCGCACTGGGCGGGCGAGTGGGTCGTCGAGCCCGGCGCCTTCACGCTCCGCGCCGGCGCCTCGGTGGCCGACCTGCCGCTGTCGATCGACTGGAGCGTCGCGTGAAGGCGCTCGGCACCGCCGGTCTGAAGGGACGCGCCGACGAGCGGCTGGAGGAGGTCGTCACACGCCTCGACGGGCTGCTCGCGGCCGACCCCGACCTGTCGTTCCAGGTCGCCGCGTTCCACGACGGTCATCCCGTGCTCGACGCGTGGGGCGGGCCGCACATGGCCGAGGACTCGGTCATCGTGCCCTACTCGGTCACGAAGAACACGATCGGCCTCTCGATCGGCCTGCTCGTCGAGCGGGGCGAGCTCGACCTCGACGAGCGCGTCGCGACCTACTGGCCCGAGTTCGCGGCGAAGGGCAAGCAGCACGTCACCGTGCGTCAGCTGCTCTCGCACCAGGCCGGTCTCCCGCAGGCGGAGCCCGCGCTCACCTGGGACGATCTGCTCGACCACCACGCGGCGGCGGAGCGCCTGGCGGCGAGCCGGCCGTACTGGTACCCGGGAAGCGCCTTCGGCTATCACGCCATCACGATCGGGAACCTCGGCGACGAGCTCGTCTTCCGGGTGACCGGCCGGACGCTTCACGAGTTCTACGAGCAGGAGATCCGCACCCCGTACGGCATCGATTTCTTCCTCGGCCTCCCCGCCGAGCACGAGTCGCGCCGCGTCGACGTGCTGCCGATGATCAAGCCGGTCTCCGACACCTCCACTCCGACCTTCTCGGCGCTCGGCCCGGTCGTCTTCGGCTCGATGGGCGGCGAGGTCGACCTCGCCAACTCGCGACGCAGCTGGGAGTACGGCCATCCCGCCGGCTCGGGCACCGGGACCGCCCGCGGCCTCGCCCGACTGTTCGCCGCGGCCGTCACGGGCGTCGACGGCGCCGAGCCCTTCCTCGGCGCGGACACCGTCGCCGAGATCGGCCAGCAGCAGATCCGCGGCTACGACGAGGTGCTGCACCAGCAGGACCGGGCGCACGCGATCGTGTTCCAGAAGCCGTCGCAGCAGCTCGCGTTGGGCGGGCCACGTGCGTTCGGCCATGATGGCGCGGCCGGCGCGCTGGCCTGCGTCGACCCCGACACCGGCCTCGCCTTCGCGTGGACCATCGCGCGCGGCCCGTGGCCGGGCGGGGCGGACCCGCGTGCCGTGGCGCTTGCGCGGGAACTCGGCATCCGTCTCTCGTCCTGAACCTCGCCCCTGAAGGAACCCCATGAGCACGCTCTTCAACCCCCTGATCAACGGCTTCCACCCCGACCCGAGCGTCGTGGCGGTCGACGGCGTGTACTACCTCGCGACGTCGACGTTCGAGTACCTGCCGGGCATCCCGATCCACCGTTCGACCGATTTCGAGACGTGGGAGCTCATCGGCCACGTCGCGACCCGGCCGGACCAGCTCGGTGTCGAAGAGGTGCCAACCGGGGGCGGGGCGTGGGCTCCGACGATCCGTCATCACGACGGGATCTTCCACCTCGTCATCACGGACGCGATGGGCCGCGGCATGCTGCACTTCACCGCGACCGATGCCGCCGGCCCCTGGAGCGACGGCGACCTCCTGCTCAAGGCCGACGGCACGGGGACGATCGAGGGCATCGACCCCGACATCGCGTGGGATGCCGACGGCGCCTGCTTCGTCACGTTCTCGGGGCTGCAACTGAGCGGCGCTCTGAACCCCAACCAGCCGACGCACCTCGGGATCCAGCAGGTGCGCGTCGACCTCGCGTCGCACCGCGCGCTCGAGGAGCCGCGGTCGCTGTGGTCGGGAACCGGGCTGATGTTCCCGGAGGCGCCGCACCTCTACGACGTCGACGGGGCGTGGTACCTCGTGATCGCCGAAGGCGGCACCGAGCGCGGGCACTCGATCTCGATCGCGCGGGGGCCGTCGCCCGAAGGTCCGTTCGTCGGCGCGCCGGGCAACCCCCTCGTCTCGGCGCGCTCGACGCCGCGGCCGATCCAGAACACCGGCCACGGCGACCTCGTCGTCGGTCCCGACGGCGAGTGGCTCTGCGTGCTGCTCGGTGTGCGGCCGCGCAGCGGCACCCGGGCCTTCTCGGCGCTCGGGCGCGAGACCTTCGTGACCCCGGTCACGTGGGCCGACGGCTGGCCCGCGATCGCGCCCGTCGAGCTCAACCCGCGGCCCGGCACGCGTGCCGAGGTCGTGTTCGACGGCCCGCTCGACCACGAGTGGGTCGCCGTCCGACGCCTGCCCACCGAGATCGCCGACCTTGATTCACGCTCCAGCGCGCTCGTGCTGCACGCCGACGGCACGACGCTCGCCGACTCGCGACCGGTCTTCGTCGGCCGCCGCCAGGAGCACCTGACCAACGCGGTCACCGCGCGCGTCGACGTGAGCGCCGGCGTCGGCGGGCTCGCGGTGCGCTACGACGAGGCCTTCCGCATCGAGATCGAGGCCGGCGGCGGCACCGTCACCGCGCGCACGTCGCTCGGCGGGCTGCACCAGGAGTGGAGCGCCCCGCTCGGCACCGACGTCGTCGACCTGCACCTCGACTCGCGCCGGCCGGCACCGGGCCGCGGCATCGTCTCGACCAGCGACATGTTCCACCTCGGCTTCACCCCCGACGGCGGCGAGCGCGTCGAGCTCGCCCAGGTCGACGGCCGCTTCCTCTCCTCCGAGGTCACCGAATCGTTCACCGGCCGCGTCATCGGCGTGTACGCCGTCGACGGCGACGTCGCCGTGCTGCGCTGGGCGGCAGAAGGAGACGACGAATGACGGATGCCGCATCCCCCGTCATCGCGAGCCTGAAGGCCGAGCTGCGCGACGACACCGCGTTCGTCGCGACGCCGACCCCGCGGCTCACCTGGACGGTGGCGGCGACCGGCGCCTGGCTGCAGGCGGGCGCGGAGCTCTCGGACGGCGCCGGCGAGGTCGCCCTCGACGGCGCCGACTCGGTGCTGGTCGCCTGGCCGTTCGCGCCGCTGCGACCGGGCGAGATCCGCGAGGTCCGCGTGCGCGCCCGCTCGACCTCGGGGACGAGCACCGGCTGGAGCACGCCGCTGCGGATCGAGGCCGGGTTCCTCGCCGAGGACGAGTGGGCAGCGCGGCCCATCGGGCTCGCCGCACC
Source organism: Microbacterium sp. NPDC058062 (assembly GCF_042885375.1). Taxonomy (NCBI): domain Bacteria; kingdom Bacillati; phylum Actinomycetota; class Actinomycetes; order Micrococcales; family Microbacteriaceae; genus Microbacterium; species Microbacterium sp. NPDC058062. The sequence goes on from NZ_JBHVSC010000002.1 coordinate 840,443, forward strand.
CCAGCGCGACGCGCAGCCCGCGCTGGTGCGGACGCGCTTCATCCTCGACCGCCCCGTCGAACGGGTCGTCCTGTTCTGGACCGCACTCGGCGTCGCCGAGCCGGAGCTGAACGGGGTGCCGGTCTCGGACGACGTGCTCGCCCCGGGCTGGACCGCCTACCGCGACCGCCTCGTGCACGAGACCGTCGACGTGACCGCCCTGGTGCGCCCGGGCGAGAACGTGCTGGGCGCGTCGATCGCCGGCGCCTGGTACACCGAGAAGTACGGCTTCTTCACCTTCACGGACCGCCTCTACGGCACGCAGCCGTCGTTCCTCGCGCAGCTGCGCGTCACCTACGCCGACGGGTCGACCGAGACCGTCGCCGCGACCGGCGAGGGCTGGTCTGCGACCGGCGACGGGCCCGTCGTCGACAGCGGCATCTACGCCGGCGAGCACCAGGACCTCCACCGTGCGATCCAGGAGTGGTCCTCCCCCGCACAGCACGGCGCCCCGGACGCCATCTGGGCCCCCGCCCGCATCGGCGCCGCCGCCCTTCCCGGGTATGAGAACGTCCCCGTACCCGAGGCGCGCATCGTGCCCCCCGTTCGGCGCATCGACACACTCCCCGTCGTCGACGTCATCGAGACCCCGTCCGGCGGCCGGATCCTCGACTTCGGCCAGAACCTGGTCGGCCGGCTGCGGCTGCGGGTGAGGGCCGCCGCAGGCACCCGCGTGACGGTGCGCCACGCCGAGGTCCTCGAGGACGGTGAGCTCGGCATCCGCCCCCTCCGCAACGCGCGGGCGACCGCCACGTTCGATGTCTCGGGCGAGGACGATGTGCTCGAGTCCCGGTTCTCGTTCTACGGCTTCCGCTACGCCGAGGTGACCGGACTCGAGGTCGACCCGTCGCAGATCGAGGCGGTCGTGCTGCACACCGACCTCAGCCGCACCGGCTGGTTCGCCTCCTCCCACGCGCAGCTGGACCGGCTACATGAGAACGTCGTATGGGGCATGCGCGGCAACTTCCTGTCGATCCCGACGGACTGCCCGCAGCGCGACGAGCGCCTCGGCTGGACGGGCGACATCCAGGTGTTCGCGCCGACGGCGAGCTTCCTCTATGACGTCGACGGCTTCCTCACCTCGTGGCTGCGTGACCTCTCACTCGAGCAGGCCCGCCACGACGGCATCGTGCCTCTCGTCGTGCCGGCCGCGCTCCCCTCGTTCGGCGGGCTCGGTCCCACGGCCGCCTGGGGCGACGCCGCCACCGTGGTGCCGACGGTGCTGCACCAGCGCTTCGGCGACGTCGGTGTGCTGGCCGCGCAGTACCCGAGCATGAAGACGTGGGTCGACTCCGTGCTCCGCGATGCCGGCGACAGCGGCCTGTGGGCAGGCCGCATGCAGCTGGGCGACTGGCTCGATCCGGCGGCGCCGCCCGACAAGCCCGGGCAGGCGAAGGTCGACGGCGACATCGTCGCAACCGCGTATCTCGCCCGGTCGCTGCGCCAGGTCGCGGATGCCGCCTCGCTCCTCGGAGAGGACACGGATGCTGCGGCCTACGCCGCGCTCGCAGAACGCAGCCGCGCCGCCTTCGTGGCGGAGTACGTGACCCCGGCCGGTCGCATGATGAGCGACGCGCCGACCGCCTACGCGCTGGCGCTCGAGTTCGACCTCGTCACCGATCCGGGCGTGCGCGACGCCCTCGCCGAGCGCCTCGCGGCGCTCGTGCGGGAGGGCGGCTACCGCATCGGCACCGGGTTCGTCGGCACCCCGCTCGTGACCGACGCGCTCACGCGGGCGGGCAGGCTCGCCGCGGCCGAGCGCCTGCTCCTGCAGACCGAGTGCCCGTCGTGGCTCTACCCTGTGACGATGGGGGCGACCACCGTGTGGGAGCGCTGGGACAGCCTGCTGCCCGACGGGTCGGTGAACCCGGGCGAGATGACGTCGTTCAACCACTACGCCCTGGGCGCGGTCGCCGACTGGCTGCATCGCTCGGTAGCCGGCCTGGCGCCCGCCGAGCCGGGCTACCGCCGCGTGCGGATCGCGCCCCGCCCTCTGGCCGGGCTCGACCACGCGTCGGCCCGGCACGTGACGCCGTATGGCGAGGCATCGGTGTCATGGGTCCGAGACGGCGACGACGTCGTCGTGACCGCGGAGGTACCGCCGAACACCACGGCGGAGGTGGATCTTCCCGACGGATCGCGCCACGCCGAGGTGGGATCGGGAGCACACGAATGGCGGGTTCCCGCGTCGCCTGCGCAGGCGCTCCGGCCCCTGCCGGGGCTCACCGCCTCCCTCGCGGACGTGATCGACGATCCGCGCGCCTATCACGCGCTGCTGGACACGCTCGACGAGGCCGATCCGGAGCGGGCGCGCACGGTCCGCTCGGAGACCCGCTGGGCCGCAGGACGCCCTGCATCGACCGCCCTCATGTTCACGCCGCCCGCCCTGCTCGACGCCGTGGACACCGCCATCCGCTCCGCCACGGCCGGCTGACGCCGCCGCTCGGCCCGCACCAGAGAAGGAACCCACGATGTTCGACCGCGCCTCCACCTTCGGAGACACCCTCGACAGCCCCGCCGGCCGCGCCGTGCTCGAGACCCACCTGCCCGGGATCGCGGCGTCGCCGATGGCGGCGCAGTACCGCGGTGTCCGGCTCGGCCAGCTCGTGGCGCTCGTCCCCGCCCTCGAGGACCCCGCCGCGCAGGAACTCCTGTGGGCGGCCCTCGCGGACATCGAGGACGGCGACGACGAGCGTGCGCCCTACGCGCCGGCGATCAGCCCTGACCCGTCCTACGAGGGCGACGAGGTGACGCGGGGCTCAGCATCCGTCGTCCTTCCCTCCTCGACGCCCCAGTGGGACGTGCTGGAGGTGCGCTTCGACGGCCCCGACCACGGCAACCCGTTCGTCGACGTCGAGCTCGACGCGGTGTTCACGCGTCCGGACGGCTCGGACGTCCGCGTCGGCGGCTTCTACGACGGCGACGGCCGCTACCTGGTGCGCGCGCTCGCCGACGCCGAGGGCGAGTGGACCTTCGTGACCCGCTCGACCGCGCGCTCGCTCGACGCGATCGCCGGCACGGTGACGGTGACGGCCGCGCGCGACGGCTCGCACGGACCGGTGCGGGTGGACGGCTTCCACTTCCGGCACGCCGACGGCACGCGCCACCGCCCGCTCGGCACCACGGCCTACGTGTGGACGCACCAGCCCGAGGAGCTGCAGGAGCAGACCCTGCGCACCCTGGCCGAGGCGCCGTTCACGAAGATCCGCATGTGCCTCTTCCCGAAGTCGTACCTGTTCAACGCGAACGAGCCCGCCGACTTCGTGTTCCCCGGCTCTCTCGAGGACGGCTTCGATCTCGAGCGGTTCGACCCGGCCCACTTCCGGCGGCTCGAGCAGCGCATCGCGCAACTCGGCGAACGGGGGATCGAGGCCGACCTCATCCTGTTCCACGCGTACGACCGGTGGGGCTTCGCCGACCTCGGACCCGCCGTCGACGAGCGCTACCTGCGTTACGCCGTGCGCCGCCTCGCCGCGTTCTCGAACGTGTGGTGGTCGATGGCGAACGAGTACGACCTGCTGTGGTCGAAGACCGGTGCGGACTGGGAGCGCCTGGCTGCGGTCGTCGGCGAGGAGGACCCGTTCGGGCACCTCAACTCGATCCACAACTGCCGCCCGCTCTACGACTACGCCAAGCCGTGGATCACCCACGTGAGCATCCAGCGCGTGGACGTCTATCGCACCGCCGAGAACACCGACGAGTGGCGTGAGCGCTGGGGCAAGCCCGTCGTGATCGACGAGTGCGCCTACGAGGGCGACATCGATCAAGGCTGGGGCAACATCACGGGCGAGGAGATGACCCGGCGCTTCTGGGAGGGCGCGGTCCGCGGCGGCTACGTCGGCCACGGCGAGACCTACCTCCCCTCGGCCCTCGGGCTCGACGACGAGGTGCTGTGGTGGTCGAAGGGCGGCGCCCTGCACGGCACCTCCCCCGACCGCATCGGGTTCCTCGAGCGACTGCTCGCCGACGCCCCCGACGGGGTCTGGGACCCGCTCCCCTCCGACTGGGACGTCCCCTGGGGCGGCAGCGACGCCCACCGCGTCGGCTACTTCGGCTTCAACCGTCCCCGCTTCCGCAACGTCGTGCTCGGCGACGGCGAGTGGACGATCGACGTCATCGACACGTGGAACATGACCGTCGAGCGCCTCGAGGGCACCCACCGCACCACGGTGCGGGTGCCGCTGCCCGGCCGCCAGTTCATGGCCGTCCGCGCGATCCGCGTCGCCGACTGACGGGAGGTGACCCCGCGGGCCGACGGACGCCCGACGCCGGTCAGACCGCGGCGCCACCGCGCAGGGCCACGGCGAGGACGACCGCGACGCTGGTGATCCCGACCGCGAGGACGAAGAGCGCGAGGATGCCGAGGACTCCGGCACTCGGCATCCGCGCCCTGTCGCCCTCCCGGCGGAGGGCCTCGTTCACGCGGCGGTACCGCCGCCGCGCGCTGAGGTAGAGCCAGGCGGTGGCCAGCAGACCGGCGACGCCGCCGAGCGCCCACCAGGCGTCGCCGAACGCCGACGGCAGGAGACGGAACGCCACGAGCGACCCGACGGCGAGTGCCAGCGCCGTGCGCCGCCACGCCAGTTCGGTGCGCTCGGGCTGCAGGCCGTCGTCGAAGAGCTCGCTCATCGCAGCAGGATCGCCAGGATCACGAGGATCCCGGCCAGCGTCACCGACGAGCCGAGGATGACCCCGAGCGGCGAGGTCGGCAGGGGCCTCCCCTCGCGGAGCGCGAGCTCGGTGCGCATCCAGCCGAACCAGGCGAGCGCCGGCGTGAGGACGCCGACGGCGACGAGCACCAGGGACGCCGCCAGGCGGAGTCCCGCGTGGAGGTCGAGCCCGAGCACCTCGAGCGCGACGCCGCCCGCGATCAGGGCGAGCGCCGTGCGGATCCACGCGAGGAAGGTGCGCTCGTTGGCGAGGGTGAACCGCGCGTCGGGCTCGGTCCCCCGCGAGAACACCGAACGGGGGAATCGCCGATCGCTCATGCCGCGACCGTCCAGGGGATCACCGCGAAGTCCATCGGATGCCCCGCTCAGCGGGCTTCGCGCACGCCGAGGCGCTCGAGGTGCGCGTTCGAGAAGCGGCCCTCGGGATCGAGGCGCTCGAACACCGCGCGCGCGTCGGCGAGGCGCGGGTGCACGCGCTCGATCGCGGCGCGGTCGAAGCCGTGGACCTTGCCCCAGTGCGGGCGCGCGTCGAACGGCTCGAGCGCTGTCTCGACGCGCGCGACGGCGGCGGCGACCTCGTCGGGGTGGTTGTACCAGGTGAAGTGGATGATCACGACGTCGCGGCGGTAGGCCGGGCTCAGCCACAGCTCGTCGGCGGCGGCGGTGCGCAGCTCGGTCCAGATGAGATGGGGACGGATGCTGTCGCCCAGCGTCCGCACCGCCTCCAGCGCTGCCCGCGCGTCAGCGCGCGCGACGAAGTACTCGCTCTGGATCTCGTCGCCGAACGACGGCTCGGCGTCGAGGCGGAAGTGCGGCAGGCGCAGCATCCACGGTCCGGGCACGCCGGCGATCTCGGTGATGTTGTCCTCCACGCCGAGGGGCGAGTCGCCCTCCGTCGCGCGGACGCCGTCGAGGATCGTGTCGGGCACCGGATCGTCGTCCGCCTCCAGGCGCGTCTTCAGCCACACGTAGCCGACCGACGGCTCCTCCCAGCGCGAGAACACCGACACGCTGTACCCGGCGGAGGTGAGCTCGTCGTAGGAGGCGAGCGCGGCCTCCCACGAGATGCCGGTGTAGATGTCCTGCCGCACGCGGAACGCGGGCACGACGTCGAGGGTGAGCGACACCACGATCCCGTAGGCGCCGAGACCCACGACGAGCGCGTCGAAGTCGGGGTCGCCGCGGCGCACCTCGTGCACCTCGGCGTCGGCTCCGATGTAGCGGAGCGCCCGGACGGATGCCGAGAGCACGGGATTCGCGTCGCCCGAGCCATGGGTGCCCGTCGCCGTCGCGCCGCCGACGTTGATGTGCGGCAGCGAGCCCATGTTGCGCAGGGCCCACCCGCGGTCGTCGAGCCACACGGCGAGCACGCCGTAGCGGATGCCGGCGGGCACGGTGACGGTCTGCGCGGCCTCGTCGAGTTCGAACTCGGCCGCGAACCCGGTCACATCGACGAGCGTGCCGGTGGTGTCGGGGAGGTCGGTGAACGAGTGCCGCGTGCCGAGAGCGCGCACGCGCCCCGGCTCACGCAGCACCCGCTGGACGTCGGCGACCGACGTCGCCTCGACGATCCGCGGCGCGGAGTACTCGTACGTTCCAGCCCAATTGCGCGGCATCGCGCCTCCTTCGGACGATGCGGTTCAGGGTGCGGCTTCGGCCGCGAGGCGCTGCGAGGCGGTCGCCATGTGGAGGGCCATCGCGGAGGCGGCGGCATCCTCGTCCTCCGCCTCGATCGCGCGGAAGACGGCGTCGTGCTCGTCGATGGCGGTGCGCGCCTCGGCCTCGTCGTGGACGGCCCGGTCGGCGTACACCTGCAGCAGCGACCGCACCACATGCAGCAGGTCGATCAGCGTGTCGTTGCCCGCGGCCGCGGCGAGCGCGTTGTGGAAGTCGAGGTCCGCGCGCGCGAATGCCTTGAGATCGCCCACGCCGGACCGCATGCGCTCGAGTGACCCCGAGATCGCGCGGAGATCGGATGCCGCGGCCCGGCCCGCGGCGAGCCGCGCGACGTAGATCTCGAGCCCCGAGCGCAGTTCGAGCAGCTCGGCCGTGTTCTTCTGGCCGATGAGGAGCCCCCATCGCAGCGTCTGCGGCAGCAGCTCGCTCGCGGTCCCGCGGAGGTACGTGCCCGAGCCGGGTCGCACGTCAACGATGCCGAGGATCTCGAGCGCGGCGAGCGCCTCTCGCACCGCGGACCGCCCGACGCCGAGGGTCGCCGCCAGCTGTCGTTCCGGAGGCAGGCGGGTGCCGGCCTCGAGGTCGCCGCTGGTGAAGAGGTCCATCAGGCGGCGGGCGACCTCGGAAACCGGCGTGCCGGTCGGGAGGGCGCCCAGCGCCGCCGTGATCTCGGCCGAGCGATCGTCGGGGTAGGCGGGCATGCGAACAACTTACGGCAGTCGGGACGATTCTGGGATTGCTTTCGGTCAACCGGTTTGTCAGACTGTGGACAGGCGACGTCAGTCGCCTTTCTCACGGCACATTGAGAAAACGTTTCCTGATGCTCGAAGACGAGAGGTCGATCACAATGAAGTTCCGGAACAGGAAGCTCATCGCGGGAGTGGCAGGGGTGGGCCTGATCGCCCTCGCCGGACTCACGGGCTGCGCGTCCGCCGCCCCCGCCAGCAGCCAGCCGACCCTCGATCCCGATGAGGAAGCGTCGATCACCTTCACGTTCTGGGGCAACGACGTGCGCGCCGAGCTCTACAACGAGGCGATCGCCGCGTTCGAGGAGCAGCACCCCAACATCGATGTCTCCGTGCTGTTCCTCTCCCCCAACGACTACTGGGAGAAGCGCCAGATCGAAGCCAGCGGCGGCGGCCTCCCCGACGTGGTGACGATGGATCTCGCCTACATCCGCCAGTACTCGCAGAGCGGCTCGCTGCTCGACCTGGAGCCGTACCTCGGCAGCATCATCCAGACCGACCCGATCGAGCCGTCGGTGCTCGGCGCTGGCGTGGTCGACGGCGTCACGACGGCCGTGCCGATCTCCACCAACGCCTGGTCGATGTTCATGAACACGACGATCCTCGATGAGATCGGCGTCGAGCCGTTCGCAGGCGGAACGTGGGACGACTACTACGAGTGGGTCGCCGAGGTGACCGACGCCGCGCAGGCGGCGGGCGTGCCCGACGTCTGGGGCGGCGTCGACCCGTCCTCGCGCTTCGTGAACTTCGAGATGCAGCTGCGCGCCGAGGGTAAGGACCTCTTCGACGACGAGGGCAACCCCGGCTTCGACGAGGAGCGCCTCACGGAGTACTGGGAACAGGGCGCCGCCGCGCGCGAAGGCGGAAAGTTCGTACCGCAGCAGCGGGTCGCCGAGGTGCAGCCGCTGACGGCCTTCGATGCCGGGCTCGGCGCGAGCGACACGCAGACCGACAACTTCCTCGCCGGCTACCTCGCGAACCTCGGCGAGGGCAACGAGGTCACCCTGCAGGCTCCGCCGCTGTCGGTGGACGGCGCGAAGGACCTCTACCTCAAGGCGTCGCAGATGTACTCCATCGCGGCGAACTCGGAGCACCCCGCCGCGGCCGCGACGCTCATCGACTTCCTCATCAACTCGCCGGAGTCGGGCGAGATCTTCGGCACCAACCGCGGCCTGCCAGCCTCGGCGACGGCGCGGGAGGCGGCGGACCTCGACCCGGTGAGCCAGGACATCGTGGACTACGAGGCGTCGATCGCCGACCGGCTGGGCGACGCGCCGCCGGCGCCGATCGTCGGCTACGGCTCGCTGCACGAGAAGTTCCGTGAGCTGACGGAGGAGCTGAACTTCGGCACGCTCACGGTCGACCAGGCCGTCGAGCAGTTCTTCGCCGAGATGGACGTGGTGCTGAACCAGTAGCCCGTTCCGTGCGGCGGCCGACTCCAGGGAACGTCGGCCGCCGCACCTCCCTTCGACCCTCCGAGGAGCCTCCCCGTGCCCGTCGACGAATCCGCCGCCCCTTCATCCGTCCCCGCCCCGACCCGGCCCTCGCTCGGCATCCAGGGGCCGGTCGTCGCGTTCCAGGACCCCTGGGCGGGAGCCGCCTCGGACGAGATCATGCGCACGGGGACCGGCATCCCCATCCCGTCGCAGGATCCGCCGCCGACGCCGCGCGAGTTCGTGGGCGTGCTGCGCGACCTCGGCGCCGACTTCTACGTGCACCACCTCATCCCGACCCACGCCGACCACGGTCCACTGCTGCACGACCTCGCCGACGCCGGCATCGACCTCGTACTGGGCAACGAGTACGGCAACATCAACGGACCCTTCGTCGACGGCACGAACCGGTACGACCTGCCGGCCGAGTTGATCCTGGATGCTGCGGCCTCCGGCGTGCTCGCGGGCGTGCTGTACGACGAGCCCGAGCACCTGCAGATCCACGCCGACCAGTACCGCCACGATGCGCACCTGCCCCACTTCGGTCAGACCGAGGGCCTCGGGGCGGACGATGCCGTCGCGGTGATCGACGACACCGTGCGCGGCATCGTGCGCGAGGTCGACGCCGCGACCTCCGCGGCCGGCTCCGCGTCGGTTCCGGTGCTCGCCGAGCAGGTGTTCCCGGTGATGTTCCACACGCTCGCGCGCGCCGGGATGACGCCGACGCCCAAGGTGATGAAGGAGTCGTTCCAGCCGCTGCAGCTGGGCACTGCGCTCGGCGCGGCCCTCCAGTACGGGCGCGAGCTGTGGATCTGCGCGGATCTCTGGGGCCCCGACATCGGGCCCTGGCTCACCCGAGCACCGGGCTTCCCCGGGCACTCGCCCGCCGAGTTCGCGTCGGCGCTGCGCCTCGCCCACCTGTTCGCCCCGACGCGGCTGTTCGTCGAGAACATCGACGTGCTGGTGCGCCATCGCGGTTCCGGGGCGTTCGAGCGCACCGCCCACGGCGAGGTCTGGCGGGAGTTCGTCCGCGACTTCGTGCCGCGGCATCCGCTCCGCTGGAGCCATCGCGATGCCCGCGCCGACATCGCCCTCGTCCATGCCGACGACAGCGACTTCGGCCGCGGCGCGCGGCCGTTCGGCAATCGGGCGACGACGGCGCCCGCCACCTCCCGCAGCGTCTTCGAGGCCTGGCACGCGCTCAGCCACGGGCAGCTCCCCGACCACGGGAGCTGCCTCCACATCCCCGGCTACGACTTCCCCCGCCACGAGCTGAACGGCATCCCCCGGCCGCGGTTCCCGCTCGACGCGGGCGCCGCTGAGCAGACCCGCATGCACGGGCTGTTCCAGCCGACCCGCAGCACGCTCGTGTTCGACGAGCACGTGCGGGCCGATCAGCTCGCCGACGCGGGTCTCGTCGTGGTCGCGGGCAGCCGGCTCCCCCGCGCGACCCTCGAGGCGCTGCGCGCCCACGCGGACGCGGGCGCGACCGTGCTCATCGCGGCCTGGCTGTGCGATCCCGAGCGTGCGCGGTCCGCGCGGGTCGGCCGTGGGAGCTGGATCGTGTACGAGACGCTCGCCGACGACGCCGCGCGGGACGCGATCGCCGCACACGCGGGCGAGCCCGACGTCTGGACGCAGCGCTTCGGGGACGTCGAGCTCCGCATCTCCGCGACGGATCCCGGCGGCGAGACGCTCGAGTTCGAGATCGCGGATGCTGTGGCCCGACGCGTCGCCTGAACCCGAGACGCTTCGCGCCTCGGCGTGCGCACACCGCCGTACGTGACGCGGCGGCGCGGACGAGGCATCCATTCTCACTTGCAATTGGTCAACCGGTTTGTCACAATGGTCGACGGAAACCACCTCGATCACCGTCGATGAGCAGGAGTCACCGTGGACCAGAACCAGACCGTCGCAGACGCGCCCCCCGTCGCGCGATCCGCCATCCGCAAGGTGTCGATCCGCCTCGTGCCGTTCGTCGCGCTGATGTTCTTCATCAACTACCTCGACCGCACCGCGATCGGCTTCGCCGCCCCCAACGGCATGAACGAAGACCTCGCCCTGAGCGCCGCTCAGTTCGGCTTCGCCTCGGGCGTCTTCTTCATCGGCTACATCCTGCTCGAGGTGCCCTCGAACCTGGCGCTGCACAAGTTCGGCGCCCGCCGCTGGCTCTCGCGCATCATGGTGAGCTGGGGCATCGTCGCGCTGCTGTTCACGTGGGTGCAGAACTTCGAGCAGCTCGTCGTGCTGCGCTTCCTCCTCGGTGTCGCCGAGGCCGGCTTCTTCCCCGGCGCGATCCTCTTCCTCAGCCTCTGGGTGCCGGCGCAGTACCGCGGCCGCATCCTCATGCTCTTCTACCTGGCGCAGCCGCTCACCACGGTCATCGGCGCCCCGCTGGCCGGCTGGCTCATCCAGCAGCACGAGGTGTTCTTCGGCCTCGAGGGCTGGCGCTTCATGTTCTTCGGCGTCGCGATCCCGGCCATCATCGTCGGTGTCATCGCGTGGTTCTACCTCAAGGACAAGCCGGCCGACGCGAAGTGGCTCACCCGTGACGAGCAGGTCTGGCTGACCGACGCGCTCGACCGCGAGAAGGCCGCGACTCAGAAGAAGGAGCACGGCCACGTGTCGGCCCGCTTCGCCTTCAAGAGCGGTCGCGTGTGGGTGCTCTCGTTCATCTACTTCGGCTTCATCTACGGCCTGTATGCGCTGGCATTCTTCCTCCCCACGATCATCGAGGGCTTCCAGACGCAGTCCGGCGTCACCTTCGACACGCTGCAGAAGGGCCTCATCACCGCGATCCCGTACCTGCCGGCCGCCGTCGTCATGTACTTCTGGTCGCGAGACGCCTCCAAGCGCGGCCTCAAGACGTGGCACATCGCGGGTCCCGCGATCGCCGGTGCCGTCAGCATCCCGCTGGCGCTGTTCATGGGCTCGCCAGCCGCGACCATCGCGGTCATCACGGTCACGGCCTGCGCGATCTTCGCCGCCCTGCCGAACTTCTGGACGCTGCCCACGCGCTTCCTCACGGGAGCCGCGGCTGCCGCCGGGGTCGCGCTGATCAACACGATCGGCAACCTGGCCGGCTTCTCGGCCCCGTTCGTCACGGGCTTCGTGCACGACTGGACCGGCGGCTACGAGGTGCCGATGTTCATCGTCGGCTTCGTCATGCTCGTCTCGGCGGTGCTCATGGTGCTCCTCGCCCGCAGCAACCGCATCAACCCGGTCGTCGTCGACGACGCGGATGCTGCGCCCGCCGTGGACGCGGAGGCCCTGCACGCCGCGGCCGACCCCAAGGGTGACGCGCGATGACGCGGCTGTGGAATGAGCCGGCGGACTTCGCCGACGAGATGATCGACGGGTTCGTCGCGGCGAACCAGCGGTACGTGCGGCGGGTCCCGGGCGGCGTGGTGCGCTCGACGGTGTCGCCGGCCGGTCAGGTCGCGGTCGTCGTGGGCGGCGGCTCGGGCCACTACCCCGCGTTCGGCGGGCTGGTGGGTCCGGGGCTCGCGCACGGCGCCGCGATGGGCAACCTGTTCGCCTCCCCCTCGACGCAGCAGGTGTTCGCGGTCGCGAAGGCCGCCGACAACGGCGGCGGCGTGTTCTTCTCCTACGGCAACTACGCCGGCGACGTGCTGAACTTCGACGCGGCGCAGGAGCGGCTGCGTGCCGAGGGCATCGCGTGCGAGACCGTCACGGTCACCGACGACATCGTCAGCGCCACCGCCGACGAGAAGCACAAGCGGCGCGGCATCGCCGGCGACCTCACGGTGTTCCGCATCGCGGCCGCCGCGGCCGAGGCCGGCGCCGACCTCGCCGAGGTCACCCGTCTCGCCCGCCTCGCGAACGAGCGCACCCGGTCGTTCGGGGTCGCGTTCACCGGCTGCACCCTCCCCGGTGCCGAGCAGCCGCTGTTCACCGTCCCGAAGGGGCGGATGGCGATCGGCCTCGGCATCCACGGCGAGCCCGGCATCGACGAGACCGACATCCCCACCGCCGACGGACTGGCCGAGCTGCTCGTCGAGCGGCTGCTGGCCGAGGTGCCCGACGGCATCGAGCTCGCGGGTGCCCACGTCGTGCCGATCCTCAACGGCCTCGGGTCGCTGAAGTACGAGGAGATGTTCGTCGTCTACCGGCGCATCGCGCAGCTGCTCACCGACGCGGGTCTCGAGATCGTCGACCCGCATGTGGGCGAGTACTGCACCAGCTTCGACATGGCCGGCACCTCGCTCACCCTGTTCTGGCTGGACGACGAGCTCGCGCCGCTGTGGGACACCCCCGTCGACACCCCCGCCTACCGGCGAGGCTCGGTCGCACCGCAGCAGCGTCTCGTCGCCACCGACAGCACTGCGACCGTGGCCGAGGCCATCGAGCCCGGGGACGAGGCATCCCAGTCCGTCGCCCGGACCGTGCTCGCCGCGGTGCGCACGATCGCGGAGACCGTCGACACGCACGTCGACGAGCTCGGCCGCATCGACGCGATCGCCGGTGACGGCGACCACGGCATCGGCATGCAGCGCGGCTCGCACGCGGCCCTCGCCGCCGCGACCGCCGCCGTCGACGCCGGTGCCGGCGCCCGCACCACGCTCGCGCACGCCGCCGACGCGTGGTCCGACAAGGCCGGGGGCACCTCCGGGGCGCTATGGGGCGTCATCCTCAACGCCGTCGCCGCGAAGCTCGGCGACACCGGCCGCCCCGAGCCGACGGCCGTCGCCGCGGGCGTCGCGGCCGGATCGCGCGGCGTCACCGACTACGGCAAGGCCGAGGTCGGAGACAAGACCCTCGTCGACGCGCTCGTGCCGTTCAGCACCACCCTCACCGGTGCGGTGGATGCGGGTGCGGGCCTCACCGACGCGTGGCGGACGGCGGCGGATGCTGCCACCCGCGCCGCGACCGCGACCGCCGAGCTGCTGCCCCGCATGGGCCGTGCCCGCACGCACGGCCAGAACAGTGTCGGCACCCCCGACCCGGGCGCGATCAGTCTCGCGCTCATCGTGACCGCCATCGGACAGACACTGGCCGCCGAGACGCTCGCGGCCCGGACCCAGAAGGAGAACGCAGATGCCTGAGCCGCTGCGCATCGTGATCGGCGCCGACGACGCCGGCTTCGACTACAAGGAGATCTTGAAGAAGGACCTCCTCGCCAACCCCGGCGTGGTCGAGGTCATCGACGTGGGCGTGGACGCCGACGGCCACACCCCGTACCCCAAGGTCGCCATCGAGGCCGCGCAGCAGGTCGCGAACGGCACCGCCGACCGCGCGCTGCTGATCTGCGGCACCGGCCTCGGAGTCGCGATCGCGGCGAACAAAGTCCCCGGCATCCGCGCCGTCACCGCCCACGACTCGTTCTCGGTCGAGCGCGGCGTGCTGTCCAACAACGCGCAGGTGCTCACCATGGGCCAGCGTGTCGTCGGCATCGAGCTCGCCCGCCGCCTGGTGCGGGAGTGGCTGACCTACCGGTTCGACACCACCTCGGCGTCGGCCGACAAGGTCGCCGTCATCGACGAGTTCGAGACCACCGGGTCCTGCTGATGACCGAGCACGAACTCCTCAGAACCGCACCGGACTCGCAGGAGTCCGCCCGGAGTCCGCAGGCTTCGCGCGAATCTGAGGAGTTGGTGCACCCCCAGGTCACGGTCGGGGTGAGCCTGAAGACGTACTTCGGGCATCAGCGGGCACGCGCGTGGTTCGCCGATGTCGCGGCCCGCGTCGCCGGTCACCCGGCCGTGGCCGCAGGCGACGTGCGGTTCTTCGTCATCCCCAGCTACCTGCAGATCCTCCCCGCCCTGGAGGCGTTCGCGGGTACCCCGGTGCTGGTCGGCGCGCAGGACGTCTCGGCCTACCCGCCCGGTGCGTACACCGGCGAGGTCACCGCCGAAGAGCTCGCCGAGGTCGGCGTCCAGGTCACCGAGATCGGACACGCCGAACGGCGCCGCCTGTTCGACGAGACCGACACCGTCACCGCCGGCAAGGCCACCGCCGCCCTCACCCACGGCATCACCCCGGTGCTCTGCATCGGCGAGGCCGAGCACCTCGGCGCACCCGCCGCCGCGCTCGCGAACGTCGAGCAGCTCGCCGCGAACCTCGAGCAGGTCCCCGCCGGCCCCGTGATCGTCGCGTACGAGCCGGTCTGGGCGATCGGCGCCGCCGAGCCCGCCCCCGACACCCACATCGCCACCGTCACCCGGGCGCTCCGCGCCGCCGTCGACGCCGACCCCGCCCGCGCGGGCAGCGTCGTCATCTACGGCGGCTCCGCCGGCCCCGGCCTGCTCACCCGCCTCGGCGATGCCGTCGACGGCCTCTTCCTCGGCCGCTTCGCCCACGACCCCGACGCCCTCGTCGCCGTGCTCGACGAAGCCGCCGCCCTCGCCTCGTCCCGAGCGGGGGTCGACGCATGATCGGCCTCGGGACGTACGCCTTCTTCTGGCAGCACTCCGACCAGGTGCCGGAGCCGCTGTCGCTCGTCGGCGCGTTCGAGGCGACGAAGGAACTCGGCGTCGACCTGTTCCAGATCTGCGACTACGCGCCCCTCGAGGCCATGACCGGCGCCGAGCTCACCGATGCCGCAGCCGCGGCGCGCGACCTCGAGCTGACGATCGAGCTGGGCACCAAGGGCATCGAGCCGCACCGGCTGACCCGTTTCCTCGATCTCGCGAGCGCGTTCGACACCACGCTCGTGCGCAGCATGCTGTACTCCGCCGAGACCCGGCCCACGCTGGAGCAGGCCGAGGAATGGCTCCGCGCCGTGCTCCCCTCGTTCGAGGCCGCCGGTGTCGACCTCGCGCTCGAGACGTACGAGCAGGTCTCGACCGAAGACCTCGTCGCCCTCGTCGAGCGCATCGGCAGCGACCGCCTGGGCATCTGCCTCGACCCCGCGAACGTCGTCGCACGCCTCGAGCGTCCGCGCGACTGCGTCGAGCAGACCGCCGCGCACGTCAAGAACGTGCACGTCAAGGACTTCGCCTTCGCCCGCCAGCCGGGCTGGGTCGGATTCACCTACGGGGGCGCGCCCATGGGCGACGGCCTCCACGACTACCCCCACCTCCTCGAGACCGTCCGCCCGCGCGAGCGCGGGATCAACGAGATCGTCGAGCACTGGCTCTCGTGGCAGGGGGATGCCGAGACCACCGTCCGCACCGAGCGGGAATGGACCCGCCGAACCATCGAATATCTGAGGAGCACGACATGAGCACGACCACCACCGAGACGTACAAGATCGCCGTCGTCGGCGCCGGCGGGAAGATGGGCATGCGCGTGTCCAACAACCTCGTCAAGACCGACCACACCGTCTGGTACGTCGAGAACTCGCCCGCCGGCCAGCAGCGCACGATCGACGCGGGCCGTGAGCTGACGGATGCCGCCACCGCCGTCGCCGACGCCGACATCGTCGTCCTGGCCGTGCCCGACCTCGCCCTCGGCCCCGTCACCGCCGATCTCGTGCCGCAGCTGAAATCGGGCGCGATCGTGCTGACGCTGGACCCGGCCGCCGCGTACGCGGGCCTGCTCACCACGCGCGAGGACGTCATCCAGGCCGTCGCGCACCCCTGCCACCCGTCGGTGTTCCTCGAGCGCACCACCAAGGAGGAGTGGGCCGACACGTTCGGCGGCATCGCCGCTCCGCAGGACGCGATCGCTGCCGTGGAGAGCGACGACCCGGCGCACAAGGCGATCGTCGAGGCGACGGTCCGCGCGATCTACGCCCCCGTCATCGACGTGCACTTCGTCACGGTCAAGCAGCTCGCCCAGCTCGAGCCGACCCTCGTCGAGACCGTCGCCTGCATGATCGGCTCGCTCCTCAACGAGGCCCTCGACGAGGCGATCAACACCATGGGCGTTCCCGAGGCGGCGGCGCGCAGCATCCTGTACGGCCACACCCAGGTGGCGCTCGCCAACGGCCTGCGCGGCGACAACCCGTTCTCGGACGCCTGCCTCATCGCCATGGACTACGGCCGCGAGTCGATCATCAAGGACGACTGGAAGAAGATCTTCCGCGACGACGAGCTCGACAAGAACCTCGCGCGCATGCTGCACCTCGACCACATCGAGCGCTGATCCATGGGGCAGCTCGAGGGCAAGACCGCGCTCATCACGGGTGGTGCTCTGGGCATCGGCCTCGCGGTCGCCCAGCGCTTCGCACGTGAGGGCGCGCGCGTGATCCTCGCCGACCGCAACGGCGAGGGGGCGGCCGCTGCCGCGGCGAACATCGGCGAGAACGCCCGCGCCGTCACGATGGACATCTCGGACGAGGACGCGGTCGCCGCGGCCTTCACCGAGGTCGAGGCGGCCGGCTGGGCGCCCGACGTCGTGGTGGCCAACGCCGGCGTGCAGCTGTTCGGACAGGATGCGCAGGCGGCCGACCTCGACCTGGACGTGTGGCGACGGACGATCGACATCAACCTGACCGGCGCCTTTTTGACGGTCAAGCACGCGGTGCGCTCCATGCTCCCGCGCGGCGGCGGGTCGATCATCCTCACTGGCAGCCCCACCGCGGTCAACGGCGAGGGCAAGGACTTCACCGCCTACAGCGCGTCGAAGGCCGGTATGCATGGCCTCGCCCGCACCGTCGCGGCGGCGTACGCCGACCGCGGCATCCGCGTGAACACGGTGCAGCCCGCCTACACCGAGACGCCGCTGGTGGCCGCGATCAGCGAGGACCCGGAGTCCCGCGCCGCGATCGTCAGCCGCATCCCGATCGGCCGCGCCGGAACGCCGGAGGACGTCGCGGGCATCATGGTGTACCTCGCGAGCGACGACGGCTCGTTCGCGACGGGCGCCACCTTCCAGGTCGACGGCGGCATGACCTCGCTCTGACCCCGATCACGGTCTGCTCACCTGTCACGATCCGCCGCCACCTGTGGCGCATCGTGACAGGTGAGCGGCTTCTCCGGACGAACACGAACTGCTCGCCGGTCACGAACTGCCGCCACCCGTGGCACATCGCGACAGGCGAGGCGAGGATGGAACGATGACGGACCTGTGGAACGGCGAGCCGGCACGCGAGTGGAGGAGCGGTCCGTGGTCGCTCGAACTCCGTGACGACGAGCTCGCCGACATCTCGTACCACGGCAGCGTCGTGCTCCGTTCGGTGCGCGCAGTGGTGCGCGATCGCAACTGGGACACCGCCGGCCTCGTGGTCGACCGCGTCGACGCGTCCGGCATCGCGCTGACCCTGCACGTGCACACGACGGGGCTCGGCTCAGATCTCCGCGGCATCGTCCGCGCCGAGGTGCGCGGCGCCGGGCGCCTGCGCGTCCTCGCCGACCTCGAGTCGGCCTCGGACTTCGAGACCAACCGCACCGGCCTCGTCGTGCTCCACCCGCCGACTCTCGCGGGATCCACGCTGCACGTCCGCCACTCCGACGGCGCGGTGGTGCGCTCCCGGTTCCCGGCCGGCATCAGCCCGCACCAGCCGGCGTTCGACATCGCAGCCCTGTCCTGGACGCACGACGGCCTCGACGTCGACGTGCGTTTCGCGGGCGACGTCTTCGAGATGGAGGACCAGCGCAACTGGTCGGATGCCTCGTACAAGACGTACAGCCGTCCCCTCGCGCTCCCCTTCCCCTACCCTCTCGCCGCCGGTGAGCGCGTCGTCCAGTCGGTCGACATCGTGGTGTCGGGGACGCCCGGCACCGTTGTCGACGACCCGGTGACCCGCATCCTCCTCCAGGAGGGGCCGGCGCTGCCCGCGATCGGAGTGTCGGCGTCGACCGCTCCCGACCCCACGCCCGACTTCGCCGCCCTCGGCGGGACGGTGCTCGTCGAGCTCGACCTCGCGACGCGCAATTGGCGTGCGGCCCTCGACCGTGCCGCGGCATCCGGACTCCCTCTCGACGTGAGGTTCGTCCTCCCGGACACCGACCCGGCCGCCATCGACCACGCCGTCCGCGCGCTCCACGACCTGTCGGTCGCACGTGTCACCGCGTTCCCGCCGACCGGTCCGGCGCGACACGTCTCGGACCTCGAGGCGATCGCCGCGCTGCGTCACGCCCTCACCGAGGCGGGCATCGAGGCCGAGGTCGTCGGCGGAGCGCGCTCGCACTTCACCGAGCTCAACCGCGAGCACCACCGCCTTCCGCGGGGCCTGGACGGGATCGTCTTCAGCAGCACGCCGCTGTTCCACAGCCTGAGCACCGCCCAGCTGGTCGAGTCCGTCGGCATGCAGCGGGTCGCCGCCGGGCAGGCCGTGCGCCTCGCCGGCGGGCTGCCGGTGCACATCGGGCCGATCTCGCTGCGCCCGCACTTCAACGACGTGGCGACGACGCCGCCGCCGATGCCCGAGCACGACGACCTCCGCGACGGCTACGGCTCGGCGCTGACGGACGCCGTCGACGCGCGCCAGGCCGCCCCCGAGCTGGCCGCGTGGACCGTCGCGAGCGCCGCCGCCTTCGCGGTGCCCGGCGTCGCGACCCTCGCCTACTTCGAGGAGTGGGGCCCGCGCGGGCTGCGCACGGCCGACAGCGCCACGCTGCCGGTGTTCGACGCCGTCGCTGCGCTCGCGGCCCTCGCGGGCGAGCCGGGCCTCCGCGGCGACTCCCCCGACAACCTCGTGTGGGCGCTCGGCGCCCGCACCGCCGGCGGGGACGTCGTGCTCGTCGCGAACCTCGACCGCCGCTCGCGCGCGGTCGAGGTCGAGCTACCGGGCGGCGAGTCCCGCGCCGCGGAACTCGCCCCGGGCACCTTCCAGCGCCTCTGACGCGGGCGGAACTCGGAGATCCGGCGAAACGCGGACGCCCGCCCCGGCAACGCTCCGAGTTCCGCCAGATCTCCGAGTTCGGTCGGCGGTCAGGCCTCGCGCCAGACGCGCACGTCCCAGGGCGCGAGCGTGACTTCGGCGCCGGCCGCGTGCACCGCGTCATCGAGGACGGATGCCGCCGCCCGCGCGACGACCACCGTCCGAGGCTGCGGCGACCAGTTGTGGACGACCCACACCCGGCCCCGCTCCCCGGTGAGGGAGTGCGCCGTGACCGAGCTCGGGCGCGCCGCCAGGATCCCGTCGGGCGTACCCGCCACGCCGGCGATCACCTCGGCCAGTGTCGCGCGATCGAGGAGCGTGCCCACCACCGTGATCGAGCCCGCACCGACGTCCCGCCGCGTCACCGCGGCCCACCGTCCGAACAGCTCGTGCCGGTACCCGAGCACGACCTCGGCACCGTCGGGCTCGAGCCCGTCGACCCAGCCCCGGGCGCTCCCGACGAGCTCGCCGTCGCGCACGACCTCCACCGGCGCGGCGAGCGCCGCGAACTCCCGGTAGCCGACTCCCGCCGCCGGCCCCACGATCGCCGGCGCGAGCGCCGCGCGCAGTCGGCCCTCGTCGTCGCCGTACCCCGTGCGCGGACCCAGCACGAGCCGGCCGCCGAGTCGCGCGTACTCGACGAGCGTCTCGAGGGTGGGATCGGATGCTGCCACCAGCCCGGCGACCACGAGCACCGGGTAGCGCCGCACGAGCTCGTCGGCCTCGGGCAGCTGGCGCTCGTTCACGTATCCGACCTGCAGCCCGGCATCGATCGCGGCGCGGCCGAAGGCGCCCACGATCCGCGCGTACGACCCGCGGTCCCCCTCGGAGCCGGCGGCGAGCGGCGGCTCGAACGTCATCATCCACTCGCTGTCGTGCGCGTACACGAGCCCGAGGTCGGCGTCGGGCGCAGCATCCGTCAGCCATTCCGCCGCCGTCGCGAACTGCCGGCCGATCGCGGAGACCTCCGCGTGGATGCGGCCGGGTTCGAGATCGTGGCCGAGGATGCCGCCCCAGTGCACCTCGGCGCCCGAGTGCAGGGTGTGCCAGTGCCAGTACGACACGAGCCGCGCCCCGCGCGCGACCAGCAGCCAGGCCGCCTGCGCGAGCTGCCCGCCATAGGGCGGGCGTGTGAGCCACGCGGGACCGATGGACGCGGCGCCCGTCTCGGTGACGAGGAACGGCCCCTGCGTCGTGGCACGCATGCGGTCTGCCATGAGCACGAACTGCGGGACGTCGTCGGCGTACCACTGGCCGCCGGCGCCCTCGCGATCGAGGTCGAGCGCGTCCTGGGCGAGGTAGTAGGCGTTGCCGCTGGCGATGTCGAGCTGCGCGCCGACGGCGACGTCGTCCATCGCGGGGCGCTGGTAGGCGATGCACGTCGTCAGCAAGGTGTCGTCGTCGACGAGCTCGCGGACGATGCCGGCCTGCCACCCGATGAAGTCCGCCGTGAGCTCCGCCTGGAACCGGCGCCAGGCGAGGTCGTAGGCCGGGGTGGTGTTGCCGGCCGGCGCCCACAGCTCGTCCCAGTCGGCGATGCGGTGCGACCAGTACGTCAGCCCCCACTCCCGGTTGAGCGTCTCGACGTCGCCGTAGCGCTCCGCGACCCACTCGCGGAAGCGCTGCACGACGTCGTCGTTGTGGATGAGGTGGAGCCCGGCCTCATTGTCGAGCTGCACCCCGATCACGGCGGGGTGACGCCCGTGGCGGCCGACGACGGCGCGGATCACCCGCTCGGCGTAGCCGCGGAAGAGCTCCGAGGTGTGGTCCACCTCCTGCCGCCCGCCCCACGGCACCGGTGAGCCGTCGCGCCGCACGACCGCGAGCTCCGGGTGCGTGCGGGCCAGCCACGGCGGCACCGCGTAGGTCGGGGTGCCGAGGATGACGTCGATCCCGTGCCGGCCGGCGGCGTCGAGGATCGGCGTCATCCACTCGAGGTCGAACTCGCCGTCACGCGGCTCCCACGTGGACCAGACCGACTCGCCGACGCGGATGCACGTGATCCCGGCCTCGGTCATCAGCTCGAGGTCGGACTCGAGCCGGTCCGGATCGGGCAGGTACTCGTTGTAGTACGCCGTGCCGAGCCGCGGGCCGCCCCGCCACGCGCGGAGGCGATCGACGGACGCCACGGCTCAGCTCTCGATCCGCGTGATCCGCAGCGCGAGCGCCTCGCCCTCGGGCAGTTCGACGGGAGCGGACGCGCGGTCGTAGGCGTCGTTGCGCTGCACGTCGTCGAGCGTGAAGGTCCGGCCGACCGGGGTCACGGCCATGTTCCACGTGTCGATCACGTCGACCTCGAACCGGTCGCCGGGCTCCGGCCGTTCGCCGGGAACGCCGATCGGCAGGCGGAAGTCCCATGTCGCGGGTGCCGAGGCGCCGAGATACTGCACGTACAGGCGGCGCGGGATGCCGGCGACGTACGCCGGGTCGTCCCACTTGTCGATCGGGTCGAGCCCCGCGCCCTCGACCTCCTCGAGGACCGTGCGCAGGAAGCCCAGCCGCGCCGGCGAGTCGCCGCGGAGCGGTCCGCCCTCGACCATGTGGAGGCTTCCGGACTCGGTCGCGAAGCTCTCGCCGTGCGAGGCGTACGTGCCGGCGACCGTGGCGATCCAGAACTGGTGCACGAGCTGCTCGGCGTCGAGGTGCCCCCAACGGTCGGGGATGTCGCCCTCGTACTTGATCTCGTCGAGCACGACCGGCTTGCCGTAGACGTCGCGGTACAGGTTCGCGCGGCCGAAGTCGGTCGTGACCGCGCCGTTCTGGATCGACGCGTGCGTGACCCACGGCTGGTTGTTGTCGTAGAGCTCGATCCAGTTGTGGATCGAGCGGAGGTGGTCGTACGGGTCGATCTCGGCGAGCAGCTCGCCGGTGCGGTCCCAGCGGTCGTCCGGGCGCTCGAGCTGGTCGAACTCGTTGCAGAGCGACCACCACACGTGGGGGAAGGCGGCGAGCCGCGCGACGAGGTAGCGCAGGTAGACCGCGTCCTCCTCCTCGGTGAGCTCGTTGAGGCCGAACTGCCCGCGGTCGTACGCGTTGTAGATCAGCACGTCGGCCTGGATGCCGCGCTCCCCGAGCACCTCGACGGCGCGGTCCAGGCGCTGGAAGAACTCCGGCACGGGCTTCGTGACATCCCAGCGCCCGTCGGTCTTCTCGAACGGCATGAGCGTCGGGACGTGCTCGATGTACCCGCCGCCCTGCGGGAACACCATGAAGCGGAACTTGTTGAAGCCCGCCTCGGCGATCCCGTCGACGGTCGACGAGAACAGCGGCTCGTCCTGGTGGAGCCAGTTGTACGCAGTCGCGCCGACCGGCCGGAACGGCGTGCCGTCGGCGTGCGCGAAGTGGAAGCGGTGCGCGACGCGCACCGGCCCGTGGTCGCTGCCGCGCACGACCTCGAACGTGCCCGACTGACCCGAGAGCGCAGCATCCGTGCCCTCGCTCGTCCACGACCACTCCCCCTCGAGGTCGGGCGCGAACCGCACGCGGTAGGTGGTGCCGCCATCCCAGAAGCCGGGGACGACGCGCTCGGCTCCGGATGCTCCGTGCCGCGCGTGCACGGTGACGGGCGTGCGGTCCGCGGGGATCACGTCGCTGCCGGTGAAGGTCAGCTCGACGGGGCGGTACAGCTCGGACTGGGGAGCGCGGAGCGCTGAGGACACGGGGATTCTCCTTCGATGTCGTATCCGTGTGAGGGGTGGGAGTTCAGTGCGCGCGGCGCGAGCTCTCGCGCACGATCAGCTCGGGCTCGTAGACGCGCTGCGCCGTGGCGCCGTCGGCGCGCGGACCGCGTCCGTGCTCGATCGCCTCGAACAGCAAATCGACCGCGGCCGCACCGAAGTCGTCGTGACGCGCGCGGACGCTGGTGAGCGGGATGAGGGATGCCTCGGCGAACTCGTTGTCGTCGTACCCGACGAGCGCGACCTCGCCCGGCACCGAGACGCCGCCGGCCACGAGCGCCTGGAGCAGGCCGAGCGCGAGCACGTCGTTCGCGGCGAACACGCCGTCCGGGCGCTGGGTCGCGGGGCGAGCCGCCAGAGCCGCGCCGACCGCGCGTCCGACGGCGATCGACCGCTCGGCGACCTCGATGACCTCAGGAGCGTCGACGGATGCCGCCACCGCCGCGGTCCGCATGCCGTCGAGCCGATCGGCGACCTGCTGCACGGGCAGCGGGCCGCCGACGAAGGCGAGGCGGCGGCATCCGTTCGCGATGAGGTGCTCGCCCGCCTGCCGGCCGCCCGAGACGTCGTCGATCGACACCGACGGCTGGAGGTCGTCGCACGCACGCCGGCCGACGAGGACCGAGGGCGTGCCGCGCTCGCGCATCGCGGCGAGCCTCGCCTCGATCGGCTGGAACGAGGACACCAGGATGCCGCGCACCTGGCGCTGCTCGAAGGCCTCGAGATACGCGTCCTCGCGCTCGCGGTCGCCGTGGGAGTGAGCGAAGAACACCGTCATGCCGAGTCGCTCGGCGCGGTACTCGACCTCCTGGGCGAGCTCGCTGAAGCGGGGGTTGCTCACATCGGGCGAGAGGTAGCCGATGAGGCTGCTGACGCCCAGGCGCAGCTGGCGGCCGGCGCTCGACGGCACGAAGCCGAGCTCGTCGATCGCCGCGGCGATGCGCCCCGCCCGTTCGGGCGACACGCGATCCGGGTGGTTGAGGTAGGCCGAGACCGTCCCGACCGCCACGCCGGCGTGGGCGGCCACCTGGCGGATGCCGGGGCGCGACATGTCAGCGCCAGTCGTGCTCGGCGGCGAACCCGAGCCGTTCGCGGATCTTGCGGGTCGACATGAGCGACTCGAACTCGCCGAGGTCGGAGGCGACAGGGGTGCCGGGGAACCAGCGCTCGGCGACCTCGCGGGAGGGCTCCGCGTTGCCGGACTCCGGCGCCGCAACGTTGTACACCTCGAAGCCGGGCTCCGCTGCGGCGAGCGCGAGGGCGACCGCGAGCGCCCCGTCGCGCGCATCGACCCACGAGCCGACGAGGTCTCGGCGGTAGCCGGGCTCGGCCGCCCGCTCGAACGTCGCGTACTCGTCGGGCCCGACCACGTTCGTGAAGCGCAGCGCGGTGATCGAGGTGTCGGGCGTCCATCGCACGAGCTGGGCGGCGATCGCCTCCTCCGCCACCTTGCCGAGGCCGTAGGTGTTGTTGGCGCTCGTGTACGTCTCGTCGACCGGCAGCGACGGCGGCGCCTCGTCGAAGGGGAAGCCCATCGCCGTGATGCTCGAGGCCAGCACGATCGTGCGGATACCCGCGCGATGCGCGGCGAACAGCGCGTTGAACGACACCGTGACGTTGTTGTGGAAGGTCGCCGCATCGGGCACCAGCCCGTTCACCGGGATCGCCGCGAGATGCACGAGGGCGTCGAGCCCGTCGTGGCGCGCGGTCACCGAGAGGAGAGCGTCGAGGGTCTGCCCGAAGTCGGTGAGGTCCACGCGGGTGAAGCCCGGCCCCGGCGTCCCCGTGAGGTCGAAGCCCATCACGTCGTGGCCGTCGGCGCGCAGGCGCTCCACCGTGGCCCGCCCGAGCTTGCCTCCGCTGCCGGTGACGCCGATCCGCATGTCGTACCTCCGTGTACTCGCACCCCGACCGCAACTTGAAACGTTTCGAATTCGGTGCGACACTCACTGTACACGTTGAAACCGAAACGTTTCAGTTCTCTCGGAAGGGACTCCGATGTCCGTCATCGTCGACGCACCCCGCATCGAACACCATCGCGAACCGCTCGGCATCGGCGAGCGGATGCCGCGCCTCTCGTGGCGCATCACCTCAGCTCCGTCCGGCTGGCGCCAGACGTCGTACTCGGTCGAGGTCGACCGCGGCGGCGATGTCACGACCTACGTCATCGACTCCGGAGAGCAGGTCCTCGTCGCCTGGCCCGCCGAACCGCTGCGCTCGCGGGAGATCGTCTCGGTGCGGATCTCCGTTCGGGGTGAGGACGGCGCGTGGTCCGCAGCATCCGTCCCCACCGTCCTGGAGGCTGGGCTGCTCGAGCCCTCGGACTGGGTCGCCCGACCGGTCGGCGCGACGCGCAACGAGAACCCGATGTCGGACGAGCGGCGCCCCTCGCTCGTGCGCCGCGGCTTCGATGTGCGCGACGGGCTGGTGCGCGCCCGCCTCTACGCGACCGCGCACGGCGTCTACGAGGCCGAGCTCAACGGCGCCCGCGTCGGCGACGACACGCTCTCGCCCGGCTGGACCGTGTACGGCAAGCGCCTGCGGTACTACACGTACGACGTGACCGACCTCGTGACGCCCGGCGACAACGCGCTCGGCGCGTGGCTCGGCGACGGCTGGTACCGCGGCCGTCTCGGCTGGCGCGGCGGCTTCCGCAACCTCTACGGCGACGACCAGTCGTTCCTCGGCCAGCTCGAGCTCACCTACGCCGATGGGTCCCGCGAGATCGTCGCGACCGACCACTCGTGGCGTTCGGCGCCGAGCCCGATCCTCGCCAGCGGCATCTACGACGGCGAGGACTACGACGCCCGCGAGGAGCTGCCCGGGTGGTCCACCCCCGGCTACGACGACTCGGCCTGGGAGGGCGTGCAGGAGCGCCACCGCGACCCCGCGACGCTCGTCGCGCCGACTGCTCCCCCGGTGCGCTCGACCGAGGAGGTCCACCCGGTCGCGGTGCTGACCGGGCCGAGCGGCTCGCGCATCCTCGACTTCGGGCAGAACCTGGTGGGCCGCGTGCGGATCCGGGTCTCGGGCGAGGCAGGCACCACCGTGAGTCTGCGCACCGCGGAGGTCATGCAGGACGGCGAGATCTACACGCGCCCGCTCCGCAATGCACGCTCGACCGACAACTACACGCTCGCCGGCCGCGAGGTCGAGGAGTGGGAACCCCGCTTCACCTTCCACGGCTTCCGCTTCGTCGAGGTCACCGGCTGGCCGGGCGACCTCGACGCCGATGCCGCGGCCGGCGCCCTCGTCGCCCGCGTGTACCACACGGACCTCGAGCGCACCGGCTGGTTCGAGTCCTCGGATCCTGCGCTCAACCGCCTCCACGAGAACGTGCGCTGGGGCATGCGCGGGAACTTCGTCGACATCCCCACCGACTGCCCGCAGCGCGACGAGCGGATCGGCTGGACCGGCGACATCCAGGTCTTCGGGCCGACGGCATCCACCCTCTACGACGTCTCGGGCATGCTCTCGGGCTGGCTGCAGGACCTCGCGATCGAGCAGCTCCCCGACGGCACCGTGCCCTGGTACGTGCCCGTGATCCCGGCCGACAAGGCGTGGACGCCGATGCGTCCGGGCGCCGCGTGGGGCGACGTGGCGACGCTCCTCCCGTGGACCCTCTACGACCGATTCGGCGACGTCGGCGTGCTCGAGGCCCAGTGGGACAGCGCCCACCGCTGGGTGGACCTGCTCGAGCGACTCGCGGGGCCTTCGCGGCTGTGGGACTCGGGCTTCCAGCTGGGCGACTGGCTCGACCCGGCCGCTCCGCCGGACGACCCTGCCGACGCCCTCACCGACCGCTACCTCGTCGCGACCGCGTACTTCGCGAAGTCGGCGCGGACGGTGGCGCGCATGGCGGAGGTGCTCGGGCTCGCCGACGAGCGGGCGCACTACGACGCGCTCGCCGACGAGGTGGTCGCCGCCTTCGAGGCCGCGTACGTGAACGCCGACGGCACGATGACCAGCGACGCCCAGACGGCGTACGCGCTCGGCCTGCAGTTCGACCTGATCACCGATCCGGTGAAACGGGATGCTGCGGCCACCCGCCTCGCCGACCTCGTGCACGCCGCGGGCAACCGCATCGCGACGGGCTTCGTCGGCACGCCGCTCGTCTCCGACGCCCTGAGCTCGGGCGGCCAGGTCGCGGCTGCGTACGACCTCCTGCTCGAGCGCGAGTGCCCGTCCTGGCTGTACCAGGTCGAGCAGGGTGCGACGACGGTGTGGGAGCGGTGGGACTCGCTGCTGCCCGACGGCACCGTCAACCCGGGGCAGATGACGTCGTTCAACCACTACGCGCTCGGCGCCGTCGCCGACTGGATGCACCGCGTCATCGGCGGGCTCGCGCCTGACGCGCCCGGCTACCGCCGCATCCGCTTCGCCCCGCGCCCCGGCGGCGGGCTGACGGCCGCCTCGGCGCGCCAGCTCACCGCGTATGGCGAGGCGGCGATCTCGTGGCGCATCGAGGACGGGCAGCTCCACGTCGAGGCGACAGTTCCGGTCGGCGCCGAGGCCGTGCTCGACCTCGACGGCGCCGACGAGGAGACGCTCGCCCCGGGCACCCACACCCGCGTGGTGCCCGTGCCGGCGGGGGTTGCTCCGCTCCGCGCCGCACTCCCCGCCTGACCCCACCCACCCTGCCCCGACCCTGGGGGCCCGAGTCGCCAAGACACGCCGATACGCCGCACCCGCGCCCGGCGTGTCTTGGCGATTCACATGCGCGCGGCGGGCGAACGAATGATGAGGGATTTCGGATGCTGCGGCCCGCGGCATCCGAAATCCCCGGTCGATGTGTGAATCCACACGTCGTCGGGGCTGGCGTTCTGCGCGGAGAGTGAATATCCTTTCGTTAGCGAATCCGAATACACCTTGGATCGCCACGATCGGAGACGCTGTGCCCCTGACGCCCTACACCCGGCCCGCGGACGGGCAGGTTCGCCTGCTCACGAAGGTCGCGCGCATGTACCACGAGCGGGGCGTCCGCCAGGCCGACATCGCGGCCGCGCTCAATATCTCACAGGCGAAGGTCTCCCGTCTGCTCAAGCGGGCGGAATCCGTGGGCATCGTGCGCACCATCGTCACCGTCGCCCCGGGCGTCTACGCCGAGCTCGAGGAGCAGCTCGAGGAGAAGTATGGCCTCGCGGAGGCCGTCATCGTCGACGTCGACCCCGAGGCCGACGAGGGCGAGCTGCTGGCCTCGCTCGGGGCGGGGGCGGCCGCCTATCTCGAGGCGACCCTCTCGGGCGCCGACCGCATCGGCGTCTCGTCGTGGAGTCAGACGATCCTCGCGATGGTCGACCGCATGCGCCCGTTCACGGTGCGCGGAGCGACCGAGGTCGTGCAGCTGCTCGGCGGCGTCGGCGCCCCCGAGGCCCAGAGCCACTCGAACCGCCTGCTCGGCGAACTGGCCCGCACCCTCGGCGCGGAGCCCGTGTACGTGCAGGCCCCGGGCGTCGTCGGCGACCCGGCGATCCGCGACAGCCTGCTGCAGGACCCCTCGATGCAGGAGGTCGCGCGCCACTGGAACGAGCTCACGATGGCGATCATGGGCATCGGCAGCATCGAGCCCTCCGACGCTCTCGCCGCGAGCGGCAACGCCTTCGCCGCCGAGGAGCGTCAGGCGCTGCTCGACCAGGGCGCCGTCGGCGACATCTGCCACCGCATCTTCCGCGCCGACGGCTCGCTCGTGCGCGGCGCGCTCGACGACCGCATCATCGCCATCACGGTGGACGGCCTGCGGCGCATCCCGCGCCGCGTCGGCATCGCCGGTGGCGAGCGCAAGCTCGAGGCCATCCACGGCGCTCTGGCCGGCGACTGGGTCACGACCCTCGTGACCGACCTGCGCTCGGCCGAGGCCCTCGCCGCGCGCTGACGCGGGTCCCGCGGCACCCAGCCCCTCGTCCTCAGATGAGGACGAGGGCCGCGACCTTACTGTCAGGGATGTTCGAGCCGCCGTCGGCACAGCTCCTCAAATGAGGACGAGGGCTGAGCTGAGGGCGCACCACGGCTGAGGCGTCCTCATTCCGGCTCAGGTCCTCAATTGAGGACGCGGAGCGCCCACGCGCGAACATCGGGCAGCGGACGCGCCGCCGGGGTCAGCGATCGGCGAGAGACGCCGCGAGGCGCTCGACGCCGAGCCGCGGGCTCGTGAGCACCGGCACGTCGACCGACACGGCCTCGGCGGCGGAGGCCATGGAGGCCTGAGCCAGCACGATGACGTCGGCCTCCGCGGCGCCGCGCTCGATGGCGGCGGCGACGAGGCGGTCGTGGGTCGGGCGGTCGCCGCCCGCGACGGCGGCGAAAGCGCCCTCGATGACCTCGCTCGTGAACTCCGGCTCGACGCCGGCGAGCGCAGCGCGCTCCTGCAGCAGGCCCAGAGTGGGGCGGCACGTGGTCGGCAGGGTCGCGAGCACGCGCACGCGGCGTCCGGCTCGGACCGCAGCATCCGCCATCGCCTCATCCACGCGGAGGACGGGCACGCCTGCCGCCGCAGCGGCGGGTGCGGCGAGCTCGGAGATCGACGAGCACGTGAACATCACGGCATCCGCTCCCCCAGCGGCCGCCGCGCGCACGAGGTCGTCGATGCGCTCGGGCACCGAGTCCGCGCGCGCCTCATCGCCGAGGTCGGCCACGATGCGGTCGTCGAGATAGTTCACGACGGTCGCACCGGGGAGGAACTCCGCCGCGAGCGCACCGAACGGCGCGATGTTGACGGCTCCGGTGTGGAGGAACGCGATGCGCGGCGCGGAGGAGCTCATGCACCCAGCCTTTCAGCTTCTCAGCCCTTGAGGGCGCCGCCGGACATGCCGGCCATGATCTTCTTGTTGAGCGTCAGGAACAGGATCAGCAGCACCACGATGTTGATGCTGACGGCCGCGAACAGCGGACCGTACTGCGTCGACCCGTACTCGTCGCTCAGGCTCAGGAGGCCCACCTGGATCGTCGCGAGCTCAGGACGGGTCGTGAACGTCAGGGCGATCAGCAGGTCGTTCCACACGCTGAAGAACTGCACGAGGCCGATCGTGAGGATCGCGTTCTTCATCATCGGGACGCCGATCACGAAGAACGAGCGCAGCGGGCCCGAGCCGTCGACGGTCGCGGCCTCGAAGATCTCGCGCGGCACCGAACGGAAGTACGTCGCCATCAGGAACGTCGTCAATGGCAGTCCCATCACCGTGTAGGTGATGATGAGCGGCCACAGGGTGTCGGTGATGCCGATGCGGAAGTACGTGATGAACAGCGGGACGAGGATCATCTGACCGGGCACCATGATGCCCGCGAGGATGTAGAGCAGGACGCCGTTGCGGCCCTTCCAGATCATCACCTCGAGCGCGTAGCCGGCGGCGACGCCGATGAAGACGATGAAGATCACGGACGGGATCGTCACCAGCACGCTGTTGAGCCAGTTGCGGGCGACGTTGCCGTTCGTGAGAGCGGTGACGTAGTTGTCGAAGTTCCACGTCTCGGGCAGCGACAGCGCGGGGTTCGAGAGGAACTCCGACTGCGTCTTGAACGAGCCGAGCACCATCCAGACCTGCGGATACAGCACCACGACCATCAGGACGGCGACGAGGATCCAGACCGGCAGACGGCGGAGCGCCTTCAGAGCGGTGCGCTTGGCGCGGCCCGGGCCGGGCTTGCGGACCGTCGGGGTCGCGACGGTGTACGCGGGCTTCTCGGTGTGCGTCAGAGTCATGTCAGACCTCCGCCTTGCGGCGCGACGATCGGAAGATCGCCAGGGTGAACACCAGGCAGAGCGCGGTGAGGAGGACGGCGATCGTCGAGCCGTAGCCGTACTCGGCGTACTCGAAGGCGGTGCGGTACATGTACAGCGTCATCGGCGCGGTCGACGTGCCGGGTCCGCCGCCGTTGAGGGCGAGCAGGCTGTCGAAGACCTTGAGCGTCGCGTTGAGGCTGAAGATGATCGACGACAGCAGGATCGGGAGCGACAGCGGCACGACGATGTGGCGGACGAGCTTCAGGCCGTTGGCGCCGTCGAGGCGGGCGGACTCGATGACCTCCTCGGGGATGTCGAGAAGTCCCGCGTAGAGGAGGACGGCGTAGAAGCCCATCGAGCTCCACAGCGTCATGAGGATCGCGAGGGTCATCGTGCCCACGGTGGAGGCGAGCACCTCGACGCTCTCGCCGCCGAAGAAGTTGATGATGTCGTTGACCGGGCCCTGGTTGTCACCGACGGCGACGAAGCTGCGGAACAGCAGCGCGACGGCGACGGTGGGGAGCACGGTCGGGAAGAACACGAACGTCCGCACGAGCGTCGAGCCCTTGCGCAGGACGAAGACGTACAGGAGCGCGAGGCCGTAGCCGAGGGCGACCTGGCCGATCGTGGCGACGATCGCGAAGAACACGCTCACCCACATCGACTGCAGGGCGTTCGGGTCGCTGAAGAAGGTGATGAAGTTCTGGACGCCCACCCACTCGAACCCGCGGAGCGAGTTGCCTTCGAAGAAGGAGAGGCCGAGGGACCAGCCGACCGGCACCACCTTCAGGAGGGTGTAGAGCACCAGAGCCGGTGCCAGCAGGATGAAGATCGTCTTCCGATCTCCGAAGATCGAGTTCATCTGCGAACTGCTTTCTCTGTCGAAGAGCCGGCTCCCCGGGCTCGGGCCCGGGGAGCCGGTACGGGATGTCAGCCGTTGGCGTCGATGCTCGCCTGGAGCTGCGTCATGTACTCCTCGGGGGTCATCTGACCGGTCGTGAGGAGCGTGCCGTTGGTCGACGCGAGCGAGTTGCTCTTCGAGTCCATCAGGGCCTCGAACCACAGTACGGTCTCGTCGATGCCCGCGATCCGCTCCTGGATCTCCGCGGTGTTCTCCGAGATGTCGGTGACGTCGCCGTTGACCTTGAAGCCCGAGATCACGCCCGCGTTCTGCAGGGCCTGCTGGCCGTAGTTCTGGGCGATGCAGCTGATCCAGTCGACGACCTTCGGGCCGAACTGCTCGGCGTTGATGATCATCGGGGCGCCCGCGTTCGCGGCGTACTGGTCGATCGAGCCTTTGCCGCCGTCGACCTCGGGGAACGGCATGAAGCCGATGTTCTCGCCGCCGATCTGGTTGCGGGCCGGGTCGTTGATGGCGCTGAGTAGCCACGAGCCGTCGTAGGTCATCGCGGCCTGGCCGGTGAGGAACATGTTCGACGAGGTGTCGCCGTCGCGCGTCGAGAAGCCCTCGCCGAAGTAGCCGGCGTCGGCGTAGTCGGCGAGCGCCTGGGCGCCCTCGACGTACTCGGGGTCGGTGAGCTTCGCCTTGCCGTCGCGGATCGCGACCATGGCCTCGGGGCCGACGTTGCGGAAGATGTACATGCCGAGGATGCGCGTGAGCGGCCATCCGGCGGCACCGGCCTCGGTCATCGGCGTGATGCCCGCGTCCTGCAGCGTCGCGGAGGCGTCGAGGAGGTCGTCCCAGGTCTGGGGCTCTTCGATGCCGTTGTCGGCGAAGATCTCCTTGTTGTAGAAGATGCCCTCGACGTTGTACTGGTACGGCATCGAGTACATGCCGCCGTAGACCTGCTCGACGGTGGAGGCGGCGGCGGGGAGCACGTTGTCCCACGCACCCGAGCCCTCGAGGGCTGCCTTGAGGTCGCCCACCAGGCCGGCGGCGTTCAGGTCGCCGTCGGGACGGATGAGCGCGGTGCCCGCGATCGTGTGCGTCGGCAGTGCGCCCTGGCTGGCGAGCAGCGTCACCTTCTGGACGGTGTCGGCCTGCGCGACCTTCTGGTGCTCGATCGGCAGGGCCTCGTTCTCGGCCTTGCAGGCACCCTCGGAGAGCGCGGTCAGCTGCTCCTCGAGCACCGGGTTCTCGTTCGCCGTCATGACGGTGAAGGTTTCGGGATCGGTGCCACCGGCGCCGCCGCCCGCCTCCGACGAGCCGGGCTCGGGCGTGCCACTGCCGGCACAGGCGGCCAGCGGCAGCACCGCGGCCATTGCGATTCCCAGCGCCGCGATGCGGCGGCGGTTGCTGCGGGTGTTCATAGCGTCCTCCTTGACGACGACCATGCGGGTGAAAGGTACGACCACGACAGTAGGCACGATTTCGACGTGTGTCAACAGTCAGTACTGAAATTCTATTCACTTTGAGACGATTCAGGGGTTACACTGCATTTCGATGCAGCGTTGCGAGAACTTTCAGCGCCGCCTCCTCTGACCTGTATCAGCCCGCGCTTGCCGCAACACGACGACGAGCACGAGACTGAACGCCACTCGGAAGGAACAGCAATGACCGCCACGACCGCGACGCGGGCTCACGCCCGGCTGCGACCCCTCGGCGCCGACAGCGCGCGCTGGGCGAGCGGCTTCTGGGGAGACGTCCACGATCGCACGCGCGACGTCACCATCCCCCAGATCTGGTCCTCCCTGAGCGACCCGGCCGTCAGCGCCGGGCTCACGAACTTCCGCATCGCCGCAGGACTCGAGGAGGGCTCGCACGCCGGACCGCCGTTCATGGACGGCGACTTCTACAAGTGGCTCGAGGCGGCCATCGCCCGTCTCGAGACGGACCCCGACCCCGCGCTCGCCGCCCGGATCGAAGAGATCGCACGGCTCATCGCCTCGGTGCAGCGCGAAGACGGCTACCTTCACAC
Source organism: Microbacterium sp. NPDC058062 (assembly GCF_042885375.1). Taxonomy (NCBI): domain Bacteria; kingdom Bacillati; phylum Actinomycetota; class Actinomycetes; order Micrococcales; family Microbacteriaceae; genus Microbacterium; species Microbacterium sp. NPDC058062. The sequence goes on from NZ_JBHVSC010000002.1 coordinate 874,010, forward strand.
GCCGACCATCATCTCCACGCGCAACCACGAGGACGCCATCGCCCTCGCCGACCGCTTCAACTTCGAGACCTACAACCTCGGCCACCTCATCACGGCGGGCGTCCGCCACTACGAGGTGACCGGGTCGACCACTCTGCTCGACGCCGCGCGCAAGGCCGCGGCCTTCCTCGAGGACCTCGCGACCAACAAGCCGCTCGAGCTCGCGCGCAGCGCCATCTGCCCGTCCCACTACATGGCGGTCATCGACCTCTACCGCGCGACCGGCGACGAGCAGTACCTGCGCCTGTCGGAGGCGTTCATCCGCGTCCGCGACGACTTCGAGGGCGGCGACGACAACCAGGACCGCGTCCCCGTCCGCGAGCAGACGGTCGTCGCCGGGCACGCCGTACGGGCAAACTACCTCTATGCGGGTCTCGCCGACCTCGTCGCCGAGACCGGTGACGAGGAACTCGAGGCGGTGCTCGAGAACCTGTGGCGCGACGTCGTCGACACGAAGCTGTACATCACCGGTGGCGCCGGAGCCCTCTACGACGGGGCCTCCCCCGACGGCTCACCGTGGCAGAACCAGATCAGCCGCGTGCACCAGGCCTACGGCCGCGCCTTCCAGTTGCCGCACACGACCGCGCACAACGAGTCGTGCGCGAACATCGGCCTGATCCTGTGGGGCGAGCGGATGCTGGCGCTCACAGGCGACGCGACCTACGCCGACGTCATCGAGCAGGTGGCCTTCAACAGCCTCCTGTCGAGCATCAGCCTCGCCGGCTCCGAGTACTTCTACACGAACGCGCTGCGGCAGGTGCGAGACCTCCCCTACCCGCTTCGACGGCCGGGCGACACCGCGATCCACCCGGTGCCGGTGCCCCCGCCGTCGGACGAGCGTATCCGCGAGTCGTACCTCAGCTGCTTCTGCTGCCCGCCCAACATCGCGCGCACGCTCGCGAGGTTCCACGAGCGCGCGGCGTCGATGGGCGACGAAGGCCTGTTCGTCCACCTCTACGGCGGCAGCACGCTCGACGTGACGACCGACGACGGGCGCCGTCTCGCCCTGCGCGAAGACGGCGACTACCCGTGGGGCGAGCGGATCGCGTTCACCGTGACGGATGCTGCCGCCGGAGGTCTTCCGCTCCACCTCCGCATCCCCGGCTGGTCGTCGGGCGCGACGCTCACCGTGAACGGCACCCCGGTCGCCGTGACCGAGCCCGGCACGTACACGCGCCTCGAGCGCGAGTGGCGGCCCGGCGACGTCGTCGAACTCACGCTGCCCATGCCGGTGCGGGTGCTCCGCGCCCACCGACTCGCGGAGGAGGCGACCAACCAGGTGGCCGTGCGCCGCGGACCGGTCGTGTACTGCGTCGAGACCGCCGACCTTCCCGAAGGCGCCGTGCTCGAGCAGGTCGCGCTCCGTCGAGGCACGGCGTTGACCCCTGTCGAAGCCGAGGTCGCCGGCCACCGTGTGATCGCCCTCGACACGGAGGCGGTCATCCTTCCCGGGTCGGACGAGGACGCGCTGTACGACGACCTCGCAGACACCGCGCTCGCGACGGCGCCCGTGCGATTGATCCCCTACTTCGCGTGGGGCAATCGCGGTGCCGGCGAGATGTCGGTCTGGCTCCCGCTGGTCTGGTGACGCGCATGTCTTCGTCATCCTTCACGTCCCAGCACGTCGTCGCGACGTACATCATCGAGACCTCACTGCCCCTGCGGCAGGCCGCCGAGGTCCTCGCCGGCGAGCAGTCCACCGGCACGTTCGTTCGCGTCGAGCGCGAGTCCGACGACCTGCGCGCGCGCTTCGCCGCCCAGGTCGAGTCCATCGACGAGCTGCCCCTCACCGGCGCCTCGCCCCTGCCGGGCGCCGTCGGCGACCCCGCGCTGCGTCGGCGCGCGCGGATGCGACTGCGGTTCCCGCTCGACAACTTCGGCCCGTCGCTGCCCAACCTGCTCGCCGCCGTCGCCGGCAACCTCTTCGAGATCAAGGAGCTGGCGGCCATCCGCCTGGTCGACCTGGAGCTGCCGCCGGCGTTCGCCGAGCGCTACGCCGGCCCCGCGTTCGGGGTCGAGGGCACGCGCCGGCTGGTCGGCCGCCCCGAGGGCGCGCTCATCGGCACGATCGTCAAGCCCAGCATCGGCCTGTCCCCCGCCGACCTCGCGGAGGTCGTCGGTCAGCTCGCCGAGTCGGGCATCGACTTCATCAAGGACGACGAGCTGCAGGGCAACGGGCCGAGCGCGCCGCTGGCCGAGCGGGTCGCTGCGGTCATGCCGGTGCTCGAGCGCCACGCCGACCGCACGGGCCGCAAGCCCATGTACGCGTTCAACATCACCGACGACATCGGGCGACTGGAGGCCAACCACGACCTCGTGGTGGCGGCCGGCGGCACGTGCGTGATGGCGTGCATCAACCTCATCGGCCTGCCGGGCCTCGAGTTCCTCCGCAGCCACAGCAGCGTGCCGATCCACGGACACCGTGCGATGTTCGGCTCGTTCGGGCGCTCGGAGCAGGTCGGGATAGGGTTCCGTGCGTGGCAGAAGCTCGCGCGCCTCGCCGGCGCCGACCACCTGCACACGAACGGCATCAGCAACAAGTTCTACGAGACGGACGAACAGGTGCTCGACTCCATCGCCGCCGTGCGTGAGCCCCTCCTCGGTCTGACGCCGACGCTCCCCGTGCTGTCGTCGGGACAGTGGGGCGGGCTCGCGCACGCCACCTACGCCGCGGTCGGCACGACCGACCTTCTCGTGCTCGCCGGCGGCGGCATCCACGGTCATCCCGACGGTGCGGCGGCCGGAGTCGCGAGCATGCGCGACGCGTGGGCGTCGGCTGCACGTGGCGAGAGCATCGACGACGCCTACTCGACGTCGGAGGCCCTGCGTCGGGCCGCCGAGCTCTTCGGTCCGGTCCGTGCCTAGAGCCGCGCGCGGCGCCGCCCTGTTCTACGGCGACGACTTCACCGGCAGCGTCGATGCGCTGCTGCAGTTCGCGCGGCGCGGCTGGACGGGGCGGCTCTTCACGGGACTCCCGGATGCTGCCGCCCTGCGTCGCGCGGCGGACGAGGTGGACGTGGTCGGCGTGGCCGGCATCTCGCGCTCCCTCGCGCCCGACGACATGGATACCGAGCTGCGGCCGGTGTTCGCCGCGTTCGCCGCGCTCGAGCCGGCGATCGTGCAGTACAAGGCGTGCTCCACGGCCGACTCCGCGCCGGGCGTGGGCAGTCTCGGCCGCGTCGTCGAGCTCGCGCGCGAGGCGTTCGGCGAGCGCCCGGTGCCGATGCTGTTCGCCCAGCCCGACTTCGGGCGGTACACGCTGTTCGGCCAGCACTTCGCCGCCGAGCGGGGCACCGTGTACCGGCTCGATCGGCAGCCCACGATGTCGCACCACCCCTCGACGCCGATGACCGAGGCCGACCTCGCGGTGCACATCGGCCGCCAGACCGACCTGCCCGTCGGCTCCATTCCGCTCGTCGCCTTCGACGACCTCGAGGCGCTGCTGCGCAGCTCCGCCGAGTCGGCGCTGGTCCTCGACGCCCTCACCGACGAGCACCTCGTGACCGTCGGCGAGGCCGTCGCGGCGCTCCCCGCTCCGGTGTTCGCGATCGGCTCGGGCGGTCTCTCCCATGGCATCGCCGCCGCGGACCCGCGCAGCGGCCCCGACATCCCGGCATCGACCCCCTCGACGGGGCCGGTGCTCGTCGTGTCGGGCAGCCGTTCGGCGCAGACCCGTCGGCAGGCGGATGCCGCGGTCGCCGCCGGCTGGCTGGTGCAGCCGCTTCCGCTCGATGGGCCCGGGCGGGAGGCCGTCGTGCCCGACGTGATCGCCGCGCTGCGCGCCGGACGCGGCGTCGTGCTCACGTCGGACGACGCCGACGCGAGCTCGACCGGCGACCGCCCCGTGCTCGAGGCGATCGCGGAGGCCGCAGCATCCGTCATCTCCGCCGTCGCCCGCGACGGAGCGGCACGGCGCGTGATCGTGTGCGGCGGCGACACGTCGAGCCGCGTCACGCGCCTGCTCGGCGTGGAGTCGCTCTCGATCGCCGCGAACCCGTGGGGCAACGTCGTGCTGCTGCGGGCGCACGCCGCGGACCCCGCCATCGACGGACTGGAGCTGCTGCTCAAGGGCGGGCAGGTGGGGGCCGACGCCCTGTTCACCGACGTCGCCGCGCTCGGCTGACGGTAGGTTGGGTCGCCGTGACCCGCTTCTCCGTCGTCCCCTCGTCGTACGTCTATCTCCGCCGCGGCGGAGCGGTGCTGCTGCAGCTGCGGCAGAACACCGGCTACATGGACGGATGCTGGCCGCCGGCGCCGCAGGACATGTCGAGCTCGGCGAGACCGCCGTGGACGCCGCGATCCGCGAGGTCCGGGAAGAGCTCGGGCTGACGCTCGCCGCCGCGACGCTGACGCCGGTCGCGGTCATGCAGCGTACGGACGGCACCGACAACCCGATCGAGCAGCGCGTGGACTGGTTCTTCGTGTGCGACGAGTGGGAGGGCGAGCCCGAGATCCTCGAGCCGCGCAAGTGCGCCGAGCTCGCCTGGTTCGACCTCGATGCCCTCCCCGACCGCATGCCCGAGTACGAGCGCGAGGCGCTGGGCGCACTGCAGGCGGGCGCAGGGGCGACCCTGCTCACGCACGGCTTCTGACGCGACGACCCGCGAGAATCGGGGATCGCGTGAGATTCGGGGCTTGAGCCCGGATGTGTCCGATCCTCGCCGGATCTCCGAGATTCGCGGGCGGCGACCGAGGGGTCAGCGTGCCTCGAGCCGCACGCTCCACGTCGTGCGCTCGCGCGGGATGCGGTACTTCTCCGGAAGAGCAGGGCCGACGGATGCTGAGCCCACACCTTGCTGCGCGTGATCGATGTTGAGCCAGACCCGACCCGAATCGACGAGGTCGTGGGGCTTGGCGGCACGGTCGAGCTCGTGCGACGTCCAGCGGCGGGCGGTGAAGTCGAACTCGGGACGACCCTCGACCCGCAGCGACGGGATTCCGGCGCCTGCGACCTCGAGCCACCGCGTCTGCACGTGGTTGCCGTTCTCCTGCGGCACGGGGTAGGGCACCTGGAGGTCGTCGATCGACCGGCCGTGGCGCCCGACGCGTGAGGCCTCGAACGAGTCGACGTAGGTCTCACCCGGACCGCGGCCGAACCACGTCACCCGCTCGGCGGCACCGGGAAGGCCGAACAGCAGGCCGAGCCGCGGGACCAGGATGTCGCGATGCATGTACGGGGTGTCGGTCCACGGGCCGACGAAGTCGGCGTCGACCTCGAGGACGAGTCCGTCGCCGTCGGCGGTCCATGTCATCGTCCAGGCGACGCCGTGCGGGTGCGTGCGCGGCGCCGTGCGGCCGCTCACCCGGAGCCGTCCGTCGCCCGCATCGACCGCGTCGACGCGGTGCAGCAGCCGGTGCAGCATCGTCTTGCGCCACACGCCGGCGATGTTGTTGGTCTCGCCCTGGCCGTGGTCGTTCTCGGTGGGCGCGCGGTACAGGTCGAGCACCGGACCGTCGAGCTCGAGATCGCCGAGTCGCAGCAGGCGGCCCGTCGCCCGGTCGAACGCGGCCGGTCCCACCACGATCCCGGCGTCCGAGCGCGAGAAACCGTCACCGTGCAAGGAAACCGCGCGGGGCGCGGTGTCTCGGGCGGCATGCGGTTTCTCGGCGCCGCGCGCTGCGACCACCCGCTGACCCCACGCGACGACGTGCCCGGCCGGGGCCCAGATCTCGTCTGCGGCGAGCGCTGCCTCCACCGTGAGCACGGTGTCGCGCGTGCCCGACGCGAGCGCGGTGGCGGCAGCATCCGGAATCGACACCTCCGCCGACTCCCCCGGCGCGAGGACGGGGACCGACAGCAGTCCGCTCGCGGCGACCTCGCCGTCGGCCTCGACGGACCACCGGAATGCGAGGTCGGCCGTGTCGGCGCTGTGGCGGTCGTTCACGATGCGCACGGTGTCGTCGCCGACGGTGATCCCGATGGTCTCGTGCGCCTTCGCCAGCTCGACGAGGCCCGGGGTCGGCGTGCGGTCGCTGAACACCAGCCCGTGGAGGCCGAACCGGCCGCCGCGCGGCTCGTAGTCGACGTCGTCGCCGTGCATGACGAACGGCACTCCGTCGTCGGTCACGGCGTTCAGCCCGTGGTCGATCCACTCCCACACGAAAGCGCCGCAGAGGCGGTCGTGGGCGCGGATGATGCGCCAGTAGTCCTGCAGGGATCCGGGGCCGTTGCCCTGCGCGTGGGCGTACTCGACGAGGAGGAAGGGGAGGGCGCGCCGGCGCTCCTCGTCGGCCTCGGTGACGCCCTCCGGCAGCGGCGCGACGCCCCCGGATTCGTTGAACACCATGCCGTGCATGCTCAGCCGCCCGCCGCGGGGCTCCTCGTGCCGGCCGATCTGGTCGAGCAGCTCGAGCGACGGGTACATGAGCGAGTAGAAGTCGGAGTCCCGGTAGCTCGGGTCGCGCTCGTAGATCACGGCGCGCGATGGGTCGCGTTCGTCGAGCCAGCGGCGCATCTCGGCGAAGCCGTCGCCCGTCATGCTCTCGTTGGCGAGCGACCAGACGACGATGCTGGGGTGGTTCTTGTGCGGCTCGACGGTGCGCACGAGGCGGTCCATGACCGCGTCGCGCCACTCGGGCAGCGCGGGCGGGTTGTGCGCCCATCCCTCGTAGATGAACCCGTGGGTCTCGAGGTCTGCCTCGACGATCACCCACAGCCCGTACTCGTCGCACAGACGCAGGAACTCCGGATGCGGCGGGTAGTGGCTGGTGCGCACCGCGTCGATGTTCGCCCGCTTCATGAGCACGATGTCGTGGATCATCGTGTCGCGGTCGAGCGTGCGCCCGGTGTCGGGGTGATGCTCGTGCCGGTTGACGCCGCGGAACGTGACGGATCGGCCGTTCACCGTGAAGACGCCGTCGACGATCTCCACGTGCCGGAACCCGACGGCGAGCTCCACCGTCTCGCCGCTCGAGCGCAGGGTGCCGCGATACAGGCGGGGCCGTTCCGCGCTCCACGGCTCGACGGGGATCGTCACGGTCTCTCCGGCCGGGACACGGATGCCCAGCTCGGGGATCTCGACGACGGCCTCGGTCGAGGCATCCACCCGCAGCGCGCCGAGGCCCGTCGCGGCGTCGTAGTCGGCGTGCACGAAGTGGTCGTCGATGGCACCCGACGGGCGCGCGATCAGCGCGACGTCGCGGAAGATGCCAGGGAGCCACCACATGTCCTGGTCCTCGAGGTACGTGCCCGCCGACCAGCGGTGCACACGCACGCACAGCACGTTGCGTCCGGACCGCAGCGGTGCGTCGAACTCGAACGGCAGGCGGCTGCCGGTCGACCAGCCGAGCTCCTCGCCGTTCAGCCAGACCTTCGCGCACGAGTCAACGCCCTCGAAGCGCAGCACCGCCGGGCCGAAGGCCTCGGGGACGCCGAAGACGAGTCGGTAGTCGCCGGTCGGGTTCTCGGTCGAGACGCGAGGCGGATCGAGCGGGATCGGGTAGGCCGTGTTCGTGTAGAGCGGCCCCTCGTCGGTGCCGAGCATGCGGCGCGCGGGGCCGCCCGCGAGCGGCGTGAACTCCTCGAGCACCCAGTGCGACGGCACCGGCATCGCGTCCCACCCCGCGTCGTCGAAGTCATCGGCGATCCATGCCGACCCCGTGCCCGCCGCCGTCGGCGAGAGCCGGAAGCGCCACACCCCGTTGAGGTCGACCGTCGGGGCATCGCTGACGGCGTCGGCCCGCGGCATCCGTCGTCCCGCTCCCGGAGCGGTGCTCTCCCAGTACCGCTCGACGCCATCGCGGGAGAGGTCGGGCTCAGTGGAGATCACGGTGGACGATCCGCTAGTCTGCATGTCCATAGGAGCTTGCATATCCATTCTCTCTTGAATGTGATTGCAGTCTAGCTCAGCGAGGAGTCCCCATGGCAAGAAGCGCCGCCCCCGCGACCCTGCCGTCAGCCGCCGTTCCGGACGGTGTCGCGCACGCCGTCGGCGAGGCATCCCGCCTCAAGACCCGCGCCATCGACCGCATCGCATATGCGAGCGATGCCTCGCACTTCCTGCTCACCCCCGAGGCCGTGCTCGTCGCCGCCGACGCGGCCGAGGTCGGCCGCGTGATGCGCGCAGCCGGCCGCAGCGGCTCGCAGCTCACGTTCCGCTCGGGCGGCACGAGCCTCTCAGGCCAGGCGTCCACCGACGGCCTGCTCATCGACGTAAGGCAGCGGTTCCGCCGCATCGACGTGCTCGACGGCGGGCGCCGGGTGCGCGCGCAGCCCGGCGCGACGGTGCGGCAAGTCAATGCGCGGCTCGCCCGCCACGGCTTCCGGCTCGGGCCCGATCCCGCCAGCGAGCTGGCGTGCACTATCGGCGGGGTCGTCAACAACAACTCCAGTGGCATGGCCTGCGGCATCACCGAGAACACGTACCAGACGCTCGAGTCGCTCGTGTTCGTGCTGCCGTCGGGCACGGTCGTCGACTCGGGCGCGCCCGACGCCGACACGGCGCTCCGGGCCGCCGAGCCCGATCTCGTCGACGGCCTGATGCGGCTCCGCGAGCGAGTGGTGTCGAACCCGCGGTCGGTCGAGATCATCCGCCGGCAGTTCGCGATGAAGAACACGATGGGGTACGCCGTCAACGCGTTCCTCGACTTCGACACCCCGGCAGAGCTGCTCGCGCACCTGGTGGTCGGCAGCGAGGGGACGCTCGCGTTCGTCGCGGAGGCGACCTACCGCACCGTGCCGATCCTGCCGCGCATGGCGACGGCGCTGACGGTCTTCCCCGATCTCGCGGCCGCGACGCGCGCCCTCCCCGAGCTCGTCGCGACGGGGGCGGCGACCCTCGAGCTCATGGATGCGACGTCGCTCCGGGTCGGGCAGTCGCTCGCCGGAGCTCCGCGCGAGATCACGGGGCTCACGGTGCGCGACCAGGCGGCGCTCCTCGTCGAGTTCCACGCGCACGACGACGACGAGCTCACGGACCTCATCGCGCGGGGCGCGCAGACGCTCGCGGTGCAGCCGCTCGAGGCCGCAGCATCCTTCTCGTCCGATCCGGTGGCCCGCGCCGCCGCGTGGAAGCTGCGCAAGGGCCTCTACGCCTCGGTCGCGGGAGCGCGCCCCAGCGGAACCACGGCGCTGCTCGAGGACGTCGTCGTGCCTGTCGACCGCCTCGCGCCGACGTGCGCGACGCTGCAGGCGCTGTTCGAGCGCTACGCCTACGACGACAGCGTGATCTTCGGGCACGCGAAGGACGGCAACATCCACTTCATGCTGACCGACCGCTTCGAGTCGGCCGATCAGCTCGCCCGCTACCGAGCGTTCACCGAGGACATGGTCGAGCTCGTGCTCGACGCCGGCGGCAACCTCAAGGCCGAGCACGGCACCGGTCGCGTCATGGCGCCGTACGTGCGGCGGCAGTACGGCGACGAGCTCTACGACGTCATGCGCGAGCTCAAGCGCCTGTGCGACCCGGCCGTCATCCTCAACCCGGGCGTCATCATCGACGACGACCCCGAGGCGCACCTCAAGAACATCAAGCTGGCCGACCCGATCGAGCCGGAGGCCGACCGCTGCGTCGAGTGCGGCTACTGCGAGCCGGTGTGCCCGAGCAAGGACCTCACCCTCACGCCGCGCCAGCGGATCGTGACGCGACGTGCGATCGCCCGGGCCGAGGCATCCGGCGATCACGCGCTCGTGCGCGAACTGGAACGCGACTACGACTACGCCGGCATCGACACGTGCGCCGTCGACGGCATGTGCCAGACCGCGTGCCCCGTCCTGATCAACACGGGCACCCTCGTGAAGCGCCTGCGCCGCCAAGACGCCGGCTCGGTGTCGAACGCGGCATGGAAGGGCGCCGCGCAGGCGTGGGGAGGCGCGACCTGGGTCGCGAGCCTCGGCCTCACGGTGGCAGATCGACTCCCGGCGAAGGCCGTCACCGTCGCCACCGACCTCGGCCGCGCCGTGCTCGGCGCCGACACCGTGCCGCGCTACTCGGGCGATCTCCCCCGGGGCGGACGCGCGCGCTCGAGCCTGGGTTCGACCGTCGGCAGGGGCGAGGAAGCGCCCGTCGCGGTCTTCCTCCCCGCCTGCGTCAACGCCATGTTCGGCCCCGCGGGCGAGGGGGTCGGGGTGACCGAGGCGTTCCGCCGGCTCACCGAGCGCGCGGGCGTGCGCCTCGCGGTGCCGGACGGCGTCGACGCGCTGTGCTGCAGCACCCCCTGGACCTCGAAGGGCCACGCGGGCGGGCGCAAGGTGATGGCCCGCCGCGCGGCCGCGTCGATCGCGGAGGCGTCCCGCGGCGGAGAGCTCACGATCGTGACGGATGCCTCGAGCTGCACCGAGGGCTTCATCCACCTGCTCGCCGATGCCGGCGTCGACGCCCGCGTCGAAGACGCCGTCGCCTTCGCCGAGCGCGTGCTGCTCCCCCGCCTGGGCGAGGTGACGCCGCTCGTCGGCTCGCTGGCGCTCCACCCCACGTGCTCGTCGACCCAGCTCGGCCTGGACCCCGCCCTGCGGCGCGTGGCCGAGACCGTCGCCACCGAGGTGGTCGTGCCGGACGCGTGGTCGTGCTGCGGCTTCGCCGGAGACCGCGGGATGCTGCAACCCGAGCTCACCGCGTCCGCCACCGCCGCCGAGGCCGCCGAGGTCCAGGCACTGGGCGCCGACGCGCACGCGTCCTGCAACCGCACCTGCGAGTTGGGCATGACGCGCGCGACCGGAGCCGACTACCGCCACGTGCTCGAGCTGCTCGAGGAGGCGACCCGGCCGGCCTCGACCGTGTGAGGTCAGCCCGCCGTGGACTCCCGCACGACGAGCTCGGGCTGGAAGCGCACGGTGCGCGCGTGGTCGCCGTCGGGCTCTTCGAGATCCTTGAGGAGCAGGTCGACGGCGGTGTACCCGATGAGGTGGGCCGGCTGGCGGATCGAGCTCAGCGGCACGACGGTCGCCGACGCGAAGTCGATGTCGTCGTAGCCGATCAGCGCGATGTCGCGCGGCACCTGCACGTCGGCCATCAGCGTGAACGCCTGCAGCGCGCCGACGGCGAGCAGGTCGTTCGCCGCGAACACGGCGTCCGGCCGGTCGGCCGCGGCACGCCCACGGAGGAGCTCTCCAGCCTCGCGCCCCTGCAGCACCGACAGCGCCGACATCTCGACGACCTCGAGGGTCGCCCCGTCCACCTCGGCGACGGCGCGACGCGCGCCCTCGAGCCGGTCCGCCACCTGGCGGATCGTGCGCGGACCGCCGATGAAGGCGACGCGCCGGCGACCGGTCGACAGGAGGTGCGAGACCGCGAGGTAGCCGCCCTCGACGTCGTCGACCGAGACGGATCCGAACGCCCGCTCGGAGTCCTCGTGGTCGACGAGCACGACCGGCACCCCGCCGGCGTGCAGCCGGGCGAGCCCGGCGAGATCGCCGTCCACCGGCGTGACCAGCACGCCGTTCACCCGCTGCTCGCGGAAGAGATCGAGGTAGGCGTCCTCGCGGTCGGAGCGCTCGTCGCTGTTGCCGAGCAGCACGCTCATCCCGGCCTCGGCGGCGCGGTCCTCCGCCCCCCGGGCGACCTCGGCGAAGAACGGGTTGCCGGCGTCGAGCACGATCAGCGCGATGCTGCGGCTGCGCCCGGCTCTGAGCTGCCGTGCGGCGTCGTTGCGCACGAAGCCCAGCTCCTCGATCGCCTGCGTCACACGCTCGACGGTCGCGGGCGACACCTTCTCGGGTCGATTGAGCACGTTCGAGACCGTGCCGACGGAAACGGATGCCGCAGCCGCGACATCGCGCACGCTCACCACCATGACACCCCCAGGAGTTCCTTCCGCTGTCCGTGAGTGTAGGGCACAGCTGGGGAAGCGGTCGCCCGCTCCCCCAGCCGCCCGTCAGGCATCCGCGGTCGCCCCTTCGCGCTCCGCCGACAGCGCGGCGAGCGCCGCAGCGATCTCCTGCTGCGTCTCGGGCCCGGCGTGCATGAACAGCGCCTCGCCGAGCTCGCGGGCGTCCGACCACTTCGTGTGGGTGCGGAAGCCGTGTGCGGCCTCGGGGCTGGACGCCTCGAGCACCTGGCCGATGGCCTCGTACGCCTCGAGGTCGTCGATGACGGCGGCGAGGGTCGAGTCCAGGCCGATGCGCGAGGCGGCGGCCGCCGGCGCGGTGTCGGCGACCTCCCACTCGTGGGCTCCCGAGCCGACCTCGAGCTCGCGCCCGTCGGGCAGCACGACGACGGCGGTCGTGTTCGGCGGCACCGTCGCCTCGACGCGGATGACGCCGTCCTGGCGCGCCCACCCCGCACGCGCGGTGCCGTACGGCGTGCGGTGCTCGGCCCACGCGTGGTCGAACTCGGCCAGCGGGCGCGGCTGGATGCGGAAGCGCTCGTATCCCGGCGCGTCGGGTGCGAGACCCGCGACCACGCGATGCAGCCAGTCGCCGACGGCGCCGAGCGCGTAGTGGTTGAACGACGTCATCTCGCCCGGGTTGATCGACCCGTCGGGGAGCATCGAGTCCCACCGCTCCCAGATGGTGGTCGCCCCCATGGTGACGGGGTACAGCCACGACGGGTTCTCCGTCTGCACCAGGAGGCGGCGCGCGGTCTCGAGGTTGCCGGTGCGTGTGAGGGCGTCCTGGATGATCGGCGTGCCGACGAAGCCGGTGCTGATGCGGTAGCCCGACAGGCGCGTGAGCTCGGCGAGCCGCGCGCCCAGCACCTCCTGCTGGTCGGCGGGGACGATGTCGAAGACGATCGCCATCGCGTACGCGGTCTGCGCGTCCGACATCATGCGCCCGGCGGGCGTCACGTACTCCGCGAGGAACGCGGCGCGCACCTCCTCCGCGATCTGGGCGTACTCCCGAGCCTCGTCGTCCTTGCCGAGGAGCGCGGCGGCGCGAGCCACGGCGTCCGCAGACCGGAAGAGGTACGCCGACGCCACGATGTCGGCATCCGTCTTCGCGTTGGCGGGCAGGTGCGGCGGCGCGTCGGGGTCGAGCCAGTCGCCGAACTGGAACATCCCCTCCCACAGCCGGCGCGGGCCGGCCAGCCGGATGAGCACGTCCGCCCAGCCCTTCATGCTCGGGTACTGGCGCTCGACGGTGGCGACGTCGGCGTAGCGCTCGTGGAGCACCCAGGGCACGATCGTGGCGGCATCGCCCCACGCCGCGGCGGGGCGGGCGACACCGAGCGCGTTCGGCACGACGAACGGCACCACGCCATCGACCTGCTCGAGCGCGAGGTCGCGCAGCCACGAGTCGAGGAATCCGCGCACGTCGTAGAGGAACGACGCCGTCGGCGCGAACACCTGGATGTCGCCCGTCCAGCCGAGACGCTCGTCGCGCTGCGGGCAGTCGGTCGGGAGGTACAGGAAGTTGCCGCGCAGGCCCCACACGATGTTCTCGTGCAGTTGGTTGACGAGCGGATGGGATGCCTCGAACCAGCCGGTGCGCTCCATGTCGCTGTGGATGACGACCGCGGTGACGGCGGACGGGTCGAACTCGCCCGGCCACCCGTCGATCTGGGCGTAGCGGAAGCCGTGGAACGTGAACTCGGGCTCCCACTCCTCGGCGCCCTGGCCCGACAGTGTGTAGTGGTCGGTCGCGGCGGCCGCGCGCAGCGGCCGCGTGCCGAGCTCGCCGTCCTCGAGCACTTCGGCGTGCCGCAGCGTGATCACCGTGCCCGCGGGACCCGACACGCGGATCCGGAGGCGCCCGACCAGGTTCTGGCCGAAGTCGAGGACCGTCTTGCCGCCCGGGGTGGTGATGACCTCGCGCACCGCGAGGTCATCGATGCGTCGCACGAACGGCGACACGCGAGCCTCGGGCGCGCGCAGCGCGTCGAGCTCGGCGACCGGCACCCAGTCGTCTGCGGCGAACCCCGCCTCGGCGAAGCCCCGGCCGTCACAGTCGACGAGGGCGAGCCGGGCGTCGTGGTCCTCGCCCGCGTACAGCCCGCTCGCCGTGAGGGGTCCGGAGGACGCCTGCCACGAGGCATCCGTGACGATCCATTCGCTCGACCCGTCCACGTACTCGAGGAGCAGCTGGCCCGCGAAGCGCGGCTGGTCGGCGTAGAGAGGACGCGCGTTCTCGCGGAATCCGAAGCTCTCCGTCGCCCACGCGCCGGCCAGGCGCACGCCGATGGCGTTGCGGCCCTCCGCGACGAGACGGGTCACATCGGTGGTCTCGTGGACGGTGCGGTGCGCATACGGCGTCCAGCCGGGCTTCATGACCTGGTCGTCGACGTCGACGCCGTCGATCGCCACCTGATACACGCCGAGCGCCGTCGCGTAGAGCGTGGCGCGTGCCACCGGACCGGTCACGTCGAACTCCGTCCGCAGGTACGCCGGCTGCGCGTTCGCTGCGGGCGCGACGAGGCCGATCGTCACGGCCTGCCACTCCCCCTCGGCGAGGAACCCGGCGACGACGCGCTGCGGCTCGCTCCAGTCGCCGTCGACGCCGTCGACGCCGGTGACCCGCACGCGCAGCGAGGCCTCCTCGCGCGCGGAGAGCGGGGCGAACGGCCATGCGAGCCGCGTCGAGACCCGGCCGTCGACGCGGTGCGACGACACCTCGCCGGCCCGGGTGACCTCGACCTCCGCCCCGGCCTGCAGCCAGCCGGGGATGTCGGTCTCGGTGCGCCAACCGATCTCGGGGGTGGGTGAGGCGACGACGTCGCTGCGGTAAGGCGCGTCGATGACGATGTGGGGAACGGGGCCGCTCATGGCACTCCTCGGGTGTGTGGTCTGGGTGGGGAAAGGGCTGACGGATGCCGCGATCAGGCCGGGACGACGGCGCCGGGCGTCGCGACGGCGGGCGCGGTGACCGTGATGCGATGCGTGCCGTGGCCGAGCTCGGAGGGGGCCGGAGCGCCGTCGACGGCCGTCTCCGAGCCCGCGGTGACCGGAAGGTCGAGCACGGCACGCGAGCCGAAGGGCACCTCGAGGGTGGCTTCGAAGACGTCGCCGTCGACGCGCCAGTCGATCGCGAGACGCCCCTGCGGGGTCTGGATCGACGCCGAGGCGTGCTCGAGTCCCACGGCCGGGCGCGGAGCCACGTGCACCGTGCGGTAGCCGGGGTCTTCGGCGTCCGGCGCGAGACCCGCCACCGTGCGGTACACCCAGTCGATCATCGCGCCGTACGCGTAGTGGTTGAACGACAGCATGCCGGTGTCCTCTTCCGAGGCATCCTCGGTGGGGAGCGCGTCCATGGCGCCGGAGTGGATGCTGCCGTCGGGGAGGATGGCGTCCCAGCGCTCCCACACCGTCGTCGCGCCGCGGTCCACCTGGTAGAGCCACGACGGGGCGTCACGGCGCAGCAGCATGAGGTACGCCTCGTCGAGGTGGCCGGAGTTCGACAGTGCGAACAGCACGAGGGGCGTGCCGAGGAAGCCGGTCGCGATGCGGCCGTTCTCGCGGCGCACGTTCTCGGCGAGCGCGTCCGCGATCTCGGAGCGGCGCTCGGCCGGCGCCAGGGCGAATTCGAGGGCGATCGCCGCACCGCTCTGCGTGCGGATCGCCTCCTCGCCCCAGCGTTCGAAGGTCGCGGCTCCGACGCGGCCCGCGAGGGCCTCGTAGTCGCCGGCGCTCTCGGCGTCGCCGAGGATGCGCTCGGCGCGGGCGAGCAGGCGTGCCGACCACGAGTAGAAGGCGTTCGAGACGAAGTCGCTCGAGACCTTGGCCTCCCAGGGCCGCTCACCGGGGGCGTCGGGGTCGAGCCAATCGCCGAACTGGAAGTCGCCGCCCGGCAGCACGACGCCGTCGCCGGCGCGGCGGCGCAGGTGCTCCACCCAGCGCCGCATGCTGCTGCGCTGACGCGCGAGCACCTCCGTCGAGCCGTATGACTCGTAGACCGCGAGCGGCACGATGGTGGCGGCATCCGCCCATCCGGCGCGGCCCATGTTCTCGGTGGGCACGCCGCCCATGAGCATGTCCTGCGGGCGGATGATGTCGGGCACGACGGCGGGCACGCCGCCCTCGTCGGTCTGGTCGATCTCGAGATCGCGCAGCCACGACATCCAGAACGACGCGGTGTCCATGAGCGTGTTCGCCGTCGCCGCGAACGCCTGCGCGTCGCCGGTCCAGCCGAGTCGCTCATCGCGCTGCGGGCAGTCGGTGGGCACCGACACGAAGTTGTCGCGCTGCGACCAGAAGACGTTCGAGTGGAATCGGTCGAGCGCCTCGTGCGACGACGAGAAAGTGCTCCGCGGCGCGAGATCGCTCGAGATCGCGACCGCCGTCGCCGAGACGACCTCGGCGCCCTCGACGTCGGCGTAGCGGAACCCGTGGAACGTGAACGCGGGCTCCAGCGTGTGCTCGCCGTCGCGGTCGAGCGTGTAGACGTCGGTGGCCTTCGCCGACCGCAGTGCCTTTACGTGCAGGTCGCCCGAGGGCTCGAGCACCTCGGCGTGGCGGACCGTGACGACATCGCCCGCGCGGCCGCGCACCACCAGGCGCACCCAGCCCGACAGGTTCTGCCCGCCGTCCAGGCGCGTGCGGCCGGCGTGCGACGTGGGCGCCATCGGCAGCTCCGCCACCACGCGCACCGGCGGCGCCGAGCGGGGCTCGAATCGCGCGGAGTCGACATCGACGACGGATGCTGCGACCCAGCCGTCGCCCGCGAACCCGGGCTCGTGCACGGCGGGGTCGTCGAGGCGCAGGTCGGTCACGGTGCCGTCGTAGATGCTGGCGCTGCGGAGCGGTCCGAAGCCGGTCTGCCACGAGGCATCCGTCTTCGCGACGATCTCGCCGTCGGCCTCCAGCTGGGCGAGTGCCCCGGTGCGATCGCCGTAGATCGCCTGGCGCCGCGCGAACCCGAAGCTGCCCCGGTACCAGCCGTCGGCGACGGCGAGGACGATGACGTTCGCGCCGGCCCGCAGGAGGGACGTGACGTCGAGCGTGTCGACGACGATGCGCTCCTGGTACGACGTCCATCCCGGAGTGAGGAGGGCGTCGGTCGCGCGGACGCCGTTGATCCACGCATCGACGAGACCGAGCGCGCTCAGGCGCAGCCGGGCGGCCGTCGGCACCTCGTCGACGACGAACTCGGTCCGGAGCAGCGGCACGGGTCCGTCGGCGGGGGTGTCGGCGCCGATGACGGATGCCTCGAGCTCCGGTCCGTCGACGCCGGCTTCGACGACCAGCGGCTCGCTCCACGCGCTCCAGCCGCGCGGCGTGGCGACGCGCACGGAGAAGGCGCGGCGCTCGCGGGCGGCGAGCTCTCCCGGGACCGCGATGCCGACCGTCCGGGAGTCGGCGACCGGCTCCGCAGGCGTGGGCTCGGCTCCCTCAGCGCCTTCTGCCACCTGATAGCCGACGAGACGGGCATCGGGATCGTCGCTCTCGGCACGCCAGTTGAGGCGGAGCCCGGTGCGCGGCACGCCGAGCAATCCGGCGCCGTGCTGGGTGCGCAGTCCGACGACCCGCACGCCGGGATCGACTGCGGAGGGAGGGGGAAGAGCCGTCATGGCTGAGTCCTTTCGGCGGTCGGCCGCGTCGCCGACCCGCTCGACCATCGTGAAACGATTCACGCTCGTTGTCAATCGAAGTGTAGACCGTTACACGATCGTGACGGATCAGTTCGGATCCCACTGTTGACCCCGTGCCGGAACGGACGTACCTTACGAGGGTTGAATGGTTTCAATGCCACCCGGGCAGCGAGTCGATCAACGCAGCACCAGGGAATCCGGCAGCGTGGGCGGACCATCCGCTCGGCTTTACAAGGAGGTAAAGATGAAGAGCTCTTCCACCCGGAGAGTGCTCCTCGCAACCGCGGGAGTGGTGGCACTCGCCGTGCCGCTGGCCGCGTGCAGCGGTGGTGGCGGTTCCAACGACGGCAAGGTCGAGATCAGCTATCTCACCCAGAGCGACGACGCCAACACCAACCAGGCCAAGGCGCTCATCGCGGCCTTCGAGAAGGCCAACCCCGACATCACCGTCAAGCTCGAGACGCAGCCCGGCGGCACCGAGGGTGACAACCTCATGAAGACCAAGCTGTCGACGGACTCGATGAACGACGTCTTCCACTACAACTCGGGCTCGCTCATGCAGGCGCTGAACCCCGACCAGACGCTGGTGAACCTCAGCGACGAGGACTGGGTCAAGGACCTCACCGACGACTTCAAGGCCGTCGTGTCGACCGACAACGGACTCTACGGCGCGCCCTGGGGCACGTCGTTCGCCGGCGCGGTGCTCTACAACAAGAAGGTCTACGAGAAGCTCGGCCTCGAGGTCCCCACGACGTGGGACGAGTTCATCGCGAACAGCGAGAAGATCAAGTCCGACGGCGGCGGCGTCGCCCCGATCCTGCAGTCCTTCGGCGACACCTGGACCAGCCAGCTGTTCGTCCTCGGCGACTTCGCGAACGTCTCGAAGGTCAACCCCGACTGGGCCGAGGAGTACACCGCCAACGACCCGAAGGCCAAGTACGTCGAGGAGCCGGCACTGGCGGGCTTCACCCACGGCGCCGAGGTCTTCGAGAAGGGCCTGCTCAACGAGGACTTTGCGTCGATGACCAACGCCCAGGCGATGAACGCTCTGGCGGAAGGCACGGGCGCGCAGTACCCGATGCTGTCGGCGACCATCTCGCAGGTCCAGCAGGACAACCCCGACCTGGTGAACGACATCGGCGTGTTCGCCCTGCCGGCAGCGGACGCCGCGGACACCGCGATCACGATGTGGCAGCCGAACGCCATCTACATCGCCAAGTCCACCGAGGGCGACAAGCTCGACGCCGCCAAGAAGTTCGTGGCATTCGCCAACTCGAAGGACGGCTGCCAGGTCCAGAACGAGGGCGGCTCCATCGCCGGCCCGTACGTCACGAGCGCCTGCACGCTGCCCAGCGATGTGCCCGACCTCGTGAACGACATCCAGGCGTACTTCGACTCCGACGCCACCGGGTCTGCTCTCGAGTTCCTCTCCCCCATCAAGGGACCGAACCTCGAGAACATCACCGTCGCGGTCGGCTCCGGAATCACGGGCGCCGAGGACGGCGCGGCGCAGTACGACGACGATGTGAAGAAGCAGGCCCAGCAGCTGGGTCTCCCGGGCTGGTGATCAGGCACCGGGTTCACTGAGAACAAGTAAGACCGGGGCCGGCGGCCACGCCGCCGGCCCCGTTTCACGAAGGAGTGAAAATGACGACCGCAGTCGCGCCGACCGGAGCGGCCCCACCCGCCACCAAGGGCACCTCCGGGCAGAAGAAGCGCAAGGGCATCCGAAGCCCGTACCCCAGCTGGTTCTACATCCCCGCCGCCGTGCTGTTCCTCGTGTTCTTCGCGGTGCCGACGTTCGCGTCGTTCTACTTCTCGCTCACCCGCTGGACCCTTTTCAACGTCGAGTTCATCGGCTTCGACAACTTCGTCCAGTTCTTCCAGGAGCCCCAGCTCGTCCAGGGCTTCATCAACACCTTCATCTACGGCTTCGTCACCTCGGCGTCGAAGGTCGTGCTGGGGCTGGCGCTCGCGCTGCTCCTGACCGGGCCCATCCTCGGCCGCGGTTACCTGCGCGCCGTCGTGTTCTTCCCGGTCCTCGTCTCCACGATCGGCGTCGGCCTCACCTTCAAGGCGCTGCTCGACCCGTTCCACGGCGTCGTGAACAACGTCCTCGGGTTCTTCAACCTCCCCGAGCCCGGCTGGTACACCGACCCGAGCCTCGCCCTGCTGACCGTCGCGGGCGTCGACATCTGGAAGGGCGTCGGGATCGCGACCCTCATCTTCATGGCCGGCATCGTCGCGATTCCCCACGAGTACTTCGAGGCGGCGCGCATGGACGGCGCGGGCGCCTGGTCGATCTTCCGGAACATCACGCTGCCGCTCGTGCGCCCCGCGACCGCGACCGTGATCATCCTCTCCCTCATCGGCGGCCTCCGGGAGTTCGCGATGATCTGGGCGATGACCAAGGGCGGTCCCGGCTTCTCCAGCGACGTGATCGCCTCCGTCATCTACAAGCAGTACCAGGCGGGCTTCTTCGGCCTGTCCACCGCGGGCAACGTCATCCTCTTCATCGTCGTCACGGCGGTGATGGTGCCGGTCTCGTGGTTCCTCAACAGAAGGGAGGCGGAGCTGTGACCGTCACCGAGACCCTCACCACCGCCGACGCCCGCAAGCTCCGCGGCGGCCGCGCCCCACGGGAGGACCGGCGCCCGATGACGGCGCGTCGATGGATGCGCAAGTACCTGGTCGGCATCATCGCGATCATCGTCTCCGTCGTGGTCTTCCTCGTACCCTTCGTGTTCGTGTTCCTGCAGTCCGCGAAGGACTCGAAGGAAGCGGGCCTCGTCCAGTTCAGCCTCCCCACCGAATGGCAGTTCTGGCCGAACCTCGTCGAGGTGATCGAGAAGAACGACTACCAGGTGCTGTGGGCCTTCCTCTGGTCGACCGTCATCACCGTCTTCAGCTGCGCCATCATGGTCGTCCTCGCCGCGATGGTGGGATACGTCCTTCAGCGCAAGCGCACGAAGCTCAACCCGTTCATCAACTTCGCCGTTCTCGCGGCGCTCATCGTGCCCCCCGCGGTCGTTCCCACGATCTGGGTGCTGCAGGGCGTCGGACTGTTCAAGACGATCCCCGGCATGATCCTGATCGAGGCGACGTACGGGCTCGCATTCTGCGTGCTGCTGTTCCGCGCCTTCGTCGCCACGATCCCCCGCGAACTCGACGAGGCCGCGATCATCGACGGCGCGGGCCCGATGCGACTGTTCTTCACGGTCGTGCTGCCGCTGCTCAAGCCCGTGATCGTCACGGTCATCGTGGTGCAGGCGGTGTTCGTGTTCAGCGACTTCCAGAACCCGCTGTACTTCCTGCCCGGCAACGACTACCCCACGGTGCAGCTCGGCCTGTACAACTTCCAGAGCCAGACCGTGAGCCAGTTCAACCTTCTGTTCATGTACATCCTGCTGACGACCATCCCGCCGCTCATCATGTACATCTTCTTCAACCGACAGATCGTCGCGGGCATGACCAGCGGAGCGGTCAAGGGGTGATGGGCGGTGGCTTCACCAGAACTCCGCGGGGACACTCCCCCGGAGCCAGGCGAGTTCGTTGTCGCGGATGAACGTCGACAGCGCCTCGTCGGGGGTGAGGCCGTCCCCGACCCACTCGTCGAGGATCCGCATCAGCTCGTCCGCGACCTCGATGCCGGGCTCGTCGACGACCTGATTCCAGGCCTCGACGAAGCCTGCGGGCGTCGGAACTGCGTGGACCAGCTTCGAGACGTACTTGGGACCGGGAAGCATGACACGGTTCGCCGCGAGCGCCGCACGCGCGGCGGCCAGCGCCAGGTGGAGTCCGGCGTGGCGGCGGAGGAATCCGTCGCCACGCTCGACCGCCTGACGCAGGAAGTAGCCGCCGTACAGGTGGGTCTGCGCGACGAACGAGCGCACGCGGTCGTCCCACACCTCGTCCGGAAGCTCGACGATGCGGGCGATCGTCTCGTCGAGTCCCGGGACCACGCTCCAGGCCACCCGCGCGCCGAGGAACGACGCCCGCGTCGGGTCGTCGGCCTTCTCGACGGCCGTGGTGAGATACGACGGACTCACGAGCTTGATGTCGATGTACGAGCCGGGGTAGTCCAGGTCGCGTCGTTCGACCCAGGCGAAGCGCCCCTGCGCGGTCTCGGCCCCGAAGCGCTCCTCGTCGACGACGAGATACACGTCGACGTCGGAGTCCTCGCGCTCCCTGCCCTGGGCGACCGATCCCACGAGCACCACTCCCAGAGCCCCGGGCTGCTCCCGTACGGACTCGACATAGGCGGCCAGCGCCCGCTCCTGATGCTCCATCCGTGCTCCCTCGCGTCGAATCGGCTCTCACGCTATCGACACATCGTCGCCCACGGCGTACGATTCGAGGGAAAGCGCTCTCCCACTTGCGGAAAGCGAACTCGCCGTTTATCGTTGAAACGATTCATCGCACCGGGGGTGTCGCAGCCGACATCGCCGCCCACCCGAGAGGCGTCCCACCCATGACCAGCGCGACCGCGACGAAGCGCGTCTGCTTCCAGCTGACGGTGCGACCCGAACTGCTGGACGAGTACGTCGCCCGCCACACGCCGGTGTGGCCCGAGATGCTCGCCGAGATCGCCGCCTCGGGTCGCCGCAACTATTCGCTCTTCCTGGGCGAAGGCGGACGCCTGATCGGCTACTACGAGACCGACGATGACGAGGCCGCACAGACCTACCTCGCCGGTTCCGAGGTCGCCGCGCGCTGGGAGGCCGAGATGGGCCGGTTCTTCGTCGGCCTCGAGGGCCGGCCCGACCAGGCGGCCACACCGCTCACCGAGATCTTCAATCTGCACGACCAACTCGCCGCAGCCCGGGGCACGGCGACCGACACCACCGAAGAAGGCACCGCATCATGACGACGCTGTCACCCGACATCCAGTCCGCTCTCGAGGGCCAGGGCATCGAGCTGCCCAGCTGGGCGTTCGGCAACTCCGGCACGCGCTTCCGCGTGTTCACGACGCCCGGCACGCCGCGCGACCCGTACGAGAAGATCGCGGATGCCGCGCAGGTCAACGCCTACACGAAGCTCGCGCCGAGCGTGGCCCTGCACATCCCGTGGGACAAGGTCGACGACTACTCCGACCTGCGCCGCCACGCGGAAGACCTGGGCGTCGAGCTCGGCACCATCAACTCGAACACCTTCCAGGACGAGGACTACAAGTTCGGGGCGCTCACGCACCACGACGACCGCATCCGCAACAAGGCGATCGACCACCACCTCGAGTGCATCGACATCATGGATGCCACCGGCTCGCGCGACCTCAAGATCTGGCTCGCCGAGGGCTCGAACTACCCGGGGCAGGCCGACATCCGCGCCCGTCAGGACCGCCTGCAGGACTCGCTGCAGAAGATCTACGACCGGCTCGGCGAGGAGCAGCGTCTCGTGCTCGAGTACAAGTTCTTCGAGCCGGCGTTCTACCACACCGACGTTCCGGACTGGGGCACCTCCTACGCCCAGGTCGCCTCGCTCGGCGACAAGGCGATGGTCTGCCTCGACACCGGCCACCACGCTCCGGGCACCAACATCGAGTTCATCGTCATGCAGCTGCTGCGCCTCGGGAAGCTCGGCTCGTTCGACTTCAATTCGCGCTTCTACGCCGACGACGACCTCATCGTGGGCGCAGCCGACCCGTTCCAGCTGTTCCGCATCATCTTCGAGGTCGTGCGCGGCGGCGGCCTGAACAACCCCGACGTGGCGTTCATGCTCGACCAGTGCCACAACGTGGAGGACAAGATCCCCGGGCAGATCCGCTCGGTGCTCAACGTCCAGGAGATGACCGCGCGCGCGCTCCTCGTCGACCGCGACGCGCTCGCCGCCGCGCAACAGGCGAACGACGTGCTCGCCGCGAACGCCGTCTTCATGGACGCGTTCTACACCGACGTGCGCCCGGCGCTGGCCGAGTGGCGCGAGTCGCGCGGACTCGCCGCCGACCCGATGGCCGCATACGCGGCATCCGGCTACCAGCAGAAGATCGCCGCGGACCGCGTCGGCGGCACGCAGGCCGGCTGGGGCGCGTAGCCCCCGCACAAGCCCACCGGGGGCGTGGGATGCCGATCCTCGCGCCCCCGGTGCACCACTTCGATCCCGGCACCGCTGCCGGCCCGAACCCGAAGGACCTCATGAGCGAGCCCTACTCCGCCGCCGACGGACTCGTGCGCGTCTATCCCGCGCGGGAGCCGAACGGCACCGGACTCGTGTGGGCGCACGGCGGCGCCTTCGCCTTCGGCGACCTCGACATGCCCGAGTCCGATTGGGTGGCGTCTCAGCTCGCCGCGCGGGGCACGACGGTCGTGTCGGTCGACTACCGCCTCGCCCCCGTTCCGGCCGGATGGACGGATGCTGCGGGCCGGTCCCCCGGCGGACACCACTACCCCGCGGCATCCGACGACATCCTCACGGCGTGGTCGTGGCTCGCCGAGAATGCCGGCCGCCTGCGGGTCGATCGCGACCGCATCGCCATCGGCGGCACGAGCGCCGGCGGCAACCTCGCCGCGGGTGCGACGCTGCGCCTCATCGAGCGGCGCGCGGCGCTTCCCGCGCTCGCGCTGCTCGCGTACCCGACTCTGCTCGCCGTGCAGCCGGCGCCCGACGCCGCGCTGCGCGCCGCGCTCGACGCACAGCCCGAGGCCGACCGCTTCGGCGCCGACCTGGTGCGCGCCATGTACGAGAACTACCTCGGCGGCTCCGTCGAGCGCGCCCCGCTCGGCGCGATCCCGGGACTCGCCCGCCCCGTCGACCTCGTGCAGTTCCCGCCGACCCTCATCGTCAACGGCGACGTCGACGAGCTCCGCGTCTCGGGCGAGGCGTTCGCCGCGTCTCTGCGCGCCGCCGGCCGTCCGGTCGACGTCGTGACCGAGCCCGGCACCGAGCACGGCCATCTGAACCGTCCGCACGAGGCCGCAGCATCCGTCACGATCGAGCGCTTCGCGACCCGCCTCGCCGCCCTCCCCGCCAGCCGCCCCCAGCCCGTCACCGCTTCGCTCGCCTGAGCGCCCCAGCCACATCAGAAGGAACGCATCATGACCAACCCGGCCGTCTCCGACCTCCTCTCCCGGTCGAACCGCCTCGGCGCCGACCCGAAGAACACGAACTACGCCGGCGGCAACACGTCGGCGAAGGGCACCGAGACCGACCCGGTCACCGGTGAGCCCGTCGAGCTGCTGTGGGTCAAGGGCTCGGGCGGCGACCTCGGCACGCTCAAGGAGTCCGGTCTCGCGGTGCTGCGCCTGGACCGCTTCCGCTCGCTCGTGAACGTCTACCCGGGTGTGGACCGCGAGGACGAGATGGTCGCCGCGTTCGACTACTGCCTGCACGGCAAGGGCGGCGCCGCCCCCTCGATCGACACCGCCATGCACGGTCTCGTCGACGCGAACCACGTGGACCACCTGCACCCCGACTCGGGCATCGCGATCGCGACCGCCGCCGACGGCGAGGAGCTGACCGCGAAGATCTTCGGCGACAAGGTCGTGTGGGTGCCGTGGCGCCGCCCCGGCTTCCAGCTCGGTCTCGACATCTCCGAGATCAAGAAGGCGAACCCGCAGGCCATCGGCACGATCCTCGGCGGCCACGGCATCACCGCGTGGGGCGACACGTCCGAGGAGGCCGAGCAGAACTCGCTCTGGATCATCGAGACCGCCCAGGCGTACATCGGCGCCAACGGCAAGGCCGAGCCCTTCGGCGGCGGGCGTGCCGGCTTCGAGGCCCTCCCCGAGACCGAGCGCCGCGCCAAGGCCGCCGCCCTCGCCGCGACCATCCGCGGGATCGCGTCGACCGACAAGCCGATGGTCGGCCACTTCACCGACGCCGAGGTCGTCACCGACTTCCTCGCCTCGGAGCGCGCGCCCGAGCTCGCCGCGCTCGGCACCAGCTGCCCCGACCACTTCCTGCGCACCAAGGTCAAGCCGCTCATCCTCGATCTGCCCGCCGACGCCTCGGTCGAGGACTCGATCGCGCGCCTGCAGGAGCTGCACCAGGAGTACCGCGCCGACTACCAGGCCTACTACGACGCGCACGCGACCGCCGAGTCGCCCGCGATCCGCGGCGCCGACCCGCTCATCGTCCTCGTCCCCGGCGTCGGCATGTTCTCGTACGGCGCGAACAAGCAGACGGCCCGCGTCGCCGGCGAGTTCTACGTCAACGCGATCAACGTGATGCGCGGCGCCGAGGCGCTGTCGACCTACTCGCCGATCTCCGACGCCGAGAAGTTCCGCATCGAGTACTGGGCCCTCGAAGAGGCGAAGCTCCAGCGCATGCCCAAGCCCAAGACCCACCAGGGCCGCATCGCGCTCGTCACGGGCGCGGCATCCGGCATCGGCAAGGCCATCGCCGTCCGCCTCGCCGCCGAGGGCGCGTGCGTGATCGTCGCCGACCTCGACCTCGAGAAGGCGCAGGCCGCCGCGGCCGAGCTCGGCAACACGGACGTCGCCATCGGCGTGGCCGCGAACGTCGCCGACGCCGACGCCATCCAGGCGGCGTTCGACGCCGCGGTGCTCGCGTTCGGCGGGGTCGACCTCGTCGTCAACAACGCCGGCCTGTCGCTGTCGAAGCCGCTGCTGGAGACCACCGAGAAGGACTGGGACCTGCAGCACGACGTCATGGCCAAGGGCTCCTTCCTCGTGTCGAAGGCCGCCGCGAAGATCCTCATCGACCAGAAGCTCGGCGGCGACGTCATCTACATCTCGTCGAAGAACTCCGTCTTCGCCGGACCGAACAACATCGCGTACTCGGCCACCAAGGCCGACCAGGCCCACCAGGTGCGCCTGCTCGCGGTCGAGCTCGGCGAGCACGGCGTGCGCGTCAACGGCATCAACCCCGACGGCGTCGTGCGCGGCTCGGGCATCTTCGCCGCCGGCTGGGGCGCCAACCGCGCCGCGACGTACGGCGTCAAGGAAGAGGACCTCGGCCAGTTCTACGCCAACCGCACCATCCTCAAGCGCGAGGTCGTGCCCGAGAACGTCGCCGACGCGGTGTACGTCCTCACCGGCCCCGAGCTCAGCCGCACCACGGGCCTCCACATCCCCGTCGACTCCGGCGTCGCCGCCGCGTTCCTGCGATGACGGACGCTTCGACAGGCTCAGCGACCGGGGCTGCGGCAGACGCCGCCCCCGTCCGCGGCGGCGTCGTCGCCGCCGTCGATCTCGGCGCGACCAGCGGACGTGTGATGCTCGGCTACGTCGACGACGGGATGCTGCGCCTCGAGCAGGTGTCGAGATTCCCGAACGGTCCCGTGCCCGGGGCCGACAACTCCCTGCACTGGGACTTCTCGGCGCTGTACCGCCACATCGTCGACGGCCTCGCCGAGGCGCTGCGTCGTGAGCCCGGCATCGCGAGCATCGGCATCGACTCGTGGGCCGTCGACTACGGCCTGGTCAACGGCGAGGAGCTGCTCGGCGAGCCGTTCCACTATCGCGATGAGCGCACCGCGCGCGGCGTCGAGATGGTGCACGCACGGGTGCCGTTCGACGAGCTCTACCGCCGCAACGGGCTGCAGTTCCTTCCGTTCAACACGCTCTACCAGTACGTCGTCGAGACGGCGCTGCAGGACGCGAGCTCTGCGCTGCTCGTGCCCGATCTCGTCGCGTTCCTGCTGACCGGCGCGCGCGTCGCCGAGCGCACCAACGCGTCGACGACGGGGCTGGTCGACGTGAACACCGGCAGCTGGGACCTCGAACTCGCCGCGAAGCTGGGGATTCCGGCATCCGTGCTTCCCGAGCTCGTCGATCCCGGCGCCCCCCTCGGCACCCTCCACGGCGAAGCGCGCGAGCGCGTGGGCGCGGCCCTCGAGGTGATCGCGGTCGGCTCGCACGACACCGCGTCGGCCGTCGTCGCGGTGCCGCTCAGCACCCCCGATGCGGCGTACATCTCGTGCGGCACGTGGGGCCTGGTCGGCGTCGAGCTCGACGAGCCCGTCGTCAGCGACGCGGCCCGCGAGGCGAACTTCACGAACGAGGGCGGCGTCGACGGACGCGTGCGCTTCCTTCACAACGTCACCGGCCTCTGGCTGCTGAGCGAGGCCGTGCGCACGTGGGAGGCCGAGGACGGCGCGGCGATCGACCTTCCCGGATTGCTGGATGCCGCGGCATCCGTGTCCGGCGACATCGCGCTGTTCGACGCCAACGACCCGCGGCTGTCGGCCCCTGGCGACATGCCCGCGCGCATCGCGGCGGTGCTCGGCGAGAGCGGTGCGTCGGTGCCGACGACCCGCGCGGCGTTCGCTCGCACGATCGTCGAGAGCATCGCGCAGGCGTTCGCGGGCGCGCTCGCGACAGCCGCTCGACTCTCGGGCAGGAACATCGACGTGATCCACATCGTCGGCGGCGGCGCCCTCAACCGGCTGCTGTGCCAGGCGACCGCCGACCGCTCGGGCCTTCCCGTACTCGCCGGCCCGGTCGAGGCGACCGCGCTCGGCAACGTGCTCGTGCAGGCGCGCGCCCACGGCTGGTTCGGCCCCGACGCGTCTCTCGAGGACCTGCGGCGCGTGGTGGCGGCATCCGTGTCTCCCGAGCGGTACGAGCCCCGCTCGTGACCGGCTACGGGGCGGCGTTCGACTGGGCGCGACGGCATGTGGAGGCGGGACGCCTGCCCAGCGCGGTGCTGGGCGTCGCGACCGCCGACGGCGTCGTCGCGCTCGACGCGTTCGGCGCGACCGACGGGCGGACGGCACAGGTCGAGGATCCGTACTGGCTGTTCTCGATCACCAAGGTGCTCACCGGCCTCACCGCCGCACGCGCGATCGAGCGCGGCCTGCTCACCACCGAGACGCCGCTCAGCGCAGCGCTACCCGCGTTCGGAGCCGGCCGCGACGACGTCGTGCGCCTTCGCCACCTCGCGAGCCACACCTCCGGCATCCGCGAACCCACGCTCGACCCCGCCGAGGGGCTGCGCGCCGCACTGCTCGCGCCGGGCCGCGACTTCGCCGCCGGCATCGCCTCGCGCTACTCGACGGTGGCGTTCGACGGCATCGCCGAACTCGTGCGCCACACCACCGGACGGACATGGGATGCCGACGTCACGGAGTGGGCTGCCGCGCTCGGCGCGAGCGGTTTCACGCTGGACCCGGCCGTCGAGCCGCACACGGTGGTCGACGCAGAGCGTCTGGGCCTGGACATGCGCGGATTCGCGAGCCACCGCAACCCCGGCGCGGGCATGATCGGCACGGCGGGCGATCTCCTCGCGCTCGGCTCGGCACTGCTGCGCATCGGGCAGGGCGAGGCCGGCGGCGTCGTGCAGCCGGCGACCCTCGCGATGATGCTCCGCCCGCTCACCGGAGACATCCCGCGCCTCGACCCGTACCCCGCCGAGCGCGGGCAGGACTGGGGCTTCACGTGGAACCTGCGCACGCGCGCCCCGGGCCTCATCGACCGCGATGTGTACGGTCACGGCGGGTGGGCGGGCACCGAGTTCTGGGTGCACCCGAGCGCGGGCGTCGCCTTCGTGCTGCTCACCAACCAGGCCGAGCGGCCGGGCGTCGATCTCGACGAGCTCGACAACGCGGTGGTCGCGGCGCGCTGATCCCCCTCAGCTCGAAGGAGCGCGCGTGGAGGTGCGCACCTTCAGCTCGATCTCGAAGATCTCGTGCATCGCCTCGGTGCGCCCGGCGATGCGCTCCAGCAGCATCTCGACGGCACGCGCGCCCATCGCTTCACCAGGTTGGTGCACGGTCGTGAGCCCGAGCGCGGGGTGAGAGGCCATGGGAACGTCGTCGTACCCGACCACGGCGAGCGGCACCCCGGCCTCCTTCGCGGCGCGCATCGCACCGAAGGCGAGTTCGTCGTGGGCCGCGAACACGGCGGTGGCCGTCGTCCCGTCCGCGAGCATGCGACGAACGACGTCCGAGGACGGACCCTCGCCCTCGTCGGTGCGCCAGACCGCGGCGTGCGCGCCGAGCCCCGCGTCCGCCATGGCCGCCTCGTACTCGCGCAGGCGCACGCCGTGCGGGAACGGCTCGAAGGCGCCGGATTCGTGCAGGGTGAGATGCGCGATCCGGCGGTGGCCGAGGTCGAGCAGGTGCTGCATCGCCGCTCGGGCCCCCGCGGCGTCGTCGCCCGCGACCACGTCATACCGGTCGGAGGTGTCGTGGCGCCCGAACATGACGACGGGGACGGAGCCGGAGATCCGCTCCAGTCCCGCTTCGTCGACGCGCGGCGACACCGCGATGACGCCGTCCACCTGACGGTCCACCAGCGCCTCGAGCGCCCGCAGGCCCTCGCGCGACCCGGCTTCGGCCGGGGCGATGATGAGCTGGTACGGCGTTCCTTCGAGGGCGCTCGTGGCGCCGCGTGCGATCCGCGCGAAGAAGTGGTTGGCCAGGTCCGGAAGCTCGATGCCGAGCGTGTACGTGCGTCCGCGCATCGCCCGTGCCGCGATCCGCGGACGGTAGTTCAGCTCGGTCATCGCGGCCGTCACCCGCTCGCGCATCCCGTCGCTCACGCCGTAGGCATTGCGCAGCACCTTCGACACGGCGGCACGAGAGACGCCGGCCGTCCGCGCGACGTCCTCGATCGTCGCGTGGCGCGGGGAGGGGGCATCCGTCATTCTTCTCCTCGTCGGTGCAGACCTGCAGGGCAAACGTACCCCGGCGCGCCCGGGAAAGCGTCGTCCGCCCCGTGGCGGCACCACGGGGCGGACAGATGGTCCGGGGGCGACCCAGGGAGTGCCGCCCCCGGGGTCTCAGCGCAGGTCCTTGCGGTTCACCTGGACGACCTCGCTGACGTTCCAGCTGTGGTCGGTGACGCGGAACGAGACGGTGCTCTTCGCGTCGACCTGCAGCGGACCCGTGTACGGGGCCCATGCCGAGGCATCCTGCTTGTTCTTCTGGGTCGAGTACTCGATCAGCGCGACGCCGCTCAGCTCGTCGGCCGCGGCGACCACGACCTTCTGGCTGCCGTTGACCGTGATCGAGGTGATCTTCGGCGCGACGCGGTCGACGAACACGTCCTGCGTGAGCGGCAGGTCGCGTGACGACGCTCCGACGGCGAAGGTGTACTCGCCGTCCAGCACGGTCCAGGTGTCGGCGTCGACATCCCAGATGGAGAAGGGCTGGTTGCTCGCGGTCGAGTCGACGACGACCTCGACCCGGGTGCTCGCACCCGCCGCGAGCTCGACGCGGTCGAAGCCGACGAGTCGCTTGCCGGGCTCCTCCGCCGCGTCGGGCAGCGTCAGGTAGACCTGCGGGATCTCCGCGCCGGCGCGGGCGCCGGAGTTGGTCACCGTGAACGACACCTTCGACAGCACGTCACCGGTCGCCGGATCGTCCACGTGGTCGACCGCCAGGTCGCTGTACGCGAACGACGTGTACGACAGGCCGTGCCCGAACTCGAACAGCGGATCGATGCCCTGCGCGTCGTACCACTTGTAGCCGACCTGGAGACCCTCGGTGTAGTTCACCTGGCGCGCTTCCGTCGACCCGGCGGGCCGGGTGGTCGATCCGTTGGAGAAGATGCCGGGGTAACGTGCCGGGTCGCTTCCGGTCGGCGTGTCGGCCACCGACTTCGGGAAGGTCATCGGCAGCTTGCCCGACGGGTTGACATCACCCCAGAGAAGAGCGGCCAGAGCGGGGCCCATCTGCTCACCGGCGAACCAGTTGCTGAACACCGCGTCGACGTCGTCGATCCATGGCATCTCGACCGCGGTTCCGCTGTTGAGAACCACCACGGTGTCGTCGTTCGCCGCAGCGACGGCCTGCACGAGCGCGTCACCGTTCGAGTCGAGGCGGAGGTCTGCCGTGTCGGCGAACTCACCCGTGCGGATGTAGCCGAACACGATGGCGACGTCGGCTTGGGCAGCGGTCGCGGCGACCGAGGCGAGGTCGGCGCCGTTGTTGTAGACGACGCTTCCGCCCGCGGCCTGCACCCGCTCGGTGATCGCGGTGAGCGGGTCGACGACGTTCGCGCAGTTGAGCACGCCACCTGCGCCGAAGCCGCCGGCCGAGCACGCCTGCGCGGAGCTGATGCCGCCCGTCGGCGTCTTCGAGGCCGTCGGACCGACGACCGCGACCGTGAGCGGTCCGTCGTCGAGGGGCAGGATGCCGTCGTCGTTCTTCAGCAGCACGGCGCTCTCCTCGGCGAGTTCGCGCGCCAGGGCGCGGGACTCGTCCGTCGCGGTGACGGGCGTCGAGGTCGCGGGGAGCGGGTGGTCGAACAGCCCCTCCTTGATGTAGGTGCGCACGACCCGGAAGGCGGCCTCGTCGATGCGCTGCTGCGTGATCTCCCCCGCCGCCAGAGCAGCGTCCAGCCGAACCGGCGTGAACCAGATCGGGCGGTTGAGCTCCTGGTCGAGGCCGGCCATGAGCGACGGACCCGTCGAGTGGACCGAACCGAAGTCGCTCATGACGTAGCCGTCGAAGCCCATCTTGTCGCGCAGGCTCGTCGTGAGGGTGTCGTTCTCGCACGACCAGATGCCGTTGATCTGGTTGTACGAGCACATCAGGCTGTCGGGGTCGCTCTCCTTGATCGCGATCTCGTACGGCAGGTCGTACACCTGCCGGAACGTGCGCTCGTCGATGTTCGAGGAGCTGTTGTTGCGGTCGAGCTCCTGCTCGTTCGCGACGTAGTGCTTCAGGTTGGCGATGACCGGCTTGTCGGGGCTGCTGCCGTCCTCGATGCCGCGGACGTTCGCGGCGCCCATGAGGCCGGAGAGCAGCGCGTCCTCTCCGAAGTACTCCGCGTTGCGGCCGGAGAGCGGGGTGCGGCCGCTGGCGACACCCGGGCCGAGGATGACGTTGCTGCGGTTGTCGAACGCCTCGTCCGCGTGGATCGCGCCCTTCTGCTCTCCCAGCTCGAGGTTCCAGGAGGCCGCGACGGCGATGGGGCCCGGCCATGCGGTGGTGCCCGCCTTGCCGTGCGCACCCTCGGCGCCGTTCGAGTAGATGACAGTGGGCGTGCAGTCCACCTGCACGGGGTAGACGACGCCGCCCGACCACGTCGTCTGCTGCGGGCTGTTCGCGGGCTGCTCCACGAGCCAGCGGTACTTCTGGTGCTGCGTGCTGGCGGCCAGCAGCGCCTCAGCCCGCTGGTCGGCCGACTTCGAGGTGTCCATCCAGGGGACGGTGGCGCAGTCCGCGGCCGCAGCGGGTGCCGCGAACGCGACAGTTCCGCCCGCGGCGATCAGTGCGGCGCCCAGCAGGAGCGCCGTCGTACGTCGGCGCGCACGCGGATTTCGCGTGAGGTTGGTGGTTTGAGGCGACATCATCGTGCTTTTCCTCTCCCTTGAGGTCGATCCGTAGATCGCTCTACGTTTTGTAGACCGCTCTACGGTGACACGTTTCATCATCGAACGTCAAGGAAACTTTCAGCAGATTCCGAAGTTGCCTGGTGACCTCCGTCAACCCCCGGTCGGCAGCATCCGTCCCGCGCTAGCGTGACCGCCATGGACGAACGGCGAAGCGACGACCAGGCCCCTGAAGGCGACAGCCCGCTGGGCGGCGACAAGACCACCGAGGAACAGCTCGAGGCCGACAATCCCGTCGAGGAGGAGACGCTCGAGACGCTGGATCCCGACAACCCTCCCGCCTGAGGGCGAGAACATCTGGATCGAGGTCATATCGCTAGATAAGCTAGCGATATGACCTCGAGTTCGCGCCGCCGATGGGCGGGGCTGGTGTTCATCAGCGTCGCCGTCGCGCTCATCATCGTCGACTCCACCATCGTCAACGTCGCGATCCCGGCGATCGTCGACGACCTGGGCATCACGTCCAGCGAGGTGCAGTGGGTGCAGGAGGCCTACACCCTCGTCTTCGCGTCGCTGCTGCTCGTGTTCGGCGCGCTCGCCGACCGATGGGGACGTCGACGGATGCTGCTCATCGGCGTGGTCATCTTCACCCTCGCCTCCGTCGGGGCCGCGCTCGCGACGACGGGCGGACTCCTCATCGGCGCGCGCTTCATCCAGGGCATCGGCGGCGCCATGATGCTCCCCACGACGCTGTCGCTGCTCAACGCGACGTTCCGGGGGCGCGAGCGGGCCGTCGCCTTCGCGGTCTGGGGCTCGACGATCGGCGGTATGGCCGCGGTCGGCCCGCTGCTCGGCGGCTGGCTGACGACCGAGTTCTCCTGGCACTGGGCGTTCCTCATCAACGTGCCGCTCGGGATCGCCATCGTGGTCGGGGTGCTGCTGACCGTGGACGAATCGCGCGGCGATGCCGTGTCGATCGACCTCTTCGGCGCGCTGCTGTCGGTGATCACCGTCGGAGCCCTGGTCTTCGGGCTGATCGAAGGACGCACTTACGGCTGGCTCACCGCCGAGAAGGACTTGACGATCGGCGGATGGACCTGGCCGTGGGACATCTCACCCGTCGCCGTGGCGTTCGCCGTCGCGGCCCTGGGCGTCGTGTCGTTCATCTGGTGGGGGTTCCATCGCCGCCGGGCCGGCAAGCCGACAGTGATCGCGTTCGGGCTCTTCCGCATCCCGTCTTTCCGCAACGGCAACATCGCCGCGATGGTGGTCTCGCTCGGCGAGTTCGGCCTGATCCTCGCGCTGCCGCTGTGGCTCCAGTTCGTGCTCGGGTTCGAGGCCGTCCAGACGGGCCTCATCCTCCTCGCCCTCGCGATCGGCTCCTTCGCCGCGAGCGGACTGGCGGGGGCACTGAGCGGACGCGTGGCACCGGTGTGGATCGTGCGCGTCGGCATCGTGGCCGAGATCATCGGCATCGCGGCGGTCGGCTTCGTCATCGCCCCGGACGCCTCCTGGGTGCCGCTGATCCCCGCACTGTTCGTGTACGGGTTCGGTGTCGGTCTCGCCACTGCGCAGCTCACCGGCGTGGTGCTCGCCGACGTGCCGACCGCCGAGGGCGGTCAGGCGTCGGGAACCCAGTCGACGGCGCGCCAGCTCGGGGCGGCGCTCGGCATCGCCATCCTCGGCACGATCCTCTTCTCCACGACCTCCGCGGTGCTCACGGCGAAGCTCGACGACCGCGGGATCCCCGCCGAACAGCGCGACCAGGTCGTCTCGGCCGTGGTCGACAGCGCCGGCGGCGCGATCGCAGGCCTCGCCGGATCGCCTCAGACCGAGCAGCTCGCCGACGACGCGAAGGCGGCGTTCTCGGAAGGCACGAAGTACGCCAGCTTCGCCGCCGCGGGCTTCCTCGCGGTGGGCCTGCTGGCCACGCTCTCGCTCGGGGGCGGCAGGCCGCGCGACGAGGAGCGGGTCGAGGTCGAAGCCGCCGAACCGGCCTGAGCCGCAGCATCCGTCGCCCCGAAACTCGGAGAACCAGCGGAGATCGGATGCCTCGGCACGAGGCATCCGATTCCCACCGGATCTCCGATCCTTGCGGGGTGACGCCGCCGGCTACGCCTCGCGCGTGATCGTGACCTTGACGTGCAGGTTGCTCTTGAACGGGCCGGCGTACACGCCGCGCAGCGGCGGCACGTCGCCGTAGTCGCGGCCGCGGCCGACGAGCACGTGGCGGTCGCCGATCTCGATGTTGTTCGTGGGGTCGAAGCCCTGCCACTCCCCCGCGAACCACTCGATCCACGCGTGGGACTCGCCCGTCACCGCGACACCGACCTCTGCCGACGGCCGCGGGTGCAGGTAGCCCGACACGTACCGCGCCGGGATGCCGACCTCGCGCAGCGCGCCGAGGGCGATGTGCGCCATGTCCTGGCAGACGCCCTTGCGCGCCTCCCACGCCTCGGCGGCGGTCGAGTGGACGCCGGTGATGCCGTGCATGTACTCGACGGCGTCGCCGATGGCGACGGCGATCGCGTGCGCGGCGCGGCCGGGGTGGTCGTGCTGCGCGGCGATCGACCGTGCGAGCTCGGCGACCTCCTCGTGCGGGCGGGTGCGCCGGGTCTGCGTCATCTGCTCGACGGTCTCGAGCGAGCGGGCCGCCTCGCGGGCGAGCCCCTCCCACGTCACGTCGATGTGCTCGAGCGGCCGCGGACGCACCTCGACCAGCGAACGCGCGGTGATCGTGAGCGACGAGTGCGGCGACAGCACGTCGAACGCCGCGACCCGTGTGCCGAAGTAGTCGACGTACTGGTTGACGGAGGTCGACGGCTCGATGTCGAGCGACGAGTTGAGCACGAACTGGCTGTCGGTGGAACCCGGCAGCATGCGCGCCTCGTTGTACGACGCGGTCACGTCGCCCTGATAGCTGAAGCCGGTCTGGTGCTCGATCCGGAGGCGCTTCATGAGATCTCTCCGATCCAGCTGGGCTCGGCCTGCGTCGGGAAGAACCGGCCGCGGATGGCTTCGGATGCCTCGCGAGTGACGGTCTGCACGCGGTCCATGTGCGTCGGCAGCTCGCCGAGGATCTCGGAGATCGGCCGGTACTCGAGGTCGTTGCGGATCTGGCCGAGAGCCCGCAGCACGGTGTTGGAGTGGCCCACGCGATCGGCGCGGGGATCGATGGCGCTCATGCATTCCTCGGCGCGCTGGATCGAGTAGATGATCGAGCGCGGGAAGAGGCGGTCCAGCAGCAGGAACTCGGCGGCGTTGCGGGCGCTGGGCATGCCGCGGTACGTGCGCAAGTACGCCTCGTACGCACCGCACGAGCGCAGGATGGTCGTCCACGACGGACCGGATGCCTCGGTCAGCGACCTCGTCGCGAGCAGGCGTGCGGTCATGTCGGTGCGCTCGATGCTGCGCCCCAGCGTGAAGAACTGCCAGGCCTCGTCACGGCTCGTCGACGAGTCCACGATGCCGACCGCGAGCGCCGCGCGCTCGCGCACCCACTGGAAGAACTCGTGCACGCGGTCGTTCTGCAGGCGCCGGGGCATGCGGGCGTTCGTCGTGTTGAGGGTCTCCCACAGCTCCGTCGAGACGATCTCGCGGGCGCGGCGGGCGTTCTCGCGCGCGGCTGTGAGCGCGTACGCGATGCTCGACGGATTCATTCGGTCGACCGCGAGGCGCGAGAGCACGTCCTCGCGGCGCACCTGGTCGACGCCCTCGGGCGGCAGCGACCCCATGACGCTGAGGAGCGACCGGCACGCGGTGTCCTCGTCGATCCACGGGTCCTCGAGGAGGAGCTGCAGGTGCACGTCGAGGATGCGGGCGGTGCCGTCGCTGCGCTCGATGTAGCGCCCGATCCAGAAGAGGCTCTCTGCGATGCGGCTCAGCATGACGCGCCTCCGTCCTGCTCCGCAGCCTGCTGCTGCTGCTGCTCCTGCTGCTCGACGCGCGTGCGCGGGCGGTCCTGCGGCGAGTGCGTGGGCTCGGTCTGGGCGTCGTAGATGATCGGGATCGCCGCGGTCACCGTGGCCGCCTGGTCGGCGACGAGGCCGGCGACGCTCTGACCCTGGCCGTATTCGACGTGGCCGGGTGCGGCGCCGCCGACGATCCAGGTGTCCTTGGAGCCGCCGCCCTGCGACGAGTTCACGACGAGCTGTCCCTCGGGCAGCGCCACGCGGGTGAGGCCGCCGGGGAGCACCCAGACGTCCTCGCCGTCGTTGACCGCGAAGGGCCGGAGGTCGGCGTGACGCGGACGCATGCCGTCTTCCACGAGCGTGGGGATCGTCGACAGCATGACCACGGGCTGCGCGATCCATCCGCGCGGGTCGGCGAGCAGGTTCTTGCGGAGCTTCTCGAGCTCGGCGGGCGAGGCATCGGGCCCTACGACCAGGCCCTTGCCACCGGAGCCGTCGACCGGCTTCACGACGAGCTCGTCGAGGCGGTCGAGCACCTCCTCGAGCGCGTTCGGGTCTTCGAGGCGCCACGTGTCGACGTTCTTAAGGATGGGCTCCTCCGCCAGGTAGTAGCGGATGAGGTCCGGCACGTACGTGTAGAGCAGCTTGTCGTCGGCGACTCCGTTGCCCACCGCGTTCGCGATCGTGACGTTGCCGAGGCGCGCGGCGAGCATGAGCCCGGGGGCGCCGAGCATGGAGTCGGCGCGGAACTGCAGCGGGTCGAGGAAGTCGTCGTCGACTCGGCGGTAGATGACGTCGACGCGCTTGGGCCCGCGGGTCGTGCGCATGAAGACCTTGCCGCCGATGCATAGCAGATCCCGGCCCTCGACGAGCTCGACGCCCATGAGGCGTGCCAGCAGCGTGTGCTCGAAGTACGCGGAGTTGTACACGCCGGGCGTCAGCACCACGACGTTGGGATCCTCGATGCCGGCGGGGGCCGAGGCGCGCAGCGCCGCGAGCAGCTTGTTCGGGTAATCCCCGACCGGTCGCACCCGCATCGACACGAACAGCTCGGGCAGGGTCTGCGCCATGACCCGGCGATTCGAGATGACGTAGCTGACGCCCGAGGGCACGCGCACGTTGTCTTCGAGCACGCGCATCTCGCCGTGCTCGTCGCGGATCAGGTCGATGCCCGACACCTGGATGCGCACGCCGTTGGCGGAGTGGATGCCGGCGGCCTGGCGGTAGAAGTACTGGGAGCTCGCGATGAGCCCGGCCGGCAGCACCTCGTCGCGCACGCAGAACTGATGCCCGTACGCGTCGTCGAGGAACGCCTCGAGTGCCCGCACACGCTGCTTGACGCCGGCCTCGATGCGCGACCACTCGTCGTACGTGATCACGCGCGGTACGGCGTCGAGCGGGAACGGCCGTTCCTCGCCCGCGAAGTCGAATGTCACGCCCTGCGCGAGGTACGAGCTCGCGAGGGAATCGGTGCGGCCGCGCAGCTCCTCCTGGGTCATCTGCGCGAGCGCCTGGTAGAGCTCTCGATAGGCCTCGCGCGACTCGGCCGGCGCACCCGGGTGGGCCGGGCTCCCGAACATCTCGTCGAACGCGGGGACCCCCGAGGGCGTCTTGCGCGGCGCGAGCGTGGAGCCGTAGCCGTCGAACAGATCACCCATGCGAAGAGCCTAATGCGGCCTTCGTTGCGCTCGTGTTTCCCAGCCGTTCTCCTGGTCCGCACAGGGCGGATCGGACGTATGCTCCCGCTATGACTCGTGAGGCGGGTGCCGCGACGCGCGTCGCCGCGAAGGCCTCGGCTCTCTCCGGTGCCGGAGCGGGCGTGGCGTCCGTCGTGCTCGGCGCGGGGGTGGGCGAGCTGCTCGCGGCACTGGTCGCACCCTCGTCGAGCCCCTTCTCCGTCGTCGGCGGCGTGCTCATCGACCTCGCGCCCCCGTGGGCGAAGGATGCCGCGATCTCGCTGTTCGGCACGGCCGACAAGCTCGCCCTGCTCATCGGCATCGCGCTCGTGCTGCTGGTCGCGGCGGCGGGTGTCGGCATCCTGGAACTGCGCCGCCCGTGGTTCGGCGCCGCACTGTTCGCCGTCCTCGGCGCGGTCGTCGCGGTGCTCGCGATGACCCGCGCCGGCGCGACCGGACTCGCATGGCTCCCCTCGCTCGCCGCAGGGCTCGTCGCGGCGGCGGCAGTGCGGCTTCTGACGCAGCTCGCGAGACGGACGACGGATGCCTCGTCCCGCGCCTCGACAGAGACGGCGACGGACGACGCACCAGGTGACGAGGACCCGTCGCGCCGTCGTTTCCTCGTGTGGGCGGGTGCGGCCGCCGCGGCCGGCGTGATCGCGGCGATCGCGGGGACCGCGCTGCAGGCGGGTTCCCGCACGGTCACCGCCGTGCGCCAGGCGCTCCGACTGCCCGCGCCGGCCGTCGCCGCGCCGCCGGTCCCGGCCGGCGCGCAGCTGGATCTCACCGGCATGACGCCGGTCGTGACACCGAACGCGAGCTTCTATCGCATCGACACCGCACTCGTCGTGCCGCAGGTGGATCCGAGCGATTGGAGCCTGCGCATCCACGGGCTCGTGGAGAACGAGGTCGAGATCGGGTGGGACGAGCTGCTCGCGCTCCCCCTCGAGGAGAGCTGGACCACCCTCGCGTGCGTCTCGAACCCCGTCGGCGGCGACCTCATCGGCAACGCGAAGTGGCTCGGCTATCCGATCCGCCGGCTGCTCGAACGCGCCCGGCCGACGTCGGACGCCGACATGGTGCTGTCGCGCTCGATCGACGGCTTCACCGCGAGCACGCCGCTCGAGGTGCTGCAGGAGGAGACGCGCGCAGCGATCCTCGCCGTCGGCATGAACGACGAGCCGCTCCCGGCGGAGCACGGCTTCCCGGTGCGCATGGTCGTCCCGGGGCTGTACGGCTACGTCTCGGCGACCAAGTGGGTCACCGAGCTCGAGGTGACGCGGTTCGACAAGGCCACCGCGTACTGGACGACGCGCGGGTGGTCCGCGAAGGGACCGATCAAGCTGCAGTCACGCATCGACCTGCCGCGCCGTGGCCAGGGACTGAGCGCCGGCGACACCACGATCGCGGGTGTCGCCTGGCAGCAGCACGTGGGCATCGCGAAGGTCGAGGTGCAGGCCGACGGCGGGCCGTGGCGCGAGGCGACCCTCGCGTCGGCGATCTCGGACGACACGTGGGTGCAGTGGTCGATCCCGTGGACGGCCGAGAGCGGCTCCCACGCGATCCGCTGCCGCGCCACCAACGCGCAGGGCGAACGTCAGACCGAGACCGACGCGTGGCCGGCGCCCGACGGCGCGACGGGGTGGCAGCAGCTCAACGTCGACGTGGCGTGAGCCGCCGCAGAACCACGACCTCCGGCGCCTCAGCCCGCGAGCACGAAGCGCAGCTGCTCGACCGCCCAGTCCAGCTCCGTCCCGCGCACGACGAGCGGCGGCGCGATGCGGATCGTCTGGCCGTGGGTGTCCTTCGCGAGCACCCCGCGTCCGATGAGGCGCTCGGCGATCTCGCGCCCGGTGCCGACCTCGCGGTCGATGTCGACGCCGGCCCAGAGGCCTGCCACGCGCACCGCGGTGACGCCGTGGCCCACGAGCTCCTGGAGCTTCGCCTCGAGGTGCTCGCCCAGGAGCTTCGCGCGGCCCTGGAACTCGCCGGTCTGCAGCATCTCGACCACGCGCAGGCCCACCGCCGCGGCGAGCGGGTTGCCGCCGAACGTCGAGCCGTGCTCGCCGGGGTGGATCACCCCGAGCACGTCGCGGTCGGCGACGACCGCCGAGAGCGGAAGGATGCCGCCGCCCAGCGCCTTGCCGAGGAGGTAGACGTCGGGCACGACGCCCTCGCGGTCGCACGCGAACGTCTCGCCCACACGGCCGAGCCCGGACTGGATCTCGTCGGCGATGAACAGCACGCCGCGGCGGGTGCAGATCTCGCGCACCTTCTTGAGGTAGCCCTCCGGCGGGAGGATGACGCCCGCCTCGCCCTGGATCGGCTCGATGAGCACGGCCACCGTGTCGGCGGTGATCGCGGCGTCGATGACCGCGGCGTCGCCGAACGGGACCGAGATGAAGCCGGGCGTGAACGGCCCGAAGTCGGCGCGTGCCTGCGGGTCGTCGCTGAAGCCGACGATCGTCGTGGTGCGCCCGTGGAAGTTGCCGTGCGCGACGACGATCTTCGCGG
Organism: Microbacterium sp. NPDC058062; assembly: GCF_042885375.1. Taxonomy (NCBI): domain Bacteria; kingdom Bacillati; phylum Actinomycetota; class Actinomycetes; order Micrococcales; family Microbacteriaceae; genus Microbacterium; species Microbacterium sp. NPDC058062. The sequence continues at coordinate 914,729 of NZ_JBHVSC010000002.1, forward strand.
CGTCGGGAGCGACGCCCTTCACGCGGTAGCCCCACGCGCGGGCGACCTTGATTCCGGTCTCGACGGCCTCGGCGCCGGTGTTCATCGGCAGCACGAGGTCCTTGCCGCAGAGCTCTGCGAGCGCGGCGGCGAAGGGTCCGAGTCGGTCGTTGTGGTACGCGCGGCTGGTGAGCGTCAGGCGGTTCAGCTGCTCCTGCGCGGCGGCGAGGATCGCGGGATGCCCGTGCCCGAAGTTGAGGGCCGAGTAGGCCGAGAGCAGGTCGAGGTAGCGCTTGCCCTCGACATCCGTCACCCATGCTCCCTCGCCGCGCGAGATCACGACCGGGAGCGGGTGGTAATTGTGGGCGACGTGCTCCTCTTCGGCGGCGATGATCTGGCTCATCGCGGCGTCGAGTGAGGTGGAGGCGGCGGTCATCAGGGACTCCTCTTTCGCGCGGGTCAGCGTCGCAGCTCGAGCGTGCAGCACTTGATGCCGCCGCCGCCGAGCAGCAGCTCGGACAGGTCGACGAGCACCGGGTTGTAGCCGCGCTCGCGCAGCTGAGCCTCGAAGCCCGTCGCACGCGGCGAGATGATCACGTTCAGGCCGTCGCTGGCCGAGTTCAGGCCGAACACGGCGCCGTCGGCGTCCGCGACGCGGATCGCGTCGGGGTACCGTTCGCTGAGGATCGCCTGGCTGCGCTCGTCGAAGGCGTGCTCGAGGTACGCGATGTTGGCCTTCTCGACGCCACCGGGACCCTCCACGGGGTCGAGCACCGAGATCGCGGTGTCGAGGTGGTAGAACCGCGGGTCGACGAGGTTGAGGCTCACGACCTCCTTGCCGAACACGTCGGCGAGCTCGCGGTGGCTGTCGCCGGTCGAGCGGAAGCCGGTGCCGGCGAGGATCGTGTCGCCGACGAGCAGGAAGTCGCCCTCGCCCTCGTTGACCTCGACGGGCTCCGCGACCTCGAAGCCGTTGTCACGGAACCAGTCCATGAACGCGGGGCCTTCAGGGACGCGCTCCTGGAAGCGGAACTTCGCACCGTACGCGACGTTGTCGATGACGAAACCGCCGTTGGCCGTGTAGACCATGTCGGGCAGACCCTCGATGGGGTCGATGAGGTGCACCTCGTGGCCGAGGGCGAGGTACGTGTCGTAGAGGGCCTGCCACTGGCGCACCGCGAGGGCGGTGTCGGTCGGGTTGGCCGGCTCCATCCACGGGTTGATGGTGTAGCTGACGGTGAAGTGCTCGGGGCGGCACATCAGGTAGCGGCGGATCTGCTGGATCCGGCCGGAGGCGGACCCGGTGACCGGGGCGGTGGCGGGCGCGGTGTTCTGCGTGGACATCTTGCTCCTGTAGAGGCGCGGCGGACGCTGTCCAGAGGCCCGGCGGAGCTGAGGAAGCCGTCAACCGGGCACGCCTCGTCCATTGTCTCACGGACGCCGCATACGGCCAGGAAATGCAGCCTCTGGATGCTGCGCCCCGGTCACTCCGCGAGGACCACCACCTTGCCCGCCACGTGGCCGTCGGCCACGCGGGCGAGCGCGGCGCCCGCCTCGGCGAACGGGTAGCGGCGCTCGATGACCGGGTTCAGGCGCCCTTCTGCGGCGAGCGCGAGCAGCTCGGCGAGGACGTCGGGCTTGGCGACGGCGGCGAGCGGACGCAGCGGGCGCTTCGAACCGACCGAGCGGAGTGCGGCGCCGGCGATGCGCCCGATCGGTCCGAGCACGCGACCGCCCTCACCGGAGACGAGCACGACCCGGCCACCGTCGCGCACGAGCCGCTGCAGGTCCCGCAGCGAAGAGGTGCCGGCGATGTCGATGACGGCGTCGAACCGCCCCTCTCCGAGCTCGGCCGACCCCGGCTGCACGTGCCGGTAGTCGAACGTGTGCGACGCGCCCAGTCCTTCGACGAGCACTCGGTTGCGCTGTCCGCACAGCGCCCACACCTCGGCACCCCGCCCGGCGGCGAGCTGCACCGCGAAGGTGCCGACGCCACCCGAGGCGCCGATCACGAGCACCCGCTGCGGCGACGCGGCCGGGGTCGCGGCATCCGTCACTCCCCCGAGCTGCAGCGCCTGCCAGGCGGTACCGCCCGCGACCGGCAGGCTGGCGGCGACCGCGGGGTCGAGCTCGGCGGGTCGGGCGACGAGGCGCGACGCCGGGCACACCGCGTACATCGCGAGCCCGCCGCCGCCGGGAAGCTCGCCGACGACCTCGTCCCCGACCGCGAGCTCCGTCACGCCGTCGCCCAGCGCGACGACGGTGGCGGCAGCATCCATCCCCCTCACCGCCTGGCGCGGGCGACGCAGGCCGAACGCGAAGCGCACGAGGAGAGGCTCGCCGCGCATGACGCGGATGTCGCCGTTGTTGAGGCCCGTCGCGCGCAGGCGCAGGAGCACCTCGCCGCGGCGTGGCGCCGGCACGTCGATGTTCTCGAGTGCGACCGTGCCGGCCTCGCCGTATCGGTGCTGCGTCCACGCGGGCATCGCGTCCGTGCGCAGGGACGCGGGTCCGTGAGGTGTCTCGGACATGTCATTCCTCCGGGTAGTCGAAGAGATCGTCGAGCCCGACGCCGAAGGCGCGGGACAGCTGGAAGGCCAGCTCGAGCGTCGGCGAGTACCGCCCCTGCTCGATGGCGATGAGGGTCTGCCGCGTGACGCCCACGCGACGGGCGAGATCGGCTTGGGTCATGCCGGCCGCTTCGCGGACGGCGCGGATCGAGTTGGTGACCTTCGTGGGCTTCACCATCAGACGAGCCCCCGGCGGTAGGCGATGACGCTCGCGATGCCGCCGACGATCGACGACAGCGCGAAGCCGAAGTACATGGTGTTGGCGATCCAGAACCAGTCGGCCTCGAACGCGCACAGGACGAGGACGCCGAGCCCGGCGATGATGAGGAACGCCTGGCCGACGCGCGTCGACATATGGGCGATGTCGCGGTCGCGCTGGTCGCTCTTGCCCACCCCGTCGGGGTCGAACATGCCCGCGAGGATGCCCCACGCGATGCTCAGCACGATCGCACCGACGATGCTCGCGCCGATCACCCACAGCATGATCGGCACCCAGTCCACGTCGGTGACCGGACCGCCGTCGGCCTGCTGCAGCACGATCACGACGTAGACGATCGTGCCGATCACGCTGACGATGAGGCTCGCCCAGATGTTGCGCTCTTCGTAGACCATGACTCCCCCAGAGGGTTGTAAAAGATTCTTGACACCGACGATAAGCGGGCCTACCGTGCGTGTCAAGAATCTTTTACACACCACCTCGGAAGGAATCGACATGCCCTCGCTCATCCGCACCGCCCGCTGGACCGGCGGCGCCTATCTCGCCCTCGCCGTGCTCGGGGGCCTCGGCTTCCTGCTCGTGCGCCCCCTCGCGACGGAGGCGCTCGGCTATGCGCAGCTCGGCATCGCCCTCGAACTCGGCGTGGTGATCGCCCAGTCGCTGGCGGCCGTCGGCTTCTTCGCGCTGTACCGCGAAGACCGCCCCGTCGCGGCCTACGCGGTCGCCGCATTCGGCATGGGGAACGCCCTCGCGGTGCTGGGAAGCGCCGCGATGCTCACGGCGGCTCTCGCGATCTCTCTCGATCCGGCGACGGCGACGACGCCGGATGCCGCGCCCCTGCTGCGCGTCGTCGCGGATGCGTTCTGGACGGTCGGCGCCGTGTTCTTCGGGCTGTGGCTCGTTCCCATGGGGTGGTTCGCCCTGACGACCGGGCGGCTGCCGCGCATCCTGGGCTGGATCCTGGTCGTCGGCGGCGTCGGCTACGTCGTGAACGCGGTGCTGTCGGCCGCGCTCCCCGGCGCCGCCGACGTCGTCGCGGACGTGCTCGTGATCCCGGCGACCGTCGGCGAGCTGTGGATGGTGGGCTACCTGCTGATCATCGGCATCCGTCCGGCGCGCGCTCCGCGGCCGGAGCCGCTGGTCGCGCCGGCCTCCGCCGCCTGACTGACCAGCGCCGGCGCTCGCCGTGCCGCCGTCACGGGGTTCGGGGCACGCCCGCACGGGGGGGCGCATCCGGTCCCCCGAACGATCGCCGTGCGCCCCGATCCCGCGAGCAGCCACATCGAAAGACGCAGACGGCAGGGTTGACGGATGCTGCGGGCCGCAGCATCCGTCTCCGTCAGATGACGGACTCGCTCCAGGAATCGGGGTTGCCGAAGCGGTGCGCGGTGATCGTCACGGACTGCTCGTGGAGGAACGGCAGCAGCTCGAGCCGGCCGGCGGTGGTGACCTCGTTGTCGTAGACCGCGAGATCGGGGTCACCGCCCATGGCCTGCGCGACGACGGTGTGCAGCGCCGCGACCGAGTCGGGCTGGCCGATGAGCCGCACGCGCGCGGGCCGCGGCTCGGGGTCGGCGTCGGCGGCCGCCGCGACGATGTCGACGGCGGTGAGGCGCTCGAGCCACTGCTCGTCGGTCTCGACGAACACGGCGACATCCTCCTCCGCCAGCACGCGGCGCACGGCGGCGGGCAGGCCGACGGGCGCGCTCAGCGTCAGTCGCGATCCGGCACGCAGACCCGCGATCACGACACGCAGCACGGCCTGCCACGAGGCGTCTGCCGTGGCGCGCAGCGCGACGGCCGGGATCGGACGGTAGCGGAAGAGGTTGCGCTCGACACCGAGGCCGGACACGTCCTTGACCTGGCCGTACTCGCGGTCCCACGCGATGGCGTCCGACAGGGCACCGCGACGGAGCCACTCGAACGCCTCGTAGTCCAGCGACGGCTGCGCCGCCTCGATGAGGGCGACGATGCGGGTGTCGAGACCACGCAGGTGCAGCGTGGCCGATGTCGGGGCGCCGGAGGTGGCGCGCCACCGGCCGAGGCCGACGAGGTAGTTGGGTCCGCCCGCCTTGGCGCCGGCGCCGACCGACGAGCGCTTCCAGCCGCCGAACGGCTGGCGCTGCACGATCGCACCGGTGATGCCGCGGTTGACGTAGAGGTTTCCCGCTTCGACGCGGTCGAGCCACAGCGCGAGGTCGTCGGGATTCTGCGTGTAGAGCCCCGCGGTGAGGCCGTAGGCCACGGCGTTCTGCAGCTCGATCGCGTGTGCGAGCGACGACGCGTGCATGATGCCGAGCACGGGTCCGAAGAACTCCTCGCGGTGGAAGCGCGAGCCGGGCTGCACGCCGGTGCGGATGCCGGGGCTCCAGAGCCGCCCGTCGTACTCGGGAGCGGCATCCACGCGCTTCGGCTCGACGAGCCACTGCTCCCCCTCGTCGAGGGTGGTGAGCGCCCACTGGAGCTTGCCGCGCGGCGCCTCGACGACCGGGCCGACCTCGCTGAGCGGGTCGGACGGCGGTCCGACCCGGAGAGAAGTCGCAGCATCCACCAGCTGACGCGCGAAGCGCTGCGAGTGGCCGACCGGACCCACGAGGATCGCGAGCGACGCGGCGGAGCACTTCTGGCCGGCGTGGCCGAACGCGCTCTTGATGAGATCGGATGCCGCGAGGTCGAGGTCCGCCGTCGGCATGACGATCATCGCGTTCTTGCCGCTGGTCTCGGCGAGGAGCGGGAGGTCGGGGCGCCACGAGCGGAACAGGGCCGCGGTCTCCCACGCGCCGGTGAGGATCACCCGGTCGACGTCCGGGTGCGACAGCAGCGTCTGTCCGAGACCGCCCTCGTCGATGTCGACGAGCGCGAGCACGTCGCGCGGCACGCCCGCCTCCCACAGCGCCTCGGCGACGACTGCCGCACAGCGCCGTGCCTGCGGCGCGGGCTTGAAGACGACACCGGATCCCGCGGCAAGGGCCGCCAGCACACCGCCGGCGGGGATCGCGATCGGGAAGTTCCACGGCGGCGTCACGACGGTGAGCCGGGCCGGCTCGAACACCGCGCCGCTCACGCGGTCGAGTTCGCGCGCGGTGGCGGCGTAGTAGTTCGCGAAGTCGACGGCCTCGCTGACCTCGACATCGGCCTCGGCGAAGACCTTGCCGGTCTCGGAGGCGGCGACCTCGATGAGCTCGCCGCGACGGGCTTCGAGTGCGCGCGCGGCGGCGGCCAGCACCAGGCTGCGCTCGGCGGCAGGGAGAGCGCCCCACGCCGGTGCGGCGTCGCGCACGCGCGTCACGATGCCGTGCAGCGCGGGCTCGTCGGTGACACGGGCCGCCTCGACTGTGGCGTCGCCGGCGCGCGAGGTCTCGATGCGGGACAGGATGCTGCGCGCCCAGGCGCGGTTCGCCGGCAGGGCCGGGTCGCTGTCGGCGGTGTTGCGGAAGCCCGGTGCGCCCGCGACGCGGGCTGCGGACTCGCGGGGCGCGAACACGGCGGTCTCGACGAACGCCTCGGCGCCGAACACCTGCTCGGGGACGGACCGCTCGACCGGGGCGGTGTCGCCGGGCACGGCCGAGCGCGCGATGCCGATCACGGCCTGGGTCAGACCGGCCTCGTCGGATGCCGCGGCGGCTCGGCGCAGGCGCGCCTGCGCGCGCGGGGAGTCGGCTCGGGCCGCGTCGGAGTCGGTGGTCGCGGTCGCCTCGGCGGCGCGGTCCTGCGACCGGTTCGCGCCGGTCGCGAGCGCCGCATCGTCGGCGCGGGCGAGGGAGGCGAGGAACCGGTCGCGCTCGCGGTCGAACATCGCCGGGTCGTCGGCGAGGTCGAAGGCGGCCGACAGGAAGTTGTCGCTCGAGGCGTTCTCCTCGAGGCGTCGCACCAGGTAGCTGATCGCCACGTCGAACTCGTCGGGACGCACGACCGGCACGTACAGCAGCACATGGCCGACCTCGCGCGCGACCGCCTCGACCTGGCCCTGCGCCATCCCGAGCAGCATCTCGAACTCGACATCGTCCCGGACCCCTGTGGCGCCGGCAAGCAGCCAGGCGTAGGCGATGTCGAAGAGGTTGTGACCGGCGACGCCGATCCGCACCGCGCGGGTGTTCTCCTTCTCGAGTGCGAACCGGAGGCACCGCACGTAGTTCGCGTCGGAGTCGACCTTCTCGCCGTACGTGGCGAGGCTCCAGTCGTGCATGACCGCGTCGACGCGCTCCATCGCGAGGTTCGCGCCCTTCACGAGTCGCACCTTGATGCGCGCGCCGCCGTTCGCGACGCGCTCCTGCGCCCACGCGGTGAGCCGCTCGAGCGCGGGCAGGGCGTCGGGCAGGTAGGCCTGGAGCACGATGCCTGCTTCGAGGTGGCGCAGGCGCGGGTCGGCGAGGAGGCGCGTGAACACCGCGATCGTGAGATCGAGGTCGCGGTACTCCTCCATGTCGAGGTTGATGAACGTCGGGCCGTTCACCGAGCTCGTGGGCGAGGCCGCCGTGAGGTACAGCGGGCGAAGCCGGGCGACGACCTTCTCGACGACCTCGTCGAACGCCCACATCGAGATGTGGCTGGCGATCGCCGAGACCTTGACCGAGACGTAGTCGACGTCCGGCCGGCGGATGAGCTCGTGGATGCCCTCGAGCCGGCGCAGCGCCTCCTGCTCGCCGAGCACGGCCTCGCCGAGGAGGTTGAGGTTGAGCCGCGCGCCGCTCTCCCGAAGAGCGGTGATCGCGGGACCGAGCTTGTCGGGACGGGCGTCGACGACGAGGTGCCCGACCATCTCGCGCAGCACGCGCCGCGCGATGGGCACGACCGGCGACGGCAGCACCGGGGCGACCGCACCGCCCACACGGACAGCGCCGCGCAGGTACCAGGGCAGGAACTCGGGCACGAGGGGCGCGACGCGATGCAGATGGGATGCGGCGGCCGACAGGCTCTCGGGACGCATCACGCCGTCGACGAACCCGATGGTGAACGGCAGGCCGTTCGGGTCCTTGAGCACGCCCGCCAGTCGCTCCGCCGCCGGGTCGACCTCGACCTCTGCGCTTTCGGAGATCCATCGCTGGGCGAGGGCGATCGCCTCACCGGCCAGGTGCTCGTCGGGTCGTACTTGCATGCGCACTCCAGCTGTCACGTCGTCGGACTCCGTGGTTCCAGCCTGCACCTCAATGTGCGCGATCGGGTTCACCTGCTGCATGAGGTCAAGGGTGAGGCATCCATTCATTCGTGAAAAGCGATCATCTACGATCTATATCGTTCGGATTTCTCGATGGGATGCTGATGTTCGAGCTGCGTCGCCTCAGACTGCTCCACGAGCTCGCGCTGCGCGGCACGCTCGCCGCCGTCGCCGACGCGCTCTCGTACAGTCCGTCCACGATCTCGCAGCAGCTCGCGCAGCTCGAGAAGGAGGCCGGGGTCGCGCTGCTCGCGCCGGAAGGCCGGCGGGTGCGGCTCACGGAGCACGGACGCGTCCTGGCGGCGCACGCCGCGCGCGCGCTCGATCTCGACGAGCAGGCGCGCGGCGAGCTCGAGTCTCTGCACCCGGGCCTCGCGCCGGTGAGGGTCGCGGTCATGCAGACCGCCGCGCTCGCCATCGTGCCCGCCGCGCTCGGACTGCTGTCCGAACGCGCGCCCGACCTTCGCGTCGAGCTCGTCGAGATGCCCCCCGAGCTCGGGCTGTTCGAGCTCACGGCGCGCGGCGTCGACCTCGTGATCGCCGAGCAGTACCCCGGGCACACGCGGGCCCACGCGCCGGGTCTCGAGCGCGACCCGCTCGGCACCGACCCGATCCATCTGGCCGTGGCATCCGTCGATCCCGCCCACTCGCTCGACGACCTGCGCGATCGCCCGTGGGTGATGGAGCCCGCCGGCACCGCTGCCCGTCTGTGGGCGGTGCAGCAGTGCCGCGCCGCGGGCTTCGAGCCCGACGTGCGGTACGAGCTGGCGGATCTGTCGGCTCACGCGCGCCTGGTCGCGGCGGGGCAGGCGGTCGCCGTGCTGCCCGACCTGCTGTGGGAGGGCTCGGCGGTCCCGGTGTCGCTGCTCGATCTCCCCGGTCGCCCCGCGCGCGAGATCTTCACCGCGCAGCGCACCGCGTCGCGGGCGCGCGCGGGCATCCTGGAGGTTCGGCGCGCCCTGCGCGACGCGTTTCCGCTTCGGCGGACGGATGCTGCGCCCCCACGCACGTAGCGGCGCCCGAGGGCCGCGCGGTGGCGGGGTCGCAGCATCCGTCTCCCGGTCAGGTGCGCTCGGTGTGCTCGTGCCGTTCGGGCGGAGTCGGCGGCCGCTCGTCCGTGTTCGCGCGGCGGTCGCGCTCGGTGCCCTCGAGCACCGTGTCTCGGTCGTCGCCGGAGTCGCCCGTATACGCAGCGGCTGAAGGAGCAGCAGCGTTGCGGGCGCCGGTGCCGTCGACGTAGGGGTCGACGTCGTCGGCCTTGCGCATCGCCTCCGCGTGCTGCTGACGCAGGTCCTCCGCTTCGGCGCGGTGGTCGTCGACGCGTCCGGCCCGGCGTTCGGCGTCCATCGACGCTTCGGCCGCCCGCGCCTTGGCGTCTTCCGCGGCCGCGGCTGCGGCTGCGGCGTCCGCGCGGGCACGTGCCGCCTCGGCCTCGTGCTGCCGGGCCTGCAGCTCGGTCTCGCGCGCGTCTTCGCGCATCTTCTCGGCGCGATCGTGCTGGTGCTCCCGGCGGCGCTCGCGGCGCCCGCGCGCGGTGAGCAGCAGGGCGACGACGACGATCGCGAGCACGATGACGACGCCGACGATGATCCAGATCAGGGTGGTCGTGTCCACGGCTCCTCCTTCTCCCTCCGGCGCCGGGCGGGGGTCGGCCGGCACCACCACAGTCAGGCAACCGCCGTCCGCGGCAAGCGGCAAACCCGTTGCGCGCGGGCACTGGTTGCGCTAGGTCCCCGCTGGACCGGGGATTCTTAGCTTCCCGACGCCCGCACACGTAGGATGAGGCTCTCGCCGACGCAGTTCCCCCCACCCGCCACGCTCTTTAAGGACCCGCGTTGACCGATACGCCTGCCCTCCTCTTCGACGGAGATCGTCCCCGCGATGATGCGGAGACGCTCCGCCTCCAGGAATGCTCGCAGGAGCAGATCCGCACGATCGGACGCATCCAGGCGCACGGCGCCCTCTTCGGCATCGACGAGGCGACCGGAGTCGTGGTCGTCGCGAGCGAGAACGTCGAGCACTGGCTCGGACGCGACCTGCGGGAGGCCGGCAGCGAGACGCTCTCCTGGGCGATCGGCCAGGGACTGGCCGTCGACCCGGTGCGAGCGGAGTTCGAGGCTTCGCTCTACGACGTCATCGCGCATCGCGGCACCGCGCCGCTCATCGTCGAGCTCGAGCCCGTCGTACCGGAGCTCGAGTACGTCCGCACCGGAGTCGTCGGCGCGATCCAGCGGTTGGCGGGGGTCACCGATCCCGACGAGCTGCGGCAGCAGGCGGCCCGCGAGATCAAGGCCATCACGGGGTTCGACCGGGTCATGTGCTACGAGTTCCACGAGGACGGGCACGGCCAGGTCGTGGCCGACGAGCGCGAACCCGACATGGAGCCGTACTTCGGACTCCACTTCCCCGCCTCCGACATCCCGGCGCAGGCGCGTGCGCTGTACATCGAGAAGCGCTCGCGGGTGATCGCCGACACCGAGGACCCGGGCCTCGTCCTCCACACGCTCCTTCCGGAGGAAGCCCCCATCGATCTCGGCGGCACCGAGCTGCGCGCCGTGTCGCCGCATCACCTCGCGTTCATGCGGAACATGGGCCAGGCGGCGACCGTGTCGTTCGGCCTCGTCATCGAGGACCGCCTCGTGGGGATGTTCACGTGTGCGCACCGCACCCCACGGCGTATTCCGGTGCTCCTGCGCCGCGCCCTGGAAGTGATGGCGACCCAGGTCGTCACCCAGCTCGCCGCCGCCGAGCAGATCCGGCGCCTGCGCCGGCAGCTCGAGGCGCGCGAGCGGCGGATCGCCATCATCGCTCCGCTGTACGGGCGCGGCGATGTCGGCGCCGTCCTGATGAGCGGCGAGCGGACCGTGCTCGACGTGGTCCCCGCCGACGGCGCCCTGCTGCGGATGGGCGAGACGGTCCACACCGTGGGCGTTGTGCCGTCCCCTGCTCGCCTGTTCGCCGTGATCGACGAACTCGGCCCAGGACGGCTGCTGTGGGAGGCGCTCCCGATCGAACGGCCGGAGCTCGCGGTCGAGGTGCCGGGCGTCACCGGCCTCCTCATCGTGCCGCTCGGCGGCGACGGCGACACGCTCGTGTTCGTGCGCAGCGAGGTCTCGCGCACCGTCGACTGGCTCGGCGACCAGCGACCGGAGAACCGCGACACGCCGCTCTCCCCTCGCCGGTCGTTCTCCGCCTGGCGCGAGAGCGTCACGGGCCGGAGCCTCCCGTGGGGTGAGCACGCCCAGGACGCCTTCGATCTCGGCGAGGAGATCAGGTCGGCGATGGTCGCCCGAACCCAGGCGGAGCTCGCGGAGCTCGCGCTGCGCGATGCTCTCACGGGCCTCCACAACCGCCGTTTCCTGGACGACCGGCTCGACGAGCTGCTGCACGGCTCGGAGGCCGCCGTGGCCGTGGTCTTCCTCGACCTCGACGACTTCAAGCTCATCAACGACACGTACGGTCACGAGATGGGCGACGCCGTGCTGGCGGCGATCGGCCGCCGGCTGAGCGGCGTGGCCCGCAGTTCCGACATCGTTGTGCGGCTGGGCGGCGACGAGTTCGTGATCGTCTGCGTCAGCGCGGGACCGGAGGAGGCCGCGGCGATCGCCGGAAGGGCGCTGGCCGCGATCACCGAGCCGATCACGGTGCGGGGCGTCGAGGTCGCCGTGGGCGCCTCCGCGGGCGTCGTGGCGGCCGAGCGCGGGATCTCTCCCGGAGGACTGCTGGACGCCGCGGACGCGGCGATGTACCGCGCGAAGCGCGACGGCGGCGGTCGGGTCTCAGCGTGACGGAAGGTCGGGCTCGGGGAGGACCCGGAGCCCGGACGACGAGTTCGCCGCGTCGATCAGATCCTGCAGCCAGAGCCGGTTGATCTCGGGCATCGGGCCCTCGTACTCGAACCGGAGCGTCGTCACCGGCGAGATCCAGACGGCCTGACGCAGCGATGTGTTGTCGTCGACGTGGGCGAACGACAGGTTCTCCCGACGCCGAAGCTTCGCCATGATGACCAGCTCGAGGTGAGCGAGGGTGCGATCGTCGATCGTGAAGGACGCCGGGGGTGCGCCGTAGTGAAGTATGCCCACGCGTCGATCCTACGGGCGGGTGGGCGCAGGTACTCTGGTGCGATGGCGATCGTGAACCGGCTCACCGTCGATGGACGCGACTACTTCCTGCCCGACCCCGTGTCGGAGCTGAAGACCAAGATCCTCGAGGCGATCAAGGCGGGGGGCGGCTACGTGAACATCCCGCCGCTGCGCGGAGGCCCGGGAGTCGACATCCTGTTCTCCCCCGGCATGCCGGTCACCTGGTCGCAGTTCGAGGTCGGCGAGGCGCCTGCGGCTCCCGTCGACGAACCCGACGACGAGCTCGCCGAATACGAGCTCTGACGCGAGTCGTTCGCGCGCCGGTCACACCGCCGCGAGCAGCGCGTCCATCTCCTCGGACGGCATCGGAAGCCCCCACAGGTAGCCCTGCCCGAGAGCGCAGCCGCGATCGCGGGAACGCTGGAGGTCCGCGAAGGTCTCGATGCCCTCGGCGACCACCCGCCAGCCGTGCTGGGCGCTGCTGGCGACCACGGCGGCGACGGCGTCATGGGCTTCGGCGTCGGAGCGTTGCGTGAGTGATCGGTCGATCTTGACCTCGTCGATCGGCAGCGCTTCCAGCATGCCCATGGTGGTGTCGCCGCCGGCGTAGTCGTCCACCGAGATCGCGATGCCCACGGACTGCAATGCCTGCATCGCGGTGATCATCTCGGGGCGCAGTTGAGGCGTCGGTGCTTCCGTGATCTCGACCGTCAACCCCACCGGGTCGACGCCGAGCCGGTCCAGCCGCGCGACGATGGTGTCGGCATACCGCCTCGAGAAATGCGCCGGAGAGGCGTTCACCGAGAGCCCGAGCGGATGACCCGACTCTCGCCACCGCGTCACCTGATCCGTCGCCCGTTCGAAGACCTGCAGATCGACCTCATCGAGGAATCGCCCCTCCTCTGCCAGCGGAATGAACGTGTCGGGGGGCACGGCGCCGAGGAGCGCATGGTTCCAACGGCAGAGCGCCTCGACGGCGACGGGATCCGTGGGTGCCGCGGCATCGGCGGGACCAGCCGGGTCCAGGTCGTACTGAGGCTGGAACGCGATCCACAGCTCGCCGCCGGAGAGCGCGGCACGCAGGTCACGAGTGAGCTGGGGAGGACGCACCATGCCACCAGCGTCGAGGACGTTCGCATCCAGGCGCAACACCGGACACGGGCGCGGAATCTGCGTATACTACGCCGCATCGCCCGCGCGACCGGATCAGGTACCGTCCCCTGTCGCGGGGGCTAAGGTGGGGGCGATGGGCACGCTCACCTACGACACCCGCGTCACGACGTCGATCGACGATCGGATCCTCGCGCATCTGCAGGCGGTCATCTGGGCCAAGCTGCGACGCGGCGAGTCGTTCCCGTTCACCTGGAGCGACCCCACCCGCGCCGGCCTCGGACGCACGTCGGTGTGGCTGAGCCCGAACGTCTCGCTAGCGTTCGAGTACTTCGGCGGGCGTCAGCCGCGCCTCAACCCGGCGTGGGTGGAGGCTCTCACCAAGGCGGCGAACTCGCCCGCGGGCCTCACGATCGTGCCCGAGCCCGACGAACCCACCCCGACGCGATAGACGCAGCCGAGCGCATCTGTCAAGACCCGCAGCGATGGATGACGCGTCCTTAGCGTGGAGGCATGACACAGCACTCCGAAGTCTGGGCCGGTGAGATCCATTGGACGACCCCCGAGCGCGGCGCGTGGACAGCCGACCGCTCCGGACGCCAGGTCGGTGAGGTGAAGCGGGACGAGCGGGGCTATGTCGCGACGCGCGGACGCCGGACGATCGGCCGGTACCACTCCCTCGACGCGGCGCTCGATGCCGTCGACCACCGCACGTGGACCCGCTTCGAGCCCGGCCGCTTCTGGACGGTGCTCCTCGCGACCATCAACGTCGGCATCCTCGCCGCCGTGTCGCTGATCGCCAGCGTCGTCTTCCGCTGATCCCTCAGTTCCAGACGCTGGGCGCCTCCGCGCGCGTGGGAGGGAGCGCGGATGCTGCAGCCCACTCGTGCACCCACGCATCCACTTCCGGAACGCCCTCGGGGCGGCCGATCGCGGCGAAGAGCTCCTCGTGCGAGAGCGTTCCCCCGGAGCGCTTCATCATGCGGGCGCGGATGATCGCGCGGGCGTACACCTCGCCGCCGACCACCGCGCGATGCTCGAGATAGACGGCCTTGTCGTCGTGCCCGATCATGCGCGACTCGACGTCGAACTTCTGCCACAGATTGAGCGACTTGCGGAAGGTCACCGTCTCGCTCGAGACGACGGCGTACCAGCCGTAGGTCTTCATGACGTCCCACAGGCCGGTGCGCACGAGCAGATCCCACCGGCCGAGGTCGAACAGCGAGAGGTAGCGGCCGTTGTTCATGTGACGCAGCAGGTCGATGTCGGTGAGCAGCGTCGTGAGCCGGATCCGGCTGATCTCGTTCGGACCGAGTCGTCCGCCGCGCCGCAGCCTGCGCCGCGCGGTCACCATCACGATCAGGGTCCGCCACATCACGTTCACGAGGTGCGATCGTAGCGATCCTCGACGACTCCGCCGATTCGGTTGTCGAATCCCGACAGCTTCACCCCGGCGCCCGCGCTGATCGGTGCGCCGTGAGATTCGGAGATCCCGCCGAATTCGGATGCTGCGGATGAATCGGCCCGATTCCGGCGGGATCTCCGAGAATCGCCGGGCAGCAGCATCCTTTTGTCAACCCTCGTTCACCCGGCGTTACCCCGATTTCGGGTCTCGCGCCGACGCGCGTAGAGTCTGGCCATGGAAGCCGAAACCCAGACCGACATCGTCGTCCGTCCGGTGCGTGACGTCGACGCGGAGGCCCTCGGGCGCGTCCACGCGACCGCCTGGCACGAGACGTACGACCACCTCATCAGCAAGGCCGCCCTCGAGGCCGTCTCGCCCAAGCGCCTCGCCGAGCTCTGGACCCACTGGGCCGTCCAGGGTCCCGAGTTCAAGATGTTCGCCGCCCTCGTGAACGGCGACATCGTCGGATTCGCCGGCTCCGGCCCCGCCCGCGACAAGGACGCCCCGCGTTTCCGCGAGCTGTACTTCATCTACCTGCTCGACGCCCACCACGGCACCGGCATCGGCCAGAAGCTCTTCGACGCGGTCGTCGAGCCGGCCGAGGGCCTGTACCTGTGGGTCGCCGACGACAACCCCCGCGCGCACCGCTTCTACACGCGCAACGGCTTCGCCCTCGACGGCGCGACGCACACCGAGCCCTTCCTCGGCGAGACCCTCACCGAGGTGCGCTTCGTGCGCTGATCCTCCGCTGTCCCGAGGGGGCGTGTCCGGTTCGCCGGGCACGCCCCCTCGGCGTTTGCGACGGCGGAGCCGGAGCGCCCGCGCATCCGGAAGACTGGACCCATGCCGCCTCGCACCGCGCTCACCGTCTGGCCCCTCGAGGGCATCCCCGAGATCGAGGCCGGCACCGACCTCGTTGAGGTCATCGCCCGCGCGGCGGGCGACGAGCTCGCGGACGGCGACATCCTCGTGGTGACGTCGAAGATCGTGTCGAAGGCCGAAGGGCGCTTCGTCGTCGCCGACGACCGCGAAGACGCGATCACGTCCGAGACCGTGCGGGTCGTGGCATCCCGCACCACCCCCAACGGCTCCACGACGCGCATCGTCGAGAACCGCCTCGGCATGGTCTCGGCCGCGGCCGGCGTCGACGCGTCCAACACCCCCGAGGGCACGGTGCTGCTGCTGCCCGTCGACCCCGACGCCTCCGCGCGGGCGATCGCCGCGGGCCTGCGGGAGCGCCTCGGCACCCAGGTCGGCGTGATCGTCTCCGACACGCTGGGCCGCGCCTGGCGGGAGGGCCAGACCGACCACGCGATCGGCGCGGGCGGCGTGCACGTCTTCGAGGACCTCCGCGGGGGCACGGATGCCGAGGGCCGCCCGCTGGTCGTCACGATGCCGTGCGTCGGGGACGAGCTCGCGGCGGCGGCGGACCTCGTCAAGGGCAAGGCGACGCGGCGCCCCGTCGCCGTGGTGCGCGGCCGCGCCGACCTCGTGGGCCCCCTGGATCTTCCCGGCGCCCGCTCGATCGTGCGCCCGCTCGAGAAGGACATGTTCCGCCTCGGCGCCGACGAGGCCTACGCCGAGGGATTCACCGCCGGCCTCGCCCGTGGCCGCGACGCCGAGGCGGAGGCGTTCAGCTCCGGCCCCTGACCCACGGTTCCCGGCCGCACAAGACCGACCCGCCGTCGCAGAGCCGCGACGACGGGTCGGAAGGGGGATCCGAGTGGTCAGCTCCCGGACTTGAGCACCGCCTGGCCCGCCGAGACCTGCACGTCGATCGTGTGGGACGCGCCGGGCGTGGAGCCGATGTTGTTGTCGAACTGGCCGGCCGAGACCTCGGAGCGCACGTCGTACTCGCCCTCGGGCACCGTGAGCCGCAGCGAACCGGCGCTCACGTCGAGCTCGATCGCGTCCGGCGCGGTGCCGGTCAGGGTCGCGTCGAGCGAGCCCGCGCTCACGGTGAGGTCCGCCTCGCGCACCCCGTCCAGCTCGAGGGTGCCGCGCCCGGCGCTGACGTCCGCGCTGAGCGAGTCCGCCGAGCCTGTCACGTCGAACGAGCCGGCCGCGAGCGAGAGGTCCAGCTCGCCGAACTCGCCGTCTGTCACGAACTCGCCGGCCGCGAGCGAGATGTCGGCGTCCAGTCCTTCCAGCGACGCAGGCAGCCGCAGCACGGCATCCGCTCCCCCGTCGCCGAACCATCCGCGCCAGCCGAACCAGTCGCGGTCGGGCGACGAGACCTGCAGCGTGTCGCCGTCGCGCTCGAGGCGCCAGTCTCCGGCGCCCCACGAGCTCGTCACCTCCAGCTCGGCCTCCCGGACATCGGAGAACTCGACGCGCAGCGTGCCGGCGGCGGCGTCGACGTCGAGCTCCTCGACGCCGGCGGCGTCGGCCGTGCGGGTCGAGGTGTGGACGGCTGCCGAGGCGATGGTCCCGACCGCGGCCGAGATCCCCGCGCCGAGGAGCACGATGCCGCCCAGCACGATCACGACGATCGCGACGGCGCGCGATCCGCCGGAGGAGGGGCGCGGCGGTTCGACGGGGCTGTCGGGCACCACGGGAGGAGGGGTCAGGGTCGTGCTCATCGGTTCGTTCCTGTCTGCGACCCACGGCCGCTCGGTGTCGTCGGAGCCGGCGGCGTCGGGCCCCCGTGCTCGAGGTGGGCGATCGCGGCGAGCACGCGCCGGTTGCCCGATTCGTCGGGTTCGAGGTCCAGCTTCTGGAAGACCGCGGTGATGTGCTTCTCGACGCTGCCCTCGGTGACGTGCAGCGTCTTGGCGATGGCCTGGTTGGAGCGCCCCTCCGCGATGAGCGCGAGCACGGAGGCCTCGCGTTCGGTGAGGCGCAGCATCCGTTCGTCCCTCGTCCTGCGGCTGAGCAGCTGCGCCACCACTTCGGGGTCGAGCACCGTGGCACCGGCCGCGATGCGCTCTATCGCCTCGAGGAAGTCGGTGACGTCGGCCACGCGATCCTTGAGGAGGTAGCCGAGGGCCCCGCCGCTGGACGAGATGAGGTCGGCGGCGTAGCGCTCCTCGACGTACTGCGACAGCACGAGCACCGCGAGCTGGGGCAGGCGCGCCCGCAGCGACAGGGCCGCGCGGATGCCCTCGTCGACCCAGGTCGGCGGCAGCCGCACGTCGAGGATGCAGAGGTCGGGCGCCGTCTCGTCGACGGTCTCGTCGAGCCGCGACGCGTCGGGGAGGGCGGCGACCACCTCGTGGCCGGAGTCTTCGAGCACCCGCACCAGGCCGGCGCGCAGCAGCGCCGAGTCCTCGCAGATCAGGATGCGCACGGGATGCTCACCTCCACGCTCGTCGGCCCGCCGGCGGGGCTGTCGATGCGCGCCTCGCCGCCGGCCGCGAGGACGCGGTTGACGATGCCGTCGAGGCCTCCGCCGGGGATGACCCGCGCGCCGCCGACGCCGTTGTCCTCGACGCGGGCCCACAGCGTGCCGGGCTCGCGCAGTCGTGCGACCACGCGCACCTCGGTCGCCCGCGAGTGCTTGGCGGCGTTGGTGAGGGCTTCGGCGATCACGAAGTACGCGGCCGCCTCGGTGTCGCGGCTGCACCGGCCGTCGAGGCGGACGTCGGTGTGCACCGGCACGACCGAGCGGGCGACGAGCGCCGAGATGGCGGCGTCGAGACCGCGATCGTCGAGGACGGAGGTGTGGATGCCTCGGGCCAGCTGCCGCAGCTCGGTGATGGCCGCCTTCGTCGAGGTGTGCGCCTCGGTGATGAGGGCCTTGGCGGCCTCCGGGTCGGCGTCGATCTTCTGCTGCGCGAGCCCGAGCGTCATTCCGACGGACACGAGCCGCGGCTGGACGCCGTCGTGGAGGTCGCGCTCGATGCGCGTGCGCTCGACGTCGGCGGCGCGCACCGCGCCGGCGTGCTGCTGGCTCGACATGCGGGCCGCGGCGGCGAGCTGGGCCTCGCGCGAAGGGACCATGATCGCCCGCGCGATGATGCCGTGGAGTACGCCGAGGCCGATGAGCGCTGCGGCCGAGAAGAGCGCCGCGAAGATGCCCACGGGGACCGCCCAGGCGAGCGGCACCTCGATGCCGGTGCGCGCGAGCCGCACGGCGCTCGCGTCGGCGAACAGCGGCGCGAACACGAGGACGACGCCCGAGACCAGGAGTCCGGCGAGGGCCACGACGACCCACCCGAGGATCGTCGCGATCGCGAGGTTCGCGATCGCGCGCCACGTGCCGGGGTCGATGGCCTGCATCCAGATCGTGCGCAGGAGCCCACCGAAGCCGGGCCGGCCGCTGGTCCGCGGACGCAGCCGCGGAAGCCCGAACCGGTACAGACCGTCGACGCGCTCGGTCTCGAGCCAACCGAGCGCGAAGAGCACGTAGACGAGGCCGACGAGGAGGACGAGGCCGATGCCGATCACGAACACCAGGCCGATGCCGACGCCGAGCAGTGTGAAGAGGAGGGAGAAGGCCGCGGCGCCGATCACGCCGAGGGCCGCGAGCTGCGCGATGGCGCCCGCCACCTGGGCGGGCCGCGTCACCGGGCGGACGGGAGGAGAGTCCGAGGAGGTCATGTCACCAAAGTTAGGCGCGCACGCCGAGTCGCGCGCCCGAGGCACCCGGAGACTTCTCTTCGGGTTATCCCCCCTCTCCGGATGCTCTGCGAGGTGCGGCGTCGGCGGTACGGGCTAAGGTTGCGGCGATGCCAGCTGCCAGATCCCGCAAGACCCAGGGCACCCAGCCGCCCTCCTTCGACTTCGACGAATCGTCGCTGGGCGCGCTCGATCCCGGCGACGACGAGTTGCTCGACTCCGGGCGCCTCGACGGCGTCGCGTACGCGGGCATCGCCCGCGACACATGGCAGCTCGAGTCCGGCGCCACCGTCGAGGCGTGCCGCTTCGACGGCCTCGACCTCGAGAGCTGGGCGCTCCGCGGTGCCCACCTCGTCGAGTCCGTGTTCGCCGGCGCCAACGTGCCCGCGGTCTCGGCCGCGCGCGGCGGCTGGCGCGACGTCGAGCTCCGCGACAGCCGGTTCGGCTCCGTCGAGGCCTACGACGTGGCCTGGCGCGGCGTCCGATTCACTCGCTGCAAGCTCGGCTACGTGAACCTCCGCGGGGCAGAGCTCCTGGACGTCGCCTTCGTCGACTGCACCATCGACGAGATCGACCTGCTGGATGCCTCGGCCCGCCGCGTCGCGTTCGACGGCGCCCGCATCGGCACGCTGAACGCCAGCGGGGCGCGGCTCACCGACGTCGACCTGCGCGGGGCCGACGTGGGTCAGGTCGTCGGGATGGAGGGCCTCCGCGGCGCGACCATCTCCCCCGAGCAGCTGCAGCTCATGGCGTCGGCCCTCGCCGACCTCGCCGGCATCGTCGTCGAGTAAACCGGTCGCGTCAGCGGCCGGAGACCTTGCCGAACAGGCGGGCGATCGGCGCGAGCACGAGCGGCCGGGCGGCCACCCACGCGATTGCGATGACAGCGAGCGACGCGACGAAGAGCCAGAACCCGGTCCAGTTGTCGGCGTACGCGTTCGGGTCGACCGAGCCCTGCGCGGCGTACATGTGGTTGAGGTTGCGCAGCGCTCCGGTCGCGAACACCAGGAACACGTGCACCGCGATGAACACGACGAAGTAGAGCATCACCGGGAAGTGCACGGCGCGCGCCCACTCCACCGGGTACGCGTTGTTCAGCCCGGCCGCGTTCTTCGGCCAGACATGGCTCATCCGCACGCCCGTCGCGATCGCCAGAGGTGCGGCGAGGAACACGGTGGCGAAGTACGCGAGCTGCTGCAGCGAGTTGTAGTTCACCCAGCCGTTCTCGGTCGGCCAGTCCAGCGAGACGTACTGCAGGCCCGCCGAGATCGCGTTGGGGAACACCTCCCACGACGTGGGCACGATCTTCATCCACTGGCCGGTCACGAACAGCAGCACCACGAAGATCACGCCGTTGACGATCCACAGGATGTCCAGCGACTGGTGGAACCACAGGTTCAGGCTCATCTTGCGCCGGCCGTTGCTGCGCGGCGACCAGAACACCGTCGGGCGCTTCTCGGTGCGCACCTGCAGACCGGTGCGGATGATCAGCACCATGAGGAAGACGTTGAAGAAGTGCTGCCACCCGAGCCAGGCCGGAACGCCCACCGGGGCTCCTTCGGGCAGGTGGTACTCGCCCGGGTAGGTCGCGAGGAAGTCCACGCCCCACTGCGTCGAGAGCAGCCAGCGCACCGCGAACACTGCCATGGCGGCCGCGTACAGCAGCCCGGCACCGCCGACGATCACCGCGCCGGCCCACTGGCCGCGCGTGAACGGCCCGATCCGCTTCGGCTCCGCCTTGGCCGCGGGGTGGGTCTGGGCGGTGGCACCGGCCCAGACCGTGCGCCGGAACGGCAGCGGCTGCGTCAGCGGGACGCCGGTCGCGGTGCTCGGCGCGGCGGGAACGACGGTCTCGACGGGAACGGTCCCCACGCCCCCTCCAGACGCCGCTGGCGCGTCGCCCGGAGCCTCCGGGCGCGTGGGCCCAGCTGCCACCTCGGCAGCTGCAACGGCCGGCGCCTCCGCAGCCTGCGGGGCTGCGGCATCCGTCACCACCGCCGCGGTCGCGGTCGGCGCGAAGCCCGCCGGCGGCCAGGGCTCGCCGCCGGCCACACGCGGAAGTCCGCGGCGGAGCGCCTTCGTCCCCTCGCCCGCGGCCGAAGGTGTCGCTTCTGGCGCGGTCGCCGCGGCGGTGGCGACCACAGGTGCCACCTTCTCGGGGCTCACCGGCTCCGAAGGTGTCACCTCTGGTCGCGCGGCGGTCTCGGTGGCGGCGACAGCTGCCACCTTCGCCGCAGCGACCGGGACGACGGATACCGGCGGCCACGGCTCCCCGCCGGACACGCGCGGCAGGCCACGACGCACGGCCCGCGCCCCGGGCACCGACGCCTCGGGAGTCACGACCGCAGGGGGCGCAGCACCCGGTCCCGCAACTTCCGCCACCGATGCGGCAGCGACCGCTGCCGGAAACTCGCGAACGTCGGGGTGCGCGCCGGCCGGGGGCGTTTCGTCTCGGTCGTCCCTCGCTCGCTCAACGAGCGGGGATTGCGCAGCGGCGCCGTTGCCGTTCGCGCCGGGCGCGGCGCCGGCGGGCGGCCAGGGCTCGCCGCCGGGCACGCGCGGGAGGCCGCGGCGCACCGTGGAACCGAACGTCGCCATACCGGGTTACGCCTTCTTCGCCTCGAGCGCGGCGATCAGCTGCGGCACGACCGTGAACAGATCGCCCACCACGCCGAAGTCCGCGATCTCGAAGATCGGGGCGTCCGCGTCCTTGTTGATCGCGACGATGGTCTTCGCGGTCTGCATACCGGCCTTGTGCTGGATCGCGCCCGAGATGCCGAGCGCGACATACAGCTGCGGCGACACCGAGACACCGGTCTGCCCGACCTGGTACGAGTACGGCACGTACCCGGCGTCGACGGCGGCACGCGACGCGCCGATCGCGGCACCGAGCGCGTCGGCGAGCTGCTCGACGAGCTCGAACTTCTCGCCGGATCCGAGTCCGCGTCCGCCCGAGACCACCTTCGCCGCACCACGCAGCTCGGGGCGCGACGACGACACCACGGCCTCGTCGACCGAGGTCACGGTCGCAGCGCGACGGCTCGAGGCGCGCACCTCGAGCGGCTCCCCCTCGACTCCGTCGACCGCGTCGGCGCGGGCGTCGATCGAGCCCTGGCGGATCGTGATGACCGGCGCACCCCAGGTGACGGCCGAGTCGACGTTGTACGCACCGCCGTAGACAGAGTGGTGCGCGACCACGCCTTCCGCGTCGCGCGAGACACCGACCGCGTCGACCGCGACGCCCGAGCGGGTGCGGGCGGCGTACCGGCCGGCGACCTCGCGGCCCTCCACCGAGTTCGCCACGAGGATCGCGTCGGGGCGCACCAGGTCGGCGGCCTCCGTCAGAGCGTCCACCCGCGGGACCGACAGGCCCTCGCCGGCCGGCGCGACCAGCACCGACGCGGCACCGAGAGCCGCAGCATCCGCCGCCAATGCGGCATCGCCGACGATCACCGCGACCGGCGTGCCCACCGAGGCAGCAGCGCCCAGCAGCTCAGCCGCCGTCTTGGCGAGGCCGCCCGAGGGCGTGGTGTCGAGGAGGACCAGGATCGAGTCATCTGCAAACGTCATCGGGGCACCTCACGCGAGCCGGTTCTGAATGAGGAAGTCCGCGAGCTTCTGGCCCGCATCCCCCTCGTCGACGATCTTGACGCCGGCCTCGCGCGGCGGCTTCTCACTCAGCGCGATCACGATCGAGCGCGACGCATCGGGATCGTGCGGGTCGATCTCGAGCTCGGCGAGCGACAGGGTCTCGAACGGCTTCTTCTTCGCCGCCATGATGCCCTTGAAGTTGGGGAAGCGCGCGTCGGGCAGCGCCTCGGTGATCGAGATCACCGCCGGCAGCGCCGCCGTCACCTGCAGCGTCGCCCCGTCCGAGGCACGCGTGCCGAGCACCTCGCCCTCGCGGATATCGACCGAACTCAGATACGTCGCCGACGGCACGTCGAGGATCTCGGCCACCATCGCGGGGACGATCCCGCCCACCCCGTCGGTCGACAGGTTGCCGCCGATCACCAGGTCGAACCCGGTGCGCTGCAGCGCCGCGGCGAGCACCTCGGCCGTCAGCCCCAGATCGGCGCCGAGCAGTCCCTCGTCTACGACCTGCACCGCCGACGCGGCACCCATCGCCAGCCCCTTGCGCACCGTCGCCGCCGACGACTCCGGCGTCATCGAGAGGACGACCACCTCGGTGCCCGGCGTCTTGTCGGCGTACGACAACGCGACCTCGAGCGCCCGCTCACCGATCTCGTCGAGCACCGTCTCGCTCGCGCCGCGATCGGCAAGTCCCGTCTCCAGCGACAGCTTGCGATCCCCATAGGTATCCGGGACTTCCTTGACCAGGACGACGATCTTCATACGATCTCCTCACGCTGGGCACGAGTCTATGGCTCGCGCCGCAATGTACCCAATCCCGCGAAATGAACCGGCGATGACCGACCCGTGACCCGCCGTGTGTATACATAAGCGGCCGTTTCGCGGCATCCGCGTGTCCGTTGTCGGCCCGGTCCACCGGTACGGTGGGGACGAGGAGGTCGACATGGCAGCACCCAGGCGTCTTCCGGTCGACCCGATCGCTGAAGCCAAGCGCCAGTGGATCGCCCATGGCTGGGAGGACGCGGCCGCGGGCATGACCGCCGTGACGTCGATCATCCGCGCGCAGCAGCTCCTCTTCGCGCGCATCGACACCGCGCTCAAGCCGTTCGGCCTGTCGTTCGCCCGGTACGAGATGCTGCGCCTGCTCGGCTTCACCAGAGAGGGACGGATGCCGATGGCCAGCGCCATCGCCCGCCTGCAGGTGCACCCGACCAGTGTCACGAACACCGTCGACCGCCTCGCCCGCGACGGCCTCGTCTCGCGCGAGCCGCACCCCGGCGACGGCCGCGCGGCGATGCTGGTGCTCACCGACACCGGGCGCGAGCTCGTGGAGCGCGCGACCACGGCGCTGAACACCGAGGTCTTCGAGGACCCGGGCCTCACCGACGCCGACACGACCGAGCTCGTGCGGATCATCGCACGCTTCCGCAAGGACGCCGGCGACTTCACCGAGCCCCGCCCGATGCCCGACCCGCTCTGACCCCTGGGTCGCGACCGCGTCCAGGGCGTTTCGTCTCGCCCGTTCCTCGCTCGCTCAACGAGCGGAGAAGAAGGGCGGGGATCAGCGGGAGGAGTCAGCGGCCGGTGAACTCGGGAGCGCGCTTCTCGCGGAAGGCGGCCATGCCCTCCTTCTGGTCCGCGGTGTCGAAGAGGCTCGCGAACACGTGCTTCTCGAGGCGCAGGCCCTCGGAGAGCGAGGTCTCCTGCGCGGCGTCCAGCACGGCCTTCGCGGCGTACAGCGACGGGAGGCTCTTCGACGCGATCGCCTCGGCCGTCTTCTGCGCCTCGGCCAACAGGTCGGCCGCGGGCACGACGCGCGAGGCGAGTCCCGACCGCTCGGCTTCCGCAGCATCCATCATCCGTCCCGTGAGGATGAGCTCGGCGGCCTTGTAGTAGCCGACCGCACGGATGAGGCGCTGCGAGCCGCCCATGCCGGGGATGACGCCGAGGTTGATCTCGGGCTGCCCGAACTTCGCGGTGTCGGCCGCGAGGATGATGTCGCACATCATCGCGAGCTCGCACCCGCCGCCGAGCGCGTAGCCCGAGACGGCCGCGATCACCGGCGTGCGCACGGCGGCGAACTGCGTCCAGCCGCCGAAGTGGTCGCCCATCAGCATCTCGAGCCCGTTCTTGGACTCCATCTCCTTGATGTCGGCACCCGCGGCGAACGCGCGCTCCGAGCCGGTCACGACGATCGCGCCGATCCCCTCGTCGGCATCGAAGATGGATGCCGCGGCCACGACGTCGCGGCACACCTGGGAGTTCAGCGCGTTGAGCGCCTCCGGCCGGTTGAGGGTGATCCACCCGACCCGGCCGCGGGTCTCGACGAGGATCGTCTCGTACTCGGTCATGCGTGCTCCGTCCCGGCCGCATCGGTGCGGTCCGTTCGATCGTAGATGCGCCGGGAAGGCGGGTCAGTCCGAGAACTCGCGGATCGAGTTGATGATGCCCGAGAAGTCCTGGCCGGCACCGGGGCCGTCCGCGTAGTGGGCGTAGATCTCGCGCGCGAGCATGCCCATGCGGGCATCCACCCCCGTGAGCTGGATCGCCTGCTCGGCGAGGCCCAGGTCCTTGTTCATGAGGGCGCCCGCGAATCCCGGCTGGTAGTCGCGGTTCGCGGGACTCGTCGGAACGGGCCCGGGCACGGGGCAGTTCGTCGTCAGCGCCCAGCACTGGCCCGATGCGTTCGAGGCGACGTCGAAGAGGGCCTGGTGCGAGAGCCCCAGCCGCTCCCCCAGCACGAACGCCTCGGCGACGGCGATCTGCGACACCGCGAGGATCATGTTGTTGCACACCTTGGCGGCCTGGCCGAGCCCGGCGCCGCCGCAGTGCACGACGCGGCGGCCCATCGCCTCGAGCAGGGGCCGTGCCGCCTCGAAGTCGTCGTCCGTGCCGCCGACCATGAACGCGAGCGTGGCGTTCTCGGCGCCGACCACCCCGCCCGAGACCGGGGCGTCGAGCGAGCGATGCCCGGCCGCCTCGGCGAGCGCGTGCGCGGCGCGCGCCTCGTCCACGGCGATCGTCGAGCAGTCGATGAACAGTGCTCCGGATGCTGCGACCCCGAGGAGCCCTTCAGCCCCGCCGGAGCCCCGATAGGCCTCCAGCACCTGCGCGCCGGACTGGAACATCGTGATGACGACGTCCGCGGCGGTGGCGGCATCCGTTCCCGAGTCCGCGACGGTCAGCCCCGCCTCTCGCGCCGCGTCGACCGCGGCGGGGAAGACGTCGAAGCCGACCACCTCGTGTCCGCTGCCGGAGAGATTCCGTGCCATGGGCAGGCCCATATGGCCGAGCCCCAGGAATGCGACCTTCATGTCGGACCTCCTCGTCCTGAGATCGTCAGTGCGCGAGCAGCTGGCGGCCGATGATCACGCGCATGATCTCGTTCGTCCCCTCCAGGATCTGATGCACACGCAGATCGCGCACCACCTTCTCGATCCCGTACTCGTGGAGGTAACCGTAGCCGCCGTGCAGCTGCAGCGCCTGGTTCGCGACGGTGAAGCCCGCGTCCGTGGCGAACCGCTTGGCCATCGCGCACTGCATGGAGGCGTCGGGCGCCTTCGCGTCGAGGGCGGCGGCGGCATCGCGCACGAGCGCGCGCGCCGCCCGCAGCTCGGTGGCCATGTCGGCGAGCGCGAACACCACGGCCTGCTTCTCGGCCAGCGGCTCGCCGAAGGTGAAGCGCTCGTGCACGTAGGTCACCGCGCGGTCGAGGGCCCACTGCGCGCCACCCAGCGAGCAGGCGGCGATGTTGATGCGACCGCCGTCGAGCGCCGACATCGCGATCTTGAAGCCCTGGCCCTCGCCGCCGAGGATGTTCGCGGCGGGCACGCGCACCTCGTCGAGGATCACCTGCCGCGTCGGCTGGGCATTCCATCCCATCTTGTGCTCGAGCTGCCCGAACGACAGCCCGGCGGTGTCGGCCGGCACGAGGAACGCGGTGATGCCGCGCGCGCCGGCATCGGCATCCGTGCGGGCCATGACGATGTAGACGGATGCCTCGCCCCCGCCGGAGATGAACTGCTTGACGCCGGTCAGCACATACTCGTCGCCCGACCGGATCGCGCTCGTCGCGATGGCGGCGGCGTCGGACCCGGCACCCGGCTCGGTGAGGCAGTAACTGCCGAAGCCCTGCATCGACGTCAGGAGCGGAAGCCACTCCTGGCGCTGAGCGTCGGTGCCGTACGTGTCGATCATCCACGCCACCATGTTGTGGATCGAGATGTAGGCGGCGATGGCGGGGTCGCCCTTCGCCAGCTCCTCGAAGATCGCGGCCGCGTCGGAGCGCGAGAGACCTGAGCCGCCGACGTCCTCGCGGACGTAGATGCCGCCGAGACCGAGTTCGCCGCCGAGCTGCAGCGTCTCGCGGGGGAAGTGCGATGTCGCGTCCCACTCCAGCGCGTGCGGCGCGAGTTCGGACTGCGCGAAATCGCGCACGGCTTCGATGATGGCTGCGCGCTCGTCTTCGCTGATGGCGACGGGAGCGAGCACGGGGACAGGGGTGGCGTCCATACGTCTCTCCGGTGAGTCAGGGTGACGGCTTCGTCACGACTTCCAGAATACTAGGACATCCATGTAGTTGCTCGGTAATCCGTGCACCCGAGTGGTCTTGTGCCGTTCACCCTGGGGTCACCTTCGCTAGAGAGGCTCGAACCGATTCGGTCTGGACGCTGGGTTCCATTCCGTGTCGCACCCGTCACCCCCTTACCGAGGACACGCATGCCTTCGCATCTTCTCCGCCGCGCCGTCGCGTTCACCGCGACGACCGCGGCCGTCTGCACGCTCGCGCTGACAAGCAGCACCGCGGCATCCGCCGCGCTCGTTCCGGACTACTTCAGCGACTCCGCCCCGAACGCCGCCGTCTCGTTGACCCCGCTCGGCACGCACGAGTCCGGTGTCTATGGGGAGTCCGCCGCCGAGATCGTGCAGGCCTACCGCGACCGCCTGTTCGTGGTCAACGCGCAGGCCGGCACGGTGGTCGTGCTCGACAACACCGACCCCGAGCATCCGACCGAACTGTTCTCGATCGCCTCGACGGGTGTCGCCAACTCCCTCGCCGTCCGCGACGACGGCCTGGGCGTCGTCGCCTTCGAGGCCGAGGAGAAGACCGACAAGGGTCACCTCGTGTTCTTCGACGCGAACAAGGACTCGGCCGAAGCCGCAGTGCTCGGTCAGGTCGAGGTCGGTGCCCTCCCCGACATGGTCACCGTCTCGAAGGACGGCAAGTACGCGGTCGTGGCGAACGAGGGCGAGCCCGCCGACGACTTCTCGCTCGACCCCGAGGGCTCGATCAGCGTCGTGACGCTTCCGGCCGGCGTCGCCGCTCCGGCCCAGAGTGCGGTCAAGACCGCGGGCTTCGGCGCCTTCGAAGCCGGTGGCACCAAGACGCTCGACCCGAAGGTGCGCGTGTTCGGCCCGGACGTCGCTGCACCCGACCAGGGCGACAAGCCGCTCACGGCCAACCGCGTGAGCCGCAACCTCGAGCCGGAGTACATCACGGTCGACGGCACCACCGCGTACGCGGCGCTGCAGGAGGCCAACGCGATCGCGGTCATCGACCTCACCAAGCCCGAGATCACCTCGATCCTCCCGCTCGGGTACAAGGACTACGGCATCGCGGGCAACGGTCTCGACGCGAGCGACCGCGACCCGCAGGGCGCTCCGACCGTCAACATCAAGACCTACCCCGGTCTCCAGGGCCTCTACATGCCCGACGGCATCCAGTCGTTCCAGGCGACCGTCGGCGGCAAGACTGCGACGTACCTCGTCACCGCGAACGAGGGCGACGCGCGCGAGTGGGGTGTGGAAGACACCGACTCGTACTTCATCGACGAGGCCCGCATCAAGGACCTCGGCAAGGACGGCCTCGCCGGCATCTGCGCGACCGGCCCGCTCTCGGAGATCGCGAACATCCAGAAGGACGATGTCCTCGGTCGCCTGAAGGTGGTCACCGACCTCGGCAAGGCCGACGGCGCCGACTGCTACAGCGAGCTGTATGCCTACGGCGGTCGCTCGTTCTCGATCTGGGACACCAAGGGCAACCTGGTGTTCGACTCGGGTGACGACTTCGAGCAGATCACGTCGCAGATCCCGGGGCTGGTCTTCAACGCCAGCAACGACAACAACAACAGCAACGACCGCAGCGACGACAAGGGCCCCGAGCCCGAGAATGTCACGGTCGGCGTCGTCGGCGGCAAGACCTACGCCTTCGTCGGTCTGGAGCGCGTCGGCGGCGTGATGGTCTACGACATCACCGACCCCGCGGCGGCGCAGTACGTCACCTACGTCAACAACCGCGACTTCACGAAGGACGTGAAGACGTCCGCGGCCGGCGACCTCGGCCCCGAGGGCATCCAGTTCATCTCGGCGCTGCGCTCGTCGACTGGCACTCCGCAGCTCGTCGTGGGCAGCGAGGTCTCCGGCACCACCACCGTGTGGGACGTCGAGCAGCTCACCGCCTCGCAGCCCGACGTGCGCGTGCTGACGATCAACGACTTCCACGGGCGCCTCGTGCAGGAAACCGGCGGAGTCGCGGGTGCGGCGGTGCTCGCGGGCGCTGTCGACAAGTACCGTCAGCAGAACCCGAACACGCTGTTCGTCTCCGCCGGCGACAACATCGGCGCCTCGGCGTTCGAGTCGTTCATCGACGACGACGACCCGACGATCGACGCGCTGATCGCGGCCGGCCTCGACGCCAGCGCGGTCGGAAACCACGAGTTCGACCAGGGCTTCGACGACCTGGTGAACGACGTCATCCCGAGCTACGAGGGCGACCAGAACGCCGACGCGATGAGCGACTTCGCCCTCGGCGCCAACGTCTTCACGAAGGGCACCGACGAGCACGCGCTGCAGCCGTACACGATCAAGACGGTCAACGGCACGAAGATCGCGTTCGTCGGCGTCGTCACGACGCAGACGGCCGGCATGGTGAGCCCCGACGGCATCGCCGACATCGAGTTCCGCGACCTGGTCGACTCGGCCAACGACGCGGCGGCGGATGCTGTGGACGAAGGCGCAGACGTCGTCATCCTGCTCGCCCACGAGGGCGCCGCGAGCTCGGCGCTCGAGGCCAGCCAGGCCGACGACGCGTTCGGCGACCTGGTGGAGAACGCGTCGGACGACGTCGACGCCATCGTCTCGGCGCACACGCACCAGCGGTACGCGCACGAGATCGGCGGTCGCCCGGTCATCCAGGCGCACCAGTACGGCACCGCTCTCGGCACGCTCGACATCGAGCTGACCGAGACCGGCGAGCTCGAGTCGATCACCGGCGGCACCGTCTCGCTGTACGACTCGGTCGTGAGCCAGCACGTCGCGTACCCGCAGACCGACACGAAGTCGATCGTCGACGAGGCCGTGAAGGTCGCGAACGAAAAGGGCCAGGTGCAGGTCGGCGCGATCACGGCCGACATCCTCCGGGGCAAGACCTCGACCGGCAGCGAGGACCGCGGCGTGCACTCCACGCTCGGCAACACCGTCGCCGACGTCTACCTGTGGGCGACGAGCGCGAACCCGAACTACGGCGGCGCGAACGCCCAGATCGCGTTCATGAACCCGGGCGGCCTCCGCAACGACCTGCTGTTCGGCGACGACAACGGCGCGATGTCGTACCGCGAGGTCGCGAACGTCCAGCCGTTCGGCAACACGCTGGTGACGCTCGACCTGACCGGCGCGCAGATCAAGGAGATCCTCGAGCAGCAGTGGCAGCCCGACGGCGCGTCGCGCCCGAAGCTCGCCCTCGGCGTCTCGAAGGGCTTCACGTTCGAGTACGACCCGGCGGCCGCCCGCGATGCGCACGTCGTGTCGATGCAGTACCAGGGTGAGAAGATCGACCCGACGGACACCTTCCGCGTCGTGACGAACTCGTTCCTCTCGGCCGGTGGCGACAACTTCTTCTCCTTCGCCGACGGCACGAACGTGCTCGACTCGGGCCAGATCGACCTGCAGGCGACGGTGGACTTCTTCGCCGCCGCCGGTGCACCGGTCGCACCGTCGCCCGCGAACCGCGCGTACCTGATCGGCGAGCAGCCCCCGGTCGAGGGCACCGACCCCGGCACGGACCCGGGCACCGACCCGGGTACCGACCCCGGCACCACCACCCCGCCCACGCCCGTGAACCCCGGCGGCAACCCGCCGGCGGCGGGCGTGCAGCGCGGCGGTGACTGGGCGAAGGTCGACGTGGGCTCAGGCCGTGTCGAGCAGGGCGGCACGCTGCGCGTCTCGCTCTCGGGCCTCGAGCCTGGCCAGACGGTGGCCGCGACGCTCTTCAGCGACCCGGTCGTGGTCTCGGGCATCCCGGCCGCCGACGCGCAGGGCCGTCTGAGCTTCACCGTCGCGATCCCGTCGGACATCGCGCTCGGCGACCACCGCCTGGTGATCACGTCGGCGGGTCTCGACCCGATCGAGGTGGGCGTCACGGTCGTGGCTCCCGGAGCCCTCGCCGCCACCGGCTCGGAGTTCCCGTGGGGCATCGCGGTCGGCGGCGCAGCGCTGCTGATGGTCGCCGGCGCGGCCCTCTTCGTGATCCGCAAGCGTCGCGAGAGCACCACGGACTGACACACCGCACACGAGACGGCCCCCAACTCCGGGTGGGGGCCGTCTCTTCGTGTCACTGGTCCCAGACCATGAACGGGCGCAGTTCGAGCTGGCCGTTCCGTGCCATCGGATGCCGCGACGCGATCTCGATGGCCTCCTCCAGGCTCTCCACCTCGAGGATGTCGAAGCCGCAGATGACCTCCGCCGTCTCGACGTACGGACCGCGGCTCGTGAGAACCTTGCCGCCGCGCACCTTCACCACCGTGGAGTCGGCCTGCGGCGCGAGCACCTCGCCGATGACGCGCTTGCCGCTGGCGTCGAGCGGGTCGACCCACAGGTCGACGTCGGACTCGTCGGTCTCGGCATCGGGCTCGAGCGACGTGACGACGAACATCATGTACTTCATGGGGTGATCCTTCCGGTTGTGGGCGGCTGTCCGCCAGCCTCACTCCGGTCGTCGCCTGACCGGCGACGATGTCGACAGTTTGACCAAGAAGTTTTTTCGACGTGAGTGTGCCCCCGGTCTCGAACGGAGAGATCATCCTCCGGATGGACCCGGATGGGACTCTGGGCCGACGCGGCGCCGCATCCGGCTCCGTAGCGTCGAAGACATGACCAGCACCACGTCCACCGTCCCGGTCACCCGCCACCGCGAGCTGTCCACCGCCGCCGCACTGCTCCTCACGATCGGCGGCAACATCGTCGTCGTGACGATCGCCGCGATCGGAGTGGCAGGCGTCGCCGCGGCCGCCGTCGCGGTGTTCGGCCCGCAGCTGATGGAGCTCCTCTAGCTCTGTCGCCGCCACCGGCGCGCACGCTAGCCTGCGGGGATGAGCGAGCGCGCCGTCCCGATCCTTCTCAGCCGCGACCTCGCCGAGACCCTGTCGTTCTACGAACGGCTCGGGTTCGAGAATCGGGGCGCGCCGCCCGAGGTGTGGCAGTACCTCATCATCGGGCGCGGCGCGATCGAGCTGCACTTCACGGAGGATCCGTCGGTGGACCCGCTGTCCACGGCGTCGATGTGCTACCTCTACGTCGACGACGCCCGGCAGCTCCACGCCGCGTGGGCCGATCTGGTGGAGCCCGATCCGCCCACGGGCAGCCGCATCGCCGGGCCGGTCGACACCGATTACGGCATGTGCGAGTTCGCCGTCGTCGACCGCAACGGGAACCTGCTGCGCATCGGGTCCCCCCGCTCCCCTAGGCTCGCGCCATGACGGACGTCGCGACGAAGCCCCGCCCCGGTACGAGCCTGCGCGGCTTCTCCGCGCCTCTCATCCTCCTCGGGGGCCTCGTCCTCGTGCCGATCGGGCTCGCGCTGATGACCACCGGCTACGAAGCTCCCGACGACGCCGCCTCCGTGCGCATGGCATTCGCGAGCGTCGCGGGCGCGACCGTTGCCATCATCACCGTCCTGGGACTGCTCGTCGACCGCATCGTCCGCCGAGCGAGCCTGTCGACGATCGCGATCTTCGCCGTCATCGCCCTCGTCGTGGTGCCGTGGCAGCTGTCGGCGGTCTCCCGCACCGCCGACCTCCTGCTCACCCGGCTCGCGCTCTGACCGCAGCGTCCTGCCGGGCGGGATGCGCCCGCCCGGCAGGACCTGTCAGTAGACGAGCACGGGGACGGGGATCGCGGCCCGCGAGCCCTCGTAGTCGCCGGCACCGGTGAACGCGGTGCGGATCAGGTGCACGCCCCGGCCCGAGAGCTTCACGTCGACCGCGACCTTGCCCTTCGCCGCCGCGGTGAGCTCGACGCTCGCGACGACCTTGCCGTTGTCGGTGACGGTCACCGTGCCGACCGGCGCGGACCCGTCGGCGGCGGTGACCTTGCCCGCCACGGTCACGCTGCCGCCCGCCTTGACCAGCAGCTTCGTCGGCGCGACGAGCGTCGTCGTGGCCACCGGCTCGCGGTCGACCAGCACCACCGCGGACCGCGCGGGCACCGTCACGGTGCCGGTCGAGGCATCCCACGTGGTCGTCTTCACGACCGCGTCCGAGCCGTTCGCGAGCGCCGGCGTCAGCGAGAACGAGCGGCCGGCGAGCGACGAGATCGTCTGGGTGGTCGGGTCGACTCCCGCGTTGAACACGACCAGCGCGCCCTCGAGCTCGGGGTCGACATCCTCGCCGACCAGGTCGTCGATGAGCATCGTGAGCACGCCGGGTGCAGCATCCTGCCCGCTGTTCGGGAACGTGACCTTCTCGCCGATCAGCTCGGCAGACCCGAGGCGCAGCAGCCCGACCTCTTCACGCACGCGCAGGAGATCGAGAGCGGATGCCTCGGCCGTGGCGATGTCGGATGCTGCCGGCTTGTTCGCCGGGTTCGCCAGCAGAGGCTGCTTGATCGCCCACGACGTCTCGTTGTCGGCGGCCCGCGGCAGGCCCGACCCGAAGGTCGACTCCTGGCCGGTCCAGTCGATGCGGTTGAACCAGTCGCCCGAGTTGTAGCTGTTGCGGTCGAGCGACTTCGAGCGCAGCAGCTCGGTGCCGGCGTGCCAGAACGACGGGGTCTGCCCGAACGCCGTGGTCGCGAGCGACAGCGTGTTCATGCGGACGCGATCGGCCATCGTCGTGTCGGCGGGGAGCTTCAGCACCGACAGGTCGTACAGCGTCTCGTTGTCGTGCGCGTCGACGTACGTGATGATCTCGTCGGGCTGGTCGGCGTAGCCGGCCGGCGAGCCGCGGTAGTCGAGCTCGTCGCCCGCCTTCACGGCGCCCGTGTGATCGGTCAGCGTGTAATCGCGGAGGTTGCCCGCGAGTCCCAGCTTCACGAGGTCGGTCTGGTGCGCGAGGTCCGCGAGGGCCTGCTCGGTCGTGCCGTTGATCGGCGCTCCGTTGGGGTCGGTGCCGAGGCCGGTGCCGAAGCCCTGCTGCTGGATCGTCTCGCCCGCGACAGGGCTGCCGCCGTGCACGGCGTCGCGCAGCCGGTCGCTGAACGTGCCGATGCCGGTGCCGCCGAGCTGGCCCTGCGTGGCCTGTTCGAAGAGGGCGTTGTTCGCGACCTCGCCGAAGTTCCAGCCCTCGCCGTAGAGATAGATCGCCGTGCCGTCGACGCCGTCCTTCTTGAGCGTCAGCTCGTCCAGCGCCGCGCGGATCGCGAGCATGTTCTCCTTCGAGTGGTGGCCCATGAGGTCGAAGCGGAAGCCGTCGACCTTGTAGTCGCGGGCCCACGTCACGACGGAGTCGACCATCAGCTTCTGCGCCACCTCGTGCTCGGTCGCCACGTTCTGGCAGCACGTCGAGGTCTCGACGCCGCCCGCGAGGTTGAGGCGCTGGTAGTACCCGGGCACCACCTGGTCCAGCACCGACGTCGGAGCCTGACCCGACGCCGAGGTGTGGTTGAACACCTGGTCGAGCACGACCTGCAGGCCCATGCCGTGCAGCGCGCCGACCATCTCACGGAACTCGCCCACGCGCGCCCCGCCCTCGGGGTCGACGGCGTACGAGCCCTCGGGTGTCGTGTAGTGGAACGGGTCGTAGCCCCAGTTGAAGCCGTCGGCGTCGACGATCTTCTCGATGCACGCCTGCTGCTCGTTGCTGTCGGCCGCGTACGACGCCAGGTCGCAGTCGGGCACGGCCTGCTTCGAGCGGTCCTCCTCGATCGTGGCGATGTCGAAGGTCGGCAGCAGGTGCACCGTGTTGATGCCGGCGTCGGCCAGCTGGCGCAGCTGCTTCGTGCCCGCACTGTCACGGGTGAAGGCGCGATACGTGCCGCGCTCGGCCTCGGGCACCGACTCGTCGGTGATCGAGAAGTCGCGCACGTGCAGCTCGTAGATCGCACGGTCGACCGGGCGGTCGATCACGGGCGCCTTCGTCTTCTCCCAGCCCTTGGGGCGCCACTGCTTGTCGGCGAGGTCGATCGCGACGGAGCGCTCGGAGTTCGTCGTGAGCGCGACCGAGTACGGGTCGGTGACCTGGTTGGTCTCGATCGCTCCGGTGGTCGGTGCGTAGACCACGACCTCCCACAGGTACTCGTCGCCCTTCAGCGCCTTCGTGCCCACGACGGTCCAGATTCCGGATGCTGCGTCCCACGCCGCCTCGTGCCGCACGGGGTCGCCGCCGGCGCCCGCGTCCCACGTGAGGAGGGTCGCGCTCTGGGCGGTGGGCGCCCACAGGCGGAACGTCGGCTTGTTGGCCGTGAAGCTCACGCCGAGCGCGGCATCGGCCACGGCGTCCGCGTAGAGGTCGTCGAGCACACCCGGGATCTGCATGCCGGTGAAGCCCGAGAGCACGCCCTCGGCGTCGCGCTGCGACACCGCGAGCTGGCCGCGGACGAGGGCGGCAGCATCCGTCCCGTCCGGCACGCGCAGCGCGACGAAGTTCGCGAGAGCAGGGAAGTCGGCCTTCTGCTCGGCGGTGAGGCCGCCGTCGACGACCGTGAGGTCGATCGCGTCGCCGCCGGTGACCTCGCCGTCCACGAGGGCGATCGTCGCATCGGCCGAGGCGTGCAGCTGCCACGAGGCGTCGGCGGGCACGGCGCCGAGGTCGGCCGGCCACGCGATCGTGCGGGCGTCGATCCAGTGCGCGCGCTGCTCGCCCACGCCGGCCAGCGGCGGGTCGGTGACCTCGATCTCGAGCACGTGGGTGGCGAGGGTGTAGCGGAAGACGATCAGCTTGCCGTCGCTCGCGCTGAACGAGTAGTTCGCGCCGCCCGGGGCTCCGCCGACGCCGTAGTTCTCGTTCCAGCTGAGGCCGTGCGCGACCTTGAGCTCGTAGGCGCCCGCGGGGATCTTGTCGGTCGAGAACTCGTAGACGCCGTCCTTGTCGCCGTCGGCCATGAGCGTCGCGAGGCATTCGGGCGCCCAGTCGCCGGCGCAGCCCAGCTCGCTCTGCGCCGAACCCGGCAGGGTGACGATGGGGCCCTCCGCCGTCGACTGCACGATGTTCGAGCGCGGGTCGAAGTAGAACGTGATCGGGCCGCCGGCGTGCGAGATCGTGATGTTCCCGCCGCCCGGGGCGCCGTTCGCGCCGTAGTTGACGTCCCACGTGCCGTTGATCGCGACCTTGTACTCGTAGTCGCCCGCAGGAAGGTCGAACGTGCCGGCCCAGATGCCGTCGGCGCGGAGCGTGAGCTTCGCCGCCTCGCAGCCGGGGGTCCAGTCGCCGGCGCAGCCCATCTCGGAGTTGAGGCTTCCGGGCACGGTCACCATGTCGATCGGCGACTCGGGCTCCTCCTCCACGACGAGCGACACGGAGTTGCCCACCGACGCGTAGGTCGAGGCGGCGGCGTGGTGCCCGGCGGCGTCGGTCGTGACCGCGCGGTACTCGACGAGCGTGCCGTCCGCGAGGCCCTTCACCGTGTGGAAGACGCGCGGGTCGGTGTCCTCGGCGGTGCCGAGCGCGTGCCACTCGTCGGACCCGGCGACGCGCCACGAGAAGCTCGTCTCCTGCCACGTCGTGTCGTCGACGTCGGCGCTGACGGCGACCGAGCCCGTGAGAGCGGCGCCCGCGCCGGGTGCGCTCACAGAGATGGCGAGCGGCGACTCCGGAGCCGACACCGTCGTCCCGGCGCGGTAGACGACGGCCGAAAGTGCCGGGACGGTGACGGATGCCTCGGCCGAGGCATCCGTCGACAGGCCCGCGGCGGTGCCGTACACCGGGGCGAACGAGGCGTTCGCGGTGAGCGTCGGGACGTTCACGGTCTTGTCCGCCGTCGTGTTGTTGAGCGCGACCAGGTACTCGACCTTCTCGTCGCGGTCGACGCGCGAGAAGGCGTAGACGCCGGCGCCGTTGTCGGCGTAGCGCTCGATCTGCGCGCCGGTGACCAGGGCCGGGTGGGCCTCGCGCAGCGCGGCGAGGTCGGCGATGCGCTCGTAGACCGGCGCGTTCGTGTCGTAGCGGTCGACCGAGCCGGCGGTGGTGCCGTCGATCAGCTTCTGGTTCTGGTACTCGGCGACCTCGGTCGCGAAGAGCGTCTGGCGTGCGTCCTTGTCGCCGCCGGTGCCCGCGAAGCCCTGCTCATCGCCGTAGTAGACGACGGGCTGGCCGCGGCCGAGGAACATCAGCTCGTGCGCGAGCAGGTCGCGCTCGAGCGCGTTCGGGGTGGACTCCAGCATGTAGCCGACGCGGCCCATGTCGTGGTTGCCGAGGAAGGTCGGCAGCGCCGTCGCCGACGTGTCGGTCGTCGTGTACCAGTCGTCGCCCGCGTACAGCGACTGCAGTCCCTTCGCGCTGTTGCCCGCGGCGTAGCTGACGGCCGAGGACTGGAAGGTGAAGTCGAGCACCGAGTTCATGTCGGTGTCGCGGACGTACGGCGACAGCTTCACCGGGTCGGCGTCGTAGACCTCGCCGAACATGAAGAAGTCGTCTTTGCCGAGCGAGTGCGCGTAGTCGAGCACCTCGGTGGTCCAGGTCTGCCAGAACTCGAAGTTCACGTGCTTGGCGGTGTCGATGCGGAAGCCGTCGATGCCGAGGTCGACCCACTTCTGGTAGACGTCGACGAACCCGTTCACGACGGTCGGGTGCTCGGTCATCAGGTCGTCGAGGCCCGAGAAGTCGCCGTACGTGACCGACTCGCCCGACCAGGTCGAGTCACCGCGGTTGTGGTACAGCGTGGGGTCGTTCAGCCACGCCGGCACCTTCGCGGTCGCGTCGTTCACGACGGGCGTGTAGGGGAACGAGGTCGCGGCGTCCAGCTCGGGGAAGGTGTCGGTGCCCGCGTAGTCGGCCGGATCGAAGGGCGTGCCCGAGGCGTCCTTGTACGGGCTCGTCGCCTGGTCGATGTACGAGTACTGGCCCTGCGTGTTCGAGATCAGGTCGGCCGTGTGGTTCGTGATGATGTCGAAGTAGACCTTGATGCCCTTGGCGTGCGCCTCGGCGATGAGCGCCTCGAGCTCGGCGTTGGTGCCGAGGTGCGGGTCGATCTGCGTGAAGTCGGTGATCCAGTACCCGTGGTAGCCGGCGCTCGCGTTCGCGCCCTCGCCCTGCACGGGGTTGTTCTTGAAGCTCGGGGTCAGCCAGATCGCGGTCGTGCCGAGGCCGTCGATGTAGTCGAGCTTCTCGCGCAGGCCCGCGATGTCGCCGCCGTTGTAGAAGCCCTTGTCGGTCGGGTCGAAGCCGGTGGTGAGACGGTCGCCGGCGAGCCCGCCCTGGTCGTTCGCGGTGTCGCCGTTCGCGAAGCGATCGGTCATCACGAAGTAGAACTGCTCCTGGCTTCCCGGCTGCCGCACCGGCGCGGCGACGAGCGCATCGTCGTCGGCCGTGTACCCGGCGCGCAGGCTCTTCGCCTCGAGGCCCACGCGGTGCGTG
Source organism: Microbacterium sp. NPDC058062 (assembly GCF_042885375.1). NCBI lineage: Bacteria > Bacillati > Actinomycetota > Actinomycetes > Micrococcales > Microbacteriaceae > Microbacterium > Microbacterium sp. NPDC058062. Next base: position 953,183 of record NZ_JBHVSC010000002.1, read on the forward strand.
TTGTCGTCGAACACGAAGCGCAGCGTCGACGGGCCGTCGATCGTCAGCGGGATGTTGTCGCCCCCGCCGTTGAGTCCGTACGACTCGTCCCACGCGTCGTCGACGGCCACCTTGTACTCGTACGAGCCTGCCGGCACGTCGAACTCGGCGGCGTAGACGCCCGCGGTGTCGGTGGCGGCGAGCTCGGTCGCCGCGCAGTCCGGCTTCCAGTCGTCGGCGCATCCGAGCTCGGATTGCAGGCTGCCGACGAGCGCGAACGTGCGCTCGGCGGCGGCTGCGGGCGCGATGGCGACCACTCCCCCCGTCACGATGAGCGCCGCCGCGGCAAGGCTGGCGGTGAGGATGCGGGCACGTCCTGAGGTCGACTTCGACACGGGAGCTCCTGGGGTGGGGCGGTGGGCACGCCGACGTGCCCGCGGTGCAGTTGTGCGGCCGACACTAACAGCAGGTTCATAAGAACTGCAAGCGCTTACATCATGAGAAGGCCTTAATGGAGCGGATGCTGCGGGCAGAGGCATCCGTTCTCCTCCCGTTCACGCAATCGCTTGCAGAGGCGATCAGCGAATGCTCAGCATCACGAGTTGATCTCGCCGGGCCTTCATCGGTCGATCGCGGCGCACACTCGATGCATGTGGTGGAGCTTCCTCAAGGCACTCAAGGGCGGTGAGCACCGCGTCGCGCCGACGACGTGGATCGCCGCGACCGCTGCGGTCGTCTATGCGGTCTCGCCGATCGACCTGATCCCCGAGCTCGTCCTCGGGCCCCTCGGATTCGCCGACGATCTCGGCGTCTGGAGCATCCTCGCCCTGCTCCTGGTGCGCGAGCACCACCGCTGGCAGTCCCGGCTGCAGGCGCCGTAGCCGTCAGCCTCCGGCGACCGCGCACGCGCTCTGGACGCTCAGGTGGAGGAGCCCGTCGATCGTGGTCTTGTCGCGGATGCTCAGGCGCTCGACCGGAAGGGTCGTGCTGTAGCGGATGTCCTCCTGCATCGCACGGTCGGGGAGGTAGCCGGCGGCGTCCCAGGCGGCGAGGATCGCGGCAAGCGACGCGGCGTTGTCGGCGGTCGCCAGCTCTGCGGTCAATGCCAGGCGCGAGCCGACCTCGCCGCACGGCGCGGCCTGCAGGTGCGCGGCGTCCACGATCGGCGGCGAGCCGTCGGCTGTGGTGACGGGGGCCGTCGCGGCGTCGATCGTCGTGGAGAGCATCGCGAGCATCTCCTCGCGGGCGTCATCGACGGTGAGCATCTCGGGCGCGGGAGACGGTGAGGGGACCGGCGCCACCGCGGCGACGTTCCCGACCGCCGATGCGGCACGGGCGACGAGGGACTCGACCTGGCCATTCACGCTCACGCTGACTATGGCGAACGCCAGGAGCGCGCTGCAGACGACACCGATCACGGCCCAGCTCGTGCGCCGGGCGAAAGCGCCGGCCACGGCGATCAGGCACGTCACCACGAGCGCGACCGCGAGCGCCCCTGCCGCGAACATCAGGGCCGAGGTCGCCCGGTCGATCGCCTGCATCCAGTCCACCGCGGTGCGGGGTTCGCGGTAGCCGGTGTCGTCGGCGAGCACGCCGACGAGGAACGCCCCCGCACACAGCACGAGCGTGCCACCCACGACCGCGACGGCGAGGAGCACCCCGAGGATCCGCCCCAGCGTGCGCAGAACCCGACGCCTGTCGCCCGTGCTCATGCCTATCGTTTCTCGATTGGAATCCATCGAATAACGATAGGTGAGAAACCGGCGCCGCGGGAAGAGCTCGGGCTCGATCGACGAGAGAAGGGATCGGCGCCGATACCCAGGGCGATGTCCCCGGTCTCGGCGGAAATCCCTTGCCTCGACGAATCGGCGCCGGGCGTGCGCCCTAGAGGCGCTCGATGATCGTCGCGTTCGCCATGCCGCCGCCCTCGCACATCGTCTGGAGTCCGTAGCGGCCGCCGGTCGCCTCGAGGTACGACACGAGCGTGCCGAGCAGGCGCGTGCCGGAAGCGCCGACGGCGTGGCCGAGCGCGATCGCGCCGCCCCAAGGGTTCAGCTTCGCCGGGTCGGCGGCGAGGTCGTGCTGCCATGCGAGCGGCACCGAGGCGAATGCCTCGTTCACCTCGTACGCGTCGAGGTCGCCGATCGACAGGCCGCTGCGCTCGAGGATGCGCCGCGTCGCGGGGATCGGCCCCGTCAGCATCATCATCGGGTCGTCGCCGACCACGGCGAACGAGTGGAAGCGCGCCCGGGGCGTGAGGCCGAGTTCGGCGGCCTTGTCCTCGCTCATGATGAGAGCAGCGGATGCCGCATCCGTGAGCGGCGACGAATTGCCCGCCGTGATGCGCCAGTCCAGGTCGGGGAACCGGGCCGCGAGCTCGTCGGTGCGGAAGGCCGGCTTCAGCCCGGACAGCGACTCCACGGTCGTGCCGGACCGCACCGTCTCGTCGAACGCGACGGCCTCGGGGCCGCCGCCCCAGACCAGCACGACCTGCGCGTCGAACGCGCCGCGGGTCCAGGCATCCGCCGCCCGTCGATGCGACTCGGCGGAGAACGCATCGAGCTGCTCGCGGCTGAATCCCCACTTCTGCGCGATGAGCTCGGCCGAGACGCCCTGGTTCACGAGGCCATCGGGGTAGCGGTGGGCGACGCCCTGCGACACGGTGCCGCCGTGGGCGTTGGAGCCGAGCGGCACGCGGCTCATCGACTCGACGCCGGCGGCGATCACGATGTCGTACGCGCCGGCGATCACGCCCTGCGCGGCGAAGTGCGCCGCCTGCTGGCTCGAGCCGCACTGGCGGTCGATGGTGACAGCCGGCACCGTCTCGTCGAACCCGGCGGCGAGCACCGCCTGCCGGGCGATGTTGAGGGACTGGTCGGCGACCTGGCTGACGCATCCCATCAGCACGTCGTCGATCTGCCGCGACTCGAGGCCGCTGCGCTCGAGCAGCGCCGTGAGCACCCCCGCGACGAGGTCGACGGGGTGCACCGCACTCAGCGCTCCCCCGGGCTTGCCGCGCCCGGACGGGGTGCGGACCACATCGACGATGACAGCGTGGGGCATGGAAGACCTCCTGCCTCGAGCCTATGCCGCTGCCTCAGCACCGGCGCCGTCCCGCGAAAGTCGGCGATCCCGCGAGACGCGGAGGGCCTGAGCGCATCGGTCCGACTCCCGCGGGATCTCCGATTCCGGCGGTCAGCCGTGAAGGGCGGCGGCCCTGTCCTGCGCTGCGTCGAGCAGCCGCGGCACCCCGTCCTCAAGGGTCGGGCCGAACGTGTCACCCGGGCGCTGGCCGTCGAGCCACCGGGTGTACAGCGCCTCGCAGAACACGGCGGCCTTGAAGAAGGCGAGCGCTTCGTACCAGGGCAGCATCGACAGATCGAGCGGATGCCGCGCCGCATACCTCGCGACGAGCTCCGCGGTGTCGGGGAACCCGTCGAGCCGTGTGACGGGCGTCAGTTCGAGCGGCGTGGGCGCGGATCCGGGGCGGGCGTACGTGGCGGTGAAGTAGCCGAGGTCGGCGAGCGGGTCGCCCAGGGTCGCCATCTCCCAGTCGAGGATCGCCGCGACGCGCGCCGGACTTCCGGGCGCGTACATGAGGTTGCCGATGCGGAAGTCGCCGTGCACGACGGCGGCGCGCTGGGTCTCGGGCATCCGGTCGCCCAGCCACCCGGCGAGCTCGCCCACCGCGGGGAACGAGCGCCGCGAGTTCACGTCCCACAGCGCCGCGAAGCGGCCGACCTGGCGGGCGAGGTAGCCGTCGGGTCGTCCGAGCGCGGCGACCTCGCCGGCGTCGACGGGCACGGCGTGCAGGTCGGCGAGCGCGTCGACGGCGGCGAAGCCGATGCCGCGACGACCGTCGGCGTCGTCGAGTGGTGGGGGCACAGCATCCGTGACGACCTCCCCGTCCACGCGCTCCATGACGTAGAACGGCACGCCCAGCACGGCGGGGTCGTCGCACTCGGCGACGATCACCGGCACCGGCGCGCCCGCCGCGCCGAGCACGCGCTGCACGCGCGCCTCGCGGGCCATGTCGTGGGTGGACGGCGGATGCGGCGGGCGCGGCCCGCGCCGCAGCACGAGGTCGCGGCCCGCGTACGCGATGGCATAGGTGACGTTGGAATGCCCCTCGCCGATCCGCTCCCACGCGAGCGCTCCGTCGCCGAACCCGAGACCTCGCAGGTACTCCTCGACCGCGTCGACGACGAGCAGGGGCGGGCGCTCGAGCCCAGCGGCTTCCGTCCAGGTCGCCACCGCCTCGACGCCGTCGGGCACCGCGATCACAGGGTCACCTCGTCGAGCCGGGCCGCGCCTGCCTCGACCTCGCGGGAGCGAGCGGATGCTGCGCGCCGCGCGATCGCCCAGCGGTGGGTCTCGCTCGAGCCGTCGTAGATCCGGAAGGGACGCACCTCGTTCAGGTACTGGATGAGGGGCAGCGCGTCCGTGACGCCATCACCGCCGCACAACTGCACCGCCCGGTCGATCACGCGGAACACGGCCTCGGAGCAGTGCACCTTGGCGACCGACGACAGCGCCTCTCCCGCGCGGGGGTCGGCGCGCAGCATCCGTGCGGTCTTGTCGATGATCGCGTCGGAGGTCTCGAGGTCGATGACGCTGTCGGCGAGGAGCGCCTGCGCGACGCCGAGGTCGCGCAGGCGCGAGCCGAAGAGCTCGCGGGCGTTGGCCCGGTCGAGGGCGGTGTCGTGCGCGCGACGCGCGAGGCCGAGCCAGCGCATGCAGTGGGTGAGCCGTGCGGGGCCGAGGCGCACCTGCGCATACCGGAACCCCTGGCCCGGTTCGCCGAGCACGTCGTCGTCGGCAACGAGGCATCCGTCGAAGCTCACATACGGGTGCCCGCCCGCGATCGCGCCCTCGATCGTGTGGACGTCGGGGCCGACCGTGACGCCCGGCGCGTCGAGCGGGAGCAGGAACATCGTCGCCCCTTCGTCCCAACCCTCGACCGCCGGCGTGCGCGCCATGACGATCGCGAAGGCTGCGCCGTTCGCCCCGCTGATGAAGCGCTTCTGTCCGGTGATGCGCCAACCGCCGTCGACCCGCTCCGCGGTGGTCGAGAGCGCGCGAGGGTCTGAGCCCGCACCCGGGTGGGGCTCGGTCATCGCGAAGCTCGAACGGATGTCGCCGCGAACCAGCGGCGCGAGGTAGCGCTCGTGCTGCACGGGCGTGCCGACGACGTGGAGGAGATGCATGTTGCCTTCGTCGGGCGCCATGATGTTGAGCACCGCCGGGCCGATGGGCGAGTACCCGGCCTCCTGGAAGATCGGCGACCACTGATCGATCGGGATGCCGCCACCGCCGTACTCGACGGGTGCGTGAGGTGCGAACACCCCGGCCTCGCGGGCCTGCGCGCGCAGCCTGTCGAGGGTCGCATCGTCGAGCGGAGCGCCGGGCTTCGGCTCCGCCGGGAGGACGACCTCGCGGATGAAGGCCCGCGTTCGGTCGCGCAGGTCGTCGACTGCCGTCGGGCTCATGCCGTGCCTCCCGCGCCGAGCAGGCCGCCGTCGAGGGTCAGCACCTGGCCGGTGATCCACGACGCATCGTCGCCCACCAGGAACGCGACCGCGCCGGCGACGTCCTCGGGAACACCGAGACGCCCGAGCGGATAGCCGGCCGCGACCTCCTCCTCGCGCCCCTCGTACAGCGCGCGGGCGAACCGCGTCTTCACCACCGCGGGGGCCACCGCGTTCACGCGCACCCGGGGGGCGAGCTCGACCGACAGCGTCGTCGTCAGGTGCGCGACGGCGGCCTTCGTGACGCCGTACCAGCCGATGCCGGGCGACGGCATCGCACCCGTCACCGACGAGAGGTTCACGATGCTGCCGCCGTGGGCGCCCTCGCCGAGGCCGCGGCGCACCGCCTCCTGGGTCCACGCGAGCGTCGAGACGACGTTGACCTCGAGGATCTTGCGGGCGGCGCCGAGGTCGAGCTCGGCCAGCGGGCCGTAGACCGGATTGATGCCCGCGTTGTTCACCAGGATGTCGATGCCGCCGAACTCCCTGACGACGCGGTCGAGCGTCTCGGCCCGGTGATCGGGGTCGTCGGCACCGCCCGCGACGCCGATCGCGGAGCCGGTCGGGAGCGTCGCGACGGCCCCCTCGAGCTCCTCGGGGTGGCGGGCCGTCAGGCACACGCGCGCCCCCTCGGCAGCCAGCCGCGACGCGATCGCGAGGCCGATCCCACGGCTCGCCCCCGTCACGATCGCGGTGCGTCCGCTCAGCGGTGTGGTCATCGTCGTCCTCACTCTCGGGCGGCGTCTTCGCCGATGGGGCTACGGCGCCTGCGTTTAATCGTGCGTAAGAAATCTCACTGGCACAACCCTGTGATCCGGCGGAAGCGCTGGGTTGCAGCATCCAGTTTCTAATGCATAATAAAAACATGCTTCGCGGCGAGGACGCCGCATCCGCGACACGGAGGTTCGGCGATGACGCTGAAGAGAGACATCTACGACGAGGACCACGAGCAGTTCCGCGAGGTGGTGCGGGCGTTCGTCGAGCAGCACGCGCGACCGAACGCCGACCGCTGGAGCGCCGAGGGCAAGGTCGACCGGTGGCTGTTCACGAAGGCGGCGGAGGCGGGCATCCTGGGCTTCGCGATCCCGGAGGAGTACGGCGGCGGCGGAGCCGACGACTTCCGCTTCCACGCGATCATGGGCGAGGAGCTCGCGCACAACCCGGTGTCGGACGGGATGGCGGGCATCGCACTGTCGAACGACATCGTGATCCCGTACTTCACCGACCTCACGAACGACGAGCAGAAGCAGCGGTGGCTGCCCGGCATCGCGGCCGGCGAGCTCATCGTCGCGGTGGCGATGACCGAGCCCGGCACCGGCAGCGACCTGGCGGGCATGCGCACCTCCGCCGTGCGCGACGGCGACGACTACATCGTCAACGGCACGAAGATCTTCATCTCGAACGGACAGAACGCCGACCTCGTCGTGACCGCCGTGCGCACGAGCGACGACCCCCACCGCGGACTCAGCCTGCTGGTGATCGAGACCGACACCCCCGGGTTCTCGCGCGGCCGCAACCTCGAGAAGGTCGGGCTGCATGCCCAGGACACGAGCGAGCTCGTCTTCGAAGACGTCCGTGTGCCGGCCGCGAACCTGCTCGGCGCCGAGGGTGCCGGCTTCATCGGGCTGATGCGCAACCTGCCGCAGGAGCGCCTGTCGATCGCGGCCGCCGCGGTCGCCGCCAGCGAGGGTGTGCTCGAGCGCACGCTCACCTACGTCACCGACCGCAAGGCGTTCGGCAAGCCGATCGGCTCCTTCCAGAACACCCGGTTCGAGCTGGCCGACATGGTGACGGCGACCGACGTCAGCCGCGCGTACATCGACCGCTGCATCCGCCTGCACTCGGACGGGCAGCTCTCGGCCGAGGACGCGGCGGCCGCCAAGTTCTGGACCACCGAGCAGCTCGTGCAGGTGGTGAACCGCTGCCTGCAGCTGCACGGCGGCTACGGGTACATGCGGGAGTACCGCATCGCGCGCGACTACGAGGACGCGCGCATCACGACCATCTACGGCGGCACGACCGAGATCATGAAAGAGATCGTCGGCCGGGGCCTCGGACTGTGAGGAGAGGCCACATGGCTGACGCATACATCTACGACGCCGTGCGCACCCCGCGCGGCAAGAACCGCGGCGGCGCGCTGCACGGCACCAAGCCCGTGGACCTCGTCGTGGGGCTCATCCACGCGGTCCTCGAGCGCAACCCCGGGGTCGACCCCGCGCTCATCGACGACATCGTGCTCGGCGTGGTGTCGCCCATCGGCGAGCAGGGCGGCGACATCGCCCGCACGGCGGCCCTCGTCGCGGGACTGCCCGAGACGGTGGCCGGCGTGCAGCTCAACCGCTTCTGCGCGTCGGGCCTCGAGGCCGTCAACGTGGCGGCGCAGAAGGTGGCCTCCGGCTTCGAGGACCTGGTGCTCGCCGGCGGCGTGGAGTCGATGTCGCGCGTGCCGATCGGCTCGGACGGCGGCGCCTACGCGCAGGACCCGACCACCAACTACGACCTTTACTTCGTGCCGCAGGGCATCGGCGCCGACCTCATCGCGACCCTCGAGGGCTTCTCGCGCGACGACGTCGACGCGTACGCCGCCGAGTCGCAGCGCCGTGCCGACACCGCGTGGCGCGAGGGACGGTTCGAAGGATCCGTCGTGCCGGTGCGGGACCAGAACGGCGTGACGCTGCTCGACACCGACGAGCACCGCCGCCCCGACACGTCCGGGCTGGGCAACCTGCCCGCCGCCTTCGCCGCGCTCGGCGAGAACGCCGGCTTCGACGCCGTCGCGACGCAGAAGTACCACGCCGTCGAGCGCATCGACCACGTCCACACCGCAGGCAACTCGTCGGGCATCGTCGACGGCGCCGCGCTCATGCTCATCGGCAGCAAGGAGGCCGGCGAGCGGCTCGGACTCACCCCGCGTGCGCGCATCGTGTCTACCGCCGTCACCGGCTCGGAGCCGACGATCATGCTCACCGGCCCGACCCCGGCGACGCTCAAGGCGCTCGAGCGGGCGGGGCTCGCAGCATCCGATATCGATCTCTTCGAACTCAACGAGGCGTTCGCCGCCGTCGTCATGAAGTGGATGAAGGACCTCGACATCCCGCACGACAAGGTCAACGTCAACGGCGGGGCCATCGCGCTCGGCCACCCCCTGGGCGCGACCGGCGCCATGATCCTCGGCACCCTCCTCGACGAGCTCGAGCGCCGCGACCAGAAGCGCGGTCTCGCGACGCTGTGCGTCGGCGCCGGCATGGGCATCGCCACCGTCATCGAGCGGGTCTGAGCCCGCGGCATCCGTCTGAACCGACTTGAGAAGAGAACACCTATGAGCACCACGATCGACGACACGACCGTGTACCAGGGGTACGCGTGGGAGCAGGATGCCGACGGCGACGTCGTCATCACCCTCGACGATCCCGGCAGCAGCGTCAACACCATGAATCCGCACTTCGTCGCGGCGCTGAAGGCGACCGCCGACCGGCTCGAAGCCGAGCGCGACGACATCCGCGGCGTCATCCTGGTGTCGGCGAAGAAGAGTTGGTTCGCCGGCGGCGACCTCAACCTGCTGCGCGCCGCCGACCCCTCCCGGGCAGCGGAGGAGACGGCCCACATCGACGCCGTCAAGGCCGACATGCGCCGGCTCGAGGTGCTCGGCAAGCCCGTGGTCGCGGCCATGAACGGTACGGCGCTGGGCGGCGGCCTCGAGGTCGCCCTCGCGGCGCACCACCGCATCGCCGCCGACGTGCGCGGCGCGCAGTTCGGCGTGCCCGAGGTGTCGCTCGGCCTCCTGCCGGGCGGTGGCGGCATCACACGCCTGGTGCGCATGCTCGGACTGCAGAAGGCGCTGACCGACGTCATCCTGCCGGCGACGAAGTTCTCGCCGTCGGACGCCCTCGCGGTGGGCATCGTCGACGAGCTCGTCGCGACTCCCGAGGAGCTGGTGCCCGCCGCGAAGCTGTGGATCGCCGCGAACCCGGCGCCCGTGAAGCCGTGGGACCTGAAGGGCTTCCGCATCCCCGGCGGTGCGCCGAACTCGCCGTCGCTCGCGGGCGCACTGCCGGCGTTCTCGGCCTCGCTGCGCAAGCAGCTGAAGGGCGCACCGCTGCCCGCGCCGCGCGCCGCGATGGCCGCGGCGGTCGAGGGCGCCTACGTCGATTTCGAGACGGCGTCGAAGGTCGAGACCCGCTACCTCGTCGAGCTCACCCACGGCCAGGTCGCGAAGAACATGATCAAGGCGTTCTTCTTCGATCTCGGGCACATCAACGCCGGGGGGTCGCGCCCTTCGACGAGCTCAGGGACCGGGCAGCCGCTCCCGAAGTACCAGGCGAAGAAGGTCGGTGTCATCGGGGCAGGCATGATGGGCGCGGCGATCGCGTACGTGTCGGCGAAGGCGGGCATCGACGTGGTGCTGAAGGACGTCACGCTCGAGGCGGCGGAGAAGGGCAAGGACTACTCCCGGGCGCTGGAGGACAAGGCGCTCGCGCGAGGGCGCACCACGACGTCGAAGTCAGAGGCGCTGCTGGCGCGCATCACGCCGACCGCCGACCCCGCCGACTTCGCCGGCGTCGACTTCGTGATCGAGGCCGTGTTCGAATCGGTGCCCGTCAAGCAGGGCGTGTTCCAGGAGATCCAGCACCTCGTCGAGCCCGACGCGGTGCTCGGCTCGAACACCTCGACGCTGCCGATCACGCTGCTCGCCGAGGGAGTCGAGCGCACCGACGATTTCATCGGCATCCACTTCTTCTCCCCCGTCGACAAGATGCCGCTCGTCGAGATCGTCCGCGGCGAGCGCACCAGCGACGAGGTGCTCGCGAAGACGTTCGACTACGTCCAGCAGATCCGCAAGACGCCGATCGTCGTCAACGACGCCCGCGGCTTCTTCACGTCCCGCGTCATCGGCCGGTTCATCGCCGAGGCGGTGGCCGCGGTCGGCGAAGGCGTCGAGCCCGCGTCCGTCGAGCAGGCGGCGCTGCAGGCCGGATACCCGGCGGGCGCGCTGCAGCTCCTCGACGAGCTGACCATCTCGCTCTCGCGGAAGATCCGCCTCGAGACGCGCGCGGCCGAAGAGGCCGAGGGCGGCACCTGGGTCGAGCACCCGTCGGAGGCCGTCATGGACTGGATGGTCGTCGACGCCGAACGCCCCGGGCGGCGCGCCGGCGGCGGCTTCTACGAGTACGACGAGTCGGGCAGGCGAGTGGGCATCTGGCCCGGCCTGCGCGAGAAGTACGGCTCGGGGCGCACGGTGCTCCCCTTCGAGGACCTGCAGGAACGGATGCTGTTCGCCGAGGCCCTCGACACCATCGCGTGCCTCGACGCCGGCGTGCTCACCTCGGTGCCCGACGCCAACATCGGGTCGATCTACGGCATCGGGTTCCCGGCGTGGACGGGAGGCGTGCTGCAGTACGTGAACCAGTACGAGGGCGGACTGGACGGCTTCATCGCCCGGTCCCGCGAACTCGCCGAGCGGTACGGCGACCGGTTCCTGCCGCCGGCATCGCTCATCGCCAAGGCGGAGGCGGGTGAGACGTATGAGTGAGTCGACGGTGGCGACAGCCCCGAAGCTGCGGACGCGGTTCACCGAGGCGCTCGGCATCGAGCACCCGGTCGTGCAGGGCGGCATGATGTGGGTCGGCCGCGCCGAACTCGCCGCCGCGGTCTCGGAAGCGGGCGGCCTCGGCATGATCACCGCCCTGACCCAGCCGACGCCGGCCGATCTCGTGCACGAGATCGAGCGCGCGCGGACGCTGACCGACAAGCCGTTCGGCGTGAACCTCACGATCCTGCCGTCGATCAGCCCGCCGCCGTACGACGAGTACCGCCGCGCCATCATCGACGCGGGCGTGACGATCGTCGAGACGGCGGGCGCGAACCCCGAGCCGCACATGGACATGTTCCGCGACCACGGAGTGCGGGTCATCCACAAGTGCACGTCGGTGCGGCACGCCCTCAAGGCCGAGAAGGTCGGGGTCACGGCGGTCTCCATCGACGGGTTCGAGTGCGCCGGACATCCTGGTGAAGACGACGTGCCGGGGCTCGTGCTGATCCCGGCCGCGGCCGATGCCCTCAGCATCCCGTTCATCGCCTCCGGAGGGTTCGCCGACGGCCGTGGTCTCGCGGCGGCGCTCGTGCTCGGCGCCGACGGCGTGAACATGGGCTCGCGGTTCATGTGCACCGAGGAGTCGCCCGTTTCGCAGGCGGTGAAGGAGCGCATCGTCGAGGCGAGCGAGCTCGACACGAACCTCATCTTCCGGTCGCTGCGCAACACCGCGCGCGTCGCGAAGAACGCGGTGTCGGACGAGGTGGTGCGCATCCTCGCTGACGGCGGCCAGTTCCCCGACGTGCGCGACCTCGTCGCCGGTGCCCGCGGCCGCAAGGTCTTCGAGAACGGCGACCTCGACGCGGGCATCTGGACCGTGGGCCAGGTGCAGGGCCTGATCCACGACATCCCGCCCGCGGGCGAGGTCGTCCGCCGCACGGTGTCGCAGGCCCACGAGGTGCTGTCGCAGCGCCTGTCGCTGTTCGCCTGACGGACGCTCTCCGACCCGGATGCTGCGGGCCGCAGCATCCGTCCCGCCCGCCTGTCCCGATCCGTGTCTCCCCCCGCGCGGACCGGGGCAGGCGACGATCGGAGATCCCGCGAAGATCGGACGGATGCCGCGTCCCCGGCCGAATCTCGCGGGAACTCCGCGTCTCACCACCGACACAGTCACGCTGGCCTGTCCTCCCCGGGCCGCCCTCACGACGATCTGTTCACAGATGCGGCGACCCACCGCGCGCGGCCGGGCCGGACGCATCAGGCTCGCATCGTGCATCAGGCCGTGGAGATCCTTCGTTCCCTGGGCGGGATAGCCCGCACTCGCACCTTGGAGACGCACGGCATCAGCGAGCACACGCGCTCGCGTCTGGTGGCGGACGGTGTGCTCGAGCGGGTCGGCCGCAGCTGGCTGACTCTTCCCGGGACGGATCCAGAACTGTGCGCTGCCACCGAGGCGGGAGCAGTGCTCACCTGCATCACCGCCGCGCGGCGGCTCGGGCTCTGGCAGGTCACCGAGCTCATGCCGCACCTCGCGGTGCCGGCGGGTGGGCGACGCCGCATCGCGCGGGCTCACCTGCACTGGGCGAGCCCCGCTGTGCCGAGGCATCCGGATACCCTCGTCGACCCCATCGAGAACGTCCTGGTGCTCGTCGCGCAGTGCCGGCCGTACGAGGAAGCGCTGGCGATCTGGGAGTCCGCGCTGCGGCGTGGAATGGTCGCGAAGCAGGCTCTGGAAAGGCTGGCATTGCCGCCCGCGGCGCGGAGGCTGTGTGCCGAAGCGAGCGCGTGGTCGGATTCGGGGCTCGAGTCGCCCGTCATCCCCCGATTGCGCTGGTTGCGGCTGCCCATCCGGCAGCAGATCTGGATCGCCGGCCACCGCGTGGACTTCCTCATCGGCGACCGTCTCGTCCTGCAGGTCGACGGCGGCACTCACGTCGGCCCGCAGCGCGAGGAGGACATCCGCCACGACGCCGAACTCGCCTTGCTGGGCTACCACGTGATCCGCGTCGGCCGCGGGCAGGTCGTGAACCGCTGGCATGAAGTGCAGGACCTGATCATGCGGGCCGTCGCCCAGGGGCTGCACCGGGTCGCGTGAGAGTCGGAAATCCCGCGGAAGCCGGATGGATGCTGCGCATCCGGCCGATTCTCGCGGGATCTCCGATCCTCGCGGGCGAGGTTGAGAAGGGCTGCGAGGACGACGGGGCGGGTCAGGCGCCGGCGCCGTGGCGGACGAGGTCCTGGGTCTGGCGGACGAGGTCGTCGAGGCTGCGGGTGCGGGGGTTCCACCACTCCACGGCCCAGTTCATCGAGCCCAGCAGCAGCAGGCGGAAGATGTTGATGTCGAGGTCGGCGCGGAGCTGGCCGGCATCCTGCGCGGCGTGGAAGAGGTCGCGCCAGATGCGGCTGTAGGACGCCTCTTCGGCGGCGGGGCGCACACGGAGGTGCTCGGGCACCTGCCCGGCGTTGCGCACGGATGCCGTCGTGTAGTCCGAGATCTGCAGCTCGTAGCGCAGGTGCGCGTCGACCGCCGCGAGGATCCGGTCGAGGGGCGTCGCGTCGTCGGGCAGCGCGGCGATCACCTCTTCGACGTGCACGCGCACGCGGTGCGCGCCGGCCCACATGACCTCTTCCACGAGGTCGTCGCGCGAGCCGAAGTAGTAGTAGATCGCGGGGGCCTGCACGCCGGCGACGTCGGCGACGTCGGTGAGCCGCGTCCCGGCGTAGCCCTTGCGGCTGAGCACCTGGGCCGCGGCGTCGAGGATGCGCTGACGCGTGCGCTGCGATTTCGCCGTCGCGCCGTCCTCGCTGCTCTGCGACACCCGGACCCCTCTCGTTCCTCACATTCTAACCAGGATTCGAAAATCTTCGCGCGGACCCTTGCGGCGCGAACACGGCGACGATACTGTGAATCACCATTCACTTCCCGCCCTCAATGACGAGTCTCGGCGACGAGATGGAAATGACCCGACATGACCCTCCTGCACGACGACAGCACGTCCGTCCTCACCACCACCGATCCCCGCGACGGCAGCCCGATCGCCTCGTACCCCGTAGCGTCCGCCGACGACGTGCGGCGCACCGTCGATCGCGCCCGCGAAGCAGGGGCGTGGTGGGCGGGACTCTCGTTCTCCGAGCGCCGGCGCGTGCTGATCGCGTTCAAGGCCGCCATCGCGCGTGACGCCAAGGCGCTGGCGGCGATGATCGCGCGCGAGACCGGCAAGCCCGACGGCGATGCCCTCCTCGAGGTGATGCTCACGCTCGGCCACCTCGACTGGGCGGCGAAGAACGCGGAGCCGGTGCTCAAGAGGCGCAAGGTCAAGGCGGGGCTCGTCAACTACAACCAGCACGCGACGCTCGGGTACGTGCCTTACGGCGTGGTCGGCGTGATCGGCCCATGGAACTACCCGTTCTATACGCCGATGGGCTCGATCTCGTATGCGCTCGCAGCGGGCAACGCCGTCGTCTTCAAGCCGAGCGAGCTGACGCCCGGCACCGCCGTGTGGGTCGCCGACAAGTGGCGCGAGGTGTGCGACCGCCCGGTGCTCCAGGTCGTCACCGGCGGCAGGGCGACCGGCGCGGACCTGGTGCGGGCAGGTGTCGACAAGGTCGCGTTCACCGGCTCGACCGCCAGCGCGAAGAAGGTCATGGCGGCATGCTCTGAGACCCTCACCCCGCTCGTCGCCGAGTGCGGCGGCAAGGACGCGCTGATCGTCGCGACGGATGCCGACCTCGACGCCGCGGCCGACTTCATCGCGTTCGGCGCTCTCGGCAACGCGGGTCAGACGTGCGTGGGCGTCGAGCGCGTCTACGTCGAGCAGCGCGTGCGCGATGCACTCGTCGACAAGGTCGTCGAACGAGCGAAGCGCATCGTCGTGACCGGCGACGCCCCGACGTACGGGCCGATGACCCTCGCCACGCAGACGGATGTCGTCTCCGCCCACGTCGAGGACGCCCTCGCGCGCGGCGGCACGGCGGTGTTCGGCGGCCCCGAGTCGGTCACCGACCGCACGGTGTCGCCGATCGTGCTCGTCGACGTCCCCGAGGACTCCGACGCCGTGCAGCGAGAGACCTTCGGACCGACCGTGGTCATCAATGCCGTCGCCGACCTCGACGAAGCCGTCGCGCGCGCCAACGCGACCGAGTACGGACTCGGCGCCGCCGTCTTCACGAAGGACGCGAAGAAGGGCGAGCGCGTCGCCGCGCAGCTGCGCGCCGGCGTCGTCACGATCAACTCGGTGCTCGGCTTCGCGGCGATCGGCGCACTCCCGTTCGGCGGCGTCAAGGGGTCGGGCTTCGGCCGCATCCACGGCGCCGACGGCCTGCGCGAGTTCAGCGTGCCGAAGTCGATCGCGCGCCAGACCCGCAAGGCGGCGCTCAACCTGCTGACGCTCGAGCGCTCCCCCAAGGACATGCACATGGTCGAGCGCATGATCCCGATGCTCCACGGCAAGGCGCGCTGACCCGACCGCGGGGCGTCAGCGTGCGTCGATGCCCAGCACGATCTCGACCAGGCGCGTCAGCCGCGCAGCGGCGGCGTCGTCGCGCACCGTGAGCAGCGGCGCCTGGTCGGCGACCACGCCCAGCCCGGCATGGACGAGGACGGATGCCTCGCGCCCGCCGAGTTCGGGACGCACGGCCTGCAGCAGCGCCGCCCAATCCGCGATGTGCGCCCGCTGCATCGCGCGCAGGCGCCGCTGTTCCTCGGGCGCAAGGTTGCCGATCTCGGAGAAGTAGATGCGCATCAGCGCGAGGTGCGAGAACGTGTGGTCGACGTACGCGCGGCAGAGGCGGCGCAGCGCATCCTCGGGCGAGGAGGCCGACTCCCGTGCGTGCAGCGCTGCGCGCTCGAGCTCCACCGCGGCCCGATCGCACGCGGCCAGCAGCAGCGCGGACTTGCCGTCGAAGTGGCGGTAGACGCCCGACGGCGTGAGGTCGACCTCGACCGCGACGTCCTCGATGGTGACCTCGTTGTAGCCGCGCGCGGCGAACTGGCGGATCGCGGCGTCGATGAGGCGCGCCCGGCGGCCCTGCTCGGAGGCGGTTTCGTCGTCGGGCGGAGGCGGGGGCGCAGCATCCGTCGCGGTCACCGCGTCGGGAGCCGGAAGCGAGCCGTCGAGCGCGCGCCACGCGGCGCCCGCCAGGAGGCTGCGCAAGGCCCTGGCGCCGACCACCGTGCGATGCGCCGTGATGCTCGCGACCGCACTCAGTGCGCCGAGGACGAGCAGCCGGCGGTCGGTCTCGTCGACGTCGGGTCGGTAGACGACGTGCGCCGTCTCGAACCGCTGGCGGAGGAGGCGAAACTCGGAGGTGAGCAGCTCGCGGTCGTCGTGCTCGAGGTAGCGCCCCTCCCACCGGTAGATCCCGCCGGTCGCGCGGAGCTCGACGGTGGTCGCGATGACCGCGTCGACGAGGGCGTCGAGGGCCGCGTGCGCCTCGTCGGGCGAGTCGAGCGGGAGCGCGGCGGCCGCGTCGGTGTCTTCGATGAGACGATGCGCGATGGTGAACGCGGTCTGCACGAACAGCGCGTACTTGTTCGGGAAGTGCCGGTACAGGGCGGGCGCCGAGATGCCGACCGCTGACGCGATGTCCTGCATGGCGACGGCGTGATAGCCGTTCTGCGCGAAGGCGAGGGCGGCGGCCTCCTCGATGCGGCGCTTGCGGTCCCGCGGCCTCGTGCGTGAGGCGGGTGGCGCGGCAGCGGGCATGCGGACAGCCTACTCGCGGCCTCGGGCTCGGGTCCCGAACGCGAGGCGCTGTTCACTTCCTCCGGACGGACCGATGTGAATCTTGATTAACAAAAGTGGTGACAACGGGCGCCACGCCTGCCATACTCGACACGAGCCACCGGTGCCGCAGGGTCGCGGCATCCGTTGACGATGACGTGACGAGAGGCCACCCGATGAACGACTCCGCCCCCACCGCGATCCCCGCATCCGCGCGGCGCAACCACTGGATGAACCAGCTCGCGACGCACGCCCAGATGAAGCCGGAGGCCGCAGCCTTCCGCTTCCTCGGCGAGACGACCACCTGGCGCCAGGCCGCGGAGCGCATGGACGCGTTCGCCGCCGCTCTCGCACGACGCGGCGTCGGCTTCGGCGACCGCGTGCTGCTGCTGACCCTCAACCGGCCCGAGGTCGTGCTCTCGGTGTTCGGCGTCAACCGCCTCGGCGCCATCGCCGTGCCGATCAACATCCGCCTCACACCCCCCGAGATCGCCTACATCGTCGACGACGCCGACGCCGACGTGCTCATCGTCGAGGCACCCCTGGCTCCCCTCGTCGGGGCGGTCGCCCAGATCACCGACCGCATCAAGAAGGTCATCGTGATCGGCGACCCGGGCGAGGGCCAGGAGGCCTGGGCCGACCTCGTCGCCGAGGACCCGGCCGGCTTCGAGGCTCCCGACGTGCCCGAAGACACCACCTGCCTGATCATGTACACGTCCGGCACCACGGGCCGCCCGAAGGGCGCGATGCTCGATCACGTCAACCTCTTCGCGCAGAGTCTCACCCTGCTGCGCGTGAACCAGGTGTTCGGCGAAGACGACATCTCGTTCATGACCGCCCCGCTGTTCCACATCGCGGGCCTCGGGTCGATCGCGCCGAACTTCGTCATCGGCATCGTCACCGTGATCCACCCGCTCGGCGCGTTCAACCCGACGGAACTGCTCGACGCGTGGGAGCAGGAGAAGGCCACGATCGTCTTCAACGTGCCGCAGCAGTGGCAAGTGATCTGCGCCGACCCGACGATCGCCCACCGCGACCTGCACCTGCGCATCATCAGCTGGGGCGCGGCGCCCGCCTCCGACACCCTGCTGCGCCAGATGAGCGACAGCTTCCCACGAGCGATCAACGTCGCGGTGTTCGGCCAGACCGAGATGACCCCCATCACCTGCGCGCTCAGCGGCGAGGACTCACTGCGCAAGCTCGGATCCGTCGGCCGGCCGATCCCGACGCTGCAGTACCGCGTCGTCGACGACGAGATGAACGACGTCGAACGCGGCGAGGTGGGCGAGATCCTGTACCGCGGGCCCAACCTGATGAAGGGCTACTGGCGCAAGCCCGCCGAGACCGCGGAGGCCTTCGAGGGCGGCTGGTTCCACTCCGGCGACCTCGTCCGCCAGGACGAAGAAGGCTTCGTGTGGGTCGTCGACCGCAAGAAGGACATGATCATCTCCGGCGGCGAGAACATCTACTGCGCCGAGGTCGAGAACGTGCTGTTCGCCCACCCGAAGATCCTCGACGCCGCGATCTACGGTCGCGCCGACGAGCGCTGGGGCGAGGTCCCGGTCGCGGCGGTCGCGCTGGCACCGGGCGAGGAGCTCACGATCGACGAGCTGCAGGCGTGGCTGAGCGACAAGCTCGCGCGCTTCAAGCAGCCCAAGGCGCTGGTCGTCGTGCCGGCCCTCCCGCGCAACGCCGGCGGCAAGGTCAACAAGGTCGCGCTGCGCGCAGCCGACCGCGAGCTGACCCCCGCGTAGGCCATGACAGCTGCTGTGGCCGCGCTCGTCCGTGAGCGCGGCGGATCCGTCGCGCTCGCGGACGTTACCCTGCGCTCCCCCGACCCGCGCGAACTCGTCGTCCGAGTGATGGCGTCGGGTGTCTGCCCGACCGACCTGTTCGGCATCGACGGCGGGGCAGGCGACCGCTTCCCCGCGGTCTTCGGCCACGAGGGCGCGGGCATCGTCGAAGCCGTCGGCGCGGAGGTCACGCGCGTGCGGCCCGGCGACCGGGTCGTGCTCGGCTTCGGCTCGTGCGGCGCGTGCGGCCCGTGCCGCGACGGCCACTCCGCGTACTGCGACCGCTTCGCCGAGCTCAACTACGCCCCGCGCTCCGATGCGGCCGCCGAGGGCGGCGAGCGCGTCACCACCGGGTGGATGGCCCAGTCGTCCTGGGCGACGCGCGTCGTCGTGCACGAGTCGAGCGCGGTGCCGATCGGCGACGACGTGCCCTGGGCGGTGGCCGCGACGCTGGGCTGCGGCATCCTGACCGGCGCCGGCACCGTGCTCAACGTGCTGCGCCCGTCTCCCGGCGACACGCTTCTCGTGCTGGGCGCCGGAACCACCGGGCTCGCGGCGGTCATGGCTGCGGCGCACCGGGGCGTCACGCGCATCGTCGTGAGCGACCCGGTCGGGGCGCGCCGCGCTCTCGCCCTCGAGGTGGGCGCGACCGAGGCGCTCTCCCCCCATGACCTCGCGGCGCAGCGTCCCGCCCCGTCGTTCAGCCACGTGCTCGACACCGCCGGCACGCAGTCCTCGATCGACGCCGCTCTCGCCGTCGTCGCGCCGCGCGGCATCGCCGCCACCGTGGCGCTCAAGCCGGGCGCCAACCCGGTGACCGTGTCGCAGTCGCGCCTGCTGTGGGGCCGCACCCTCACCGGTGTGATCGAGGGCGACGCCGACGTCGCCCGCGACGTGCCGCTGCTGGCTGCGCTGTGGCGCGCGGGCCGGCTCCCGGTCGAGCGCCTCATCGGCACGTACGCGTTCGCCGACGCGCAGGCCGCGATCGCCGACGCCCGCGCAGGACGGGTCATCAAGCCCGTGCTCGAGATGGAGATGGTGACGGATGCTGCGGCCGCAGCATCCGCCCGCCCTCTGGTCGAGCGGCTCCGCGACGGCGTGCCCGACGACGACCTCGCGGCGCTGTGGCGTTCGCTCCCCCCGGTCCGGACGGCGGAGCTGCGCGGGCTCTGGCGCGGCTGGGCCGCGACCCGCGACCATCGCGCCGGGAGGCTGCTCGAGCGCAGCCGGTGGTACGGCAAGCTCTTCCGCTCGGACGACGACGTCGCGCCCATCGTGTGCGGAACCGACGACGGCACGCTCGTCGCCGACGCGGGCCTCGCCCGCGGCGGCGCGACGCTGCGCACCATCGTGCACGACGGCGTCACCACGGCGTCGATGGTCTACGACGGCCAGCCGATCATCGACCACTTCGTGCGGCTCGGGCCCGGCGTCGTGTTCGGCGTCATGACCGGCCGCGACACCGACGATCGCGGCCGCGCCTTCTACTTCGTCCTCGAGCACGTGGAGGACCGCCCCGTCGCCGCGCGCGGCACCACTCCCGCAACAACACACAGCACCTGACGCATTCGAGGAGGAATGCTGCGCGCCGCGCCGGCGACGTCACGCGGGATGCTGATTGTCGATACTCGACAGAGATCTGGCCGCCTCGGTCGACGGCACGACAGAATCGGGCCGATGATCGACCGCAGCCCCGGCACTCCCGGTTCGCCGACCACACCGGCCACTGCGCAGCGGGTGCGCGCCTCCGCCGTCCTCGCGGTCGGGCTGTCGATCGCGCTCGCCGGCTGCGCCGCGGAGCCGTTGAGCAGTGGCGATACCCGCGCCCAGCACGCCGCGGAAGCAGCCGCGGCCGAGATCGGGTCGCACTCCGCCAACTCCCCCGAGATCACGCTGCTCGAGATGGTCGCGTGGTGGGTGCCGGAAGGACCTGTGCCGGCCGGTTCCGGCACAGCCGTCGTCGAACCGCTCGCCTGGTCGGGCGAGTCGGCCGGCAGCAGCGCCACGATCGACATCAGGGTCACCGCCCAGGTCGATGCCACGTCGTCGACGCAGCTCTTCGGCGAGTCGTGGAGCGCCGGATCGACGACGCGGTGCTTCCGGCTGGAGTGGCAGCAGTACGAAGAGGCGCGCCGGTCGGAGATCCCGTGTCCCGACGGTCCGGCGCCGCCCCGGCCGACCCCGGCACCCCGTCCCGAGCTCACTCAGGCCGACGCAGAACGCATCGCCGCGATCGTCGCCGCCGGCGCGACGGCCGAAGAGGTCGATCGGTCACTCCGTGACGCCTACCCGCAGGAGCACGTCCGCATCGAGACCGAGGCTGCAGACGGCGGCATCGTGGCGGCCGTCGGCATTCCCGCCGAGCGCGAGTGCGTCCTGGTCTTCCGCGACGCGTCTGGTGCGATCACGTACCCCGACTTCCGGCGGATCTCGCTCGAACCCGGCGAGGTCGGCTGCTCCACGTCCCTGTACACGAGCCCGCCGTTCTGACCCTGCCACGCGGCGACCTGCGAGGATCGGTGATCCCGCGGGACTCGGACGATGCGCCCGTGTTCCGTCCGATTCCCACCGGATCTCCGAGTTTCGCCGGGGGCGGCAAGGCACGGATGACGGATGCCTCGACCCACCGCACGCGCGGGGATCGAGGCATCCGGAATCAGGCGCGCGCGTCGGGAGTCGTGTAGGTGCTGCGCTGCTCGATGACCGCGAGCGTGCAGCGGGAGACGCACACGAGGCGCCCGGCCTCGTCGGCGATCCGGATCTCCCACACGTGCACGCGACGCCCCACGTTGATCGCCGTGACCGTGCCGATGACCCAGCCGGACGAGATCGGGCGAAGGTGGTTGGCGTTGATCTCCATGCCCACGACGTGGAACCGCTCACGGTCCACGGCGAGGTAGCCGGCCCACGACGCGAGCGTCTCGGCGAGCGCGACCGATGCCCCGCCGTGGAGCACACCCGCGGGCTGCACGGAGCGGTGGTCCACCGGCATCCGTCCGACCAGCGCGTCGTCGCGGATCTCGACGATCTCGATGCCGAGGTTCTCGATGAGTGTGCCCGGCGCCATCGCCGAAAGGTCGATCGCGGCGATGTCGCCGAACCAGAGGCTCACGGCCTCACCCCGCGGCTTCCTCTTCACGGTCGGCGGCGGCCAGGTGCGCAGCATCCGCCACGTAGCCCTCGATGTGGCGCTCGTCCGGGCCGTTGTACTCCGACAGCGGGCGGATGAGCGCGTTCGAGGCGAGCTGCTCCATGATGTGGGCGGTCCAGCCGGTGACGCGCGCCGCCACGAACAGCGGCGTGAAGGTGAGCGTGTCGAACCCGATGAGGTTGTACGCCGGGCCCGACGGGTAGTCGAGGTTCGGGTAGATGCCCTTGCGGCTCACGAACTCGCTCTCGAGCGTCTCGTAGAGCGCGGCCACATCGGGTCGGTCGTAGTGCTCGACGAGGGTGTCGAGCGCCGCCTTCATGGTGGGCACCCGCGAGTCGCCCTTCTTGTACACGCGGTGTCCGAAGCCCATGATCTTGCGCTTCTCGGCGAGCGCCTGATCGAGCCACGGCCCGACGTTGTCGGCGGTGCCGATCTCGTCGAAGATGTGCAGCACGGCCTCGTTCGCCCCGCCGTGCAGCGGGCCCTTGAGCGCGCCGATCGCCGCGACGACCGCCGAGTAGAGGTCGCTGAGGGTCGACGTCACGACGCGCGCCGTGAACGTCGAGGCGTTGAACGAGTGCTCGGCGTACAGGATCATCGAGCGGTTGAAGGCGTCGACGACGACGTCGTCGGCCGTCTCGTCGAACGTCATCCAGAGGAAGTTCGCGGCGTAGTCGAGGTCGTCGCGCGGTGCCACGGGCTGCAGGCCACGACGGCGGCGCTGACCGTAGGCGACGATGGCGGGGAGCATGGCGAAGAGTCGGATGCTGCGCGCCAGGTTCTCCTCCTCGCTCCCGCTCACCTCGAGCACCGAGCCGGTGCCGGAGAGGTCGCGCGCGCCGATGAGGCTGACCGCGGTGCGCACCTCGTCCATCGGATGCGCGTCGATCGGCACGAGGTCGATGGCGGCGCGCACGTCGGCGGGCAGGTGACGGTAGGCGCGCTCGGTCGCGCGCAGCTGCGCGAGCTGCACGTCGGTCGGCAGCTCGCCGTGCCACAGCAGGTAGGCGACGGCCTCGAACGGCTGGGTCGCGGCGAGCTCCTGAACGGGGTAGCCGCGGTACAGCAGCGAGTTCGTCTCGGGGTTGACCTTCGAGACCGCCGTGTAGTCCACGACGACGCCGGCGAGGCCCTTCTTGATGTCGGGTTCGGTCATGACTGCTCCTTCGGGTCAGTGACTCAGCGCTGGATCTGGAAGTTGAAGACGTCCTGGTCGAAGTGGTTGTAGTGCTCGTAGTCGATGAGGTCGTAGAGGTCGGCGCGGTGCTGCATCTCGCCGAGCTTGGACGTGAGGTGTCCGTCGTCGATGAGCGTATCGAGAGCGCGGGATGCTGCGCCCATCGCGATCCGCAGGAGTGAGACCGGCCAGATCACGATGTTGACGCCGACGCTCTGCAGCTGGTCGACCGAGAAGAGCTCCGACTTCCCGAACTCGGTCATGTTGGCGAGGATCGGCACGTCCACGGCGGCGCGGATCGCGGCGAACTCCTCGAGCGTGCGCATCGCCTCGGGGAAAATCGCATCGGCCCCCGCGTCCACGAGCGCCTTCGCACGGTCGATCGCGGCATCCATCCCCTCCACGGCGCGGATGTCCGTCCGGGCCATGATGAGGAAGTTCGGGTCGCGGCGCGCGTCGGCCGCCGCCCGGATGCGCTTGATCGCGGTGTCCTCGTCGACCACGGCCTTGCCGTCGAGGTGACCGCACCGCTTCGGGTTGATCTGGTCTTCGATGTGCGTGCCGGCCAGGCCCGCGTCCTCGAGGGTCTGGATCGTGCGGGCGACGTTCATCGGCTCGCCGAACCCGGTGTCGGCGTCGATGATCGCGGGCAGGTCGGTCATCCGCGCGATCTGCTGGCCGCGCGCGGCGACCTCGGTGAGGGTCGTCAGGCCGATGTCGGGCAGGCCCAAGTCGGCGCTGAGCACGGCGCCCGAGATGTACACGCCCTCGAAGCCCTTGCGCTCGATGAGCCGGGCGCTCAGCGGATTGAACGCGCCGGGGAACCGCAGCAGCTCACCGCTCGCGAGCCGCTCGCGGAACAGCCGCCGCTTCTCGTGCGGGGGGATGGGGGAGTACAGCATCAGAAGAGGCCCTTCGGGGCCGGCGCTGCGGCGAGCACGCCGAACTCGGCGACGATCGAGAGTTGCTGCACCTCTTCGGCCGTCAGCTCCGGCAGGCGCTGCGCGAGGTCGAGGAAGCGCTCGATCTCGTCGGCCGAGAGCACGGGCTCGGCCAGCAGCCGGAACTTGCGGACGTAGTCCTCGCGGACGAAGGGCCGGGCGCCGAGCGGGTGCGCGTCGGCGACGGCGATCTCGTCCTCGATCGTCTCGCCGTTGGTCAGGCGGATCTCGACGCGGCCGCCGAACGCCTTCTCGTCCGGGTCCTCCGAGTGGTAGCGGCGGGTCCACTCCTCATCCTCGGCCGTCGTGATCTTGTGCCACAGCGCGACCGTGTCCTCACGCCCTGCCCGCGCGGGCAGGTACGAGTCGACGTGGTGCCAGCCGCCGTCCTGGAGCGCGACCGCGAAGATGTACGGGATCGAGTGGTCGAGCGTCTCGCGGGATGCGGTGGGGTCGTACTTCTGCGGGTCGTTCGCGCCCGAGCCGATGACGTAGTGCGTGTGGTGCGACGTGTGGAGCACGATCTCCTCGACGCGTGCCGGGTCGGTGAGCTCCGGGTGCTCGCCGTGGAGCTTGCGCGCCAGGTCGATCCACGCCTGCGCCTGGTACTCGGCCGAGTGCTCCTTCGTGTACGAGTCGAGGATGGCCCGCTTGGGCTCGCCCTGACCGGGCAGCGGCACCTCGTACGCGGCATCCGGTCCGTCCAGCAGCCAGGCGATGACGCCGTCCTCGCCCTCGTAGATGGGGCTCGGCGAGGTCTCGCCGCGCATCGCGCGGTCAACGGCCTCGACCGCCATCTTGCCCGCGAACGCGGGGGCGTGCGCCTTCCACGTCGAGATCTCGCCCTTGCGGGACTGGCGCGTTGCGGTCGTGGTGTGCAGCGCCTGGCCGACGGCCTGGTAGATCGTCTCGACGTCGAGGCTGAGGAGGGTGCCGATGCCGGCCGCGGCCGACGGGCCGAGGTGGGCGACGTGGTCGATCTTGTGCTTGTGCAGGCTGATGGCGCGCACGAGGTCGATCTGGATCTCGTAGCCCGTCGCGAGGCCGCGCACGAGCGCGGCGCCGTCGGCGCCGACGTGCTGCGCGACCGCGATGATCGGCGGGATGTTGTCGCCCGGGTGCGAGTAGTCGGCCGCGAGGAACGTGTCGTGGTAGTCGAGCTCACGCACCGCGACGCCGTTCGCCCACGCCGCCCACTCCGGGCTCGTCTTGCGGTCGAGCGCGCAGCCGAACACCGTGGCCCCCGAGCCGCCGACCGACACCGCGTGGTCGAGAGCCTGCTGGCGTGCGGCGCTCACGGGAGCACGGGTGAGGGATGCTGCCGCCACCGCCGCGTTGTCGATGACGCGGTTGATGATCATGTCGACGACATCCGCGTCGACCTCGACGGGGTCGGCGGCGACTTCGGCGATGTGCCACGCGAGCTGCCCCTCGCGCGCGAGGTGCTCGTCGCTGCGGTGGACGCGGAGGTGGTGGATGACGGTCATGGCCGGCCTTTCAGAGTCGGGGGCGCGCTTCGACAGGCTCGGCGACCGGGGCAGCGGGTGCACCGGTCGCGGAGCTTGTCGAGGCGGTGAGGGATTCGAGGATGCTGTGCAGCGCGTTGTGCAGGTGGACGTGCGTCGCGTGGGCGGCGAGATCCGCGTCGCGCGCAGAGATCGCCGCCGCGATCAGCCGGTGCTCGGCGACGGATGCGGCGAGCCGGGCGGGATTGTCGCGTGCGAGCCGTCGCACCCGGACGAGATGCGTGCGCACCGTGCGCAGGGCTGCGGTGAGGTAGTCGTTCGCGACGGCGGCGTCGAGGGCGAGGTCGAAATCTGCGATGAGGGCGTAGTAGGCGTCGCGTCCGTCCGCGCCCGCATCGTGGCCGTCGAGATCGACCCGGGCGAACTCGCGCGCGAGCTCCGCGAAGGCCGCGGCCTCTCCGCGTTCTGCGGCGAGCCGCGCGGCGGACTCCTCGAGAGCGCGGCGCACCTCGAAGATCTCGCGGATGTCGTCGGCGTCGATCGCGGTGACGACGGTGACGCGTGGCGACTGCTGCGCGACGAGCCCGTCGGCCGCGAGTCGGCCGAGCGCTTCACGCAGCGGCGTGCGGCTGACGCCGAGACGAGCGGCCTGCTCGACCTCGCCGAGCACGGCGCCGGGCCGCAGGACGCCGGACTGGATCTCGTCGAGGAGGGTCGCGTATGCGCGGTCACTGGCCCGCACTCGCATCACCTCCTCGTTCGACACCTCGGCCAGTGTATACATAAATGTCTCGCACACCTACTGGTGATGCCATTCCGGCGTTATGCGTATACAAACGACCTCCGTAGGGATTTCGCCCGATGTCGGCGCGCGGCCGACAGGTGTAGCTTCCGCATCACCGGGGCGCTGAACGAAGGAGTTGCCATGAAGCACATGCGGGCGGCCGCCACGATCGCAGCCGTATCGGGAGTCATCCTCGGCCTGGGCGCGACCGCCACCGCGTCCGCCGCACCTGGCCACGTGGATCACTTCGATGAGCTCCATCAGGAGAGCTTCACCGCACACGATCCCGACCTCTGCGACGGCATGCTCCACTTCCCGGTGGAGTGGGTCGAGCACGAGGTCGGCTCGTTCCGGCTCACCGAGCGGCAGGGACAGGAGTACGGCGGATACAACGCGACGCTTGTCGGCTCGTACACGAACGTCGACACCGACCTCGCGTACCACTACGACCAGCGGGTCAACAGCAAGGACCAGAGGCTCGTGCCGAACGACATCGGAGGGCTCACCGTCACGTTCATGGACCGCTTCAACGTCTTCTGGACCGACGATCTGGGCCGGGTCGCGTTCCACGACGCCGGCGCGAACACCGCCACCGTAGAGGTGGACGAGAACGGCGACTTCGTCGAGTTCATCGGCGACCACCCGCGTGGGCGCAGCGACACGATGGGCCGCGACTTCTGCGCCGATCTCATCGAATTCACGACGCCCTGAACAGCCTCCGCAC
Source organism: Microbacterium sp. NPDC058062 (assembly GCF_042885375.1). Lineage (NCBI taxonomy): Bacteria > Bacillati > Actinomycetota > Actinomycetes > Micrococcales > Microbacteriaceae > Microbacterium > Microbacterium sp. NPDC058062. The sequence goes on from NZ_JBHVSC010000002.1 coordinate 979,979, forward strand.
GGGACACCGTGAGGAAAGCGTGAGGAGTATTCATAACTTTGTGAAATCGGCGTAGCTTCAGCGCCATGACCACAGTCATCCGCACGAGCGGCCTCACCAAGCACTACGGCCGCGTCCACGCCCTCGACGGACTCGACCTCGCCGTCGACGAGGGCCAGGTGCACGGGTTCCTCGGACCCAACGGGGCGGGCAAGTCCACCACGATCCGGATCCTGCTGGGACTCGCGCGCAAGACCGGGGGCGAGGCATCCGTCTTCGGTCTCCAGCCATGGCGCGACGCCGTCAAGATCCACCGGCGCGTCGCGTACATCCCCGGCGATGTGAGCGTGTGGCCGAACCTGTCGGGCGGCGAGGCGATCGACCTCCTCGCGCGCCTGCGCGGCGCCGCGCGCCACGACAAGGCCTACGCCGACGAGAAGGCGCGCCTCATGGAGGCGTTCCAGTTCGATCCGCGCAAGAAGGGCCGCGCCTACTCGAAGGGCAACCGGCAGAAGGTGGCGCTCATCGCCGCGTTCGCGGTGCCCGCCGACCTCTACATCCTCGACGAGCCGACCAGTGGCCTCGACCCGCTGATGGACGTGATGTTCCGCCGCGAGGTCTCGCGCGTCCACGCCGCGGGGGCGACCGTGCTGCTGTCGAGCCACATCCTCTCCGAGGTCGAGCAGCTGTGCGGTCGCGTCTCGATCATCCGCGCCGGGCGCGTGGTCGAATCGGGCACCCTCGCCGACATGCGTCACCTCACGCGCACGGAGGTCTCGTTCGAGGGGACGGATGCTGCGCCCGTGGCCACGCTCGCGGCGGCCCATGACGCGCTGGTCGAAGACGGCCGCGTGCGTTTCACGGTCGACAGCGATCAGGTCTCGGGTGTCCTCCCCGAGCTCTCGCGCCTCGGGGTGGCGGGGCTGCGCGTCGCGCCGCCGTCGCTCGAGGAGCTGTTCCTGCGCCACTACGGCGACGACCTCGCCGTGCTGGAGAGGAACGGACGATGAGGCGACTGTCGACGCTGCTCGCGCAGCGGCTGCGGCGGGACTGGCTGCAGCTGACGCTGTGGATCTTCGGCACCATGGCGCTCGCGTTCGCCGGGCTCTCCGGCGCGGCGAACACCTACGGCACCGAGCAGGAGCGCACGGCGCTGCTCGCCACCGTCATGGCCAACCCGGTGATCCTGCTGTTCCGCGGGCTGCCTTCCGGGCCGGGCGAGCAGGCGTTCATCGTCTTCCTGCTGATGCCCTTCCTTGTGATGATGCCCGCGTTCATGAGCACGTTCCTCGCCGTGCGTCACACGCGTGGCGACGAAGAGGCGGGGCGGCTCGAACCCGTCGCGGCGACGACGGCGGGCAGGGCCGTGCCGACGGTCGCGACGATCGTCCACGGCGTGCTCGCCAACGTCGTGCTGGGCATCCTCGTGGCCGCCGCCTTCCTCGCCGGCGGCTCGCCCGCCGAGGGGTCGTGGCTCGCCGGGTTCACGGCCGCGTGCGGCGGGCTGACGTACCTCGGCGTCGCGCTCCTGGCGGCACAGCTCATGCGGACGTCGCGGGGAGCGAACTCTCTGGCGGTGTGGGTGCTCGTCGTCACCTACTTCATCGCCGGGATCGGGAACGCCCTCGGCACCCCGAGCGACGACCTCACCCACATGCAGAGCTCGTGGCTGACGTGGCTCTCGCCCTTCGGCTGGGCCGAGAACACCCGCGCCTTCGACGAGAACCTGTGGTGGCCCGCGTTCCTCTGCCTGGCCGCGTTCGTCGTGCTGGCGGGGGTGGCCCTGGCGCTCCAGACCGTGCGCGACCTCGGCGCGAGCATCGTGCCCGAGCGGCGGGGGCGCGCCGCCGCGGGCGCGACCCTGTCGACGCCGACGGCGCTGGTCACGCGCCTCGCCACCGGATCGACGATCGGCTGGATGGCGGGCGCCTTCTTCGCCGGGGCCCTCTCGACCTCGCTCGGCGCGGTCGTGAACGAGATGGGGTCGGACAACCCGGCCGTCGCCGACATGCTCAAGGCGCTCTCGGCCGAGGCCGACCTCGAGCAGGCGGTCATCGTCGTCTTCTTCACCATGGTGGGGCTCCTCGCCGCCTGCGCCGGCGTGCAGACCGTCGCCCGCGCTCGCCAGGAGGAGGCGCACGGCACGGCCGAGCCAGTCCTCGCGACCCCCGTACAGCGGGTGCGGTGGCTCGCCGACTACGTCGTGGTGGGGTTCATTGCGATCGTCCTGACCTGCGCCGCCGCGTTCGTCGGGGCGTGGGCCGGCGCCGCGAACCTCGACAACGGTGCCGCCCTGACCGGCGATGCGTTCGTCGCGGCGTGGGGGCAGGTGATCGCCGCATCCGTGTTCCTCGTCCTCACCGCTCTCGTCTTCGCGATCGCCCCGCGGTGGACGATCCCGCTCGGGTGGACCCTCGTCACCGCCGCGATCGTCTTCGGCCTCTTCGGTCCGCTCCTCGGCCTCCCGGAATGGGTGACGAACCTGTCGCCGTTCTCGGTCGCGCCGGTGCCGAGCGGCAGCGAAGTGGACCTGCGCGGGATGTGGTGGCTCGTGCTCGCCGTCGGAGTCGGGGCGGCAGCATCCCTCGCCCTCATGCGGCGGCGCGAGCTGGCCTCGGCCGGGTAGGCGACCGCGATGACGAACGAGCACCCCGGCGCCGAGGCGGCGGAGCAGGCTGCGGCGATGCTCACCGCGGTCGGCATGCCGCGCATGCCGGCGCGGGTCATGATGGCCCTCGCCGGCTCGCCCGATGAGGGGTACACCGCCGCCGACCTCGCCGACCGCCTCGGCGTGTCGGCGGCGGCCGTGTCGGGCGCGGTGCGCTACCTCGTCTCGATGCGCCTCATCCACCGGCTCTCGCGCCCCGGCGATCGGCGCGACCGCTACGATCTCGCCGAGGACTCGTGGTCGGGCATGATCACGGCGAACGCACCGCTGTACGGGACCCTGGCGGCGTCGCTCGACCGGATCGCCGACGAGAACCCCGGGGCTCCGGCGTCAGCCGCGCGGGCGCACGAGATCGCGGACTTCCTCCGCTACCTCGCGGAACGGATGCCGCAGCTCGCGGCCGAGTGGCGGGCGGGGCGCGACGGGTCGGAGGAGGGGACCCCGGCCGGGTAGCCTTGCCCGAGTGACCGACGCGACCCGCTACATCGTTGCCACCGACGGAGCCTGCAAGGGCAACCCCGGACCGACGGGGTGGGCGTGGGTCGGCGAGGACGGGCACTGGGCAGCCGGCGCGATCCCCTCGGGCACCAACAACGTCGGCGAGCTCATGGGCCTGCTCAAGGCCATCGAGGACCACGGCGACGTCGCGAACCTCGTGATCCAGGCCGACTCCAAGTACGCGATCGACACGTACACGAAGTGGATGGACGGCCACCGCCGCCGCGGCTGGAAGACATCGACGGGCGCGCCCACGAAGAACGTCGACATCCTCGAGCAGCTCATCGTCGCGCGCGACGCGCGGCGGGCCGCCGGGCTTCCCGACGTCGAGCTCGAGCACGTGCGCGGACACTCCGGCCACGTGCTCAACGCCTGGGCCGACGAGCGCGCAGTGCGCGCCTCCGAGCACGCGGCCAAGGGCACCGCGAGCGCATGGTCGTCGCTCGGTGCGCAGGACCGCATCGACGTCTCGACCCGCCCGAAGAACGGGCGCTGACCGCTACAGCTGCGCCCGGTAGTCGCGCCACGCCTCGCCGAGGCGGCGCACGCCCTCCTGCAGCACGGCTTCCGGCGCGGTGTACGGCACGCGGATGTGGTCGTCGTAGACGACGGATGCCGTGAACTCGGTGCCGCCTGCGACCGCGACGCCGCGCATCGCGGCGACGCGCGCGAGGGCGGTCGCCGACCCCACCGGAAGGCGTGCCCAGAACGCGAGACCGCCGCGAGGCGGTGTCACGTCCCAGTCGGGGAGGTGCTCGGCCATCGCCTCGAGGAGGTGCGCCGACGCCGCCGCGTGCGTCTGCGACGTGTCGAGCCGCAGCGCACGGGCCTCGTCGACCAGATCCAGCGCCAGGAGCTGGGCGGGAACGCTGGTCGACTGGTCGACGAGCTGACGCACGCCGCGCAGGCGCCGGACCAGCACCGGGTCGGCCCGCACCCACCCGATGCGCAGTCCTGACCACGACCACTTCGACAGCGAGTCGACCACGATCACCGGCGCATCCGGCCGCAGTGCGGCGAGCGTCGGCGGCACCACCCCGTCGAACGAGACGTGGGCGAGCACCCGGTCTTCGAGCACCGGCACGCCGTACTCCGCCGAGAGGTCGGCGATGCGCTGACGGGATGCTGCGGGCAGCCGCGTGCCGGTCGGATTGTGGTGGTGCGGGTTGACGGCGATGAGAACCGGCCGCAGCGCCACGATCGCGGCTTCGAGCTCGTCGACGTCGATCCCATCAGGACCGATCGAGACACCGTGCACACGGCCACCCCGTCGCCGGACCGAGTCTGCGAGGCCGGGCCACGTCACCGATTCGGTGAGCACGACGTCGCCGGGCGAGACGAGCTCGTCCACGACGAGGCTGATCGCCTGCTGGGCGCCGTGGGTCACGAGGATCTGCGCCGGCGTCGCCGGCGTGCCCTCCTCCTCGAAGAGCGCGGCGAGCCGGGCGCGCAGGACGGGCAGGCCCGCCGGGTCGGTCTCGGCCAGCGTGACCGGGTCGAGCGTGGGCGTGTGGGCGCGGACGAGATCGATGACGAGCTGGGGCATCGCGGGCACGGCGCGCAGCAGGTCGATGCCGGAGGGCGAGGCAGAGAACAGGCCCTCGCCGCGCGCCGTCCGCTCCCGGGAGGGGACAGCGGCGCCGATCGGTCCCGCGACGCGCGTGCCGCTGCCCTGCCGTCGCTCGACGAGCTCGTCGTCGCTGAGCAGCCCGTAGGCGGAGACGACGGTTCCGCGCGAGACGGCGATCGCACCGGCGAGGGCCCGCTCGGCGGGAAGCCGATCGCCCGGGCGCAGCTCGCCACCTTCGATGAGCGCGGCGATCGCCTGCGCCAGTCGCACCGTCAGCGTGCCGTCGCCGTGCGCCCACCGGCCCAGGCGTCCGGCGAGGCGGGATGCCTCCACCGTGCCGCCGAGGGCCACCCTGTGGTCCACCAGCCGCTCATTGGCCCTGTCGACGGTCGTCATAGCACCGCATTCTGGTCCAATGTTCCGCACACTCGCCACCGTTGCCCACGACAGCAGTCCAGTTCTCTCCGATTGGACCATTGGAGAGCTTCTGGAGTGGATCGGGGACGACGACGCGCGTTGCCACGACGCGACGCTCGTCGGACTGCTCGCCGAGATCGACGAGGCGCTCGCGCCGCGGTCGGGGGCAGAGGCATCCGTCCTCGCGCCGACCTCGCCGGTGCCGCTCGTCCGTTCCCTCACCACGCGGTTGCGCACCGAGCCCGCGCTGCGCGACGCGCGCGTCGGCGACGTCGTCGAGGTCGGGTCGCCACACCCCGCCGTGATCGTGCGGGGTGACGACGCTCGCGGCGCAGGCGTGCGGGGCGCAGCATCCCTCCGCGCACCGCGGCTCCGCGTCAGCTGACCCGCCGCGAGATCTCACGAGAGCGCGGCGGGACGGACCGGTGTCAGCCCTCCATCGTGCCTTCGAAGAGACCGACCGCGTTGCCGTCGGGGTCGCTGATGACGGCCCACCAGCTGGTCGGCGTGATCTCGCCCTTCTCGCGCAGCAGCTCTCCGCCGGCGGCCTTCGCCTTCGCGACGGCGTCGTCGATCGAGTCGACCTCGACGTAGGAGCGGGGCTGGGTGAAGCCGTCCTCGCGCGGGGCGAGGCCACCGCCCGAGACCTTGTTGGGCGCCTGCCACATCGGATACCCCTCGAACCCGGGGACCTCGGCGATCTGCCACCCGAACAGGTCGGAGTAGAACGCGGTCGCCTTGCCGAAGTCGCTGACCGGGATGTCGATGTGCGTGATGTCGCCGTGAGCCATGGGGGTTCCTCTCGTTCGGGTTCGGACCCGGCCAGTCTCCGCCGCGCTCGCCCGGCCCGCAAGAGACCGCGAGAGTACAGCTGGTGGACGAGAGGTGGGGAAGCACCCACCCTCTCGGCGACCAGCTGCACTCTCGCGGGAAAGGCGGGTCAGCCGGCGGACGCGGCCTCGGCGAGATGGCGCTCGAGGGCGTCGATCGCGGGACGCTGACCCTTCACCAGGCGGTCGCGCGCGGTGCCGAGGGGCGTCCACTCCGCGCGGTCGACCTCGGGGAAGCGCGCCGTCCTGCCGGAGCGCGGCGGCCACTCGAGCTCGAACTCGCCGAACTCGAGGCCGTCGAGCGAGAACCCGGTGCCGTCGGCGATGAACACGGTCACGCGCTTGCCCGACGAATACGCGAACGTGCCGAGCTCGGCGTAGGGCGGCTCAGGCGGGTCGATACCGAGCTCTTCGCGGAACTCGCGGCGCGCAGCATCCAGCGCGCTCTCCTCCCCCTCGGTGAACTCGCCTTTGGGGACGGACCACGCGCCGGCATCCTTGCTGGCCCAGAACGGCCCGCCCATGTGTGCGATGAGCACCTCGGGTTCGGGCGCGATCCGGTAGAGCAGGATGCCGGCGCTGGTGATCACGGCTCAGACGATACGGGTCTTGGGCGACACCGTGTAGGTGTCTTCGGGGTCGCTGAACACGACGTCGCCGAGGGCGGTGTCGATCGCCGCGAGCGTGTCGGCGTCGAGCACGACACCCGAGGCCTTGACGGTCTCGGCGAGCTGCTCCGGACGGGATGCCCCCACCAGCGCGGACGCGACGTTCTTGTTCTGCAGCACCCACGCGATCGCGAGCTGCGGCATCGACAGGCCCGCCTGCTCGGCGACGGGCTTCAGGCGCTGGACCGCCTCGAGCACGTCGTCGCGGAGGAAGCCCTGGATGAAACGGGCGCCGCTCTTGTCGTCGGTCGCGCGCGAGCCCTCCGGCACCGGCTGACCCGGCAGGTACTTGCCCGAGAGCACACCCTGCGCCATCGGCGACCACACGATCTGCGAGATGCCGAGCTCCTCCGACGCCGGCACGACCTTGCCCTCGATGACGCGCCACAGCGCGGAGTACTGCGGCTGGTTCGAGATGAGCTGCACGCCGTAGCTCTTGGCGAGAGCGTGGCCTTCACGCAGCTGCTCGGCCGTCCATTCCGAGACGCCGATGTAGAGCGCCTTGCCCTGGCGCACGACGTCGGCGAAGGCCTGGAAGGTCTCTTCGAGCGGCGTCTCGTAGTCGAAGCGGTGCGCCTGGTAGAGGTCGACGTAATCCGTGCCGAGGCGCGTGAGCGACCCGTTGATGGACTCGAAGATGTGCTTGCGGCTGAGGCCGGTGTCGTTCGGCCCCTGCGGGCCGGTCGGGAAGTAGACCTTCGTGAAGATCTCGAGGGACTCGCGGCGCTGGCCCGAGAGCGCCTTGCCGAGGACCTCCTCGGCGGCCGTGTTGGCGTAGACGTCCGCGGTGTCGAACGTGGTGATGCCGGCGTCGAGCGCCGCGTGGACCGTCGCGATCGCGGCCGAGTCGCCGACCTGCGAGCCGTGGGTGACCCAGTTGCCGTAGGTGATCTCGCTGACCTTGAGACCGCTGTTTCCGAGGTACCGGTAATTGACCATGAGAAAACGCTACCCGCCCCGATGGGTGCATCGGGACGGGCAGCGTCGCTCGGATCAGACGACCGGTGCGGTCTCGTCCTCGGTGGCGTCGTCCTCAGCGGACTCGGTGCGCTCGCCGGACTCCGCGTCGATGGACAGGGCTCGGGCCTCCTCGTCGAGATCGGCCGCGGCCTGCTCGAACTGCGAGTTGTAGAGGCGGAAGTAGGCACCCTTCGCCGCGATGAGGTCGTCGTGCGTGCCCTTCTCGACGATCCCGCCGTTCTCCATCACGAGGATGAGGTCGGCGTCGCGGATCGTCGACAGGCGGTGCGCGATCACGAACGACGTGCGTCCTTCGCGGAGCGCCGCCATCGCGTGCTGCAGCAGCAGCTCGGTGCGGGTGTCGACGGAGCTCGTCGCTTCGTCGAGGATGAGCACCGAGGGCTGCGCCACGAACGCGCGCGCGATCGTGATCAGCTGCTTCTCGCCCGCCGAGATGTTCGACGCGTCCTCGTCGAGGAGCGTGTCGTACCCGTCGGGCAGCGAGTGCACGAACCGGTCGACGTAGGTCGCCCGCGCGGCGGCGAGGATCTCGTCGTCGGTGGCGTCGGCCCGGCCGTAGCGGATGTTCTCGCGGATCGTGCCGGCGAACAGCCACGGGTCCTGCAGCACCATGCCGGTCTCAGCGCGGATGTCGCGGCGCGTGAGGTCGGCGATGTTCTGCCCGTTGAGGAGGATGCGACCGCCGTCGAGCTCGTAGAAGCGCATCAGCAGGTTGACGAGCGTCGTCTTGCCTGCGCCGGTCGGACCCACGATCGCGACCGTCTGCCCCGGCTCGACCCGGAACGACAGGTCGTGGATGAGCGGCCGGTCAGGCGAGTAGGAGAACGCGACGTCCTGGAACTCGATCGTGCCGTCGCCCTCGACGAGCGCCGGGGCGTCCTCGGCGTCGGGCTCCTGCTCGGGCTCGTCCAGCAGTTCGAACACGCGCTCGGCCGAGGCCGTGCCCGACTGCACGACCGCCGCCATGCCGCCGAGCTCCGCCAGCGGCTGCGTGAACTGCTGCGAGTACTGGATGAACGCCTGCACGTCGCCGAGGCGCAGCTGGCCGCCCGCGACCATGAGCGCGCCGAAGACCGCGATGCCCACGTAGGTGAGGTTCCCGATGAACATCATCGCCGGCATCATGATGTTCGACAGGAACTGCGCCTTGAACGAGGCCTGGTACAGCTCCTCGTTCTCCTCGCGGAATGCCTCGCGCGACGCCTGCTCGCGGCCGAACACCTTGACGAGCGCATGCCCCGAGAACGACTCCTCGACACGCGCGTTGAGCCGGCCGACCTTGCGCCACTGGATGCCGAACGCCTTCTGCGAGCGCGGCCCGATGACGCCGAACAGGATGCCCATGAGCGGGAAGCTCACCAGCACCACGAGGGTCAGCTGCCACGAGATCGTCAGCATCATGATGAGCACGCCGATCACGGTCAGCACGCTCGTGAGGGCCTGCGACAGCGACTGCTGCATCATCTGCGTGATGTTGTCGATGTCGTTCGTGACGCGCGAGATCAGCTCGCCGCGCTGCACGCGGTCGAAGTAGCGAAGCGGCAGGCGGTTGATCTTCGCCTCGACCTCTTCGCGGAGACGCCACATGACGCGCACCATGATCACGTTGATGACGTAGCCCTGCAGCCACATCAGCAGCGACGAGGCGAAGTACAGCCCCAGCACGATGAGCAGCACGCGGCTGAGCGCCATGAAATCGACGCCCGCGCCCGGGACGAAGTGCTCCATGGCCGAGACGATGTTGGCGAGGTCCTGCTGCCCCGAGGCCTCCAGCCCCGCGACGACCTGCTCCTTGGTCATCCCGGCGGGCGCCATCGAAGAGACGACGCCCTCGAAGAGGATGTTGGTCGCCTCGCCGAGCACCTTCGGCGAGAGCACCGCGAGCACGACGCCGATCGAGCCGAGGATCGACACGAACACGAACGCCCAGGCGTTCGGGCGCAGCAGCCCGATCAGCCGGCGGAAGGCGGGCCAGAAGTGCGCGGCCTTGCCCGGGGCGACCGCGCCGCTCCAGTCGTCGGCCGCGATGCGCGCCTGCTCGCCGAGTTCGATCTCGGCCTTCTCCTCGGCGCTCAGCTCGGCCACGGCCTGGCGCACGCGTCGACGGGTCTTCTCGGTGTTGTTCTCGTCGCTCATCGCGCGACCTCCGCTCCGAGCTGGGATTCCACGATCTCGCGGTACGTCTGACTGGTCTCGAGCAGCTGCTCGTGCGTGCCGATGCCCACGATGCCGCCGTCGTCGAGCACGACGATGCGATCGGCGTCGGTGATCGTCGAGACGCGCTGCGCGACGACGATCTTGGTGACATCGGGAAGCTCGCGCCACAGCGCCTGCCTCAGCCGCGCATCGGTGGTGAGGTCGAGCGCCGAGAACGAGTCGTCGAACACGAGGACGCGCGGCTGATGGACGATCGCCCGCGCGATCGCGAGCCGCTGCCGCTGCCCGCCCGAGACGTTCGTGCCGCCCTGGGAGATCGGGGAGTCGAGCCCGGCATCCATCTGGCTCACGAAGTCGCTCGCCTGGGCGATCTCGAGCGCACGCCAGAGCTCGGCGTCGGTCGCTTCCTCGCGGCCGAACCGCAGGTTCGACGCGATGGTGCCCGAGAACAGGAACGGGCGCTGCGGAACGAGCCCGATCGTGCCCCACAGTGCGTCGAGGTCTGCCCGCCGCACATCGACCCCGCCGACCTCGACGACACCGTCGGTGACGTCGAAGAGCCGGGGGATGAGCGAGATCAGGGTGGTCTTGCCCGCGCCGGTCGAGCCGACGATGGCGACGGTCTCGCCCGCGTCGGCGCGGAAGCTGATGCCCGAGAGGATCGGGTGCTCGGCGCCGGGGTAGGTGAAGGCGACGTCGCGGAACTCGACGGCGCCGGGCGCCGGGAACTCGCCGACCGCGTCGGACGGACGCTCGAGCGACGAGTGCGTGTCGAGCACCTCGCCGACGCGCTCGGCCGACACCGCGGCGCGCGGGATCATCAGGGTCATGAAGCTCGCCATCATGACGCCGGAGAGGATGATCATGGCGTACTGCATGAAGGCGAAGAGCGTGCCGATCTGGATCTCGCCGCTGTCGACCTGCATGCCGCCGAACCAGATCACGCCGATGACGGTGACGTTGAGGATCAGCATGACCGCGGGGAAGAGCACCACGAAGAGCGACCCGACCTTGCGGCCGACGACCATGATCTCGGTGTTGGCCTCGCGGAAGCGCTCCTCTTCGATGGGCTCGCGGACGAAGGCGCGGATGACGCGGATGCCGGTGAGCTGCTCGCGCATCACGCGGTTCACGCCGTCGAGCTTGCCCTGGTAGCTGCGGAACAGCGGCACCATGCGGGCGATGACGATGCCCGCCACGACGAGCAGCACCGGCACGGCGATCGCGATGATCCAGGCGAGGCTGGCGGCCTGCTCGATCGCGAGCACGATGCCGCCGATCGCGAGCAGCGGCGCCGTGACGAGGAACGTCGCGCCCATCATCGCGAGCATCTGCACCTGCTGCACGTCGTTCGTGTTGCGGGTGATGAGCGAGCCGGCGCCGAAGCCGGTGACCTCGCGCTCGGAGAAGCCCGAGACGCGCTCGAAGATGTCGTCGCGGATGTCGCGACCGAGGCTCATCGCGGCGCGCGCCGCGAAGAAGGTCGCGATGATCGACGCGACGATCTGACCGAGCGACACCGTCAGCATGACGATGCCGGTGCGCCAGATGTAGTCGGTGTCGCCCTTGGAGACGCCGTTGTCGATGATGTCGGCGTTGAGGCTCGGCAGGTACAGCGAGGCGACGGCGGAGGCCGACTGGAACAGCAGCACGCCGAGCAGCAGCCAGCCATACGGTTTGAGATATCGGACGAGGAGTTTTGCCAGCACGAGAGTTCTCCCGGACGCGGCGAAGCCATGGCAAGGCTCCGCCTCTGCGGATCTGAGGGTGCCGACCCACCTTCGCACGGGCCGCCGACATCGCGGCAGTCCCGTTCACTGAGGGCGGAACGGGGGGCGTGGCCGCCTCCCACTGGCGACCCGCCGGTCACTCTAACACGATATATCGCGACGCACGAGACCGCTCCCATCCCGTGCGCCCGCGGCGCCGGGAGGGACAGCGGATGCTGCGGCTAGGCCTCCGCGCCCTGCGCGATGTCGGCCCGCTCGCGCCAGCTGCGCGCCGTGACGCGATCGAGCGCCACCTGGCGACGCAGCGCGTCGGCCTTCTCGTAGAGCGAGGGCTCACCCCAGCTCGTGAGCACCTTCACGAGCACCGGCAGCAGCTCGATCATGAAGAACAGCCCGGCGATGAGCCAGTGGGCCCACGCGAGGATCGGCTCACGGTCCGACAGCCGCTCGAGCCCGCTGATCTGGCTCAGGAGCCCCACCGCACCGGAGTTGCCCCCGGCGATCTCCGCCGCACGGGCGTCGTACGCGGCGAGCGCGGCCTGGTACTGCTCGCGCGCGCCGGGCAGCTCGTCCTTGGCCTGCTGCTTGTTGGTCGCCTCCGATGCGCCGGCGTCCGCCGTGCCCGCGGCCTGCGCGGCGGCGAGATCCGCCTGGGCCGCCGTCAGCTGCGAGTTCAGGTCGTCGTACGCCGACTGGGCGGCCGCGAGCTGCGCCTCGGCGGCATCCGAGCTCGCGCCTTCGCCGGCGACGCCGCTGCATCCCTGCACCTCACCGGCACCCTGTCCGGTGAGCTCGCACTGGTAGATCGCGCGCGCCTGGTCGATCACCTGCTGCTGCGCCGCGAGCTTCGCGGTGAGGTCGTCCACGGTCTGCTGCGCCGACGCCGCCGACGCCGACGTGGTGTCTGCGCCCGCCACGACACCGCTGGCCGCCTGGCTCTCGAGCGCCGCGACACGGTCGCTCGCAGCATCCAGCGCCTGCTTCTCGGGGCCGGCGGTGACGGCATCCTGATCCGACTGCGCCTGCGTGATGTTGGTCGCGTTCATCTCGCGCGCGATGTCGTTGTGGAAGATCTGCAGCACGAGCGGCTCGGCCACCACGATGCCGATGACGGCGGCCATGATGACGCGAGGGATCGCGAGCGCGATCAGCCGCCCGATGCTCTGCGAGGAGCGCATCGTGGAGGTGAGGAAGCGGTCCAGGTTGAAGATGATGAGCGCCCACACGATCGCGAGCGGCAGGGCGCCCCATGCGACGATCCGCACACCGGTGGTGAGCGCGAAGTACATCGAGATCGCCGAGATCAGGGCGGTGCCCGCGATCACGAAGAACATCTGCACGAAGCGGGGCGTCTCGGTCGGCACCTCGTCGAGGACCGATCCGTCGGCGCCGCCGAGGATCGCGAGCTTGCGCCACCCCGAGGTCCGCTCTCGACGCGGACGCTTCGCACGCTTCGCGCGGACGGGAGGAACGGATGCCTCGGCCACGGGCTCTTCGTCGCGCACGGGCTCGTCGGCGACGGGCTCATCCGCACGCGGCTCGTCGATCGCGCCCCACTCGCCGATCGTCGTCGTCTGCTCCGCCACGACGGGCTCGGCGACGGCCACCGGCTGCGTCGGGTTCATCGCCAGGGCGTCCTCGAGGAGGTCCTTGGTCACCGGGAACGGGTCCTCGGGGCCGTCGTCGTCGGCGCGCTGGTCGGCCCCGGGCTCACCGGCCGCCTGCTGGGCGCGCACGTCGTCGAGGTACAGATCCTCGGTCTGCTCGTCGCCCGCCTCGAACTCGATCCGGCCGTCGGAGCCGAACCGGCCCGGCCGGTGTGCGGAGTAAGAAGACATCCGCACAGGCTAGAGGGCGCTTCCTGTGCGGCAGGTGTATTAGAGGCACGTGAGATCGAGGATGCCGCAGGGTCGCAGCATCCCTCATCTCAGTCCTCGCCGCCTGCGAAGTCCGGACTTCGCGCGATCCGGAGGTCGAAACGCAGCGTTTCCCGGACGGGTCAGTCCTCGAGCGGGGTGGCCGCGGCGACCGCCTCGTCCTCCTCGGTGGCGACGAGCTGGCCGCACGCGCCGTCGATCTCCTTGCCGCGGGTGTCGCGGAGGGTCGTCGGGATGCCGGCCTCGTTGAGGCGCCGCACGAATTCGTTCTGCACCGAGACCTCGGACGCGGTCCAGATCGAGCCGGGCGTCGGGTTCAGCGGGATGGGGTTCACGTGCACCCAGCCGTGGCCCCGGTCGTTGAGCTTCTTGGCCAGGAGATCGGCGCGCCAGCCGTGGTCGTTCATGTCCTTGATGAGCGCGTACTCGATCGAGACGCGGCGGCCGGTCTTGTCGAAGTAGGCGCGCGCGGCGTCGAGCGCCTCGTCGACCTTCCAGCGGGAGTTCACCGGGATGAGCTCGTCGCGCAGCTTGTCGTCGGGCGCGTGCAGCGAGAGGGCGAACGTGACGGGGATGTCTTCGTTGGCGAGCTTCGTGATCGCGGGCACGAGGCCGACGGTCGAGACCGTGATGCCGCGGGCGCTCATGCCGAGGCCGTGCTGCTTGTCGGTCATCACGCGCACCGCCTGCATGACGCGCGCGTAGTTGGCGAGCGGCTCGCCCATGCCCATGAAGACGATGTTCGAGACGCGCTCGGCCGAGTGGTCGTCCCTCTTCTTGCCGCCGAGGCCCCCGTCGGCGATGAGCCGGTTGGCGCGAACGACCTGCTCGACGATCTCGGCCGCCGACATGTTGCGGGTGAGGCCGGCCTGCCCGGTCGCGCAGAACGGGCAGTTCATGCCGCAGCCGGCCTGCGACGAGACGCACAGCGTGATGCGGCCCGGGTAGCGCATGAGCACCGACTCGACGAGCGCACCGTCATGCAGCTTCCACAGGAACTTGATGGTGTCGCCGCGGTCGGTCTCGAGGCGGCGCACCTCGGTGAGCAGCGGCGGCAGCATGCCGTGCACGAACTCCTCGCGGCCGTCGGCCGGAAGGTCAGTCATGTCGGCGGGGTTGTGCGTCCAGTGCTGGAAGTAGTGCTTCTCGAGCTGCTTCGCGCGGAAGCCGGGAAGCCCGAGCTCCTTGACCTTCTCGACACGCTGCTCGGGGGTGAAGTCGGCCATGTGCACGGGCGGCTTGCCGCGCTTCGGGCTCGCGAACTGCAGGAGGGGCCGGCCCTCGGCATCCTTCTTCTGCGTCCATCCCTCGGTCGCCGGACGCACCTGGCGTGGTTTCGTGGTGCGGACAGGCGAATCGGTCATGCGTCCAGGGTACGCGGAGACGTCTGGACAGAGGCCGATCCGCCCGCCCGGATTAGGCTCACCCTGTGGTCCCCGTCGAGAACCTTCTCGCCTTCACGCTCGCCGCCCTCGTCCTGATCGTGATCCCGGGTCCGAGTGTGCTCTTCACGATCGGGCGCGCGCTCGCCCTCGGCCGCATCGGCGGGCTGCTCAGCGTGCTCGGCAACGCGCTCGGCCTGCTGCCGATCATCGGCCTCGTCGCGATCGGCGTCGGCGGCATCGTCGCGCAGTCGATCGTGCTCTTCACGATCGTCAAGGTCGCCGGCGCGCTGTACCTCATGTATCTCGGCGTGCAGGCGATCCGCCATCGCCGGCGGGCTGCCGCCGAGGCGAACGGCGGCGCACTCCCCCGCTCGGCGTGGCGCCAGCTCGGCGAAGGTTTCGTCGTCGGAATCACGAACCCCAAGACGATCGCGTTCTTCGTCGCGGTGCTCCCCCAGTTCGTCGACCTGAACGCGGGCATGGTGCCGCTGCAGATGATCGAGCTCGGACTCGTCTTCTTCGTCATCGCCCTCATCTCCGACGGCATCTGGGCGCTGATCGCGGCCGGCGCACGCGAGTGGTTCGGGCGCTCCCCGAAGCGCATCTCCACCCTGTCGGCGACGGGCGGCGGCCTCATGATCGGCCTCGGCGGCATCCTCCTCTTCACCGGAAACAAGCACTGACATGGATGCTGCGACCCCGCCCCCTGCCGACCGCCGCCGGATCATCTTCCTCGACGTCGACGGCACCCTCCTCGAGCACGGCTCGCACGTGTCGCCCTCGACCGGCCCGGCCATCCGCGCGGTGCGCGAGGCCGGACACCTGGTGTACCTGAGCACGGGCCGCTCGGCCTCCGACATCCATCCCGATGTCGCCGAGATCGGCTTCGACGGCGCGGTCACCAACTCCGGCGCGCTGGTCGTGTCGGGCGGAGAGGTGGTCGTCGACCGCCCGCTGTCGCCCGCCGCGACGGACCGCATGCTCACGGCGCTGCAGAGCCGCGGCATCCGCTACTTCCTGCAGACGCGCGATGCGGTCTACGCGAGCGACGACATGGCCGAGCTGATGCGCGACTACGCGGCGGCCCTCGAGGCGCGTGAGAAGGCGGGCAAGCAGGTGCGGCCCGAGGACTCGCTCGTCGGCCTCGCGCAGCGCACGTTCCCCGGCGTCGACGAGGCGGACCTCACCCGCATCGACAAAGCCGTCTTCGTAAGCGACCACCCCGAAGGCCTCGAGGAGCTGCGGGAGGACCTCGGCGACGAGTTCCTGATCGTGCCGGGGAGCATGCCGCTGCCGGGCGGCTCGAACGGCGAGATCAGCGAGCGCGAGACGACGAAGGGGTCGGCGATCGAGCTGCTCCTGGCACATTTGGGCATGGACGCCGCCGACGCGATCGCGGTGGGCGACAGCTGGAACGACATCGAGATGTTCCAGGTGTGCGGCGTCTCGGTGGCGATGGGCAACGCCCAGCCCGAGCTCAAGGAGCTCGCCGACTTCGTCACGACCGACGTGCTCGACGACGGCATCGCGAACGCGTTCCGCCGCCTCGGCCTGATCTGAGGCCCGGGCCGCTCAGCCCGCGGGCGCGGCCGTCGATGCGCGCAGGACCAGCTTCGTCGCCAGCTGGACCTGCTCCGGAGGCGCGCCGCGCTCCATCTCGAGTGCGACGCGCAGCGACTCGCGGCCGAGCAGCCCCCAGTCCTGACGCACGGTGGTGAGGGGAGGCGCGAACATCTCGGCCTCGTCGATGTCGTCGAATCCGAGGACCGACACGTCCTGCGGAATCCGCAGGCCGGCCTCGATGATCGCGCGGTAGGCGCCCAGCGCCATCTGGTCGTTGGCCGCGAAGACGGCGGTGGGGCGCTCCTCGGCGAGCAGTTGCCGCATCGCGCGGTAGCCCGACCCGGGACTCCAGTCCCCGGGTCGAGCAGCGGGGAGCGCGCGTCCGCGTTCGGTGACCACGTCGCGCCACGCGTCGAGGCGCGACGCCGCGGAGAACGAGCCGGGCGGGCCGGTGATGTGGTGCACCGTCTGGTGGCCGAGGTCGAGCAGATACCCCACCGCCTGGCGCGCGCCGACGAGCTGATCGAAGTCGACGGTGGCGACGCCGTCGACGAGCGGCGGGCCGAGGATCACCGCCGGCACCCCCTCGGGCAGGTGCAGCGCCTCATCGACCCCGAAGGGGGCCGGGAGGATGACGATCAGCACGTCGACCGCCATCTCGCCCAGTCGTGTGAAGGCCCCGTTGGCCGCCTGCCCGGAGGAGGCGGCCAACGGCATGAGCGTCGTCGCGTAGCCGCGCTCGGCGGCCCGCTCGGAGATCTCCTCGAGCGAGCGGTGCGTGCCCACGGAGTGCAGGCTGTGATAGACGACACCGACCGTGCGGAACGACCCGCGCCGGATGGCGCGGGCCGCCGCATTGGGGCGGTAGCCCAGCTCACGCATCTTCGCGAGCACGAGCTCGCGCTTCACGGGCGCCACGTTCGGCTCACCGTTCGCGACGCGGGACACCGTCTGCACCGATACGCCGACGGCCTGCGCCACGTCACGCAGCGAGGTGCGGCGTTCCTGCACTCTCAGACCCCTCGGAAGGCGAAGTCGAACACGAGGTCCCCGCTGGTCGGCAGGTGGTACTGCGCGAGCGTGCGCGCACCCCATGCGTCGTCGCCGCCAACGCCGCGCCGCATGAGCGCGGGCCGCAGCACGGTGCGGAGGATCGGCGGCAGCTCGGTCTGGTGCAGGGCGTTCTCCACTTCGTCCGGCGTCCACGGCAGTGCCGAGAACTCCATGCCCCCGGCGGATTCGACGCGGAGACCGGCTCCCCTGCCGTCGGTGACCTCGGCCCACCGCACGCCGGTGCGGCTTCCCGCCTCCTGCGGACGCAAATAGGGGGTGAGCTCCGTCGTCACGTCGCGATCGTACACGCCCAGGCGTGCCCCGCCGCGGCGGTCGACGTAGCACTCCTCGGGCCCGTCGCCGTACCAGCGCAGCCGGCGGAACTCCGGCAGCGTGGTGAGCAGCATCCCGAACTCGGGCAGGCTCGGCAGGCCCTCGACGAGGTGGAGCGTCTGCGTCACCTCGACCCTTCCGGCGCCGTCGACGCGGTACGAGACGTCGCACGTCGTGGCCGGCCGCGTGGGCAGCTCGTACTCGTACGTCACGGTCACGGCAGTGCCGTCCTGCTCGACCCGCGTGCGGGTCAGCGGCTCGCGCACGCGCCCGTAGCGGCTGGCGAGCAGCCACTGGCCGTCCTCGAAGGGCGCCTCCCACCCGCGCTCGTTCGACGTCGGCGCGTGCCAGAAGTGCGGCCGCGGCATCCCCGTGAGCAGCTCCCGCCCGCCGTCCGACGTCATGCCGAACCGATAAGAGGTGAGCCCGCCGTACAGCGTCGAGAACAGGGTGCTGAAGCCGGCACCGCGCACCCCGATGTTGTGCGCGCCGCGGATGAGCTCGGGCGCCGGCGCTGCGACCCGCACGGGCGGCGCTCCGACCCGGACGACCCGCTGCTCGTACGCGACCTCGTGCCCTTCCTCGGCCCACGCCGTCGCCGCCCGCAGGCGGAACGACACGTCGATCGCGTACTCCCCCGGCGCGGTCGGCACCGCGATGGGGAGGGCGACGCGACCGGTGTCGCCGGCGGCGATGTCGGTCTCGACCTCTTCGCGGCGCAGCATCCGTCCCTCGCGCGAGAGCGTGACGACGCACCGGTACGCGGCACTGGACGTCGAGAGCAGACGGTTGTGCACCGTGAAGCCGTCGTCGTCGATGCGGATCTTGAAGCCCTGGTAGAGGTATGCGACCTCCTGGAGCTTCGGCGTCGGCGAGTGATCGGTGAAGAAGATGCCGTTGCCGCAGAACTCGGCGTCATTCGGGGAGTCGCCGAAGTCGCCGCCGTAGCCGTAGTACTCCTTGCCGTAGCGGTCGGTCAGGGCGATCGCCTGGTCGGCGAAGTCCCAGATGAACCCGCCCTGGAACAGCGGCTCGCGGTAGGCCAGCTCGATGTACTCGTCGACGGCGCCGAACGAGTTGCCCATGGCGTGGGCGTACTCGCACAGGATGAACGGCTTGTCGCGGCGGTGGCGCAGGTACTCCTCCACCTCCGCGGCGGGGGTGTACATCTGGCTCGCGACGTCGGTCGTCTCCTCGTAGCGCGGGTCCCAGAACACGCCCTCGTAGTGCACCGGGCGGCTGTCGACCCCGCGGAAGTACGCCGCGACGTCGCGCAGGTTGGTGCCGCCGAACGACTCGTTGCCGCACGACCACATCACGACGCTCGGGTGGTTCTTGTCGCGCTCGAACATGCTCGCCGCACGGTCCATGAGCGCCGGCCGCCACTCGGGGCGGTCGCCCGGGACGGCGTCCTCGACCGGCGCGCCGAGCTTGCGGATGCGGTCCCAGACGCCGTGGCTCTCGAGGTTCATCTCGTCGATGACCATGAGCCCGTGCCGGTCCGCGAGCTCGTAGAACACCGTGCTGTTCGGGTAGTGGCTGGTGCGCACGGCGTTTACGCCGACGGCCTTGAGCGCGAGCAGATCCGCCTCGATCTCGGCCGCGCTCTGCACGCGACCGGCGAGACCGAACTCGTGCCGATTCACGCCGAAGAAGACCACACGCCGCCCGTTGAGCTTCATCAGCCCGTCCTCGATCGCGAAGCGCCGCACGCCGACGCGCTGCACGATGACTTCGGTCACCTCGCCCGCGGCGTCCTGCACCTCGATCTCGAGGTCGTACAGCCACGGATTCTCGGGGCTCCACAGCCGGGGATTCTCGAGATGGATGCTGAAGCCGCCGCCGCCGCGGGGCTCGAGCGGTCCGACCCCGGCGAGGCGGGCGGCGACGCTCCCCTCCCCGCGCAGATCGACGCGCAGGGCGATGTCTGCGGCCGAGGCGTCGGAAGCGAGGTCGACGTCGACCCGGAGGTCTTCGACGTGCGCACGGGGACGGCGGTACAGGACGACGTCGCGGAACAGCCCCGAGAACCGGAAGAAGTCCTGGTCCTCGAGCCACGAGCCGCTGGAGAACTTGAACACCTGCGCGGCGAGCTTGTTCTCCCCCTCCAACAGGGCGTCGGTCACGTCGAACTCCGACGGTGTGAAGCTGTCGGTGGCATACCCGAGGTAGCGCCCGTTGAGCCAGACCGCGATCGCGCTCTCCGCGCCCAGGAAGCTGATGCTCACCGTCTCGCCGTCCTCGACCGGACGGTCGAGGACGAAGCTCTTCACGTACGAGGCGACCGGGTTGTAGCGCTCGGGCACCTCGCCCGGGTCGATCTGCTCGACGCCGTCCCAGGGGTACTGGACGTTGACGTACTGCGGGCGGTCGTAGCCGTGCAGCTGGATGTGCGCGGGGACCGGGATGTCGTCCCAGCTCTCGCAGTCGTACTCCGGGTGGAAGAAGCCGGCCGGCGCGGCGGCGGGGTTCTTCGCGTAGTGGATCTTCCAGCGGCCGCTGAGCGACTGCTCGCAGCCGCTGTCGCCGTCCGCCGCCTCGGCCGCCGTCCGGAACCAGCGGTGGTCCGAGTGGGCGGGCCGGCGATTCTCCTGGACGAACCGGGGATCCGCGATCCGCATGGCGTCGAACATCACGCCCTGCTCTGCGAAGCGCTCGGTGTCGATGTCGATGGTGTCGAGAGTCACTTGACCGCCCCCGTGATGCCCTGTGCGAACTGCCGCTGCAGGAGGAAGAACACGATCATCGTCGGCAGCGACGACAGCAACACGGCGAGCATCAGCACGCCGTAGTCGGTGACGTACCCGGCGCTGATGTTGGCGGTGAGCATCGGCATCGTCAGCACGCTGTTGTTGACGAGGATCACCTTCGGCCACAGGAAGTTGTTCCACGCCATCATGAACGTGATGACGGCGGCGGCCGCGAAGGTCGACTTCATCGTCGGGACGTAGATCCGCGCGAAGATCGACAGCTCGCTCAGCCCGTCGATGCGCGCCGCCTCGATGATCTCGTGAGGGAACGACCGGGACGCCTGCCGGAACAGCAGGATGAGGAACGGGGTCGAGATCATGGGGATGACGACGGCCCACAGCGAGTTGACCATCCCGACGCGCGCGAACAGCTGGAACAGCGGGATCATCGTCGCGGCGAACGGGATCATCATCGCGAGCAGCAGGATCGCCATGACGACGTCCTTGCCCTTGGAGTGATAGACCTCGAAGCCGTAGCCGGCGATGGAGCACACCGTCAGCGCGAGGATCGTCGTGCCCACCGCGATGAGGAACGAGTTCGTCATCGCGCCCACGACGTCCTGGGTCGAGAAGAGCACCGCGATGTTCTCGAAGAGAGCGGTGCCCGGCAGCATCCGTGACGACAGCACGTCCTTGCTGGTGTTCGTGGCCGAGACGGCCATGAAGTACAGCGGGAAGACGGAGAACAGGGCCCAGATCGCCAGCAGGGCGTACCCGGGAAGACTGCGGAGCTTGTTAATCACGCTTGTCACCGACCTTCATCTGGATGAACGAGAGGATGGCGACGAGCATGAGGATCACGTACGAGATCGCCGCGGCATAGCCGAAGTTGGGGTTCTTCTGGAACGACACCTCGTAGAGGTAGTGCGCCATCGACATGGTCTGGTGGGCGGGGCCGCCCTGGGTCAGCGCCCATGACTCGTCGAACATCTGCAGGGTGCCGTTGATCGACAGGATCGCCGTGAGCACGATCATGGGCTTGAGCTGCGGCACGGTGACGTACCAGAACGTCTGGAACCCGTTCGCCCCGTCCATGCGGGCGGCCTCGATGCTGGACTGGTCGATGTTCTGCAGGGCTGCGAGGTAGAAGACCATGTTGTAGCCGGTCCAGCGCCAGAGCAGGCCCAGGATGATGACGAACCGGGCGGTCTCGGGCTGGCCGAGCCAGTTGATCGGGCTGCCGATGGCACCGAGCGACATCAGCGCATCGTTGACGAAGCCGTCGTTCGCGAAGAGCGTCCGGAACACCAGCGAGTACGACACGAGCGACACGGCGCAGGGCAGGAAGATGGCCGTCCGCCACACCGCCTTGAAACGGAGCTTCGGGTTGTTGAGCAGATTCGCCAGCACCAGTGCCAGCGTCAGCATGATCGGCACCTGGATGATCAGGTAGATGAACGTGTTCGTCAGCGTCAGGCGGAAGACGTCGTCGTTCAGCAGGCGCTCGTAGTTGTACCAGAGCGGATCGGCGAACTCGAGGCGCGTGCCACGTCCCGTCTGCAGCGACAGGACGAAGGCCTGCGCCATCGGGATGAAGCTCATGAACAGGATGAGCAGGGCGGCGGGGAGCAGGAACCCCCAGCCGGTGAGGCTTCGGCGGCGGGCGTTGTTGAGCCACGGCTTGCGGTCGCCGATGTAGTTGTCCAGCGGCGGCGGCTGATTGCGCCTGCTCGCGGTCTTGGTGCGCGTCTTCACGTCGGAGGCCACGGCGTCGTCTCTTTTCGTTGGGCGGTCAGGGCCACGGTTCCGGTCCGGCGGGGCGGGCTCGCCGCCCCGCCGGACCTTCTCGCGTGGTTACTCCATCGCGAACTCGACGTTGGCCTGCGCCTCTTCGAGCGCCGTCGTCATGTCGGTGCCGCCCATGATCTGCGTCATGGCCGTGCTCACCGCGTCGCGCGCCTCGTAGTAGTACGCGCCCGTGTTGTTCGACGGGACCTCCGGGCCGAACTTCACGACGTCGGCGAAGATGGGCTGACCGCCGAAGAACGCGATCGGCTCGTTGTAGACGTCGCTGTCACCGGCCGGGATCCAGTTCGCGACCGCGCCGGCCTTCGGCAGGATCGTGTCGTACAGCTCGGTCGAGCCGGCGAAGGTCGCGGCGAGGAAGTCCGACGCGAGGTCGACGTCGGCCGTCGACGAGATGGCCCACGACGAGCCGCCGTTGGCGGAGTAGTTCGTCGCGCCCGATACGCCGTCGAGCTTCGGGAGGTTGGTGACGGCCCACTTGCCGTCCTGGTCCTCCGCGGTCTGGATCGAGCCGACGATCCACACGCCGTTGATCGTGCCGCCGACGGTGCCGTTGACGAGCGTGCCGATGTACTCGTCCCACGAGTTGACCTCGACGAGCACGCCCGCCTCGACGAGCTGCGTGTACATGTCGATCGCGTCCTCGAGCGCGGCGTTGTCGACGATCGTGGGGTTGCCCTCGTCGTCGAACAGGCTGGCGCCGGCCGACTGCAGCATCATCATCGGGATGTCGGCGGAGCCGGCCTGGCCCGACAGCAGCGGCTGCCCGGTCTTGGCGAGCACGTCCTTGCCGATCGTGAGGTACTCGTCCCACGTGATGTCGGTGAAGTCGTCGACGGTGTAGCCGGCCTGCTCGAGCACGTCGGTGCGCAGCGCCGTGATGGCCGTGCCCGCGTCGAACGGCACGCCGTAGTTGACGTCGTCGATGGTGGAGTAGTCGACGACCGACTGCGGGAACTCCGAGAAGTCGATGTCGGAGTCGCTGAAGTCGGAGAACAGGTCGGGGTAGTTGATCCCGTTCTTCTGGAACGCGTTGTTCTGCATCAGGAAGATGTCGGGCAGCTCGTCGAACGCCTGCGACTGCGCGATCGTCGTGAGCTTGGTCTGGAGGTCGTCCCACGGCACCTCGACGATGTCGAGTTTGAAGTCGGGGTGGTCCTCCTGGTAGACCTTCTCGGCCTCCTCCATCGCGTAGATGTTGAAGGCGGGGTCCCAGGTCCAGACGGTGAGCGTCTCGTCTCCGTCTCCCTCGCCGGAGCCGCCGCCCGACCCGCTGCAGGAGGTCAGGGTCAGCGCGAGGGGAACGGCGAGCACGAGGGCTCCCGCGGCCAGCTTGGTGAAGCGCTTCATGGGATTGCAGATCCTTCCATGGATTCCGTGACACCCCGCACGTGGTGCCGTGCAGAGCGTGGTGCGGATCAGTCGTCGGCGCGTCGGTACGCGCGTCGGAGCGAACAGAGACACATCCGGAAGTACCGCGGCGATGCGGCGTCGCATCGTTGTGCTCTCCGGTGAGCACGCCGTCCTCTGATTCCGAAGGAAAGCTAACACTGGTAACGTCACCACGCCAGTGTTTTAGCGGATTTTCATTTTCTGAGAATCATCCTCGCCAACGCCGTCGCGCAGGGTCGCCGACGGCGCCTTCGGCGTGCATGCCGAAGGCGGGGAGGGCGGACGGATGCTGCGGCGCCGGCGTCGCAGCCGCGCGCCGCGTGCGTCAGGCCTCGGCCGCGGGCGCCTCCGCGCCGAGGTTCACGAGGTTGCCGGCGGGGTCGCGCACCTGCGCGACGCGCTCGCCCCACGGCATGTCGGCGGGCGGCTGCTCGACGTGGCCACCGCCGTCGAGCCATGCGGCATAGGTGGCGTCGACGTCGTCGACGTAGAACCACAGCGCGATGCGGTCGCCCGGCATCGGGGGCAGCGCGTCGGGATCGCGCCCGATGCCCAGCGAGACGTCGCCGATCTGCAGCGAGACGTAGTCGGCCTCGTCGCCCTCGCCGAACCGGTAGGGCACGGTGGCGCCGAGCGCGCGCTCGTAGAACCGCACGAGCCCCGGAAGGTCTCGCACCAGCAGGATCGGGAACAGGCTCCGCACCGCCATGGTCCCCACGCTACGCCGCCGCACCCGCGCGAGACAGGGACTCGTCGGCGAGGTCAGACCCTATGAGGGTGGGGTGCTGGTGCTCTTGTAGGCCCAGGGCCTCACGGTGCAGATTCGTGGATCATCCCGAGGAGTGGCCTTGGGATGCCGACA
>NZ_JBHVSC010000003.1:0-201290 GCF_042885375.1 Microbacterium sp. NPDC058062
CCGAACCCCCACCCGCGAGGACGAAGAAGCGCCGCCGAGCAGCCAGCCCGGCGGCGCTACACCCTGCCCACTTGACAGAAACCCCTACATATCAGTCCAGGAAGATGTCGGGGAACAGCGCCTCGTCGGGGGTACCGGGAACCGCGGCGTAGCCGGAGAAGTCGGTGACGCCGGAGGCCTCGAGCACGTCCTCGACGATGAGCGTCTGCCCGGTGTACTCACGCGAAGGCCGGGTGAAGACCTCGTACGCGGCGTCGGCGTAGATCTCGGGGGTGCGGCTGACCTTCATCATGCGGTCGCCGCCGAGTGCGAACTTCACGGCCGCCGTGGCGATCGTGGTGCGCGGCCACAGCGTGTTCGCGGCGATCCCCGCTTCGGCGAACTCCGCCGCCATCCCCAGTGTGACCATCGTCATGCCGTACTTCGCGAGCGTGTAGCCGGTGTGCCCGCCGAGCCACTTCGGCGACAGGTTGAGCGGCGGCGAGAGCGACAGGATGTGCGGGTTCGCAGCATCCTTCAGGATCGGCACCGCGGCTCGCGAGAGCATGAACGTGCCGCGCACGTTGACGTCCTGCATGAGGTCGTACTTCTTGGCGTCGAGGTCGAGCGAGCGCGACAGGTCGATGACCGACGCGTTGTTCACGACGATGTCGATGCCGCCGAACTCGCCCTGCGTCTTGAGCACGGCCTCGGTGACGTCGTCGTCGTTGCGCACGTCGCCGACGATCGGCAGCGCGTTGCCACCGGCGGCGCGGATCTCGTCGGCCGCCGAGTGGACGGTGCCCTCGAGCTTCGGGTGAGGGGTGTCGGTCTTCGCCAGCAGGGCGATGTTCGCACCGTCGCGCGCCGCGCGCAGCGCGATCGCGAGGCCGATGCCGCGGCTGCCGCCCGACATCAGGATGGTCTTGCCGGCGAGGGGCTTGTCGCTCATCTCGGGATCTCCTCGGTCTGGAAGTCAGGAACGGGACTTGGCGGATGCCGCGGCGAAGGCCGCGACGCGCGCCTTGGCCTCGTCGGTGTCGAAGCGGGCGCCGATGGACCGGGCTTCGTCGTCGAGGTTCTCGGCGAACGAGCGCCCGGCTCCGGTGCGGACGAGGCGCTTGGCCTGCCCGAAGGCACCGGCGGCGTTGTCGAGCCAGAACCGCGCCACCGCTTCGGCGCGCGCCGCGACGTCGGCGGCCGGGACGACCTCGGTCACGAGGCCCCAGTCGAGGGCGGTCGGGGCGTCGATGGTGAGGTCCTGCAGCAGGAGCTGCAGCGCTCGCCGCTGCCCGACCGCAGCCGGCAGCAGCGTCGAGACGCCGAGGTCGGGGGTGAGCCCGATGTTGGCGTACTTGCTGACGAACTTCGAGTGCTCCGACGCGACGATGTAGTCGGCGGCGAGCATCAAGCCCAGACCTCCGCCGGCCACGGCGCCCTGCACAGCGGCGACGATGGGCGTGTCGGACTCGACGAACGTGCGGATGCCGTCGTGGATCGTGTGGGCCGCTCCGGTCACGTCGGCGCCGGAGGCTCCGGAGGTCGCCATCTCGATGACGTCGCCGCCGGCGCAGAAGGCCGGGCCCGCAGCATCCAGGATGATGGCCCCCACCGACGCGTCGGAGGTGAGCTCGTGCGCGACGTCGCGCCAGCGCGCGCCCATCTCGAAGCCCATGGCGTTGAGGAACGCCGGCCGGTTGAGGGTCACGCGCGCGAGGGCGCCGTCGCGCGTGACGAGGATCGAGTCGCTCATGCGGTCTCCTTACTTCGGGGCCATGCGAATGGCGCCGTCGAGGCGGATGGTCTCGCCGTTGAGGTAGCCGTTGTCGACGATCGACATCACCAGGCGGGCGTACTCGTCGGGCTTTCCGAGGCGCTGCGGGTACGGCACCTGCTCGCCGAGGGAGTCCTGCGCGGCCTGCGGCAGGCCCATCAGCATGGGGGTCTCCATGATGCCGGGCGCGATCGTCACGACGCGGATGCCGTAGCGCGCGAGCTCACGGGCGATCGGCAGGGTCATGGCGTGCACGCCGCCCTTCGACGCCGAGTACGCGGGCTGGCCGATCTGGCCGTCGAACGCGGCGACGCTGGCCGTGTTGACGATGACGCCACGGTCGCCGTCGGCGGTGGGCTCGGTCTTCGCGATGACGGCGGAGGCCTGCGAGATGACGTTGTACGTGCCGATGAGGTTCACGCGGATGATGCGCTCGAAGCCCTCCAGCGGCGACGGGTCGCCCTCGCGGTCGAGCACCTTGGCGGGCGGGGCGATCCCTGCGCAGTTCACGACGACGCGGAGGGGACCGGATGCTGCGGCTGTGGTGACGGCGGCCGCCACCTGCTCCGGGCTCGTGACGTCGGCCGGCGCGAACGATCCCCCGAGCTCTGCGGCGAGGTCGGCGCCCGCCGAGGTCGGCAGGTCGACGATCGTGACGGTCGCACCCGCGGCGGTGAGCCGCCGGGCCGTGGCGAGGCCGAGTCCGCTCGCGCCACCGGTGACGAGTGCGGCGGTGCCCGTGAGGTCCATGGATTCTCCTTCGAAGTCCGGATTCTGCGGAACCGCGTATCAGCATACGCGGGACTGAGTCCCATCGCTCACCGGCCGGCGACGCGACGGAACCCAGGCTAACGGGCCGTCGTGAAGACCGTCACGGTCCGATCTGCGGGCCGATGCGCGTCAGCGCCGAGATGCGATCGATGAGCTCGGCGGGCCGCGCCAGGAGCAGACGCGCTTCACCACGGGCGGTCAGGTACTCGACCAGCCGGGTGGTCGCCTGCGCGTCGCCTCGGCGGTAGCCCGAGAGGTAGTGCTGGGTGGCGCGCCATTCGAGGCGCTGCCCGTCGAGAGTGGTGATCACGACGAGGAAGGTGGGGGTCTCGGCCGCGTCGCCGGCCTCCAGGCCGCCCGCCACGCCGCCGAGCAGCGCCGCCGCCATGTCGGAGACGGCGGGATACGGCCACCAGGTCGCCGGCGGATCCACCGTCACCGAGTGCACCTGGGCCCACGGCACGAACTGCGACCGCGGATCGCCGACGTGGCGCGAGAGCCCGTCGGGCGAGAGCCGCACGTGCCGCGCCGCGGTGTCGCCGATCGCGACCGCGGGCTCGTCGCCCTCGAGCGCCGTGAGAGGTCCTCGGCGGCGGGTGGCGCGCGTGGTGGGCATGCTCCCATCCCACCATGCCGGTGGCGCACCGCGAGGCAGGCGGGTTGGATGGGCGCATGGAGATCCGGCTGAAGCGCGTCTATGACGACCCCGCCCAGGGCGACGGCTTCCGCGTGCTGGTCGACCGTCTGTGGCCGCGTGGCCTCTCGAAGGAGCGCGCGGCGCTCGACCTGTGGGCGAAGGAGGTCGCGCCCTCCACCGAGCTGCGCAAGGCCTTCCACCACGACGACATGTCGTGGCCTGACTTCGAGGCCGCATACCGTGCCGAGCTCGACGGACCGACCCGCACCGCCGTCGCCTCGCTGCGGGAGGAGCTCGCTCCGCACCCCGTCGTGACGCTGCTGCACGCCGTCCACGACGACACCCACAACCACGCGCTCATCCTCCGTGAGGAGCTCGAAGGCTGATCCCCGGCAGGATGGGAGCGTGTCGATCCCCGCCGAAGACATCGAAGTCCCCGAACGCGTGCGGGTGCTCGCGCGCGGCGCGGAGCTCACGCCCGTCTGGCTCAACGAGCTCGGCGGCACGACGTTCCGGACTGACGACGGCAGGTACCTCAAGTACGGCCCGCGCAACGCCGAGACGTCGTTCGCGGGCGAGGCGGAGCGGCTGCGGTGGGCAGCGCGGTACACCGCCGTCCCGCGAGTGCTCGAGGCCGGAGGCGACGGCTCCCACGAATGGATCGTGACGGCGGCGCTCCCGGGCCTGTCGGCGGTGGACCCGCGATGGATCCCTGATCCTGCGACCGCCGTCCGTGCGGTCGGCGAGGGTCTGCGCGCGCTCCACGACGCTCTGCCTGTCGACGGCTGCCCCTTCGACTGGGGCGTGCCCGAGCGGATCGCGAACGCGCGGGGGCGCGGCATCCGTGTTCCCGATGAGTTCCGCGATGCGCCGCCGATCGACCGGCTCGTCGTGTGCCATGGCGACGCGTGCTGCCCGAACACGCTGATCGGCGACGACGGCCGCTGGAGCGGGCACGTCGACCTCGGGGCGCTGGGTGTCGCCGACCGCTGGGCCGACATCGCCGTGGCGTCGATGTCGACGGCGTGGAACTATGGCGAGGGATGGGAGGACGCCCTCATCGAGGCGTACGGGATCGAGCCCGATCGCGAGCGCCTGTCGTACTACCGGGAGCTGTGGAACGCGACATGACCGAGATCACCGGGAACGTGTGTGACATCGACGGCAAGCCGAACCTCGTGATCCTCCGGCGCTTCCGAGCGTCGGCCGACGAGGTGTGGCGCGAGCTCACCGAGTCCGCACGGCTCGAGCGGTGGATCGGCCGCTGGGAGGGCGATCCCGCGACCGGGCACATCACGTTCTTCATGACGGCGGAGGATCCGGATGCCTCGGGCGAGGAGTACACGATCCTCGAGTGCGACCGCCCGCGGCGGTTCGCCGGCGACACGTCGGCCGGGTCGGGTGCGTGGCACCTGTGGTTCGAGCTGGCCCCGGACGAGCACGGCGACACCGTGCTCACGTTCGGCCAGCGCCTCAACCCCGAGGACGAGGTCGGCTCGATCGGCCCGGGCTGGGAGTACTACCTCGACCGGCTGGTCGCGGCGCAGGCAGGCGTCGCCGTCGACACCGTGAACTGGGACGACTACTTCCCCGCGCTGCAGCCCGGCTACGAGCGGCTGGTCGCCGGCGGCTGATCCTGGCGGCGCTCAGGACCAGACGAACCGGAACGTGCCCGCCGCCACGGCGGCGCCGATCGCGAGCGCCATGATCACGGTGCCGCCCAGCAGCGCCACGGCGTCACGGGGGTGCAGGCGCGACGGCCGCGCCCACGTGCGCGGGATGCCCGAGCCGAAGCCGCGCGCCTCCATCGCCATCGCGAGCTTCGTGCCGCGGCGCACCGCGAACACGAGCAGCACGAAGGCCATCGAGAAGAAGCGGCGGACGGCTCCGCTGTCGCCGACGCCCCGCGCCCGGCGGGCGAGGCCCATGCTGCGCCAGTCGTCGAGGAAGAGCCCGAGCGTACGGGTGCCGGCGAGCACGCCGAGCACGAAGCGCGACGGCAGCTTCGCGACCTGGGCGAGCGCGTCGGCGAGCTCGGTCGGGTCGGTGCGGCCGAACAGCAGGATCGTCGGCAGGGCGAGGGCGAGCACGCGCACGCACACCGCGATCGCCAGGGCGATGGAGTCGTCGCTGATCGTCGCGTACCAGAACGACCAGTAGACGGTGCCGCCGGGCTCCGCGTACAGCAGCATGCTGAGGCCCGCGACCGGCGCGAAGACGAGGATGGGCAGCATCCGTTTCAGCACCGTCGAGGCGGCCAGCCCCGTCAGCGGGACGCACCCGAGCTGGAGCACGATCGCGACGAGGGCGCTGGTGGCGTCGATGGACGCGAAGAGGGGCACCGACAGCAGCAGCGCGAGCACGATCTTGGTCACCGGATTCACCCCGTCGAGCCAGGCGCGGGGCGCTGCCTCGACGTCGGCGGTGCGCGCGTCGACGGCGGTCACGATCCCACCCCCGCCGGAACAGGCGCGCCGAGCTCGATGCGGTGGCCGCCGAGGTGCCGCAGCACGTCCTCGTCGTGGGTGACGGCGACGACCGTCGTGCCGGCGGCGATCTCGGACTGCAGCAGCTGAACGAGCTCGATCCAGCCGCGGCGGTCCTGGCCGAAGGTCGGTTCGTCGAGCACGATCACCGGGGGCGCGTCGGCGAGCACGGTCGCGACCGAGAGCCGGCGCTTCTGCCCGCCCGACAGCGTGAACGGGTTCGCGGCGGCGAGCGGCGCGAGGTGCAGCCGCTCGAGCAGCTCGTCGACGATCTGGTCGACGGCGGCAGGGGCGACGCCGCGCGAACGCGGCCCGATCGCGAGCTCGTCACGCACGGTCGAGGCGAGGAACTGGTGCTCGGGCTCCTGGAACACCGTGCCGATGCGCGTGAGCAGCTCGCGCGACGTCCACTTCGAGGGGCGCCGGCCGGAGCGGCCCGCGAGTTCCGGCGCGGACTCGACGCGGCCCGCCGCCTCAGGCAGCAGCCCCGCGAGCGTCAGGGCGAGCGTCGACTTGCCGGCGCCGTTCGGCCCGGTGATCACGGTCGCGGCCGCGCGCGGCACGGCGAGGTCGAGCCCCGCGCGCACGATCGTGCGGCCGTCACGGGAGATCGAGAGAGCGGATGCCGCGACCGCCGTCGGCGCGTCGGCCCGGGTGGAAGCGAGGACCGGCAGATCGACCGGGTGGCCCGGCACCCACACGCCGGCCGCTGCGAGCGTGGCGCCGTGGCGCGCGAACACCTCGGCGGGCGTGCCGTCGGCGAGGAGGCCGCCGTCGGCCCCGACCACGATGACGCGGTCCATGAGATCGGCCCACACCGCGGTGCGATGCTCGATCACGACGAGCGTCGCGCCGGTGTCGCGCACCACACGCTCGACCGCGTCGCGCACCTCGCGGACGCCGTCCGGGTCGAGGTTGGCGGTGGGCTCGTCGAGCAGGAGCACCCCGGGCCGCATCGCCAGCACCCCGGCGAGGGCGAGGCGCTGCTTCTGTCCCCCGGAGAGCGCCTTGGTCGGCCGGGTCAGCGGAACGTCGAGCCCGACGGCATCCAGCGCCTCTACGACCCGAGCGGGGATCCGGGCGGCCGGAACACCGAGGTTCTCGCAGCCGAACGCCACGTCGTCGCCCACCTTCGAGAGCACGACGCCGGCGTCGGGGTCCTGCAACACGAGCCCGACGCGACCGCGGTGAGCCTCGGCGCGCTCGCCGTCGATGAGGAGCGTGCCGGTCTCGTCCCCCTCGTCGGCGCCGCCGAGGAGACCTGCCATGCCGGCGAGGAGCGTCGACTTGCCCGCGCCGGATGCGCCGAGCAGGAGCACGCGCTCCCCGGGCTCGATCGTGAACGAGACGTCGTGGACGGCAGCGGCCCGGCGGCCGCCGTAGCGCCACCCCCAGCCCGCCGCGGTGATGCGGGCGGGGCGGGTCGCCGTCACGTCAGACCTCGCGGCGCGCTTCGCGTCCGACGGCGAAGCGGTTGAGGGCACCGGTCGCGGCCAGCCCGCGCACCGCGATCCAGCCGACGAGGCCCGCGAGCAGCGCGCCCGAGACCGCCAGCGACACCAGGTAGATCACGTTGAACTCGAGGGTCTTCAGGATGTTCGGCGAGCTGCCGTAGAACAGCTCGAACACCCACGCGCCCACCGCGGCGCCGACACCGGCGAGCATCGCGACGGGCAGCGTGAAGCGGCGGTAGAGGAAGATCGCGAACACGAGCTCGGCGCCGAGGCCCTGCACGATGCCCGAGAAGAGCGTCGAGACGCCCCACACGTTGCCGATGAGCATCGACACGAGCGCGGCGATCACCTCGACGAGCAGCGCGGCGCCCGGCTTGCGGATGACGAGGCCGCCGATGACGCCGCCGATGAGCCAGATGCCGACGGCGATGCCGCCGAGGCCGGGGGTGAGGCCGTCCATGGCGACGAACCAGGTGCCGCCGATGGTGTTCCAGGCCCAGAAGACCAGGCCGATCGCGACGCCGAGCACCGCGGCGACGACGATGTCGACGACCCGCCAACGCAGGCTCCGCGGGGCCTTCGAGTGAGCCGCAACGGGGGTGGATGCGGACGTGGACGCGTGCATATTTGCTCCTCCCTGCGCCGGCATGATCCGGATCAGGTTCGACGGTCGAAGCGTGGATCGCTTCCTCTCAGCCCGGCTCACCGGACTCCCGTGGTGTTGGCGACGAGTATACCGCCGGTTCAGCAGGTATTTTGGGGGGGTGACTTCGGACGACACCCCTGCACGCACGCGTCGCGCGCGACGCGCGCAGACCGGTGCCGTCCCGGTTTCAGGTTCCGAAGACGCGCCCGACGGCGGCATCCTCACGATCCAGACAGGTGAGACGGATGCTGTCTACCCGCCGTCGAGCACCGCTCCGGTGGACGTGACCGCGGTCGCTCCGACGATCGCGACGGTGCCCGTCGCCGACGTGCCGTCGGTTGCGACGTGGAACCCCGCGGAGCTCGTCGAGCCGTCGGACTTCGCGCTTCGGACGATCACCACCGCGCCGACACCCACCGAGGTCGCCGGCGAACACACCGCGCTGGCCTGGGTCGACGAAACGGTCGTCGAGCACGGCGCCGCCCCCGCCGATCTGACCGCGGCCGCGACCCCGTACGTGGCGGTCGAGACCGACCTCCTCTCCGACGCCCCGCGCCGCTCCCCGTTCCGCGCCGCCGTCGTGGTGCCCACGCTCGCGATCGCGGCGGTCGTCGGCGCGTACGCGGCGACGACCCTGCTGTGGCCGCTCCACGCCGTCGCGCCCACCGTCACCGCGATGGAGGTGCAGCCGATCGCGGCGCCCGCCGCCGCGCCCGCGTGGCCTGCCGAGGGCAGCGCGGCCGAGGCGGTCGCCGGCATCCCCGGAACGCTCGCCTCCACGGCCGACCCCGACGCGATCGCCAGCATCACCAAGATCGTGACCGCGCTGGTCGTGCTCGAGGAGATGCCGCTCGCCGTGGGCGAGCAGGGGCCGGAGTACCGCTTCACGTCGGCGGACCGCTCGCGCTACTGGCAGTACCGCGCAGGCGGCGAGTCCGCGCTCGACGTCCCCGTGGGAGGCTCCCTCACCGAGTACCAGATGCTCGAGGGCATGCTCATCGGCTCGGCGAACAACTACGCCGACCGGCTGGCCCAGGGCATCTGGCCCTCCGACGCCGTCTACGCCTCCGCCGCCAACTCCTGGCTCACCGCCCACGGTGTCCCCGGGATCACCGTCCGCGAACCCACCGGCATGGACCCGCGCAACGCCGCGAGTCCCGAGGCCCTCGTGACGCTCGCGCAGAAGGCGCTCGCCAACCCGGTCATCGCCGAGATCGTCGCGAAGCAGTCCGTCGACCTCCCGGGGGCCGGGCACGTCGAGAACACGAACGGCCTCCTCGCCGATCCGGGCGTGGTGGGCCTCAAGACCGGCACGCTGGACGCCTGGAACCTGCTCTCGGCGAAGGACGTCACGATCGGCGACAAGACCGTGCGCCTCTACGCGTCGGTGCTGGGTCAGCCGAACGACGAGGCCCGACTCGCCGCGTCCCGCGCGCTGTATGCGCAGATGGAGGCGGAGCTGCAGCCCAAGCCCTCCGTGACGGCGAGCACCGTGGCCGGCCAGGTCGAGACGCTGTGGGGCGACAAGGTCGACATCGTCACGTCCGGAGACGCCTCGGTGATCCTCTGGAACGGCGGCAGCGGCACCGTCGCGACCACCTACGACCTCGGGGACAGCCGCGACGCCGGCGATGTCGTCGGCTCGCTCAGCGTGACCGGACCGCTCGACGCCACCACCGTCGACCTGAAGCTCGCTGCCGAGATCACCGATCCGTCGCCGTGGTGGCGCCTCACGCACCCGCTGGACCTCTTCGGCCTCAACGGCTGAGCCGCCACAGAGACCCGCTCAGGCGGACGGGTGCCCGACGACGCCCTTGCGCAGCAGCGCGTTGCCGTATTTGCGCGTCTCGCCGGTGCGCACGATGACGTACGCGGTCTTCGCGAGCTCGTAGTACTCGAACCGGTCGACGTAACGCGGATCGTCGACGCCCGCCGCGGCGGCGAGCTCGCGCTGCACGTGGAGCACCTCGCCGTCGGCCGACGCCATGAGATCCAGCGCGGGTGCGTCGTCGAGCGGCACCACGCTGCGCACGGCCGCCAGCACCTCGGGCGTCGTCGTTCCCGGCAGATCGATGACGCGTGCACCGATGGCCCACGCCGGGAAGTGCGCGTCGGCGATCACGACCGCGTCGGAGTGGCCCATGCGGTCCAGGTGGAGCAGCAGCTCCCCGGTCAGCAGGGGGTTGATGCCCTCGAGCATGAGGATCCCTTCGTCAGCGGATGAGGCCGTCGGCGGCCAGATCGTCCCACAGAGCGGCGGGGATGTCGATCGCCATGAGCTCGGCGTTCCGGCGCAGCTGCTCGGGACGGCTGCCGCCCACGACGACCGAGCGCACCGCGGTGTCGCGCAGTGCGAACTGCACCGCCGCGGCGGGCAGCGGCACGTCGTGCGCGCGGCACACGGCGAGGATCGCCCGCAGACGCTCCCACAGCGGCTCCGGCATCCGTCCGTACTCGTACCGGTCGGAGCGCTCCGGCTCGTCCTTCGCGAGAAGTCCCGAGTTGAAGACGGATGCCGCCACCACCCCGGTCCCGCGCTCGTGACACGCGGGCAGCACGGCGTCCGCTGCGGGCTGCTCGAGCAGCGTGTAGCGCCCGGCGATCATGATGAGGTCGAGATCGGCGCTCTCGACGGCGGCGGCGAGCGCGTCGCTCACCATGGAGCCGATGCCGATCGCGTCGACCGCACCCTCGGCGCGCATCTGCTCGAGGGCCGGGAACCCCTCGCGCAGCGCGAGGTCGAGATCGTGGCGCTCGGGATCGTGCAGGTAGAGCACGTCGACGCGATCGAGACCGAGGCGCTCCAGGGATTCCTCGAGGCTCGCGCGGACGCCCGCCTCGGAGAAGGCCCACTCGCGACGCAGCGTCGTCGGCACATGGAAGTCGGCGGCGAGGTCGAGACCCCCGTCGTCATCGGGGTTGGGGCGGAGCAGACGCCCGGCCTTCGTCGAGATCACGAACTCGTCGCGCGGCTTGGTCTGTAGGAACGCGCCCAGGCGCCGCTCGGAGAGCCCCAGTCCGTAGTGGGGAGCGGTGTCGTAGTAGCGGATGCCGCTCTCCCACGCCGCGTCGAGGATGGCCCAGGCCTGGTCGTCGCTGAGCTCACGGAAGAGGTTGCCGACGTTCGCCGCGCCGTACCCGAGCCGCGTCAGCGCGGGGAGTTCAGGCCGCGGCTGGGCCCACGCGCCAGAGGCTCCGACCGACGCGCCAGCGGCGGTTGGAGGAGGCGTGGGGACCGTCGTCCCGAACTCGTACTCGGCGCGGCTGGCCGCCTTCATCTCCATACCGGTGCCGGGTGCCGTCGGTGCCACGTACACACCGCCGCGGACCTCGGTCGGCACGACGAAGTGCTCGTGGAGGTGGTCGACGTACTCGATCATGCGACCTTCGCGGGTGCCGGTGACGGCCACGAAGTCGAACATCGAGAGGTGCTGCACGGCCTCGCAGAGACCGACGCCGCCCGCGTGCGGGCACACCGGAATGCCGAACTTGGCGGCCAGCAGCAGGTTGGCGATGTTCTCGTTGACGCCGCCGACACGCGCCGCGTCGATCTGCATGACCGAGATCGCGCCGGCCTGCAGCAGCTGCTTGAAGATCACGCGGTTCTGCGCGTGCTCCCCCGTCGCCACGCGCACCGGCGCGATGCCGCGTGCGATCTCGGCGTGACCGAGCACGTCATCGGGGCTCGTGGGCTCTTCGATCCACGCGGGCTCGAACTCGGCGAGCGCATTCACCCATACGATCGCCTCGGACACCTCCCAGCGCTGGTTGGCGTCGATCGCGATCGGGAAGCCCTCGCCGCAGACCTCCCGCGCGACGCGGAGGCGACGGATGTCGTCATCGAGGTCGGCGCCGACCTTGAGCTTGATCTGGCCGAAGCCGTCGGCGATCGCCTCCCGGCACAGGCGCGCGAGCTTCTCGTCCGAGTAGCCCAGCCAGCCGGGGCTCGTCGTGTACGCGGGGTATCCGGTGGCGAGCAGCTCCTGCTCGCGCTCGGCCCGACCGGGCTCGGCGTCGCGGAGGATCTGCAGCGCGTCCTCGGGCGTGAGGGCGTTCGTGAGGTAGCGGAAGTCGACAAGCGCGACGAGCTCCTCGGGGCTCATGCGCGACAGCAGCTGCCACAGCGGGAGTCCGGCGCGCTTGGCCTTGATGTCCCACAGCGCGTTGACGACCGCGCCGATCGCCATGTGCATGACGCCCTTCTCGGGGCCGAGCCAGCGCAGCTGCGAGTCGCCGATCAGCTCGCGGTTGATCGCACCCATGTCGTCGAGAAGGGGCTCGAGCTCGCGACCCACGAGGTGCGCGGCGAGCGCGTCGAGCGCGGCGACCTGGACGTCATTGCCACGTCCGATCGTGAACACGAAGGCGTGTCCCGAGACTCGGTCCGCAGCATCCGTCACGATACGGAGGTAGGCAGCCGAGTAGTCGGGATCGGGGTTCATCGCGTCCGAGCCGTCGAGGCTCAGCGACGTGGGGAATCGGATGTCTGTCGTCTCGAAGGCGACGATGCGGCTCACGGGGCGTTCTCCAGCGGTTCGCGGTTCGCGGTTCGGGGAGTCGAACCGCTCGAAGTGTAAACATCGGATGTCTATACTGTCAATCACGCCCGCGGGCCGCGGCGGCACCGACGCCGCCCCGCATCGAGAAATCCAGGAGAACCATGAAGTTCGCGCGCCTCGGCGAGTCCGGCAGCGAGATCCCCGTCGTCATCGACGGCGACCGTCACCTCGATCTGCGTCCGCTCACATCCGATGTCGACGGGCGATTCCTCGCCGAGGACCCCGTCGGCCGCACCTCCGCCGCGATCGCCGAAGGGCTCCTCCCGGAGCTCGAGGGCGCCGCCGATCTGCGCATCGGCGCCCCGATCGCCCGTCCGAGCGCGGTCATCTGCATCGGCCAGAACTATGCCGCGCACGCGCGCGAGTCCGGTGCGGAGCCGCCGACCGTGCCGATCATCTTCCTCAAGACGCCGAACACCGTCGTCGGACCGAACGACGCCGTGACGATCCCCCGCGGCAGCGAGAAGACCGACTGGGAGGTCGAGCTCGGCGTCGTGATCGGCCGCCGCACCGCGTACCTCGACAGCCCCGACGAGGCCGACGCGCACATCGCCGGCTACGTCGTCGCCAACGACGTCTCGGAGCGCACCTTCCAGATGGAGATCTCGGGCGGGCAGTGGTCGAAGGGCAAGATCGCGCACGGCTTCAACCCGACGGGCCCGTGGCTGGTCACGGCCGACGAGGTCGACGCCCAGAACCTCGGCCTGAGGAGCTTCGTCAACGGCGAGCCCCGCCAGGACTCGAACACGAGCGACATGATCTTCGACGTGCGGGCCATCGTGCACCACCTCTCGCAGTTCGTCACCCTCGAGCCCGGCGACCTGATCCTCACCGGCACGCCGCAGGGCGTGGCGTTCGGCGGGAAGTTCCCGTATCTGAAGGCCGGCGACGTCGTCGACATCGAGATCGACGGTCTCGGTGCGCAGCGCCAGGAGTTCGTGGCATGGGAGGCCGCGCGATGAGCGGGCAGCAGCTGGACGGCCTCGTCGCCGTCGTCACCGGAGGTGCGTCGGGCATCGGCGCCGCGATCGCGACCGCACTCGCGGACGAGGGCGCCGAGGTCGCGGTGCTCGACCTCGATCCGTCCGGCGCAGACCCGCGGTTCGCGGCGTTCGCCGCGGACGTGTCGGACCGCGCCGCGGTCGACCGGGCGATCGCCGGGGTCGGCGAGCGGTTCGGGCGCATCGACATCCTCGTGAACAACGCGGGGATCGGCGCCCAGGGCGACATCGCGGCGAACGACGACGCCGAGTGGGCGCGCGTGCTCTCCATCAACGTCACCGGCATCGCGCGCGTCACGGCGGCGGCGCTGCCGTGGCTGCGGACCTCGCCGTCCGCCGCGATCTGCAACACGTCGTCGATCGCGGCGACCGCCGGCCTGCCGCAGCGCGCGCTGTACAGCGCCTCGAAGGGCGCCGTCCTCTCGCTCACCCGTGCGATGGCCGCCGACCACCTGCGCGAGGGCATCCGCGTCAACGCCGTCAATCCCGGCACCGCCGACACCCCGTGGATCGGCCGTCTGCTCGCGAGCGCTCCCGACCCCGTCGCCGAGCGCGCCGCGCTGGAGGCCCGCCAGCCCCACGGCCGTCTGGTGTCGGCCGCCGAGGTCGCCGGCGCCGTGCTGTACCTGGTGAGCCCGTCGTCGGGCTCGACGACCGGCACCTACATCGAGGTCGACGGCGGCATGTCGCCGCTCCGGCTCCGCCCGGCCGGCTCCTGACGCGGTCCCGCTCCGGGGCGTCGGGGCGTCTCCCCCACCCCGGCAGCCGTCCAACAGGTCAACCGGGCTTCCACAGGACCGATTCCACGCTGAAGCTCCTGCAGAACCCCGGTTGACCTGTTGCTCGAGGGGGCGGGCGGCGCGGGAGGCCTCGCACCCGCGTCGGTGAAGACGGGAGCGCGATGGATGGATGCTGCTACCCGAGGCGGTAGAACCGCTCCGCGTTCTCGGCGAGCACCGCCTTCCGGTGGCGCTCGCCGACGCGGTCCTCCAGCCACGACGTCACCGTGTCGAGCCAGCGCCCGTACTGACCCGATACCGGCCAGTCGCTGCCGAACAGCAGGCGGTCAGGGCCGAAGGCATCGAGCGCCACGTCGAGGAACGGCCGCATCTGGGCCTCGGTCCACTCACCGGGAGACTCCGCCGGCAGGCCCGAGAGCTTGCACACCACGTTCGGGCGCCGGGCCAGGTCGCGCAGCGACTCCGCCCACGGCGTGCCGTCGGCGGGGTCGGCGTCGTCCGGCGACCCCACCTCGGGCTTGCCGAGGTGGTCGAGCACGATGGCGAGGTCGGGCAGCGCGTCGGCGAAGGCCACGAGATCGGGCAGCTGCGTCCAGCGCACGCCGGCATCGAAGGTGAGCCCGGCGGCTGCCACGGCCTGCGCGCCGCGGAGGAACCCGGGCCGCAGCCCGAATCCGTCCGGCTCGGACTGCAGCAGCCGCCGCACCCCGACCACGAGCGGACGCTCCGCGAACGCCGCGAGATGCTCTTCGGTGGCGCCGGGATCCTCGAGGGGCGCGCGCGCCACGATGCCCCGCACCGGTACACGGTGCGTGAGCGATGCGACCCAGTCGACCTCGGCGATCGACTGCTCCGGAGCGCACTCCGCCTGCACGAACACGAACCCGCAGTCCGCCTCGGGAGCCTCCTGCAGGGCGACGTCGAGCTCGTCCGGTCCGAAAGATCGGAGCAGAGGCCCTTCGAGCCACTCGTAGGTCAGGACCTCCCGGTCCCAGAGATGCAGGTGTCCGTCCACGACTCGCATGCCACCATCATGCCGTCGACGCGCGGTGGTCACAGCATCCATTCGTTCGTGACATCGGATGTCTAGGATGGGCCCGTGGCCGTCACCGACGAAGCGATCGAGAAGATCAAGGACATGATCGTCCGCGGCGAGCTGGCGCCGGGATCGCGCCTGCCTCCCGAGAAGGACCTCGCCGAGCGCCTGGGCCTCTCGCGCAACTCGATGCGCGAGGCCGTCAAGGCGCTCGAGGTCATCCGCGTGCTCGACGTGCGGCGCGGCGACGGCACGTACGTCACGAGCCTCGAGCCGAAGCTGCTGCTCGAGGCGATCTCGTTCGTCGTCGACCTGCACGACGACGACTCGCTGCTCGAGATCTTCGCGGTTCGTCGCGTCCTCGAGTCCCACGCGACAGGGCTCGCGGCCCAGCGTGCGGACGACGACGACGTGGCGGGATTGGATGCCGAGATCCGCGGTGTCGCGACCGACACCGACATCGAGACCCTGGTCGAGCACGACGTGCGCTTCCACAGCGCGATCGCGCGGCTCGCGGGCAACGACTACCTGGCGAGCCTGCTCGAGAGCCTCACCAGCCAGACCGTGCGTGCCCGCGTGTGGCGAGGGCTCACCCAGGCGGGCGCGGTCGAGCGCACGCTCGCCGAGCACCGCGCGATCCTCGACGCGATCGCCGACCACGACATCGAGCTCGCCACCTCGGTGGCCCAGGTGCACATCTCGGGCATCGAGCGCTGGCTGCGCCAGGCACGCGACGCCTGAGCCCCGACGCGACGCCGGGCGGCAGCATCCGTCCACTGCACGTGATGTCACCGAGATCACCCGTTGTGCACGCGCACGACGGGTGCGCTCGGTGAGAGCACACGA
The DNA here is from genome assembly GCF_042885375.1 of Microbacterium sp. NPDC058062. Taxonomy (NCBI): domain Bacteria; kingdom Bacillati; phylum Actinomycetota; class Actinomycetes; order Micrococcales; family Microbacteriaceae; genus Microbacterium; species Microbacterium sp. NPDC058062. Next base: position 15,930 of record NZ_JBHVSC010000003.1, read on the forward strand.
TGTGAACGGCCGCGACGCCGGCCGCGGGCTCTACGCGAAGCGCACGGTCTGCTGCAGGCGCGTGCGGTAGTCGAACACCTCGTTGCCGCCGACGTCGCGGGCGCCGGTGATGCCGCGACGCAGCACCGTGGCCAGGGCGCTGCGCGAGACGACCGCGACGCGCACGCCGCGCACGCGGCCGATCTCGTCGATCGGGGTGAGGACGTCCTCGTCGGGGAGGACGACGATCGCGCCGCTGAACCGCACGCCGGCGGCGCGCGCGATCACCCGCATGCGCGAGAGCAGCTCGGCGAGCGGGGCGCCGGGAACGCCGTCCCCGACGAACTCGCCGCGGCGGATGCGCACCGGGCCGCCGAAATCCTCCGACAGCACGCCGTACAGGCCGCTCGGGCCGAGCACGATGTGGTCGATCTTCGCGTCGGGGTCGGTCCCGCGCCCGGCCGCGGCCACGTCGTGCCACACGGTGTACCCCATGCCGAGGTCGGCCACGATGCGGGCCGTCGCCTCCTCGGCGAGCGCGTCGGCCAGGAGGCGACGCAGCGCCACCGGGGCCGAGCGCACGAGCGCCGGGTCGTACGGGTCCTCGAGCGTGACGCCGCGGCCGGCCCACTCGCGGATCAGCGTGAGGTAGCGCTCGCGGCGCCAGCCGCCGGGGTGTCCGTAGGAGCGGGCGCGCGGCCGCGTGTCGGTGCGCGCCGCGGGAGGTCGCCAGCCCGACCACTCCGGAGCCGCCGCCTCGCCGAAGCCGTGCCCGCGGTCGTAGGCCGCGCGGGCCTCCGGTGTGCCGACGAGCTCCCACGCCCGCTGCACCTGGATGAACACCGCCGCGTCGCCGCCGGTGTCGGGGTGCGTCTGCCGAAGCCGCAGGCGATAGGCCTTGCGGAGGGTCTCCTCGTCGACCTCGGGGGCGACCGCGAGCACCTCGTACGCCGACGCCGAGAGCGGACTGTCGAACACGTGCCCTCCCCCGGGACTGCGATGACGGATGCTGCGCGCCGCTGCCTGCGGCGGGACTCAGGTTACGTCACGCCGGGGTATCCGGGCGCCGCTCGTTGCGGCGCGCATACGCGGCGGCGCTGCGGCTCGACAGGGCGAGCAACAGCAGGATGTCGATGCTCAGCGACAGGAACGTCCCTTGGATCTCGATCTCCTGGCCCTGCGCCCACCACGCGGTGAACGACGTGCTGATCGACAGCACGGCGATGAACATGACGAACACGCGCGCCCAGTTGTAGCCGCGGAAGACGAAGAACGCGAGCGCGAGGTCGATGAGGAGCACGGTCGCCCCGGTGCCGATCACGAGCCACAGCGCGGCCTGCTTCCCTTCCGGCGTCGGGTCGAAGCCCTCGAGCACGGAGTCGGGATCGGAGAGGATCGCGTCCCATCCGGTCGCGATGCTGACGAGCACCACGACGCCGGCGAGCACCCGCAGCACGATGAGCAGAACGCCTGCCACCGTCGAGATCGGGCGCTTCATCTCCGGGTCGAAGCGCGGCGGCTTGAGGAGTCGCTTGGCCGGTTCGTATGCGGGCCGCTTGTGCGGCGCGGGCAGCTCGGCGGTCATGCCGGCACCTCCCCCGCGCTCTCCGCGCTCTCGTCGCTCGGCTCGACCGCGCGCACGTCCACAATGGGCAGGTCGCCGTCGGTGCGGATGCTGTCGCCGCCGCCGTTGCGGGCGTGATAGCCGGTGGCGAAGTCGGGGATGACGTCCACGGTGACGCGGGAATCGGCATCCGTCACCGTCTGGACGATGTGGTCGCGCTCGACGTCGGTGTCGGCGTCGATGCGGTGGGTGACCTGCAGTGTGAACAGCGACAGCCCGACGCTGGTGTCGAACGTGCCGGCGGCGAGCCAGTCGACGCGGCGCCCGCCCGGGAGCAGCCAGTCGTCGGGACAGCGCCAGAATCGCACGTGGTGGCGCTGGGCGGGGTTCCCGTCGACCTCCTGCTGGTAGGCGAAGTCCTGCTGGCGTCCGAAGAGGAAGAGCGGGCTGACCGGCGCTTCGTCGTAGCTGCGACGCGTGAGCGTCGACGTGATGATGCGCCACGACGAGCCGAGCGTCACCGGGTCGGCCTCGGTCCAGCCTGCGGCCTCGAGCGATGCGCGGATCTGGTCACCGGTGCCGTGGAACGCGAGGTTCACGGGGTCGCCGAGGAGTCCGTCACTCGTCCGGGTGCGGCCGATGAAGTAGTCCGGCACGTAGATCGTGGTGAGGATGCGGTGCAGCCGCGGCAGCACCAGATACGCGAGCAGCACCCAGAACGCGAGGAAGAACGGGATGCCCCACCACCCGACGTGGAACGTCTCGGTGAGGCTGAGATACGCGAGCCAGAGGGCGGCGAGCCCTGCGAAGACGAAGAAGAACCAGTCGATCGCGACGCCGATCGAGTAGCTCCTCCGCCGCCGGGTGCTCACGATCCCTCCTCGCCGCCGACGCCCGCGTCAGTCCCAGAGCGGAACGTCGGGCCGGTGGCCCAGCGCGGTCTCGGCGACGTCGTCCGGCAGGTCGGCGAGGGTCGCCGGCTGCCACTTCGGCGTGCGGTCCTTGTCGATCACCTGCGCCCTGATGCCCTCCGGCAGGTCGGGCTGGGTCGTCGCGAACCACATCACCAGCCCGTACTCCTGGTCGAGCGCGTCCCTGAGCCCCGGCAGCTCCCGCGCGCGCCGGATCGCGGCGAGAGTCACGGCGAGACCGGTCGGCGACAGTTCGCCGAGCAGATCGGCGGTGGCGGATGCCGCGGGCTCGGGGCGCGCCCGCAGCCTCTCGACGATCCCGGCGACGGTGTCGGCCGCGAACGCGTCGTCGATCCACTCCCGCGCGGAGATGAGCTTCGAGGGCGCCGGGGTCTCGTCGAACAGGAGCACGAGCTCGGTCGGGCTGGACGGGTCCGCCCGCGTCTCGAGCGCATCGCGGACAGCGTCGAGGTTCTCGTGGGGCACGTAATGGTCGGCGAATCCGGCGTAGATGGCGTCCGAGGCATCCATCACCGCCCCCGTCAGCCCGAGGTATTCGCCCAGGCGGCCCGGCGCGTGGGCGAGCAGCCACGTGCCGCCGACGTCGGGGGTGAAGCCGATGCGGGTCTCGGGCATCGCCAGCTGCGAGCGCTCGGTCACGATGCGGATCGCGGCGTGACCGGCGACCCCGATGCCGCCGCCCATCGTGATGCCGTCGGCGAAGGCGACGAAGGGCTTCGGGTATTCGGCGATGCGCGCGTTGATCGCGTACTCGGCGCGGAAGAACACCGCCGCGTCGTCGGCGCGGCCGCTCGTGACCTGCTCGGCGAGGCCGCGCACATCGCCGCCGGCGCACAGTCCGCGCTCGCCGGCGCCGTCGAGCAGCACCACGTCGACCTCGGTGTCGTGCTCCCATGCGTCGAGGGCCGCGTGCAGCTGCTCGACCATCCCCAGGTTGAGCGCGTTGATCGCGCGGGGCCGGTTGAGGGTGAGGCGCCCGAGCCCTCCGCTCGTGCTCACGAGGACGGTGGGCTCCGCGGCTGCTTCGGCGAGGTCGGTCACGAGCGCAACGTTACCGGCAGGGCGAACTTCTCCCACGCTGAGACCGGATTTCCGCCAGGATGGGACGGAGTTCTGCTGTGAGTCCGCAATGGAGCGGCCCCGTACATTGCCCCGCGGGTTGTCGCCCACGACCAACGAGAGGGTTCGGCATGCCCGACGGCCAGTCGCTGGAGTTCTCAGGTGTCACCAAGCGCTTCGGCGCCGTCACGGCGGTCGCAGGCCTCACAGCTCGGGTCGAACCCGGAATGGTCACCGGATTCCTCGGCCCGAACGGCGCAGGCAAGACCACGACACTGCGGATCCTCCTCGGGCTCGTCAAGGCGACGGACGGCCACGCCACGATCGGCGGCAAGCGCTACGCCGAGCTCGACAAGCCGCTGCAGACCGTCGGCGCGGTGCTCGAGGCATCCAGCTTCCATCCCGGCCGCACCGCCACCGCGCACCTCACGATCTACGCGCAGGCCGCCGGCATCGCGAAGTCGCGGGTCGGCGAGGTGCTGGACCTCGTGGGGCTGACGGATGCTGCGAACCGCAAGGTCGGCGGATACTCGCTGGGCATGCGCCAGCGCCTCGGCCTCGCGTACGCGCTGCTCGGCGACCCGGGCGTGCTGGTGCTCGACGAGCCGGCGAACGGCCTCGACCCCGAGGGCATCCGCTGGATGCGCGGCTTCCTCCGCCAGCTCGCGAGCGAGGGCCGGACCGTGCTCGTCTCGTCGCACCTGCTCGCCGAGGTGCAGCAGACCGTCGACGCGCTGCTGATCATCTCGCGCGGACGCCTCGTGTTCCAGGGCGGCGTCGACGAGCTGACGGACCCGCGCGAGTTCGCCACCGTCGTCGACGCTCCCGACCGGGCGGCGCTCGGCGCCGCGCTGAAAGCCGCCGGCGTGCCCTTCGAGGTGCTGCGCTCCGGGCTCACCGTGCGCGGCGTCGACCCGACCGCGGTCGGCGCAGCGGCCGCCGCCGGCGGCGTCGCGCTCTCGGCGCTGCACCGCCGCGGCCCCGCGCTCGAGGAGGTCTTCCTCGATCTCGTCAACGGCACGCGCGTGCATCCGAGCGCGGCCGGAGGCGTGGATGCTGCGCCCCCGGCGCCGCCCGTCGGGGAGACGGCCTCCGAAGCCGACGAGGCGGCCGAGTCGGCGCTCACCGCGGCCGCGCTCGATGCTGAAGCCACCAGCGCACCCGGAGCTGCGACAGCCCTCGCCGCCGCGGCCGGTGCCGCCTGGGTCTCCGAGCGCGACGAGCCCCGCGAAGACAGCGAGCCCGAAGCGCCCGAAGCCCCCGCCGACCCCCGGTCGTTGAGCGAGCGAGGAACGAGCGAGACGAAACGCGCCGAGCCCGGCGGGGGCAGCGAGCCCGAGGCGACCGACGCACCGGCGCCCGTCGCCTACGCGGTCGCGAGCACGGGCGTGATCGACATCGTGCCGTCCGCGGCCGCGGAGGACGCCGACCCCTCCCCCAGCGCGTTGAACAAGCGGCTTGAGTCCGGCGCGTTGGGCGAGCCGGAGCTCGAGTCCCAGCCGGAGCCCGAGCCTGACGCCGAGCCCGAGCAGGAGCCCGAACCCGCATCGGAGACTGAGCCCGCATCGGAGACCGAGCCGGAGCCCGAACCCGAGCCCGAGCCGGCCTCGGAGCCCGCCGACCCGTGGGCACCCGAGGACGCGGATCCCGACGTCGAAGCCATCGGCGAGATCGACGACGAGCTCTCGACGCCCGAGCCGCCGGACGCCGACGACGACCGCCCGTGGGAGCACTACGTCAAGACCGACTCCGACATCGAGGCCGACGCGTTCTTCGCCGCCTTCGACCACACCGCCGCCGAGCGAGAGTCGGAGCCCGAGCCCGAGCCCGAGCCCGAGGCCTGGGTGCCGCCCGAGGCCGAGGCCTTCGAGGACGCCGTCGGCCACACCCCGCCCGCCGGGACCGCCGAACCCGAGCCCGAGCCAGGTGCGGAGGCATCCATCTCCTCCGAAAGCGACCCGGCGGCCGACGCCGTCACCGCACCCGCCGACGAGGAAGGGGGCGACCGATGAGCCTCACCGCCGCGACTCGCGCCGAGAGCACGAAGCTGTTCTCCACGAGCATCTGGTGGATCCTCGCGATCGTCCTGTTCGCGTACGTCGCGTTCACCGCGGCGGCCCTCGGCTTCGTCTACGCGGCGGCCGCCACCGGGTCGCTCCCCGGCAACGCGCCGCCGATTCCCGAGGAGGGCCTCGCGGCGACCCTGTACAGCACCGCGACCACCGTCGGCTACGTCTTCCCGCTGCTCGTCGGCACCCTGATGGTGACGGCGGAGTTCCGCCACAAGACCCTCACCCCCACGTTCCTCGCGACGCCGCGCCGCGGCCGCGTGCTCGTGGCGAAGCTCGCCGTCGGCGTGCTCATCGGCGTCGTGCTCGGCCTGATCGGCATCGTCGCGGCGGTCGGCACGTCCGCGGCGTTCCTCGCGGGCTTCGGTCTCGAGACCGACATCGCCTCGCCCGACACCTGGGCGATGCTGGGACGGATGCTGCTCGCCTACGTCCTCTGGACGCTCATCGGCGTGGGCGTCGGCGCCCTCGTGCGCAATCAGGTGGGCGCGATCGTCGGCGTCCTCGTGTTCACCCAGTTCATCGAGCCGATCGGACGCACCGCCGCCGCGTTCGTGGAGGGCTTGTCGGACGTCACGCGGTTCCTGCCGGGAGCGGCGAGCGATGCACTGGTCGGTGCGAGCGTCTATGCGGCGACGATCCCGCAGGGCTCGGCCGACCCGCTCGAGTGGTGGGTGGGCGGCCTCGTGCTGCTCGGCTATGCGATCGTGTTCGTCGTGCTCGGCCACTTGGTGAGCTGGCGTCGCGACGTCAGCTGACCGGCCCCCGAAAGGTCAGACGGCGGGAGCCGGCGCCGGCGTCTTGCGCCCCCGCGGCTTGCGCTCGGCGACGACCGGGATCGTGCCCGTCTCGGCCGCGATGTCGACGACATCGGTCGGCTCGGCCGCGACCTCGACCCGCAGGGCCTGCACGAGCGCGAGACCGTGGCGCGTGGTCAGGATGACCCGCTGGAACTCGGGGTGGCCCTCGAGGTCGATCACGACACTGGGCCGGTGACGGCGGATGATCGCGAAGTCGTCGCCGCCCGCGGAGCGCCAGGTGCCCGCGGCGATGATTCCGCGCACGTGGGTTCCGGGGCTCGGGATGCCGCGCAGCCACGTCCAGGCGTCGTCGGTGAGCTGCACCTTGGTGATGGTCGACCGCTCGATGACGACATTCCCCTTGCGGAATGACAGGGCGCGCTCGGACACCGACAGCACGACCTCGAGCTGCGTCGAGTCGAGCAGCAGCGTCACCATGTGCCCAGTCTGCCAGCGCGGGCGCCCGGAACCGGACTGATTTGCTTACGGGAGGGCAACGATCCAGCGCCCCGGGGTCCGCAGGCGGTGCAAGACTGGATCGGTGACCGTCGTGTCCCCCTCCGTCACCGCGTCCCCCGGAGCGGCCTCGCCCACCGCCGTCGACGCCGCGCTCGCGCGCGCCGCGGCCGGCGGACGTCTCGACGCCGCCGATGCCGAGACGCTGCTCGGCGCGACGGGCGAACGGTTCGAGCGTCTGCTGGAGATCGCCGGGGAAGTGCGCGATGCCGGGCTCGCAGCATCCGGTCGTCCTGGGGTGATCACGTACTCGCGCAAGGTGTTCGTGCCGCTCACGACCCTGTGCCGCGACCGCTGCCACTACTGCGTCTTCGTCGACACCCCCGCGCAGCTCCTGAAGAAGCACAAGCCCGCGTACATGTCGCCCGAGCAGGTGCTGGCCGTCGTGCGGCAGGGCCAGGCGATGGGCTGCAAAGAGGTGCTGCTGACCCTCGGCGACCGTCCGGAGGACCGCTGGCCCGACGCCCGTGCGTGGCTCGACGAGCACGGGTTCGCCTCGACCATCGAGTACGTCGCGCACATCGCCCGCCTGGTGACCGCCGAGACGGGGCTGCTCGCCCACGCCAACCCGGGAGTCATGAGCGCCGAAGAGCTGCGGATGCTGCGGCCCACCGCGCCGTCGATGGGCATGATGCTCGAGACGACCTCGCGTCGCCTCTTCGAAGAGCCCGGGCAGGTGCACTTCGGCTCGCCCGACAAGGACCCGGAGCTGCGGCTCGAGGTGATCGACGCCGCCGGACGCGAGCGGGTGCCGTTCACCACCGGCATCCTCGTCGGGATCGGCGAGACCGTGCGCGACCGCGCCGAGTCGCTGGTCGCGATCCGCGAGGCCCACGAACGTCACCAGGTCGACGGGCAGGGCCACGTGCAGGAGGTCATCGTGCAGAACTTCCGCGCGAAGCCCCGCACCGCGATGCAGGGCGCGCCCGACGCGGAGCTGCTCGAGTACGTCGCGGCAGTGGCCGTGGCCCGCCTCGTGATGGGTGCTCGGATGCGCATCCAGGTGCCCCCGAACCTCTCGGATGCCACGGAGTTCGGCCTGCTCGTGCGCGCCGGCGCCGACGACTGGGGCGGCGTCTCGCCGCTCACAGCCGATCACGTGAATCCCGAGCGCCCGTGGCCGCACCTCGACGACCTCGCCCGCATGACGTCGGAGCTCGGCTTCGAGTTGCGCGAGCGACTGACCGCGCAGCCCGAGTTCGTGCTCGATGCCGGTACGTGGATCGACCCCGCTCTGCGCCCCGCGGTCGGGGCGCTCGCGGACCCCGAGACCGGGCTCGCCGCCTTCGCGGACGCTCAGGGCGTTTCGTCTTCGGGCGCCAGAGCGCCCTTCGCTCAACGACCGGGGGGTGCCATCCCCGCTCCTTCGCCCCGCTCGTCGAGCCACATCCGCCGGCTCGCCGAGGCCGCGGCGGCGGACCCGCTCGCGCTCGACGACGCGGAGTGGGTCGCACTCCTCCAGGCGACCGGGGACGACCTCGACGTGCTCGCGGCGACCGCCGACGACGTGCGCCGCTACACCGTAGGCGAGGCCGTCACGCTCGTGGTGAACCGCAACCTCACCTCGACGGGCCTCCGCGCCACCGCGACGGACGACCCGACGACCTTCATACTCGACGACGTCGAGGCGATCGCGGCGGACGCGTGGGACCTCGGCGCCTCCGAACTCTGCGTGCAGGGGCTCCTCCCCGCGTCGGAAGACCCCTCGGGCTATCTCGACATCGCGCGCGCGGTGAAGGCCGGGGCGCCCGGCATCCATCTCCACGCCTACCGCCCTCAGGACGTTCGCGACCTCGCCGACCGCTCCGGCCTCTCGCTCGACGCGGCCCTCGCCGCGATGCGCGAGGCGGGCGTCGACACCGTGCCGGGCACGGGCGTCAAGGTGCTCAGCGAGCGCGTGCGCGGGCTGGTCGCGCCGACCGACCTCGAGATCGACCGCTGGGTCGAGGGCATCACGGCCGCGCACCGCGCCGGATTCCGGTCGACGAGCGTCATCTTCTACGGTCACGCCGAGACCGCCGCCGAGCGCATCGCGCACCTGCGGCAGCTCCGGGCCATTCAGGACGCCTCGACAGGCTCAGGGACCGGGGGCGGGTTCAGCGAGTTCGTGCCGATCCCGCTTCCCGGACCCGCCGGCGGCGTCTCGCTCGTTCCCGGCCGCGCACCGCTCGACGAGCACCGGGCCATGGTCGCCGTCTCGCGGCTGCTGCTGTCGGGCAGCATCCCGCACATCCAGATCCCGTGGACGCGCGTCGGGCGCGAGGCATCCGTCGTCCTGCTGCGGTCCGGCGGCGACGACCTCGGCGGCACCCTGCTCGACGGCCGCGTGAAGCCCGAGGCCGGCATCGAGCATGGCCTCGAACTGCCCGTGACGGATGCCTCGGCAATGGTCGCGCGGCTGTTCCGGCCGTTCCGCCTGCGGACCACGACCTACGGTCAGGTGGGCCCGCGGTGACCCGCGTCGAGGTCGCCATCGTCGGTGCCGGGTTCGCCGGCATCGGGGTGGCGTCGGCGCTGCGCCGCGCGGGCCGCGAGGACTTCGTCGTGCTGGAGCGGGCAGCATCCGTCGGCGGCACGTGGCGCGACAACACGTATCCCGGCATCGCGTGCGATGTGCCCTCGCACCTGTACGGCTTCGCGGCCCACCCGAACCCCACGTGGTCGGGCACGTACGCGAAGGGCGCGGAGATCCACGCGTACCTCGAGCACGTCGTCGACGTCGAGGGTCTGCGGGACCGGGTGCGCCTGCGCACGCCGATGCGCGGGGCCGAATGGGATGCTGCGCACGACGCGTGGCGGCTCATCACGCCGTCCGGCGTCATCACGGCCGACGTGCTCGTGCTCGCGTGCGGGCGCCTCACCGAGCCGGCGATCCCGCGGATCGCGGGCCTCGAGCACTTCCCGGGGCCGCTCTTCCACTCCGCGCGCTGGGACCACTCGGCCGATCTCGCGGGCGCCCGCGTCGGTGTCGTCGGCACCGGTGCGAGCGCGGTGCAGATCGTCCCCGAGCTCGCGCGCACGGCGGCGCACGTCACCCTCTTCCAGCGCACACCCGCGTGGATCGTGCCGCGCGGCGGTGACGCCTACTCCGACGCCGACCGCGCCCGGTTCGCCGCGACGCCGCAGGAGCTGGAAGCACTGCGGGCCGACCTCTACGCCGAGGGCGAGGCGCGCTTCGCGTCGCGCTCGGGCGACTCCGCCGCGGCCGCCGAGGCGGAAGCCGTGGCGCGCGCGCACCTGGAGAGCCAGGTCGCCGATCCCGCGCTGCGCGCCGCGCTCACCCCCGACTACGCGTTCGGGTGCAAGCGCGTACTGCTGTCGGACGACTTCTACCCCGCTGTCTCCTCCGACGCCGTGACACTCGTGCCCGAGGCGCTCGTCGCGGTGGACGGCTCGACGCTCGTCGCCTCCGACGGCACCCGCCACGAGGTCGACGCCCTCGTCCTCGCGACGGGTTTCGCCTCGACGCGCCAGCCGTACGCCGAGCTGATCAGCGGTGAGGGCGGCGTGACGCTCGCCGAGCACTGGTCGGGCGGGATGACGGCGTTCGCCTCGACGGTCGTCGCCGGCTTCCCGAACCTCTTCGTTCTCAACGGGCCGAATGCCTCGCTCGGCCACTCGTCCTCGGTCCTCATGCTCGAGGAGCAGGCGGGCTACGTCACGCGCGTCCTCGACGCCCGCGGCGGCCGCGCGCTGCGGGTCGACCCCGACGCCGAGCGCACCTACACCGACGAGATCGCGCGGGCCGCGGCATCCACCCGCTGGATGACCGGCGGCTGCCGCAACTGGTACGTCGACGAGCGCTCGGGCAGGCTCGCCCTGCTGTGGCCGGGCACGGTCGACGCGTTCCGCGAGCGGCTCGCCCGCGCCGACGGCTCCGAGTTCCTGCCTGAACCCGCCATCGAAGGGATACCCGCATGACCGTTCCGCTGCGCTTCGGCTACAAGGCGTCCGCCGAGCAGTTCGGCCCCGCCGAGCTCCTCGACTACGCGATCCAGGCCGAGGAGGCCGGGTTCGACTCGGTGTTCATCTCCGACCACCTGCAGCCGTGGCTGCACGACGGCGGGCATGCCCCGGCATCCGTGCCCTGGCTCGGCGCGCTCGGCGCGAAGACCTCGCGCGTGCTCATCGGCACGTCGGTGCTGACGCCGACGTTCCGCTACAACCCGACCGTCGTCGCCCAGGACTTCGCGACGCTCGGCGTGATGTACCCCGGCCGCGTGATCCTCGGCGTCGGCACGGGCGAGGCGCTCAACGAGGCGAACCTCGGCATCACGTGGCCCGATCCGCCGGAGCGGTTCCAGCGGCTCAAGGAGGCCATCGGGCTCATCCGCCGACTCTGGTCGGAGGACCGCGTCAACTTCGACGGCACGTACTACACGGCCCGCAACATCACGATCTACGACAAGCTCCCCGAGCCCGTGCCGATCTACATCGGCGCCGCCGGTCCCGCCGCGACGCGCCTCGCCGGCCGCATCGCCGACGGCTTCATCACCACGTCGGGCAAGAAGCGCGAGCTGTACACCGACACCCTCCTTCCCGCACTGCACGAGGGCCTCGAGAAGGCCGGCCGCCCGGCCGACGCGATCGACACGCTGATGGAGATCAAGGTGTCGCTCGACGAGACCATCGAGGCCGCGAAGGAGAAGACCCGCTTCTGGGCGCCGCTGGCGCTCACGCCCGAGGAGAAGATGGGCATCGACGACCCCATCGAGATGCAGCGGCTCGGCGAGGCGCTGCCGATCGAGCGCGCCGCGTCGCGGTTCATCGTGTCAGACGACCCCGACGAGCACGTCGAGCGCATCGGCTGGTACATCGGCCTCGGCTTCCGTCACCTCGTCTTCCACGACCCCGGCCACGACCAGGGCGCGTTCCTCCGAATGTACGGCGAAGAGATCCTTCCGCGCCTGCGCGCGAAGTACACGTGACCCCGCTGTTCGGCCGGCGCAAGCGCGCCGTGGAACCGTCCGCACCGACGCACCGCTGGGTCGTCGTGGTGCCGGTGAAGCCGTCGGCGCGCGCGAAGTCGCGGCTCGACGTCGACGGCGTGGGTCGCGCGGATCTCGCCCGCGCGATCGCGCTCGACACGCTCGCTGCGGCGACCGCGTGCGATCTCGTCGCGCAGGTCGTGGTGGTGACCGACGACGCCGCCCTCGCGCGTGACGCAGCGATGATCCCGGCGCTGCGATTCGTCCCCGAAGGCGACGCGCGCGGACTCGACGCCGCGGTGGCGGCGGGCGTCGCGGCGGTCGATCCGAACGGACGGATGCCGCGCGCCGCCCTCCTCGGAGACCTTCCGGCGCTGCAGCCCGCCGACCTCGCGGACGCGCTGCGGGCCGCAGCATCCGTCCCCCGCGCCGTCGTTCCTGACGCGGAAGGCACCGGCTCGACGCTGGTCACCGCAGGGCCCGGCACCCCGTGGGAGTCGTCGTTCGGCGACGGCTCGTTCGCGCGGCACGTCGCGCTGGGGTGCGAGCCGCTTGCGATTCCGGATGCCTCGACCCTGCGCCGCGACGTCGACACCGCCGACCAGCTCGACGCCGCCCGGGCCCTCGGCCTGGGCCCGCGCACCGCTGCCCTCCTCACCTCCTCCCCCGGATAGCCTGGCCCGATGAGCGACTACCAGGTGCTGGAGATGGGCGGGCTCGACGAGTGGCGGGCGCACTACGGCGGGTTCACACCCGACCGCTCGCGCGACGGGCGCCGCGTCGTCGACCACGACATGACGATGCAGTACATCGGCATGACGGCGAACGCGTTCGAACCGGGTGAGCAGGCAGGCTACTGGCACTCGCACGCGAACGTCGAGGAGCTGTACGTCTTCCTCGCCGGCCGCGGACAGATGGGGCTCGACGACGACATCGTCGACGTGGGCCCGGGGACAGTCGTGCGGGTCGGGCAGGGCGTGTGGCGCACGTGGCGGGCGACGCCCGACAGCCCCGAGCAGCTGCGGTGGCTGTGCATCCGCGCCGGCGGCACCGAGCTGCCGCACCTGCCCGACGACAGCACCCGCGACAACGACCGCCCCTCCCCTTGGGGATGAGCGCGGCGCGTCAGACGATCAGCAGATAGACCGCACCCACGATCGTGAAGGCGATCACGAGCTTCTCGAAGACGGACTGCGGCATGCGGTCGGCGAGCCACCGGCCGAGGAACGCGGCGGCGACGACGAGCGGCACGAGCACGAGGTCGATGAGGATCCCCGGCACCGTGATGATGCCGATGCCGATCGAGAACGGCACCTTGAACAGGTTCACGATCGCGAAGAACCAGGCCGCCGTGCCGAGGAACGCCTTCACCTCGAAGCGGGCCGCCAGGAAGTACATCGACATCACGGGTCCGGCGGCGTTCGCGACCATCGTGGTGAAGCCGCCCAGGGTGCCGTAGGTCGCCGCGGCGACGCGGTGCGAGCCGCCCGCATCGACGCCCGAGGCGAACCGACGACGCAGCAGCGTGATGGCGATCACCGCCAGCAGGATCACGCCGATCGACTTCTTCACCCACACGTCGTCGGCGAACCACAGGAAGACGACGCCCAGCAGCACGCCCACCACGACCGCGGGGGCGAGCTTGATCAGGGTGCGCCAGTCCGCGTGCCGGCGATACATGGTCACGGCGAAGATGTCCGCGACGATCAGCAGCAGGAGCAGGACGCCGGTCGACTGCTTCGCCGGGAGCACGGCCGCGAAGATGGCGACGGCGATCGTCCCCGCGCCGGGCACGGCGGTCTTCGACAGGCCCACGACGACGGCGCCGAGGCCGAGCAGGGCCCACGCCCACCACGCGAGTTCGGGCACGCTCACACTCCGGCGGCGGCGAGCGCCGCCTCGCCGAGAGCGGTCTGGCGCGCAGCATCCGTCATCCAGAGCGGCCGGACGAGCGGACGGATGCCGAGCTCGGCGACCTCGTCGGCGGCGGCCTCGTCCTCTTCGGCGAGCAGCCACGTGTCGAGCAGTCCGCCGTTCGCGCGGGCGCCGTACAGTCCCGCTACGGCAGGAGCGGAGGTCTCCACGCCGATCGCGGCCAGGCACACGTCGGCCATACCGCGGACGACCTTGCCGCCGATGATCGGCGAGACACCGACGACGAGGGCCGGGGTTGCGCGCAGCGCCTCGCGCACGCCCGGCACGGCGAGGATCGGGCCGGTGGACACGACCGGGTTCGAGGGGGCCAGCAGTACGGCGTCCGCCTGGGCGATCGCCTCGGCGACCCCGGGGGCGGCGGCAGCCTCGTCGATGCCGGGGTTCTCGAACCGCTCGGGCGCGAGGGTCGCGCGGTACCGCGTCCACCACTCCTGGAAGTGCAGACGCGTGCCGTCGTCGAGCACCACGACGGTGTCGACCTCGCTGTCGGTCATCGGCAGCAGACGTGCGCCGAGGTCCCAGCGGTGCGACATGCGCTCCAGCACGCCGGTGGGCGTGAGCCCCTCGCGCAGCCAGCCGGTGCGGGCGAGATGCGTGCCGAGGTCGAAGTCGCCGAGGGTGAACCACGGCCAGCCCGCACCCCACTCCTGCAATTCGTGGTTGACGCGCTCGCTGTCGCCCTGCCGCCCCCAGCCGCGCTCAGCGTCGTTGACGCCGGCGAGGGCATAGGTGATGGAGTCGACGTCGGGCTGCAGCCGGACGCCGGAGAGCCAGATGTCGTCGCCGGTGTTGACGACGACGGTCAGCGCGGCGGCGGTGTCGTCGATGCCGCGGGCGCGCAGCGCGCCACGCACCCCGAGGACGAAGCGGGAGCCGCCGACGCCGCCCGCGAGCACGACGATGCGGGGCGTGCCGGTCACGGGCGCGTCAGTTCCGGGTGTCGATGCCACCGAGACGCGGGATCATGCCGGTCTTGGGGGCGAACTCGTCGGCCGCGTGAGGGAGGGAGAACTTGCCGACGGCGTCGATGAGGGCGTCGACGGTCTGCGCGTCGGCCACGACGTCCACGTCGAGGCCTGCGCGGCGCGCGTCCTTGGCGGTGCGCGGGCCGATCGCGGCGATCAGCGTGGTGTCGGGGATCTCGGGGAACTGCTCGTGCACCTGCTGCGCGACCGAGCCGCTGGTCACGAGGATGGCGTTGATGCGGCCGGAGCGGACGTCCTCGGCGATGCGCTCGG
The DNA here is from genome assembly GCF_042885375.1 of Microbacterium sp. NPDC058062. Lineage (NCBI taxonomy): Bacteria > Bacillati > Actinomycetota > Actinomycetes > Micrococcales > Microbacteriaceae > Microbacterium > Microbacterium sp. NPDC058062. The sequence continues at coordinate 30,950 of NZ_JBHVSC010000003.1, forward strand.
TGACGGGAACCCCGACCGTGCGGTAGGCGACGACGCTGCGGACGCGGTGCCCCGCCTCGGTGAGCATGCGCGTGAGGACCGGCTTCGCGATCTCGCTGCGGAGGGTGAGGATGTCGCGGGCCTCAGGCTCGAGGGCGATGAGCTGCTCCGCCATGCCGGCCGCCGAGTTGTCGCGCTCGGGGACGAGGTCGACGCGATAGCCGACGGCGAGGAGCGCGGCAGCCGTGGTCTCGCCGACGGCGGCGACCTTCGTCGTCGCCGGGACGACCGCGCGGTAGGCGTAGAGGACGTCGACCGTCGTCGCGCTCGTGACCGTGAGCCACTCGAACTTGCCGGCGGCGAGGTCGGCGAGAGCCTGGTCGAGCGACGCCTGGTCGTTCGTGGGGGCGAAGTTGATGAGCGGGGCGATCACGGGGATCGCGCCCTGACGGCGGAGAGTCGCTGCGACGCCGTCGCCCCAGGGGCCGCCGCGGGGCACGAGAACGCGCCAGCCGGTCAGGGGTTTGACGGACTGGTGCTGTGCTGCGGCGGTGTTCATAGGGGGGTCGACTCTCGATGATGCTCAGTCGGCCGCCCAAGAAGATCGAGGCAGCCGATGCGCGATTCGAATCGGGTTCGCGCGATCGGCAGCTAACGCATCATTGCACTGCCTTGCCTCCCGAGCATACCCCCGATCGCGCGAGGCGTTGCCTCGGCGCTGTGGAGAGCGGGATTCCGCCCGGGATCAGCGCGTATAGAGGCGGACGAAGCCCCAGACCGCCGCGCCGATCGCGGCGGCGCCCACGACGACCGCGACCGCGGTGAGCGCGGGGTTGCGGCGGTTGAACGCCCGGGCCTGCTCGACCCGCTCGTCGAGGGCGCGCTCGACCCGGCGGGGGACGTTCGCCTTCTCCTCGATGGCGGCGAGCGCCGCCTTGAGCTCGGTCCGCGCCTGCTCGACAGGGTCGCCGATCCCGAGGGGCACTGCGGTGCGAGGCAGCGCGACGGAATTCTTCGACAGCGGCACGGGGGCGTCAGAGCTCATCGCGCACTTCCTTCACATCCAGGGCGATCGATTGGACCGGGTTGCGGCGCTCGCCGATCCGGCGGAAGTAGAGCACGCCGATGAACGCGAACACGGCGGTGACGATCAGCATCGCGAAGAACACGACGAGCGCCGACAGCCAGACGGGCCACCACGATGACAGTCCCGCGATCACGAACGTGCCGAACACCGGGACCGACCAGAACAGGACGAACAGCGCGGCGAAGACCCAGAGTGCTCCCCATCCGCCGTCTTTCGCGGTCTTGGCGAGCCAGGCCTTCGCGGCGTCGATCTCCGCGATGACGAGGTTGCGGACGAGCTCCGGGATCTCACCCAGGAGGGTGAGCAGGCTATCGTCCGCGCGGTCGCGGAAGCCGCGGGGGGTGGTCATCACGTCAAGCCCCGCCGCGACCGTTCTGGGAAGCGTCGTCGACGGCGTCCTCGACGGCGTCCTTCACGGCCTTGGCCGAGGTCTGCGCCGCCTTGCCGACGTCGTCGGCCGAGTCCTTGCCGACCTTGATGGCGGCGTCGAGCTTCTGCCCGGCCGTGCCCTTCGAGCCGGCGGCCTGCGTGACCTTGACGGCCGACTCCCACAGCGTGGACGGCAGCGCCATCGCCTGGGACTTGGCGAAGTCCTTCACCTTGCCGACCTGGCTCTGCACGGGCTCGGTGTTCCACACCTTCAGCCACTGCGTCTTGATCTGCTCGTAGCGTTCACGACCCGCGCGCGTACCGAGCACGTACCCGATCGCGAGTCCGATGACGAGTCCAGCCTTGCCCTTCATGAGGTCTCCTCACGCTCGGTGTGACCTGACGACCATCCCAGGGTAGCCCTGTATGCCGATTCCGGCATCCACCCTTGACAGGGGCTCGGGCGGAGGGTTCACTCTGCCGCCTTCGCACCCCACAGCGCCTTGTGGCGGAGGCGGTCGGCCTCTTCCTGAGCGTCGGCGACGACCTGCGCGAGTCCGCTTCCCGACAGCCACGCGCCGATGGCGGCGAGCCCCGGTGCGCGTACGATCGCGGCGCGGGCGGCGTCGGTGCGCTCACGCCGCCCGAGGGTCGACGCGGGAGGGACGAGGGTGTACGCGTCGCGGTGCGCGCCGGCGATCCGGCCCTCGTCGAGCTGCACACCGAGGAGGACAGATGCCTCGGCCACGGCCATCACCGCCGCGTCGGCGTCGGACAGTCCCTCGGTCGCCGGAGCGATCCCGGGGGCACCGAAGGCGACGCGCACGACGTGGCGCCCCGCGCCCGCGTCCCGCGCCAGCCACTCCCACCGCGCGGTCTCGTGGACGAGGCCGGTCGCGCGGGAAGCGCCGGGAACGGCGTGGACATGGGCGCCTCGCGGCGCCCCATCGAGTTCGGGGGCGTCCACCACGAGCGTCACGACGTCGCGGGCGATGCCTGCGGCGGCGACGTCGGCGAACGCGGGGGTGCCGAGCGCGGCGGCGAGGAGCGCGCGCGCCGTGGTCTCGTCGGTCGCCACGATGACCGCGTCGGCGTCCAGCCGGTCCGGTGCGGGCGCCGCGCCCTCGGGCGCGATCGTCGCGAGTTCGACCGTCCAGCGTCGGTCGCTGCGGACGAGACCGGTCGCCAGCGCTCCGGTGTGGATCGCCACCTCGCGCTCGGCGAGCCTGTCGGCGAGCGCGGCGGCGAGCTGCGGCATCCCACCGTCCAGCCCCTCGATCGTGGCGCTCGGGGCATCGACGCGCACGTCGGCGACCGCACCGCCGAGCCACCCGGTGCGGGTGAGCGCGTTGCTGAGGCCGGGGGCGGCGACCTCGACGTCGACATCGACGGGGTCGAGGCCGAAGCGGTCGATGGTGAGCGGCGCCACCAGGCGATCCAGGACCTTGTCGCCCATGCGGCCGTGCACGAGCCGTCCGAGGCTGCGCTGGGCGCCGATCGTGAGCGGGGGACGCAGGCGATCGACGTACGCACGCCACGTGCCGCCCCAGCCGATGATCCGGCGCACGCTCTCGTCCCACGGGTTGGCGGGGATTCCGAGCACCTGCTCGGCGGGCAGCGGCGCCGCCGCGCCCTTCGGCAGGCCCGCGATCCACTCGCGGTCGTCGCGGGGGCGCACGATCGCGGCATCCGGCAGCACTTCGTCGACGAGCCCGCGCACCGTGCCGCCGCGGGTCGACCAGCAGGTCACGCCGGTCTCGAGCTCGAGCCCCGCGATGCGGGCGGACCCGATGGTGCCGCCGAGGCGATCGGATGCCTCGACCAGCGTCACCGCCATGCCGACCTTGGCGCACTCCCACGCCGCGACGAGCCCGGCGATGCCGCCGCCGATGACGACCACGTGCGTCTCGCGGGCGTGCTCGACGAGGTCGTGGAACGGCTCGGGGGCGGGGCCCGCAGGCCCGGAGGGCCCAGGCGACCTGCCGGCGTCGGGAGCGGGCGTGGGGATGGTCACGGGATCCATCCTCCCATCCGCGAACTGTGCCGGCAGGGGCGGGCGGTGGGAGACTGGGCCGCATGACGCTCCACATCACGGGCGACGACGCCGCCGACCGCCTGCTCACCGACGACCCGCTCGCCCTGCTGATCGGCATGCTGCTCGACCAGCAGGTCGCGATGGAGACGGCGTTCGCCGGACCGCTCAAGATCTCGGAGCGGGCCGGGACGCTGGATGCCGCGGCGATCGCGAGCTTCGAGCCCGAGGCGTTCACGGAGCTCTTCAAGGCGACGCCCGCGGTCCACCGGTTCCCGGGCTCGATGGCAGCACGCGTGCAGGCGCTCTGCGCGGCGGTCGAGCAGGACTGGGGCGGCGACGCGTCGGCGATCTGGACCCGCCCGGCCGCGGAGCACGCCGAAGCACCGGACGGGCCGACCGTGCTGAAGCGGCTGAAGGCCCTGCCGGGCTTCGGTGAGCAGAAGGCGAAGATCTTCCTGGCCCTCCTCGGCAAGCAGTACGGCTTCACCGGCGCCGGCTGGCGCGAGGCGGCCGGCTCGTACGGCGACGAGGGGTCGTTCCGCAGCGTCGCCGACATCGTCTCGCCGGAGTCGTTGACGAAGGTGCGCGAGCACAAGCGCGCGATGAAGGCCGCGGCCAAGGGCTGACACGGAGGCGGCGATGAAGAAGACCGGAGGGGACGTCGACGAGTTCGTCGCCGCGGTGCGGCCCGCGAAGCGGCAACGCGATGCCGTCGCGATGATCGATCTTCTGCGGGAGGTCACCGGTCGCGAGCCGGAACTCTGGGGCACCATCATCGGCTTCGGCTCGTGCCACTACCGCTCGGCGGCCGGCAGCGAGGGCGACGCCCCGATCGCGGCGTTCTCGCCGCGCCGCGAATCCACGACGGTGTACACGCTGCGCACCGCCGCGCACGGCGAGCGGCTCGCGAACCTGGGGCCGCACGAGACCGGCGTCAGCTGCCTCTACATCAAGGACCTCGACGCGGTCGATGCCGGCGTGCTCCGCGAGATCGTCGCCGAGGACTACCGCCGCGTGCTCGCCGGCGAGACCGGCGACACGACTTACACCGTCACGGACTGACCACCCGATCGGCCTCCCCGGCTGCCCGGGTCGCGAGTCCTAAGGTGGACGACGTGCGGCTGAGGTTCTTCGGAGGACTCGCGGCGGAGGCGGACGGCGCTCCGCTCGAGATCCGCGGCCGCGGCCAGGAGGCACTGCTCTTCCGCCTCGCTCTCGACGCCGGAACGACGGTCGCGTACCGTTCGCTCGCCGAGGACGTCTGGCCCGACGACCTGCCCGAAGACCCCCGCGCTGCGCTGCAGTCCCTCGCGTCGCGCCTGCGCCGCGGTCTGCCCGCGGGCACGCTCGAGGCCGTGCCCGGCGGGTACCGGCTCGCGGTCGCCCGCGAAGAAGTGGATCTCGCCCGGTTCCAGGACCTCGTGGCCCGCGCCCGCCGCTCGACGGATCCCGCTGCGGCGGCGGGCGACGCGCGCGCGGCGCTGGACCTCTGGCGCGGCGACCCCTGGACCCCGGGCGACGGCTTCGACTGGGTCGTGCGCGACCTCCTCGAGGACCGCGCGCACGCCGAGCGCATCCTTGCGGCGACGGGAACGGATGCCGCGGATCCGGGCACGCCGCGCGACGCCGAGGACTCCTCCAGTCAGGGTGTCGATGCGTCGGTGCCCGCGGCGCTGACTCCGCTGATCGGGCGGCGGCGCGAGCTCGAACTCATCGGGGAGCAGCTGCGCGACGAGCGGCTCGTGACCCTGATCGGACCGGGCGGCGCGGGCAAGACGACCCTCGCGTTCGAGACCGCACGGCGCGCTCCCGGTGCGGTGGTGGTCGAGCTCGCGCCGGCGGCGCCGGGCGAGGTGTGGGCGGCCGTCGCGGGAGCGGTGGGGCGCAGCATCCGTGTCGGCGAACTCGTCTCGACGAGCGCGCGCGACCGCGTCGCGGAGGCGCTGGCGGGACGCACCCTGCTCGTGGTGCTCGACAACTGCGAGCACGTGTCGGCGGAGGCCGCCGCGGTCGCGCTCGAGGTGCTGCGCAGCGCTCCCGGGTCGCGGATCCTCGCCACCAGCCGCGAACCGCTGGGACTCGCCGGCGAGGCGTTCGTCGACCTCGGCCCGCTCCCCGACCGCGATGCCCGCGAACTGTTCTCGCGCCGGGTGCGAGCCGCGCGCGGCTCCGCTCCGACGCCGGACGAGGAAGCCGCTGTCGAGCGCATCGTGACGCGCCTGGACGGTCTGCCGCTGGCGCTCGAGCTCGCCGCGGCGAAGTCCCGCACGCTGACGATCGCCGAGATCGACAGCGGCCTCGACGACCGCTTCGCACTGCTGGCGACCGGGCCGAAGGCGATCGAGGCGCGGCATCAGACGCTCGGGGCGCTGATCGACTGGAGCTGGGAGACGCTGACGGATGCCGAGCGCACCGCACTGCGGGCCGCCGCGGTGTTCCCCGACGGGGTGGATGTGCGCGATGTGCCGGCGATCGGCGACGCGTTCTACGTGGATGCCGACGCCTTCGACGGGCTCGTCGACAAGTCGCTGCTGCGGCGGTCCGACCGGCGGCTGCGGATGCTCGAGACGGTCCGCGAGTACGGCATCGATCGTCTGCGCACGGAGGGACGCGAGGCCGAGTTCCGCGCGGTGCAGGCCCGGGCGATGGCCGGGCTCGCGGCACGCGAGGATGCGCGCCTGCGCGGACCCGAGGTGCGCGAGGCGCTCGCCTGGTTCGATGCCGACGACGAGAACCTCAGCGCGGCGCTGCGCGTCTGCGCCGACCAGCCGGGCATGGAGGACGTGGGGGTGCGCCTGGTGCGCGCGTGCCTGTGGACGTGGCTGATGCGCGAGCGCTTCGAGGAGCTGCAGTCCGGAGTCATGCGGTTCGGCGAGGCCGCCGCGAGCCTCGACTCGGAAGCGGCCGTGGTGGTGCGCGCGATCGCCCTGCTGGGCACGGCCTTCGCGCGCGATCTCGAGGACGCGGTCGAGGGTCCCTCGCGGCTCGACCCGGCGGCGGCGACCGGCGCTCCCGCGGCGGGGAGCACCGCCGCGCGTCCGGGCGAGCCGACCGTCGCGGGCCTGGCTCGTTTCGAGCGCGAGGTGCCGGCGGTGATCGAGGCCGCCGCTGAGCACCGCAGCGAACTGTCGGCAGCCCTGGGTCCGCTCCTGCGAGCCATCCTCGCCGCCGCGCAGAACCACCGACCCGGCGCGCCGTGGTCGCGGAACGTCACCATCGGCGACGAAGGACTCGAGGACGCCCCCACGTGGACCCTCGCCCTGATCAGCATGCTGCGATCGGCCATCGCGCAGAATGGCGGCGACAACCAGACCCTCGGCATCGAGAGCGAGAAGGCGGTGTCGACCTTCCGCGAGCTCGGGGACGTCTGGGGCACCGCGTTCGCGAGCCAGATGCGGTCGGAGTGGCTGCAGCTGGCGGGCCGGCTCGACGAGGCACTCGCCGTCGCCGATGCCTCGTCGGCCGGCCTCCTCGGCCTCACGTCGGTGACCGATCTCGTCCAGCAGCGGTCGCAGAGCATCGGCCTGCTGCTCAGGCTCGGCCGACTCGACGAGGCACGCGCACGACTGCACGAGTCGCAGGAGCTCGCACGGACGAAAGACTCGCCGCGCGCGATCGCGCAGACCGACATGGACGCGGCGGCCATCGAGATCGCGGTCGGCGACGGGGCGGCGGCTCTGCGCCACCTCGACATCGTCGCCGCCGAGATGCTGCCGTCGTTCCCGGATCAGCTGATCGCGTGGTCGCGCTCGCGCCGCGCGCAGGCCCTCCTCCTGGAAGGGCGGGTCGATGAGGCGCACGCCGCCCTTGCCGAGGCGCTCCCGGCTGCCGCCCGCAGCGGCGACCACCCCATCGTCGCGGACGTCGCCGTGTCGATCGCCGGTTGGCTCGCGACGACGGGACGGGATGTCGACGCCCGGCGCGCCCTCGTCGCCGCAGCGCGCCTGCGGGGCGGGGTCGACGCGTCCGACCCGTTCCTTCGTGTGATGCGCGAGCGCCTCGGGAACGACGTGCTGCTGCCGGATGCCGCTCCTCCGACGGTGCGGGGCGGATTAGACGGTGACGACGACATCGCCGTCCTCACTGCGTTCGTCGCTTGACTCTCCACGACGCGTCATCAGAAGGGTGCTTCGCCGTCGTAGGGAGCGGAGAGGAGCCGGTCGAAGACGCGGGAGGGGACGAACTGCACGGTGGAGAGCGGTTTGTCGGGGTAGCGGCGCTGCGCGGGGCTGGTCCACTCGAGGGTGCCATTCCCGGTCTGCCGGACGCGCCAGGTGGTGGCGTGCTTCAGGGTGTGATGTCGGCGGCAGAGGTGGGCGAGGTTGTCGTCTGCGGTTTCGCCGCCGAGGGCGCGGTCGATGGTGTGGTCGATGTCGGATCGTGTAGGGCGGTGCGGGCAGCCGGGGAACCGGCAGCGTTCGTCGCGGGCGCGGAGGAATCTTCGCAACGCGGCGGTGGGCCGGTATCTGTCTACGGTCAAGGGGAGGCCGCTGTGCGGGTGGTACATCACCCGGTCCCACCCGGGTGCGGCGGCTGCGAGCACGCACGCGGTGTCGCGGTCGATCGGACCGTAGCCGGCCAGCAGCGCGGGTTCGTTGCTCGCGCCGGCGGCGGTGAGCACCGGGATGGTGATCTGCACTTCGGCGCGGATCGCGGCGAGCGTGTCGCCGTCGCCGTGCCCGGTGGGCGCGCCGGTGAGGATGATGTCGGCGAAGAGGTCGGCGCGTAGTTCGTCGAGGGATCGCTCATCGCGCTGCGGCCCGGTGGTCAGCGCGGGTGAGTCCGGCGGGGCGACGAACGAACGGTCTGCGGGGGCGGGCTCCGTCAGGTTGGCCGTATCGGTGGCGTCCGTGACGTCGTCCGGCCCGCCCACATCGGCGGGGCTTTCCGGCTCTCCGGTCTCCTCGGCGGCCGCCGCTTCAGATTCAGCCGCCGCCGCTGCAGATTCGGCCGCAGTGGCGGCTGCGTCGGCTTGGGCGCGTTCGGCGTCACGTTCAGTCTCGGCCATCCGGGTGAGCCTGTCGTAGATCGCGTGGGCGAGCACCGCCGGCAGGTCGGCGAGCAGCCGTGACATGCCGTCGTCCAGGTCGACGACCCGGATCCGCCGTTGCCCGGCGGCGCGGCGCCGGAGTTCTTCGGCCAGGTCGGGGTCGATGCGGCCGGCGACGACCCGGGCGATCGCGCGGAGCCGGTGCGGGGTCTCGAACCCAGCGGCGTCCAGCACGATGCGTTCGTACTGCTCCCGCATCCCCGCGTCGGCGATCACCGCGCCGGCGTCGACGATCGCCGACGCGTGCGCCAGGTCGATGCGCCCGTCCGCGAGCGCCGCGAACGTCGCCGCGAACGACTCGCGGAGCGTGCTCGCCGCCGACATCCGCGCCTGCACCGCCCGGTCACTCAGCCGCATCGCCGCGCCGAGCTCGGCGGAGATCTCCCGCAACGGCAGGTCGTGCGGACTCTTGCGACCCGCCGCGCGTCGGGACTGCTCCCGAGCACGCACGATCTCGGCTGCATCCGTGAGCAACCGCACCTCTGCCGCCTGCAACTGCGCGATCGCCGCGCGGGTCGCCTGCACCTCGGTCACCACCCGGTCCAGCGCACCCCACGTCGCGTCGTCACTGCCGACTCGCTGGCCCATGATGCTCCCGCTGCACAGCACCCAGACGGGTGCGACGGAAGACCGAACGAAGTGGGCACGAGCTCGATCTCTTAGCCAGAGACTAGAAGCAACCTCCGACATTCACCGCGAGCGTCTCGGGAACGAGGTGCTGCTGCCGGATGCCGCTGCTCCGACGGCGCGGGGCGAATCAGACGGTGACGACGACGTCGCCGCTCTCGTCGCGCCGCTCGGCTGAGCCTGACCGACCCCGCGGGGCGGAGCGGCGCCAGCCCGAGGCATCCGTTGAGAACACGTGATCTCGCCGAGCGCACACGATCCTCGCGCGCACGACGGGTGCACTCGGCGAGAGCACATGAAGCGCACGGCCGGCCCGTCGCGAGGACCGTCAGACCTGACTCAGCGGTCTCGACCAGGCCACCTCGCGGTCGAGCTGGCCGGTCCGCCGGAACAGCTGCACCTGATGGGTGTCGGCCAGCGCCTGCGCGAGCTCGTCACGATCCGCCGGCGAGAACCCCAGCCCCTGCCAGAACGGGCCGGAACGACGGCTGAACAGCCACGCGGTGCTCGCACCCTCGTCTGCCGCGCGATCCAGCGCGAATCGAGCCAGCGTCGTACCGCTCCCCCGCGACCGCCAGGCGGGGCTCACCGCCACGCTGCGGATCAGCGCGTGCCGGCCGTCCGCACTGATCTCGTAGCCCGTGCTGCCGACGATCGCGCCGTGCTGGTCGCGGTCCAGCCACAGCCGGACGCTCGGCGCGTCGAGGCCGCTCAGCGTCAGGTCGACCTCGCGCAGGAACGCCGTCAGCGCCTCGACGTCGCCTGCGCGGCACTCCTCCAGCGGCACCCCACCAGTCAACCATCCGCGCACGACGCCGAAGGGCCGGGGCGGCTTCCGCCACCCCGACCCTTCCTACCCCGGCCCGTCGTCAGAGCCGCGGGCCGCGGCATCCACTCACGCTTTCCGCATGTACGCGCGCACCGTGAGAGGTGCGAACACCGCCACGATCACGGCCGCGCCCAGCAGCGCGGTGAAGACGTCGGCCGTCACCGTGCCCTCGTTGACGAGTCCGCGCACGGCGGTCACCAGGTGCGAGACGGGGTTCGCCTCGACGAACCACTGCAGCCAGTCGGGCATCGTGTCCGCCGGCACGAACGCGTTCGAGAGGAACGTCAGCGGGAAGAGGATGAGCATCGAGATGCCCTGCACGCTCGAGGCGGTGCGCGCGATCACGCCGAAGAAGGCGAAGATCCAGCTCATCGCCCACGAGCAGGCGATGACGAGGAGCCCGGCCGCGATCACGCCCGCCAGTCCGCCGCCGGGGCGGAAGCCCATGATGAAGCCCATCGTGAACGTGAGCGTCGTGGCGATCGTGTAGCGCAGGGTGTCGGCCAGCAGCGCGCCCGACAACGGCGCGATGCGCGCGATCGGGAGCGAGCGGAAGCGGTCGAACACGCCCTTGTCCATGTCTTCGCGCAGCTGCACTCCGGTGACGACGGAGGTCGTGATCACGGTCTGCACGAGGATCCCCGGGATGATGATCGGCAGGTAGTTCTGCACATCGCCGGCGATCGCGCCGCCGAAGATGTAGGTGAACATCAGCGTGAAGATGATCGGCTGCACCGTCACGTCGATGAGCTGCTCGGGGGTGCGCCGGATCTTGAGGATGCCGCGCCACGCCATGGTGAGGGTGTTGCGCACCGTCAGGCCGAGCGTCGAGCGGTTCGAGAGGTCGCGGTCGGCGACCGGGGTGATGGGGGTCGCGATGGCGGTCATGCGCGGGCTCCTTCGAGTTCGTCGGCCGTCGCATGGGCGGCCTCGTCGTCCTCCGGCACGCCCTTGCCGGTGAGGGTGAGGAAGACCTCGTCGAGCGACGGCTGCTGCACGCTGAGCTCCTCGAGGTGCAGATCGGCGTCGCGGAACGCCACGAGCAGGTCGGCGACGCGATCGGGATCGCTCATCGGCACGGTGAGACGTGCGGCCTCGGGCGAGACGATGGCCGTCACACCGAGCACGCGCGAGATCTCGCGCTGCGCCTCGATGATGTCGGATCCCGTGCGCAGCCGCAGCAGCAGCGAGGACTGGCCGACCGAGGCCTTGAGCTCGAGCGCCGTGCCCTCGGCGACGACGGTGCCGCGGTCGATGACGGCGATGCGGTCGGCGAGCTGGTCGGCTTCGTCGAGGTACTGGGTGGTCAGGAGCACCGTCGACCCGGTCGCCACGAGCCGGCGGATGGTGTCCCACATCTGCCCGCGGGTGCGGGGGTCCAGGCCCGTGGTCGGCTCGTCGAGGAAGATCAGCGGGGGCTGGGCGATGAGGGATGCTGCGAGGTCGAGGCGGCGGCGCATGCCGCCGGAGAACTTCGCCAGGGGCCGGGTGGCGGCCTCGGTGAGGGAGAACTCCTCGAGGAGCTCTGCGGCCTTGCGTTTCGCGTCGATGCGCGAGAGCCCGAGGAGGCGGCCGAAGATCACGAGGTTCTCGGTGGCCGAGAGCGTCTCGTCGACGGACGCGAACTGGCCGGTGAGGCCGATGAGCTGGCGCACGATCTGCGGGTGGCGCACGACGTCGTAGCCGAAGATCTCGGCCTTCCCGGCGTCGGGGCGCAGCAGGGTGGCCAGCATGCTGATGGTGGTGGTCTTGCCCGCGCCGTTGGGGCCGAGCACGCCGTAGACGGTGCCGGCTTCGACGGTCAGATCGACGCCGTCGACCGCGCGGTTGGCGCCGAAGCTCTTGACGAGGCCTTCGGCGCGGACCGCGGGGGTGCGGGATGCGGAACTGGTGATGGTCATGGGATTCGCCTTTCGACGTCCCCCAGAGTGCGCCCGGGGCGCTGTCACCCCGCTGTCGCCCGCGGCGTCCCGCTGTCACGCCGTTGTCATCGTGCTGTCGAGAGGGACGGATGCCTCGACAGCACGCCTGCGGAGCGCGTTTTCCACATCCGGTCCAGGATTGGACACCGGGTCCCAACCCCTGGCTAGGGTGGAAGGACCCGCCCGCCCCGCACCCTTGCAGGAGACACCGTGCTGCCCTTCCTGATCGTCGGAGGCGTCGGCCTCGCCGTGCTGCTGATCTCGCTCATCGTCGGCGACATCTTCGACCACTTCGACATCGGCGACGGCGCCATCTCGGGCACCGCCCTGGGCATCGCGGCCGTGGTGTTCGGGGCATCCGGCGCCCTCACCACCACGAACGGGCTCGACACGCTCTGGGCGTACGTGCTCGCCGCGGTGCTGGCGATCATCGCCTACGTCATCGCGGTGCTCTTCGTGAAGCGGCTGACCAAGAGCTCGGACGGCGTGCCGGCGTCGGCGCTCGGCCTGTCGGGCGTCACGCGCTCGACGGTCTCCCCTGCCGGCGGCGAGGTCAGCCTCGACGGTCCACACGAGGTCGAGCGACGCCTCGCCTACGCGGACGACACCATCGCCGAGGGCGTGCGCGTGCGCGTCATCGAGCACGCCGGCACCCGCGTCAAGGTCGTCGCGGAGTAGATCCCCACCGCGGTCCGGGTCGGGAACCCCGGGTCACGGCATCCCACGAGAAAGGTCGTCCATGACGAACGAACTCATCCAGATCATCGCGGTCGTCGCCCTCATCGTGGCGGTGCTCGGACTGATCACCTTCATCGCGCGGCGCATCCGCCGCGTCCCTCCGAACGAGGCGCTGGTGATCGTCGGACGCGGGGCCGGCCGCCCGGCACCCGGCGAGACCGGCAGCGGCCAGCGCGTCGTGATCGGCGGTCGCACGTTCGTGTGGCCGATCCTGCAGCAGGGCTTCTCGATCTCGCTCGAGCAGCGTCAGATCGGCATCACCGTCGAGGGCGTCGACAAGAACCGCATCAAGATCGCGATCAAGGCCTCGATCAACTTCAAGGTCTCCGGCACGGAGGACGGCGTGCGCCGCGCCGCACAGCGCTTCCTCTCGCAGCAGGACCTCCTCACCGAGATCATCAAGGAGTCGCTCGAAGGGTCGCTCCGCTCGATCGTCGGCGACATGACCATCGAGCAGATCATCTCCGACCGCAAGAGCCTCTCCGACCGCGTCGTCGCCGAGACCAAGGCCGACCTCGTCGAGCAGGGTCTGCAGGTCGACCTCCTCAACATCAGCGACATCTCCACGCCCGGCAGCGACTACCTCGCCAACCTCGGCCGCGCCGAGGCCGCCCGCGCACGTCAGGTCGCCGAGATCAGCGAGGCCGAGGCATCCCGCGCCAGCGAGTTCGCGCGCATCGAGGCGTCGGAGCAGATCGCGGAGCGCCAGAAGGCGCTCGCCCTCAAGCAGGCCACGATCAAGGCCGAGACCGACCGCGCGAACGCCGAAGCACAGGCTTCCGGCCAGCTCGCCACGGCCGAGCAGGACAAGCTCGTCGCCGTGCAGGAGCGCGAGGCCCTCACCGAGCAGGCGCTCGTGACGCAGGAGCGTCTCGACATCGAGATCCGCAAGCCCGCCGAGGCGCAGGCCTACGCCGAGGTGCAGCGCGCGACGGCCCTCCGCGACGCGGCCAACGCCGCGACCGAGGCCGACGCCTACAAGCGCACCAAGATCGCCGAGGCGAACAAGGTCGCCGCCGTGCAGGACGCCGAAGCCGCCGCGACCGCGGTGCGCTTCTCGGGTGAGGCCGAGCGCGACAAGCAGGTCGCCCTCGCCGCCGGTATCAAGGCCGAGGGTGAGGCCCGCGCCTCGGCGATCCAGGCCGAGGGTCTCGCCGAGGCCGCCTCGACCGACGCGAAGGCGCTCGCGCTGCAGAAGTACGGCGAGGCCGCGCTCGCGCAGGAGATCATCTCGCGCCTGCCCGACATCGTCCGGGCCGCGGCCGAGCCGATCGCCTCGATCGACAAGCTCACCGTCGTCTCGACCGACGGCGCATCCGAGATGACGAAGACCGTCGGACGCGTGCTCGGCGAGGGCACCGAGGTCGTGAAGGGCCTCACCGGCCTCGACCTCACCACACTGCTGCAGGCCTTCGCGCTGAAGACCGCGGGGGCCGACGCGCTGTCCGCAGCCGGCGACGCGGGCACCGCTGCGAAGAACGCCGCGAAGGATGCCGCCACCGCGATCGGCGGCTGACCCTTCTGTCGCACAGCGCCCGGCCCCGCGAGGGGCCGGGCGCTGTGCCGTTCCCCTGCGGTTCGGGCTACTTCAGGACCCGGCCGCTCACCGCCAGCGTCAGGCGGCGCGGCATCACCCCGGCCGCCCACGCGCTGACCGCATTGGCGCGGCCGGAGACCGCGCTCGGCGGCACGACGTCACGGTCGAGCTTGCGGAGGGTCAGCTCGACGACCTGCGCCGGCGTCTTGAACCGGCCGACCGCGGCATCGGCGCCGGTGACGTCGAAGAACTCGGTGCGCGTCGCGCCAGGGCTCATCGCGATCACGCCCAGCCCCGACCCCTTCGTCTCGTATGCGAGGGCTTCGGTGAAGCTCAGCACGAAGGCCTTCGTCGCACCGTAGACCGCCATGTTCGGGCAGGGCTGGTAGGCGCCGGTGCTCGCGATGCCGATGAGCGCACCGCGGCCGTCGGCGACCATCTCGGGAAGCACCTCGCGCGTGATGGCCACGAGCGCCGAGACGTTGACCTGCACCATCTCGCCGATACGCACGGCATCCGCCTGTGCGAACGACCCCTTCATGCCGAACCCGGCGTTGTTGACGAGGCTCTGCACGCGGATGCCCCGTTCGTCGAGCTCGCGCCGAAGCACCGCGGCGGCGTCCGGCCGCGTGAGGTCGAGGGCGATCGGCGTCGCCCGCACGCCGTGATCACGGGCGAGGCGATCGGCGAGCTCGCGCAATCGGTCCTCACGGCGGGCGACGAGCACGACGTCCGCGCCGCGCGCGGCGAACTGCGTCGCGTATTCGGCCCCCAGGCCCGAGCTCGCGCCGGTGATGAGCGCGGTGGTTCCGCGATAGTCCCTGGTCATGTCAGCAGGTTAGGCACCGACCGCGCTCGCGGATAGACCGCCGGCGTGATCCGCTCGCGCTGCCGGAATCGGCGTCCGCGCCCGTCCCGAACGACCGCGCATTGCAGGAATCGACCGCGCGAAGCTCGCGCCCCCGCATGACGCGAGACGCCCCACCCCGCCCGCAGACGACGGATGCCTCGACCCGGCGGGTCGAGGCATCCAGGGTCCTGCGGGTCACGCGCCCTTCAGGCGCTCCGCGAGGTAGTCGTGCAGGGCGTCGAGCGGGACGCGCTCCTGGCCCATCGTGTCGCGGTCGCGCACGGTGACGGCGCGGTCGTCGAGCGAGTCGAAGTCGACCGTGACGCAGAAGGGCGTGCCGATCTCGTCCTGGCGGCGGTAGCGGCGGCCGATGGCGCCGGCGTCGTCGAAGTCGATGTTCCAGTCGCCGCGCAGCTGCTCGGCCACCTCACGGGCGATCGGCGAGAGCTGCTCGTTGCGCGACAGCGGGAGCACCGCGACCTTCACGGGAGCCAGGCGCGGGTCGAGCTTGAGCACGGTGCGGGTGTCGGTGCCGCCCTTCGCGTTCGGCGCCTCCTCCTCGTGGTACGCGTCGACGAGGAAGGCCATCATCGCGCGGGTGAGACCGAACGAGGGCTCGATGACGTACGGGATGTACTTCTCGCCCGAGGCCTGGTCGAAGTAGGTCAGCGACTGGCCCGACGCCTCCGAGTGCGAGGTCAGGTCGTAGTCGGTGCGGTTGGCGACGCCCATGAGCTCGCCCCACTCCTTGCCGGCGAAGCCGAAGCGGTACTCGACGTCGATGGTGCCGTCGGAGTAGTGTGCACGGTCCTCTGCGGGCACGTCGAACCGGCGCATGTTGTCGGGGTCGATACCGAGGCCGACGAACCAGTCCCAGCACTCGTCGACCCAGTGCTCGAACCACTCCTGCGCGTCGGCGGGCGGCACGAAGTACTCGATCTCCATCTGCTCGAACTCGCGCGTGCGGAAGATGAAGTTACCGGGGGTGATCTCGTTGCGGAACGCCTTGCCGACCTGGCCGATGCCGAACGGCGGCTTCTTGCGGCTGGCGGTGAGCACGTTCGAGAAGTTCACGAAGATGCCCTGCGCCGTCTCGGGGCGCAGGAAGTGCAGGCCCGACTCGTCGTCGACGACGCCGAGGTAGGTCTTCACGAGTCCCGAGAACGCCTTGGGCTCGGTGTACTGGCCCTTCGTGCCGCAGTTGGGGCAGGGGATGTCGGCGAGGCCGTTCTCGGCCGGGCGGCCCTTGCGCGCCTCGAAGTCCTCGAGGAGGTTGTCGGCGCGGAATCGCTTGTGGCACTGCAGGCACTCGACCAGCGGGTCGGTGAAGGTCGCGACGTGACCGGATGCCTCCCACACGCGCTTGGGCAGGATGATCGACGAGTCGAGGCCGACCATGTCGCCGCGGCCGCGCACGAACGTCTGCCACCACTGGCGGCGGATGTTCTCCTTGAGCTCCGTGCCGAGGGGGCCGTAGTCCCATGCCGACCGGGATCCGCCGTAGATCTCACCCGCTTGGAACACGAACCCGCGGTGACGGGCGAGGGCGATGACTTTGTCGAGGCGAGACTGCTCGGCCACGGTGGCTCCAATGGTCGGGAGGGGATGCACGAGAGTGCGAGAAGCCGCTGACCGCGGCATCCGTCGATTCTAGTCGTCGCGGGAAGAGGACCCGGCGGCGAGCGCCTCGTCGCGCTCGGCGCGCCAGCCGACCAGATAGGGAGCGGCCACATTACCGGCGTGCGCTGCGCGCACCGCTGCCGCAGCAGGCGCGAGGGCATCGAGGTCTTCGTCGGACGCACGGTGGCCGAAGGGGAAGGGGAACCTCGAGCAGAAGTGCTCCATCCACAGCAGCACGAGGTCGTCGTGCCCGATGCTGTCGTACGTGAAGGATCCGCGCTCGTGCCGCGTGATGCGCCATCCGCCGCCGGAGTCAGGGATGGCTCCGAAGTCGGGGTCTCCGAGCCACCGCCAGGACGCGCCGCCCTTGACCGGCGCTCCCCAGGTGACGTGCTCGGCGAGCAGCGGTGCGAGCCGCTCCGGCGTCCAGGGGGCCGGGAAGTACGTCGCCAGGCTCAGCCGCAGCTCGGCGCCGCTGAGATCCCTGCCCGCTTCGACCCGCCAGCCGCTGCGGGCGTCGAGGGTCTCGAGCAGCGCGGTGACGGCGGCCGACGGACCACCGTCGTCGATGAGGGCGAGGTGCAGCTGAAGCAGCCGCCGATACCGGGCCGCCTCCTGATCCGTCGCGAACGGTGGCAGCGGGATGCCGTCCACCGCCGGCCTGCCCCACGGGACTCGGTCGGGCAGAGCGTCACTCACTGGGCTTCCCCTCGTCCTTGGCCTGCTCGAACGCGCGGTCCCACTCCTGCAGCTCCTTGCGGCGGCCGATGAGTCCGTCGAGCGACACCTGGAAATGCAGCCCCCGGCGGGCGTTGACCTGCTTGATGTTCTCGACGAGCTCGGTCGAGAACGAGGTCAGCGCGGCGCGCACCTCACGGACGCGGTCGACCGGGTCGTCCCACAGGTCGGGGTGCTGCAGGATGTCGAGCAGATAGTCGCGGTCGAGGGCCGCCGTGAGCTTGCGCAGCGTCTCGCCGTACTCGACGGCAGCCGTGGCCCGCTGGCCCTCGTCCCCCTTGCGGTCGAGGCGTTCGAAGAGCTCCGTCGTGTTGTTCGCGACGGTCACGATCTCGCTCGCCACCTCGGTCGCATCGCGATTTCCGGATGCCCCGGCCGCCGCGTACTCGCCGCTCAGCGCCCGCAAGCGCCCGACGAGGGGGCGCACGGTGTCGGGAAGCGGCGCGTGGTGGCCAGGGGTGCCGCGGCGACCGCGCCGGCGGAGCACCGCCCAGAGCGCGCCGCCCGCCGCGACGAGCACGACGAGGCCCAGTGCGCCGCCGACGATGAGGCCGCCGTCGACGCCGCCGGAATCAGGGACGTAGTCATCGGGATACGCGGCGACAACCCCCTCGACCGTCTGCACGATGGAGGCGTCGAGGCCGTCGGGGGAACCCTCCGCCTCGTTGGCGATCCGCATCGCCTCGCCGGACGGCAGCACATGTGATCCCGCCCAGAGGTCGTTACCGACCGCGACGATGATCGTGTCGTAGTCGGTTCGGCCGGCGAGCGACGCCACCATCTCCCGGCCGCTCATGTCGAACGCCTGGTTGTCGGGGAACACGACGACCGCGATCGACTCGTCGGTGACCTGCTGGTCCAGCGTCTGCTGCAGCTGCGTCCCACCGGACACGTCGCTCGAGACGTACACGTTGCTGCTCGCGAGCGCGTCGACGGCGTCGTCGAGGTAGACGTCCGCCGCGTTCAGGCCGAGATCGTGGGGCATCCTGCGCCGTTCAGAAGTTGTTGATCACGGACGCGAAGACGAGGTCGATCTTCGCGGCGTCGGACGCGTCGAACCACTGGCCGCCGGTCGCCTCGGCGATGCGCTGCAGCGCGCCGGTGTCGGCCCCTTCGCCGTACGCGATCGGGAAGATGCGCACCGGCGCCTCGTCGCCGCCCTCCTTGGACGCGGCGCCGATCTTCGCGACGAGCGAGTCCAGCGAGATCTCGGAGTCGGTGTCCTGGCCGTCCGACAGCAGCACGATCGCGTTGATGCGCCCGGGCTGCGCCCGCGCGACCATCTCGTCGTACGCCGCGGCGATTGCGTCGTACAACGGCGTGCCGTCGCGGTGCGCGAAGCGCAGGTCGTCGAGCGACGAGTCCACGGACTCCCGGTCGCTCGCGAGCGGAGACACGTCGCGCAGCACGACGATGTTCTTCCCGGCCTCCGACTCGACGCCGGTGGTGAACGCCCACACGCCGACCTCGTCGGACGAGCGGAAGTGGCCGAGGGTCGCCTGCGCGCCCTCGATCGCGCCGTCGAGCTTCGAGCGGCCGTCGCCGATCGCCTCGTCCATCGAGCCCGAGATGTCGATCACCTCGAGCACCGACGACGGCTTGCGGATCTGCGTCCACTGGTCGATCGCGGCCGACACCACGTCGACGGCGGGCTTCGGCAGCGTGACCGCAGGGCCGGCAGGGTCGACGCCGTACTCGGCCGTGAAGAGGTCGCCCAGCGGCGCCGAGGCATCCAGCGGGCGGAATCCGTACTCGGGCAGGATCTTCTGCGCCGCATCCGTCTGCAGGAAGGCCGCGAACGCCGCGCCCGCCTCGGCCTGCTCGGGCGTCACCCAGTCGGCGCCGAGCACGGTGATCGGGTTGTCGGACCACATCGAGCCGCCCGACGGGTACACCGCGACCAGCTTCTCCTTCGGAGGCGTCAGCGTCTCACCCGGCTGGACCGTGTGCGAGTCGGGGTTGCCCTGGTTGTAGTTGAGCAGCGAGGTCTCTTCGAGCGCCACCGCCGAGACGTAGCCCGAGCCGCCGGCGCCGTTCTGGGTCTCGTCGTAGAGCCGCGTCAGCACCTTGCCGGTGGTGTCGCCGTAGTGGATGACGCACTCCTCGAACACGCGCGAGAACTCGGCCGCGGCGGCCACGTCTGCAGCGGTGAGGTCGGCGTTCTTGCCGGAGGCCTCGTACGACTGCATCAGGATCGCCGAGAGCCCGGTCGTCGACGTGTTGGGATTCGTCTTCGAGATCTTGAAAGAGCCCCACAGCGGCTTGCCGACGCTCGCCCAGCCCGCGGGGTCCTGGCAGAGCGCCTCGAAGTCCGCGATGCCGATCGGCGACGCCGGGTAGCCGAGCGCCTTCGCCATCGTCTCGGGAACGCCGAACACGACCGGCGTGTGCGTGAACGATTCGGGCTCGCCGACGAGGGAGGCGGATGCTGCGGCCGCGACCCGATCGGTCCACACCGTCGACGCGGGCGACCACATCGTGGGCCAGCGGCGCGTGTCGTCGTCGGGCCAGTCGCCGCCCGCCGTGAGGAAACGGGTCGCGTCGCCCGACGAGACGTTGATCGGATGCACGGTCGCGCATTCGGCGAGCTGCTCGTGCTGCGACGACTCCTTGAACGCGTCGGCCAGCGCGTCGAGCATGTTGACCTTCTCGGACGACGTCGCCACGACGACGCTCGTGCAGCCGTCATCGGCGAAGTCGCCGCCGCCCGACTCCTCGACCACGGGATCGGCGCCGAAGCAGCCGGTCAGCGCGATGGCCGAGGCGATCAGCACTGCCGCGCCCGCGAGCAGACGCGGTCGGATCCAGGCGAGGGGCGAGCTGTCGGCGGGCGAGCGCCGGCTTCGTGCGGGCATGGCAGAAGCCTAAGGCTCCCGGCCGCAGGCGCACAGACGAGCGGCACCTCCCCGGCCGCGCACACGCGGCATACGCTGGTCGCGTGGATCGGAGGTCGCGATGACCGAGCCCGCTCCGAGACGTCCCGCTCGCCTCTCGCGGTGGCTCGCGGTCGCCCTGCTCGCGCTTCTCGCACTGCCCGGGTGCACCGCCATGGCTCCGCACGGGGACGAGCTGTACGCGTCCGCGCGACAGGCGAACCTGCTGTTCAAGGAGGCCGTCGCCGCGCTGCTCGTCCACGTCTCGGACGGCACCTGGCAGGTGCAGGAGTACGGGGACATCCCCGTCGACTGCCGGGACGGCTATGCCTTCTCGCTGCACCGCACCACGTACGAGGGCTGGACGACCGACGCCGACGCGCCGACGACGGCGGATCGCCTCGGCGAATGGCTGATCGCCCGAGGCTGGACGACGAGGCCACCCGCGCAGCACGCCGACGGTGAGGTCGTGGTCGAGGCGTCCGATCCCTCGCTGGACGTCGCGACGCTCACGATCGAGATCCGCGGCGGCGCG
Organism: Microbacterium sp. NPDC058062; assembly: GCF_042885375.1. Lineage (NCBI taxonomy): Bacteria > Bacillati > Actinomycetota > Actinomycetes > Micrococcales > Microbacteriaceae > Microbacterium > Microbacterium sp. NPDC058062. The sequence goes on from NZ_JBHVSC010000003.1 coordinate 51,739, forward strand.
GGCAGGGCGGACGCGATCGGCGTGGGCGCCACGAGCACCTGCTTCGACGGCGATCCCGCGGAGCTGACCGCGATCCTCTACCCCGGGTGGCCCGACCATCCCGTCGCGCACGAGCCGCTGCCCGTCGGCGAGCTCGCCGGGGCGACGCCGATCTTCGGCTTCACCGAGGATGGTGAGCCGCGGTGACGTCGGGGGTCACACCTCCCGCAGCGCGTCGCGTCCGATCTCGGCGACGGAGGTGTGCCCCGAAAGCCCGAGGGTGATGTCGAGCTCGGCCAGCACGTTGCGCACCACCTCGCGCACGCCGGCCTCGCCCGCAACGCCGAGGCCGTAGGAGTAGGGACGCCCGAGCGCGACCGCCGTCGCGCCGAGAGCGAGCGCGATGAACACGTCGGAGCCCTGCCGCACGCCGGAGTCGAAGACGATGGGCACACGTCCGGCGACGCGCTCGGCGATCGTGGGCAGCACCTCGAGGGTCGGCACGGACTGGTCGATCTGACGCCCGCCGTGGTTCGAGATCCAGATGCCGTCGACGCCGGCATCGAGCGCCCGGATCGCGTCGTCGGGATGCACGATGCCTTTCAGGATGATCGGCAGCGACGTCCACTGCCGGGCCTTCGACAGGTCGTCCCACGTGAGCGCCGGCGTCGAGAACACATCGAGGAACGTCTCCACCGCGGCGCGCGGCAGCGGCGAGCGCAGGTTCTCGCGCACGCTGCTCGTGCCCGTGAGGGCCGCGCCCTTGCGCGCGATCCGCACCCCCGCCGCCACCGCTTTCGGGGTGACCTTGACCGGCGGCGGAGGCGGGGCGGCAGCATCCATCGCCGTTCCGGTCGCTGAGCCTGCCGAAGCGCGATCGCGCACCAGCTGCTGGAAGACGGGGTCGCTCGTGTACTGCGCGATGCCCATCGCCCGCGTGAACGGCAGGTACGCCAGGTCGAGATCGCGCGTGCGCCATCCGAGGAGGTGGGTGTCGAGCGTCACGACGACCGCTTCGCATCCGGATGCCTCGGCCCGGCGCAGCAACGACGCGTTGAGCTCGTCGGACGCCGACCAGTACAGCTGAAACAGCCGCGCGCCGTCGGGCGCGGCATCGGCCACCGCCTCCATCGGGAAGGAGGCCTGGTTCGACAGCGTGTACGGGACGCCGAGCGAGGCCGCCGCCCGCGCCACCGCAAGGTCGGCGTCGGCGTGGGCCATCTCCATGACCCCGAGCGGGGCGAGCAGGAGCGGCGTGGGCCGCCGCACGCCGAACAGGTCGATCGACAGGTCGCGCGACGACACGTCCCGCAGCGGCCGCGGCCACACCTGCCAGCGGCCGAAGGCGGCGCGGTTCGCGGCGACGGTGCGCTCGGCGCCCGCTCCCCCGGCGATGTACGCGAACGCCTCGGCGCTCAGCGCCTTGCGTGCCGCGGCCTCGAGGGCATCGGTGTCGACCGGCACGCGAGGCCGGGTGCCGCTGATGCCGGCGCGGTAGATGTCGGACTGGGCCCGACGCGAGATGCCGCGCGACGCGGCGGCGGGGTCGTCGGGAGCAACGCTGCTCTGGGCCATGCCCGCCAGCCTACGCAGAACGGCGGCGCGCCGAGCCCGCCGCCGACACGGTCCGTATACGCATCGGCGGCGGGGGTCTGGGAAAGCGCTCGCCGGGAACCCTAGGGCACCGGGCGCCGGCGGCGCAAGGTGTGCAGGTCAACTCGTAAAAACGTTTCACGCAGTTCTTGCCTCTCGGCACGACGCCGTGCCAGACTGCGAGCGACCGAGTGCGGGAAACGCTTTCCGCGGTCGGGACAACAAAACCGGACCGCGGCACCAGCGCGGTCCACACCGGACAGGGCTCGAGTCCGTACGCGCCCGGTTCACGACGACGGATGCCGCGATGCCGCGGCGTGCGCCGTCATCCTTTGCCGATGCTGACAACAGGAGGAACCGTGCCCCACGTGTCCGCACGCGCCGACGGCGCGACGCGACCCGCAGAACACGCCCCCGCGGCCCGCGCACCCCGCCGCGGGCTTCGACTCACCGCGATCGCCGGCGCCACCGCCGTGGTCGCGGCTCTCATCACCGCGACCCCCGCCGCGGCGCTGCTCCCCCCGGCCGACGACGGCGCCTGGCGCTTCGACTTCGGCACCGCGACGAGCGCCGTCGCCGAGGGCTGGCAGCAGGTGCGCACGACATCGCTGTACACCGCCGACACCGGCTGGGGCATCACCGTGCCCGAGGGCGTGACGCTCTTCGACCGCGACCGCAGCACCGACGGCTCTCCCACCGGCCCGATGGAGGACGACTTCGTCGCCGGCACGAACTGGGGCTTCCAGCTCGACGGCCTGCCCGAGGGCGACTACGAGGTCACCGTGACCATCGGCGACGGCCTGAGCACCGCATCCGGCACCAACGCCACCGTGACCCTCGAGGGTGTCGCGCAGACCCGCATGACCTCGGCGCGCGGCCTCAACACGACCGCGACCTTCACCACTTCCGTCACCGACGGCCAGCTCACGGTGGGCTTCACCGGCTCAGGTCTCGGTGCCTACATCAACGGCCTGGTCGTCGCGCCGATCGTTCCCGACGCGCCGACGGGCCTCGCCACGACCCGCGTCGCCTGGAACGGCGTCGACCTCGCATGGACCGCCGTCGACGGCGCGACGACGTACCAGGTGCTGCGCGCGCCCGTCGCGAACGACACCACCGGCGAGTTCGCGCAGATCGCCGAGACCACCGACCCCTCCTACAGCGACACCTCCGTCGCCGAGGGCGCTTCGTACGCCTACGCGGTCGTCGCCGTGGACGACGACGGCGTGGCCTCCGCCTCGTCGGCCGAGGTGCGGTCGGGCGTCATCCCCGAGCTCGTCGCGCCGGCCGCCCCGGCCGACCTCGCTGTGGCGCAGGTCACGCGTGACGCGGTCGTGCTCTCGTGGTCGGCCGTCGCGAACGGCGACGAGTACGTCGTCGAGCGCGCGGGCGCCGATGGCGTCTTCTCCGCGCTCGCGACCGTCACGACGCCGGGATACACGGATGCTGCCGACACGGCGCAGCAGTGGACCTACCGCGTCACCGCCCGCAACCAGGCGGGCTCCTCGCCGGCCTCGGCCGCCGTCACCTCGAACGTGTACACCGCTCCCGCACCGCTTCCCGCCGGCGATGTCGTGACGTTCGACTTCGGCCCGGGCCAGGTGGCCGACGGCGCGCTGTCGGTGACGTCGGCGACGGCGTACAACCCGGAGTGGGGCTACGGCTTCTCGACTGCGCCCACCTCGGCAACGCCCGATGTCGACCGCGGCGGCTCCGACGCGCTGCGCGGCGACTTCGTCGCCGCGGCCGGCTCGACCTTCGAGGTCGACCTCGGCGCCGGCGACTACTCCGTGCGCCTGGTCTCGGGCGACGCCCAGGCGGCGACCACGACCACCGTCACGGCCGAGAGCATCGCGAAGGTGCTGGCGAACCCGCAGGCCGCGGGCGCGTTCCTCGACATGTCGTTCACGATCGCCCTCGTCGACGGCACGCTGGCGCTGCAGTTCGCAGGCGACGCGCCTGCCGTCAACGCGCTGACGATCACGCGCCTGCCGGCACGTGTCGCCGGCGCCATCTCGACGGCGTTCCTCACCGGCGACTCGACCGTGCAGACCTACGACCCGATCGCGTATGCGCCGCAGGCCGGCTGGGGTCAGATGATCGACCGGTTCTTCGCCGACGACATCGCCTTCCAGAACAACGCCATCGGCGGCCGCTCGTCCAAGAACTTCATCACGCAGGGCCGTCTCGACGAGGTGCTGCGCAGCATCCGTCCCGGCGACTACCTCTTCGTGCAGTTCGGGCACAACGACGCCACCCAGGGTGTCGACGACCGCTACGCGAGCCCCGCGGACTACAAGGAGTACCTGCGGGTCTACGTCGACGGCGCGCGCCAGCGCGGGGCGACCCCGATCCTCGTCACGCCGGTCTCGCGGCGGAGCTTCGACGCGGCCACCGGCATCTTCAACGTGAGCTTCCCCGAGTACGTCGACAAGATGAAGGAGCTCGCCGCCGAGGAGGACGTGCTGCTGGTCGACCTGTCGGCATCCAGCCGCGCGTACTTGAACGAGATCGGGCCGGAGGCGGCGAAGGCCGTGTTCCTGCACGTCGATCCGGGCATCTTCGCGAACCGGCCCGCCGGCATCGTCGACGACACGCACTTCCAGGAGTACGGCGCGATCCAGATGGCCCGGCTCATCGCGCAGGATGTCGCGGGACTGGACTCGCCGCTCGCGGCGAAGGTCTCCGACATCGCACCGCCCGCCGACGTTCCCGCGGCTCCGCAGAACGTCGTGGCCGGCGCGATCAGCAACGGCGGCGCGACGCTCCAGTGGGATGCCTCGCCGACGGCCGACATCTACAAGATCTACCGTCAGGCGGTGGCCGACACGGCCCCCGAGTGGACGCTCGTGGGCATGGTGACGCAGACGAGCTCGATCGTGCAGGGGCTCGCCGAGGGCACCGGCTACCGGTACCGCGTCGTCGCGGTGAACGGCCGCGGCGAGTCCGCGCCGAGCACCGCCGTGACCTTCACGACGAAGCAGGCGGTGTACAAGTACGACTTCCAGCTGGCGGGCAACCCCCTGATGGCGGGGTACACCGAAGTGAACCCGAACACGGCGTACACGGCCGAGCGCGGGTACGGCTTCCTCAACACCCTGGCCGCGAACGCCGGCCGTGACCGCGGCGCCGCGACGGGCTCGAACGACCTCGTGCGCGACTTCGTGCTCCCGGGCGACAGCTCGACCTTCGCCCTGGACGTCCCGAACGGCACCTACTCGGTGAAGACCTACTCGGGCGACTGGATCGGATCGACGCGCACGAGCTTCCGCATCGAAGGCAAGGAGGCGGGCACCGGCAACGCCGGCACGGGCAGCGTCAACTCGACCCTGCGCGGACCGTACCTCGTCACCGACGGGCAGCTCAACGTCGAGGCGTACGGCGCCGCCGCGGGCACGCGCCTCAACGGCCTGGAGATCACGCCGATCCTCCTCGGGCCGGTGGGCCTCGAGGTCGTCGATGTGAACGCCGACCCGGCAGCGCCCAGCGTCTCGCTGGCGTGGGATGCCGAGCCCGACCTCACCTGGAACGTCTACCGGAAGTCGCCGTTCGACGCCAAGCCGGTCCTCGTCGCGGCGGTGAGCGAGCCCGCATTCGTCGACACGACGGCTCGCGTCGGGCTCGACTACGCGTACCACGTGACCGCGGTCGACCAGACGAAGCTCGAGTCGGTGCCGTCGGCCACGGTCGAGGTCTCGTTCGTCGACGCCGACGTGACGCCGCCCGCGGCACCGTCGGGGCTCGCGGTCGAGAGCATCGAGAAGCGCTCGGTGGAGTTCTCGTGGGCGCAGCCGCTGGGTGCGCTGTACTACCTGGTGTTCCGCTCCGAGGTCGAGGGCGAGCGCGGCGAGCTGATCGGCGTGGCCGACGCGAGCCGCTACACCGACACCGACGTGCTCACCACGATCCCGTACTTCTACACGGTGGTCGCGGTGAACGCGGGCGGCGCCGGTGCTGCGTCCGCGCAGCTCGGCACCGAGGCGGTGACGGTGCTGCAGCGCCAGGCCGAGTACCTCGACCGCGCCCCGGCGGCGGTGTCGACGGATGCCGGGAACCTGGTGTCGTGGCGCATGCTCGGCACCGATCCCGACAGCGTGGCCTTCCACGTCTACCGTGACGGGAAGCGGGTCACCTCGACGCCGATCACGGACTCGACGAATTATCTCGACGAGGCCGGGGGCGCAGCATCCGTCTACTTCATCACCAAGGTGCTGGACGGCGTCGAGACCACCGAGACGGACTCGTTCGGCGTGCAGGCCGGTGCGTACCGGTCGGTGCCGCTCGACAAGCCGGCCGACGCCTACGGCAAGGACGGCCAGCCGTACACCTACTCCGCCAACGACACGGGCGTGGGTGACGTGGACGGCGACGGCCAGTACGAGCTGCTGGTGAAGTGGGATCCGTCCAACGCGAAGGACAACTCGCAGGCCGGGTACACCGGCAACGTGTACCTCGACGCCTACCGGCTCGACGGGACGCGGCTGTGGCGCATCGATCTGGGCGTGAACATCCGGGCCGGCGCGCACTACACGCAGTTCCAGGTGTACGACTACGACGGCGACGGGCGTGCCGAGGTCATCATGAAGACCGGCGACGGCACGATCGACGGCGTCGGCCAGCCGATCGGCAACGCCAGCGCCGACTACCGCAACAGCTCGGGCTACGTGCTCACGGGCCCCGAGTACCTCACGGTGTTCAACGGCCTGACCGGCGCCGCGATCGACACCGTGGACTACGTGCCTGCCCGCGGCGACGTCGGAGCCTGGGGTGACGCCTATGGCAACCGGGTGGACCGGTTCCTCGCGGCGACGGCGTACCTCGACGGCGAGCACCCGAGCGCGGTCTTCAGCCGCGGGTACTACACCCGCGCGGTGATGGCGGCGTACGACTTCGACGGCTCGAAGCTCACCCAGCGGTGGGTGCTCGACTCGAACGAGGACGGCAACGAGGGCTTCTACGGGATGGGCAACCACAACCTGTCGGTGGCCGACGTCGACGGCGACTCGAAGGACGAGATCGTCTACGGCTCGGCGACGGTCGACGACGACGGGCAGCTGCTCTACTCGACCGGCCTCGGCCACGGCGATGCGATCCACGTGTCGGACCTCGTGCCCTCGAACCCGGGCCTGGAGGTCTTCGCGGCCCACGAGGACATGGCCAACTCCGGCAACGTCGGCGCCACGATGCGCGACGCCCGCACCGGCGAGGTGCTGTGGTCGATCCCCGCGGTGAAGGACACCGGCCGCGCGGCATCGGGCGACATCGATCCCCGCTACGACGGTGCCGAGGGATGGGCCATCGGCGGCGACGCCGCGTGGAACTCCCCCGTCGGCCAGCTGAAGTCGTCCACGGGCGAGCTCATCGGCGAGAAGATCCCCGCGGCGAACTTCCTCGCGTGGTTCGACGGCGACCCGCTGCGCGAGATCGTCGACCACGACTGGAATGCGACCACGTCCCAGGGCGTGCCGACGATCGCCAAGTGGAACTGGGAGACCGAGTCCGCCGACGTGATCGTGAAGGCCGACGGCGCCCGCTCGAACAACTCGACGAAGGGAACGCCCAACTTGCAGGCCGACCTGTTCGGCGACTGGCGCGAAGAGATCGCGTGGCGCTCGGCCGACTCGAGCGAGCTGCGGATCTACTCGACCACCGCCGAGACCGACCTGCGTCTGCGCACGCTGATGCACGACCCGGTCTACCGCCTGTCGGTCGCGTGGCAGAACACCGGCTACAACCAGCCGCCGCAGACGTCGTTCTTCCTCGGCGACGGTATGAGCACCCCGCCGGCGCCGCGCATCTCGGTCACCGGCGACCCGTCGGGGGCGACGGACACCACCGCACCGGTGCTGTCGGGGCTGCCCGCGGACGGCACGCTGTTGCCGAGCACGGGCACGTTCACGGTGGGGGTGAGCGCGGACGACCCGGAGTCGGGCGTGCGCAACCTCGACATCGCGTTCGACGGCGAGCCTGTCGCACCCGGCCAGGTCATCGCCCTGGCCGACAAGGTGGGCGTGCACACGCTCACGGTCAACGCGGTCAACCACGACGGCCTCGTCACCGCCGCGGCGGTAAAGCTGCTGGTGTTCGACGACGAAGGCGCCACGGCCAAGCCCGGCCGCGGTGCACTGTCGACCAACTCCGGCTGGGAGGACGGCCTGCACGACGGCACGTTCACGGTGTCGATGAACCTCTGGTCGGGGGTCAACGGCGCGGTGTACAAGCTGTACGAGAACGGCACGCTCATCGCCACCAAGCTGCTGGACGCGAACTCGCCGAAGGCGCAGCTGTCGACCGTCGACGTGTCGGGCAAACCCAACGGCACCTACGTGTACACCGGCGAGCTGAGCAACGCGAAGGGCACCACCGCGACCACCTCGGTCACGGTGAAGGTGAAGGACGCCGCACCCGCGGCACCCGTCCTCTCCCACGACAACTGGGACAAGGACGGCAATTACACCCTCACCGCCAACCTGTGGTGGGGCACCAACGCCACCACCTACCGCCTGTTCGAGAACGGCACCGTGATCGACCAGCAGTCGCTCACCGCCGCCTCCCCGAACGCGCAGAAGGCCCAGACGGCGGTGGCGGGCCGCGCACCCGGCACGTACACCTACGTCGCCGAATTCGCCAACGCCGCCGGAACCACCAACTCCCAAGCGATCACGGTCACCGTGAAATAGCGGACACCGGGAATGCGGCCGGTCGCCTTCGGGCGGCCGGCCGCTTCGCGTTCCCGGCCGCGTGACCCGGAGTCAGCCGCCGAAGCCGCACCAGGCGGCGACCCACGTCAGGATGCGGCCGCGCATCTCCTCGCCGACGAACAGCTCGACCGAACCGGACTCGCCCTCGAGCTCGACGGCCAGGCCGAAGATCGTGCCGCGCTTGTCCTCCTGGACGGCGTGCGGGTCGCAGCGGAAGGGCACGATCGGGATCTGCACCACGATCGGCGCCGCGTCCCCCTCGGCGACCTCGATGTCGAGTGCGTGGACCTCCTCGGAGGTCGCCCCGGCGAAGTCGATCAGGTTCGTGCGTCCGATGCCCTCGATCGTCACCGCCCCGTCCCCGGTCGGGCTGACCGTGAGCTCGAGCGCCGCAGGCGCGCCCGGTGCGGAGGGCTCGAAGTCGGTGAAGGCGAGGGCGGCAGCATCCGTCACCCTCTCGAGCAGGCACTCGCGGGCGTGGAGCTCCGCGAGGAATCCGAGGGGATCGGGAGCGGATGTCGTCACCTCGGTCGACGCGGCGTCACCGGTCAGCTCGAGCACGACGTGGGCCTCGCCGTCGTCGGGCGCGGTGCAGTCGACGGGCGGCAGCTGCACGCGGATGTCGACGGTGCCCCCGGGCGCCACGGTGCTGACGCGACCGGCGATCACGCGGCTCGCGGGGCCGTCGAATCGCGCGTCTTCGACACGGACCTCTCCGACCGTGAGCGGCGCATCGCCGCCGTTCTCGAGATGCACCTGGGCCTGGCGGCCGGCGACGTCCGAGCGCAGCTGCTGGAGCTCGACGACGACCCCGGCGGGCAGCGTCGGCGCGGGCTCGGAGCTCGGGGGCGTCGCGGCGCACCCGGTCAGCGCCAGCGCACCCGCGAGCGCGAACACCCCGAGGCGGGGACGCGGTCGCGCCGGGGTCCGCATCGGCCTACCGCGTCAGCGTCTCGCGCGCGACGGTGAAGTCCTCGAGCGCCACCAGGTCGATGTCGACGCCGAGCCCGTGGCCGATCGGCACGCGCACGTGACCGTCTTCGAGCACAGCGGGCTCGGTGACGATGTCGCGCGTGTAGAAGCGGCTCGACGCCGAGACGTCGCCCGGCAGCGTGAAGCCCGGAAGCGCGGCGAGGGCCGCGTTGGCGGCACGGCCGATGCCGGTCTCGAGCATGCCGCCGCACCACACCGGCACGCCGGCCGCCAGGCAGCGGTCGTGGATCTTCACCGCTTCGACGTACCCGCCGACCCGGCCGGCCTTGATGTTGATGACCGATGCCGAGCCCAGCGCGAGCGCGTCGGCCGCGGCCTTGTCGGACACGATGGACTCGTCGAGGCAGACGGGGGTGCGGAGACGGCGAGCCAGCGTCGCGTGGTCGACGAGGTCGTCCTCCTGCAGCGGCTGCTCGATGAGGAGCAGGTCGAAGCGGTCGAGTTCGGCGAGGGTGTCGGCATCCGCCATCGTGAAGGCGGAGTTCGCGTCGACCTGCAGCGGGATCGCGCCGAACGCATCGCGCACGGCGGCCGTGTCGCCGACATCGCGGCCGGGTTTGATCTTGATCTTGATGCGCACGTAGCCCTCGTCGAGGTAGCCGCGTACGGTCTCGACGAGCGCCGCGGGATCGCGCTGGATGCCGACCGACACCCCGCTCGGCACACGGTCGCGCACCGCCCCGGCGTACTCGGCGAAGCTGCGCCCCTCGGCACGAAGCGCCGCGTCGAGCACGGCGAGCTCGAGTCCGGCCTTGGCCATGCGGTGGCCCTTGAAAGGCTCGAGCACGCTCGCGACCTCCTCCGGTGCGAGGCGCTTTCGGTCGAGGAGTGCCGGCGCGAGGAAGCGCAGCGCGACGTCCCACGCGCCCTGCGTGTACTCGCTCGAGTACAGCGGATCGGCCTGCGTGACGACTTCGCCCCAGCCGTCGCCGTCAGCGGTGAGCGCCCGCACCACGATGACTTCACGCACCGTCTCGGTGCCGAACGACGTGGTGAACGGAGCGACGAGCGGCAGGTGCAGCACCCGCAGCTCGAATCCTTCGAGGGTGACGGATGCCGCCGGCCGGGCGATGGGCATGCGCTCAGCGTACGCCCGGCCGGCGACGGAGCGAGGCGGTCAGTGCGCGAAGCGCGCGGCCTGGGCGTCTCGGAGGACCGGGACGTACGTGGACCGGGCGACCCGCGGCCGCCGGCGACGCGGTTCTGCCGGCGCCGTGTGGTGCGCCGTTCTCCGCAGCGCGTCGCTCACAGCGACGATCAGGGTCTCGATGTGCTCGCGCATGATTCCTCCTCGTTCGTAGGAGAGGAGATGCTCGGGGCGGTGCTGATACAACACCCGTCGGGTCGCGAGGGCCAGCTCATCGTTGGCCAACTGATCGGCGAACGAACTGATCGGTACACCTGCGTACCCGTCCATGACCCCACGGTACGAGGGGGTTCCGACATCGGTGATGATCTCGCGGGCGCGCCGACGGCTCGGCGATCAGTCCCAGGTCAGGCGGGGAGCTCGGCGAAGGCGCGCACGGGGAAGGTGCCGAAGCCCTCGACGGCGGGCGGCGCCGCGGTGAACCGCGCGCCGCGAGGCGGCAGCGCCCCGAGGTTCGTGAGGTGCTCGACGACGTGCACGCCGGCGCCGAGCAGCAGCGAGTGCGCAGGCCGCTCGCCGCCCGACTCGGTGTCGTCGATGTTCACCGAGTCGATGCCGACGAGCACCGCCCCGGCGTCGATGAGCCACTGGGCGGCCTCGCCCGTGAGGAACGGCGCCCCGCCTCCGTACTCCGGCTGCCCGAACCAGCGGTCCCAGCCGGTGTGCAGCAGGACGGCCGCGCCACGCACGTCGCGATCGGCGAGCGTGGCGGAGCGGATGCCTCGGCGCGAGCCATCCCACGCGTCCTCGAGGTGGAACACCTCGGCGCGCAGGCCCACCAGCGACGACAGGTCGAGACCCGCCAGGTCGCTGCCGTGGGCGTAGCGGTGGAACGGCGAGTCGAGGTAGGTGCCGGTGTTGCCGATCATGTGGATGACGTCCATCGCGAACTCCGTGCCCGGCGCGTAGCGGGCGCGCGAGTCCTCGCGGGTGAGGTGGGGCGTGATCGTGGGCGCGGGAAGGCCGGGGTAGGTCACCAGCCCGGCGCGGATCGGGTGGCTGAGATCCACCACACGCGTTCCGCCGGCGGCCGGGGACGCGGCATCCACTCCCCTGCTGCCGCGGTGCGGCTCCTCGACGATGCGCAGGCCCCGCAGCTCCACCTCGTCGACGAGGGCCAGCCCGAGGTGCGCGATCAGGAGTCGCGCGATCTCGCCCTCCGTGGCATCCGCGCTCGGAAGGTCGAGCCGGAACCCCGTGCCGGCGAGGCCACCGCCGTTGGCGAAGCGGATGTCGAAGTCGAAGTGGGCGCGGTACTCGGGCATGCGGTCAGCGTAGGGGCGCAGCATCCGTCTCCCACGACTGGATCCGGAGAATGGCAGGCGACTCCCGTCAGACGGCAGGAATGCTCCGGCCCTCAGGGACGGACGAGCAGGTACCCGCGCGCGTCGTCGAAGCCGCCGATGACGAGGCCCTCGGCCAGGTGCCCGACGAGCTGGTCGCGCACGTGAGCGCGCCAGACCGCGGCATCCACCGGCGTCTCGCGGCGGAGGGTCTCGATGTCGTGCGGGATCTCGACCGACGCGACCACGCGCTCATCCTCGGGGGTGGGCACCGGCGGCGCGGCGAGCGCCCACGAGACCATGATGCGGTCGGTCTCGTCGCCGCGGTTGACGCCGTCGTCCATCGGTCCGTAGTGGTTCACGAGGTATTCGGTGACCCGCGTGCCGAGCACCCGGAGGTTGAAGTGGGCATTGCGGGCGACGAGGGGGTCGAAGGTCCAGGTGATGTGACCGACCCCGCGCGCGAGCGCCCACTCCTGCTGATGCCGTTTCAGCACGCGGCCGAGCCCCTGCGCCTGGTGGTCGGGGAGGACGCCGGTGATGTGGCTGTGCATCGAGCGCGCGGCGGGCTCCGCGAAGAAGGCGACGGATGCCCCGACCATGCGCTCCTCGTCGTACAGGCCGACGGCGTAGTTGCCGGCGTGGGCGAGCGCGCGCAGCAGGTTCGGCGGCATCCCGCCCCGGTCGCCGCCCCACACCTCGGCGAGCACGGCCGACGCGCGGTGGACCTCTTCGACGGTGTCGAGGAAGCGGATGTCGATGCCGGGCGGCGTCGCGGTCTCGGCCATGTGCTCACGGTACTCCGGCCGGGCATAGCCTGGAGGGATGGGCACGGGTGACGAGGACGCGAGAAGAAGACTCACCCGGATGCCTCGCCAGGGCGCCATCGTGGCGGTCCTGGCGATCGCGGGGCTCGCGTCCTCCTTCATGTTCACGCTCGTCGTGCCCATCCAGTCGAAGCTGCCCGAGCTGCTGAACGCGAGCCGCGACGACACCGCGTGGGTCGTGACCTCGACCCTTCTCGCTGCCGCGGTGATGACCCCGATCGCCGGACGTCTCGGCGACATGTACGGCAAGCGCCGCATCGTGCTCGTGCTGCTGGCGCTGCTGGTCGCCGGATCGGTGATCGCCGCCGCCTCCCCCGGCATCGTCGGCGTGATCATCGGCCGCACCCTCCAGGGCGCCGTGACCGGCGTGATCCCGCTCGGCATCTCGATCCTGCGCGACGTGCTGCATGAGGACCGTGTGGACTCGGCCATCGCCCTCATCAGTGCGACGCTCGGCGTGGGCGGTGCGCTGGGCTTGCCGATCAGCGCCTTCATCACCGAGCGCAGCGACTGGCACGTGCTGTTCTGGGTCGCGGCCGGCCTCGGCGCGATCGTGTTCGCCCTCGTGCTGTGGATCGTGCCGGTGAGCGCCCTGCGCACGGGCGGGAAGTTCGACTACCTCGGCGCGGCCGGTCTCGCGATCGGCCTCGTCGGCGTGCTGCTCGCGGTGTCGCGGGGCAACGAGTGGGGCTGGACCTCCCCCGTGGTGCTCGCCTGCGGCCTCGGCGGCCTCGCCGCGCTGCTGCTGTGGGGCTGGTACGAACTGCGCATCACGGACCCGCTGCTCGACCTCCGCGTCGCGGCGCGGCGCCCCGTGCTGCTCACCAACCTCGCCTCGATCGCGTTCGGCTTCTCGCTGTTCGCGTCGAACGTGATCTATCCGCAGATGCTCGAGCTGCCGACCGCGGCAGGCGGGTTCGGCCTGTCGCTCGTGGCAGCGAGCCTCATCGTGATGCCGGCCGGTCTCGTGATGATGGTGCTCTCGCCCTTCTCGGGACAACTCGCGCGCACGGTCGGCCCGAAGCTTCTCCTCGTCGTCGGCGCCATCTCGCTCGTCATCACCTACGGTTTCACCCTGCTGTTCGCGAGCGAGGTGTGGCAGATCCTCGTGGCGAACATCGGCATCGGCTTCGGCATCGGCTTCGGGTACGCGGCGATGCCGATGCTCATCATGCGATCGGTTCCGCAGTCCGAGACAGGCGCGTCGAACGGCCTCAACGCGCTGTTCCGCTCGCTCGGCACCAGCACCGCCGCCGCCGTGATCGGCGCGGTGCTCGCGACGTTCGCGGTCGAGGTCGACGGCGTCCCGGTGCCCGATCCGGCGGCGTTCCACATCTCGTTCCTGCTCGGCGGCGGGGCCGCGCTCGTCGCGCTGCTGGTCGCGCTGTTCATCCCGCGCCACCACGCGCCCCAGGAGCGGCATCCGTCCCTCCCGGAGTGACTCCCGAGCGCTGCACCTCAGCTGAGGAGCAGCACCTCGTCCTCAAATGAGGACCTGAGCCGAAATGCGGAGCGAACCCCGTCGAACGCTCCTCAACTCAGCGCAGGTCCTCAACTGAGGACCGACGTCTCGGCGACCGGGGCGAGCGGGCACGGGTCAGCCGCGCAGCCGCGCGAGCCTCGGAGAGCCCGGCGCGAGCCTCTCGGCGACGGCGACCGCCGAGAGGATCGCGCTCTCGTGGGAGTCGGCGTCGGCGGTGTAGAGCCCCGCGAGCGACACCCCGTGCCGCCCCTGCAGCGGGCGCAGCCGACTCTGCGCGTCGAAGTACTCGGTGTCGATGAGACCGTGCCGGTAGGTCGCGGTCGCGTAGAGCGGCTGGGGCAGCTCAGCGTCGTACGTCACCCAGCTCTTGAAGACATCGACCCCGCGCGAGGGGCTCCAGATCGACAGCGAGCTGTGCGCAGCATCCGTCCGCACGTTCACGACCGACCACGCGCGCTCGTCGCGCGGCATCAGCCGCCGGTCGCCGTGGATCGCGATCGTCGTGTCGAAGTACCCGAACCGCGCCAGCTGCGAGGTCACCTCGGCGAACTCCGGCAGCGGCGCGAGCAGGTCGTGCGCCGTGCGCGCGTCGCACGCGAACACGAGATGGTCGAACGGATGCTGCGCCCCGGCGAGCTCGACGAGCAGCGTGCCGTCGGCATCCCGCGTGACGGAATCGACCAGCGCGCCCGTGCGCAGGCTCGCGCGCTCGAGCGAGGCGACGAGGGCGTCGACGTAGACGCGGAGCCCGCCGGGGATCTCGCTCTGCTCGGGCGGCGTCAGCCCGCGCGGGAGGTTCGCACCCAGGTAGTACAGCGCGTTGTACGCGGCGAACCGGCGGAAGTCGGAGAGGTCGACGCACCAGAACGCGAGCAGCAGCGGGAAGAGGAAGTCGTCGACGAACGCCTTCGGCAGCCGCTCGCGCTCGACGTACTCGGCGATCGTCACGGTCGTGTCGTGCTCGGCGAGGAACGCGGGCAGGCGCGACAGGAACGCCCGGAAGCGCACCAGGTGGACGATCGCGCGCGGCGTGAGCGACGCCCACACCGGCCGGCCGCGCCGGAACGGCGGCATCGCGACCGGCCGCGTGCCGTCGATGCGCGAGACCGTCAGCGTCGCCGGATACGTCGTGCGCGGCACCTCGAGCTCGTCGAGCAGCCGGTTGAACGTCGCGTACGCGGCGCTGCACGCGAAGAACTGGAACCCGGCGTCGACGGCGAGCACGTGCCCGTCGACCTCGACGTCGACCGTGTGCGCGTGACCGCCGAGACGGTCGTCCTTCTCGAACAGCGTGACGTCGTGGTCCTGCTCGAGCAGCCATGCGGCCGCGAGTCCCGCGGCGCCACCGCCGATGATGCCGATCCGCATGTGCGCGCCGTTCTGTGAGCCCCCGCTCAGACTAGGGCGTCCGCACCAGGGGCTATCGCGCCGGTGCGCCCCGTCGCTAGCCTGACGTCAACCGGGGGCGACGGGAGCGGGCGATGGACGGGCGAGATCAGGGCTTCGAGGGGGACGACGCGACGCGGGGAGAACGCAAGCCCGAACAGGTACCGGTCGGGCCGCCCGACGGGGCCACGGCCGCCGCGGATGGCACCCGAACCGGCACCGTAGCCGCCGCGAGCGGAACGGATGCCGCCGGCACGACGGCGACTGAGGACGGCGCCGACCACGACACCCGGTTCTTCGGGCAGCCGTGGGCCCTCGCGCACATCTTCGGCGTGGAGATGTGGGAGCGCTTCAGCTTCTACGGCATGCAGGGCATCCTGCTCATCTACATGTACTACTCCGTCGCCGACGGGGGCCTGGGCATCCCGGAGGCGACGGCGACCGGCATCGTCGGTGCCTACGGCGGCACCGTGTACCTCTCGACGATCCTGGGCGCCTGGGTGGCCGACCGCCTGCTCGGCTCGGAACGCGTCCTGTTCTTCAGCGCGTGGGTCATCATGGCGGGCCACATCGCCCTCGCGCTGCTCCCGAGCGTGTGGGGGCTCGGCGTCGGCCTCATCCTCGTCGCCGTCGGCTCGGGCGGGCTGAAGGCCAACGCGACCGCCGTCGTCGGCACGCTGTACTCCCCGAAGGATCCGCGCCGCGACGCCGGGTTCTCCCTCTTCTATCTCGGCATCAACCTCGGCGCGTTCCTCGGCCCGCTCGTGACCGGGTTCCTGCAGAGCAACGTCGGGTTCCACTGGGGGTTCGGGGTCGCGGCGATCGGCATGGCGATCGGCCTCATCCAGTACTCGTTCGGACGCAAGCAGCTGCCGGCGTCGTCACGGGTGGTCGCGAACCCGCTCCCCTCGAACCGCCGGGGCATGATGATCGGCATCGGCATCGCGGGGCTGCTGCTCATCGTCGTGCTCGTGCTCACCGGGGTCATCCGCGCCGACAACCTCGCCGGCGTCGTGATCCTCGTCACCCTTGGCGCTGCCATCGCCTACTTCTGCGTGATCATCTCGTCGCGCGCGATCAGCGGCGACGACCGCTCGCGCGTCATCGGGTTCATCCCGCTCTTCATCGTCAACGTCGGCTTCTGGTCGCTGTACCAGCAGCAGTTCACGGTGCTGACGATCTACTCCGACAAGCAGCTGGACCGCACGATCTTCGGCTGGGAGATGCCGGTGTCGTGGGTGAACTCGATCAATCCCATCTTCGTCATCATCCTGTCGGGCGTCTTCGCCGCGATCTGGACGAAGCTCGGCAACCGCGCCCCGTCGGCACCCGTGAAGTTCTCGCTCGGCGCGATGATCATGGGCGTCGCGTTCCTGCTCTTCCTGCCGTGGGCGAACGGCGCCCCGAACTCGACGCCGCTCCTGGCCATCGTGATGATCCTCTTCGTGTTCACGATCGCCGAGCTGTTCATCTCCCCGCCGGGACTCTCGGTGACCACGAAGCTCGCACCCGAGCGCTTCCACACGCAGATGGTCGCGCTGTACTTCCTCTCGATCGCGCTCGGCACCGCGATCGCCGGCTGGCTGGCCCAGTTCTACGACCCGACGAACGAGATCCCGTACTTCACGCTCCTCGGCGGCATCGCCATCGTGCTGGGCCTCGCGCTTCTCGCCGCGGTCAAGCCGGTGCTGAAGCTGATGCGCGGGGTCCGATAGCCATCGAGTGGCGCGAGCGCCCGGACTCCAGCGCGAGCTCTCCGTGGGGCGCGACCAGCCGGGCGGTCACTCCGTACGGCACATCGACGGTCACGGATGCCGCGTCCCCGGCGACCGACCACTCCACCGCGAGCCGTCCGTATGGCGTTCCGACGTGCGCGCGCACCTCACTCATCCCGGCCCGGAAGTCGGGCGCGATGACCGCGGTGCGATAGCCGGGTGCGGTGGGGCGGATGCCGGCGACCCGGCGGTAGAGGAAGTCGTCGACGCTGCCCGGCGCATAGTGGTTGAAGGACATCGGGCGGATCTCGCCATCGGGTGAGATCGCGTCCCACGCCTCCCAGATCGTGGTGGCGCCACGATCGACCTGGTAGAGCCAGGACGGCATCTCGGACTGCCACAGCAGCGTGCGGGCGACGTCGGGGTGGCCGGAGTCGCACAGCACGTCGAGCAGGTACGGCGTCGACAGGAATCCGGTGTCGAGGCGGTTGCCGCGTGCGCGGATGAGCTCCACGAGGCGCGCCGCGGTGCGAGCGCGCAGCTCCGTGGGAATCATGTCGAACGCGAGCGCGACGACGTACACGCCCTGCAGCCGCACCGGCAGGTCACCGTGGGCGTCGACGTACTCCGCGGCGAAGGCCGCGCGCACCCGAGCGGCCCGATCGGCGAGGTGCGCAGCATCCGTCTCCCGCCCGAGGACCGCAGCGGCACGGGCGGCGATCGTGAGCGTGTTCGCCTGGAACATCGGCGCGAGATACTCCCCCGTGAGCGCCGGGGCGATGCCGATCGCCTCGTGCATCGGGCGCCCTTCCATCGTGCTCGGGGTCAGCCAGTCGCCGAACTGCGCGCCGGTGTTGTAGAGCAGCGCCTGCGCGTCCGCACGCACCTCATCGAGCGCGACTCCGGCGAGGGACGCCGGCAGCTCGGCGCGCGCGGTCGCCGTCTGGTAGTCGATCCACCGGAGCATCGCCCCGAAGTTCTCCTCGAGCACGCGGCGGTCACCGGTGCGCTCGTAGAGGGTCCACGGCACGATGGCGATCGCGTCGCTCCAGCCGGCGGCCGCGACGATCGCGCCGATCCCCTGCGCCTTCGCCGCTGCCTCGGCGTCGAACGGCGAGCGCGGCGAGAAGATCGGGATGCGGCCGTCCGGCAGCTGATCAGCGCGCAGGTTGTCGAGCCACCGCTCGAGGAACGGCACTACCTGCGCGTTGTTCGTCGCCGCTGCGACGAACGCCTGGATGTCGCCGGTCCAGCCCGCGCGCTCGCGCTGCGGGCAGTCGGTGGGCACCGACAGGAAGTTGCCGCGCTGACTCCAGACGACGTTCTGATGAAGCCGGTCGAGACGGGGATCGGATGCCTCGAACGAGCCGCTCTCTTCCAGATCGCTCGCCAGCACGACGGCGACGACATCGTCGGCCGACAGGTCCGTCGTCAGGCCGCTCACGCGCGCGTAGCGGAAGCCGTGGAACGTGAACTCCGGCTCCCACTCATCGGGTCCGCCGGCGGCGATGAAGACGTCGGTCTGCTCCTTGTTGATCCCGGCGATGTTCGCGAACCACGAGCCGTCCGCGGCGAGCGTCTCGGTGTGCTCGATCGCCACGCGCTGACCGGGGGCCGTGTCGCGCAGGCGGAGCCGCACGCGGCCGACGAGCACCTGCCCGAAGTCGACGATGGCCCCCTCGGCGGTCTCGACGACCGCGACCGGCGACACTTCGAGCACGCGGCGGACCGGCTCCCCACGCAGGGGCACGAGAGCGGCGTGGTCGCGGCCGGCGTCGGCCGCCGGCATCCATCCGCCGTCGTCGAAGCCGGGCAGGCTCCAACCTGTGGGCACGGCGCGCCGGTCGAATCGCTCGCCCACGAACAGGTCGGCGTACGCCCACGGGCCGGTGGCGCTGCGCACATCGGCGCCCGACGCGACGATCTGCGTCCTGCCGTCGGCGTAGTCGATGTGGAGCTGCCAGATCACCGACGTGCGCGTGCCGAATTGCGCGCTCGAGCCGGTCAGGCCGATCCTGCCCGCCCACCAGCCGTCGGCCAGCGCGACGCCGAGGACGTTCTCCCCCTCGACGAGAGCCGCCGTCACGTCCGCCGTCGAGAATGACACGCGATGCTCGTAGCTGTCGAAGCCCGGTGCGAGGACGTGGTCGTCGGAGCGCTCACCGTTGACGTACGCGGAGTACACGCCCCGGGCGGTGGCGAACAGCCGCGCCCGCACGGCACCCGGACCGACCTCGAACCGCTGGCGCAGCAGCTGCGCGGGACGCAGTCGCTCCTCGGGCGGCGAGTCGGGACCGAGTCCGCGGATCCAGTCGACGATGCTCCACCGCTCGACCACGGCATCCTGCTGAACGGGTTCGATCCAGGGCGCGACCCAGTCGGAGGCGTCCAGCAGAGAGGTCTCGAACGTCGAACCGGTCCAGTCCGACCACTCGCCCCCGAGGCCACGGCTGCGCACCCGCCAGGCATACGCCGCGTTCGAGATCAGCGATTCGCCGGCGTAGACGACGGGTGCGGCATCCGCGGTATCGATCTCGCCGCTCGCCCACACGACCTTGCCCGCGGTAGACACCTCGAGTTCGTACGCGGCCCGAACGTGGTCGACGAGCCACGAGAAGCGCGGGCTGCGCGTGCCGACGCCGATCGGGGCACGGAGGTACTCGACCCGGAGGTCGTGGGGTGCCGCTGTCATGGTCGATCCGACGTCAGTGGGCGGAGGTGAACCGCGTGGTCAGGGTGCCGATGCCCTCGATCTCGCTCACGAGCACGTCGGCAGGGCCGATGAACCGCGGCGGAGTGCGCCGGTTGCCGATGCCCGACGGGGTGCCCGAGAAGATGATGTCGCCCGGCAGCAGCGGGCAGACCGCCGACAGCCGCATCAGCAGCTCGGGGACGTCGTACAGCATCATCGACGTGCGCGAGGCCTGCATGCCCTCGCCCGACAGCGTGCACGAGATGGCGAGGTCGTCGCGATCGGCGAACTCGTCGGGGGTGACGAGCCACGGCCCGGTCGGGCCGAAGCCGGGGAAGGACTTGCCGAGGCTGAACTGCGGGGCCGAGCCCTGCAGCTGCGTGACCCGCTCCGACAGGTCCTGGCCGATGGTGAGCCCCGCGACGTGGTCCCACGCGTGCTCCCGGTCGACACGGTGCGCCTCACGGCCGATCACCACGACGAGCTCGACCTCCCAGTCGACGTGGCCGTCGGGAAGCTCCACGACGGCGTCCGGGCCGACGATCGACGACGGGAACTTCGTGAAGGTCACGGGCATGGAGTCCGGCGGGTATCCGGCCTCCGCGGCGTGCTCGGCGTAGTTCAACCCGATCGCGAACACCTGCCGCGGACGAGGAACGGGTGCGCCGAGTTCGGTCGCCTCGAAGGCGACGGATGCTGCGGCCGCAGCATCCGGAACCGCCGACGCCCATTCCGCGAACGCCTGCCAGTCGTCGAACAGCGCCTGCGGATCGGCGCCGAAGCGCCCGCCCGATGCCTGCTCGACGTCGACCGCGCGGTCGCCGGTGACGACGACCGCGCGACCAGCGAGGTTGGCGAGCCTCACCAGTCGACCCGCTGCGGGGCCGGCTCGCCGTAGCGGTCCTCCCAGCTGATGACCTTGTTGCGGAGCGTGCCGATGCCGGTGATCTCGGCCTCGATCTGGTCGCCGGGCTTCAGGTAGAAGTCGAACGGGTTCTCCTGGATCGCCGCGACGCCCGCGATCGTGCCGGTCGTGATGATGTCGCCGGCGCTGTACATCTGCGGTGAGTGGTAGGCCACCAGGTGCGGGAACCTGATGCGGGTCTGGTTCGTGTTGCCCTGCTGGCGCACCTCGCCGTTCACGCGCAGCTGCATCGGCAGCTCGTGCATGTCGGGCACCTCGTCGCGCGTGACGATCCACGGGCCGATCGGGCAGAACGTGTCGATCGCCTTCGAGAACGAGAAGACGCCCGACTCCATCTCCTTGCGCTGGATGTCGCGCGCCGAGATGTCGTTGAACACGGTGAAGCCCGCGATGTAGTCGTCCGCCTCGTCGGGCCCGAAGAACTTGCCGGACTTGCCGATGATGATGGCGAGCTCGAGCTCGTAGTCCATCTCCTTCGTGAGGTGGTCGGGGTAGACGATGTCGTCGTCGGGGCCGATGATCGCGTCGACGTTCTGGAAGAACACGATGCCCTTGTGCACGGGGTGCGACCAGTTGACGGCCTCGAGCTCGTTGTGGTGGTCGGCGAAGTTGCCCGCCGTGTGGAAGAACTTCTTGGGGCGGATCGGCGCCTCGAGCTTCACGTCGGCGTACGCCAGGCGCTCGCCGGTCTCGCGCACGTCGCCGCCGCGCTCGAAGTACTCACGGGTCGAGGGGACGTCGAGCTCGATGACGACGCCCTCCTCGAGTTCCAGCCGGCCGACGCGTCCGCCGTCGAAGGTGATGAGCTTCATGTGTTCTGTCTCCTAGATGTGTCGAAGGACGGTTCCTGAGCCTGTCGAAGGATCAGGCGCCGACCATGTTGAAGCCGCCGTCGGCGAGCATGTATCCGCCGGTCAGGTGCGCCGCCTCGTCGGTGGCGAGCCAGAGGCACGCGCCGGTCACGAACTCGGGGGGCGGGATGACGCCCATCGGCGTCTGCGACAGCAGCACCTCGCGGCGTCCGTTCTTCCAGTCCTCGCGATTCAGCAGACGCTCGGTCTCCATGAACCCGGGCGCGAACGTGTTGACGCGCACCGCCGGGGCGAAGGCCTTGGCGTAGGACTTCGTGATGCCGAGGATCGCGTACTTCGCCGCGGCGTACTGGGGCGCCCGCGCGGAGCCGCGCACGATCACCGTCGAACCGACCTGCACGATGTTGCCGTGGCCCTGCGCCAGCATCCGCTCGCCGAACTCGTGCGTCATGAGCAGCGTGCCCTTGACGTCGATGTCGATGACGGCGTCGAGGGCCTCCTGCGTGAGCTCGTCCCAGTTCATCTGCTCGCTCGAGACGTCGCCGACGTTGTTGACGAGCACGTCGAGGGTGCCGAATGCGGCCCACACCTCGTCGGCCATGCGCTTGATCCGATCCCACGAGCCGATGTCGGCCTGCACCAGGATGCCGTCGCTGCCGGCCTCGCGGATGCGCTCGAGGGTCGCTTCGGCACCCGCCTTCGACGAGCGGTAGTGAACGGCGACCTTCGCGCCCTCCTGTGCGGCGCGGACGGCGATCTCGGCGCCGAAACCGGTGCCGGCACCGGTGACGAGCACGGTCTTTCCGGCGAAGCGGGGGAAGATCTGGGGGTCGGTCATCGGGTTCTCCATTCGTCGAGCGCGCTCAGACGAGCGTGCGTCCGCCGTCGATGTACATGACATGACCGGTGACGAACCCGGCATGCCGTGAGGACAGGAAGAGCGCCGGGCCGGTGAGCTCGTCGGGCGTGCCGAGACGGCCGGCCGGGACGAGGCTCTCGAGATCCTTGCGCTTGCCGGGTTTGGCGAGCTCGCCCGCGGTGAGCGGCGTCTCGATGTAGCCCGGCGCCAGGGCGTTCACCGTGACCCCCGACGCGGCCCACTCGCGCGCCATGACCCGCAGGAGCTGGTTGATCCCGCCCTTCGAAGCCGCGTAAGGGCCGTGGGAGTGGTGGGCCAGCAGTCCGGAGACGCTCGACAGCGCGAGCACGCGGCCGTGGCCCTGCGCGACCATGTGGCGGCCGGCTGCCTGCGCCAGCCCGAAGAGGGACGACAGGTTGACCCGCAGGATGTGGTCCCACTCGTCCTCGGTGAACTCGAGGATCGGACGCCGGTCGTTGATGCCGACGGCATGGAGCAGCACGTCGAGGCCGCCCAACTCTTCGACGACGTCGGCCACGACCCGCTCCCCCGCGCCGTGCTCGGTGAGGTCGGCCTGGATCAGCGCGTACCGCGCCCCCGTCGCGTCGAGGTCGGCGCCGATCGCATCCAGCGCGCGCTGATCGCGGTCGACGACGGCGACGGATGCCCCGGCCTCGGCGTACGCCAGGGCGCACGCGCCGCCGATCCCGCCGGCTCCGGCGACGAGCACGCGCGCGCCATCGAGTCCGAGCCATGCGGCTTTGGCGGCGTGGAGGGTGTCTGCCATGACGTCTCTCGCAATCGAGTTCATTGGGTGAAAGCGACTTTCGTTGATTGAATGTAGGCTGATCCCAGCGATTCGTCAAATGGAGGAGACACATGCCGCCCCGCGTTCCCCCGCTCCGCCCCGAGGAGTTCTCGCCCGCGCAGGCCGATCTGTACGGCGCGATCGCCGGTGGGCCGCGCGCCCAGGGGACGCAGCACTTCGCGCTGACGAGGCCCGACGGTTCGCTCCGCGGCCCCTTCAACGCCCTCCTGCTCGCCCCCGACCTGGGCGGTGCGCTCCAGCAGGTCGGCTCCGCCATCCGTTACCGGGGTGCGCTCACCGATCGCGCGCGCGAGATCGCGATCCTGCTCGTGGCGGCCCACTGGGACAGCGCCTTCGAGCGCGAAGCCCACGAGGCGGTGGGCGCCGCTGCGGGGCTCGGCGACGCCGAGCTGACCGCGCTCCGTGCGGGCGACATCACGCCTTTCGACGGCGACGAAGGCCTCGTCGCCGCCGTCACCCTCCAGCTGGTCGGCGGCGATCTCGACGACGGACTCTGGGACGCGGCATCCGCCGCCCTCGGCGCAGCCGTCGTGTTCGAGCTCACGACGCTCGTCGGCTACTACGCCACCCTCGCCCTGCAGCTGCGCGTGTTCCGCGTCGCTGGCTGAGATTGCACGCCTCCGGACCGAGAGATACGGTTTCACACGATGAAAGCCGAAGAGACCCCGAGCGAGTCCGCCGAGAAGTCGCCGAGCCGCTATCGCATCGAGGCGCTCGCGAAAGGACTCGACGTCCTGCGGCTCTTCGACGAGTCCGTCACGTCGCTCAAGCTCCGCGACATCAGCGAGCGCACGGGCATCCCGATGCCGACCGCCTTCCGGGTGGTCGCGACCCTCGAAGAGGGCGGCTACCTCGAGCGCCTGGCCGACGGCGCCATCCGTCCGGGCGTCGCCGTGCTGCTGCTGGGCTCGGCCGCACTGCGCGGGTCGAGCCTCGTCCAGCTCAGCGAGCAGCCGCTGCGCCACCTCGCCGAGGAGTCCGGTGAGACCGTCAACCTCGGCGTGCTCGTCGGCGACCAGGTGCTGTACCTCGCGCGCCTGCGCAACTCGGACCTCGTGACCGCGAACATCCAGGTCGGGTCGACCCTGCCCGCCGCCTACACCTCGATGGGCAAGCTCCTGCTGGCCTACCTGAGCGACGCGGAGCTCGCCGCGGCGCTTGCCGCTCACGAGTTCGGGACGGATGCCGGGCCCAACGCCGCGACGTCGCTCGACGAGCTGCGCGAGCGCCTGGCCGTCATCCGCGAACAGGGCTATTCGCTGCAGGATCAGGAGGTCGCGGCCGGTCTGCGCTCGGTCTCGGTGCCCGTGTTCGGACGGGACGCTGCGAAGCCCGCCGCCGCGATCAACATCGCGGTGTCGACGCAGCGTCATGACCTCGCCTCGCTGCGCGGACCGATCCTCGATCGCCTGCGGGCGACGGCGGACGACATCTCGCGGCTCCTCCGCGCCACCTGATCGCCCGTCACACCGCCCGCGCGACGGCAACGGGTCGCGCGTGGGCGACGGCGCCCGCGAGCAGCCCGAGCGTCCTGTCGGCGGCCGTGTCGCCGACCTCGTTGAGGAAGCCGTGCATCGCGCCGCGCTCACGGACGAGCCTGACGTCGGCACCGGCGAGTGCGAGCTCCGCGGCGAACGCCTCACCCGATGCCCGCAAGCGGTCGCGGTCGGCGTTCACGATGAGCGTCGACGGCAGGCCGGCGAGGTCGTGTCCTCCGGGGAATGCGTAGCCCTCGTCGTCGGTCGCGCCCCCGAGATAATTCGCGTTGATCGCCTGGGTGGACTCGGGCGGGAACGTCAGGAACGGCGGCAGCCCTTCGAGCAGCGACTCGAGCTCCGCTCCCGCCGCCGGCAGCGGTGCATGCAGCACCGGGTAGACGAGGGCCAGAAGAGCGGGCACCGAGGTCGCTCGGTCGCGAAGCCGCATCGCAGCGCCTGTGGCCAGGTTGCCGCCCGCGCTCGCCCCGCCGAGCGACACGCGACCCGGGTCCGCACGGTACTCACCCGCGTTCGCGACGGCCCAGTCGAAGGCCGCGACGATCTGCAGCGACGCGACGGGGAACCTCGCCCGCGGCCCCGCGGCCTCTGCTGCGGCGCGGATCTCGTCGGGCGACGGGATGTCGAGGCCTGGCTCGGGCGGGCCGAGCGACTCCAGCGCATCGAGTGGCGCGAGCGTGTACTCGACCGAGACGACGGTGATGCCGCCGTCGCTGAGACGGCGACCGACGTGGTCGGCCTCCGGCATCTCGAGATCGCCGAACATGAAGGCTCCGCCGTGCAGCCAGACCAGCAGCGCGCCGTTCGGCTCGGCCGCGGGGTACACGCGCACGCGGAAGTCGTGCCCGCCGCCCGTGAGGGCGACGTCGTGGATCTCGGTCATCTGCATGTTCCTCTCATCGGGTGTGGATGCCGGGGGCCAGTGTCTCGTCGGCGCGACCGGGGATCCGCAGCACGGCCTCGGTGCCCGCCGGCACCTCGAGGCGCACGCGAAGCCCGTGCTCGGCATCCGCGTCCCAGCGAACGGCGACGTGGCCGTGCGGCGTCTCGAGGCTCGCCTGAGCCCACGTGAGCCCGCCGCCCGGCTGCGGTGCGACCAGGATGCGGCGGTAGCCCGCCTCGAGCGGCGCGATGCCCCCGATCGACCGGTGCATCCAGTCGGCGACGGCTCCGAACGCGTAGTGGTTGAAGCTCGTCATCTCGCCCGGGTTGACGCTGCCGTCGGGCAGCATCGAATCCCAGCGCTCCCAGATCGTGGTGGCGCCCATCGTCACGGGGTAGAGCCACGACGGCACCTCACGCTGCAGCAGCAGCGCGTACGCATCGTCGAGGTGGCCGGTCGCGGTCAGCGCGTCGAGGATGAACGGGGTCCCCGCGAATCCGGTGCTGATGCGGTGCCCCGCCTCGCGCGCGAGCGCCGCCAGCCGATCGCCGGCGCGGGGCACGTCGGCATCGTCGAGGATGCCGAACACGATCGCGAGCGCATAGGCCGTCGCGCTGTCGCTCTCGACGCGCCCGTCGTGAACGTACCGAGCGCGGAAGCCCGCACCGATGCGATCGCGCAGCGCGCGGAACTCCGCCGCGTCCGCCTCCTCGCCGAGCACCGTGGCCGCGTCGGCGGCCAGCGCGGCGCTGCGGAACGCGCTCGCGGTGGCGACGACCTCTGCCGGCGCCTTGGACTTGCCCGGGTCATCGGCGGGCGCGTCCGGGTCCAGCCAGTCCCCGAACTGGAACCCCGAGTCCCACGCACCGTCGGGTGCGAGCACCGCCTCGACGCTGCGCACGTGAGCGGCCATGAGGGGGTAGGCGTCGCGGAGCGTCTGCTCGTGGCCGTACGCGGTCCACAGCGACCAGGGCACCCACACCGCGGCGTCTCCCCAGACGGCGGTGGCGCCGGGTTCGGGGAATCCCGTCTCGAGGTGCTTCATGACGTTCGGCACCACGACGGGCACGGTCTTCAACGGCGTCGCCTGCCGCTCGAGCTCGGTGTCGATGAGCCAGTCCGCGAGGAAGCTCTCGACATCGCCGAGGAATGCCGCCGTCGGTGCGAAGACCGCGAGGTCACCCGTCCAGCCGAGGCGCTCGTCGCGCTGCGGGCAGTCCGTCGGCACGCTCAGAAAGTTGCCCTTCATCCCCCACGCCACGTTGCTGTGCAGCTGATTCAGGAGTGCGTCGGAGCACGCGAACGTCCCGATGGGGCGGATGTCGGATCCGACGACGACGGCGGTCAGCGCCTCGGGGTCGAGCTCGCCCGGCCAGCCGGTGATCTCCGCGTAGCGGAACCCGTGAAAGGTGAGCGTCGGCTCGAACACGTCGTCGCCGCCGCTGAGGACGAATCGGTCCGTCGCCTCTGCGCGCCGCAGCGGGCGTGTGCCGAGCTCGTCGCCTTCGAGCACCTCCGCATGACGAAGGACGATCTCGCTGCCGGCCGGACCCGAGACCCGCACCCGCACGAACCCGACGAGGTTCTGACCGAAGTCGACGAGGGTCCGGCCCGACGGCGAGGTCCAGACCCGTTCCACGGCCCGCTCACCCAGCCGCCGGACGGGCGGTGAGGTTCGGGGGACGAGGCGGCCCGGGTCGACATCGACCGCGTGCACGGCATCCCACTGCGCGTCGTCGAATCCCGGACGCTGCCAGGAGTCGTCCCGCAGGCGGGCGTCGATCGTCTCGCCGTTGTAGAGGTCGTCGGCGAGAACCTCGCCGGTTCCGGCGCGCCACGACTGGTCGGTGCCGACGCGCTGAACGTGACCGTCGGCGAAGCGGATCTCGAGCTCGGCGTACCCCGCGCGCTCGTCTCCGTACACCGCCCGCTGACCGGTGAAGCCGAGCCAGCCGCGGTACCAGCCGTTCCCGAGCCGCAGAGCGACGACGATCTGCTCGGCGACCGCCGTCGTGACATCGTGCTCGACGAGTCGGGTGCGCCACTCGTAGCTCGTCCATCCCGGTGCGAGCAGTTCGTCGGAGGACGGGATGCCGTTGACCCACGCCTCGACGATCCCCTGGGCCGACGTGCGCAGTGTCGCATGTTCCACCGTCCCGTGTCCGGCGTCGAGTGCGAACTCGCGACGCAGGAGGGGCGCCGCCTCGGTCGGATGATCGGGCGCGATCATCATGGCGTTCGTCATGCGTTCTCTCCCACTTCTGTGAGCTTCGCGACCAGGTCGCCGAACATGAGCCGGGTGTCGAGGGCGGTGAAGACGCGAACGGGCGGCGCACCGACGAGCAGGTCGCCGTAGGCGGCGTCTTCTCTGATCGCACGCCGTGGCTGCAGAGACGACGGCGACGACGACGGCTCGACGCGGAAGGGCCCGCGGAGGGCAGTCAGCAGGACGAGTGGGCTGTCGCCGAGGACGACCGTCTCGCCCCGGTTGAACCCGAGCATCTCGGACATCGTCGCCGTGAAGGTATCGAGGCATTCGACGAGATGTGCCGCGAGAGGTCCGAGCGGCGCGACGTGGCGGTGGAGCTCGGCCCAGGTGATGAGGCACTGCTCGTACGTCGTCTCGGGGACCTGCCAGATGGCCATCGAAGACGCGAAGACCACACCCGCGGCGACAGGGTCGATGGTCGTGTTGAACTCCGCCGGGCGGGACTCCTCCGCATGCGCGGGGTCATAGCCCGGGCCGCCGATCCAGACGAGCGTCACTCGATCCGCGATGCCGGGTTCGTGGAGATACGCCGTGGCGAGGTCCGTCAGCCCTCCGCCCGCACAGTAGAAGAGCGGCAGCGGATCATCGCGGAGCGCCTCCGCGATGATCGCCCGCGCCGCGTCGGTGAGCGGCGGCGTGACCCCGGCGCGCAAGCCGGTCTCGGCGCCGGCGAGAGCGCGTTCGGGGCGACCGAGCATCTCGACGATGCGATCGGCTGCGATCACCCCGCGCTCCACCACGCCCGGGTCGAATTCGGCGAACGAGTCAGGGATCTTCGATGCGACGATCAGGGCGACGTGCACCGAAGGGCTCAGCAGGTGATGCGCGAGCTGGAAGAGTCCGTCGGGATCTCCTCCGAAGTCGTTGTCGAGGATGACGCGAGCGCGCGGAGCGCCGGCATCGCCCGTTCGGGTGGGGTCTGTCACTTCAGTCTCCTTGTGAACGTGTGACGCGCGAGCAGAAGTCGATCGCGGCGTCGAACACCGCGGACGGGTCGTCGAGCCCCTGCCAGAAGTGCTTTCCGCCCGCGACGGTGTGGAGCTCGACGTCCGCTCCGACGCCTCGGAGCGCCTCAGCGAGCGCCTCGCTCTGCGCGAACGGCACGTGCTCGTCGGCGGTGCCGTGCGCGATGTGGAACGGCGGAGCGCCGGCGTGCACCTGGTGGGCGGGACTCGCTGCACGGGCGATCACGGGATGCTGCGCCGCGGGGCCGCCGATCCACCGGGCCTCGCGGGTGTCAGCGGGCGGATCGCCCATGTCGTGTTCCGCCATCGAGAAGAGATCGGCGGGACCGAACCAGTCCACGACGCCGCGCACATCAGGGCGACGGAGCCCCGTGAGCGCAGCGAGCGTCGCGCCCGCCGAGACTCCCCACAGCACCGGGCGCGAGGCATCCACTCCGTAATCGGCCGCGTGAGTCCCCAGCCACTGGATCGCGGCATCGACGTCGTCCAACTGCGCGGGGAACCGTGCTTCTCCGCTCAGCCGGTACTCGCACGACGCGATCGCGAAGCCGGCCGCGACGATGCGATCGAAGGACTGGCTGACGCCGATCCCCGGTGTGAAGACCTTGCGGCTGCCGCGCTGCCACCCCCCACCGTGCAGGAACACGATGAGGGGCGCCCCGGCGGACTCCGGCGTACGCAGGTCGAGCGACAGCGGCCGGAAGCCCTCCGGCTGGGCGAAGTCGACCTCGAGCAGCGATGACACGCGGGAGGTCAGTCGCGGAAGCGGAACTCGGGCATGAAGACCGTGGCGTACTTCTCGCCGGCGGCGCGCATGATCGAGAAGTCCGGCACGTAGACGCCCTGCGGCTCGTCGAGGTCGGTCTTCTGGCCGATCGCGTGGAAGAACCGCTCGAAGCCCG
Organism: Microbacterium sp. NPDC058062; assembly: GCF_042885375.1. Lineage (NCBI taxonomy): Bacteria > Bacillati > Actinomycetota > Actinomycetes > Micrococcales > Microbacteriaceae > Microbacterium > Microbacterium sp. NPDC058062. The sequence continues at coordinate 81,478 of NZ_JBHVSC010000003.1, forward strand.
CCGTGCCGGCGCCGAACACCGTCGTGGTGTTCTCGATCTTGAACGCGTGGACGATGTTCGCCGGCACGAAGGCGAAGTCGCCCGTGGTGAGCGTGGTCTTGGAGTGGTAGTCCGCCTGATCGTCCATCCACACCGAGATCTCGCCGTCGACGACGTAGAAGAACTCGTGCGTCTGGAGGTGCGTGTGGGCGGGGATGCGGTCCCCCTGACGCGCCTTCATCGTCCACGCGCCGTACTGGTCGTCCGTCTCGTCTCCCGAGACCAGGATCTCGAAGAGCTGGTCGAAGACGAGCGACTTCTCACCCTGCCCGTTGCCGATCACGTAGGGCTTCGGGGCCGCGGGCAGGATTCCGGCGAACGCGACCTTGTCGGGGTCGTCAGCGGCGAAAGTGGTCATGCTTACCTCCATGTAAGACAGCGGTGCCGTTAGGCAGACGGGAACATCGGGTCATTCCGATCGACCGTTCCAGATGCCTCAAGTCTCACGAGGTTCCGCACCCTGAGGAAGTTCGACATCCCTACCCGGCGTTAGCCTGAGACTAAGATTCGAGCATGGACGTGCCTATCCACGTGATCCGGTATTTCTGCGTGCTCGCCGAGGAGCTGCACTTCGGCCGTGCGGCCGAACGGCTCAGCATCACCCCGCCGTCGCTGAGCCAGCAGATCAGCCGGCTCGAGCAGCAGGTCGGCGTCAAACTGTTCGATCGAAGCCCCCGCAAAGTGGAGCTCACCGGCTACGGGCGCGACCTGCTTCCACTCGCCCGCCGCGTGCAGGACGACCACGACCAGCTCCTCGCCTGGGCGCAGTCGGTGCGCCGTGATCAGCGCACCCCGCTCCTGCGCGTCGGTGTGGTGGCCGCGGGCGCCGGCGCCCTGACGACGGCGGCGATCACCGCGACGATGCAGGCGATCCCCCAGGCGCGGATCGAGATGCGGCGGCTCGGATTCTTCGACGTCGCCTCCGAGCTCGAAGCCGGGCGGGTCGATGTCGTGTTCGCGCCGTCGCCGATGGTGCTGCCCCCGCGGATCCGCGTCGAGCCGCTGTGGCGCGAGCCGCGGGTACTCGTCGTCCCCGCCGATCACGCCCTCGCCGAACGGGAGTCGGTCACCATCGTCGAGACCAACGACGAGGTGTTCGTCGCGGTCGCGGGCGGCGTTCCCGAAGTCGTGAACTGGTGGATCGTCGACCCGCGCCCGGACGGGACGCGGCCCCGACGCGGCCCGACCGCCGACAGCGTCGACGGGCTCTTCGAGCTCGTCGCAGCGGGGGCGGGGGTGAACATCGCGGGACAGTCCGCGTCACGCCAGTACCGCCGCGACGAGCTCGCGTTCGTGCCGATCTCCGACATCGAGCCGGCGACCATCGTGCTGTGCAGCCTCAGCGATTCGCCCAACCCCATGGTCAGGACGTTCCGCGAGACGGCGCAGGAACTCTCGCCCCTCGTCGACGCGACACTTCACTAGGCCGCCGGTCAGCCGACCGCCGCTTTCGCATCTGCCCGCAGCTTCTGCCAGACCTCACGGCGACGCGCCTGCTCGTCGGGATCGGGCACCGGCGAGGCGGCCATCAGCACGCGCGTGTAGTCGCTCTGCGGGTTGCGGATGACATCGGCCGTGGCTCCCTGCTCCATGACCTTGCCGCGATAGAGCACGACGACCCGCTGTGCGAGGAACTCGACGACCGCCATGTCGTGAGCGATGAAGAGGTAGCCGAGATCGGCGCCGGTACGCAGTTCGGCGAGGAGGTTCAGCACCTGCGCCTGCGTCGACAGGTCGAGCGCGCTCACCGCCTCGTCGCACACGACAAGACGGGGGTCAGTGACGAGCGCTCGCGCGATCGCGATCCGCTGCCGCTGCCCGCCGGAGAACTGCCGCGGGTACCGGTCGTACGAGCCGGCGGGAAGTCCCACCGATGCCAGCGCCTCGTTCGCGCGTCGCACGCGCTCCTCGCGCCCGACGCCGGCCACCCGGAGCGGCTCCGTGAGGGCGTCGCCGATCACCCGGCGCGGGTTGAGCGACGAGAACGGGTCCTGGAACACCGCGCGCAGGTCGCCCTGCAGCGCGCGACGCTCGGCGACGCTCGCGCGCGTGATGTCGCGCCCCTCGAAGAGGATCTGCCCGCCGCTCACCGGCTGCAGGCCGAGGATCGCGCGGCCGATCGTCGTCTTTCCCGAACCGGACTCGCCGACGAGCCCCAGCGTCTCACCGCGGGCGATGGTGAATGAGACGTCGTCGACCGCGGCCGGGCCGTTCTTGCCGTAGCGCACGACGAGGTTGCGCACCTCGAGCAGCGGCGCATCCGCGGCTCGCACGCCGACGGAGACCGTGTGTGGGGCGCTCATCGTCCTGCTCCTGTCGTCATGGGCAGTCGCCATTCGTCCTGGCGGCCCTGCACCTCGTCTCTGCGGACACAGCGGACTCCGCCTTCACCCTGGGCGCGCGGGTCGAGCGGCACCGTCACGAGGCACTCGTCGCGCGCGAAGCGGCAGCGCTGGGCGAAGCGGCACCCGGTCGTCCACGAACCCGGCAGCGGCACCTGACCGGGGATCGACGCGAGACGCGCGGTCCCTTCGAGATCGAGGATCGCGTGCGGATCGGCCGCCAGCAGCGCCATGGTGTACGGGTGCTCGGGCCGCAGCAGCACATCGCGCACGGTGCCGGTCTCGACGATCTCGCCCGCGTACATGACCGACACGTCGTCGCAGAGGTCGGCGACGACACCGAGGTCGTGGGTCACGATGATGATCGACATCCCGCGTTCCGCGATGAGTCCGCGCAGCAGCGCCAGGATCTCTGCCTGGATCGTGACATCGAGGGCTGTCGTGGGCTCGTCGGCGACGAGCAGGCTCGGCGTGCCGCTCAGGGCGAGGGCGATCGCGACGCGCTGGGCCATGCCGCCCGAGATCTGGTGCGGGTAGCTCTTCAGCACGCGCGGCGGATCGACGATGCCGACGTCGGTGAGCAGCTGGGCGGCGATCCCCTTGGCCTCGCCCCGTCCGACGCCGCGCAGGCGCCGGATCGCCGCTGCGAGCTGCGCGCCGACCGTGAACATGGGATCGAGCGCTCGCGTCGGCTCCTGCGAGATGAAGGCGATCTCGTGGCCGCGCACCCTCTGGAGGGTCTTCTCACCGGCCCCGGCGAGATCCGCGCCGCGCCAGCCGATGCGCCCCGAGCGCACCGAGAGTCCCGGTGCGAGCAGACCCAGCAGCGCGTAGGACGTCACGCTCTTGCCGCAGCCCGATTCGCCGACGAGCCCCATGACGGTGCCCGGGCGGACCCGCATCGAGACGCCGGTCACGAGGGCGGGGCCGCCGTCGACGCCGATCACGAGATCCTCGACGACCAGCCCGTGATCGTCGTTCGCGAGCCGCTCGTGGCTCGTCGAGGCGCCCGGCGACGCCGGCCCGGAGGTGGGCCCCGACACCGCGTCGGACGGCAGATCGTCGAGGGCGATGACGTCGACCTGCGCTTCCGCGTCGCGCAGCGGGTCGGCGTTCGACCCTGGGTACGAGGCATCCGCCATCATGTCGAGGGATTCGGGGGCCGTGTCGTCGGTCCGCCCCACGGCGGGCAGATCGTCGGCGACGGCGGACACGGCGACCTCGGTCGCCGGCGCGCGTCGCAGGCGGCGACGGAGGGCGACGAGCGGTGGCGGAACGGCCGTGCCGCCCGCGAGCACGTCCGCGAGGGAGTTGGCGGCGATGAGCGTGAGCGCGAGGATGCCGCCGGTCGGCACCATCATCCAAGGCTGCTGGAAGATGAAGCGCGACGCGGTCTGGATCATGCCGCCCCAGGTCGGCTCGGGCGGCTGGGGCCCGAGTCCGATGAACGCGAGCGCGGCCTGCATCCCGATGCCGACGCCGAAGAGCAGGACGAACTGCACGATGACGGTCGTCGACATGTTCGGCAGCACGTGGCGGATGCTGGCGCGCATCGGCCGGACGCCGTCGATCGCGGCGGCCTCGACGTAGAGCTGCGTGTGCAGCGACTTCGCCTGGCCGAAGAAGATCTTGTACATCGCGCCGAACAGCAGCAGACCGAACGCCGCCATCACGAGCGGCATGTTGGTGCCGACCGCCGCGATGAAGGCCAGGATGATGACGGTTCCGGGCAGAGACAGGACGATCTCGCTGACCTGGTTCATCGCCCCTTCGCCGCGCCGGCTCCGAGCCGCCCACAGGGTGATGGGGATGGTGACCAGCACCGCGACGATCGGCACCACGAGTCCGATGAAGATCGTCGGGGCGGCGGCGGTCACCAGACGCGAGAGGATGTCGCGGCCCAGCTCGTCCGTGCCGAGGAGGTGCGCGAGCGAGGGCCCCTGCAGCACTACGGAGAGGTCCTGCTCGAGCGGGCCGTAGCGTAGCCACAGCGGCGAGGTGAGCGACGCGAGAACGAGCCCGACGAGCCAGATGATCGAGATGACGGCGGCCGGCGAGCGCAGCACGCGCAGGCGCAGCTTCCGCTCCGAGCGGCGGGGGCGGACGATCGAAGTCGTCGAGACGGTCATGAGGCACGCAGCTTCGGGTCGAGGGTCCGGTTGAGGAGTTCCAGCGCCACGTTCACGATCACGACCACGAGGGTCGCGACGAGCACGAGCGCCTGCACGAACGGGAGGTCGGCGGAGCCGACGGCGCTCTGCATTGCCTGACCGATGCCCGGCAGGGCGAAGAGCACCTCGATGACCACAGAGCCGCTGAACAGGACGATGAACATGACGGCCACGCTTGCGAGGATCGGGAGGCTCGCTCCGCGCAGCGCGTGGACGTAGATGATGCGGTTCGTCGGCGTGCCGACGGCGCGGAGGGTGCGGATGTGCTCCTGCGCGAGCGACTCCGACATCGAGGCCCGCGTCTGCCGGGCGATGCCGGCGGCCGAGGTGATCGCGATCGTGAGGACGGGCAGCACGAGGGAGCGCGCCCAGGCGGCAGGGTCGTTCGCGAACGGCACGAACCCGGTCGCGGGGAGCAGCCGCAGCTGGACGGCGAAGACGTAGACGAGCAGGACTCCGACCCAGAAGGCCGGGACGGAGAGCAGGATGCCGGAGGTCGCCGTGATGGCTTTGTCGACCGCTCCGCGGCGCACCGCCGCGATGACGCCCATCACGACGCCGATGAGGGCGGCGACGAGGGTGCCGAAGACGGCGAGCGCGGCGGTCACGGGGAGCCGCTTGGCGATGTCGGGGCCGATGGGACGCCCGTCGATGAGGGATGTGCCGAGGTTGCCCTGCAGCACCTGCGCGACCCAGGCGAAGTACTGCTGGATCCAGGGGTCGTACCAGCCGATCGACTCGTTGTACGCGGTCACCTGCTCAGGCGTGGCCGACTGCCCGAGGGCTACGCCGCCGGGCGTCGATCCCGAGAGGTGGACGAGCATGAACGCGATCCACGATGCGATCAGCAGCGTCGCGATGCCCCAGGCGACGCGCTTCAGGATGAAGATGAGCATCAGAACTCTCCCTGACGGGCGGTGCCGGCGACGCGGGTCGCCGGCACCGCCGTCGGATCAGGATGCGGGCTGGATGGAGGCCAGGATCGGGAAGGCCTCGGCGCCGGGGAACGTCGGCTCGGCGACCTTCTTCGCGTTGTACGCCCACGGCGCCAGCTGCTCGAACAGCGGGATGAGCCAACCCGAGTCGACGATCGCGCGGTTGAGGTCCTTGAGAGCCGCGGTCTGCGCCGCTTCGTCGCCCGCCGCCGCGCCGTACGCGCCGGCGGCGGCCTTGATCTCGGGGTTGTCCGCGCCGTGGAAGTTCGCGAAGCCGAACAGCACCCCGAACACGTTGCCGAGCGGGTTGGTCCACGTCAGCGGAATCGGTCCACCGAGCGGCTCGGTCTGCACGACGGCGAACACTTCCTCCGTGGAGGCGGCGTTCTTGAGCGTCATGTTGACGCCGATCTCCTCCCAGTACGGCTGGAGCGCCTCGAGGTCACGCTGGCTCTGTGCCGAGATCGTGAACGTGAAGTCGAAGCCGTCCGGGTAGCCCGCCTCGGCGAGGAGGTCCTTGGCGGCCTCCGGGTCGTAGGCGTACTCCTCGTCGAGCTCGGGCAGGTAGCCCGGGTTGTCGGCGGGCAGCGCGTTCGCCGTGGGCAGCTCGCCCGGGTGGATCGCCTTGACGAACGCCTCGCGGTCGATCGCCATCGAGAGCGCCTGGTAGACACGGGGGTCGGCCCACTGGGGACCGAGCGCACCCGTCTTGTCGAACGCGATGATGTTCTGCACCGTGCCGCCGTTGGCGACGAGCCCTACGCCCGCGGACTCCACCTGAGTCTGCGTGTCGGAAGTGATGTTCGCCAGGTCGACTTCGCCCGAGATCACCGCGTTGACGCGGGCCTGCGGGTCGAGGATCGGACGGAACTCGTACGAGTCGAAGGGGTAGTCGGCGGCTGCGTCGCTGCCTTCCTTCTTCACGAGCAGGTACGAGTTGCCCTTGACCGTGGCTTCCTCGTCGACGGTGAGGGGTCCCGAGCCGTCCGGGGTCGTGTCAAGCGTGGAGCGGTCGGCGGCGCCCGTCGGCCCGACGATCGCGCCTGCCGGCAGCACGAGGTTCGCCTCGAAGCCCGGCTGCGGCGCCGCGAACGTGAGCGTCACGGTGTCGTCGTCGACGACGGTCACGTCCGAGATCTCGTTCTGCCCGCCGGTGGCGAACCCGTTGTACGCCGACAGATCCGGGTTGCCGCGCGCGTCGAGGTTCTCCTTCACGAGATCGGCGCTCAACGCCGTGCCGTCGTCGAAGGTCGCACTGGTGTCGAGGTCCAGCGTGAGCTGGGTGTTGTCTTCGTTGTACTCGAACGAGGTGACGAGATCGGGGACGACCTGACCGTCCTCGTCGAGCAGGAACAGCGAGTCGTAGATCCCCTCGAAGAAGAAGCGCTGCCCGCTGCCATAGCGGACGGGGTCGTACCCGAGCGCGGCCTGGTCGGAGTCGAGGCCGATGACGAGCTTCGACGTGTCGGCCGCACCGCCGGTCTGGCTGGGATCGCCGGCGCCGCTGCAGCCCGCCAGTGCGAGGGCTGATACGGCGACGGCCGCAATGACGGCGGCGCCACGTGCTGTGGTGAGTCGGGACATCCTGATCTCCTGTGATCGGTGTGCTGTTGCGGACTTCGGTGTCGTGATCGCGATTCGGGATGCGATCTTTCGGTCAACAGTGACGATCGGCGGGCGGTTTGGCCATTCGGATTCCTCTGCGATTCGTTAGCCGCGGCCTAACGCGGCCTCTCTTCCACGCTGTGTCAGATGAAACAAGCTTTCGTAGAATGAACAACTCGTGCATGATGGACGAGAGCTCAGAGAGGACCACTCATGCCCGCAGCATCCTTCCCCGCCGACTTCCTCTGGGGAGTCGCCACCGCCGGCCACCAGAACGAGGGCGACAACGTCACCAGCGACACGTGGTTCCTCGAGAACGTCACGCCGACCGTCTTCCAGGCGCGCTCGGGCAAGGCGACCAACGGCTGGGAGCTGTGGGAGTCCGACCTCGACATCGTCGCCGGCCTGGGGCTCAACGCGTATCGCTTCTCGGTCGAATGGGCACGCGTCGAGCCGGTCGAGGGCGAGTTCTCGTCCGAGGCGCTCGATCACTACGAGGCGATCGTGGACGGATGCCGCGCCCGCGGCCTCGCTCCGATCGTGACGTTCAACCACTTCACGTCGCCGCATTGGTTCGCGGGCCGCGGGGCGTGGCTGGACCCTGAGGCGCCGGAGCTGTTCGCCCGCTACTGCGCGGTCGTGATGGACCGCTTCGGCGACCGCATCGAGCTCGGCGTGACCTTCAACGAGCCGGATCTGCCCGAGATGCTGACGTGGGCGGACCTCCCCCCGTTCGTCGCCGAGCTCGAACGGGCGACGCTCGCGGCCGCCTCCGAGGCCGCGGGAGTGGAGCGCTACCGGGCCGGGAACGTCATGACCCGCGAGGACTTCGCCGGGATGCGTGCCGGCATGACGGCGGCGCACACCGCCGCGAAGGCCGCCATCAAACAGCGCCGTGCCGATCTGCCGGTCGGTCTCTCGCTCGCGATGTGCGACGACGTCGCCGTCCCCGGCGGCGAAGGGGTGCGCGACCGCAAGCGGGCGGAGGTCTACGACTACTGGCTGCGACTGGCCGCCGACGACGACTTCGTCGGCGTGCAGAACTACGAGCGCCTGGTCTACGGACCAGACGGACTGCTGCCCGCGCCGGAGGGCGCCGTGCTCAACGGCATGGGCACGACGGTCGACCCCGACTCGCTGCGCGGCGCCGTCGAGTACGCCTACGCTGTGGCCGGCGTCCCGATCCTCGTCAGCGAGCACGGCGTGAGCACGCCGGATGACCGCATCCGTGCCGACTTCATCGAGCCGTCACTCGAGGGCCTCGCCCTGGCGATCGCCGACGGCGTCCCCGTGCTGGGGTACTGCCACTGGACGCTCATGGACAACTTCGAGTGGATCTTCGGCTACGGCCCGAGGCTCGGTCTTCACGAGGTGGATCCCGAGACCTTCGCGCGCACCGAGAAGCCGAGCGCCGACGTCTACCGACAGCTGGTGGGTCGCTATCGCCCGGAGGCGTGATCCTCAGTCCGAGATGAGGGTGCCGCCGTCGATCACGATGTTCTGACCGCTCACGAACGCGCCGGCGGGCGACGCCAGCCATACGACGGCACCGGCGACCTCCGCCGGCGTCCCGAAGCGACCGAGCGGTGTCTTCGCCAGGCGCATGGAGGCGGCGGACGGGTCGTCGGTGATCGGGCGGGCGAAATCGGTCGCGATGACGCCGGGCGAGATCGCGTTCGCGCGGATGCCGCGTGAGCCCCACTGCACGGCCAGATTGCGGGCGAGCTGGGCATTGGCGGCCTTCGTGACGCCGTAGCCCGACAGCAGCCGGTTGCCGCGCAGGCCCGAGAGGCTCGACATCACGATGAAGGCTCCCCCGCCGCCCTCGGCCATGACGGGCACCGCGAGGTCGGCCAGCCGTGCGACCGAGCGCACGTGGAGGTCGAACATGCGGTCGAGCCGCTCGATGGCGTCGGCGTCCGGGTCGTCGAGCGCGGCGCCGGCGTTCGCGACGACGGTGTCGAGTCGCCCGAATCGCCGCACCGCGGTGTCGACGAGATCGGTGAGGGCCGCGGCATCCGTCACATCGCACGCGACGCCGATCGCATCGGCGCCCTGGCCGACGAGGTCCGCCGCGGCGCGCTCGGGCTCCGACGAGGCCAGGCCCGCGAGGACCACGCGCGCACCCGCTGCGGCGAGCGCCTCGGCAGCCGCGCGCCCGATGCCGGTCGCGGCCCCCGTGACCACGGCGACCTGGCCCGCGCACGAGAAGAGCCGCGCGGGTGCGAGCGGCGAGGATTCCATGTGCTCATCCTCGCGCGCGAGGCGCCGGCGCGGGTTCGGGGATTCCGATGCGCGGCATCAGTGGATGCCGGTTCCCGCCGGCGGCACGGCGGGCTAGCGTCGCGTCCATGACCAGGTATCCGGGGCTCGAAGGATGCACGATCGTCGTCACCGGGGCGGGAGGCGGCCAGGGTGCGGCCGAGGCGCGCGTGCTCGCAGAGGCGGGAGCACGCGTCTTCGCCACGGATGTGATGGATGCCGCCACCGCCGTTACTTCGGGCGTCGAGTACCGGCGCCTCGACGTGTCGGACGAGCGCGACTGGGCCGCGCTCGCCGCCTCCCTGACGGAACTCCTCGACGGCGAACCCCTCCGCGGCCTCGTGAACAACGCCGGCATCACGCATCGTGCGCGGCTCGGCGCCGTCGAGCGTGCGGACTGGGACCGGGTGCTCGCGGTCAACCTCACCGGGCCAATGCTCGGCATTCAGGCGCTCGCGCCGCTCATGGGGCGCGGCTCGTCGATCGTCAACATCGGCTCGTCGGCGGCGCTCAATGCCCACTACCCCGTCGCGTACACGACGTCGAAGTGGGGGCTGCGCGGCCTCACCCATGTCGCGGCGACCGAACTCGGTCCCCGCGGCATCCGTGTCAACGTCGTGCACCCCGGCTTCATCGAGACGCCGATGACCGCGAACGCACCCGAGGCGATGCGCGCTGCACAGCTCGCCCTGACCCCGCTCGACCGCCTCGGGCAGGCGGACGAGGTCGCCGAGGCGGTCGCGTTCCTGCTGTCGGACGCCGCGTCGTATCTCACCGGAGCGGAGATCCCCGTCGACGGCGGTGCGACGTCGTCGGCCGGGGCCAAGTTCATGGCCGACCGCATCGCCGGCCGCTGACCCGAGCCGGCGCGTCCCGACCGGACCAGCAGCGTCGGGATGCCGCACCCGATGCCGCAACTCCTCAGAATCGGCGCACGTCGGGGCCCCGGAACGGCAGCGCGCCGGGGTGGAGGGCCGAGAGTGAGGAGTTCGGACGCGGGTCAGGAGCCGAGCGGAGTGCGGCCCTTCGCCCGGGCGGCGCGCTCGGCGCCCGCGAGGATCTCGGAGTTGAAGAACTCCTGCTGCAGAATCACCGCGCCGTCCTGCACGCGGATCAGGTGCACGAAGGACTGCGGGTAGGGCTCCCCGAGGAACCGCGCCTCGTCGACCATGCGGCTCGTCACGAAGAACAGCCCGGGGTCGACGCAGTCGTGGATCACGAGGTCGGTGTGCACGACGCTCTCGAACATGCCGGCGTTTGCGTGGGTGTTGGCGACGATGTCGTCGCGGCCCTCCCACCGCGTCTTCGGCAGCTCGGACGGGGCGAACGGCAGCTCCTTCACGCCGTCCGGGTGCCACAGGGCGATCCGCTCGGCCGGGTTGCCGAGGTTCGAGGTGAAGAACGCCTCGACCACCGCGCGGTTCGCGGCGCGGGCCGCAGCATCCGTCATCGGGCGACCTGCTCGACCCGCGCGGCGTCCAGCTGCTCGACGAGCTTGCGGGCGCCGCGGACGGCGATCGCGACGCTCATGAGCGTCGGGTTCATCGTGTTGGCGGTCGGGATCAGGGCGTTCCCGCCGACGACGAGGTTGTCGTAGCCCCAGACGCGCGAGTACGGGTCCGCGACCGACGTGCCGTCGTCGGCCGACCCCATCCGCAGGGTGCCCATGTAGTGCAGGCTCGAGCCGTTCGGCAGCAGCCGCGGCTCGGCGACGAAGGCGCCGAGGGCGGCGCCGGCCCGGCGGACGCGCGCGGTGGCCTCGTCGAGCTCGGGCTGCTCGGCATCCGTCAGCGCGTACTCGATCGTCATGTTCGGGAAGCCGCGGTAGTCGAGCTCGCTGTCGTCGAAGGTGACGCCGTCCTCGACGCGCGGGTGCTTGCGCACGCCGTAGCCCATGTTCACGTAGCCCCAGCGGTTGCCCGCGGCGGGGTGCGAGGGGTCGAGCTGGAACGGCGGGTTCTCGGCGTACATCACCTGGAGCGAGAAGGGGTGCCCCGGCTCCGAGAACGGGATCCGGTTGACGGCCGCGACCGGGTCGGCCGCGTTCTGGGCGCGACGCGCGAGCTCGGCCTCGAACTCGCCGTCCGTGATCAGGGCGCTCATGCGCTCCTCGTCGAGGGCCACCGTCGTGATGACGACGTGGTGCTCGGTGAGGTATCGCCCGAGGGCGCGGGGACGGATGCCGCTGGCCCAGAGCAGCTGCGGAGAGCGGAACGCGTCGGCGGCCACGACGACGACATCGGCCGGGAAGAACGAGACCTCCTTCGTGCGGAGATCCTCGATCGTGACTCCGGTGGCCACGCCGTCCTCGGTCTCGACCCGCCGCACCAGCGTGAGGTCGCGCAGCTCGAACCGCGCCGACTCCGGGGTGCCTGACTCGATGAGGGGGCCGAGGACCGTGTTCGCGCCCGCCCACACCATGGACCCGTTGGGCTGCGGGTCTCCGGCGACCGGCAGGGTGCCCACGCCGTAGCCGGCGGGCAGCTCGGCGCCGAACTCGTCGGTCAGGAGCGACCGGATCGCCGTTCCGATGGCCGAATCCGCGAACGCCGCCTGCTGCGCGTGCAGCAGTCCCTCGGCCGTCGAGATCAGATCCTCCCACTCGGTGTCGTCGATGAAGTCGACCTTCTCGCTGAAGGCCGGCCGCGGGATCGCACAGGTCCAGTGCGCGCCCTGGCCGCCGACGTTCGTCGCGGCGGCCGCCGCGGGGAAAGTGGCGGCGTGCGCGGATCCCGGCCCGCCGAAGTCGAGGAGGTGCGTCCCCTGCCGGGCCGTGAACATGCCCTCGACGACGACACCGGCGGGGATGCCGAGGCTCTCGCGGAACGCGCCGGACTGCGGCCCCTGCGACATCTTGCGGGCACGGGCCTTCTCGTCGGGGTCGGCGATGTTGCGGACGCTCTCCCCGGGGATCGCGGTGAGCTGCGGACCCGCCTCGTACATCACGACGCGCGCGTCGGGGCTGGTCTCGAGGATGACGCGGGCGTACGCGGAGCCGATCGGGCCGGAGCCGACGATGGCGACGGTGGGGGTGGAAGACATGGGAGTACCTCTTCTGGTCACGCGGTGAGGGGTTCGGAACTGGGTGCCGGTGCGGGCTCGGACTCGTCCGAGAGGCGACCGGCAGGAAGGAGCACGGCGGCGACGACGCCGGCGGCGTAGGTGACGGCGAGCGCCGCGAACACGGGAGCGAAGACGCCGCTGTAGATCCCGGCGACCTGGTTCTGCACCGCGGCGGACGCGTCGTGGACGAACTGCGGCGTCAGGGTCGCGGCATCGAGCGACGACGGGAGCAGCGCCGCGACGCCGAAGCCGATCACACCGCCGATGATCGCGGTCGCGACGGTCGAGCCGACCTGGCGCACCAGGTTCACGGTGGCCGTCATGCTGCCGGTGTCGCGACGCGGCGCCGCGCTCTGCACGACCGCGACGACGAGACTCATGAACGCGCCGGTCCCGACCCCGACGACGGCCATGAGGATCATCGGCACCCACAGCGGCAGGCCCACCGGGAGGACCGACATGGCGAACAGCCCGGCGGCGCTCAGCGCGGTGCCCACGATGCAGTAGACCCGATAGTGGCCGGTGCGGCTGACGAGCCACCCGGTCGCGAGATTGCTCACCAGCATCCCGAACACGGTCGCGATGGGCACGAGACCCGACACCGTCGCGCTCGTGCGGTAGGCCATCTGGATGTACGTGGGCAGATACGCCGTGATCGAGAACAGGCCGATGCCGATGATGGCCGACAGCACTGTGCCGACCGCGATGGTCCGGTCGGCGAAGAGTCGCAGCGGAACCAGCGGTTCGGGCGCCCGCAGCTCGATGAGGAAGAACGCGGCGAACGCCATGCCCGCGACGGCGAAGGAGACGACGGATGCTGCAGCCAGCGCGGGATCGCCGATCCAGGTCACCGCGAGCACCAGAGCGACCATCGCGATCGCGAACGACACGGAGCCGCCGACATCGAACCGGCGCCGGCCGAAGCCGGGCAGATGCGGCACGGCGACGAGGGCGAGCAGGAGCGCGGCGACGCCGAACGGGATGTTGATCCAGAACACCCAGGACCACCCCCAGTAGTCCGTGATGAGGCCGCCGAGCACGGGGCCGACGAGGATCGCGACGGGGAAGGCGGCGCCGATGAGCGCGAGATACCTCGGCCGCTCGCGCGGGGTGGTGACGCGGGCGACGATCGTCTGCGACATCAGGTGCAGGCCCGCCGAGCTCATGCCCTGCACGACGCGCGCTCCGATGAGCTGCGGCATGTCCTGCGCGAAGCCGCACGCGAGCGACGCGACGAGGAACAGCACCAGGGACACCAGGAACACGGCGCGCGGTCCCACCGCGTCGCCGAGCTTCCCGAGCACCGGCAGGAGGACGGTGCTCGCCAGGGTGTAGCCGACGACGACCCACCCCATCTGGGCGAGGGCTCCGAGTTCTCCTGCGACGGTCGCGAGGGAGGTCGACACGATCGTGTGGTCGAGGGCTCCGAGGATCGCGACCGTCAGAAGGGAGACGATCAGGAGGCGAAGCCTCCACGGTGACATGCTCATACGCGTTCTGGCCCGTACGACCGGGCGATCGACGCGACGGGGTGTGCCCCTGGGCGGCCTCGCCACAGGGAACGGGCCAGCGGAGGCCCCGACGTCACTGTCGATTCTAGCCATGCTTTAGTCGAAAAACAACTAAAGAATCAGGAACGCTGCCTTGCGCGCGTGCGGGGGCGCGCCGCGGGGAGTGCGGGCGCGGGCACCGCCGCGCCCACGGTGCCGACGAGCTCGCCGATGCCCTCGACGGTCATGCGCACCTCGTCGCCCTCGCGCAGAGCGGGGATCGTCGAGCCCCTGCCCCACAGTTCGCCGAGGCATCCGCCGTTGCCGACCGTGCCGCTGCCGAGCACGTCCCCCGGGACGACCCGGGAGTTGCGCGAGGCGTACGCGACGAGCTCGGCGAACGGCCAGCCCATGTTCGACACGAGGTCCTCGCCGACGAGCTCGCCGTTGATGCGCACCTCGGCGCGGATCGCGAGGAAGCCGTCGGCGTCGACGTACTGCTCCAGTTCGTCGGCCGTCACGATCCACGGACCGAGACTGGTGCCGAAGTCCTTGCCCTTCGCCGGCCCGAGGCGCACCTTCATCTCGCGTGACTGGATGTCGCGCGCCGACCAGTCGTTCATGATCGTGTAGCCGAAGATGCGCGGGGCGGCGTCCGCCGCGGTCAGGTTCGCCTCGCCGACCCCGGGGGCGTTGCCGACGACGACCGCGACCTCGAGCTCGAAGTCGAGGCGCTCGGTGACCGGCGGGGCGACGGGCTCGTCCGGGCCGAGGATCGTGTGCGGATTCGTGAAGTAGAACGTCGGCGCCTGGTACCACTGGGGCACGACCTCACTCTTGCCGTCGACCGAAGCGCTCACGCCCTCGACGTGCTCCTCGAACGCGACGAAGTCACGGACGGACGCCGGCACCACCGGCGCCAGCAGGCGCACGTCGGCGAGCGCCGTGCCGGGCTCACCCTTCACCCGGCCGAACGCGGCGTGCGCAGCATCCAACCCCCCGGCGAGGATGTCGGCGACGGTCTGGCCGTCGGGGAACGGGATGACGCGATCGCCGATGACGAACCCCTCGACAGGCTCGGGGACCGCGGAGCCGGCCGAGGCGCCGTCGATCCAGCGCGCGATCCTCATGCGGACACCTTCGTGCGCAGCAGCTCCTCGGCGTTGCCGGCGAGGATGCGCGCGGTGATCTCGGCCGGGAGGTCGGCCGAACGCACGAACGTCACCGGGTCGTCAAGTCCCATGTCGAATGGGAAGTCGCTGCCCAGCACGACCCGGGAACCCCCGGCGACCTCGACGAGATGGCGCACGGCGATGGGGTCGTGCACGACCGTGTCGAACCACAGCTTCTTCAGATAGCTCGACGGCTCGTGCGCGCAGCGTCGCGCCTCCGGCCGCACCCGCCACGCGCGGTCGGAGCGGCCGATCGCGAACGGCAGGTAGCCGCCGCCGTGGGCGACGACGATCTTGAGCCCCGGGTGCCGGTCGAGCACGCCCGCGAAGATGAGGTGCGACAGCGCGACGGCGTTCTCGGTCGGCTGCCCGACCGTGTTCGAGAGGTAGAACCGGTCGAGACGCTCGTCGAGGCTGCAGCCGAACGGGTGCAGGAAGATCACGCAGCCGAGCTCGGCGGCACGCGCCCAGAACGGCTCGAGCCGCTCGTCCGACAGCTCCACGTCGCCGGCGAACGACGAG
Source organism: Microbacterium sp. NPDC058062 (assembly GCF_042885375.1). Taxonomy (NCBI): domain Bacteria; kingdom Bacillati; phylum Actinomycetota; class Actinomycetes; order Micrococcales; family Microbacteriaceae; genus Microbacterium; species Microbacterium sp. NPDC058062. The sequence continues at coordinate 97,079 of NZ_JBHVSC010000003.1, forward strand.
ATCTCGACGCCCGCGAGGCCCCGGCCGAGCACGGCGTCGTCGAGGTACTCGACGAGGTGCGCCGGATGCTGCAGCGGCACGACGCCGAGGCCGACGAGGCGGTCGGGCGCCTGGGCGACGTGCTCGGCGATGAGCCGGTTCGTCTCCCCCGCGATCCAGCCCGACAGCCCCTCGTTCGCCCACGGGTAGAAGTGGTTCGGCGACACGCTGACCCACTGCCGGTCCACGCCCTGCTCGTCCATCGCCGCCAGTCGCGCGTTGACGTCGGTGAGCTTCGGGATCCGGGCGCCGATCATGGCGCCCGACGCCTGCATGCTCTCGACGCCGTTGCGCCGGCGCTCGAGATCGGCAGCCGCGGCGACTTCCTCCGGCGCGCGGCGCTCGACCTCGGCGTGCAGCGCGGGCAGCAGCAGGTGCGCGTGGACGTCGGTGATCATGCGGGCACCGCCATCTGGTGGGCGACGCCGAACATGAGACCGGCGACGTCGGCGTCCCGCACGCCGTCGAGCTGCCACTGACCGAGCTGCACGGATGCCTCGACCACGGCCTTCGCGCGCGGCAGCCGGCGCGCGTGGAACTCGTCCCACAGCGCCGCGTCGACGGCGTCGCGTCCGGCCAGCAGCTCGGTGAGCACGAGCGCGTCCTCGAGGCCCTGCGCCGCGCCCTGCGCGATCGTCGGAGGGCACGAGTGCGCGGCGTCGCCGATGAGCACGACGCGGCCGCGGTTCCACGATCCCTCGACGATGTGCTTCGTGAACCACGTGTAGTTCGCGTGCGCGCCGCCCTCGAGGTCGGCGCGGATCGAGTTCCACGGGCCGTCGTAGGCACGCGACTCCTCGAGCATGATGCGGGTCGCGTCCTCGTCGGAGACGTCGAAGCGGTCCTGCGCCTTTTCTACGAGGAACGCGTACATCGTGTCGTCGCCCGTCGGGGTGTAGCCGGCGATGTAGACCGGACCGCCGTAGTACAGCTCGCTGCGGACGACCTCGGCGGGCCGCGAGACGAACGAGCGCCAGATGCCCATGCCGGTCGGCTCGGGCTTGGTCTCGATGCCGATGAGCCCGCGGACGGCGGAGTTCAGGCCGTCGGCGCCGATCAGCAGGTCGTACGTGCCGACAGGGGCGCCGTCGACGAAGACCTCGACCCCGTCGCCGCTCTGCTCGAGACCTGTGACCTTGGTTCCGAAGCGGACGTTCGCCCCGGCCTTCTGCGCGTGGTCGAGGAGGATGCGGGCCAGTGCGGGCCGCGGCATCCCCATCGCCGCCGGGTAGTCGGGTCCGCCGGTCTTGACGTCCGGAAGCTCGGCGACGATCGGCGCCCCCGGCCCGGGAGCGCGCAGGTTGAGCCCCTCGAAGGGGTAGCCGGCGGCGCGGATCTCGTCCCACGCGCCGAGCGCGTCGAACACACGCAGGGCGTTGCCCTGCAGCGAGATGCCGGACCCGAGCGCGCTGAGCTCGGGCTTCGCCTCGAAGACGTCGACCTCGACGCCGGCCTTGGCGAGCTGGATGGCGGCGGCGAGTCCGCTCACGCCGCTTCCGGCGATCGCGACCTTGTTCACTGCGGTCATGTCAGAACCTCTCTGTTCTTTGTCTTCGGGGGGATTACAGAATCGCGACGGGGTTGATCGGCGAGCCGACCGCCCCCGTGATCGGCAGCGGTGCCGCCGACAGCAGGAAGTCCCAGCGCCCGCGCGCCGCGCACGCGTCGGCGAGGGCGTCGAGATTCCACATCTCGCCGATCGTGAGTCCCATGTTCGGGATCACGACCTGGTGCAGCGGCTGGAAGGCCGGGGCGTCGAACTCGTTGGGCCTCACCTCGAAGCCCCACGTGTCGGTGGCGATCGCGGCGATCTCGGTGCGGTGCAGCCACCCGGCCGTGGTGAGCGAGAGCCCAGGCGCGGGTCCGCCGGCGTATTCGCCCCAGCCGTCGCGGCGGGTGCGGGCGTACTGGCCGGTGCGCACCAGCACGATGTCGCCGCGGCCGACCCGGCTCGATGCGCCCTGCGCGGCGATGGTCGCCTCGAGGTCGGCGACGGTGATGGCGTAGCCGTCCTCGAGTTCGCCGGTCTCGGGTCGCAGGTGGCGGCCGACGTCGAGGAGGACACCTCGCGAGACGATGACGGATGCCGCGTGCTCGATGCCCGTGACGAGGTCGCCGTCGCTCGTGACGACGTCGCCCGCGCGCCGGCCGTTCCAGGCGTTGCCGTGGTCGAAGATGTGGCCGAGTCCGTCCCACTGGGTGGAGCACTGCAGCGGCATCGCGATCACGTCGTCGGCGCCGCCGATGCCGTGCGGGAAGCCCTGATTGCCGCGCTCGGCGTCGGTGCCGGTGTCGGTCATCGTGTGCACCGGGTTGGTGCGCCGGCGCCACCCCTTCTGCGGGCCGTTCGTGTCGAACGCCTGCGCGAGCGAGACGACCTCGCCGTCCTGCACGAGGGCGGCGGCCTCGACGCGCTTGGCGGCGTCGATGAAGTTGAGCGTGCCGAGCACGTCGTCCTCGCCCCACCGGCCCCAGTTGCGGAAGGCCGCGGCGCGCGCCGCGATCTCGGACGCGGGGTCGGTGCGGTCGAGGTCGCCGGGGTTCTCGGACACTGGCCCCTGAGCCTGTCGAAGGGTCATACCGCCGGTCCTTCCGCGAGGCAGCGGACCACCTGCGTGCCGAGGCCCGAGATGGACCCCGTCATGACGTCGCCGTCCCGCAGGAACCGCTTCCAGTGCTGGCCGTTCCCGGGAGGGCTCCCCGTGAGGAGCAGGTCGCCGGGCAGGAGGGTCGTCGTCTGCGACGCGGTGGAGATGAGCGCCGGGATGTCGAAGAGCAGGTCGCTCGTCGATCCGTTCTGCATCGTGTCGCCGTTGAGCTCGAGTCGCACCGTGAGGTCCTCCCCCGCCACGAAAGGCGCCGGCACCAGGAAGGGGCCGGTCGGGAGGAAGCCGGGGGCGTTCTTGGAGCGGAACCAGTCGGTGCCGATCTCCTTCATGTCCTTGCGGAAGACGAGGTCGCGCGTCGTGACGTCGTTGACGATCGTGTAGCCGGCGACGTGGTGCAGCGCGTCCTCGCGGGAGACGCGGAACGCCTCGGTGCCGATCACGACGGCGAGCTCGAGCTCCCAGTCGTGCACCTCGCTGTAGCCGGGCAGCACGAGCGGCACGTCGTCGCCGACGACGACGGTCGGCAGTCCGAGGAAGAAGTACGGCTCGCCGTTCGCACGGCGGTCGTCCATCATCTTGGCCGCGAACTCGCGTGCCTCCTCGGGCGAGCGGGACGGGTCCTGCGTGAGGCCCGCCACGACCAGCTCGATGACGTGCTCGCGATAGTTCGCGCCCGCCTGCACCACCTGTCGCGGCTCCACTGGGGCGGTGAGCACGACGTCGGCCAGCAGCATCCACTCCCCGTCCTTCGTGGCGAGGGCACCGAGGCGGTCCCAGTCGGGGTGCGCCAGGAAGGCGTTGAGGCCGGCGGCGCCGAGCTCGTCGTCGGAGACCGCGCGGATGCGGTCGCCGGCGACGAGCCCGAGACGCACGGAATCGCCGTCGCGGTAGCGCGCGAGGGCGAAGGGGGCGGTCAGTCCGTGTGACGACGTCGTCATGTTCTCTCCAGATCCGTGGTTCGGAACGTGGTGCGAGGGTGGGGACGCCTGCGGCATCCCCACCCTCGAGCCTGTCAGCCCTGGCCGTGCTTGGCGTACGGGTTCAGCAGGGCGTCCTTGATCTCGTCCGGAACGCCCTCCTCCGTCGCCGACGGGCCGTCCGCAGGCGGGAAGGACTCCGTCATCGACATCGGCATGGCGCTGTTGCGGTAGAAGTTGTTCGACCCCTGCGACGGCTTCCACGTGTTGGCCTCCCAGTCGGGCACGTAGTTGCGGTAGCCGCCGGTGTTGAGCTCGATGCGCAGGCTCGAGGGCTCACGGTAGTAGAGGAAGTTCTGCTCGCCGATGCCGTGGATCGACGGGCCGTACTCGATCGGGTAGCCGTTCTCGCCGAGGACGTCGGCCGCGATGAGCAGCTCCTCGCGGGTATCCACCCAGAAGGCGTAGTGGTTCACGCGGCCGGCGCGGGTCGAGCCGTCGAGGACGACGCCGAGGTCGTGCGACTTCTCGTTGGTCGTGAGCACCGAGAACACCGAGATCGGCGCCTCGTCGAGCTGCGTGCGCGCCATGAAGCGGAACCCGAGCACGTCGACGTACCACTGGACGAACGCATCGACGTCGCTGGTCGCGATCGTGACGTGGTCGAGCTGGCGCGGGGCGCCCGCGACCTTGCTGCGACGCGAGGGGCGGTCGGGGTAGATCGACGCGGCGTCGCCCTCGGTGTCGTGGTGGCGCGTGACGTCCCAGTGCAGGGTCAGCGTGTGGCCCCACGGGCCGGTGAACTGGTAGGCACGGCCGATCTTGTGGACGTCGATCCACTCGCCCTGGATGCCGGCGGCCTCGACGCGCTTGGCGGCCTCCTCCAGCGCCTCGGGGCTCGACGTGCGCCACGCAGCGGTGACGAGACCCGGCTCGTCGCCCGGCACGACCACGACCGAGTAGGCGTAGTAGTCGCCCCAGCAGCGGAGGTAGACGGCGCCGTCGACGCGGTCGACGACGGTGAGGCCGACCTGCTTGACGTAGAAGTCGACGGATGCCTCGACGTCCGGCGACGTGATGGCCACATACGACAGATGCGACAGAAGCTTGATCATCTTCGATCCCTTTCGGTGAGTCATCGGGGTGATCCCGTCAACCACTTTCGCCGAACTCGGGCATATCGAGGAATCCCATATCGGCTATCCCTCGGATCACCGGCGTTTATGCGGGACGTGCAGAAAGCAGCGCCGCGGCAAGACCCGTGTCATGGCGCAGATCCGCGAGATCGGAGGGCTGCTCGGCCGTGCGGATCGCCGAGATCGCGCGGCGCAGCGCGACGCGCTCGGAGTTCTCGAAGCGCGCGGGAAGGATGCGTCGACCCGTGGCATCCGTGACGACCACGACGATGTCGAGATCGGCGTCGATCTCGACGCGCGTCGGGGCGATCGAGGTGATCCGCACGCGGCCGGCGGACGGTGCGCCCGGCTGCACGGCGGCGGCGATCGACACGGCGGAGCCATGCTCGCACTCGAGGAGAGCGAGCACGCGGCCGCCCCACGACTCCGTCGTCCGTGGTGCGAGCGGTGTGCCGGCGATGACCCGCGCCCACCCGATCGCGTCGCGCAACGCCGGACCGAGCGTGCGCGCGGGCGCATGGCACTCGACGACGAGCGCGCCGGGAGCCGGGAGCTCCTCGATCGACGCGCCCGCTGCGGCGACCATGTCGGCGCGGAGCAGCGGGCGCTCCACGATCAGGGGGGTGGCACCGGCGAGCGAGGCGAGGGCATCGAGCGCCTCGATCGGGCCGACGGCAGGTTGCGCGACGACGATCGCCGCCGCGCCGGCGGCGATCGCGTCCGAAGCCGCCACCCACCACGCGTCGCCCCCGGGCACGACGGCGATGGCGCCCTTCACGTCAGGGCTCGCGATCGCGCTCACCGGCAGCTCGGCCACCGCGACGCGGTAGGCGTCGAGGTCGGTGCGAACGGGCGTCGTCATGCTGCGGCTCCGATCAGCTCTGCCGCGGCGTCCGCCAGCCCCAGGGCGTAGCGGGCGTCGTCGAGCAGTTCGTCGTACTCCACCGGCAGGCCGGCGTCGAGCAGCTCCGCGAGGGCGCGCCACTCCGCGACGTATCCGTCGGCGGGATCGTGTGCGTAGATCGTGTCGCGGCCGTCCGCCGCGCGCACGCGCACCCGCGCTCCGCCGGCGTGCACGAACGGGGGCGGGAAGCTGACGTCGAGCCGATCGGAAGCCGTCGCGACGGCGATGCGCCAGAGCGTGTCGGCGCCCTCCGGGAGCATCACCGTCGTGAGCTGGACTGGGACCCCGCCGGCCACGAAGCCGACCGCGTACCCGAGCGGGGGCAGCGCCCGCGCGAAGACGACGCGCTCGAAGCGCGGGACGAGATCGCGCACGAGCGGCAGATCGTGGATCGCGAGTCCGGTGAGAAGCTGACGCACGACGCCCGCCGCCACCTCTGGGCAGGTGAGGTCGGGCCCGCCCCGCCCGCCCGCCGCGACGGGCAGCTCGGTGACGAGCTGGTGATACCGCGTGTTGGGCGCCAGCGCGAGCGTGACGGAGATCGAGATGACCGGCCCGCCAGACGCCGTGAGGTGATGCTTGGCCCGGCCCCACGCCGGGTCGAAGTAGTGGTTCGTGCCGACGATGAGTGGCACGCCGGCGCGGCGGCACGCCTCGACGGCCTCTTCCGCCTCGGCGACGGTCGTGCCGATCGGCTTCTCGCAGAACACCGCGCGCTTGCCCGCGGCGACGGCCGCGATGATCTGCGCCGCATGCTGGGCGGGCGGGCTGCAGATCGCGACGACCTCCGCCTCGGGATCCGCCATGATGGCCTCGGCGCCCGTCGACGATCGGGCACCCCCGCGCGCCGCGAGTGCGGCCGCCCGGCCGCTGCCCCCGTCGGCGACGTGCACGACGCGGAAGGCGTCGCTCAGGCGCGCGAGGGTCGGAAGATGCAGTGCCGCCACTCCGGGACCCGCACCGATGATGCCCACACCACGAGCCATGGACGCCTCCTTACTTCGGCTGGAAGCGTACCTAAGTGTGAAGTCGTTTGACTATAGATGTCACGATTTCCGTGTCTCGTGCGCGGTGTTATGTAAGAATCGACCATGGCCAGAGAGTCCACCCTGCGGTTCGGCGCACAGACCGACGAGATGACGAGCCTTCTCCGCATCGTCAACATGGTTCGCACCGGCGAAGCCGCGACCCGTCCCGAGATCGGCCGGGTGACCGGTCTGGGCCGCGGCGTCGTGACGCAGCGCGTCGACCACGCGATCGAGATGGGCTATCTCGCCGACGGCGAGTTCGGGCCCTCGTCGGGCGGCCGCGCACCGCGCACCCTCCGCTTCCGCGGCGACGCCGGACGCATCGTCGTCTGCGCCCTCGGCGCGCTCCACATCCACGTCGGCGTCGCACTCCTCGACGGCGACGTCATCGATCAGGAGCATTCGCCGTGGGACATCGCCCGCGGTCCCGCGGAGACGCTCGACAAGGCCCTGAGCATGATCGACGAGGTGCTCGCGCGCACCCCGGACGTGCCGGTCTGGGGCATCGGCGTGGGCGTGCCCGGCCCGGTGGACTTCGACAGCGGTCGCCCGGTCGCACCGCCGATCATGCCCGGCTGGAACGGCTTCGACGTGCGGCGCCGCTTCGAGCAGCGCTACGACGCCCCCGTGTGGGTCGACAACGATGTGAACCTGCTCACCTTCGGGGAGCGCGCCCGCCGCGACGACGACCGCCTCGATCTGATCTACTGCAAGATGGGCTCCGGCATCGGCGCCGGGCTCCTCTCGCACGGGCGCATCCATCGCGGCGTCAACGGCGCGGCCGGCGACATCGGCCACGTGCGGGTGCGGGAATCGGATGCCCTCTGCCGCTGCGGCAAGATCGGATGCCTCGAAGCCGTCGCCGGCGGATGGGCGATGATCCGCGACGCCCTCGCCGAGATCGAGGCCGGCGCTACGGGTGTGCTCGCCACCGCCGTCGCCGACGGCGAGGAGCTCACGCCCGAGCTCATCTCGATCGCGGCCGAGAACGGCGACGCCCTCGCGATCCGGCTCGTGCAGCGCTCGGCCCGCGTCGTCGGCGAGTCGATCGCCGCGCTCGTCAACATGTTCAACCCGTCGGTCATCGTGATCGGCGGCGCGATGGCCGGCGCCGGAGAGCTGCTGCTGGCCGAGGTGCGTCAGCGCGTCTACGAGCTGTCGCTCCCCCTCGCCACGCGAGATCTGACGATCGCGCAGTCCGTCAACGACCGGCGCGAGCCGCTGCGCGGCGGTGTGGAGATGGTGCGCGAGCAGCTCTTCGAGGTCACCTTCCCCCGCTGGTTCGGCGACGGGCGGCCCACGGTCGTGGCGATCCGCGGCGCCCTCGAAGCGGTGGCGTAGGACTCTCGTCATTCGCCGACAACTTCTTACAGAAATCAACAAAAGCGTGTAGCTTCCTGTCTAAAGCCGGCTCTGCCGGCGCCGACACAAGGGAGTGAACACGATGGCGTTGCCGCTGCTGCTGGACGATGCGCTCGTCGCGACGGATTCGGGCTTCGCCCTGCACGTGAGCCTGCCGTGGATCCGGTCGATGCCCCTCGCCGCCGTGACCGACGTCGCGGTGCAGGTCGACGGGGTCAGCGTCTCCGTCACGGTCCGGCTCGATGAGCGCGAGGTCGAACCCGACGCCCTCCAGGCCGAGCAGGGCTGGTGGTTCATCCAGGACCGGCTCGAACTGCGCGGCGAACGGATGCTGCCTCCCGGCGCCCACGACATCTCGGTGTCGTTCGTGCTCGTGGTGCCGTATCTCCAGGCCGGGCCGTCAGGGCCGCTCTCCCTGCCGTTCCGCGCCGAGCGCGCGCTGGAGCTCAGGGACGCAGCATCCACTCGCCCGCACTCGACCGCGGACATCGTGACCGTCGAGGACCGGGCTGACGCTCCGCGCGACGACGTTCCCGGCGAGTGGGCCGTCTCGGCCAGTGCGTTCAACTGGACGCCCGAGGTGATCCGCGCCGAACGGACAGCCGACGACATCGCGATCGGCGTCGTCGCGGACGGCGTCGCATCGATCATCGAGATCGAGGCGGGTCAGGTGTGGCGCTCGTTCCCCGAGCCGTCCGACGCGGAGGTGGATGCGTTCCGCGAGCGTCTGGCCGCGGAGGGCGGCGCCGTGACGATCGTCGGAGCGAGCCTCGACGACTGGATCTCGCCGACGCGCCGGCGCACCGAGCGGGAGCGGCTCGCGTTCCTCGTGCCGCAGCTGCGAGCGGCCGCGCGACTCGGCGCACGCGGCGTGCGCGTGCCGTTCGGTCAGACGGGGCCCGAGCTCCTGCGCCTCGCCCAGCCGGTGCTGCACGAGCTGGACATCGTGCTCTACGAGGAGATCCAAGGGCAGCAGACGCTCGACCTGCCCGCGGTCGCGGCCCACCTCGAGCTGCTGCAGAGACTCGACGACCCCCGCATCCGCGTGCTGGTCGACATCAGCCTGCTTATGCCCTCGCTGCCGCCGTCGTACCTCGACGAGCTCCGCCGGGGCGGCGTCGACGACGAGCTGGTGCACCGCCTCGAGACCGAATGGCGCGCGCCCGAGACCCACCAGGCGGTGATCGCCACCCTCCGGGAGGGACGCGTGCCGCCCGCCGTCCACACGCTCTTCATGAACCTGCTCGTACGGTTCGGTCGGTCGGACGTCGCCGACCTCGAGCCGCTGCTGCCGCTCACCGCCGGCGTGCACCTCAAGTTCTGGGATCTCGACGACGCCGACGGCCGCGTCTCCGCGCCGATCGCCGACATCGGGGCGGCCCTGCGTCGCACCGGCTTCACCGGCACCCTCACCAGCGAGTGGGGCGGCCACGAGTGGCTGGACGCCGATCCGGCGGCGACGACCCGCGCGCACCTCGCGCTCGCGCAGCGCGCACTGTCGGCCGTGGGCACGGCCCGCTGACCGCGGGTCGCTCGACGACTCGAAGGGGCCGGACGCGACGCGTCCGGCCCCTTCGTCGTCCCGCGACTCAGCCCTCGTGGTTGTAGTACGGCCACGGCAGGAAGCGCCGCTCACCACGACGATCCGGGCCATCGAGCGTGATCTCGCCGATCGCCGCCCACTCGACGCCCCGCGGGAACATGCGGATGAACTCGATGCGGCGGAACGTGTCGATGTCGTGGCCGATCGTGATGGTGAACGACCGGCCGGCGCCGTACTCGTTGATCCAGGCGATCGGCTGATCCGTGTTCATGCCCGGAAGCGCAGCGATGCCCTCCGGCGGGATCGCCACCGGGTAGTGCGACATCGGCCACATCGGGGCCTTCTCGTACGACTCGAGGTCGTCGTACGTCGTGAGGAGCACCTGCGCGCCCTCGGCGATCTCCACGCCGGTGAGGATGTCGTCGCCGGTGACCGTCCACCGGGCGCTGATGCCCTCGGTGATCGCATGCCGCGGCTCGACCGTGTCGAGCTGCGCCTCGCCCCACGGCCGGGGCCGCAGTCCCCCGGCGACGGTGAGGCGGGAGCCGCGCATGACGTTGTACTCGTCGGGGTAGCCCCAGTCGTCCTCCTGCGCGGCGGACCCGTGGAACCACACGATGCCCTTGCCGTCGTCATGGACGAACTTCAGGAGCGCAGCATCCGTCTCCGCTCCGAAGCCCACCGCCTTCTCGTGGTAGCCGTCGCGACCTTCGAAGACGACGATGACGACGTCGTACTTGTCGATGATGTCGGCGCCGAGTCCGCGTGGATCCTCGACGATGCGGACCCGGAAGCGCCCGGTGTCTTCGAGCAGGGTCGTGAGCCACTGGTTGTGCTGGCGGAAGCTGCGGAACTCGTTGTCGTGCTCGCGGGTCATGTGACCCGACAGGATGAGCGCGTTCAGGACATCGGTCATGCGGAACACTCCTTCGTGCAGGGCGTGCGAAGGCACGCCGAAGGGCACCCCGGCGGATCCGGGGCGCTTCGGTCGAGGCCTAGTCGGCCTTGGTGGAGAACGCGGCGTCGAAGGCGGCCGCGGGCGGGGTGATGGCGTTGAGCTTGCGGACGAACGCGATGGCCTCCGGGGCGCCCTGCAGGCGGTCCATGCCGGCGTCCTCCCACTCCACGGAGGTGGGGCCGTCGTAGCCGATCGCGTTGAGCGCGCGGAACAGCGGCTCCCACGGCACCTGGCCGTGCGCGGTCGACACGAACGTCCAGCCGCGGCGCGGGTTGGCCCACGGCAGGTGCGAGCCGAGCACCCCGTTGCGTCCGTCGAGGTTGGTGATCGACTCCTTCACGTGCACGTGGAAGATGTGCTCCGCGTAGTCGAGCACGAACGCCACCGGGTCCAGCTGCTGCCACATGAAGTGCGAGGGGTCGAAGTTGATCCCGAAGCTCTCGCGGTGCCCGATCGCGTCGAGCGTCGCCTTCGTCGTCCAGTAGTCGTAGGCGATCTCGGACGGGTGCACCTCGAGCGCGAACCGCACACCGACCTCTTCGAACACGTCGAGGATCGGGTGGAACCGGTCGGCGAAGTCCTGGTAGCCGGCGGCGATCCATTCGTCGGACGCCGGCGGGAACATCGCCACGGCCTTCCAGATCGACGAGCCCGTGAACCCGGTCACCGTCTTCACGCCGAGCTTCGCCGCGAACCGCGCCGTCATCTTCAGCTCTTCGGCGGCGCGCTGCCGCACGCCCTCCGGTTCGCCGTCGCCCCACACCCGGTCGTTCAGGATGTCGCGGTGCCGCTGGTCGATCGGGTCGTCGCACACCGCCTGTCCGGCGAGGTGGTTCGAGATCGTCCACACCTTCAGGCCGTTGCGCTCGAGGATGTCGAGGCGCGACTGCACGTAGTCGGCGTCGTCCCACCGCGACACGTCGATGTGGTCGCCCCAGCACGCGATCTCGAGACCGTCGTAGCCCCACTCGCCCGCGAGCCGGGCCACCTCCTCGAACGGCAGATCGGCCCACTGGCCGGTGAACAGGGTGATCGGACGAGGCATTGCTATCCCTTCACGGTGACGTCGGCATTGACGGAGACCCAGACGGAGTCGTGGGCCGAGCTCTCCTCGACGGCGGCGAGCACGCGCTGCACCGACAGCCCCTCGTCGAATGACGGGTGCGGGTCGGTGCCCTCGGCGATCGCCGTCACCAAGTCCACGACCTGGTGACTGAATCCGTGCTCATAGCCCAGCATGTGTCCGGCCGGCCACCACGCCGCGACATACGGATGCGATGCTTCCGTCACGAGGATCCGCGTGAAGCCCTGCGTCGACTCCGGCGCCGTCCGGTCGTAGAACCAGAGCGTGTTGAGGTCTTCGAGGTCGAAGCGCAGCGCGCCCTTGTCTCCCGACACCTCGATCGACAGGTCATTCTTGCGCCCGGTCGCGAACCGCGACGCCTCGAACGACACCAGAGCCCCCGACTCGAGGCGCCCGGTGAACATCGCGACGTCGTCCACGGTGACCTCGCCGTAGCCTTCGGCCGCGGTGCCCGACCCCTTCGACAGGCTCAGGGACCGGTTCTCACCCTCGAGCGGACGCTGCTTCACGATGGTGTCGACGACGCCGGAGACGGCGGCCACGTCGAGTCCGGTCACGAACTGCGTCATGTCGATGATGTGCGCGCCGATGTCGCCCAGCGCACCGGAGCCGGCGTGCTCCTTCTGCAGGCGCCAGGCAAGCGGCATCTCGGGATCGACCAGCCAGTCCTGGCGATACGCCGCGCGCACATGCGCGATCTTACCGACGGCGCCCTGCGCGATGAGGTCCCGGAGGAAGGTCACGGCGGGCACGCGGCGATAGGTGAAGCCGACCATCGACCGCACGCCACGCGCGGCGGCGCGGGACGCGGCCTCGGCCATCGCCTCGGCCTCCTCGACGGTGTTGGCCAACGGCTTCTCGCACAGCACGTGCTTGCCGGCGTCGAGCGCCGCGATCGCGATCTCGGCGTGCGAGTCGCCCGGCGTAACGATGTCGACGATGTCGATGTCGTCGCGCGCGATCACCTCGCGCCAATCGGTCGCCGACTCCGCCCAGCCCCACTGGGCCGCAGCATCCGCCACCGCCTTCGCGTTGCGGCCGACGATCACGGCCATCTCGACGTCGTCGGGCAGCGAGAACACGTGCGGCGCCTGCCGCCAGCCCACCGAGTGCGCGGCGCCCATGAAGCCGTAGCCGATCATGGCCACGCGGAGCGTCATGCGAGCACGACCTCACGCTCGACGGGCACGCGGTTGGTGACGTAGCGGCCGGGGCCGCCGTCGGCGCCCGGCATGATCTGCATGTAGAGCAGGCGCATCGTGAGGACGATCTCGACGGTGAGCTTCTCGCCCGCGGCCGGCGGCGACGCGAGGGCGATCTCGACGTCGGGCCGGTCGGCGACGAACCAGAGCGTCTCGGACTGCTCGGGCAGCTCGTCGATCGTGTACGAGCGCCCCTGCAGCACGAAACGCAGGTCCTCACTCGGCACGGCGACGCCGTTGACGGATGCTGCGACATCGTCGACCGCCGAGAGCCAGAGGCTGCGGTACCAGGGCAGCTGCACCGAGACCGCGATGCCGTCGTCGGTGCGGCGGACGTCCTTCTCGGAGAAGAGCGAGTTGTGGGTGGCCATGGTGTCTCCTAGGCGAAGGTGTCGGTGAAGTGATCGTGCGCGACCGGCGGCGCGGGCTCGAGCTTCTGCACCGTCTCCGGGCTGTACGGGTGGTTCTTCGAGGCGACCGGCTCGTCGGCCGGTGGCATGAACACCGGCTTGCCGTCGTCCCCGAAGTACATGAGGTCGAGGTCGAAGGCGCCCTGGTTCTTCAGCCCGAAGCTGATCCAGTTCTCCTCGAACGGCGCGCGCGCGAGCTCATAGCAGCGGAACTTCCAGAACCGCCACTCGCCGTCCTGCTTGAGGAAGTCGATCGCGTACTTGCACCACACCCAGTGCGCCCAGACCTTCTGGCCGAGCACCTCCTCCGGGGAGTACATGTCGGGGAACGCCTCGGCCACCTTCGGGTCGGTGAGTCCCGACTCGGTGCCGGCCATCAGCCAGACGCCCTTGGCGGTCTGCCCGTCTCCGGCGACCTCGATCACCGGGGTCGTGGTGGCGTGGAGGATCAGCTTGCCGACCGGGGTGGGCCGGTCGCGGTGGTAGCGCGTGACGCTCTCCCACGTGGTGTACTGGCCCGCGTTCGTGTAGCGCGCGCGGATGCCCTCCGTGCCCTCCTTCACCCACAGGGGGATGATCTGCTCGTCCTGGAAGGCGTTGTGCAGGTACATGTAGCGGTTGAAGAGGTTCTCCACCTGCCCGCGGTCCTCGGCCCGCTGGGCGAGGCGCTGGGCGCCCTCGACCTGCTCGCGCAGGCGCGCGACCTCGGCGGCGAGTTCGGCGACAGTGGCTTCGGCGACAGTGTCGGTCATTTCTGCTCCTGTGTCCGCTCAGGCCGGCTGGCGCGCGGCGACGGTCTCTTCGATGGCACGACGCATCAGCGCGTGCTGCTTCTTCACGAGGCCGATGGGGTCGGCCTCGCCGAGGTCGGAGAACGCGTGGCCCTCCCACTCGCTCGAGAGGTAGCCCTGGTAGCCGCCCTCGACGAACTGCCGCACGATGCGCGGGATGTCCATCGCCGGCTCTTCGCCGTCGGCGCCGATGTCGTAGAACTTCGCGTGCACGTGGAAGATCTGCGGCATGATGTCGAGCCACTCCTCCGGCGGCACGAGCCCGTGCATGTTGAACGCGAGGCGCGTGAACGGACCGGCCTTGAGGAAGTCCCAGCCCTGTGCCGTGAGGTAGTCCTCGAACTCCTGGTTGCGCACGTGCATCGGCAGCGGCTTGTGCCAGATCTCGTCCATCACCGGGAAGTACTCCTCCGGCATGTCCATCTGGCGGAGCGTGCCCAGCAGGCGCGGCGAGAGGCTGTGCATCGTCGACGAGAAGTCGGCGGTGAAGCCCAGCCGGTCGCTGTCGAGCTCTTCGTACAGCTCGCGGATCTGCAGCACCTTGGGGCTGTTCGGCCCCTCGGGCGCGTGGATCTCGTAGCCGAGCCGCTGGTCGTACTTCTCCGCGAGCGGCAGGAGGCTGCGCAGCAGCTCCTTGCCCGCCGAGCGGATGACGACGCGCTTGAAGCCGAGCGTGTGCGCGGTCTTCAGCTGCCGCGCGAGGAAGTCGTGCTCCTCGCCGGGCGTCATGTCGCGGTCTTTGCGGCGCCCCATGTCGAGGTTCGTGCCGACGGCGCTGGGCTCGAGCTCGTACTTCTCGAGCGAATCGAACCACAGCTTGACGAAGGCGTCGTCGACGTCGGGGTAGGTGCGCAGCAGCTGCGCGATGTTGAACTCGACGCCGGGCCCGATGCCGTTCTCGGCGACGGCGGCGATGAGCGTCTCGGGCGTGTAGAGGCCCGCGGCGAACTCGCTCGTCATCGAGTACAGCGTCGTGCCGAGGCGGATGCCGGTGCCGGCGACGTCGGCGCTCATGCCTTCGCTCCCTCGGTGCTGGGCAGCCACTGGGCCAGCTGCAGACGTGCGGCCGCGGCATCCGTCACCATGCGCGAGCCGGCCGCCTGCGCAGCCGAGCGCTGCACAGCCTGCTCACCGGCGATGATGTCGAAAGGCGACTGCCAGTGGTTCCAGTGCCAGCCCTCGTACTCGCTCGAGATGGCGCCGTTGTAGCCGTTCTCGACGAGCAGGGTCACGAGGTCGCGCACCGGCACCGAGGGCTCTTCGCCCCTCTCATCGATGCCGAAGAACTTGCCGTGCACGTGCTTGATCCACGGCATGATCTCGAGCCAGTCGTCCACGCGCGCCGGGCCGAACAGGCCGGTGCCGTTGATCGCGAAGTCGATGCCGAGGTCGGGGCGGCCGTTCTGCGCGGCGAGGCCGATGAAGCGGCCGAAGCGCTGGCCGTGGTCGGCCTGGTCGGCGGGCGGGCCCTGCTCGTAGAACTCGTCCCACAGCTGGACGACCTTGCCGAGGAGCTCCTCCGACGCGCCGCGGCGGCGGTAGGCCTCGAGCAGCGACGGCGCGAAGCCGGTCACCGTGGCGCCCCAGTCCATCGTGAAGCCGAGGAACGGCGAGCCGACCTTCTCGTAGCGGTCGCGGAGGGCGAGGATGCGCGGGTGCGACGCGTACTGGTCGGCGTGCACCTCGAGGGCGAGCGTGACGCCGTACTCCTCGGCGATCGGCGCGAGCGCCTCCATCGAGTCGGGCTCGATCGAGATCTGCACGCGTGCGATCGGGAAGCCGAGCTTGGCGGCTGCCGCGATCTGGCGGCGCATGTACTCGAGCAACTCGTCCTGCGTGAGCAGGCGGTCGCGGTGGATGCCGATGTCGGCGTTCACGGCGAGCGAGGTGGTGACGAGGCCGGTCTCGTCGACGAGGTCGCGGAACCAGCCGGCGAAGCGATCGTCGATCTCGGGGAAGCCGCGGAAGCTCGAGAAGCCGATGATCTCGAGGCCGGGGCCGTAGCCGTCGGCGGCGACCTTGCGGATGAGGCCCTCGAGGTCGTACTCGCGGCCGTGGAAGGCGCGCGTGAAGCTGTAGAGCGTGACACCCTGGATGGGCGAGCCGAGGCCGGTCATGCCGCCACCGCCTTTCGTGCGGTCATGGTCTTGGCGTCGTGCTCCTCGATGTGGAGCACCTCGTTCTCGCCGATGACGATGTACGGGATGTAGAGGGTGAGGCCGACCTCGACCTTGTGCTCGGCGTCGCCGGCGAGCTCGAGGTCGCCCGAGAGCACGGCGGAGTCGGTCGGGAACCACCAGTCCTGGGTGTTCGGCACGAGCTCGTCGAACGTGAAGGTCTGGCCGTTCATCCCCCAGCGGAGGGAATCGGCCGGCACCTCGACGCCGCCGACGGTCAGCGTGGCGCGGCCGATGCACGAGGCGGGCAGCGCGCGGTACCACGGCAAGCGAACCTCGACCGAGACGCGGGCGCCGTCGATCGTGAGCGTTCCCTGCTCGATGATGCGATCGGGGATCACAGAGTCCTCCTTGACACTTACTTCTTGTTTCTACACTCTAATGTCGAAAATAGACATAAGCAAGACTTCGCCCTCGATTCGAGGCGTTTCGTCCTGCTTCGCTCGCTCAACGACCGGGGGTGAGGGTGCGAGCGATGTGACGCGCTCCGCGCACCCCGAGCGCGACCGACGTCAGCGTGGGGTTGCACGCCGTCGCGGTCGGGATGACGCCGTTGCCGGCGACGAACAGCCCGGGCACGCCCCACACCTCGCTGTCGGGGCCGCAGACGCTCTGGCCGTCGTCGGTCTCGCCCATGCGGGTCGTGCCCTGGTAGTGCAGCGACGCACCGAGCGGCATCGTGAACGGCCGGTCGCCGATCGGCTCGCCGACGGCCTTCGCGAGCTCGACGATCTCCGCCCGCGCGCGATCGAGCACGGCGTGATCACGGTCGGTGAGCGTGTAGTGCAACCGCATCGCGGGCATCCCGTACGAATCCTGCTCGGTGTCCGAGAACTCGACGCGGTCCTCCCACTGCAGATCTTTGGCGCAGAAAAGCCCGAGCCCGACGATCGATCCCGGGATCACGGGGTCGTCGTCCGCGAGCGGCACCGGTGAGGCGTCGAGCTGCATGATCTGCCCGTGGAACGGCATCTCGTCCGTGAACGGCACCCAGCTGACGCCGCTCTGCTCGGAGAGGGCCCCGGATGCTGCGATCCCGTCCTCGGCGGGCGGCTCGACGTCGCGCAGTCGCGAGGCGTAGACCACCTGCGTCTGGTCATTGAGCATGCGGCCGAGCGCGGCGGGGCGCACGCCCGACGCCCACAGCACCTGCGGGGTGCGCAGCGCGTCCGCGGCGACCACGACGGCGCGGGCGCGCACCTCGTGCACCTCACCGGTGCGGAGATCCCGGACCTCCACGCCCGCCGCGCGTCCGTCCTCGACGAGCACGCGCGTCACGAGCGACTCGTCGAACAGCGAGAACCGTGGGTTCGCACGCGTGGCGTCGCCGAGCACGACGTCCGAGCCCGACCACACCAGCCGGCCGTCGTCGCGCCGGTGCACCGCGAGCGGCATGCGCTGCACGCGTGCGGCCTCGTTGCGGCCGTCGTCGACGACGGCGGCGAGCCTGTCGCGCACGAGCGCGGTGAACGGCGCCGCGTCGAAGGCATCCGTCGTCACGCCCAGGAGCCGATCGCCGTCGGTGAGCAGCTCGTCGAGGTCGTCGAGGAACGCGATGCGCTCGCTGCCGCCGGGCCGCGGGCACGCGCCGGTCCAGTGGGCGGCCATGCCGCCGACGTTGCTCGAGAACGCCGCGACCGGAAGCCCGTCCTCCCCGTCGATCTGGTAGCCGTCGGCGAGGAGGTAAGTGCCGGGGCGCGCGCGCCGCTCACCCGACTTCACCGCTCCGGGCGAGTTCACCGTCGCCGCGCCCGCCCCGGGGCCCTCCGAGCGCTCCTGCGCGCGGGCGCGGAGCCCCGCGTCTTCGATGTTCTTCACGTGCGCACCCGGCGGGTCGGAGACCGTGGGCCCGACCTCGAACATCGCGATCGCGGCATCCGGCGCCTCCTCGCTCAGGATGCGCGCGTACGTCGCACCGGCGGGACCGCTGCCGACGATCGCGACGTCGACCGAGGCGGGGTAGCGGCTCATGCCGTGACCGCCAGCTCACGGATGAGGGCGACGGATGCTGCGGACTCGACGGTCGGGTAGTACTCGAGGCCGACCGGCCCGTCGTAGCCGTTGGCGCGGAGGATGCCGAAGCGCTCCGCCCAGTCGAGGTCGCCGGTGCCCGGTTCGCCGCGGCCGGGGGCGTCGGCGAGCTGGACGTACTTCACGAGGTCGCCCGCGTTGGCGAGTTCGACGGCCATGTCCTCGCCCTCGACGGCCGAGTGGTAGATGTCGTAGAGCACGCCGAACTGCGGCGACGCGACGCCGCGGGCGACGTACACCGCCTCGGCGGTGCGGTCCAGGAGCGACCCGGGGTGGTCGACGCGCACGTTGACCGGCTCGAGCACCAGGGTGAGGCCCGAGCCGTCGATCTGCGCGATCGCCTTCTGGTAGATCTCGATGAGCTTGTCGAGCTGCACCTGACGCTTCCAGCCGCCGAAGCCCGTGCCGCTGCCGACGACGATGCGGGGGCAGCCGAGGTCGGTGGCGATCACGACGCCCTCGTCGAGCTTGCGGAAGAACTCCGAGTGGTCCCACGGCGGGATCATGAACTGCGTGCGCGGCTCCGCGAGCTGGGCGGTCAGCTGCGTGCCGGTCTCTTCGAGCGCGGCCTTGAGCGCCGGCAGATCCTTGGGCGTCGCCGGGGCGTCCACTCCGGTGGGGCCCCACATCTCGACGGCGTCGAACCCCGCCGCGGCGGCCGCGCGCACGCGGTCGTGGTAGTCGCCGGCCTCCGTGAAGAGGAGTTCGATGTTGGGTGCGAGCTGATACATGGGTGAGCCTTCTCTCGGTCCCCGAGCGCGTCGAGGGTCAGAACATCGGGTGGTCGTGGACGGCATGCACGGGGACCTGCTGCAGCACGTCCCAGTGCTCGACGATCCGGCCGTCCTCGAATCGGTAGATGTCCGCGACCGCGGCGTCCGCAGCGCCGGGTCGGGAGGCTTTCACGTGCACCATGGCGAGGTCGCCGTCCACGAGGATGCGCTGGATGTCGAACGTCGCATCGGGCGATCCGTCGAACTTCGGGGTGAGCATCTCGATCGCCGGCGCGGGGCCGTCGCCGATGGTGGGGTTGTGCTGGATGTAGTCGTCCGAGACGAGGAAGGCGAACGCATCCGCCACACGCTTCTGCGTGTAGAAGAGGTCGACGAACGTCTCGAACGCCGCGCGGTTGTCGGCGCCCACGGGCTCGGCCTCTCAGCCCTTCAGGCCGCCGGCGAAGCCCTGGATGAACTTCTTCTGCGCGAACATGTAGAAGAGCAGGATCGGGATCATCGAGATGATCACGACGGCGAAGATCTTGTTCCACGCCGACACGAGACCGCCGACGTACGTGTACATCGCGACGGGCAGCGTCTGGGTCGTCGAGCCGCCCAGGAAGATCAGCGAGTTGAAGAAGTCGTTCCAGACGATGAGACCCGCGAGGATCGCGACCGTGCCGGTCGCCGGTGCCATGAGCGGCAGCACCACCCGGAAGAACGCCTGCGTCGGCGAGGCTCCGTCGATGACGGCCGCCTCCTCGTACTCGGTCGTGAGGCCGCGGAAGAAGCTGGCGTAGAGGAACACCGACAACGGCAGCAGGATGCCGATCCACAGCAGGATCATGCCGATCGCGTTGCCCGTGAGGCCGACGGTGCGCGCCCCGATGTAGAGCGGCACGGTGCCCAGCTGAGCCGGCAGGATGATCGCGATGAGCACCAGGTAGAACGTCAGGTTCGTCCAGGCGCGGGTGCGACGGGTGATGACGTAGGCGGCGACCGAGCCGAACAGCACCAGCCCGAAGATGGCGCCCGCCGTGATGATCGCGCTGTTGAGGATCGCCATGGGGATGCTGTTGCGTCCGCCGGTGGTCAGGACCTCGATGAACGCGTTGAAGTCGAGCGACTGCGGCGGCGCCATGGCGCTCGTCGTCAGCGCCTCCTGGTCGGTCTTGAACGCGGTGGCGATCAGGAAGTAGAAGGGCAGCAGCCCGATGATCGTGATGATCCAGATGAGGACTTCCCGCACCGCGGTGAGCTTGGTGTAGCGGAACATGTCAGGCCTTTCGAGCGGCGTCGCGGTCGCGCGTCGCGTACTGCTGGAGGATCGCGAAGACGAGGATGATGACGGTCAGCACGAGCGCGAGCGCCGAGCCGAAGCCGAACTGGCCGAGCGAGAACGCCTGCTTGTACACCTGGGTAGCCAGGGTCTCGGTGGCGCCGGCCGGACCGCCGGCCGTGAGCGCGAGGATCTGGTCGAAGATCCGCAGGCCCTGGATGATGCCGAGCGTCGTCGCGATCGCGATGGAGGGACGGATGCCGGGGACCGTCACGTGCCAGAACCGCTTGAAGACGCCGGCGCCGTCGAGCGCGGCCGCCTCTTCGAGCTCGACCGGCACCGAGGCGAGGCCGGCCAGGTAGATCACCATGACGAAGCCGGTCTGCTGCCAGACGACCGTGAGCAGGATCGCCCAGATCGACCAGGTGGGGTCCGCGAGCCAGACCTTCTGCATCTCCTCGAGGCCGATCGCGGCGAGGAAGCCGTTGAGCGGGCCGTTGAACTGGAAGATGAACTTCCAGACGTACGCGACGGCGAGAGGGCTCAGCACGACGGGCATGAAGAGCAGCGTCCGCAGGATGTAGCGGGTCTTCAGCGTGCGGTTGATGGCCAGGGCGAAGCCGAGCCCGAGGATGTTCGTCAGGATGACGGAGCCGAACGCCAGGAAGAGCGTGTTGATCACGGCGCCGACCATGAGCGGGTCGTTGAAGATCCGCACGAAGTTGTCGAGGCCGATGAACTCCCAGTCCCCGAGGCCGGTCCAGTTCGTGAAGGCGAAGAAGCCTCCGGTCAGGGTGGCGACATAGTGCACCGCGATGACGAGGATGATGGCCGGAAGAGCCCACCACCAGTGCCCGTAGCTGATCAGCGGGCGGCGGCCGCCGCGGGGGCGCGGCGTGCGTCGGGCTTCGGGTGGCACCGTGAGGGTGCGCGTCGCGTCTCGCTCGATCGTCACTGTCATCTACTCTCTGACCTCGTCGTCATGCGCCCCTTCACCGGCGGCGTCACAGCCACTATCACACACTTGTGTCGGAAGCACACATTAGTTCTGGCAATACCGGATATAAGTGGTTCAGCACCCCGCCGCAGCCGGTTCCTCGCGCAGGATGAGGAACGTGGCCGAGTCATCGTCGAGCGCGCCCGAGGGCCTCTCCTACCTGTGGCAGGACTTCGTCGACCCGCCGGACCAGGCGCGCCCGCGCGCCTGGTGGCACTGGATGGACGGCAACATCGATCCCGCCGGCATCGTGCGGGATCTGACCTGGCTGCACGACGTCGGCGTGCGCGGTGTGCAGCTCTTCGACGGCGGCATGGGGGTTCCCCTCGTCGTGCCAGAACCGGTACGGCCGGGAACGGACGCCTGGCACGAGGCGATCCAGACGACGTCGCGCACGGCGTCCACCCTCGGCCTCGAGCTCGCGGTAGCGACGTCCTCGGGCTGGAGCGCCTCGGGCGGTCCGTGGGTGGGGCCCGGCGACGCCATGAAGAAGCTGGTGTGGTCGGAGTGCGTCATCGACGGCGGTGAGCGCCGCACCGTCGAGCTCCCGCCGCTGCCGGCGGTCGCCGGTACGTTCCAGGACTCCCCGCGCCCCGGCGCGGACTCCCGCGAACCGTGGGCGGTGGATTGGCGAGTCGTCGCCCTGCCGGCGACGTCGGCGCAGGAGGCGCTCCGGCCGGACCGGGTGCACGGCTCCGCCGCCGTCGACGACATAGACCGGCTCGTCGACGGCTCGTTCGACGGCGCCGTCTCGCTCCCCCGGGATCCCGACGCGTGGTCGTCGGCCTGGCTCGAGCTCGACTTCGACGAGCCCGTGACGGCCTGCTCGGTCACGCTCGGCCTTCCCGGACCGCGCGGGTTCGGCGCCGCGCCACCGCCCGAGGCGGTGCTGCAGGTGAGCGACGACGGCGACGCCTACCGCGATGTCCTCGCGCTGCCGGCCACGACGGTGCCGGCGAGATCTGCGACGTTCGCCCCGATCACGGGCCGCCGCTTCCGGCTCGTGCTGTCGGGCGCGAGCGCCGCCGAGGCTCTCCCGCCCGTCGCCGACGGTGTGCGACTCCCGCCGGTGCTGCGCCGCAGCGACGCCTTCCTCGTCTCCGAGTTCGCGCTGCGCTCCGGCGCCCGTGTGCACCAGGCCGAGGTGAAGGCCGGCTTCGGCGTCGCCCCCGACTACTACGCGATCCACACGACTCCCGCGCCGGATGCTGCATCCCCGGCTCCATCCGAGATCCACGACCTCACCGCCCGCGTCGACGGCGACCGCCTCACGTGGCACGCTCCGCCCGGGCGCTGGCGCGTGCTGCGGATCGGGGCATCCCTCACCGGCCAGACCAACGGACCTGCGCTGCCCGACGCCACCGGGCTGGAGGTCGACAAGCTCGACGGCCGCCGGGTCGCGGCGTACCTCGAGCGGCATCTCGAGCGGTTCGCCCCCGGCCGGTACGACGCCCTGCTCAGCGACAGCATCGAGGCCGGGGCGCAGAACTGGACCGACGGGATCCTCGAGCGCTTCCGCGAGCTGCGCGGCTACGACCCGACGCCCTGGCTGCCGACGCTCGCGGGGTATCTCGTAGGCGGGGCCGAGGCATCCGATCGATTCCTCTACGACTACCGTCGGACGCTGTCGGAGCTGCTCGCGACCGAGTACTACGGAACCCTCTCCGCCGAGGCGCACCGCCGCGGCATGACGTACTACGCGGAGGCGCTCGAGGACGGGCGGCCGCAGCTCGGCGACGACCTGGCGATGCGGGCGCACGCCGACGTGCCGATGGGCGCCATGTGGACGTTCGATCCCGAAGCCGGTCCGCGGCCGACGTATGTCGCGGACCTCAAGGGCGCAGCATCCGTCGCGCATGTGCACGGCAGGCGGTGGACGGGCGCCGAGGCGTTCACGAGCTTCGACCGCCCCTGGGCCTCGTCGCCGCAGAGCCTCAAGCACGTCGCCGACCTGCAGCTCGCGCTCGGTGTGACGCGCTTCTGCATCCACACGTCGCCGCACCAGCCGGTCGCCGCGCCGCCGCCGGGCATCGCACTCGCGCCGTTCCTCGGGCAGGCGTTCACACGGAACGAGACCTGGGCGCAGATGGCACGCCCGTGGATCGACTACCTCGCGCGGTGCTCGGCCGTGCTCTCGTCCGGCGAGCCGGCGGTCGACATCGCCGTCTTCGTCGGCGAGGAGGCCCCGGTGACGGGCCTCTACGACGCCGCCTTCGACACGACCGTGCCGGATGGCTTCGACTTCGACTACGTCGGCGCGGACGCGCTGGCGCTGCTGCGGGTGGAGGACGGGGAGCTCGTCTCGCGCGGCGCGCGCTACCGGGTGCTCCACCTCGGCGGCTCGAGCCGGTGCCTGACGAACGAGACGCTGCGCCGGATCGCCGCGCTGCTCGACGCGGGAGCGACCGTTGTGGGCGTGCGGCCCGAGCAGTCGCCGTCGCTCGCCGACGACGATGACGAGCTCACGCGGCTGTGCGACGGGATCTGGGTCCACCCGCGCGCCCGCGGCCGTGTCATCTCCACGACGGATCTCGGCGCGGCCCTGAGCACGCTGGGCATCTCGCCGCAGCTCGAGGTCGTCGGCGCCCGGCTCCGCACCATCGCGCGGGTCGTCGGCGGGGAGCGCGTCACATTCCTCGCCAATCCGACCGCGGAGGCCGTGACCGCACGGATCATCGTGCCCGCCGAGGTGGCGGCACTCAGCGCGTGGGACCCTGTCGCGCTCCGCACCTCGAGGCTGCTCGACGTCGGCGCGGTCGGTGACCGCCGGTCGTTCGAGGTCGCACTGGCGCCGTTCGGCTCGGTGTTCGTGGTGCCGGGCGATCACGGTCCGACGGCGGCCAGGGGGACCGTCGACCGTCGCACGATCGAGGGCGCGTGGACGCTGGAGCTTCCCGGCCGTCCGCCGGTCGCCCTGCCCGACGGACCACGGCTGTGGACCGATCTCGACGACGAGGCACGGGCGTTCTCGGGGACGGCGGTCTATCGCACGCGGTTCACGCTGACCCGGCAACCGGACGACGGGCGGATCACGCTCGAGCTCGGGCGCGTCGGCGACATCGCCCGGGTGGTCCTCAACGGCGTCGAGTGCGGAATCGCGTGGACGGCACCGTTCCACGTCGACGTGACCGCGGCGGTGAGGGTGGGCGACAACACACTCGAGGTCGAGATCGCGAATCCGTGGCGCAATCGGCTCATCGCCGAGGCATCCGTCCCCACCGGCGAGATCTTCGCCCCGATGACCGAAGTGTTCGAGACGGACGCCGCGCCGCTGGCCGCAGGTCTCGCGGGGCCGGTGGCCCTACTTCTCGAGATCACCCACTGACCTGGGCGAAATCGCGGATCACCGAGGCAATTGCCGCACATAAGCATCGCTAATGTCGGAAACCTACATATCGTGCGACGCTTGATGTGCGGCCCCGAGGCCGAGCCAGCAACCCGAGCTGGCGACAACGAAGTCACGAAAGGGTCGAAATGCCACAGCACACAGCCTCCCGGCCTCTCCGGTGGTCGCTTCTCGCGGCTCCCCTCGCCGGGGTCCTCATCCTCGCCGGCTGTTCCGGCGGCGGCGACAGCGACGGAGACTCCGGCGACTCCGCCGACAAGGGGTTCACGCTCATGGTCGCCGAGGCGAACGACGCGGACAACTACTACGAGCAGCTGACCCAGCAGTACACCACGGAGACCGGTGTGCCCGTCGAGGTGATCCCGTACCCGTCGGACGCCTACAACACGCAGGTCACCACGCAGCTCCAGGCCGGCAACGCCGCCGACATGATGATCCTCGCACCGGGCACCGGCCAGCCGATCTCGGTGGTCACGCTCGCCGAGGCGGGCTTCCTCGAGCCGCTCGACGACACGAGCGCGGGCATCATCCCCGCGGGGAGCGAAGCGCAGTACACCGTCGACGACAAGGTCTACGGCCAGCCCACCGCGCTCGCCCCGGTCGGCCTCATCTACAACTCCGCCGGCGCCGAAGAGGTCGGCATCGACGAGTACCCGGCGACCTACGACGACCTGCTGGCCGCCTGCAAGACGGCCCGCGACGGCGGCAAGACCTTCACGGTCCTCGCCGGCGGCGTGCCGTTCAACACCGGCCTGTTCGCCCAGCTCATCTCGGCCACCCGCGTCTACGAGGGCACCCCGGACTGGAACGAGCAGCGGGCCGCCGGCGACGTCACCTTCGCCGACAGCGAGGGCTGGCAGGAGACGCTCAACGACATCGTCGAACTCAACGACACCGGCTGCTTCCAGGACGGCGCCGCGGGCGGAACGTTCGACAACATCACCGCCGGCATCGGCGGCGGCACGGCCTTGACCGCAGCGACGCCCGGTTCGGCCGCGGCCTCGATCGGCGGCGCCACCGGCCTCGACATCACGGTCCAGGCATTCCCGCCGGCGGATGGGCAGGAGCCCTTCACGCTCGCCTCGGCGAACTACGCCTGGGCGATCAACGCCAAGTCCGACGATGCGGTGAAGAAGTCCGCGCAGGACTTCCTCGACTGGGCCGCGCAGCCGACGCAGGCGACGGCCTACGCCAACCTGGCCGGCTACGTCCCGATCACGGGCGTGACCGCCGACGCCCTGCTCCCGAGCTACGCGCCGATCGGCGACCTGCTCGAGTCGGGCGCCTACACGGGCCTGCCGAACGCCAGCTGGCCGAACCCCGCCGTCTACGACGCGCTCGGCGTCGGAGTGCAGGGCCTCCTGACCGGCCAGAAGACGGTCGACCAGGTGCTCGCCGACATGGACGCGGCGTGGGGCAACTGACCCGCTGAATCCGCAGTGAACGATGCCGCCCGGGGCCCGCGCCCCGGGCGGCATCGTCATGATCCCCGACCGAATCTCAGCCGTACGCGACCCCGTGTGCCGCGACCCCCGAAGGAGCACGACGTGAACCGATCCGCCCGCGTGCAGCGGCTGCTCGCCGAGATGACCCCGGCCGAGAAGCTCGGCCAACTGCAGATCGTGTTCCGTCCGCGGCACGACGATGCCGCGGAGCTCATCCGGGAGGGCCTCGGCTCGATCTTCTGGCCCCGCTCGGCGGCGGCGACCAACGCGCTGCAGCGGGTCGCGGTCGAGGAGACGCGCCTCGGCATCCCCGTGCTCGTGGGACTCGACGTCATCCACGGCCAGCGCACGATCGCGCCCGTCCCGCTTGCGCAGGCCGCGAGCTTCGACCCTTCGCTCGTCGAGGAGGTCGCCGCGCTCGCGGCCGCCGAAGCGCGCTCGGGCGGTGTCACGTGGACCTTCTCCCCCATGGTGGACGTGTCGCACGATCCGCGCTGGGGCCGCGTCGTGGAGGGGTTCGGCGAGGACGTCCACCTCACCGCTGTCATGGGCCGCGCGATGGTGCGCGGCTACCAAGGCGACGACCTCGCCACCTCGCACGCGATCGCCGCGACCGCGAAGCACTTCGTCGCCTACGGTCAGCCCGAGGGCGGCCGCGACTACAACACGGTCGACGTGTCGGAGCACCGGCTGCGCAACACGTATCTCGAACCGTTCCGCGCGGTCGTCGACGAAGGCGCGGCCTCGGTGATGGCGTCGTTCAACACCGTCGCCGGTGTGCCGATGCACGCCAACCGGCGGCTGATGACCGGGGTGCTGAAGGACGAGTGGGGGTTCCCCGGCGTCGTCGTCGGCGATGCCGAGGGCGTGCGCAATCTGCTTCCGCACGGCATCGCCGAGGATCTGACGGATGCCGCGTCCCAGGCGTTCCGCGCGGGGCTCGACGTCGAGATGGGCGGTGCCCCTTCGGAGGTGGCCGACGCCCTGCTCTCAGCGATCGACCCCGCGCGCCTCGACGACGCCGTCGCCCGCGTGCTCGCACTCAAGGAGTCGCTCGGTCTCTTCGACTTTCCGTACGCGAGCGAGCCGGACGAGCTCACGGCCCCGTCCGGCGCGGGGCGAGTGCTCGTGCGGCGCGCCGCCGCGCGGTCGTCGGTGCTGCTCAAGAACGACGGCACCCTGCCGCTCTCGGCGCCCGCGCGCGTGCTGCTGACGGGCCCTTACGCCGACTCGACCGATCACCTCGGCGCCTGGACGCAGTCCTTCGGCGCCGGCGCCGGCTCCGTCGCGGACGAGTTCGCGGGCCGTCGCCCTGACGTCGATCTGCGGGTCGTTCCCGGCGTCGACTTCCTCGGCGAGGACGCAACCGGCATCGCCGACGCGGTCGCGGCCGCGCGGGCGAGCCACGTCGTCGTGGTGCTCGTCGGTGAGCCCAGCGCGCTGTCGGGCGAGGCCGCCTCCCGCAGCGACCTGCGCCTGCCGGGCCACCAGGAGCAGCTGATCCGCGAGATCGCCGCCACCGGCGTTCCGTTCGCCGTCGTCCTCGAGACGGGACGCCCGCTGGTCGTCTCGGACTGGATCGACCTCGCGGGGACGGTCGTCGTCGCCTGGCATGGCGGCACCGAGGCCGCGGCCGCGATCGTCGACGTGCTGCTGGGTGACGCCGATCCCGCCGGACGCCTGCCGATGTCCTGGCCGCGGTCGGTCGGGCAGATCCCGATCCACTACGCGCACGAGAACACCGGCCGCCCGGCGACGAGCGGCGGATCGCTCACCACCGAGACCGCCGACATCGGCCTGCACGGCCCCGCGAACGTGCAGGACAAGTACACCTCGAAGTACCTCGATCTCGAGCTCGGCCCGGAGTTCCCCTTCGGCCACGGCTCGGGCTACGCGGCGTTCACGCACGCGCCGGCGACACTGTCCGCGGCCTCGATCAGCGGTGCCGAGCTCGACGCCGGCGCGACGCTGTCGCTGTCGGTCGAGGTCGCCAACACGTCGGCGCGCGCCGGCGACGAGGTCCTGCAGGTCTACGTCGAGGATGTCGTGGCGAGCGTCGCGCCTCCGGTCCGCCGCCTCGTCGCGTTCGAGCGCCGGACGATCGAGCCCGGCCGCACCGCGGTGTTCGAGTTCGAGATCGGCCGCGATCAGCTCGGCTTCTGGGCTGTGGATGCTGCGCCCCCGGCGTTCGTCGTGGAGCCCGGCCTCTTCCGCCTGCACATCGGCGCCACACTCGCCTCGACCCAGGCCGTCGAGCTGCGGGTCGTCTGAGTCAGCGGAGGGGCCGGTACCGGACGTTGCGGAACCGCACCGTCCCCGCGCCGGCCGCGTAGAGCGCCGGGCGCAGGCTCAGCAGGTCGCCCATGGTGTTGGCGTGGTACCCCGATGTCTCGTAGCGGATCGCGTGACGCACCCACTCCCCGCCGGGCTCGCGGTACCAGCCCGTGACGATGTGCTCGTCGTTGCGGATCCGCAGCTGCAGACGACGCGCCTCGGGCGCCGGCTCGCGCCAGTGCGTGACGTGCCCGCCCGAGTAGCTCCGCATCCGTTCCCCGTCGATCCCCATGCCGCAGAACAGCCGGTCGTTGAAGAAGAGGAGCAGCCCGCCCTCGGCCCCGTCGATCTCGACGTCGACCTCGACCTCGTACGAGTGGTCGCCGACGACGAGCGCGAGCGGCGACGTGTCGCCCGGCCCCGTTCCCTTGCCCGCGAGCACCAGACCATCGTCGAGCGTGAGACGCGCGGCCTCCCCCGGCGAGGGGGCATGGAAGGTCCACCGCTCACCGAGACGCAGATCGGCGAAGTCGTCGTCGAACCCGCGGGACGGGGAGGATACGGATGCCTCGGCCGGGGCATCCAGCTCACCTCCGATGTCATCCAGAGCGGCCGCCGGCCAGCCGTCCTCGGTCCACGCGATGGGCTCGAGCAGGATCTGGCGACCGAGCGTGCGATAGCCGTTCTCGTACCCGTGCGAGACCATCCACCAGCTGCCTTCGCCCGTGGAGAGGATCGTCGCGTGCCCGCGCGACCACCACTTCTCGGAGGCGTCCTCCGTGCGCGCGATGGGGTTGTGCGGACTGTTCTCCCAGGGCCCGTGGACCGAGCGGGAGCGCGCCACGATGACCATGTGCCCGGTCGGCGGCCCACCCGTGCCGCCGACGGCGCTCACGAGATAGAACCACTCGCCGCGGCGGAAGAGCTTGGGTCCTTCGAGCGCGTACGCCTCGGTGATCCACTCGTCGGGGTACCGCCAGCCGTCGTAGACCTGCTCCAGCTCGCCGACGGTGGCGAGTCCGTCGTCGGTGAGACCGATGCGGCGGATGCCGTTGACGAAGAGGTACCGCTTGCCGTCCTCGCCGACGACGTGACCCGGGTCGATCGCCCAGCGGATGCCCAAGTCGATCGGGTCCGACCACGGGCCCTCCATCGAGTCGGCGTGGATGACGAAGATCGCCGGCGCGTCGAGTTCCGACCACGGCGCGGGGATGAACGGGATGTAGATGAAGAACCGTCCGCCCACTTCCGCGATGTCGACCGCGAAGGTGCTGCCGAGCGGCTCGGCGAGCGCTGAGCCCGCGTAGCTCCAGTTCACGAGGTCCGGCGACCGGTAGAGCAAGAGGCCCGGCGCCGACTCGAACGACGAGTACGTCATCCAGTACTCGTCACCCACTTTGATGACGGCGGGGTCGGGGCGGTCTCCGCCGAGGACGGGGTTGACGAAGGTGGGCCGGTCAGCCATGGGTCGCACTCCTCTCCACATCGCGCTGCGCCGCGATGATCCTGTCTTCGAGGTCGTCGGTCTCCTCGTCCAGGCCGTGGGCGTCGATGTACTCGACGGTCGCGGTGAGGCCCTGCTCGACCGTCACCGACGGGACGAACTCGGGGATGTCGCGCTGCACCTTCTCGGCGCTGAAGAGCATGTTGTGCGCGAACACGCTCGTCGCGAAGAGGAACCGCTGCCGGTCGACCGCCTCGAGCACCTGTGCGGGCACGCCGACCTGCTCGACCTCGCGCCCCACGACCCGCATCGCGGCGGCGTGGAACTCCTCCCACGTCGTGTGCTGCGGGTGCACGAGGTGGTACGTCTGACCGACGCAGTGCTCCTTGCCCAGCGCCCCGACGAACGCGAGCGCGGCGTCGTCGACGTGGAGGAGGTGATGCGTCGCACGCCCGTCGCCGACTTTGATGATGGGCTTGCCGGCGCGCATTCGCGACACCCAGGTGCTGTCGATCCCGATCTGACGCAGCGCGCGGCGCGGGCCGTACGTCGTCGAGGGGCGCATGATCGTCACGGGGAACCCCGAACCGTAGTGGGCCTCGAGCAGCACCCGCTCGGCGTCGGCCTTCGCTGCGGCATAGGGCACGGACGGCCGCGCCGGGTGGTCCTCGGTCACGGGCAGCCAGTCGAACCGCTCGCCGAGCACCGTCACGGTCGAGGTGTGGACGACGTGCCCCACGTCGCGGAAAGCGCGCATGCTCGACCGCACGTCGGCGGGAGTGAACGCGATCACGTCGATGGCGGCGTCGAACCCGCCGGCCTGGACGGCGGACTCGAACCGCTCCTCGTCGTGCCGGTCGACGACGATCGTCTCGACGCCTTCCGGCGCCGCCGCCGTCGTGCCGCGGTTGACGCAGGTGACGTCGTGCCCCTCATCCAGGAGCCGGCGCACGATGCTCGTGCTGATGTTGCCGGTGCCGCCGACGACCACGACCCTCACGACCGAGCCTCCGGGGCGAAGCGCAGCGCGAGACGGGCGAAGAAGTCCGCGAACAGCAGCCGGGTGTCGATGGTGTCGAACAGCGTCAGCGGCCGGGGCGACGGGTGCAGCCGATAGGTGCCGTCGGCGGCGATCCAGGGAGCGTCCACGACGCGGAACGAGCTCGACTCCGTCGCCCCCGTGCTGATCAGCACCGGCGGGCTGTCGCCCATCGGCCAGATCGCCCCGATCTTCGCGAAGTCGGGCGGGTCGTTGAAACAGCTGTAGAGCCAGGCGCCGAACTCGCCGGCGGCCTGCAGTTCGCGCTCCAGCTCCGCGATCGACATCAGGCATTGGCGGTAGACGTGCTGCGGCACCTGCGAGATGCGGATGCCCGACTCGTTGAAGACGAACTGGGCCGCTGCGACGTCGAGCATGAGGTTGTACTCCCACGCGCCGTCCGGATGCGCGCCGCCGCCGATCCAGACGAGCTCGGCCCGGTCCGCGAGGGACGGATCGGCGCGCAGCGCAGAAGCGATGTGGGTCAGCGGGCCGCCGGCTGCGATCACGAGCGGCAGCGGATCGTCCCGCAGCGACTCCTCGAGGATGACACGGGCGCCGTCGGTGGGCGCGGTGAGCTCGGCGAACGGCACCTGCACGTCGTCCGAGACGGGCGGCGGATCGGCGACGCCCAGGCGGCGGGTCAGTTCCCGCGCGGCGTCGCGCGCCGGGCTGCCGTCGGGGTACGGCATCCCTTCCATCGCGATCGACGAGCACGTCACGCCGACGACCGGCGCCGCCTCGGAGAGGAAGTGGTGGGCGAGCGCGAGCAGTCCATCGGGATCGCCGGCGAAGTCGTTGTCGACGATCACGCGCGCCCGCGGCGTCACAGGGATGCGCCGGTACTCGCGCCCCGAAGTCTCGGTCTGACTCATCGGTTCCTCACGACACTCGGAGCAGGGTGATCCTCGCGGCTCCGACGCGATCCACAGGGACGACCTGGAGACGCTCGTCCCCGTTGAGGACGCGACCTGGCAGGATCCGGCCCTCGTCCCGCAGCAGCTCGACAACCGAGTCGACCTCCACCGCCCCCTGTGGTGCGGCGAAGTCGAGCTTCACACCCTGGCCGACGACGACGAGCTCGTCGTCCGCCACGGCGAAGATCAGCGCGAAGGGCCGTTGCTCGCCAGGCGTCGGGACAGGCTCACGCGGGAGGGTCTCGTCGGGGACCGGCAGGACCTCGTCGGGAAGCTGCACGCCCACGTCGAGCAGGAAGTTGCGGACGATGTCGCTCAGCCCGCGGGCGCTCACCGTGAGGTCTCCGACGGTGGTCTCGGTCGGAGGGGCGCCCGGCTCCACCACGACGGCGCCGATCCGCTGGGAGCGCTGAGCCTGGGCGATCTCCGTCTCGAAGGCCGTGAGGTACGCGAGCACCGCGGCGACCTGGCCCTCGGGGTTGGCCCCATCGAAGCCGAATCCCGACCAGCCGACCGCGCGATAGGTGCCGATGGCCCGCACGAGCTCTCCGGCGCGCAATCTGCTCTCCGGCACGAAGAACGGCTGTGATCCGGTCGCATAGGTACGCATCGCCGAGTCGGCGTCGTCCACGTAGATGTCGGGGCCGACGAGCGAGAGAGAGGGCGCCGCTGCGCGCCATACATCGATCACACGACTCGAGGGTCCGCCGCTCGGCCACTCCCCCGGCTCATCCTGCCCGGGCTGCGGGCCCAGCCACGCGTTGGCGTACATCGGGATCTGCTTGACGGCCTGACCGCGCTCGGCGAGATGCTGCACGTACGACGCGATCGACCACGCCATGAAGATCTCGTCGGCGCCCGAGCCGTCGCCGAACACCTCGCTCCACGTACCCGCCTCACGTCGGCCGCCGTGCACCCAGAGTGAGCGCAGCAACGACGCCTCGTCACCCTCGCGAGCGGCGGCGATCAGCGCGGCCGGCACGTCGCGACGCCAGGCCTCCTCGGCGAGGCCGCTCCGGTCCCGGCTGTCGCGCAGGATCCCCGACTCGTTCTCGACCTGGACCAGGGCGACGACATCGGTCCGATCGACCTCGGCGAGGTGGGCGATGAGAGCTTCGAACGCCGCCGCATCGGCATCGCGGAGGGCCTCGCTGAAGACGGAGAGCACGGGCGTGGGCATCACGCCGGAATAGTGGAACGCGCTCCCTCGGGTCGTGGCGTGCACGACGGCTCGCGGGAACCGCTCGTGATCCGCCCGCACCCACCGCGGCGCGTACGTCGACGTCGCGTTCTTGAACGCGCCGAACCACAGCAGCACGAGCTGCAGTCCCCGGCTGCGGGCTTCCTCGATCATCGTGTCCACGAGCGCGAAATCGAACTCGCCCTCGCGCGGCTCGGTCAGCGCCCAGCTGACCGGCGCGAGCACGGTGTTCGCGTGCAGGTCCCGCGCGTGGGCGAAGGACTCGCGGATGGATGCCGTCGACGAGCTCGACGAGTTGTGCACCTGGCCGCCCAGCAGAAGGCGGAGCTCGCCGTCCTTGCGCAGACGCAGGTCTTCCCCGAACGACCAGGCCGAGCGCTCGCCGGCGCTCACTCCGCTCCGCCGATCCAGTTCGCGATCGCCTCGACCGTCGGCAGGGCCGTCGCGTCGGCGGGCTCGTTGATGTGGCCGTGATCGGCGCCGGCCTCCAGGCGGAGGGCGACGTCGATCCCCGCAGCATCCAACTGCCGTGCGAAAGCCTCACCCGACGGACGCAG
Organism: Microbacterium sp. NPDC058062; assembly: GCF_042885375.1. Lineage (NCBI taxonomy): Bacteria > Bacillati > Actinomycetota > Actinomycetes > Micrococcales > Microbacteriaceae > Microbacterium > Microbacterium sp. NPDC058062. The sequence goes on from NZ_JBHVSC010000003.1 coordinate 130,485, forward strand.
ATCGTCGGATTCGCACACCAGCACGAACGTCCGCGGGAAGCCGTCGACCGGCCCGAGAGCGGCGAAGGCGTGCGGATCGCCGAGCGCCTCGACGGACCCCGCGAAGTTCAGTGCGAGGGCACCGTGCGGGGAGTCGGGATCGAGTTCCGCCGAAGCCGCCGGGCCGTTCGGGTGCACGACCGGGTAGACGAGCACGAGCCCGTCGGGCACCCGATCGCCGGAGTCCCGCAGCCGTGCGACGGCGCCCGCGGTCAGGTTGCCGCCCGCGCTGGCTCCACCGAGGTAAACGCTGTCTGTGCCGAACAGCTCCTCCGCGCGCGCGACGGCGTGACGCCAGGCGGCGAGCACGTCGTCCGAGGGATCGGGGAAGTGCACGTCTCCGAGGCACTTGACGTAGTCGACCGCGAGCACCGGGATGCCGCGGGCCGCGAGTTCGAGCGCGACCCAGTGCGACTCCGGCATGTCGAGGTGGCCGCCGATGAACGCGCCGCCGTGCACCCACACCAGGGCGCGACCGGATGCCTCGGCCGAGGCATCCGTGTACAGCCGCGCCGGCACCGCGCGGGCGTCCCCGTCGATCGAGACGTCGCGCGTCTCGACGTTCGCGAGGCGGGGGAAGCGGCGCTTCAGCGACTCCGTGTCGATGTCGGGGCGCGGGTCGGCCGGCTCGCCCTCCTCACGGAACATCCGGAGCACCTCGGAGAGCGGCAGCGTGCGGAAGTCGACCTCGGTGTCAGACATGGGCCGCCTGCACGGCGCGCATCGAGGCGCGGATGAGGTCGTGCTGCCTGCGGACGAGCAGCAGCGGGTCGACCTCGCCGAGCTCGGCGAACGCGTGCCCCTCCCACTCGCTCGACCAGTAGCCGCGGTAGCCACCCTCGACGAAGACGCGGACCAGCTCCGGGTAGTCGATGGCGGGCTCCTGCCCGTTCTCGTCGATGTCGTAGAACTTGGCGTGGACGTGCTTGATCTGCGGCATGATGTCGGCCCACTCGCGCGGGTCGACGTGGCCGTGCATGTTGAAGGCGAGGTGCGCGAACGAGCCGAGGCGGCCCGGGTCGAAGTCGCGGGACTTCAGGTAGCCGATGAACTCCTGCTGCCGCTCCTGCATGGTCGCGTCGGTGGCCCAGATGCGCTGCAGCTCGGCGAGCGCGTCGTCATCCAGGCCCGCGCGCTGCACGGCACGCAGCAGCGTCGGCGACATGCTGTGCATCGTCGACGAGAAGTCCGCGACGAACCCGAGCAGCGGCGAGTCGAGCTCGGCGTAGGTGTCGCGCACCTTCAGGATCGACTCGGCGTTCGGCCCCATCGGCGCGTGGATCTCGTACGCCAGCTGCAGGTCGAGGTGCTCCGCCACCGGCAGCAGCCGGCGCAGCAGCTCGGGCTTCGCAGACTGGATGCGCACCAGCGGGAACCCGAGCTTCTTCGCCCCCTGGAACATGAGCTCGCTGAACTCGAACTCCTCGTCCGGCGTCATGTCGCGGTCGCGCCGGCGGCCCATGTCGAGGTTCGCGCCGAACGAGCTCGCGTCGAAGCCGTGCTTGTCGAACGCGGCGCGCCACTGCGCGACGAACTCGTCCGACACGACCGGGTAGGTCGGCAGCACCTGCGACGCGACGATCTCGATGCCCGGGCCGATCCCGAGCTCGGCGACGCGGTCCAGCAGCCCGTCGAAGTCGTACCAGCCCGCGCGGAACTCCGCGCTCGCGGAGTAGAGCGTCAGGCCGAGCTTGAAGGGGTCGTCCTCAGCCGCGGGCGGCGGAGGCGCGATGTCGGTCGCGGTCGCCAGGGGCGCAGCATCCGTGTCCGTCACTGTCAGCGTGAAGGACTGGCGCACGATGTTCGGCACGTACATGCCGGGTCCGCCGTCCTGACCGGGTGCGATCTGCATGTACGGCAGGCGCAGCTCGCCGAAGATCTCGACCCGGTGCTGCTCGCCGAGCGCGACGGGCTGGTCGAGACGTGCGACGAGGAGCGGATGCTGCTGCAGGAACCAGAGCGTCTCGCTCTGCTGCGACAGCTCGGCGATGGCGTAGCGCGTGCCGTCGATCTCGAAGGCCAGCTCGTCCGTCGCGATCTCGACCCCGTCGACGGTGAGGCGGAGCGTCGAGACGGACGAGAGCCAGAGGCTCCGGTACCAGGGGATGGTGAGCTTCAGTGCGAGGCCGTCCGGGTGCGGGCGGAGGCTGTCTTCAGCGATGAGTCCGTTGGGCATGGTTCTCTCCGGTTTCGGGCGGTTCGTCAGAGGGTGGAGGCGATGGAGCGGATGAGGGAGTGCTGGCGGCGCACCTGCTCGATCGAGCGCCAGGGGATGCGGTCACCCTCGTACTCGCTCGAGAGGTAGCCCGTGTAGCCGGCGTCCTTCAGGGCGCGGAGCACCGGCTCCCACGGGATCTGCTGGTCTTCGAGGTTCTCGTCGATGTCGTGGAACTTCGCCTGGATGAAGACGACGTACTTCGCGATGTCGGCGATGTCGGCGGGGTCGACCGCGATGCCGTCGAGGAACGCCGGGCGGCGGCCGGGCAGCTCTCCGGGCTTCAGCGGGATGGGCCGGTCCTGGAAGATGCCGGTGTCGAGCAGCAGCCCGAAGTGCTTCGTCCCGGTGCGCTCGATGAGGCCGATGTAGTCGTCGACGACCTCGTGCTTGATGGGCGTCGGCGAGTGGATCTCGGGGCAGATGACGACGTCGAGCTCGGCCGCGAGGTCGAGCGAGCGCTCGACGGACTCGGTCCAGATGGGGTGCGGGATGAGGTCGCTCGACACGACGCCGATCTTGGGCCGCACGAAGCGGAAGCCGAGGCGCTTGGCCAGCCGCAGGTCGCGCTGCAGCATCGCGGCTCCCTCGGCGGCGGTGAGATCGCGCGCGTTCGCGCCGCTCGAGTGCAGGCGCGTGTCGATCCACGAGCCGTAGTTCGTCGGCTCGAGGGAGTACTTCTCGAGCAGCGCGAACCAGCGGTCGATCCACTCGGTCGTGGGCTCGGGGTACCGCTCGATGTGGCCCTCGCCGAGGATCTCGACGCCGGTCGCTCCGACGTCGGCCACGGCGGCCAGTGCCGTCTCGAGGTCCATGACGGTGCCGTAGTCGGTCATGAAGCTGTAGAGGCTCACGCCGTACTTGAAGGGGCCGCCGTCCTCCGAGGAGGTGAGGGTGATGTGCCGCGAGACCTCGTACGTCGAGGGCTGGTGCTCCTGGGGGATGTACGACATGCGCAGGCGCAGCTGGATCGAGACCTCGTGCGTGCCCTCGGGAAGCCCGCCGGGGTACGGCACCGTGACGATCGCCGCCTCCTCGAGGGGCCAGCGCACGCCCTCCGAGTCCCACAGCTCCTGCAGCGAGTAGGTGCGACCGGCGAAGGTCCACAGCGGCACGTCGGCGGGGACGTCGACGAGGTTCCCGACGCGGACCGCGACGCCGTCGATGAGGGATGCGGCCATGCCGCGGTACGACGGCATGCGCAGACGGAACTGGAAGCCGGTGGTCTCACCCCCTTCACGCACATTGCGGAAGCCGACGGACTGGATGAGATCTCTCTCGAGAAGCATCGATGCTCGCTCTCTGGGTCGGGACCGCACTGTCGCGGGCCGGGAGTCCCTTCGAGAGTATCAGCGTTAGGCGTGATTTAGACATAAGTAAGTCTGATGCGCGCATAATCGCGACACCGTCCGCGCATCGTTGCGAACGATGCCACCTCCCCGCCACATAGATTGCACGGATACACTGGGCCGAGGCATCCCGAACCCGGAGGAGCACACCGTCGTGTCCGATCAACCGCTGCTCTCCCGGCTCGATCTGAACCTCCTGGTCGCCCTCGACGCGCTGCTCACCGAGCGGAGTGTGACGCGCGCGGCCGAGCGGCTGCACCTGAGCCAGCCCGCGCTCAGCGCCTCGCTCGCCCGGCTCCGAACCCACTTCAACGACCAGATCCTCGCCCGCCGCGGCAACACCTACGAGCTCACTCCGCTCGCCCTGCGCCTCACCGAGCACACGACGACGGCGCTCGAGGCCGCGCGCCGCGTGTTCGAGAGCCAGGCGACGTGGAGTCCGAGGGACTCGACCCGCGAATTCTCGATCTACGGCTCCGACTACGGCTTCGCCACCATCGGAAGCGAGGTGTCGCGCCTCGCGGCGGAGGCCGCACCCGGCGTGCGCTTCCGTTTCATGCTGCACAACCCGGCCATCGTCGACGACGCCCTCAACCGGCTGCGCTCCGCTGACGGCATGGTGATCCCGCACGGCTACCTCGTCGACCTCCCCTACGCCGATCTCTGGCGGGACGGCTGGGTGGTCGTGGCCTCCGAGTCGAACGAGCAGGTCGGCGACGAGCTCACGATGGACGTGCTGGGCGCACTGCCGTGGGTCTTCACCTACCAGTCGCGCACGGCCTTCACGTCGGCCGCCCGCCAGCTGCAGCAGCTCGGCATCGAGCCGCACATCGAGGCGGTCGTCGAGAGCTTCCTCGCGCTGCCGCACTTCATCGCCGGCACCAACCGCCTCGGCCTGATCCAGGCGGGCCTCGCCCACGTCGCCGAATCCGTCCCGGGCGTGCGCACGCTGGAAGCCCCGTTCGACGCGACGCCCGTCGTCAACGCCCTGTGGTGGCACCCCGTCCACGGCCGCGACCCCGAGCACGCCTGGATGCGCGGCATCTTCGAGCAGGCCGCGGCATCCGTGTCGAATCGCCCGACGTCCGTCGTGAGCCAGCCCGCCTGAGCGCCACGCTGCCCGCGGGGCTTCACGCGCTCCGTCGCGCCGCCAGTCCGGCCCCCACCGCGGTGAGGCCGGCGGCGAGCAGCACGACCACGCCCGACACCGCCATGTTCGCCGTCGGCCCGTAGGTCGCGGTGAGCTGGCCACCGGCCCACGAGCCGCCCGCGATCCCGACGTTGAAGAGCACCACGATGGACGCGCTCGCGAGGTCGCGGAGGCGATCGGATGCTGCGCGCATGAGCGCCGTCTGGATCAGCGGGAACATCGCGCCGGTGCCGGCACCCCAGAGGGCCAGGGCGACGACCACGACGAACGTCGCGTGCGGCGCCGCGGCGAGGGCCGCGAAGGCGCCGACGAACACCAGCAGCGTCGCGGTGAGCGCCGTCCGCGGGAAGCGATCGGCGAGGCTGCCGGCCACCGCCACCCCGATCATGCCCGCCGCGCCGAACACGAAGAGCAGGGCGCTCGCCCAGCCGTCGGCGATGCCGGCCGACTCGGCGAGGTAGGGCCGGATGTAGACGAACGAGAGGAACTGCGCGAGGCCGATCAAGAGCCCCGCGATCCCGAAGGCGGCCAGCGGCGGGAGGGATCGATCGCGACGCAGCGGCGCGCGCTCGCCCGCAGCCACGGGCTCGACCACCGACCGCGGAAGCCGGCGGAGGACGACGGCGGCGAGCAGCAGCATCCCGATCCCCATCACCGCGAACGAGACGCGCCAGCTCGTCAGCTGCGCGAGAGCCGTCGCGACGGGAAGGCCCAGCACCGTCGCCGCCGTGCCCCCGCCGGTGACGAGCGCGAGCCCGCGCCCGAGCTGCGCACCCGACAGCAGCGACGACGCGTACACGATGACGATCGCCCAGAACACGCCGTGCGCGACCGCCGCGACCGCCCGCGTCGCGAACGCGAACTCGTACGTCGGCGCGAAGGCCGTGGCGACGTTGGCCACCGCGAACACCGCGAGCGAGACGGCGACCACGATGCGGCGGTCGATGCGCCGCGTCGCCCGCGTGAGCGGGATGCTCGTGGCGATCACCACTATCGCCCACACCGAGACGAGCAGCCCGATGCGCAGCGGGTCGACTCCGAAGTCGCGGGCCATCTCGGGCATGAGCCCGGCCGGCAGCGACTCGGCGGTAACGGTGACGAAGACCCCCAGCGAGAGGAGCAGCAGCGCCCCCAGCGGGAAGCGCGAGACGGAGGTGTCGGGGAGGGTGACGGATGCCGTGGACGAGGTCATGGAGCGAGGCTAAACTTTGACATCAATGTCAATGTCAAGCTTTCGCGCGACACGAATCGACACGGAGGGCATCGCGGCATGAAGATCGGCGAACTGTCGCAGCGCACCGGCATCCCCGCACGGATGCTGCGGTACTACGAGGAGCAGGGGCTGCTGGCGTCCGAGCGCTCGGCGAACGGCTACCGCGCGTACGACGAGGCCGACGTGGAGCGCGCCACGCGCGCCCGTGGCCTCGTTCAGGCGGGGCTGTCGACGCGCCTCGCGAAGGTCGTGCTCGACGTCGAGCGGCAGTGCGCGCTGGCGCAACCGACGTGCTCGCGCGAACTGGCCGAGATGCTCGCGACCGAGCTCTCGGCGCTCGACGACCGTCTGGCCTGCCTCACCAAGAGCCGCGACGCCGTCGCGCGGTATCTCACCCTCACCCGCAACGGCGATCTGGTCGGCGCCGCGTAGCCCGCCGCGCCACACCCCGGGCTACGGCTCGAGCGTGAGGGACGCGGCGATCGGCACGATCTCCTCGCGCAGCGCCATGATCTCGCGCACGTGCTCCTGAAGGCGCTCGTCTTCCGAGAGCTCGGGCGTCCACTGCGGCACCGGCTGCGCGACGCCGTCGGCGCCGGGCACGACGAACACGCTGAGGCACTGGGTCGTGAGCGTGCGGTCCTCGGGCGTGCGCGGGTCGGCGGTCCACACCCGTGTGCTCACGTGCATGCTGTGCCGGCTCGTGTAGACGATGCGCGCGTCGACGTCGACGAGGTGTCCGATCACGACCGGGGCGAGGAAGTGGATGCCGCCGGAGTAGACGCCGATCGCCGCACTCGCGTCGCCGGCGTCCTTCGCCCACGCTGCGGCGACGGCGTAGCCGGCCTCGTCGATCCAGCGCATGACCGTGCCGCCGTGCGCCTTGCCGCCGAAGTTCACCACACCGGGCGGCGCGAGGAACTTCAGCGTGGTGCGCGGGGCGGTCGAGGCATCGGTGTAGTCCTCCTCGAGCATGAGGCGCTTGATCTCGGCGCGGGACTCGATGCGCTCGAGGGCCCCCTCGGCGAGCTTGTGGTCGGAGCGGCTCACCGGCGTCCACGCCGGCACCTCGGTGGGCCGCCCGTCGGCGCCCTTCGCGACGAAGACGAGGATGCACGTCGTCGCCGGCGTGTAGAGGCGCTCGTTCACGTCTGTCGACGAGACGGTGACGACCACGTGCATGCTCGTGCGGCCGGTGTAGACGATGCGGGCCTGCACCTCGATGAGGCTGCCCGGCGCGATCGGCCGGCGATGGCGGACGTTCCCGACGTACGCGGTGACGCAGTAGGCACCCGCCCAGCCGACGGCGCAGGCATAGCCGGCCTTGTCGATCCACTCCATGACGCTGCCCGCCGCGACCGAGCGGCCTCCCGCGGCGGTGTCGGCGGGGACCGCCATGAACCGCATCGTGATGCGGTCGTCGCGGGCCGCTGCCCGGGCCCCGGAGGCGGTGCTCATGCCGTCAGGGTACGGGCCGCGGCATCCGTCTGTCCCGTGCATGTCGCGCGGGCCGGCCTCAAGAAGCGGCATTCCTTCGCACAGGGCAGAATCGAACAATGGCCGCCTCCTCGCACCTGAATCCCGACCACGCCTGCCTCATCGTCCACGGCAGCGACCAGCCGGGAATCGTGGCGGCGGTCTCGGCGATGATCACGCGCATCGGCGGCAACATCGTCGCGTTCGACCAGTACTCCGACAACCCCGAGGGCGGCGCGTACTTCCAGCGAGTCGTGTTCCACCGGCCGGGCTTCGCAGCCGATCGCCCGCACATCGAGGCCGAGATCGCCGAGACCCTCGCCGGCTTCGACCTGGAGTGGTCGCTCACCGACCAGTCCGTGCCCAAGCGCATGGCGATCCTGTCGTCGAAGCAGGACCACTGCCTCCTCGACCTGCTGTGGCGGCACCGCCGCGGCGACCTGCCGGTGACCGTGCCGATGGTGATCTCGAACCACACCGCCTCCGCCGAGGACGTGCGCTCGTTCGGCGTGCCGTTCTTCCACGTGCCCGGCGTCGCCGGTCCCGACAAGTCCGCATCCGAGGCGAAGATCCTCGAGCTCCTGCGCGGGAACGTGGATTTCGTGGTGCTGGCCCGCTACATGCAGATCCTGTCGGGCGACTTCCTCAAGGAGCTCGGGGTGCCGGTGATCAACATCCACCACTCGTTCCTGCCCGCCTTCATCGGCGCCGAGCCTTACAAGAAGGCCAAGGAGCGCGGCGTCAAGCTCATCGGCGCCACCTCGCACTACGTCACGGACGACCTCGACGAGGGCCCGATCATCGAGCAGGACACCGTCCGGGTGACCCACGCGGACTCCGCCGCCGAGCTCGCCCGTCGGGGCGCCGACGTCGAGCGCCAGGTGCTCTCCCGCGCCGTGCTGTGGCACGCCGAGGACCGCGTCATCCGCCACGGGAATCACACGATCGTCTTCTGACGCGGATGCCGCGGCCCGCGGCATCCGTCGCCGTCAGACGAGTCGCAGCTCGGCGTCGATCGCGGCGGCGGTCTGCGAGAGCGCGGGCAGGTGCCGCTCGAGGACGTGCTCGACGCTGTCGCGGGTGGCGCTGGTCGAGACGTTGACCGCGGCCACGACGTCGCCGCGGCGATCGCGCAGCGGCACGGCCACCGAGCGCAGACCCTGCTCGAGCTCGCCGTCGACGAGGGACCAGCCCTGTGCCCGCACGCGGTCGAGCTCGGCGCGCAGCTCTGTCGTGTCGGTCACCGTGCGCTCGGTGAGGGACGGGAGGACGGATGCGGCGAGCAGCTCGTCGCGCGCGGCATCGGGCAGTCCCGCCAGCAGCACGCGCCCCATCGACGTCGCGAAGGCGGGGAACCGGGTGCCGATCGTGATGCGCACGCTCATGATGCGCCGCGTCGGGACGCGCGCGATGTAGACGATGTCGCCGCCGTCGAGCACGGCGGCCGAGACGCTCTCGTCGACCTCGCGCGACAGCCGCTCGAGGTGCGGCTGTACGATCTCGGGGATCGAGAGGGCGGAGAGGTAGCTGAACCCGAGCTCGAGCACGCGCGGGGTGAGCGCGAACGTCCGGCCGACGGCGCTGCCGGTCCCTGAGCCGGTCGAAGGGCGCACGTAGCCGAGCTCCTCGAGCGTGCGCAGGAACCGTCCCGCGGCCGCGCGCGTGATGTCGGCGCGGCGCGCCACCTCGCTCAGCGTCAGCTCCGGGTGCTCCGCATCGAACGCCCGGATGACCGCGAGCCCGCGCACGAGGGACTGGATGGTGTCGTTGGTGCGGGCCGCGTCGTCGGTCACCGGCTCACCCTATCCGCCGCGCCGCCGGCGCCCCGTCGGGTGTGGCGCAACTGCTGCAGTTCCCTGCACCTGCTGCGTCGCGCGACGCAGCAGGTGCAGGAAGCAGCAGCAGTCGTGTCACGAGGGAGCTCCGGTTCAGCGCTCGAGCACGACGGCGAGGCCCTGACCCACGCCGATGCAGATCGCCGCGACCGCGACCCCGCCGCCGCGGCGGGCGAGCTCGTGCGCGGCGTGGCCGATGATGCGGCCGCCCGAGGCGCCGAGCGGGTGGCCGATCGCGAGCGCGCCGCCGTGGATGTTGAGCTTGTCGGGGTCGAGCTCGGGCCAGCCCGCCAGGCACGCCAGCGACTGCGATGCGAACGCCTCGTTGAGCTCGACGAAGTCCACGTCGGCCCACGTGCGGCCGGCGCGCGCGAGCGCCTTGTTCGCGGCCTCGATCGGCGCGATCGGGAACTGGTCGGGGTCGACGCCGTGGGCGGCCCGGCCGGTGACGCGGGCCAGCGGCTCCGTGGGCAGCACGCCCTCGCGGCCGAGCAGCACCGCCGAGGCGCCGTCGTTGATGGGCGACGAGTTGCCGGCCGTGACGCTGCCCTCGCCGTCCGCGGCGAACAGTGCCTTGAGCCCGGCGAGCTTCTCCACCGACGTGTCGTCGCGGATGCCCTCGTCGCGGGCGAGCTCGACGCCCGACACCTGGACGGTCTCGGAGTCGTAGACGCCCGCGGCCCACGCCTCGGCGGCGAGCCGGTGCGACCGCACGGCGAACTCGTCCTGCTGCTCGCGCGTGATCCCCCACTCGCGGGCGATCAGCTCGGCGGATTCGCCGTTGGAGATCGTCCAGTGCTTGGGCAGCTTCGGGTTGGTCATGCGCCACCCGATCGCCGTGTTCCAGAGCGTCTGGTTGCCGACGCTGGGCCACGGCCGCGGCGACTTCTCGACGACGTACGGGGCGCGGCTCATCGACTCGACGCCGCCGGCCAGCACGACGTCCACGTCGCCCGCCTCGATGGCACGGGAGCCTTGGATGACAGCCTCGACCGACGACGCGCACAGCCGGTTCACCGTCACGCCGGTCACCGTGGTCGGGAACCCGGCGAGCAGCGCGCCCATGCGAGCGACGTTGCGGTTGTCTTCCCCGGCCTGGTTCGCGTCGCCGAAGATCACGTCGTCGATGCGCGCGGGGTCGAGACCGGTGCGCTCGAGCGTCGCCTTCATGACGACGGCCGCGAGATCGTCGGGGCGCACGCCCGACAGGGCGCCGCCGGCGCGGCCGAACGGCGTGCGGACGGCGTCGTACACGTAGGTGGTCATGTCATTCACCTTCCCGGATGCTGCGGGTCGAGGCTGGGCCCCCGCCCCCTGAGGCTCCGCGCGACGCGCCAGCGGCGCGTGGAGTGGGAGCGGGGACCGTCAATTCCAGGCCCGTGAGCTCGGAGAGGAGCTCGACGGTGTTGTCGCCGAAGGCCTCGCGCACGGTGAAGCCGTCGGGCGTGACGTCGAAGACAGCGTGGTCGGTGTAGACCCGCGTGACGCAGCCGACGCCGGTGAGCGGGTAGGTGCACGCCTCGACGAGCTTCGACTCACCGGTCTTGGTGAGGAGGTCGGTCATGACGTAGACGTTCTTGGCGCCGATGGCGAGGTCCATCGCGCCGCCGACGGCAGGGATCGCACCGGGCGCGCCGGTGGACCAGTTCGCCAGGTCGCCGCCCTGCGACACCTGGAACGCGCCGAGCACGCACACGTCGAGGTGCCCGCCGCGCATCATGCCGAACGAGTCGGCATGGTGGAAGTACGCGGCTCCGGCCAGCGCCGTGACGGGCTGCTTGCCGGCGTTGATGAGGTCGGGGTCGATCTCGTCCGCGGCCGGCGACGGACCCATGCCGAGCATGCCGTTCTCGGTGTGGAGGATGATCTCCTGGTCCTGCGGCAGATAGTCGGCGACGAGGGTCGGCGCACCGATGCCGAGGTTGACGTACGACCCCTCGGGGATGTCCTGTGCGATGCGCGCCGCGAGCTTCTCGCGGGAGATGCGCGTCGCCTGCGCTGTCGTCTCGGTCACTGGTCGATCCCCTCTCCGGTCGCTGAGCCTGTCGAAGCGCCCGCGAGCGGGCGGCCTTCGATGTCCACTCCCCCGACGAACGCGCCGGCGTCGAGCCACCCGCGCTCGCCCACGGCGACCACGCGGTCGACGAAGATGCCGGGGGTCACGACGGTCTCGGGATCGAGCGAGCCGAGCGGGACGAGTTCGTCGACCTGCACGATCGTGGTGGTCGCGGCGGCGGCCATGATCGGCCCGAAGTTGCGCGCGGTCTCGCGGTACACGAGGTTGCCCCACCGGTCGGCGCGGTAGGCGCTCACGAAGGCGTAGTCGGCCTTGATCGGGTACTCGAGCGCATAGGAGCGGCCGTCGATCTCGCGGATCTCCTTGCCCTCGGCGAGCTGCGTGCCCACGCCCGTCGGCGAGAAGAACGCGCCGATGCCCGCACCTGCCGCGCGGATGCGCTCGGCGAGGTTGCCCTGCGGCACGAGCTCGAGCTCGATCTCGCCGGCACGGTAGAGCCCGTCGAACACCCAGGAGTCGTGCTGACGCGGGAAGGAGCAGAGGATCTTGCGCACGCGCCTCTTCGCGAGCAGGGCCGCGAGCCCCACGTCGCCGTTGCCGGCGTTGTTGTTGATGATCGTCAGGTCGTTCGCGCCCTGCGCGATGAGCGCGTCGATGAGCTCGACGGGCTGCCCGGCACGCCCGAAGCCGCCGATCATGATGGTCGCCCCGTCACGGATGCCGGCCACGGCCTCCTCGACGGAGCCCACGGTCTTGTCGATCACGAACCGCCTCCTTGTTTGTTCGCTGTGCGAACATGTGTACGCTCTGCGGTCCAGTGTACGCGCGACTCTGGTGTTTCGGAAGCCCTGAGCCGTAGCATCCGTCGCAGTCCGCCCTCCCCGCCCCGTCATTCGCGTGCCAGGACGCGCGGAATCGCCCGCGGCATTCCGCGTGTCGCGCCACTCCACGCAGAACGCGCGGGCAGGCTTCCACGCTCAGGTGTCACGACACGCGGAATCACCCGAGACACTCCGTGTGTCGCGCCACCCGAACCGCGGACACCGGAGGCGAGGACCGTCAGGACTCCTCGGCGAACACGTCCTTCGCGATGCGGAACGCGGTGTTCGCGGCGGGGACGCCGCAGTACAGCCCGGCCTGGAGGATCACTTCCTTGATCTCGTCGATCGTGAGTCCGTTGCGGAGCGCGGCGCGCAGGTGCATCGCGAGCTCCTCGTGGTGCCCGAGTGCGATGAGCGCTGTGAGCACCGCGACCGACCGCGACCGGCGGTCGAGGCCGGGGCGCGACCAGACGTCGCCCCACGCGACGCGGGTGATGAAGTCCTGGAAGTCCGCGGTCAGCTCGGTCGTTCCCGCGATCGCGCGATCGACGTGGGCGTCCGACAGCACCTCGCGGCGCACGACCATGCCCTGGTCGTACCGCGCCTCGTCGGTGAGGCCCTCGCCGTCCGGCCGGCTCACGCGGCACGCTCCGCAGCGACCGTGTCGAAGAACTCGAGCAGCACCGCCGCCGTCGCCGCCGGGGAGTCGGTGGGCGCCAGATGCGAGGCATCCGGGATCCCGATCGCCTCGCCGTTCTGCACACCCGCGGCGATCTCGCGAGCGGATGCCTCGGGCGTGACCGCGTCGTGATCGCCCCACACCGCGAGCACCGGCGCGGCGATCTCGCCCAGCCGGTCGCGCACGTCGAAGACGGCCAGGGCGTCGCAGCAGCGGGCGTAGCTCTCGTCGTGCGTGTTCTGCAGCACATGGAGGAGCCGCCCGGTGAGATCGGGATCGCGCTGGATCGAGCCCGGCGCGAACCAGCGCTCCGCCGAGCCGATGATGAGGCTCGAGGTGCTCTGCACGCGCACCTGGGCCGCCCGCTCGTTCCAGCCCTCCGGTGTGCCGATCTTCGCGCCCGAGCACAGGATCGCCGCGGCGTCGATGCGGTCGCCGTGGCGCAGCAGCAGCTCGAGTCCGACGGCGCCTCCGAGCGAGACGCCGGCGTAGAGGAACGGCCCGTCGACCGCGTCGGCGACCGCGTCGGCGAGCTCAGCGATCGTGAAGCCCTCGGTCGACGCCGGCGCGGCACCGTGGCCCGGCAGATCCCACGCCACGACGCGGTAGCGCTCGGCGAGCGCCGGGATCACGCGGTCCCACAGCAGCGTCGACGTGCCGAGCGACGGCCCGAGCACGAGCAGCGGGGCGGCCCCGGTCCCTGAGCTTGTCGAAGGGCCGACGGGGTCGGTGAGGGAGATGGCGGGGACGGTCACGCGTCCTCCTCTGCGGTGCGTGCGGCGGCCTCGTCGACGAGGCGGCCGGCGAGTCCGGTGTAGCGGGCGGGGTCGAGCAGGTCGGCGACGAACGCTTCGGGGGTCGCTCCGGCCTCTGCGGCGAGGGCGGCGACATCGGGTGACGCCGCGAGGAGCCTGGCGAGGTCGCCGCCCGCGGCGGCCGCGGTCACGAGCTCCGATACGCGCGCGGCGCCCAGTGCGGGCCCGAGCACGATCGAGAGGCGCTCCGAGACGATGAGCCCGCCGGTGGCGGCGAGGTTGCGGGCGACGGCGTCGGTGTCGACGTGGAGCCCTGCGACGAGTGAGGCCGCGTGGGCGGTCGCGCCGAGCGCGAGGCGCAGCAGCTCGCGCAGCGTCGGCCACTCCGCGTGCCACGCGCCGTCGGGGCGCTCGTCGGCGGCGAGGGCCGACGCGAGATGCAGCGTCGCGGCGAGCTGGGGTGCGCGGAGCGCGGCCGAGCGGATGAGGACGGATGCTGCGGGGTTGCGCTTCTGCGGCATCGCCGACGATCCGCCGCCCGCACCCTCGGCGAGCTCGCCGATCTCGGTGCGGCTGAGGGTCGCGACGTCGGTGGCGATCTTGCCGACGGCGTCGATCGCCTGCACCAGGGCATCGCCCAGCTCGGTGACGGGCCAGCGGCTCGTGTGCCAGGGGGCTTCGGGCGCCGCGAGTCCGAGCTCGTGCGCGAAGGCGGCGGGCAGCGCGGCGGCCGCCTCCGGTCCGGCGATCTCGACGAACGACGCCAGCGTTCCTGCGGCGCCGCCGAGCTGCGCGGGCAGCCGATGCTGCATGTCATCGACACGCGCCCTGGCGCGCTCGACACCCCGAAGCCAGCCGGCCGCGCGGAGGCCCACGGTCGTCGGCACGGCGTGCTGCGTCAGCGTGCGCGCCGCCGCGACCTCGTCCCGACGCGAACGAGCCAGCGAACGCAGCGACACCTCGGCGTGCACGAGCGCCGCGACGATCCGGCTCGTCGCCGCCCGGGCGACCACCATCGCCGCGGTGTCGACGATGTCCTGGCTGGTCGCACCGCGGTGCACCCAGAACCGCGCCTCGACCCCGACGCGCTCCTTGAGTCGCCCGACCAGCGGGATCACGGGGTTTCCGCCCGCGACGGCCGCGGCGGCGAGTGCCGTTCCGTCGACGCCGTGGTCGCGGCATCCGCGGAGGGCGCCCTGCCAGCCGAACTCCGTCTCGATCTCGTCGATCGCCTCGGCCGGGGCGACCCCGGCTTCGACCCAAGCCCGCGCCAGCGCCACCTCGGCCGTCACGAGGGCGTCGAGGTACGCGGCATCCGTCACCGTCTCGTCGTGACCGACGGTCACAGGCGAGAGCAGGCCCCCATCGAGTGCGGGCCGGTCACGGTCAGAAGGCAAGGAACACGGTCTCCTTCTCGCCCTGCAGATGGATGTCGTGGTGCAGGTTGCCGTCCGGCAGGCGCGTCGCGATGAGCGTAGCGCGCTCGTCGGCGTCGAGCGAGGACAGGAGCGCGTCGGACGCGAGGAGCTCCTCGTGCTCGGGCAGGTAGACGCGCGTCACGAGCTTGTCGGGAAGACCGCGCGCGAACACGATGACCGAGAAGAACGGTGCGCCGCCGTCGATCGGGCCGGGGTTGCGGGTCCAGAACTCGTAGCGGCCGACGTCGGTCGTCGCCGCGCGGCCGAAGCCCGTGAACGAGTGATCGTCGCGGCGGAAGGCGCCGTGGGCGCGCGGGATGCGGCCGTCCTCGTCGGCGCTCCAGATCTCGATGACCGCATCGGGGATCGGGTTGCCGGCGCCGTCGAACACGGTGCCGCCGAGCACGATCGAGCCCGGGCTGTGCGGGAACACCACCTGGTGCTTCTTCTCGTAGTCGAGGCCGAAGGCGAAGAACGGGCCGACGGTCTGCCCGCCGGTGGCCTCGTGGGTCTTCGGGCCGAGGTCGCGGGCGGTGCCGGCCATCAGTGCTCTCCTTCTTCGGGCTCGAACCAGGTCGCGTCGGGGCCGTCGACGACGATGTCGAAGCGGTAGCCCATCGAGAACTCGGGCACCGACAGGTCGTGGTCGTACAGGCCGATCAGGCGGTCGCGGTCCTTCTGGCGCCAGATGGTGTTGTAGATCGGGTCGAGCGGGAACAGCGGGTCGCCCGGGAAGTACATCTGCGTCACGAGGCGCTGCGTGAAGCCCGAGCCGAAGATCGAGAAGTGGATGTGCGCCGGCCGCCAGGCGTTGACGTGGTTCTTCCACGGGTAGGCACCCGGCTTGATCGTCGTGAACTTGTAGTACCCGTCGTCGTCGGTGACGATGCGGCCGGCGCCCGTGAAGTTCGGGTCGAGCGGGGCGGGATGCTGATCCCGCTGGTGGATGTACCGGCCCGCGGCGTTCGCCTGCCAGATCTCGACCAGCTGGTTGGGGACCGGACGCCCCCACGAGTCGAGTACGCGGCCCTCGACGGTCATGCGCTCACCCTGGGGCTCGCCGATGTGCTGCAGCGTCAGGTCGGACTCGATCGCCGCGACGTCGCGCTGACCGAAGGCCGGCGACCACAGCTCGATCGTCTCGGGGTCGACGAGCTTCGGGTTCTTGGTCGGGTGGCGCAGCAGGCTGGATCGGTACGGCGGGAAGTCGTGCAGGCTCATGTTGAGCCGCTCCCCCGCCGCCTCACGCCGTGCGGCGGCGGCGTGGTAGTCGACGATCTCCTGCGTGATCTCGCGCTGGGTGAGCTGGTCGGGCGAGGCCAGCAGCGACTCGGGGGCCGCCGCCGTCTGCTCGAGCACCACCGACGACGAGAACGCCTCCTCGCCCTGGGTACCGGGCTGGGCCTGTGTCATGAGGTCTCCTTCGACGACTCGGGTCGTCCCAGGGTCGCACCCTCGCGCGGACTCGCCGCCGTGGATTCCCACTCAGCGGGAATCACGGATGCTGCGGCCCGCGGCATCCGTCCCCTGTCAGGTGCTGCGGAGGTCGAGGTGGAGGTCCTTCGCGGCCTGCACCACGAGCGGGCCGAGGCGCCGCTCGTCGGCGCGCGCGAGGTGCACGACGAGCCCGAGCGCGACCGGCGGCAAGCCCTCGACGCGCGGCAGCGCGGCGGCGACCGAGACGTTGCCGAGGGTCATCTCCTCGCGGGTCGTGGCGTAGCCGAGAGCCCGCGTGCGCGCGATGTCGGCGCGGAGCTCCTGCTCCGTCGCGATCGAGTTGACGGTCTCGCGCTCGAGCGGAGCCTCGAAGTACTGCCGGAGCCAGCCTTCGTCGCGCGTCGCGAGCAGCGCCTTGCCGACGCCGGTCGTGTGCAGCGGCCCGCGCCCGCCCATCCGGCTCAGCGTCGGGATCGACTGGCGTCCGGTGAGGCGTCCCACGTAGAGCGCGGTCGTGGTCGCAGGCGTCGCGCCGTCGAGCACCGCGAGGTGCACGTTCTCGCCGGTCGCCTCGTACAGCCGCACCATGTGGGGCAGCGCCGTCTCGCGCAGGCGCAGCGACAGCGGCGAGAGTTCGCCGAGCTCCCACAGCCGCGGGCCGATCGCGTACGTGTGCCCGGGTCCTCGAGTGAGGAGCCCCTCGGCTACCAGCGTTGCGAGCAGGCGGTGCAGCGTCGACGACGCGAGACCCGTGCGCGCCGCGAGCGTCGTCGCCGTGACCGCCGGCTCGTCGTCGGTGAAGCAGCCGAGCACGCGCAGCGTGCGCTCGAGCACGCCTTCGCCCTCCGCCATGGATCCTCCTCGTGCGACGTTACCCGCCCCACGCTGTGGGACAGTGGGCGCATGGCCAACTCGCCCTCCGGCGACTCTATGACCGACCGCATCGTGCGGGTGCTCGAGACGTTCACCGCCGAGCGTTCGATGCAGTCGGCGGCAGAGATCGGCCGCCGCGCGGGGCTGCCGTCGTCGACCGCGCACCGGATCGTCGACGAGCTCGTCGACGCGGGCCTCCTCGAACGCGACGAGGACCGCCGCGTGCACCTCGGCATGCGCCTGTGGGAGCTGGCCCTCCGCGGCTCGACGGCGCTGCGGCTCCGCCAGGCCGCGCTCCCCCACATGGAAGAGGTGCAGGCGCGCATCCGCGAGCACACGCAGCTCGCCGTGCTCGAGCAGGACGAGGCGCTGTTCCTCGAGCGCCTCTCCCACCCCGACGCCGGCGCCAACATCACGCGCATCGCCGGGCGCCTGCCGCTGCACGCCTCGTCGTCGGGCCTCGTCCTGCTCGCTCATGCGCCGTCGGCTCTGCGCGAGCGGGTGCTCGCCGGTCCGCTGCGCGCCCTCGCTCCAGAGACGGTGACGGATGCTGCGCGCCTCCGCCGCATCATCGCCGAGGTCCGCCGCGCCGGGGTGGTGGTGGCGCCCGGCTCGATCGAGGCCGTGTCGACCGGCGTGGCCGTGCCGCTCCGCGACGCGGGCGAGGTCGTCGCCGCGCTGTCGGTCGTGCTCCCGCGCGAGACCGACCCGGCGGCCGCGATCCAGGCGCTGCGCGGGGCCGCCGCCGGGATCGAGGCCGACCTGCGGGCCGCCCGCCGCTGACTCTTCCCGGCGCCTCCGCGCTCCTCATTTGAGGCTCAGGGCCGAGATGAGGAGCGAACCCGGCTCTCCCCTCCTGATCTCGGCCGAGAGCCTCAACTGAGGATGCCGCCGTCCTCCCGATGAACGGGAATCTCGACGCACACCGCGCACGACGGGGTCACACTGGGCCGAGGCATCCGTTCCCGAACGTCGAAGGAGACGTCCATGTCCACGATCCGCACCCGCGTCGCCATCATCGGCGCCGGCCCGGCCGGGCTCCTGCTGTCGCACCTGCTGGGGATCGCCGGCATCGAGTCGGTCGTCATCGACCAGCGCTCGCGCGAAGAGATCGAGACGACGATCCGTGCCGGGATCCTCGAGCAGGGCACCGTCGAGGTGCTCGACTCGTCGGGCGCGTCGAGCCGCGTCCGCACGGTCGGCAACCGCCACGACGGCATCGAGCTGCGCTTCGCCGGCGCCGGCCACCGCATCGACTTCGCCGACCTCGTCGGCCGGGGCGTCTGGCTGTACCCGCAGCACGAGGCACTCAAGGACCTCATCGCAGTGCGCCTCGGCAAGGGCCAGGACCTCCGCTTCGGCGTGACCGCGCTGCGCGTCGAGGACGCGGCATCCGATCGCCCCCGCGTCATCGCGACCGACGCCGACGGCGCGCCCCTCGAGATCGAGGCCGAGTTCGTCGTGGGCGCGGACGGCTCGCGCAGCGTCGCCCGTGAGGCGGTCACGGGATCGTCGACCGGCGGGTACTTCCGCGAGTACCCCTTCGCGTGGTTCGGGATCCTGTGCGAGGCGCCGCCGAGCGCCGACGAGCTCATCTACAGCAACTCGCCCGACGGCTTCGCGCTCATCAGCCAGCGCAGCGCCACGGTGCAGCGCATGTACTTCCAGTGCGACCCGAACGCCGACCCGAACGCCCTCAGCGAGGAGCAGCTGTGGGAGGAGTTGCAGAAGCGCGTGCCCGGCACAACCCTCAAGGAGGGCCCGATCTTCCAGCGCGACGTGCTGCGGTTCCGCAGCTTCGTCGCGCACGAGCTGCTGCACGGGCGCGTCGCTCTCATCGGCGACGCCGCGCACACCGTGCCGCCGACCGGCGCGAAGGGCATGAACCTCGCGGTCGCCGACGTGCTCGTGCTCGAGCGCGCGCTGCGCGCCCTCCTCCTCGACGACGACGAGCGCCTCATCGAGGCGTTCCCCGAGAAGGCGCTGCACCGCATCTGGAAGGCCCAGCACTTCTCGTGGTGGATGACGAACATGCTCCACGTCGCACCCGACGCGTCGGACTTCGACCGCCTGCGCCAGCTCGGCGAGCTGCAGTCGGTCGTGGAGTCCGAGGCCGGCCGCCGCTTCCTCGCCGAGGCGTACACCGGGTGGCCGCTCGAGGGCCTCGCCTGACGGGAACTCCGACTCGCCGGCATTGCCGCTGAACGGGAATGACCGGATGCTGCGGCTCCCGCCTCGGCTATAGTCCGGTGCCTATGGCCTCACCGTCGCGGACTGCACCGCCCGAGCCGTCGCGGACGGCATCGGTGGCGATGCTCCTCGCGGCCGTGTGCCTGGTCGCGATGAACATGCGGCCTGCGATCACGGGCCTCGGGCCGCTCCTCGACCAGATCGGCGCCGACACCGGCATGTCGGTCTCGGCGCTGGGCCTGCTCGCCGCGGTGCCGCTCGTCGCGTGGGCGCTGTTCTCGCCGCTCGCGCACGACCTGAGCCGCCGGTTCGGGCAGCCGCGCGTGCTGCTGTGGTCGCTGCTGGTGCTTCTCGTCGGCACCCTCGTGCGCTCGATCCCCGGACCGGTGGTGAGCCTGTGGATCGGCACGGCGATCATCGGCATCGGGATCGCCATCATCAACGTGCTCATGCCCGCCGTGGTCAAGCGGGAGTTCTCGGGCCACGTCCCTGCGGTGACCGCGGCCTACACCGCGCTGCTCGCGGGCCTCGGCGCCGTCTCGTCGGGCGTGGTCGTGCCGATCTCCCACATCGAGCTCGGCGGCGATCCGGCAGGCTGGCGCTTCGCGCTCCTGGTCACGGGGGCCGCACTCCTGCCGTTCGCGATCGTCGCGTGGTGGTGGGCGCACCGTGGCGCGGCCCGCGCCCACGATCGCGCCTCGGCACCGCGCGGACGCACGGGCATCTGGCGCGACCCGATCGCCTGGCTCGTCGCCGCCTACATGGGCCTCCAGGCATCCATGTTCTACATGTTCGTGACCTGGCTCGCCCCGCTGTCGATGTCGATCGGACGCTCCGAGGTCGTCGCCGGCATCGACGTCATGGTCTACCAGCTGTTCTCGCTCGCCGGCTGCCTGCTGCTGCCGCTCGCACTGCGCGGCGGCCTCGAGAGGTGGGCGCCCGCGCTCATCCCATCGCTCGCGATCGTCGGCGTCGCGGGCCTCATGATCGCGCCCGACGGCGTGCTGGTGTGGGGCTCGCTCATCGGCCTCACCGGCGGCGCGACGCTCGCGATGTCGCTCACGCTCATGGCCCAGCGCGCCCGCGACCACGACACCTCGGCGGCCCTGTCGGGGATGTCGCAGTCCGTCGGCTATGTCATCGCCGCCCTCGGCCCGGTCGCCTTCGGCGCCCTGCACAGCCTCACCGGCGGCTGGACGGCATCGCTCGCGCTCGTGCTCGTCGTGCTCGTCGCCTTGACGGCGGTCGGGGTGTTCGCCGGACGCGACCGCTTCGTCCTCGACCGCCGCTGAGCTCGGCCGCCGCCGTTCGGGTGGCGCAACACGCGGGATCGACGCGCCCACCCCGCGCGTTGTGACCCACGAACGCGGGACGGATGCCGCGGCCCGCGCTCACTCCCCGGGAAAGGCGACCGTACGCAGCAGTGTGGCGAGCGTCGCGCGGTCTGACTCCGAGAGGTCGGCGTGCACGCGCTCCTCGGCCGCCCGGGCCGACTCGCGCGCCTGCCCGACGAGCGCGCGGCCGGCATCGGTCGCGACGACGACGTTGGCGCGCCGATCGGCCGGATCGGGCTTGCGTTCGACGAGGCCGCGCGACTGCAGCTCGTCGACGAGACTCACCACCTGACTCGGGTCGAGCCGGAGGAACTCGGCGAGCTCGCGCTGCGACGGCCGGGCCTCACCCGACGTCAGCACCAGCACGGAGTACGAGCGCGCCTTCAGCCCGTGTTCGGCCAGGGCGGCGTTGCCCGCGGCGAGCGCGATGGCGTTCGCGCGCGCGAGCAGAAAGCTCACGTCGTCGGTGAGCGCCGACGCCCGCAGCCCCTTAGGGGCGACGGTGTCAGCGGTCTTCGGCATGCCCACGATGCTAGTCGAATTCATGGATGAACGGAATGATTGACTTTCTCAACAGTTGGGTCTTCAATGGATCCGACACGAAGGAGTTCACGCATGTCATCGCACGCACCGCTCGAGGGCAAGGTCGCCATCGTCACGGGCTCTGGCCGCGGCCTCGGCCTCGCCTACGCCCAGGAGCTCGCCCGCCAGGGCGCCGCCGTCGTGATCAACGACGTCGACGAGGCCACGGCCGCCGAGGCCGTCGCCACGATCGAGGCGGAAGGCGGGCGCGCGGTCGCGGTGGCCCTGCCCGTCGGTCCCACCGAGACCGCGCAGCAGCTGGTGCGCACGGCAGTCGACACGTTCGGGCGCCTCGACATCCTGGTCACCAACGCGGGCGTGCTGCGCGACACGGTGCTGTGGAAGATGAGCGACGACGACTTCGACACCGTCATCAACGTGCATCTGCGCGGCACCTTCACCTGTGTGCGCGAGGCCGCGAGCTGGATGCGCGAGAACGAGGTCGCGGGCCGCATCATCTGCATCGGCTCCCC
This sequence comes from Microbacterium sp. NPDC058062, assembly GCF_042885375.1. Taxonomy (NCBI): domain Bacteria; kingdom Bacillati; phylum Actinomycetota; class Actinomycetes; order Micrococcales; family Microbacteriaceae; genus Microbacterium; species Microbacterium sp. NPDC058062. The sequence goes on from NZ_JBHVSC010000003.1 coordinate 152,341, forward strand.
CACCGGCCAGCGCGGCAACTTCGGCCAGACCAACTACGCCGCCGCCAAGGCCGGCATCGTCGGCATGGTGCGCACGTGGGCGCTCGAGCTCAAGCGCGCCGGCATCACCGCGAACGCGGTCATCCCCGTCGCCGCGACCGCGATGACGGCGACCGTGCCGTACTTCGCCGCGGCCGTCGAGGCCGATGCGGCGGGCGAGCCGATGCCCGCGTTCTTCCGACACGACCTCGGGTTCGGCACGTCGGACGACGTCGCGGGACTCATCGCGTACCTCGCATCGGATGCTGCCGCCGCCGTCACCGGTCAGGCCATCGGCATCGGCGGCGACCGGCTGCAGCTGTGGTCGCACCCCGAGGCGGTCGCCACGGCCTACAGCGACGGCGGCTGGTCGTACGACGACCTCGCGTCCGGTTTCGCCGACGCCGCAGGGCCGCTCCAGTCGGTGGGCGAGAAGTTCCCGCCGCTCCCCGAGGAGCTGCAGCGCTCGTGATCCACCGGTCGCTGAGCGTGTCGAAGCGCCCTTCGACGAGCTCAGGGACCGGTCCTTGACCCCTGAGGACACCCGACATGACCCGCTATGAACCCGCGATCGACCTCGATGCGATCACCGCGATCGACGTGCACGTGCACATCGAGGTCGACCACCACGGGCACTCGTCGCTGCCCGACGATCTGCGCGACGCCGCGGCGACCTACTTCAGCACCGACGGGCCCAACCCCGACCTCGACGGCGTGGCCGCGTACTACCGCGAGCGGCAGATGGCGGCCGTCGTGTTCACGGTCGACGCGCGAACCAACTTCGGGCACGCACCGATCTCTAGCGCCGACATCGCCGAGGGCGCCGCCCGCAACAACGACGTGCTCATCCCCTTCGGCTCCGTCGACCCGCTCTCGCCGACCGCGGTCGACGACGCCCGCCGCCTCATCGAGGACCACGGCGTGCGCGGCTTCAAGTTCCACCCCACGGTGCAGGGCTTCGACCCGTCCGACCCGGCCTACTCGCCGCTGTACCAGACGCTGCAGGACGCGGGCGTCGTGGCGCTCTTCCACACCGGCCAGACCGGCATCGGCGCGGGCCTGCCGGGCGGGCGCGGACTGCTGCTGGGCCTGTCGAATCCTATGCTGCTCGACCCGGTCGCTGCCCGCTTCCCTGGGCTGCAGATCATCATGGCCCACCCGTCGGTGCCCTGGCAGGACGAAGCCCTGTCGGTTGCGACCCACAAACACAACACGTGGATCGACCTGTCGGGCTGGAGCCCGAAGTACTTCCCCGAGTCGCTCGTGCGCGCCGCGAACTCGTATCTCAAGAGCCGGGTGCTGTTCGGCTCCGACTTCCCCCTGCTCACCCCCGACCGCTGGATGCGGGATGCCGAGACCGCCGGCTCGTTCAAGCCCGGGGTCATGCCCGGCATCCTGAAGGACAACGCGGTGCGGCTGCTCGGGCTGGCAGGCTGACATGCCCGCACTCGAGGCGGATGCGACGTTCGGGTTCGACCCGTACGCGATCGCGGCCGCGCATCTGAGCCCCGCCGCGCGGGCAGCGCTCGGGCGTCTTCAGCAGACGCTGGAGAGCAGCATCCGTCCCCTCCTCGCCGAGGCGTGGGAGACGGCGACCATGCCGCCCGAGGTGCTCGACGCACTCATCCCCCTCGACCTCATGCGGCCGGAGGGGGTGGATGCTGCGGAGGCGGCGTCGTCCATGTACTCGGGCTTCCGCAACTATGTGCTGGCGCGCACCGACGTGTCGATCGCGACGCTGTACAACGCGCAGTCGGGGCTCTTCCGCACCGCGATCGCGCTGGGCGGGTCGCCCGCGCAGGCGGCGGAGCTCGACCCGCGCGTGCGCAGCTTCGATCTCAGGGGCGTCTTCGCGCTCACCGAGCCCGAGCACGGGTCCGACATCGCGGGCGGACTCGCCACCACTGCGCGCCGTGAAGGCGACGCGTGGGTGATCGATGGCCGCAAGAAGTGGATCGGCGGGGCCGCGGCATCCGATGTGCTCGTCGTGTTCGCCCGCGACGTCGACGACCACGCCGTCAAGGCCTTCCTCGTGCCGACCGACGCGACGGGCGTACGGCTCGAGGCGATCGGCGGCAAGGTCGCGCTGCGGCCGATGCAGAACGCGGTGATCACCCTCGACGGCGTGCGCGTGACCGAGGCCGAGCGCCTCGAGAACGTGAACGGCTGGCGCGACGTGGCGCGGATCCTCCGCGCGATGCGCTCGGACGTGGCGTGGATCGCGGCCGGACTTCAGGCGGGCGCGCTCGACGCGACCGTGCGGTACGTCCGCGAGCGGCATCAGTTCGATCGGCCCATCGGCGGCTTCCAGCTCGTGCAGGAGAAGCTCGCCCGCATGCTCGGCAACACCGTGGCTTCGCTGGCACTCGTCGTGCAGCTGTCGGCCCGGCAAGACCAGGGCGAGTACGCCGACGAGAACTCCGCGCTCGCCAAGCTGCAGACCGCTCGCCTCGCGCGCGAGACCGTCGCCCTCGGCCGCGAGGTGCTCGGCGGAAACGGGATCCTGCTCGAGCACGACGTCGCCCGGTTCTTCGCCGACGCGGAAGCCGTGTACTCGTACGAGGGCACGCACGAGATCAACGCACTCATCGTCGGCCGCGCCCTCACGGGCGCCTCGGCATTCGCCTGAACCCCATCGAAGGAGAACCCATGACCACCACCGTCGACTACGCCGACGTCGCCGGCCTCGCCGGCACCGATCTCGGCTGGACCGAGTGGCTCGAGGTCACACAGGAGCGCGTGAACCTCTTCGCCGACGCCACCGACGACCACCAGTGGATCCACGTCGACCCCGAGCGCGCGGCCGACGGCCCGTTCGGCGGCGCCATCGCGCACGGCTTCTTGTCGCTGTCGCTCACCGTGAAGTTCTGGTCGGAGCTGTTCGACGTCACCGGCGTGAGCACGCGCGTCAACTACGGCCTCGACAAGGTGCGCTTCGTGTCGCCGGTCAAGGTGGGCGCACGTGTGCGCGGGGGCGCGGTCATCGCCGAGGTCACCGAGGTCGCGGGCGGCTACCAATTCGCCGTCGATCAGACCATCGAGATCGAAGGCGGCGGCAAGCCCGCCGTCGTCGCCCGCGGCCTGTACCGCTTCTACGCCTGACCCGGCCTCGCAGGCCGCATCCTCGAGGGAGAGGACACCGCAACGATGCACCAGGGGATCGGGTTCTGGCTGGCCAAACGGCGCCTGAAGGACCCCGAGAAGATCGCCGTCGTCTTCGGCGACGCCGAGCTCACGTATCGCGAGCTCGCGGACGCCGCCGACCGGGTGGCCGCCGCGCTCTGGCACCGCGGCATCCGCCGCGGCGACGCCGTGGCGTACATCGGCGAGAACAGCCCGCAGTTCCTGCAGGTCATGTTCGGCGCCGCGCAGCTCGGGGCGGTGTTCGTGCCGGTCAACACCCGCCTGGCGGCCCCCGAGGTGCAGCACGTGCTCGTCGACGCCGGGGCGCGGGCCGTCGTCCTCGACCCGGAGTTCCTCGAGCGGGCGATGCCGGGCGTCGAGGCAGGCCGGATCGCGCACGTCATCGTCACCGGTGAAGGCCTGCCCGAGCACCCCGGCCTCGCGCGGCTCACCGCAGAGGCGCCGGGCGGGCACACCATGGCCGAGGTCGCGCTCGAGAATCCGGCGGCCATCATCTACACGTCCGGCACCACCGGGCGCCCGAAGGGAGCTGTGCTCACCCACGGCAACCTCACGTGGGTCGCGCTCAACTGCATCGTGGACTACGACGTCGTCTCGACCGACGTGTCGCTCATGATCTCGCCGCTCTTCCACGTCGCCTCGCTCGGCATGGGCGCGCTGCCGGTGCTCCTGAAGGGCGCGACGCTCGTGCTCGAGAAGGGCTTCGAGCCGGGCCGCGCCCTCGCCCTCATCCAGGAGCGCGGGATCACGATGCTGAGCGGCGTGCCCACGACGTACCAGCTGATGGCCGACCACCCGTCGTGGGCATCCACCGACCTGTCGACCCTGCGGAAGCTCACGTGCGGCGGATCCGCCGTCCCCACTCGTATCCTCAACGCCTACGAGGAGCGCGGGCTGTCGTTCTCGCAGGGCTACGGCATGACCGAGACCTCGCCCGGCGCGACGTCGCTCCCACCCACGATGACCCGCGAGAAGCAGGGCAGCGTGGGCCTGCCGCACTTCTTCACCGAGGTGCGCATCACCGACGAGCACGGCGACGTCGTGCCGCGGGGCACGGTGGGCGAGATCGAGGTCGCGGGCCCCAACGTCTTCCTCGGGTACCACGGGCTGCCGGAGGCGACAGCTGCCGCGTTCAGCCCCGACGGGTGGTTCCGCTCGGGCGACCTCGGCTATCTCGACGCCGACGGGTACCTGTACATCTCCGACCGCCTGAAGGACATGATCATCTCGGGCGGCGAGAACATCTACCCGGCCGAGGTCGAGAACCTCATCGCCGACATCGAGGGCATCTCGGGCGTCGCCGTGGTGGGCGTTCCAGATGAACGCTGGGGCGAGGTGCCGTGGGCGGTCGTCACGCTCCGCGAAGGCGCCGAGGTCGACACCGAGATCGTCCGCGCGCACCTCGACGGCCTGCTCGCCCGCTACAAGCTGCCCAAGAACGTCGTTGTCGTCGAGGACCTGCCGCGCACGGCATCCGGCAAAGTCCGCAAGGCCGACCTCCGCGCCCGCTACGGAGAGAGCCGATGACGCACGAACCGCCCGTGCCGTCGCTCGAGCGCGCCTTCGAGGTCGTCGCCGACCTCGGCCCGCTCGAGGACCACGGCATGACGCGCGCCGGCCACCGCCGCATCATCCCGGTGGTCGGCGGAACGATCACCGGCGACTTCACCGGCACGATCCTCTCCGGCGGCGCCGACTGGCAGACCGTGCGCGCCGACGGGTCGATCGAGATCGACGGCCGCTACAGCGCGCTCGGCGACGACGGGTCCCTCCTCTACATCCGCGCCCAGGGGGTGCGCAGCGGCGATCCAGCCGTGCTCGAGGCGCTGCTCCGCGGCGACGACGTGGACCCCGGCGACTACTACTTCCGCGCCGTGCTCACCCTCGAGTGCGCCGCGCACCCCGAGTTCGAGCGCGCGGTGTACCTCGCGTCGTACATCCGCGAGGCGAACCGCGTGCGCTACGTGGCGTACCGCGTCACCTGACGCGGCCTTCGCGCCCCGCGATCCGAGTCCTCGCCGCCACTCGCCCCGGCGAGCCATCACCCCACGACCAGGTGAACTCCGCGCGCACCACCGCACCCCTTCAACAGGTCAACCGCGCTTCCACAGGCGGCCCCGGGGCATCGCCATCCTGCAGAACCCCGGTTGACCTGTTGAAGCAGGGGTGGAAGGGCGAAGGGCGAGCGGCGGAGACGGATGCTGCGACCCGCTGCGGGGCATCCGCTCAGGCCACGAGGCCGGCGAAGTCGCGCACCGCGGGGAAGGCGAACTCGCGGTGCCGCCGCGTGAAGAGCTCGAACGAACGGTCCGCCGGCCAGTCGTCGCCCATGTACTGGCGGGGCAGGCGGGGGTCGGCGCGCAGCAGGGCCAGCCAGTCGGCGACGAGCAGCGTGCGCCCGGTGACGGCGGGGAGGTCGGATGCCGCATCCTCACGCTCCCAGTGCGCGATGAACTCCTCATGGGCCGCGCGGATGCCCTCGATGTCCCAGGCGACGCGGACGGCCTCGGCCATCGGGAATCCGTCGAGCTCCGTCGCCGAGAATCCGCTGACCGAGCCGGCCGGCAGATCGGGGATGATCGCCCCGAGCGCCGCCGCGAGATCCACCGCTCCCGGTGCGATCCACAGGCCGTCGCGCAGCACGGCGAAGCCGGACCAGGTGAGCGCCGCCCGCAGCCGATGGCGCAGGTCGCGCAGGTGCTCCGGCACGCTGAAGGTCACCAGGGTCCACCCCTCGCCCTGGGGCTCGAACGGAGCCGGACCGTTGACGCGACCGGATGCCTCGCGCAGGACCTCGCTGCCGTGCGTCGTGAGTTCGAATCCGATCTCGCGACCCAGGCGTCGCCGCTCCAGCATCCCGCTCTCGACCATGCGGTCGAGGTTCGTGCGCACGGCCGACGCCGCGACGCCGGCGCTCTCGAGGACGCCGATCAGCACGCTCGCGCGGAGCGGCTCGAAGTAGCGGTCGCACACGAACTCACCGAAGAACGCCAGCAGCAGCTGACGCGGCTTGCGCGTGAGGACCGACGCGTCGGCGGAGGGGACGACGCTCACGCGACCTCCGGGCGCACGGCCTCGCCGCGCTTGGCGCGCTGGATCTGCTCGTACACGTGGGTGCGCAGCTCCGTGAACCGGGGCAGCGATCGTGTCGTGATCTGGTCGCGCTCGGGGGCGAGGTCGATCACGAGATCCTCCTGCACCCACGTCGGCGACTTCGACAGCACGATGACCCGCTCGCCGAGGTACACGGACTCGTCGATGTCGTGCGTGACGAACAGGATCGACATGCCGCGCTCGCGGTGCAGAGCTCGCACGAGGTCTTCGAGGTCGGCGCGCGTCTGCGCGTCGACCGCGGCGAACGGCTCGTCCATGATGAGCACCTCGGGCTGGTACGCCACCGCACGCGCGATCGCCACGCGCTGCTGCATGCCGCCCGACAGCTGCCACGGGTAGCTGCCCTTCGCGTGATCGAGGCCGACGGCCGCGAGCGCGTCGTCGACCAGCCGGTCCCGCTCGCCGCGCGCGAGCTTCTTGTGCTTCAGCGGCAGCTCGACATTTCCGCGCACGGTCAGCCAGGGATACAGGCTGCGGCCGTACTCCTGGAACACGAGTGCCATGTTCGGCGGCGGTGCGGTGACGCGGCGGCCGCCGAGCTCCACGACCCCCGAGGTCGGTTTGAGCAGGCCTGCGATGCACTTCAGCAGCGTCGTCTTGCCGCACCCGGAGGGGCCGACGATGCACACCAGCTCACCGGCATTCATCTGGAATCCGATGTCGCCGATGGCCTCGACGCTGCCGGTCGACGATTCGTAGACCTTGCGCAGGTGCTCGACGTTCAAGAGCGTCTGTGCTGTTCGAAGCGAGTCAGGCACGCTCCACCTCCTTGATTCCGTGATACCAGCGCAGCACGCGTCGTTCGACGAGACCGAAGATCGTCGCGAGCAGGACACCGATGAGACCGAGCAGCAGGATGCCGCTCCACATCTCGGCGATGAGGTAGTTGCGCTGGAAGAAGACGATTCGATAGCCGAGGCCTGACGACGAGTACGCCAGCTCGGAGATCACCATGAGGATCAGCGCGATCGAGAGCGACTGCCGCACGCCCGCCATGATGCGCGGGCTGGCGGCGGGGAGCACGAGGTAGCGCAGGCGCTCCCCCGAGGTCAGTGCGAACGACCGCGCGGTCTCCGTCATCACCGAGTCGGTGGCGCGCACGCCCTCGATGGTGTTGAGCAGGATCGGCCATACCGAGCCCACGACGATGACCACGATCTTCATGGCGTCGGTGGGACCCATCAGCACCACCACGATGGGCAGGAGCACCGGAGGCGGCACGGCGCGGAAGAACTCCAGCATCGGCTCGAGCAGCTCGCGGAGCCACCGGTTGAGGCCGATGACCGTCCCGGCCACGATGCCGACCACGATCGAGACGACGATGCCGATGGCGAGCCGGCCGAGGCTCGGCAGCACATCGGTCACGAAGGCGGGGCCGACCCACGTGTCGACGAAGGCGTCGAGGATCTCCATCGGCGCGGGGAAGAACTTCGCGGGCGCAAGCGTCGCCCAGATGCCCCAGATCACCAGCAGCACGAGCGGCAGCCCGATGGCGTAGAGCGTGTTCTCACCGATCTTCGCCCAGACGCTCGGTCGGCGGCGCGGGGTCACGACGGTGCTCGTGTAGAGGGTCACAGCACTTCCTCCCCTCTCACCGACTGATGCCACGCGAGCGACCGGCGCTCGATCGCGCGGAAGATGAGGTTGATGATGAGCCCGAGCAGACCCGTGACGATGACGAGGGCGTACACTGCCGGCCAGTCGCCCGCAGACTGCGCGAACACGATCTCGCGACCGAGCCCGGGATTGCCGATGAACATCTCGGCGGTGATCGCGAGGATCAGCGCGACCGCGGCCGCGAGGCGGAGGCCCGTCATGAGGTAGGGCAGCGCCGTCGGCAAGACCAGGTTGACGATGCGCGACCCGCGCGACAGCCCGAAGCTGCGCGCCGTGTCGCGGGCGACCGTGTCGACGTCGGCGACGCCGTAGAGGACCTGGATGAACACCTGCCAGAAGCTGGCGTAGACGATGATGACGAGCGCGGATTCGATCCGCAGGCCGAACAGGAGGATCGCGAGAGGGATGAGCGCCACCGAGGGAATCGGTCGCAGGAACTCCACGGTCGTGTGGGTCGCCCGGCGGAGGAATGGAACGAGCCCGATGACGGTGCCGAGCACCGTCGCCAGCACGGTGGCGATCACGAGGCCGATGCCCCACGCGGTCATCGTGCGCCCCACGTTGCGCCAGAACTCGAGGTCCCGCATCTGCTGGCCGAGCTCGGCGAGCGTCGTGGTCGCCGACGGGAAGTAGCGCGGATCGACGATCCCCAGCGTCGGCAGCAGCTGCCAGGTGATCAGGAACCCGAGGATTCCCGCGACGCCCAGCGCGACCTTGCGCAGCGTGCGCGACCTTCGCGCGCTGCGCGGGCGCGGCGGCGTGGCGACGATCAGGGGAGCGTCAGCGGTGGCCATCGACGGGTCCGATCTGGTGGAGGCGAGGGGCCGAACGGGCGCGGGAGGACCGGATGCCTCGGGCCGAGGCATCCGTCCCCTCGCTCGGGTGGCTACTGCTGCTGGAGCAGGCGGTCGTAGTCGGGCTCGGCATCGATGTAGGCGAACTCGACGGCGAGTGCGCCGAGGTCCTCGATGCCGGCGCCGGCGAGGTCCCACGTGAAGGTCGGGAGCGTGATGCCCGCCGCGGCCTCCTCCGGGATGTCGAGGTTGGTCGCGATTGCGGCGCGCACCGCATCCTCGTTGTCAGCCGCCCAGTCCAGCGCCTCGGTCATCGCCTCGGAGTACGCCTTCACGAGGTCGGGATCCTCGTCGATGAGCGCCTGCGTCGTGATGTTCGTGAGCACGGAGAGTCCCGGGATCGTCGCCTGGTACGGCTGCACGACCGACACGCCCCCACCACCGACGACCATCGCGCGGAACGGGTCGGGCGCCCACGCGGCGTCCATGGTGCCCGCCTCGAGCTGCGCCGGAACGTCCGGGAAGGCGACCTCGACGAACTCGATCGTCGAGGGGTCTCCGCCGTCGTCCTGCACGGCCTTGCGGATCGTCAGGTCGCCGGCGGCGCCGATGGTGTTCACCGACACCTTCTTGCCGGCGAGGTCCGCCGGCCGGGTGATGCCGGAATCGCCTAGCGCGACCACCGCGTTGACGTCGGTCCCGTCCGCGAGGCTGTTCGCGTAATTGCCGACGATCACGACGCCGAGGTCCTGCTGGTCGGCGCGGATGGGACCGAACGGCTGGCCGATGGCGAACTGGATGTCGCCGCTGAGCAGCGCGGGGATCGCGTTCGCACCGCCCTGGGCGGGCACGACCTCGATCTCGAGGCCGTGCTCCTCGAAGATGCCCTCGTCGATGGCCGCCCACAGCGCGCCTGTCTCGGCGATGGGAAGAGCGGCGACGCGCACGGCGGTGAGCTCGCCCGAGCCGCCGGCGTCGCCGGTCGAGGTGGAGGTGGACTCGGGGTCGGCGGCGGAATCGGTGCAGCCGCTCAGGGCGAGCGCGGCTGCGGCGAGAACGCCGAGCGTGACAAGACTCTTCTTCATTGACGGGCCTCTCGTGACGGTGCGGGGGATGCCGGCGGCCGGGGTTCCGTCCAACGGGAGTCGGAGTCCTCACCGCGGCGTGCCGGACATAAGTCATCGTCCGCCAGACGCGAATCATTGTCAACTGTTTTGTGACGCCCGTCACGATTTTCTTGAACAATGGCCCACGGCATCCGTTCATCGGAAAGACCCCTGCAGCCGGGACTCGCAGCGCCGGAGGATGGCAGAGCATCGCCAACCATTGGCTATTGCCATTACCTATGGCCATAGGTAATCTGACATCACTCCCCGCGGTGCGAAGGCGCCCGCGCCGAGGAAAGGACCTCGATCAGTGGCACACCAGACTCCCGTCTCCCCGCAGGCCGCAGCTCTCGTCGACGGCTTCTCGCTCGAAATGACCGGCAAGGACATCGCCGGGCTCGAAGAGGCGCGCGACATGATCCCGCAGGGGACGAAGATCAACGTGACCTTCCTCGGCAACGAGGACCTCGAGATGCGCGTCGCCGCGGCGAAGGCGGTCAAGGAGATGGGCTTCGTGCCGGTCCCCCACCTCTCTGCCCGCCGGCTGCGCTCGCAGGACGAGCTCGAGGAGTTCCTCGGCCGGCTGCAGGAGGTCGGCGCCACCGAGCACGTGTTCGCCGTCGGCGGCGACCCGGCCGAGCCCGAGGGCCCGTACCCGGACTCGCTCACCGTGATCCGCTCGGGCGTGCTGCAGAAGTTCGGGGTGCGCGAGGTCTCGATCGCCGGCTACCCCGAGGGTCACCCCGACATCTCCGACGACGTGCTCTGGAGTCACCTCGACGAGAAGGCGCTCGCGCTCGCGCAGCAGGGAATGGATGCCGTGATCCTGACCCAGTTCGCGTTCGACACCGATCCCGTGATGACGTGGATCGACGCGGTGCGCGCCCGGGGGATCGACGCGCAGATCCGCATCGGCACGCCCGGCCCTGCCGGCATCAAGCGGCTGCTCGGCTTCGCCCGCCGCTTCGGCATCGGCGCGAACGCCATGATCGTGAAGAAGTACGGATTCTCGCTCACGAACCTCATGGGCACCGCCGGTCCCGACCGCTTCGTGTCGGACCTCGCCACTCTGCTGGCCGAGGATCCGAAGTCGGGCGACGTGAAGCTGCACTTCTACACGTTCGGAGGCCTCGCCGCGACCTCGCAGTGGGCGCGCGAGTTCGTCGCCGCGCAGTCGTCCGGGGCGCGCCGATGACGACCCACCTCGATGTGCGACGCGATCATGCGTGCCTGATCGTGCACGGCCCCGACCGCTCGGGCATCGTCGCCGCGGTGACGGCGCTGGTGGCCCGCAACGAGGGCAACATCGTGACGCTCGACCAGTACTCCGACAACCCCGAGGGCGGTGAGTTCTTCCAGCGCGTCGTGTTCCACCGCCCCGACCTGCAGGCCGCCCTGCCGGCTATCGAGGCCGACCTCGACGACACGCTCGGGCCCCTCGGCATGGAATGGCGGATCACCGACCAGTCCATCCCCAAGCGCATGGCGATCCTCGCCTCGACGAGCGACCACTGCCTGCTCGAACTGCTGTGGCGCCACCGCCGCGGAGAGCTCCCCGTCACCATCCCGATGGTGATCTCGAATCACACCAACACCGCGGAAGACGTCCGCAGCTTCGGCATCCCGTTCTTCCACGTGCCGTCGCAGGGACCCGACAAGTCCGCCGCCGAGGCGAAGATCGTCGAGCTGCTGAAGGGCAACGTCGACTTCGTCGTGCTGGCCCGCTACATGCAGATCCTCTCCGACTCGTTCCTCGAGAACGTCGGGGTGCCGGTGATCAACATCCACCACTCGTTCCTGCCCGCGTTCATCGGCGCGGCGCCCTACCGCAAGGCGAAGGAACGGGGCGTCAAGCTCATCGGTGCGACCAGCCACTACGTCACCGAGGACCTCGACGAGGGCCCGATCATCGAGCAGGACGTCGCCCGCGTCACCCACGCGATGACCGCCGCCGACCTGCAGGCCCGCGGCGCGTACGTCGAGCGCGCGGTGCTCTCCCGCGCCGTCCAGTGGCACGCCGAAGACCGCGTCATCCGACACGGCAACCACACCATCGTCTTCACCTGATCGAACGGATGCCTCGCGCCGAGGCATCCGTCATCCCCGAACTCCATCCCACGAACAGAGAGGTTCCCCATGGCGAAGAATCTGCAGGAGCTGCTCGACGCGCAGAACGCCGTCGAGATGCTGCGCAACTCGCAGATCGGCTCGTACATCTACCCGGTGGTCCCTGCGGACTTCCAGAACTGGATCAAGGAGCAGCGCGCCTGGCGTGACACGGCCGTGCTCTACGACCAGTCGCACCACATGGACAATGTGTTCCTCAAGGGCTCGGACGCGATCCGGCTGATCTCCGACACGGCCATCAACTCCGTCGCGACCTTCCCGGTGAACCGTGCCAAGCAGTATGTGCCGACCACCGCGTCGGGCCACGTCATCGGCGACGGCATCCTCTTCCACGAGGCCGAGGACGAGTACGTCTACGTCGGTCGGGCACCCGCGTCGAACTGGCTGCTGTACCACGGCGAGACGGGCGGCTACTCGAACCTCGACATCGCCGTCGACCGCCGCTCGCCCTCGCGTCCGTACGGCGACGCGGTGAGCCGCCGCTACTACCGGTTCCAGATCCAGGGTCCGGCGGCGTGGAACGTCATCGAGAAACTCAACGGCGGGCCGCTCGAGCAGCTGAAGTTCTTCAGCATGTCCGAGATGCAGATCGGCGGCGTGAACGTCCGCACGCTCCGCCACGGCATGGCCGGTGCCCCCGGCCTCGAGGTGTGGGGTCCGTACGAGGACCACCACCGCGTGCGCGACCTGATCGTCGAGGCGGGCGCCGAGTTCGGGCTCGTCCCGGTCGGCTCGCGCGCCTATCCGTCCAACACGCTGGAGTCGGGCTGGATCCCGTCGCCGCTGCCCGCGATCTACTCGGGCGAGGCCGAACGCGGGTACCGCGAATGGCTCGGCGTCGACAGCTACGAGGCGACCGGCACCCTCGCCGGCTCGTTCGTGTCGGATGACATCTCGGACTACTACCTGACCCCGTGGGAGCTCGGCTACGGCTCGTTCGTGAAGTTCGACCACGACTTCATCGGCCGCGACGCCCTGGAGCAGATCGACCCCGCCACGCAGCGCCGCAAGGTCACGCTCGCCTGGAACGCCGAGGACGTCACGAAGATCTTCACCTCGCTCTTCGACACCGAGGGCGAGAGCTACAAGTTCTTCGACCTGCCCCTGGCGAACTACGGCTCGGCGAACTACGACGCGGTGACCGATGCCGACGGCAACAACGTCGGATTCTCGATGTTCACCGGCTACAGCGCGAACGAGAAGCGCGCGCTGTCGCTGGCGACGGTCAACCCCGATGTGCCCGAGGGCGCCGAGGTGACGGTCGTGTGGGGAGAGCCGAACGGCGGCACCACGAAGGCCTCCGTCGAGCCGCACCAGCAGCTCGAGGTCCGCGCGGTCGTCTCGCCCGTGCCGTACTCGACGGTCGCCCGCCAGACCTATCACGGCGGCTGGCGCACGCAGTACCAGCCGGCCTGACCGACCACCGCACTACCGCTGAGACCCCAGCTGGCGGACGAGACCGTGGGTGAAACCCCCGCGGTCTCGTCCGTCGACTGGGGTCTCACCGTCTTCGGCCCGCTACCCTCGGGCGAGGAAGGAGAGCATCCGATGAGTCTGCGCTACGCACTGCTGGCGATCCTGCGGGTCGGCCCGCTGTCGGGCTACGACCTGCAGAAGCAGTTCCACCAGTCGGTCGGCCACGTATGGCACGCGCCCGACTCCCAGATCTATCCCGAACTGCGCAAGATGGAGGAGCTCGGCCTCATCGAAGGCGAGGAGCAGACGCGCGGCGAGCGCGGCACGCGGCGGATGTACCACGTGACGGATGCCGGTGAGCAGGCCTTCCTCGACTGGATGGGCTCTCCGCTCGACTACCAGCGCGTGCGTGACCCCGCCCACCTGCGCGCGGCCTACCTCGAGGCCGCTTCCCCCGCGGACGCGCGCACATTTCTCGAACGGCACATCGCCCAGTGGCAGGGCGAGCTGGCGCAGTGGGAGGGCGAGCTCGAACGCATCGACGCGGTCGCCAACCCCATGCTGGTCCGGCGCCTCGAGGTGACGGCCGACGCCGACCGCGAGCGCACCATCGCCTACAAGCGCTTCGCGTACGAGGGTCTCGTCGAGCGCGCCCAGGGCGAGATCGCCTGGGCCCGCCGCGGGCTCGCGCTCGTCGACCGCCTCGAGCCCTGACCCGCGGCCTGCGCGGGGCCGCCATCTCGGTCGCCCGGTGTGAACGCCGCATCCCCCGGGCCGATGAGTCGGCCCGGGGGATGCGGCGCGAGGGTCAGGGCTTGCCCGGCGCCTTCTTCACCTTCTGGGTCTCGGCGGACAGCAGCGTCTGGGAGACGCGGTCCTCCGCCGACACGGTCACCCGCACCCGGAGCTGCGCACCGACGAGATCGGCCGTGGGGGCGAACGACGCCTGCGTGGCCGTGGGGATCGGCGAGCCGTCCGCGATCCACTGGTACGCGACCACGGCGCCCGCCGGCGCGTCGACCTGAGCGGTCACCTGGTCGCCGACGCGGGGCGTTCCGACCACCTGCGGCGTCGCCGCCGTCACCGTCTCGGTCGTCCCGAAGTCGAGCCACGTGCCCGCGAGCTCCGTGTAGCCCTGGGGCCGCTCATCCCAGTCGCACACGCCCGACGGGAACGTGGCGAGCAGTCGCGCCCATTGCGCATCGCTCATCGCGGGATAGTCCCCGCGCACCGGCTGCGTCAGCGCGCACTTCAGGCCGTCCGCGATCAGCGGCATGCCCGCTTCCGCCCGCGGCTGCGAGTGGTAGGGGTACAGCGTGTTGCACGCCGTCGACGGGTCGTCGTAGTCGAGCGGCTCGGCGATGAACGCCATCTGCGCGTCGAAGCAGCCGTCGACGAGGTCCGCCGGCCGCGCGGCCACGGTGCGGGCACGGTCACCCGGGCCGCCCGTCGCCTCGATCGCGTCCAGCCAGTCCTCGAGCTTGTCGAGGGCGGCCATGCGCATCTGGTTGGTGTTCGCCCCGATGTTCGCGCCCGTCCAGTTGACGTGCGTGCCGGCGTCGCCGTGGGCCGCGATCATGCGCTCCCGGATGATCGCCGACCGGTAGCGTTCGTGGAAGTCTCCTGTCGGGTCGGTGTAGTTGCGGATCTCGATCACCGGGGTCCACGCGAGCCCGCCCGTCATCATGTTGATGCGTCCAGTGGCGTACGCGCGCTCGATCGCCTCGACGCTCGCCTCCGACCGCGCCGCCGTGCGGTTGCCGTCCACGCCCATGCCGCCGACCTGCTCGTTGAGCGAGACGAACTGCTCGACGGTGATCGCCCCGCTCTGCACGGCGTTCCAGCCGTACTGGACACCGACGTTGTCGGGCTCCACGCGCAGGCCACGGCCCTCGGCATCCGTCCCGTAGACGTTCTTGACCATGTCCGCGATGGTGCAGCGGAGGCCGCCAGGATTCGCCGGCGACCACCGGTCGGCGACCGGGATCGCCCCGTTGCAGCCGCGGTTCGGGTCGTCGACGCCGTCGAACAGCGTGAAGCCGTTGCACGTGCCGGGAACCGCGTGTCCCGTGACCGCGATCTTCTGGGCGTTGGTCCAGCCGGCGCCTGTGGGCGAGTTCCAGTAGTTGGTCAGGCCGCGGCAGTCGTGGCCGCCGATCGTCGTCGACCGCTCATCCGGGTAGCCGATCTCGCCGAGGAGGCCGTCGAGGATGCCCGGGTAGTTGTTGGCCAGCAGCAGCTGCTGCATCGTGCCCGCCGATCCGCCGGAGCCGATCGTGTAGTCGATGGGGCCGAGCTGCTCGACCACGTGCTCCTTGACCATCATCGCGGTCTCGGCGCTGGTGACGTCGTTGCAGTTCTGCGCGTAGACGTTGAACGTCGCGGATGCGACGGCGTACCCGCGGCTGAGGAAGAGGTCGTTCTGCACTCCGCCGGTGCTGGTGCCCTGCCAGTAGCCGACGCCGCACGCACCGCCGAAGGTGTAGACGAGCTTGCCGTTCCAGCCGGGGGTGGTCGTCCACGGCGCCGGCTCGGGGGCGCCCGGCACGTGGAGAACGGCGGTCTCGTACACGCCGCGGTTGATGGTGCCGCGCTCGATGCGCACGATGTACGGGACCGAGGTGCCGTCGACGGTCGTCGTCGCCAGGTTCGCCGGGGTGGACCCGTCGGTCGGGTAGTTCGCGAACTGCCCGGCCGTCGTGCGGTAGCGATAGGTCACCGAGGTGGAGGCGACGTGGCAGTCCTCGTCCACAGGACCGAGATTCCACGCCGACCCGGAAGCCGTGCAGTACATCGGATGCTGCGGCCCGGAGAACACCGGACCCGTGATGGGGTGATTCTCGACCTCGAGCGCCGCCTGCACCTGACCGTTCTTCTTGGTCACCTGGATCTCGCTGACGCCCAGCGGGAGGCCTTCGACCAGCCCGATCAGGCGCCCGTCGACCGGATGGAATGCCTCGGTCACGTCGACGCCGGCGGAGACGACGCGGAAGTCATCACGAGCGCCGGCCACCGAGACCAGCGCGTCGCCGCCCGAGACGCTGTCCGCGCGACCCGATTCGATCTGGATCGTGACCGGCTGAGCGGCGTTGACCGCGGTCGGCAGGGACAAGCCGGCGAGGATCAGACCCGCCGAGGCGAGCACCCCCATCGCGAGCGGCCCTGTTCTGGATCTCTTCATTGCAACCTCCGTCGACGTCGTTGTCACGGCGGCAGCATCGGCGCTGCCTCCTACGCGACAGAGTAGAAGTAGTCGTGACGCTCGTCAACGAAAGATTAAGTATTAGCCTCCACAGGCATCCTTCGCCGCGTCACGAGCTCGACGAGCCCGGCGTCGATCTCCGCGACGACAGCACGGAAGCGGTCTTCTGCCGCATCTCCGAGTTCGTTGTATCGCTGCGCCCACGCGTGCCGGGTCGCCACGCGGGGCCAGTCGGCCGGCACCAGTTCGGCCGGCATGCCGGTGTCGAGGAGTCGGAAGGACTGCCAGCCGAGCATGAGGCGCATGCGCTCGGCGAACGCCACGACGGGCCCGTCCGGAGGCGGCGACCCTATCGCCGCGGCGAACCGTCGGTACTCGGCCGCGATGTCATCGAGGTTCCACGCCGACTGCGCTCCCCCGGCCACCGTCGTCTCCAGGGTCGCCCGCATGACCGTGACATCGCTCACGCCCAGGTCGCGCAGTTCGGACATCGCCGCGGCGGCGCGGTCACGCGGCGAGACCCATACGCCGTCGTACAACGGTGCGAACCCGAGCCAGCGGAGCCGGGAACGCGCGAGATGACGAGAGGACCGCTCGGACTCCGGGATCGAGAACGCGAGCACGGTCCACAGCCCGTCCCACGCCGGCTCGACCAGTCCGAACGACTCCAGCCAGGCGGCCTCCTCATCGACGACCGCCAAGGCTCGAGGCGCCAGGCGATGAGTGGTCCGCCGGCCCGCGCGCTCGGCCTCCAGCAGCTCGCCGCGCACCATGCGCGAGAGCGTCGCGCGCGCCGCCGGCTCTTTGAGGCCGAGGTCGGTGAGGGCTGTCAGCAGCGCCCCCGTCGGGAGCGCCGGCTCGACGCCCCACCAGTAGTCGCCGAAGACGGTGAGCACTTGTCGAACGGGCGATACCCGGCGGAACTCGGGCGAGCCGGCACCGTCCTCGGCGAGAGTCATGCGTGACATCATCCCACCGGCGCCGATGGGATGACGTCGCGGCGGGTCAGTGGGCCATCGAGGCGAGCACCTCCGGGTCGAGGGTCGCGATCGAGCGGGTGTCCTGGAAGGCGCGGACGCCCTCGATGCCCTGCTCGCGGCCGAAGCCCGACTGCTTCATGCCGCCGAACGGGGCGCGCAGGTCGAGGCGGGTCGCGCCGTGGTCGTTCACCCACACGTAGCCGCACTCCAGCTGCGAGCCGACGCGCTGCGCCGCGTCGGGCGACGCCGTCCACACCGAGCCGCACAGGCCGCCCCATGTGTCGTTGGCGAGGCGCACGGCCTCGGCCTCGTCGTCGAACGGGATGATCGGGATCACCGGGCCGAACTGCTCCTGCGTCACCACGCGCAGCTCGAGCGACGGGTCGACGACGATCGCGGGTCGGACGAAGTTGCCGCCGGCCAGGTCGCCACCGGGGAGGTCGCCGAACTCGCGGACGTCGGCGCCGGCATCCTTCGCCTCCTGGATGATCTCGTCGACGAACGCCTTCTGCGCCGGCTGGTGCAGCGGCCCCATCGTGGTGCCCTCGTCGAGGCCGTAGCCGAGCTTCGCCGCCTCGAGGCGGGCGGACAGCCCCGCGACGAGCTCGTCGGCACGCGACCGGTGCACGAAGACGCGCTTGGCGTTCATGCAGATCTGGCCCGTCGTGTCGTAGATCGCCGCGTACAGGCGGTCGAGGTGGGCGTCGTCGAGGATCGCGTCGTCGAGGAACACCGCCGCATCGTTGCCGCCCAGTTCGAGGGTGACGCGGGTCAGGGTCTTCGACGCCATCTCCATGATCCGCTTGCCGCCGTTGACCGATCCGGTGAAGCAGACCTTGGCGATGTCGGGGCTCTGGATGAGACCGGCCATGTCCTGGTCGCGCCCGGTCACGATGTTGAGCACGCCGGGCGGCAGCTTCTCGGCCACGCGCTGCACCACGCGGGTCGTCGCCAGCGGCGCCGAGGGCGGCGGCTTCACGATCGCGGTGTTGCCGGCCAGCAGGGCGTGCGGCAGCGCGGCACCGAGGATCGCGATCGGCCAGTTGAAGGGCACGATCACGGTCACGACGCCGAGCGGCTGGTACGTGACGTCGGTCGACACCGGGATCGCCCCGGGGATCGGCGGCAGCGTCTTGGACGCGTCGACCTCGTCGGCGAGCATGAGCGCGAGGTTCCAGCGGATCTCGAACACGAGCGCGTCGATCCACGCCTCCATGCGGATCTTGCCGTTCTCCTGTGACAGGACAGCGGCGTCCTCGTCGCGGTCGTCGGCGATCCCGGCGATCGCCTCGGCCATCGCGGCCGCGCGCTCCTGAGGCGTGAGCGCCGCCCACGCCGGGAATGCCGCCTTCGCCGCGGCGACGGCATCCTTCACATCCGACTCCGTCGCGGCCGCCGCCTCACCCACGACCGCACCCGGCTTGCCGGGATCGGGGATCGTCAGCACGTCCTCGGTGAACCGCTCCTCACCTCCGATGAACAGGCCCGTCCGGACCGAAGTCCCCATCGCCGTCTCGCCCATGGAACGCCCACCTCTCCGTGTTGCCCAACGTGGATCCGCCTCGGGTCGGCGCGGATCGACACCTCTCCCAGCGTGCCTCTCCCATGCGCGTGAATCAAGATTGTCGACGATTTTCGCGCGAATTTCGTATGAGATTCTTCGCGTTGAACGGCTTCGCGCGAGATAGTGTCAGTGCACGGACGAAGGCGCCGAAGGAGGTTGGCCGAGATGACGGATGCTGCAGTGCTGAGCGACGACGAGACGATCGAGCGTCCCGACCTGACGCAGGTGATCCGCGAGGCGATCCTCGACGCGCAGTTCGCACCGCATCAGCGTCTCATCGAGGCCGATCTCAGCGAGCGCTACGGCGCTTCGCGGGCCTCCGTGCGCACGGCGCTGCTGAACCTCGCCGGCGAAGGGCTCGTCGAGCGCCTGCCCAACCGCGGCGCACGGGTGCGGGCGATCACGGTCGACGAGGCGATCGAGATCGTCGAGGTGCGCATCGGCCTCGAGACCCTCTGCGCGCGCAAGGCCGCCGAGAACCTCTCCCCCGCCGACGCCGACGAGCTCCGGGCGCTGCGCGCCGACATCGAGGCCGCGATCGGATCGGGCGACCTCATGGCGTACTCGCGCCTCAACCAGGAGCTCGACCGCCGCATCCGCGACCTCAGCCACCACGGCACGGCGACCCAGCTGCTCGAGCGCCTGCGCGCGCAGTCCGCGCGGCACCAGTTCCGGCTCGCCTTCCACCCGGGGCGCGCCGCGACGTCGGCGCCGGAGCACATCGCGATCATCGACGCGATCCTCGCGAAGGACCCCGATGCCGCCGAGGCCGCGACCCGCGCGCACCTGTCGGGCATCGTCGAGGTCCTCCACGGCATGGAGTGAGCCCCATCCGCGCTCAGCGCACCAGCGCACACGAGAAACCACGAACGCGCCGAGACACCACGGCAGGCGTGGTTCCTGAGCGCGAACGCGGTTTCTCGGCACCCGAAGGGGGCGGACGGATGCCTCCGCCCGCCCCCTCGGAGGGCTCAGGTCACTGACCCCAGGACTCGGCCGGGGCGTAGCCCTTGCCGTTGTACTTCTGCACCTGCACGGTCGAGACGGCGGGCTGGCCGTCCTCGGTCGTGTCGACGCTGGAGCCCTCGAGCATGAGGGGCGCCACGTAGTCCTTGATGCTGCGCAGCTGCGTCATGAAGTCGTCGCGCGTCGGCTCGGTCATCTTCGCGAAGACCTGCTCCAGCGTCGCGCCGACCTGGTACGACCACACGCAGTGCGGGAACGCGGGCACGTCGGAGTAGTTCGCGTACTCCTTCAGTGCGCTGAGGAACGCGCCGCCGTCCTCGCTCTCGGCGAAGGTCGGGGCGGCCGCGGCTTGCGCGAACGCCACCGTGTATACGCCGGGGAACGCCGCCGCCCCACCGGGCTCGAGGATGGCCGACGGGCTCGATGTGTTCGACGGGAGGAACCAGCTGGGCAGCCAGCCGAGCTCCTGCGTCTTCTGCAGCGACGAGATGACGAGCGGCGTGATCGACATGGCGTTGAAGAACACGTCGGCGCCCGAGCCGGCGAGCTCGGTCAGCTGCGCGTCGACCGAGGTGTCGGTGGCCTCGTACGTGAGCTCCTTGACGATCTCGATGTTGTCGGCGCCCTCGATGCCCTTCTTGAAGCCCTCGACGTAGCCCTCGCCGTAGTCGTCGTTCTGCGAGAGGATCGCGACCGTGTGGTCGTCGCTCGAGCTCGCCAGCAGCTTGCCGAAGGCCTCGCCCTCGTTCTGGTAGATCGGCACGAAGCCGAGCGACCACGGGCTCTCCTGCTGGTCGCTGAAGATCGGGTCGCCCGACATGATCAGCGCCTGCGGCACCTCGTCGGCGATCGCCGCCTCGCGCCACGCGCGGTTGGTCGGCGTGCCGAGGCCGGCGGTCATCGCGAAGACGCTGCTCTTCAGCTGGTCGTAGTTCGCCTTGGCCTTCTGCGGGTCGTACTCGTCGTCGAGCGCCGTGATCTCGACCTTGCGGGTCTTGCCGTCGCCGAACTCGACGCCGCCGTCGGCGTTCTTGGCGCCGAAGTAGGCCGTGATGCCGGCGACCGTGCACGTGCCGGGCCCGGCCGTGGGCCCCGACAGCGGGGTCGTGATGCCGAGTGTGATCGAGGTGTCGGTGATGCCGGGGCTCGCCTGCGCCGCTCCGTCGCCGGTCTCGTTGGGCGTGCCGCCGCCGCGAGAGCAGCCGGCGGCGAGGACGGCGACGATGCCGATCCCGGCGACGACCGAGGCGACGCGCAACTTCCTGCGGTTCGTGCTCATGGGTCCTGCCTCTCTGTGTGGGTTATGACTGCGTCGGTGAAGGTGGGGGTGGGTCCGTGACGGCCGCGGTGTCTGCGGCGGCGGTCTTGGCGGAGACGGATGCTGCAGCATCCGTCCGTCCGGAAGGCCCGGTCGCGCCGCCTCGTGGGGCGCCGTCATCGCGGCGCCGGCGCCGCCACAGCCGCGGCAGCGACACCAGGCCGCCGGGGAGGATGAAGAGCACCACCAGGAGGATCGCGCCCTGGAGCATGGCGGTGATGTTGGGGTCGATGAGGTTCGTGATCTGCGGCAGCAGCACGTACCAGACACCGCCGAGGAGCGAGCCGATGATGCTGCCGGCACCGCCGATGACCATCGCGGCGAGCAGCTCGATCGAGTGGCCGAAGTGCAGCGTCTCGGGCGACGTGTACTGGATCACGACCATATAGAGGAAGCCGCTCACGCCTCCGATGAGCGAGGCGATCGTGAACGCCAGCACCTTGTAGCGGTAGGGCGAGACGCCCATGGATGCGGCGACCGCCTCGTTGCCCTTCACGATGGCGAAGGCGCGACCGTACTTGCCCCGCACGAGATTGCGCGTCAGCAGGAACGTGATGCCCCCGATGAGGATCACGATGTACAGCTGCCACTGGTCGTCGTAGAGGCCGGTCCACTCCGGCGCGCTCGAGAAACGGGCCGAGGTGCCCTGGGATCCGCCGGTGAACTCCGACAGCCGCTTCGCGAGCGGCAGGCCCACGAGCGGGAGCGCGATCGTCACCATCGCGATCGCGAGGCCGCCGAGGCGCGCCGCGGCGAGCGCGACGAGGAGCCCGAACACGGCCGGCACGATGCACGCGAGCACGAACACGAGGACGATGTTCCAGTCCTGGTTGACGCCGTACGCCGTGACATACGCGCCGACGCCGACGAAGAAGATCTGGCCGAGCGACACCTGGCCGGTGTAGCCCATCACGACGTTGAGGCCGAGCACGGCGACGGCGAAGACGCCGATGCGCGCGATCGTCTGGTTGGCGAACTCGGGGAGGATCAGCGGCCCGACGACGAGCAGCACGACGACGAGGCCGACCCCCGCCCACTTCACCCAGGGGCGCGTCCAGAACTCCGCGGTCGAAGGCATCAGACGCGCACCACCGCTTTCCGGCCGAACAGGCCCTGTGGCCGCACGATGAGCACGACGAAGATGAGGATGAAGGGCACCGCGATCTTGAGGTCGTGCCCGATGAAGGGGACGTACACGGCGGCCAGGTTCTCGAGCACGCCGATGAGCCACGCCGCGACGACGACGCCGATCGGGCTCGAGAGGCCGCCGAGGATGCAGGCGGCGAGCGCATAGACGAGGGCGCCGTCCATCATCCCGGGGGTGAGGGTCAGCTGCGGCGCGACGAGCACGCCGGCGACGGCGCCCAGCACCGCGGCGAGGCCCCAGCCGACCATGAGGTTGCGACCGACGTTGATGCCCGAGAACGCGGCCGAGCCGGGATTGATCGCGACCGCCCGCAGCGCCAGCCCGAGCTTGGTGCCGAGGAACAGCGCCTGCAGCAGCAGCATGATCACGACGATGACGATGATCGTGCCGAGCGAGCGGACGCTGATGACCGCTCCCCCGATCTTGATCGTCTCCAGGGGGAACAGCGACGGGAAGAGCCGGTTGTTGTACGTCCAGATCCAGGCGCACAGGCCGGTGATGAAGGTCAGCAGGCCGATCGTCACGACGACGGCGGTGTCGGGGTCGCCGCGCTCGAACCGGCGGATGAGGTAGCGCTCGATGAGCGCGCCCAGGAAGAACGACGCCACGATCGCACCGAGGATCGCCAGCACGATCGGCACGCCGAAGCCGTTGAGGGCCCACGCGATGTACGCCGACAGCACCGCCATGCCGCCCTGCGCGAAGTTGATGAGTCCGGTCGCCTGATTGACGAGCACGATCGCGAGCGCGAGCGCGGCGTAGATCGATCCGGTCGAGAGGCCGTCGATCACGAGCTGGATGAAGGTGCCCACCGTCAGCCTCCCAGGTACGCGCGGCGGATCTCGTCCATGCCCTTGAGCTCCGCGGTCGAGCCGGTCAGGACATTGCGGCCCGTCTCCAGCACGGTCGCGCTGTCGACGAGGGTGAAGGCGAGGTTGGCGTTCTGCTCGACGACGAGCATCGCGATGCCCGACTCCGCGCGCAGGCGCCCGATCGCCTGGTAGACGGTCTTGGCGGTGCCCGGTGCGAGACCGAGGGATGCCTCGTCCAGCAGCAGGAGGCGCGGCCGGGCCATGATCGCCCGGGCGATGGCGAGCATCTGCTGCTCGCCACCCGACAGCGCCGACCCGTTCGAGCGGATGCGGTCCTTGAGCTGCGGGAACAGCTCGAGGCAGTAGTCGACGTCGGCCCGGATCGCCTTGGCGTCCTTGCGGCGATACGCGCCCACGCGGAGGTTCTCGCGCACCGTGAGATCGGACAGCGTGCCGCGCCCTTCCGGCACGTGCGCGATCCCGAGCGCGGCGACCTGGTCGGGCCGCAGGCCCTTGAGGTCCTTGCCGTCGAACCGGATCGTGCCGGTCGAGCGAACGGTGCCCGACACCGCGCGCAGCGTCGTGGTCTTGCCGGCGCCGTTCGCGCCCAGGATGCCGACGGCACCGCCGTCGGGAACCGTGAGCGAGACCCCCTCGAGCACCTGCACCCGACCGTAGAACGCGCGCACGTCGGCGAGCTCAAGCAGCGTCATCGACCGCGTCCTTTCCGAGGTACGCCTCGACCACGCGCGGGTCGGACTGCGCGTCGGCGGCCGAGCCCTCCATCAGCTTGCGGCCATGATCGAGCACGACGACGCGGTCGGTGAGGGCGGAGATGAGGCCCATGTTGTGCTCGACGATGACGACGGTGATGTCGTCGTCGCGGACGCGCCGCACGGTCTCGATGAGCTGCTCGACCTCCGAGTGCGGGAGTCCCGCCGCCGGCTCGTCGAGCAGCAGCAGCCGCGGCTTCATGAGCAGGGCGCGGCACAGCTCGACGCCCTTGTGCAGTCCGTGCGACAGCTCGTCGGCCCGCGTGCGCGCGGCCCAGCCGAGGCCGTGGCCCTCGAGGAGGTCGAGCGCCTCCTGCCGGAGCGCCTTCTCGGAGCGGGTGGTGCGGGGCAGGCGCAGCGACCATTCCGCCGGTCCGCCCGGCAGTCGGCTGTGCGCGCCGAGCAGCACGTTCTCGAGCACGGTCTCGCGCAGCTGCAGGGCGGGGTGCTGGAACGTGCGCGCGAGGCCGTGCCGCGCGAGGGTCGCGGGCGGAGAGCCGAGCACCTCGTCGTCGTCGATCGTGATCGAGCCGGCGCTCGGGCGGTAGTGGCCGCTCACGCAGTTGAAGAGCGAGGTCTTGCCGGCGCCGTTCGGACCGACGAGGCCGAAGATCTGGCCGGGCTCGACGGTGAAGGTCACGTCCTCGAGCACCTTGACGCCGCCGAACTGCAGGCTCACGTCGCGGACTGCGAGCCGAGCGCCCATGGCCCCACCTTTCGCATCATCGCGTGGTCGTGGTCGTTCGAGGAGCCGAGTCCTCCCCGTGCTTGGGAAACTACGGATTCGCGGCGAGATTGTCAACGATTTTGGTGCGAAGTTCCGCGACCGTGATCTTCGACACGATGCTGTCCCCCCGGCGCGCAGGAGTGCAGCATCCGTTTCCATTCAACGGAATCACCCTGTCGAGGCGGTCCGGAGCGCTCTTACGCTGACCGCAGCTTCCCCAACCCCGAAGGAGGGTCGACGATGACCACGATGACGGACACCCAGACCGAGTCGCTCGCCCAGGCGATCGACCGCGCCGGCAGCCCCGTGGAGCTGCTGCGCAACCAGAACTGGCCCGCGTTCACGTTCCCGGTGGCGCCGGAGTTCACGAACTGGCGCGACGAGCAGCGGGCATGGAACACGTCAGTGGCGCTCATGGACCAGTCGCACCACATGACGCAGCTGTTCCTCGACGGCGCCGACCTCATCCCGCTGCTGAGCTCGAT
The DNA here is from genome assembly GCF_042885375.1 of Microbacterium sp. NPDC058062. Classification (NCBI taxonomy): domain Bacteria; kingdom Bacillati; phylum Actinomycetota; class Actinomycetes; order Micrococcales; family Microbacteriaceae; genus Microbacterium; species Microbacterium sp. NPDC058062. The sequence goes on from NZ_JBHVSC010000003.1 coordinate 177,651, forward strand.
CTCGCCGAACACGTTCGCGACGTTCCGGCCAGGGGTCGCCAAGCAGCTCATCTCGGTCAACCAGGACGGCTACCTCATCGGCGACGGCATCCTCTTCTACAACTCCGAGGGTCCTGAGGGCCTGGTGCTCATCGGGCACCACATCCTCATCGACTGGGTGCGCTTCAACATCGAGAAGGCGGAGGCGCTCGGCAAGGACGTGCGCTACCGGCTCGAGGCCAACTCGCACATGCGTCAGGGGCCGCCGACGTTCTACCGCTACGAGCTGCAGGGACCGCACGCCGATCTCGTGATGGAGAAGGTGTTCGGCGGACCGGTGCCGGAGATCAAGTTCTTCCACATCGGCGACGTCGGGATCGCCGGCCGGCCGGTCAAGGCGCTGCGCCACGGCATGGCCGGGCAGCCCGGGTTCGAGTTCTACGGCCCGTGGGAGGACAGCGAGGTCGTGCTCGAGGCGCTGATGGAGGCGGGCGAGGAGTACGGCATCCGCCGAGTCGGGGCCAAGGCGTACTCGTCGTCGCCGCTCGAGTCCGGCTGGGTGCCGACGCCGTTCCCCGCCGTCTTCGACGACGACTTCGCCGAGTACCGCGAGTGGCTGCCGGCGGCGCGCATCGGCTCGGTGGGCGGCTCGCTGTACTCGACCGACATCCACGACTTCTACATGACGCCGTTCGACATCGGCCTCGGCCGCTCGGTGCGGTTCGACCACGACTTCCACGGGCGCGAGGCGCTCGAGAAGCACGCCGAGAACCAGCGCCGCCGCAAGGTCACACTGATCTGGAACGCCGACGACGTCGCCGCGGTCGTGCGCTCGCAGCTCGAGCCCGGCACGCCCGCCAAGTACCTGGACTTCCCGAAGGCGCGGTACGGGCTCTACCAGATGGACGAGATCCTGAAGGACGGCGAGCGCGTGGGGATCTCGACGGATGCCGGGTACGTGGCGTACGACCAGCTCTACATGTCGCTCGCGACCCTGGACGCCGGCATCCGCGACGGCGAAGAGGTCGAAGTGGTGTGGGGCGAGGACCCGATCTCGCGCAAGGACGGCGTCGACGCCGATCACCGCCAGGTGCGCATCCGCGCGACGGTCGCCCCCGCGCCGTACCACGACTACGCCCGGACGGTGTATCGCCAGAACGCATCCTGACGCGCCGGGACGCGGCATCCTTGCACCAAAATCGTTGACAATCCCGGCCCGACTTCGTACGGTCCCTTACACCGGGGCCACCTCGCTCGGCTGACGCCCCGCCATCCCGCCGAGAGGGGGCGGAGCGTGACCGACAGACCGGTCGGCCGTGACGGGGTGTTCGAGCGGGCGCTCGAGCTGCTCGAGTGCTTCACGGCCGACGAGCCGATCCTCTCGGCGGCCGAGATCGCGCAGCGGACGGGGCTCGCGGTGTCGTCCGTGCACCGGCTGCTCGCGAAGCTGCTCACGGCGGGCTTCGTCGACAAGGTGCATCCCCAGCGGTACGCAGTCGGGCTGCGGCTCTGGAAGGTCGGAGAGCTGAGCCCGGTGCTGCTCGAGCTGCGGGAGGCCGCGCTTCCGCTGATGCTCCGGCTGTACGAGGCGACGGGCGAGAACATCCAGCTGGCTGTGCTCGACGGCCGCACCCCGCAGACGGGGCGGGCGCTCTACATCGCCCGCGCCGTGGGCGTGTCGTCGTCACCCACGCTCACCCGGATCGGCGGGGCGTTCCCGCTGCACACGACCGGGGTCGGCAAGGCGCTGCTCGCCGCTCAGGACGCCGACTGGCTCGCCGACTACATCCGCGGCGGGCTCGCACCGGAGACCCGGTTCTCGCTGACGACGGGCAGTGAGCTGGTCCGTGATCTCGAGCGATCACGGGCTCGCGGCTACGCGGTCACCCGCGAGGAGATGAGCCTCGGAACCGCCTCGGTCGCGGTCGCCTTCGACCGGGTGGCGCACCTTCCCGCCGCCGCGATCGGGGTCGTCACCGAGGTCCATCGATTCCGCGAGCGCGAGCTGAGCGCGATGGTGGCGGCATCCGCCCACCAGCTGCACGCCCTGCTCAGCGAGCGATTCGACCGCTGACACCCGCGGGGAGCGGACTTTCTCACTGGGTGCGAATCTGCGGGATGCCGCCACAAGCCCGGTCCTAGATTGACGCCAAAGGTGGCGACAATCCCAGATCGTCGCCGATCCCCACTCAATGAGGAGTAGCAAATGCGCAGGATGAGATACGCGGTCGCGACCGTGGCCGCTGCCGCGCTCGTCGCATCGACGGCGACGGGTGCCACCGCTGCGACCGAGCCGGAAGAGAACGTCTTCCTCAAGCCCTTCGTGCTGGACGCATGGGCGCAGTACGCCGCCTCCGACACCTACGCCCTTCTCGAACAGCAGGGCAAGATGGCGACGCCGAACGTCTACCTCGCCGACGTGGCACGCGGCACGGACCAGACCGGGGCCGACCCGGCGGACTACTGGTACGTGCGCAACGGCGTGCCCGACGACGGCGTGACGCTCGCGCCCGAGGCGATCCTCTACGCCAACCTCGAGAACCTGAAGTCCGCCGGCAAGATCGACGACTTCAACTTCACCCTCGTGATGAATCTCCCGCACTCCGAGAACGTCAACACGGCCGAGGCGCACGCATGGATGCGGCAGATCCTCGCCGAGGCCGGGCCGTCGGTCCCCGCCGACGTCGACCCCGCCACCGGCTGGTGGGACGTCAGCACCTACGAGGGCGGGTCGATCACCGAGAGCGCCGCCGGTGCCGTCTCGGCATCGTCCGACACCGGCAAGAGGACGATCACGGTCACGCTGAACGGTCAGCCGTTCACGGTGACGCACTACTGGGGCTGGTACGCCGCGACGCCGAACAGCCCGAAGCAGAAGGTCAGCATCTACGTGCCGCAGAACGTCCGGCCGGACAGCCCGACCTACTTCCGCACGAACAACGGCGGATGGACGTCGAACAACTTCATCTCGACCGTGGTCCCCGGCGCTGCGTACACCACGGGCAACCTGGCGTTCAACACCGTCCAGGGCGGCGGGAACAACAACCCCAACGTCATCGGCGAGGTGCTCGACCAGGGCATGATCATGGTGTCGTACGGCGCCCGCAGCATGAACGACGCTCCGGTCGACGGCCAGTACCAGGGACACTCGCCGGCCACGATGACCGACACCAAGGCGGCGATCCGGTTCGTCAAGTACAACCAGGTCTACGGCAGCCTTCCCGGCGACCCGGAGCGCGTGATCATCACGGGCATGAGCGGTGGCGGCGGTCTCACCACGGCGGTGGCCGCCGGGGGCAACAGCTCCGACTACTACGACTCGCTCGCGCAGATCGGCGCGCTCGGCCTCTCGCAGACGGGCGGCGCGTACGCGGATGACCCGGCCGTCGGCGACGACGTCTTCGCGACGTTCTCGAGCGCACCCATCATCGACTCCTTCCGGGCGGACCACCTCGCGGAGTGGATGTACAACCCCACACGCCAGAAGATCCGTGACGGCGTGTACGCCGCCGAGACCGGGATCACGAGCGGGCGCAACAACCCCGCGGCCCTGGCGGAGTGGCAGTACCTGAGCGCCGCGGTCCTCGCGCAGAAGGGCGACGACTACACGTACGAACTCGGGCTCACCCCCGACCACGTCAAGCGGACCCTCCTCGACATGATGGAGACCTCGCTCGAGCTCACGGTGAACGAGAACAAGTCCTACCGGCCGACGCTGGCCGACGTGTCCTCGGTGACCACGCCGGAGCAGGCGAAGGCGGCGCTCGACACGTTCCTGCGTCAGCAGGACGCGAACCGCGCGGCGGCCTGGGCCGGGCTCCCGCTCGACTGGTACACCGTCACTGGGAGCACCGGAGCCTTCGAGGTGACCATCGCCGACGCCGGCTGGGACCGCCTCACCGAGTACCTGTACTGGGTGTCGCAGTGGACCAAGGGCACCCCGATCTCGACCGCGCAGGGCCTGCCGGCCGGGCTCGGCAAGGGCGGGGCGTTCGCCGGCGGCGAGGGCCTGCTCTTCGGGGCGCTCGACGCCCCGTACAGCCACCTCAACCAGGTGTCCTGGGCGATGGATCCGCTGAACTGGCCGCTCTTCGGCGTCACCGCCAGCACGAACCCGAACACCGCCGCGCGACAGGCTGAGAACCGCGAGATCGCGAAGACGCTGTTCGACGTGCTCCCCGGTCCGAGCATCGAGGTCGTGCTCCGGCACGTGGACCAGGCCGAGCGTGACGGCACCCTCGCGGGCAAGGCGCTGAGCGAGGTGCGCAAGCACCTGGCTCAGGCCGAGAAGCTCGCCGCCGGCTCGGCGGCGAGCCGGGCCGTCGTGGCGCAGCTCGACAACGCCTCCCGCAAGTCCGGCCTGCCCGCCGATTCGAACGTCGTGAAGGCGATCGCGGCGCTCGCGGCCGCGAGCTGACACACCGGCGGAGGGGGAGGTCGGCGCGGGCCGGCCTCCCCCTCTGCACGGTCCGACAGGGTTCCGGCGCGGGTTAGCATGGCCGCGTCGTCGAGGAGGATGCTGTGGCACGAGGATCGGCCGGAGAGTCGGTGCTTCACCGGCACCTGCGCGTGCTCGAGAGCTTCGATGCGTGGCATCCGTTCCTCACCCTGACGGAGATCGCGGACGCATCGGGCATTCCCCCGTCAAGCGCGCACCGCCTCATCGCCGAGCTCGAGCACGAGGGGCTGCTCGAGCGCCTGCCGGATCGCACCTACCGCCTGGGAGTGCGACTGTGGGAGTTCGCGAGCCGGACGCCCGGTGCGGTGGGGCTGCGCGAGATCGCCCGGCCGTGGCTGGGCGCCGTGCACGAGCGGGTGCGGCAGCACGCGCAGCTGGGTGTGCTGAGCGGGCGGGACGTGCTCTTCATCGATCGGATGTCGACCCGCGACGCCGTCGTCAACGCGACGCTGATCGGGGGCCGCATCCCGCTGCACGCCTCGTCGAGCGGGCTGGTGCTGCTGGCCCACGCCGATGCGGCGCTCGTCGCCGACGTCATCGCCGGCGGCCTGCGGAGATACACCGACCACACCATCCGCACCGGCCCCGAGCTCCGCGCGGTGCTGCGCCGGGTGCGGGAGGAGGGCTACGCCGTCACCGAGGGGCACATCCATCCCGAATCGCGCGGGATCGCCGTACCCGTCACCGGACCCGGCGGCACGGTGTACGCGGCGATCGGCGTCGTCCTGCCCAACGACGGCGGCCCGACGCACGCGTACGCCGAGCTGCTGCGCCGCGCGGCCGCCGGGATCGCGCGCGACCTCGCCGTCGCGTACCGGCCGGACGTCGATGAGCGGACCCACGGCATCCGCTCGCTCGTGAGCGGGTCGCGGCGCTCGCTCGAATACCTCGAGAGCCTCGACGCCGACCCACGCGGCTCGGGCGAGCTCCCCGCCCTCGGCCCCGCGCCGGTGCCCTAGGGTCTGCAGCATGACGACGATCGCGGTCCTCGGCCTCGGCGAAGCCGGGCGCCGCTACGCGCACGGCCTCGCGCACGCCGGAGCGGAGGTGCGCGGCTTCGACCCCGCACACGACCTCGGCGACCCCGACGTCCCGCAGTTCGCGACCCTCGCCGACGCCCTCGCCGGGGCCGACGTCGCCCTGAGCCTCGTGACCGGGCATGCCGCAGCATCCGTCGCCCGTGACGCCCTTCCCCACGTGGCCGCGGGTGCCGTCTACGCCGACCTCAACACCGCCGCACCCGAGCTCAAGCAGCGCATCGCGCGACTCGCGGCCGACCGCGGGCTCGCGATGGCCGACGTCGCGGTGCTGGCGCCCGTGGTGCGCGCGGGCCACCGCACGCCGCTGCTCGCGAGCGGACCCGGAGCCCGCGAGTTCGCCGCCCGGGTCGGTCCATTCGAAGTGCCGGTGGACGTGGTCGACGGCGACGCCGGCGAGGCGGCCCGCCTGCGGCTGCTGCGGAGCGTGTTCATGAAGGGCCTCGCAGCGCTCGTGCTCGAGGGGCTCGGCGCGTCGCGCGCCGTGGGCGCCGAGGACTGGCTGCGCGCGCAGATGGCCCAGGAGCTCGGCCCCGACGGCGCGGCCCTGATCGACCGCCTCGTCGACGGCTCGACCACGCACGCGGTGCGCCGCGAGCACGAAGTGCGCGCGGCCCTCGCCGCGCTCGAGGCGTCGGGCCAGCCCGCCGACATGACCCGCGCGACCCTCGCCTGGTTCGAGCGGCTCGTCGCCGAGCGCGACCACGACTGAGCCCGTCCACGAAGGTGCCGCCATCTGGGGCTTCAGGTGGCGCAACACACGGAATCGACGCGCGCACCCCGCGTGTCTCGACACCCGAATGGATGCTGCGCCCTCAAGCCCGCGCGAATGCACGCCGGCCTGCGGCTTCAGGTGGCGCAACACGCGGAATCGACGTGCGAGCCCCGCGTGTTGCGGCCCCCGAATGGGCGCCGCCGCCTGCGCTACACCACCGCGGCGGCGGTGCGCCAGCCGCCGTGGTACTCCTGGCGGGCGGTCACGGCGTACGGCACCGGGCTGACCACGGCGCGCACTGCGAGCTGCTCGTGCGGCTCGACGGTGGTCTTGCGCGAGCCGCCGTCGGGCTCGCCCCACACCACGCGCACCTCGGCGCCGATCGGCACGTCGCGGTCGACGGTCGCGAGCGACAGGCCGCGCTTCTCGTTCGCGGTGACGCCTGTGAACAGCGACAGGCCGACGGTGTCGCCGTCGGCGTCGATCACGGCGTCGTAGTTCGACGAGCCGTAGTTCGCGTTCGGCAGATCGAAGAACTGGTACCCGGGACCTTCGCGGTCGATCACGCTCGTGAGCAGCTTGCTGAGGTCCTCGTCGTTCCACGCGAGGGTGACCTTCTTGCGCTGTGCCTCGGGGTCGACCTGCTCGAGGGCCTCGCGGCCGATGAAGTCGTGGTCGAACTTCACGAACGAGCCGTAGCCGAGGTCCCACGGGTTGAGGTAGTAATCCTCGATGTCGTCCGACACGAACGAGCCGGCGAGCGCGTTGATGGCCTCGTAGCTGTTCGCCGGCAGCCACTCGCGGTAGCGGCGCTCGATGTCGCCGCCGGTGTAGATCGCGGGCAGCGGCGAGGGGATCCAGCCCGACTCGAGCGTGTTCGACGAGTACGCGCGCGAGCCGCACGGCTCGAGGCCGAACTCGCGGCCCGCCTCGAGCACCGCGTCGCGGATGCGCCCGTGCTCGGAGTACGGGCCCCAGATCTCGAGGCCCGGCGCTCCGGCCATGCCGTGGCGGAGCGTGCGCACCCGCTGACCCGCGATCTCGAGCTCGCCCATGTGGAAGAACCGCACCTGCTCGACCTCGTGGCCGGCGAGCTTCTCGATGATGGGCCACGCGTTCGGGCCCTGGATCTGGAAGCGGTAGAACTCGCGCGTGACGGCCTCGCCGTAGGGACGCGACGGCGAACGGTCGTCGTAGCGGGTCTCGACGTCGTAGCCACCGGTCTCGGCGTGGAACTGCAGCCAGTTCGCCCCGGGCGCGCGGCCGACGTAGACGTACTCGTCCTCCGAGAGGTGGAAGAGGATGCCGTCGCCGATCACGCCGCCCGTCGACGAGGTCGGCACGAACTGCTTCGCCGTGTTCACCGGGAAGTTCGCGAACGAGTTGATGCCGGTGTCCGACAGGAGCTTGAGCGCATCGGGACCCGTCATGAAGAAATTCACCATGTGGTGGGTCTGGTCGTAGAGCACCGCAGTCTCGCGCCACGCCTTCTGCTCGCGCCGCCAGTTGGTGAACTCGGCCGGAACCACCGGGTAGATGTACGTGCCCAGCTGAGAGTTGCGGAGCATCTCGACGACGCTCCCCCGTTCGTCCATCAGCTGCTGCAGATTGCTCGCCATGCCTGTCTCGACTTCCTCGTCCAGTGGTTCGTTCCGGGTGACCTGACCGCGATGCTACGTGGCGGCTATACCTACGTCCAGAGGTATTTGGTCGCCACGATTGTAGACAATTTGTTGACCATTTCGCCACGGGTATGGTTCGCTGGCCCCATGACAGACACCGCCGTCGACACCCTCCTCGTCGTGAGCGCCCACGCGGGCGACTTCGTGTGGCGGGCGGGCGGAGCGATCGCGGCCGCCGCCCTCCGCGGCGAGCGCGCGGTGGTCGCGTGCCTGTCGTACGGCGAGCGCGGCGAGTCGGCGAGCCAGTGGTTGAACGGCAAGTCGCTGAACGAGATCAAGCGCATCCGGCGCGACGAGGCCGAGGCCGCAGCATCCGCTCTCGGTGCAGAGATCGAGTTCCTCGACCTCGGGGACTACCCCCTGGTCGAGTCGCGCGACGCCGTCTCGCGCCTGGTCGATCTGTACCGGCGGGTGCAGCCCACCGTCGTGCTCACGCACACCCTTCGCGATCCCTACAACGGCGACCACCCGGCGGCGGCGCGCATGGCGCTCGAGGCGCGCGTGCTCGCACAGGCGATCGGCGTCGCGAACTCGGACGGCAGCTACCCCGGCAAGGACGACATCATCGGCGCCCCGCCGGTGTTCTTCTTCGAGCCGCACCAGCCCGAGCAGTGCGACTTCACCCCCGACGTGCTCCTCGACATCACCGAGGCGTTCGGGCGCAAGCGCGCCGCGATGGAGTGCCTGCCCGCTCAGAAGCACATGTGGTCGTACTACACCGACCTCGCGGTCCGCCGCGGAGTGCAGCTCAAGCGCAACGCGGGCCCGAACCTCGGCCTTCACCACGAGACCATGGGCGAGGCCTACATGCGGCACTTCCCGCAGGTCACCTCGGTGCTGTCGTGAGCGGGGTACGTCCGTGATGAAGCCCGTCATCGTCACCGACATCGCGAGGACGGATGCTGCGACCACCCGCGCGCTCGGATCCCACGGCGTCGCGACGGTGCACGAGGCGATGGGCCGCACGGGACTCGTGGGTCCCGGCATCCGTCCCATCCAGCACGACGTGCGCATCGCCGGAACCGCCGTCACGGTGCTGAGCCACCCCGGCGACAACCTCATGATCCACGCCGCCATCGAGCAGTGCCGCGACGGGGACCTGCTGGTGGTCGCCACGACCTCGCCCTCGAGCGACGGGGCGTTCGGCGATCTCTTCGCCACGGCCCTCACAGCCCGGGGTGTGCGGGGACTCGTCACCACGACCGGCGTCCGCGACACCGCAGACCTGCGCGAGATGGGCTTCCCGGTGTGGTCGAGCGCGGTACACGCACAAGGCACCGTCAAGGCGACACCCGGCTCTGTCAACGTGCCGATCGTCGTCGCCGGTGCGACGGTGCGGCCGGGCGATGTGGTCATCGCCGACGACGACGGCGTGGTCGTCGTGCCGCGCGAGCGCGCCGCCGACGTCCTGTCGGCCGCCGACGCCCGCGTCGCGAAGGAGGCCGCTGACCGCGAAGCCTACGGGGCCGGCGCTGAACTGAGCCTCGACCGCAAGGGCCTTCGTCCCCTCCTCGCCGAGCTCGGCATCGAGTACGTCACGCAGGCTGAATACGAGGCGCGCGACCATGAGCGCGCCTGACCCGGTGCGCGACGGCGTCCGCTGCATGCTCATGCGCGGGGGCACGTCGAAGGGCGCGTACTTCCTCGCTTCCGACCTGCCGTCCGATCCTGGGCCGCGGGACGATCTGCTGCTGCGGATCATGGGCTCGCCCGACCCCCGCCAGATCGACGGCATCGGCGGCGCGCATCCGCTCACCAGCAAGGTCGCGGTCGTCTCGACGTCGGGCGCCGAGGGCATCGACGTCGACTACCTGTTCCTTCAGGTCGGCGTCGACACGGCGACGGTGGCCGACGCGCAGACGTGCGGCAACCTGCTCGCCGGCATCGGTCCGTTCGCCGTCGAGCGCGGCCTCGTCGCGGCGACGGGTGCCCGCACCACGGTGCGCATCCGGCTCCTCAACACCGGGGACACCGCGACCGCGGTCTTCACCACGGCCGACGGCCGCCCCGACTACGACGGCGATGCCGCCATCGACGGCGTCCCGGGCACGGCATCCGCCATCGAGCTCGAGGTCGGGGGCGACGACGACAAGCCCCTTCTCCCGACCGGCCATCCCGCCGACGACCTGGACGGCGTCACCGCGACCCTCATCGACAACGGCATGCCGGTCGTGCTCCTGCGCGCGGCCGACCTCGGCGTCGACGGCTCCGAGTCGCCCACGGCGCTCGAGGCCGATGCCGACCTCGCCGCGCGGGTCGAGCGGGTGCGGCTCGCCGCCGGTCCGCTCATGGGCCTCGGCGACGTGACGGCGCAGACGGTGCCGAAGATGATCCTGCTCTCGCCGCCGCGGGCGGGCGGCGCGATCTCGACCCGCGCCTTCATCCCGGCGCGCGTGCACACGGCGATCGGCGTGCTGATGGCAGCATCCGTCGCCGCCGCCCTCCGGATCCCCGGCGCGGTGGGGCACGAGATCGCGGGCCCCCTCGGCGAGGAGGACACCGCGATCGAGCACCCCAGCGGCACCTTCCCGTCGCGCGTGCGCGTCACACAGGACGATGCCGGCACCTGGCGCGCGACCTCCTTCTCGCTGCGCACCGCCCGCAAGCTCTTCGACGGCACGGTCTTTCCGAGGCCGCGCCGGTGAAACCCGTCAGAGAGGACGCCCCATGACCGCCGACACGTCGTTCGACGTCGCCCACCTCGCCCACGTCGAGCTGCTGACGCCCACCCCCGCCGAGAGCCGCTGGTTCTTCGAGGACCTGCTGGCGATGCGCGTCGTCGCGGAGGACGGCGACTCCGTGTACCTGCGCACGTGGGACGAGTACCAGCTCTACACGATCAAGCTGACGGCATCGGATGCTGCGGGCGTGGGTCGCACGTCGTTCCGGGCATCGTCTCCGCAGGCGCTGGAGCGGCGCGCCGCCGCGATCGAGGCGGCCGGGCTCGGCGTCGGGTGGACCGACGGCGACGTCGGCTGCGGACCGACGTACGAGTTCACCGACCCCGACGGTCACGCGATGTCGATCTTCTACGAGGCCGAGCGCTACCAGGCCGGCGACGACGACCGGCCGGCGCTGAAGAACCAGGCCTCCCGCTTCCCCGGCCGGGGCGTCAACGCGCGCCGCCTCGACCACATCAACTACCTCGCGAAGGACGTCGAGGCGAACGGCGCGTTCCTCCGCGACGCCCTCGGCATGCGCGAGTCCGAGCGCATCCGGCTCGACACCGGCAAGTTCGCGGCGTGGTGGTTCCACTTCTCACTGAAGTCGTACGACGTCGTCTACTCCGACGACTGGACCAAGCACGGCAACCGCCTGCACCACATCGCGTTCGCCCCCGACACGCGGGAAGACATCCTCAAGGCCGCCGACATCTTCCTCGAGAACGGCATCCACATCGAGTCGGGGCCCCACAAGCACGCGATCAACCAGACGTTCTTCCTCTACGTCTGGGAGCCCGGCGGCAACCGCATCGAGTTCGCGAACGCGGGCGCCCGCCTGCTGCTGGACCCCGACCAGCCCGTCGTGGAGTGGACCGAGGCCGAGCGCCGCAAGGGCCAGGCCTGGGGCATGAAGACGATCGAGACCTTCCACACCCACGGCACCCCCGTGGTGGAGTCCCCCGCCCACTGAGCGCGGCCGCACCCAGGGTGGCTCCCTCGGGTTTGGGAGCGACGGGTCAGCGCCAGACGTCGGCGGCGATGTCGACGACCTCGCGCACCTTGGCCCACTGCTCGTCCTCGGTGAGGACGTTGCCCTCCTCGGTCGAGGCGAAGCCGCACTGGGGGCTCAGGGCCAGCTGCTCGAGCGGAGCGAACGCCGCAGCCTCGTCGATGCGGTGCTTCACAGCATCCACGTTCTCCAGCTCGCCGCTCTTCGACGTGATGAGCCCGAGCACGACCGTCTTGTCGCCCTCCGGCAGGAACCGCAGCGGCTCGAAGCCGCCGGCGCGCTCGCTGTCGTACTCGAGGAAGTAGCCGTCGTACGCGGTGTTGCCGAGCAGCTGCTCGGCGACCGGCTCGTACCCGCCCGACGAGATCCACGTCGAGCGGAAGTTGCCGCGGCACACGTGCGTGGTGATCGTGAGGTCGTCGGGCTTGCCGTCGAGGATGCGGTTCAGGATGCCGGAGTAGCGCTCGGCGATGCCGTCGGTCTCGATACCGCGCTCGCGCGCCTTCTCGAGCTCGACCTCGGAGCAGAGGTACGCCCATGCGGTGTCGTCGAACTGCAGGTAGCGGGCACCGGCGTCGTAGAACGCGGCGACGGCGTCACGGTACGCCTGCACGAGGTCGTCGACGATGTCGTCGCGGCCGTCATAGCCCGAGCCCTCGAGGTGCCCCGGCTCGAGGCGGAAGTCGAGCACGGTGGGTGCCGGGATGCTGAACTTCGGCACCGCGCCGGTGGTGCGCTCGAGCAGGCTCTTGAGCGAGCGGAAGTGGTCGAGGAACGGGTGCGTGTCGCTGAAGCCGATCTTGCCCGAGATCTCGATGCCGCGCGGCTTGGTCTGCACGCCCTGGAACTGGATGCCGTGGTCGAGCTCGACGATCTCGACGCCGTCGAGCAGGCCGAAGAAGTCGAAGTGCCACCACGAGCGGCGGAACTCGCCGTCCGTCGCGAGCTTCAGGCCGGCATCGGCCTCGCGCACGACGAGCTCGGCGATCGCCGTCTCCTCTGCGACGCGCAGCGCATCGGCGTCGATCTGGCCGGAGGCGAACCGGCGACGGGCCTCGGCGAGCTCAGCGGGACGGAGGAAGCTGCCGACGATGTCGGCGCGGAACGGCGGTGTTGACACCCTCGCGAGCGTACCGGATGCCTTCCGCCATAGGTACTCTCCCGTCACCCGGCGTCATCACCGCCCACCCCGTGAGACGGCGCGGGTCAGAACACGTACTCCATCAGGTCGGTCCCCAGGATGCGGAACGCCTCGTGCGCGCGCAGGCGGTGCGAGATCGACAGGTCGTCGAAGCACACGATGAGCGCGTACGACACTCCCGCGCGGGGGCCCGCCAGCACGCCGGCCTCGACACGGATGCCCGCATCCCGGCCGGTCTTGTTGATGAAGAGCAGCCCGTGCTCGTCGTTCTCGTGCGAGAACGGGTCGAGTCCGGTGGCGGATGCCACGAGCGACAGGTCGTGGTTGAGGCTCAGCCACTCCGCCACCTGGGCGCTCACGCTCGGCGAGACGACCTGCGAGTTCACCAGCGCCGCGAACACCTCGGCGAGCTCGCGCGCGGAGCCGAGGGCGAAGTGCGGGGCGTCATCGGGCCCGCGCTCGTCGCGGAACCGGTCGAGCAGCGCCGAGCGGGCGAGCCCGAGATCCTCGATGCGGGCGCGCACGGCGGGCAGGCCCACTCGGCGCAGCAGCGCGTTGGCGGCGAGCGCGTCGCCGGTCGAGGCGGTGAGCACGGCGAGGTCGACGAGCGGCAGTGCGGGCGCCTTGAGGTGCTGCCACACTCCCCCGACCCCGACGGGCTCGATGTGCGCGCGATCGATGATCTCGAGCGGCTCGAGGCGCCCCGACTCGAACGCGGCGGCGACCTCGATGAGCAGCGGCACGACGCCGAGCCCGGCGACGGGCAGCGTCACGAAGTCGTCGCCCGACAGGACGGACGTCCCGCGGTCGAGGTCGGTGATGCGCACCGAGATCTTGGCCCCGGATGCGGCGAGATCGTCGAGCGCCTTCAGCGTCGACGTGAACGAACGACGACCGGCCGCTGCCCTCTTCGGCAGCCGCCGACCGGTGCTCCGTCGCGCCCCCCGCAGCGACTCGGCATCCTTTCTGGGCTCCATGCCCACGGAGTTTCCCTCCCCTTGACGTTGTTGCGGGGTGATCGGGCCGCACGCGGCCCGGCCGTCACCAGATGGTGACGCGCTGATCCTCGTCGAGCCAGAGAGCATCCGACTCGGTCACACCGAACGCATCGTAGAACGCGTCGATGTTGCGCACGATCTGGTTGCACCGGAACTCGTTGGGCGAGTGCGGGTCGATCGTGAGCAGACGGATGGTCTCAGCATCCCGTCCCTTCTGCTGCCAGATCTGTCCCCAGCTCAGCAGCAGTCGCTGGATGCCCGTGAAGCCGTCGAGCTCCGGGGCTTCGGCATCGCCCAGCGACAGGGCGTAGGCCTTGATCGCGATGCCAAGTCCGCCCAGGTCGCCGATGTTCTCGCCGATGGTGAGCGCGCCGTTGACGTTGTTGTCGTCGGCGAGCCCCTGCGGCACGAGGGCGTCGTACTGGGCGATGAGGTTCTTGGTGCGCTCCTCGAAGGCGGCGCGGTCGTCGTCGGTCCACCAGTCGCGCAGCGACCCGTCGCCGTCGAAGCGGCTGCCCTGGTCGTCGAAGCCGTGGCCGATCTCGTGGCCGATGACCGCGCCGATGCCGCCGTAGTTGGCGGCTGCGTCGCGCTCGACGTCGAAGAACGGGTACTGCAGGATCGCCGCCGGGAACACGATCTCGTTCATCAGCGGGTTGTAGTACGCGTTGACGGTCTGCGGCGTCATGAACCACTCGTCGCGGTCGATCGGCTGGCCCACCTTGGCGAGCTGGCGGTCGTGCTCCCACACGTGGGCGCGGCGGACGTTGCCGATGAGGTCGTCGCTCGCGATCTCGAGGGTGGAGTAGTCCTTCCACTTCACCGGGTACCCGATCTTCGGGGTGAACGCGTCGAGCTTCGCGAGCGCGCGCTCACGGGTCTCGGGGCTCATCCACTCGAGCTCGGCGATCGACTGGCGGTACGCCTCGATGAGGTTGGCCACCAGCTCGTCCATCGCCTCCTTGGCGGCGGGCGGGAAGTGGCGCTCGACGTAGACACGGCCGATGGCCTCGCCCATGGCGGCCTCGGTGAGGCTGACGCCGCGCTTCCAGCGCTCGCGGTTGACCGGGACGCCCGTCAGTTGCGTGCCGTAGAACCCGAAGTTCTCGGCGACGAACTCCTCCGACAGGAACGGGGCGCCGGAGTGCACGACGGCGAAGCGCAGCCACGCCTTCCAGTCCTCGAGACGGTCCTCGACGAGCAGGGCGCCGAGGCCCTCGAAGAAGCTCGGCTGGTAGACGTTGATCTCGGCGAACGCGTCGGCGTGGTCGGGGGCCGCGCCCTCGCGCCACGGCGTCAGGTCGACGCCGACGAGCTCCTGGACCTCGTCCCACGTCTTGAGGTTGTACGTCTTGACCGCGTCGCGGCTCGAGACGTTGTCCCAGTGGTGGGTGGCGAGTTCCGTCTCGATCGCGACGATGCGATCTGCGGATGCCTCGGCCTCGGCCACGCCCGCGAGCTCGAGGATGCGCTGCACGTGGGTGCGGAACGCGATGCGCGTCTCCTGGAAGTTGTCGAGGCGGTAGTAGCTCTCGTCCGGGAGCGACAGGCCGCCCTGGATGAAGAACGGGACGTAGCGCTCGGGGTTGCCCGGATCCGGCTCGAAGTAGAGGTGGATCAGCGCGGCGATGCCGTCGCGCTCGAACTCGCCGATCGTGCGCAGGAAACCGGGGATGTCTTCGATCGCCTCGACGCGGGCCAGCGAGTCCGCGAGGGGCGCGGCGCCCTGCGCCTCGATGCGCTCGGTGTCCATGAAGCTCGTGTAGAGGTCGCCGATCTTGCGGGCCTCGGTGCCGGGCTCGGCCTGCTGCGACTCCTCGATGATCGCGTGCACGTCCTTCTCGGCCTGCTCCGCGATGAGGTGGAACGAGCCCCACCGTGCCTTGTCCTCCGGGATCTCGGTCCGGTCGAGCCAGCTTCCGTTGACGTGGCGGAACAGGTCGTCCTGGGGGCGGATCTCGGCGCTGAGTTCCTCGAGCGCGAGACCGGAGCGGGGGGCATCGGTCATGCGTCCAGGGTAGTCGCCCGAAGCCTGGACAACTCTCGGGAGCGGCCGGATCGCCGCTCGTGACGACATTGTGATGAAGCATCCTGATCCTCAGTTGAGGAGCGTTGCCGAGCTGCGGATGCGACAGCGGGGATCGGCCCGCGTCTCGGCTCTCTTCCTCATCTGAGGAGCGATGGATGCTGCGCCCCGGCGTCGGCGCCCGGTCCTAGGCTTCTGGGGTGACGACCGACACTCTGAACCGCGACATCCTGCGGCTCGCGGTGCCGGCGCTCGGCGCCCTGATCGCCGAGCCGCTGTTCCTGATCGTCGACTCGGCACTCGTCGGCCATCTCGGCGTCGAGCCGCTCGCGGGGCTCGGCATCGCGTCCGCCGTGCTGCAGACGATCGTCGGGCTCATGGTGTTCCTCGCCTACTCGACGACGCCCGCCGTCGCGCGCCGGTTCGGCGCCGGCGACCCGTCCCGTGCGGTGTCGGTCGGCATCGACGGCATCTGGCTCGCGCTCGGCATCGGAGCGGTGCTCGCGCTCGTCGGCTACGTCGCGACGCCGCTGCTCGTCGGCCTGTTCGGCGCGACGCCCGAGGTCGCCCAGCAAGCCGAGATCTACCTCGGCATCTCGATGTGGGGCCTTCCCGCGATGCTCGTCGTGTTCGCCGCGACCGGTCTCCTCCGCGGCATGCAGGACACCGTCACGCCACTGTGGATCGCCGGACTCGGCTTCGCCGCGAACGCCCTGCTCAACTGGCTCTTCATCTACGGCTTCGGGTGGGGCATCGCGGGCTCCGCGATCGGCACCGTCGTCGCGCAGTGGGGCATGGTCGCCGCGTACGCGGTCGTCGTCGGACGGCTCGCGCGGCGGCACGAGGCATCCATCCGCCCTCAGCGCGAGGGGGTGCGCGGCTCCGCACGTTCCGGCGGCTGGCTGTTCCTGCGCACCGTGTCGCTGCGGTTCGCGCTGCTGGCGACGGTCGCCGTCGCGACCGGGCTCGGCACGGTCGAGCTCGCCGGCTGGCAGGTCGCCTTCACGATCTTCTCGACGGCCGCCTTCGCGCTCGACGCGCTCGCGATCGCCGCGCAGGCGCTCATCGGCAAGGGCCTCGGTGCCGAAGACAGGCCTCTCGTCCGCCGCGTGCTCGGCCGCACCGTCGCGTGGGGCGCGTGGTTCGGCGTGATCACGGGTGCGATCATCGGGGCGCTGTCGGGCGTCATCGGGCTGGCCTTCACCGGCGACGCCGGCATCGCGACCCTCGTCCAGCCCGCGCTCATCGTGCTCGCGATCGCCCAGCCGGTGTGCGGAGTCGTGTTCGTGCTCGACGGCGTGCTCATCGGCGCCGGGGACGCGAAGTACCTCGCGATCGTCGGGGTGCTGAACCTCGTGCCCTTCGTCCCCGCGCTCGCGCTCGTCGCGTGGCTGCATCCCGTCGGGGCGGCCGGGCTCGCGTGGCTCGCCGTCGCGTTCTTCGGCGTCTACATGCTCGCCCGGCTCGCCACCCTCGGCTGGCGCGTGCGCGGTTCGGCCTGGCTGTCCGTCGAGGCCTGACGACAGGTTCCGCGCACCGAGGTATCACCCCCGCCGCCGACGGCTCCTGAGTCACATGGCGTCCATCCGCGGCCGCCGGAAGGAGCCTCCCGTGTCCGGCACCGGAACATTCGCGTTCACCGTCCACCCTCGTGCGCGTCTGCGCGAGGACCTCGCTCGCGCATGGCGGCCGCTGAGACTGGTGCCGGAGTCCGTCTACGACGCCGCCCTGCGGCGCCTGCCGCTGCCGCCGATCACGATGGCCGGCGCGCAGATCGGCGGCGAGCGCGTCGGTCACGTCGTGCTGGTCCCCTTCGGCGCGCGCCATCTGCTCTCCGACATCGAGGGCGGCCGGCGGCGCGTGACCCGCGCGGTCGACCGTGCCGCGGCACTCGGCGCAGACGTCGTGGGACTCGGCGCGCTGACCGCGACGGTGACGGCCGGCGGAGCCACCCTGCGCGGACGCTCCGACATCGGGGTGACGAACGGCAA
This sequence comes from Microbacterium sp. NPDC058062, assembly GCF_042885375.1. NCBI lineage: Bacteria > Bacillati > Actinomycetota > Actinomycetes > Micrococcales > Microbacteriaceae > Microbacterium > Microbacterium sp. NPDC058062. The sequence continues at coordinate 195,351 of NZ_JBHVSC010000003.1, forward strand.
CGCGTTCACGGCGGCGATCGTAGAGGACCAGATCCGGATGCTGCTCCCCCACGTCTCGGCGCGTGTCACACGTCCGCACATCGCGATCGTGGGCGCAAGCGGCAGCGTGGGCAGCGCGGTCACCACGCTGCTCGCCCGCGACCCCGCCGAGGCACGGCTGACGCTGATCGCCCGCACCGCACCGCGCCTGGAGGCGCTCGCGGCGTCGGTCGCCGGCGACGTCGACGTGACGGTCGCGCTGTCGATCGATGCCGTCCAGGGCGCCGACCTGGTCGTGCTCCTCACGGCCTCGGCCGACACGATCCTCGGCCCCGACCACCTCGCACCCGGCGCGGTCGTGCTCGACGCGACCCAGCCGCGCAACACGTCGCCCGCCCTCGCCACTGCGCGGCCCGACGTGCTCGTCGTCGATGGCGGCATCGTCTCGATCCCGAGCCTGCGGCTCACGGGCGGCGAGATCGGGCTGCCCGACGGCCGCTCCTACGCCTGCTTCGCCGAGACGGCGATCCTCGCCCTCACCGGCCATCGCGGACACTTCTCGATCGGCAACCCCACCCTCGAGCAGATCGACGACATCCGCGCTCGGGCTGCCGACCTCGCACACCTCGGCTTCCGCATGGCCGCCCCGACGAGCTTCGGCGCACCGGTGGTGCTCGAGCGACGCACGAAGGTGATCGCATGACCCGCGTGGTGCTGCTGGGCGGGGGCTATGTCACCCTCCACACCTACGCGACCCTCGCGCGCCGGGCCGGGCGGCGACTGCGGCGAGGCGACCTCGAGATCGTGGTCATCTCGGCCGACACGGCGCACCGCTTCCACGGCTTCACCGGCGAGCTGCTGGCGGGGATGATCGACCGCGACCGCGTGGCCACGCCGCTGGCCGAGGCGATGCCGCTCGCGCGCATCATCGAGGGTCGCGCGGTGCGCATCGACGCCGCGGGCCGGTCGTTGTCGTACCGACGCCACGACGACGGCGACGTCGAGACGCTGACCTACGACCACCTCGTCGTCGGCACCGGAGCGAGGGAGCCGGTCGCCGAGGTCCCCGGGCTCGCCGAGCACGGCTACGCGCTGCGCGGCCCGGACGAGATCGCCGACCTCGCGGACCATCTCGCGACTGTGCCCGGATCGCCGGTCGTCGTCGCCGGCGGCGGGATCGCGGGCGCCGAGCTCGCGGCGGCCATCGCCGATCGCGGACACCCCGTCACCCTCGTGCACTCCCGCGCTCACCTCGTCGGCGAGTGGTCCGATCAGCCACGACTGGCGGCCCGCGCCGCGCGGGAACTCGAACGGCTCGGGGTGCGGGTGGTGACCGGCGTTCGGCTCACCGAGGTCACGCCGACCGCGGCGCAGCTCTCCGACGGCACGTCGCTCGCGACGGCGACGGTCGTCGCCACGACCGGCCAGCGTCCCGTGCGCATCCCCGGGCTCGACCCCTGGCGCGACGAACGCGGTCGCCTGCGCACGCAGCCGACGCTCGCGGTCCGGTACGGCGTGTGGGCGGCGGGCGACGGCGCGCGGGTCGAGCATCCGGTCACGGGCGAGCCCGTGCCCGCCAACGCACTGTGGGCTATGAAGGGCGGCGACCACATCGGCCGCGCGATCGCAGGGCGACTGCGCGGACGGACGGCAGGGCGCTTCACCTACCGCGGGCTCGGACGCGCGGCCTCGTTCGGCTTCGGCCACGGCATCTCGGAGCTCTACGGGGTGCCGTTCACCGGGACCCTCGCGTGGATCCTGCGCCTCGGATTCTTCCTCCGCTTCATGCCGTCGCGTTCGCGGGCAGCGGGCGTCGTGGCGGACCTCTCGCGCTTCGCGCTCGCGCCGCGTCGGCGCGCCGCTTCGAATGCGCCTCAGCCTGTCACCGGGCTGACGACGTCTCCCGCCTGACCGTTCCGACTCGCAAGCTCGCTCAACGACCGGTGGACGCCCAGCGGCGGCACCACTCGTACATGACGACGGCCGCGGCGGCGCTCGCGTTGATCGAGCGGGTCGAGCCGTACTGCTCGATCTGGACGGTTCCGGATGCTGCCGCCAGCGCCTCCGGCGACAGCCCGGGTCCTTCCTGGCCGAACAGCAGCACGCACGCCTCGGGCAGATCGGCGGCCGGCAGGGGCAGCGAGCCCTCGACGTTGTCGATCGCGATGACGGGCAGGGACGCGGCATCCGCCCACGCGGTGAACGACTCGACGGTCTCGTGATGACGCACGTGCTGGTAGCGGTCGGTCACCATGGCTCCGCGGCGGTTCCAGCGGCGCTTGCCGATGATGTGCACCTCGGCGGCGAGGAACGCGTTGGCGCTGCGCACGATCGAGCCGATGTTCATGTCGTGCTGCCAGTTCTCGATCGCGACGTGGAACGCGTGGCGGCGCGTGTCGAGGTCGGCGACGATGGCGTCCATCGTCCAGTACCGGTAGGGGTCGACGACGTTGCGGGCGTCGCCGTTCGCGAGCAGCTCGCGGTCGTAGCGCGGGTCGTCGGGCCACGCGTCCGGACCCCCAGGCCACGGCCCCACGCCGACCGGCAGCGTCGGCTCGGCGGGCTCGGCGGGCTCGGCGGCGCTCGGGTCGGGCGGGTTCACCGGCCCAGGCTATCCGCCGCGACGCGCACCCGGCGATCGGGCGATCAGGGGTGCGGCGTCTGATGCCACTGGCTGCGGCGCGTGTCCGCGAGCGACGCCCGCCACGCGCGGTGGCTCGGGCGCGAGCCCCGGCGCTCCCGCAGGCCTTCCATCGCGCGATGGATCGCCGCGACCAACTTCGTCGTCATCTGTACCGCCTGCTCTCGGGATATGTCGAGTCAGGCATATCGCCGATCGCCCCGGAGCGACTGGGGGTTGACAGGCCGTCACGGACGTGCCGACAGCCGTCCGGCTGCGCACCACGGCTGCCCCACCTCGAAACAGAGGATTCTCGCCGAGACCCAGGACCGCGTCCCCGGTCTCAGCCGAGTTCCCTTGTCTCGCCGACCGACGGCGCGACCGCGCTCTTTTCGGCATACCGAAAACAAGGTACGTTTTCGGTATGCCGAAAACTGCCGAGGACGTCAGCGCCCCGACGCCGCTCCCGAGCCGGCGCCTGTCGATGCCGCGCCTCGCGTGGCTGATCGGCCCGGCGCTCGTCGCGGGGGTCGCGTACCTCGACCCCGGCAACGTCGCGAGCAACATGACGGCGGGCGCCCGGTACGGGTACCTGCTGGTGTGGGTCGTGGTGCTCGGCAACGTGATGGCCTGGCTCATCCAGTACCTGTCGGCCAAGCTCGGCATCGTCACCGGCCGCAGCCTGCCCGAGACCCTCGGCCGCCGCATCGGCAACCGCTGGGGCCGCCGCGCGTACTGGCTGCAGGCCGAGCTCGTCGCGATGGCGACCGACATCGCCGAGGTGATCGGCGGCGCCGTCGCGCTCAACCTCCTGTTCGGCGTCCCGCTGCTGTGGGGTGGCGCGATCACCGGCGCGGTGTCGATCGCGCTCCTGCTCATCCAGTCGCGGCGGGGTCCGCGCACGTTCGAGTTCGTCGTGATCGGCCTGCTCGCCATCATCGCGATCGGCTTCTCGTTCGGCGTGTTCGTCGCCCCGCCCGACGGCGCGAGCGTGGTGGCAGGCCTCGTGCCCCGCTTCGAGGGCACCGACTCGGTGCTGCTGGCGGCCTCGATCCTCGGCGCCACGATCATGCCGCACGCCATCTACGCGCACAGCGCCCTGGCCCGTGACCGCTTCGCCCCGACACCGGCGACGGCCGGCGCGGCCCTCGGCGGCGACCGACTGATGCCGCGCGGCTCCCGCGCTGCCGACGCCCCGATCGGCGCCCCGGCAGACCCGACGCTGGCCGAGCTGCGCGGCATCCCCACCCCCCGCCTGCTGCGCGCGACGAAGTGGGACGTCACGATCGCGATGCTCATCGCGGGCACGGTGAACCTCTGCATCCTGCTGCTCGCGGCGGCGAATCTGGCCGGCGTCCCCGGCACCGACTCGCTCGAGGGCGCGTACGCCGCACTGTACGCGGGGCTCGGGCCGCTCGTCGCGACGCTGTTCGCGGTGGGACTGCTCGCCAGCGGCCTCGCCAGCACGTCGGTCGGCGCGTACGCCGGCGCCGAGATCATGCACGGCCTCCTGCACATCCGCGTGCCGCTGCTCGCCCGCCGGCTGGTCACGCTGATCCCGGCACTCGCGATCCTCGCGATCGGCTTCGACCCGACGGTCGCCCTCGTGCTGAGCCAGGTGGTGCTGTCGTTCGGCATCCCGTTCGCGCTCATCCCCCTGGTCGCGCTCACCGCGAACCGCGAGGTGCTCGGCGGGTACCGCAACCGGGTGTGGACGACGATCGCGGGGATCGCAGCATCCGTGTTCCTCATCGCCCTCAACGGCGTGCTGCTGTACCTGGTGCTGACGGGCGCGTGAAAGGCCGCCCGGTACCCTGAAACCGTGGCCTCCCCTGCGATCGACGACTACCTGAAGACGATCTACCACCACACCGAGTGGCAGGACGACCGCATCACGCCGTCGCAGCTGGCCGGCGAGCTCGGCCTCGCGCCGTCGAGCGTCACCGAGATGGTGCAGAAGCTCGCCGCCCAGGGTCTCGTCACGCATCGCCCGTACGGTCCGATCGCGCTGTCGGAGGAGGGCGAGCGCCGCGCGGCGGCGATCATCCGCCGGCACCGGCTGATCGAGACGTGGCTCGTCAGCGAGTTCGGCTACGCGTGGGACGAGGTGCACGACGAGGCCGAGGTGCTCGAGCACGCGATCAGCGACCGGCTGCTCGAGGGCATCGACGAGCGGCTCGGGCGCCCGCGCTTCGACCCGCACGGCGATGCGATCCCGGATGCCGCGGGCCACGTGCACCGCGAACCCTTCGTGCTGCTCGCCGCAGCGCCCGTCGGACACGTGGGCCGGGTGCTCCGTGTGAGCGACCGTGACCCCGAACTGCTCCGGGCCGTCGAGTCGGCCGGCGTGGCCGTCGGCACGACCGTGACGGTGACGGATGCTGCGGCCCTCCGCATCGGCACCGCGTCGGTGTCTCTTCCCGACGCCGCGGGCGACGCCGTCTGGCTCAGCGCCTGAGGCGCTTCCCCTTCCTCGAGTCGCCACAACACGCCGGGTGGCGAACCCGGCCCACGGCGTGTCGTGGCGACTCGGGAGGACTCCGGACCGGGCGGGGGCCGGTCAAAAGAAGATCACACCTGCGAGGTAGCTGACGCCCATCGTGCCGAGGCCGACCGCGAGGCTGCGGATCAGCATGCGCAGCGCCGACAGGCGGCCGACGCCCGCCGCCACCAGCGACGTCAGCGCGAGCGACACGACGACCGCGACGATGATCGCCCACGTCTCGATCGCGACGGGGGCGTAGTAGGTGATGAGCACGGGGATCGCCGCGCCGATCATGAAGGCGATGGCGGTCTCGAGCCCGGCCCACCAGGGCGCCGAGCGGTGCGTGATCTCCTCGAGCCCATGCTCCGCGTCGAGCTGGGCGCCGAGCGCGTCGCGCGCCGTGAGCTGCTGCGCGACCTCGAGCGCGAGGTCAGGCGCGAGCCCGCGCGACTCCCAGTGGGCCGCGAGCGTCGCGAGCTCCCCCGCCGGGTCCCGCTGGAGCTCCTCCTGCTCCCGCGCGGCGATCTCGAGCTCGGACTCGCGCTCTGCCGCGACCTCGGCCCACTTCGCGCCGCCGGCGCTCAGTCCGCCGGCGATCATCGCGGCGATCGCGGTGAACAGCAGCAGGCGGTCGCCGGCACCGGCACCCGCGAAACCCTGAAGCAGACCCGCGGTCGCGATGATCCCGTCGTTCGCGTCGATCGCCCACGAGGTCTCGCGCACGCGCGCGACGAAGTGCGACCACAGCGACGGGGCGACCTCGGCCATGCGACCTCCCGCGGTCAGTCTGACAGCCGGGGTCGCGGCATCCGTGTCCCGACACAGAATCGGAGATTCACGACGACACGCCGGGGAG
>NZ_JBHVSC010000003.1:201388-507822 GCF_042885375.1 Microbacterium sp. NPDC058062
GTGGATGCTGCACGCCAGCGTGTCGCGCAGGACCTCCGATGCTGTGCGCGCCGGGTCAGCGGCACGCCGCCACCTCGAACGGCCAGCGCACGCCCGGGGCAACCTCGGCCACGCGACCTCCCGCGGTCAGTCCGACAGCCGGGGTCGCGGCATCCGTGTCCCGACACAGAATCGGACATCCACGACGACACGCCGGGGAGTGGATGCTGCGCGCCCGCGCGTCGCGCAGAACCTCCGATGCCGTGCGCCGAAAGCGCGACCACAGCGACGGGGCGACATCGGCCATGCGACCTCCCGCGGTCAGTCTGACAGCCGGGGTCGCGGCATCCGTGTCCCGACACAGAATCGGAGATTCACGACGACACGCCGGGGAGTGGATGCTGCACGCCAGCGTGTCGCGCAGGACCTCCGATGCTGTGCGCGCCGGGTCAGCGGCACGCCGCCACCTCGAACGGCCAGCGCACGCCCGTGGCGGTCTCGGCGACGTCCCAGAGGCGCGCGGCCACGCCGGGGTCGCGCGTGATCTTCGAGGCGGTCTGCTTGCGGGGTTCGCCGCGCGAGCCGGTGCGCGGACCCCAGAACTCGCCGCCCTCGATGTCGGGGTCGGTCAGGGCCCGCACGAGCGGCCAGGCGCCGTGCTCCTTCGACTGCGCCATGGCCGCCTGCAGGTTGTCGCGGAAGCGCTTGGCGCGCGACGGCTCGTTGACGCCGACGATGCCGGGCGTGCGGCCGCCGGTCGAATAGCCCGGGTGGGCGACGACGCTCGCGACCGGGATGCCGGCCGCGCGCAGTCGCCGGTCCGCCTCGAAGCCGAGCGCCGTCGTCGCCACCTTCGACTGCACGTACGCGCGCCAGGCCGAATAGTCGTCGACGAGCTGCGGGTCGACCGGGTCGTACGGCGTGAGGGAGGTCGACATGCTCCCCACCCACACCATGCGCCCGTGGGCGTCGGCGAGGGCCGGCAGGAGCTCTCCAGCGAGCGCGTAGTGGCCGAGGGCGTTGGTCGCGAACACGACCTCGTGCCCGTCGATCGTGGTCTCGCGCGACTTCGGTGCGTGGACGATGCCGGCGTTGAGCAGCACGCCGTCGAGGGGGCCCTTGCCGCGCACACTCGCGGCGGCGGAGCGCACCGACGCGAGGTTCGAGGTGTCGAGGATGAGCGGCTCGGTCGCGTCGGGTGCGGCCTCCGGAACCCGGCGGCGGATCGCCGCGCGCGCGGCCGACAGCCGGTTCGGATGGCGCGCCGACATGAGCACGTGCGCACCTGCGCGCACGAGCTGCTCGGAGGCGAAGTAACCGAGGCCGGCATTGGATCCGGTCACGAGGTACACGCGTCCGGAAAGGTCTGGGAGGGTCCGGGGGTCCCACGTCACGGGAACGACCCTACGCCTGCCCGCCGCCTAGTCTGGACGCATGCGGACCCGCGCGGATATCGAATGCTGGCTCACCGACATGGACGGCGTGCTGGTCCACGAGAACACCCCCATCCCCGGGGCATCGGATCTGCTGCAGCAGTGGACCGATCAGGGCGTGCCGTTCCTCGTGCTCACCAACAACTCGATCTTCACGCCGCGCGATCTGTCGGCCCGGCTGCGGGCGTCCGGACTCATCGTTCCCGAGGAATCGATCTGGACCTCGGCCCTCGCCACCGCCGACTTCCTCAAGTCGCAGATGCCCGGCGGCTCGGCCTTCGTCATCGGCGAGGCGGGCCTGACGACCGCCCTCCACGAGGCCGGCTTCATCATGACCGAGACCGACCCCGACTACGTCGTCGTCGGCGAGACGCGCAACTACTCGTTCGAGGCGATCACGAAGGCGATCCGCTTCATCAACGCCGGCGCCCGCTTCATCGCGACCAACCCCGACGCGACCGGCCCCTCGACCGAGGGCGTGCTGCCGGCGACGGGTGCGATCTCGGCGCTCATCACCAAGGCGACCGGCATGGAGCCGTACGTCGTGGGCAAGCCGAACCCGATGATGTTCCGCTCGGCCCTGAACCGCATCGGCGCGCACTCCGAGAACACCGGCATGATCGGCGATCGCATGGACACCGACGTCGTCGCCGGCATCGAGGCGGGCCTGCACACCGTGCTCGTCCTGACGGGCATCAGCGACGCCGCCGAGATCGCCCGCTATCCCTTCCGCCCCGACGAGGTGCTGAACTCGGTCGCCGACCTCCTCGACCACGAGCCCGTCGAGTCGGAGGACCCCGAGCTGCTGTAGACCCACCCGCACCTCGGATTCTGGCGACTCGCCAGATCCCGTGCGGTTGTCCACAGTTCTCCGGCGACTCGCCAAGAACTGGCGCGTCAGGCACGCCGGTCGAATCCGGCGCGCCACCCGCACCTCGGATCTTGGCGACTCGCCAGATCCAGTGCGGTTTCTCCGCAGTTCTTGGCGACTCGCCAAGAACCGGCGCGTCGGGCACGCCGGTCGATTTTGGCGACTCGCCAAGAAACGGCGCGCACATGCGCTGACTGTGGCGATTCGCCAAAAGCGGCCGCGCGAGGCGACAGCGGGAGAACGGATGCCTCGGAGCGAGGCATCCGTCCCGCTCGACAGGTCAACCGGGCTTCCGCAGGAGAGTTCAGGCATGAACGTCCTGTCGAGCCCCGGTTGACCTGTCGAACATGCGGCGAGGGACGGATGCTGCGGCCCCGGGCCTGCGCCGGGTGAGGCGCGGCGGGCTTCCGCAGCGCCTCACACCCGGTCAGGCCGCGACCGCCGCACCGGTCAGACCGCGCCCGCCGCACCCGGTCTAGCCGCGCCCGCCGCACCGGTCAGGCCACGACCGCCGCACCGGTCAGGCCGCGTGCCGCGACCGCGGCACCCGGTCAGGCCGCGACCGCGGCGCTGACGTCGAGGTCGGCGGCGTCGAGGCGGGCGCGCACGTCGGCGTCGAGGACGAGCTCGGACGCGGCGAGCGCCTCCTCGAGCTGCGCGACGCTCGAGATGCCGACCACGGGGATCACCGGCACGGCCGCGCCGAGCAGCCACGACAGCGCGACCTGGTTCGGCGTCGCGCCGATCTCGGCGGCGACGTCGTGCAGAGCGCGCACACGCTCCCGGTTCGACGCGTGCCGCATGGGCGCCCACATCGGCTTGTCGTCGCGGGCGAACGCCCCCTGGTGCAGCGGCGAGTACGCCGTGACGGTGAGCGGCGGACGCCCGTCGGTGCCCGCTGCGGCGACGTAGTCCAGCAGGTCGACCGACACGTCGTTGGTGCGCCCGAATCCCGGGCTCGGGTAGACGTAGCTGTAGCCCTGCTGCACGACCCCGTACGGGTCGACGCCCTGGCGCAGCGCCTCGTCGCGCGCCTCCATCAGGCGCCACAGCGCGACGTTCGAGATGCCCGAGATGCCGACGAGCCCCTCGCGCTGCAGCTGCCCGAACGCGGCGACCGTCTCGGCGATCGGCGTCTCGCGGTCGTCGACGTGCCCGTACAGCACGTCGATGCGCTCGACGCCGAGGTGCTGCAGGCTGAGCCGCGCCTCGCGGGCGACGACCTCGGCCGACAGCCCCTGGAAATTCGTCGGCTCGACGTTCTGCAGCGGCAGCGCCGGGTCCTTCTTCGCGGCGCCGAGCTTGGTCGCCAGGCGCACATCGCCGAGGCCGCCGCGGCGGCGGATCCACGCGCCGAGCACGTCCTCGCTGTCGCGCCCGTGCCCGCCGACCCAGGCGTTGTAGTTGTTCGCGGTGTCGACGAAGGTGCCGCCGGCGTCGGCGAAGCGGTCGAGGATCTCGAGCGACGTCGCGGTGTCGGTGCGGGTGCCGAAGAACATGGTGCCGAGGCAGAGGGTCGAGACCTCGAACGAAGTCGTGCCGTTGGAGATGGTGCGGAACTGCATGATGTGCCCTTTCCGTGGTTCGTGATCCCATCGTGGATCGCGAGCGGTCTGGGAGTACGATCCGATGCCATGGTTCAAACCCAGACCAATCTGGTCGCGTGGGAGACGCTCCTCGACCTCGCCGCGTACATCGGCTCGCGTCACGTGCGGCTGGAGCAGGCGGTGAGGGATGCTGTGGCCACCGGCCGTCTGACGTCCGGCGCCGCGCTTCCCCCGAGCCGGCTGCTCGCGACGTCGCTCGGCGTCTCGCGGTGGGTGGTGACCGAGGTGTACGGACGGCTCACGGCCGAGGGCATCCTCGAAGCCCGGACCGGGTCGGCGACGCGGGTCGCAGAATCGGTTCGCGCCACCGCTTCGCGACCCGCGCCGGAGCCCGCGGAGCCACTGCGCCGCCCCCGTTACGATCTCGCCCCCGGAGTCCCCGACCTGCGGAACGCACCCCGCGCGCTGTGGCTGCGCGCCATGACCGAGGCGCTGACCGAAGCCCCCGACGCCGAGTTGTTCCGCCTCGATGGCGACGCGCCGGCCGCGCGGGCGGCGCTCGCCGCCTACCTCTCCCGGTCGCGCTTCGCGCGCGCCGACGCGGACGCCGTCCTCGTCACGCACGGCGCCGCCGACGGCATGCGCCGCGTCGCCCGGGCACTGCGCACCATCGGCCACACCGCGCTGCTCGTGGAGGACCCATCCTGGCAGCGCATGCGGCAGGTCGCCGCGGCGGAGGGCCTCACCTCGGTGCCCGTTCCCGTCGACGGCGACGGGGTCGACGTCGCGGCGCTGGTCGAGGCATCCGTCCGCACCGGCGCGCGCGCCGCCCTCGTGACGCCCGCGCACCAATTCCCGACCGGCGTGCCGCTGTCGGCCGAGCGCCGTGAGGGACTCATCGCCTGGGCGCGCGCCCGCGACGGGGTCGTGATCGAGGACGACTACGACGCGGAGTTCCGCTACGACCGGCGCCCGATCGGCGCGCTGCAGGCGATGGCGCCCGACCGCGTCGTGCTCGCGGGAAGCCTCAGCAAGACCGCGACGCCCGCGCTCGGGATCGGCTGGCTCGTGCTGCCGCCGTGGCTCCGCGACGCCGTGCGCAATGCGGGAGCAGCGGCGCCGTCGACACTCGATCAGCTCGCGCTCGCCCGCTTCCTCACCTCCGGCGGCCTCGACCGGCACCTGCGCGGCGCCCGCACCCGCTACCGGCGCCGGCGCGAGGCGCTGCTCGCTACCCTCGAACACGCGCTGCCCGAGTGCCGGGTGTCGGGCATCGCGGCGGGGCTTCATGTCGTGCTCGACCTGCCTCCCGGGGTGCGCGCGGCCGCGGTGGTGCGCGCGGCGGAGCCCCGCGAGCTCGGCCTCACCGACATCCGCCGCTATCGCGTCTCACCCGACGCGCCCGCACCCGAGCGCCTGGTGCTCGGCTACGGCGACCTCGCCGATCCCCTCGTCGACGAGGCGGTGCGCCTGCTCGCCGACACGGTGCGCGAGGTCGCCGCGCGCGACGTCACCGGCTCCGGGTAGGGTCGCGGCATGGGTGCGCTCGACGACGGCGAGATGGTGGAAGTGACGGATGCTGCGGCCTGGCGCGCGTGGCTCGACGCCCACCATCGCACCTCCAAGGGAGCGTGGCTCGTGCGGGCGCGACCGGGCTCGGACCTCGAGGTCATCGGCTACGAGGACGCGATTCTGCAGGCCCTCTGCTTCGGGTGGATCGACGGCCCCGTGCGCTCGTTCGACGAAGAGCGCGGAGGCCTGTGGTTCGCGCCACGCCGTGCGACGAGCGGATGGGCGGCGACGAACAAGGCGCGCCTCCTCAAGCTCGAAGAGGCCGGCCTGATCACCGAGGCCGGCTACCGCGCGGTCGAGGTCGCCAAGGCGAACGGCGCGTGGACGGTGCTCGACAACGCCGAGGCGCTGCGCGAGCCCGACGACCTCGCCGCGGCACTCGATGCCGAACCCGCTGCGCGCACCGCCTGGGATGCGTTCCCCCCGTCGAGCCGCAAGCTGGGCATCTCCAACGTCGACATAGCGCGACGACCCGACACCCGGGCCGCGCGCGTCGCGAAGATCGTGGCGGACGCCGCGGAAGGAAAGCGCCCGTGATCTCCGAGACCGAGCAGACGCTCCTCCTCGTGACGGCCGCGATCATCACGCTCGGCACGCTCACCGTCATCATCTGGCAGTGGTGGCGGGGCCGCGGCAAGCGCGACTGAACCCGAACCGCCCCGACGGCCGACCCGGCCCCGCCGCCCGTCAGCCCTTGTGCTGCTCGCGGTAGGCCCGCGGACTCATGCCGTGCGTGCGGCGGAACTGCCGCGAGAAGTAGAACGGGTCCTCCAGCCCGATCCGGCGCCCGACCTCGGCGACCGGCAGATCCGTCGTGTCCAGCAGCGCCCGGGCACGCGCCATCTTGAGGGCCTGGTGGTGTGCGTGCACACCGCCACCGGTGGCCTGGCGGAACAGCGCGGCGAGGTGCGACGGCGACACCCCGACCATGGCGGCGAGCTCCGCGACCTGCACGCGCCCGTCGACACGCTCCTCGAGATAGCGCATCGCCCGCTCGACGGGCGCTCCCTCGCTCGGAAGGGCCCTGTCGACCACGAGCTGGGTGAACAGGCGCCAGGCCATTCCCGACGTCGCGACGAGACGCGCCGGCGTCGGCTGGAGAGCGAGCGACACCGAGATCTCGTCGAGCAGTGCGGTGACGCGCTCGACCTGGCGCAGCGACAGCGTCAACCGGTCGGGACGGATACCGGCCGCCTCGATGAGCTCGAGCACGTCGGTCCCGCGCACGTGGCACCACCAGATCGTCCAGGGATCTGTCGCATCGGCGCCGTAGGAATGGGCCACGCCGCCCGGGATGACGATCGCCGTCGAGCTCCCCACGCGCGTGCGGATGCCCTCCGCCTCGACCCATCCCGACCCGGCGACGCACACGATCACGATCGTCTCCGCCGCTCCCTCGGGGCGATGCCGCCCATGGTGTCGCGCACGCGGGAAGTACCCGGCATCCGTCACCAGCATGCGCCGCGTCACCGGGCGCGCGAGCGCGGCGTCGACGAGAGGACGCGGAACGACGCTCAGCCGCTCCCGCTCGAACCCCTCCGCACGCTCCACTCCGGCATCCTGCCACGAACCACCGTCGGATCATCCAGGTCGATGCCACGATCCGCCATGGTCGCAGGGCTCCCGCGCGCGTAGGTTTGCCGGGTGACCGACGACGACACCCGGAGCCGCATCGAGCTCCCCGAAGCTCCCGCAGACCAGGCCGCGATCCTCGCGGCGGGCGGAGTCGCGTGCTGGAGTGAGCCCCTCTGGATCGACACGTACGAGCCGGGCGAGCCGGATCCCTACCCGCTGTTCCTCGACCGCCGCGTGTACCAGGGGTCGAGCGGCAAGGTCTACCCGCTCCCGATGATCGACAGCGTCGCCCACGAGAGCGCGCCGCGGCAGTGGCAGGCCATCCACCTCGAGAACGCCTACGTGCGCCTCACGCTGCTGCCCGAGACCGGCGGCCGCATCCACATCGGCTACGACAAGGTCGCGGGCTACGACTTCTTCTACCGCAACAACGTCATCAAGCCCGCGCTCGTGGGGCTCGCCGGTCCGTGGGTCTCGGGCGGCGTCGAGTTCAACTGGCCGCAGCACCATCGGCCCGCGACGTTCCTCCCGGTGGACACCCGCATCGAGCGGGAGGCCGACGGCGCCGTCGTCGTATGGCACAGCGACCTCGACCCGTTGCAGCGCATGCGCGGCGTGCACGGGGTGCGGCTGCGGCCGGGATCGTCGCTGATCGAGCTCGAGGCGGCACTGCACAACCGCACCGACGTCCCGCAGACGTTCCTGTGGTGGGCCAACGTCGCCGCGCGTGCGCACGAGAGGTATCAGTCGTTCTTCCCCGACGACGTCGCGTTCGTCGCCGACCACGCGCGGCGTGCGGTCACCGCGTTCCCGCGCGCCGACCGTCCCTACTACGGCGTCGACTACCCGGCGCTCGCGGCGGAGCGGCCGGACGCCGACCGCATCGACGTGTACAGCAACATCCCGGTGCCGACGTCGTACATGATCACCGACACCGACGACTCGTTCTTCGGCGGCTACGACCACGCGGCCGATGCCGGTTTCGTCCACTGGGCAGACCGCGCGATCTCCCCCGGCAAGAAGCAGTGGACGTGGGGCGACGGACCGATCGGGCGGGCATGGGACGACCAGCTCACCGACGACGACGGCCCGTACGTCGAGCTCATGGCGGGCGTCTACACCGACAATCAGCCCGACTTCAGCTGGCTGCTCCCCGGCGAGACCAAGCGGTTCCGCCAGTACTGGTACCCGATCCACGCCACCGGAGCCGTACGGCAGGCGACGACGGATGCTGCGATCGGCGTGCGCGCCGACGGCGACGGCACCGTCATCACGGCGATCGCGACGCGCGCGTTCCCGGCGGCGGTGGTCGAGGTATGCCGAGGCGGCGAGACGGTCGCGCGCTGGACCGCCGACCTCGACCCCGACGCGCCCTTCGCCGCCGTCGCGGACATCGCGGTCGATGCCGAGGGCCTCGAGGTCCGCGTGGTCCACGCGGGCGAGACCCTCGTAGCCTGGCGGGCACGAGCCGGCAACGCGGGCGAGCCCTGGGTCGCGACCGCGCCGCCCCTGCCCGAAGACATCACGTCCACCGACGAGCTGTTCTCGACGGCCGTGCACCTGCTGCAGTACCGCCACCCCACCCGCCCGGCGGTGCCGTACCTGCACGAGGCGCTGCGACGTGACCCCGGCGATTCCCGCGCGGCGACAGCGCTCGGATCGTGGCACCTCGCGCGCGGCGAGTACGCCGCGGCGCGCGATCTGCTCGAGGCGGCCACCGCGCGGCTCACCCGACGCAACCTCAACCCGCGTGACGGGGAAGCGGCCTACCTCCTCGGCCTCGTTCACGAGCGTCTCGGCAATGACGACGCGGCGGACCGCTCGCTGGCGAAGGCGGCGTGGAACGCGGCGCTCGCGCCGGCCGCGATGCTCGCACGGGCACGCATCGCCCTCCGCACGGGCTCGACGACCGCCGCGCTCGACCTCGCCCGCTCGGCCGCGCCGATCCCCGAGGCGGGGCGGGTCGAAGCCTTGGCTCTCGCCCGCCGCGGTGAGGTCGCAGCATCCGTCGCCCGCGTCGCCGAACTGCTCGACACCGACCCGCTCGACCCGGCGACCCGTGCGCTCGCGGGCGAGCCGCTCGACCGCGACGCCCGCACGGCGCTGGACGTCGGTGCCGAGTTCGCGCGAGCAGGCGCCGTCGACGAGGCGCTCGCGGCCACCGCAGCCGCCGTCGAGCGCACGCCCTCGGCGGGTCTCGCAGGCCCGCTCCGCCACTACCTGCGCGCGCACTGGCTCGAGCGAGCCGGACGCGCCGACGAGGCCGCAGACGAGCGCACCCGCGGGCGCGGCACCTCCGCCGCGCTCGCGTTCCCCGCCGGGCTCGACCAGGTCGACGCGCTCATCGCCGCGGTCGCCGCCGACCCGGACGACGTCGTCGCCGCGGGGCTCCTCGGCATGTGGCTGCTCGACGCCGGCCGTCACGCGGACGCGCTCGCCCACCTCCGCTCCGCAACCTCGGGCGGCTCGACAGACCCGGTGGTGTGGCGCAACCTCGCGATCGCGCTCGTCGCGGTCGACGGCGACGAGGCCGCGGCCGACGCGGCGCTCGCCCACGCGCTGTCGCTGCGCCCGGACGCGCGGCTCCTGCTCGAGCGCGACGTGCTCGCGGCGCGGAGGGGGACGGATGCCGCAACCCGGCTCTCGCTGCTCGAGACCCATGCCGTCCTGCTCGATGCCCGCGACGACCTGGCGGTGCGCCACGCGAATCTGCTCCTCGATGTCGGGCGCACCGACGAGGCGTGGATCCTCCTCACGACCCGCCGTTTCCGTCCGTTCGAAGGCGGCGAAGGTCTCGTGATCGCGGCGTTCGATCGCGCGTCCTGCGCACTCGCCGAACGGCTGCTGCGCGAGCCGGCGCCTGCGGAAGCCGCGACGCTCCTCGAGGCGGGCTTCGTGCCGCCGCGCACCCTCGGCGAGGGACGCCACCCGGCCGAGCGCCCGGTGCAGCGGTGGGTGCTGCTGGGCGTCGCGCGCGCGGCCGCCGACGACCCGGCAGGTGCGACCGAGGCCTGGCGCACGGCCGTCGCCCCGTCGCCGCTGGCGGTGGCGCCGCGCGCGGCCGACGAGTCGACGTACTGGACCGGAGTGGCGCACCTGCACCTCGGCGACGCGACCAGCGCAGCAGCCGCGTGGGACGCATTGGACGCGCGTGCGACGGCGCTGCGCGCCGCGAGCGACGAGGTCGACTACTTCGCCACCTCGGTGCCCGAACTGACCTCGTTCGACGCCGCCACCGCGACGGCGCGAGCGGCGATGGCGAACACGCTCGAACGGCTGGCGGAGCGCGGACGCGCACAGCAGCTCGCAGCGCGGTCCGCCGAGGTTCCGGAGAGGACCGGCGCATGACCGAGCGATACCTGGGATCCGGCACGATCGAGCAGGACGAGTCCGCCCTCACCGGACCCGTGCCGGAGCATCTGCCGCAGCGGCTCACCATCACGCTGTGGGACTTCTCCTGGTACACGCAGGCGGGTCCGGGCGAGCCGTACGCCGACCTCGACGCGGCGGTGGCGGAGGCCGCCTCCCTCGGCTACAACGCCATCCGCATCTGCGCCGCCCCGGTGCTGCTGTTCGGCGGGCTGGGGCTCTACGACGTCGCCCGCGACCTCGAGATCGAAGGGCTCGGCGCTGCACCCGGCGGGGGCTTCTACGGGCAGCGCACCCGGTGGTACGACTCTCCGGGCGGCTACCGCATCGATCTGCGGGCGCGCCTTCTCGCGCTCTTCGAGTCCGCCGCCGCGCACGGCATGGTGATCATCCTCGCCAGCTGGGAGTACCAGCAGTCGACCGCGTTCGCCGCCTCGCCGGCATGGTTCGAAGCGATCGACGCCGTGCCGCTCGCCGATCGGTACGGCGTCCTCTCCGACGCCTGGGACGCGATGATCGAGTGGCTCACCGACCACGGGCACCGTGATCGCATCGCCCTCGTCGAGCTGCACAACGAGGTCGACTTCTCGATCCTGCCCGCACTTGAGGACGGCGGAGCGGAGGAGGTGGCGCGGCTGCGGGCGCAGCATCCGGATCTCCTCATCACCGCGAGCTACGGCAAACCGCCCCACCTCGCCATGCATCGACTGCCCGACGGACTGGGCGCGGCGCAGTTCCACGTGTACAGCTACGGCGTACTCGACGCGCTGCAGCAGCGCATCGACATCCGCTCGGAGGGCAGCGAGGGCTTCCCCAACACGGCGCTCCGGGAGCTGCTGCGCCGTGACGCCCCGTCCCTCGCGGAGTACGGTCGCGCCGCCGAGTGGAAGTACCGCGCGACGGTCGTCACAGACCAGATGATCTACGGCTATGACTGGATCGACCCCGTCGCGTGGGATGCGTGGCTCGTCGACCACTACCCGCCGTACGAGCACCTCATGCGGCGCGAGATCGCCTCGCGGACCATCGCCATCGCCGCGTGGGCGCGCTGGCAGGGCGTCCCGGCGATCGTCGGCGAGGGCTGGGTCGGCTACACGCCTCTGGACGGCACGTTCGAGGAGGGCCCGATCGGCCGGTCCCTCGCCGAGCACGGCGTGCGCACGGCCTTGGATCACGGGGTGTGGGGCGTCGTGCTGTCGTCGAACGCCGCCCCGCACCACCCGATGTGGCAGCTGCGCGACTGGCAGCGCGAGCTCAACGCCGAGATCCTCGCCCGCTGAGCGGTGGGGCGGCGGGGCTGCCGCTCAGCGCCCCACCACCGCCTCCTCGTCCACCCGTCCGAGCTTCTCGGGGTTGGCGATCGAGTACACCTGCGTGATGCGCCCGTCCACGACGGTCAGGCTGACGACGCCGACGAGGACGCCGTCGAGCTCCATGCGCACCCCCGGCTGGCCGTTGACCCAGGTCGACGACGCCAGGAGCCTGCCCTCGACCTTCGCCATGCCGCCGACGAGGTAGCGCGCGAGCCGATCCGCGCCGACGATCGGCCGGCGGGCCGCCCCGCGGACCTTGCCGCCGCCGTCGGCGACCGACACGACGTCGGGCGCCAGCACGTCCATGAGGCCCTGCAGGTCGCCGCTGTTGAGCGCCACCACGAGCCGCTCGACGACCTCCTCGTGCTCGGTCGGCCCGACCGTCACGCGAGGCCGGCGCGCGGCGACGTGGTCCTTCGCGCGGTGGGCGATCTGCCGCACGGCCGCAGGCGTCTTGCCCACCGCATCCGCGATCTCGTCGTACGGCACGTCGAACACCTCGCGCAGCACGAACACCGCCCGCTCCGCCGGCCCGAGCGTCTCGAGCACCGTGAGCATCGCGATCGAGAGGTTCTCGGCGAGTTCGACGTCGTCGGCCACGTCGGGGCTCGTGAGCAGCGGCTCGGGGAGCCACTCGCCGACGTAGTCCTCGCGGCGCCGCGACACCGTGCGCAGGTGGTTGAGCGCCTGCCGCGTCACGATGCGCACGAGGTAGGCGCGCGGCTCCTGCACGGTGCGGTGGTCGACCGCCGCCCACCGCAGCCACGACTCCTGCAGCACGTCCTCGGCGTCGGCGGCCGAGCCGAGCATCTCGTACGCGACGGTGAACAGCAGGCTCCGGTGCGTGACGAACGGGTCGTCCACGGCGGCGGTGCTCATGGCCGGGAGCCTACGCGGAAGCGCCGACGGCCGGCCGCGCGGCGAGCGGAGGCAGGCCGCAGGCTTCGGCGAAGTGCTCGGAACGGATGCCGAGCGCGATGTTCATGCGCGCCGACATGTTCATGAACGCCACCCTGGCGGCCAGTTCGACCAGCCCGGCCGGGCCGAGATCCTCGAGCAGCGCATCCGAGAGCTCGTCCGTCACCGCAGGCGGCGTCTGGCTCGCCGCCTCGGCGTACTCCATCACGCGGCGCTCGAGCGGCGTGAACAGGGTGGAGTCCCGCCACCGCGGCACCTCGCGCACCTTCGCGGCGTCCACCTCGCGGTTGCGCGACATGAAGTAATTGAAGTCCAGGCAGAAGCTGCAGCCGATGGTCGCCGCCGACGCCATCGCGGCGAAGGTCGCGAGGCTCGGGTCGAGCTCGTGCCAGCCCTCGACCTTCTGGCCGATGCCCATCGAGTCCTTCATCACGCGGCGGTGGTGCCACAGCACGCCGAGCGAGTCGGGCACACGGCCGACCATCTTCTTGGCGACCGCCTTGATCAGCGTGCCGGAGACGCCGGTGACCTCTGCGGTCGGGATGCGGGTGTCGCTGCTCATGTCTACCTCCGTGTCGATTCGGTCCTTCGACATGGAGACACCGGCCGCCGCCGGCGTGTGACAGACCCCTGAAGTTCTACTGCGGGTCGAGGCCCAGGTCGTCGAGGTCGATGGCCGCGAGCCACTGGAGGCCCTCCGCCTCGACGGCCGCCTGCGCCCCGGTCTTGCGGTCCACGATGACGGCGACGGCGACCGGCTCTGCGCCCTCGCGGCGCAGCGCCTCGACCGCCTTCAGCGCCGACTGGCCCGTGGTCGAGGTGTCTTCGAGCACGACGACGCGCTTGCCCGCGACATCCGCTCCCTCCACCTGGCGTCCGCGGCCGTGGTCCTTCGGCTCCTTCCGCACGACGAAGGCGTCGAGCGGCTTGTGGGTGCGCGCGGACTCGTGCATCACGGCGTTGGCGATCGGGTCGGCGCCGAGGGTCAGGCCACCGACGGCGACGATGCCGTCGACGTCGCGGATGAGGTCGAGCATGATGCGGCCGATCGAGGGGGCCGCTCGGTGGTCGAGCGTGAGCTTGCGCATGTCGACGTAGTACGTCGCCTTCTTGCCGCTCGACAGGGTGAAGTCCCCGTGGAACACCGCCTCGTCCTGGATCAGCGCGATCAGATACTGGCGGTCGGCTTCGAGCTGCGGCGTGGAGGCGGCGGTCATGCCCTCGATTTTACGGATGCTGCGCCCCGGCGCCGCTCAGGATCCGACGGGGACCAGCTTCTTGTACGTGATCGAGAAGCCCCACTTCTTCGCCGAACCCCAGTAGCCGCATGCGTCACCGGCGTAGACGATCCCGCCGGAGTTCTTGATCGACCATGCTGTGGAACGCTCCGCCGCCAGGCACGCCGTGCTGGTCGTGTACCCGGACTTCGTGACCATGAACGACTTGTAGGTCATCGTCGCGGCCTGCGCGGGGGCTGCGGCGGCGATGCCGGCACCGGAGGCGACGCAGACGGCGAGGACACCGGCGAGCACGCGGTTCTTGATGGTCATGAGGGCCCTTCCCGTGGCTGATGGCGCCTCAGTCTTCCACAGCCGGGTCCGGTCCGTCCTCGATCGGTCGCCCGCTGAGCATCGCGACGTCGCGCGGAGCCGCGCGCGACCTGATCGCCTCGCGTCGCTCGTCGTTCCCGGTGGCGCCCGGCGGCAGCAGCGCCGCCACGGCTCGCGACACCGCGGGATCGGCATCGGCCGCCGCCTGGAGGGCGTCCGTGCGCGAGAGCGCCAGCCGGGCGGCAGCGGCCGTGCCCGCGTCCTCCGACTCGGCGAGACGCTCGAGCGCCGGCTCGGCGGCGCCGATGACGCCCGCTCCGAGCAGGCTCTGCACGACATCGCGATCGCGGAGGTCTGCGGCGAGCGCGGCGTCCTCGCCCGCGGTCCGCACGAGCACCGCCGTGTTCGACGTGAGCGTCTCGCCCGGTCGCGCGGCGAAGCGCGCCACCACCTCGTAGCGACCGGTCACGGGGAAGAGCGGCTCGCTGCCCTCCGATACGAGGGGCACCCCGGCGACCAGGCGCTCCCCCGCGGCGAGCTCCACCGACCGGGGCGCCGAATCAGCAGGCCACGGCCAGGTGGCGCGCGCGACGCGCCCGTCGGGCCCCGTCACCTCCGCCTCGAGATCGCCCTCGATGAGGTTCAGCCGGGCGCTCACGGTCGCCGCACCACCGCTCGCCGCGACCTCCACCTCGGCGAAGGCGACGCGATCGAGCGGAACGGATTCGGCCGCGAGCCGGAGCCGGAGCTCCAGCCCGCCGCCGCTCTGCCCATCGGACCTCACACGTCGATCGTTCCGCAGCCCGCCCCCGCTGTCACCCCCTCCAGCGCTCCGGCGCGACGCCGAGAAACCACAACCCCGCCGCGAAACCCGCCACGCGTGGTGTCCTCGCCCGATTGCGGTTTCTCGGCGCTCGGCTGCCGGCGAGCGGGGCGGCCGCGCCGGCGCCCGCCCCGCCGGGTCAGCGCCCCTGCGGCGAGACGAAGTCCTCGGCGATCTGCTCGGCCGCCGCGACGTCCTTCCCGGCCGCCGACCTTGCGCCGCCCTTCGTGCGCGCCTTGAGCGCCGCCACCGTGTCGGCGACGACGGGCGCGTTCCTCTCGGTCGGGCTCGCGACCGTCACGGCGAGAGCGGCGACGCGTTCCGCCGACCGGCCGGCCAGTGCGAGCTCGAGGAAGTGCGCCGCTTCGTCCGGCGCCGCGTCGCGCACGCCGCGGGCGCGGACGTCGGTGAACGAGCGCGCCAGCGAGTTCGCGAGCACCAGTGCCCCGGCGGCGCCCGTGTCGGTGTCGCTGTGCTGCTCGGCCAGGGCGGTCAGCACACTTCGGGCGGCAGCATCTGTCGCGAAATCTCCCAGGGCGATCGCGCGACCGACACCCGGTGTGAGCGTCTTCGCACTGATGTCGACCTCGGCGTCGGACGCCGGTCCGCGCACGTCGACCGTCACCGGCGCCGAGCGGACAGTCGTCACCGGATCCACCTCGAGCTGCGCGGCGACGGTGTGGCGGCCCGGCTCGGTGAAGGTCACGCCCTGGTTGGTGAAGAACACCTGGACGTGGTTGCGGATCGACTCCCCGGGCTGCAGCACGGTCGTCGGCCGCGGACCGCAGCCGATCGCGACGTCGACGAGGTGCTCGAGCGAGCGGTCGGGCGAGGTGTGGAGGAAGACGAGGTCCCCCTCCGACAGGTTGATCAGCGTCGTGACCGTGCGGGGCTGGTCCGACACGTTCGTGAGCGCGACCTCGGCGGTGACGTACTCGCCGACGAACGCCTGCGCGGGCATGGTGACCGTCAGCTGCAGCGCGTCGTCGCCCGTGTCGCCCGCGAGACCCGCGACGTCGACCGGCGCGGGGAGCCCCGCCGAGAGGCTGCCGTGGCCCCAGCCGAAGTTCTTCCAGCCGGGCCGCACCTGCGGGTCGGGCGAGTGGATGAGCGACGTGCGGTCGTGCTCCGAGAACACGAACGCGGCGTTGCCCGGGTAGGGGTTGGCGACCGTGGCGAAGCCCATGACGTCGCCCGTCTGGTTCATGATCTCGATGCCGATGCCCGGGTTGTGGACGTCGTGCTTGGGGTGCCACAGGTTGAACGCGTGGCCCGCCTCGTGCACCAGCGTGCGCAGGAAAGCCGCCGGCACCTCGTCGAGCGGGCGGTTCCGCGCCGCCGCGGCGATGAACGAGTCGTTGCCGAGCACGACGTCGGCGAACCCTGCGGCGCCCTCGCGCGGCACGGTGTCGTCGTCGAACATGATCCCGAACAGCCCGCCCTGCGACGAGCCCACGAACAGCCACAGCCGCCACTGCTCACCGGCCACCGTCTGCCGGTGCCCCGACATGAGGGTCGCGAGCTCGGCGTTCGTGAGATCGGCGTCGTTCGGCACGTCGATCTCGTCGGTGACGACCGTGACGTCCCAGCCGGCCGAGGCGTAGACGGAGCGCACGTTGGCCGCAGCCCCCGAGCCGATGGTGGCGGATGCCGGGAACACGCGGTTGACCATGGCATCCACCTCGATGCGGCACCCGCGGTACATCGGCGACGTCTTGCCCGCCGTGACGTTGGTGACCGTGCCGCCGATCGAGAGCGTCCCCGTCATGCGCTGCGAGGGCGCCACGAGCGCGGACGCGGGCGCCAGCACGAGCGGCCGTCGGCAGCGGAGTGTGAGCGTGCCGGTGTCGGTGGAGACGAACTCCTGCGTCGTGCGGTTCCAGAGGT
This sequence comes from Microbacterium sp. NPDC058062, assembly GCF_042885375.1. Classification (NCBI taxonomy): domain Bacteria; kingdom Bacillati; phylum Actinomycetota; class Actinomycetes; order Micrococcales; family Microbacteriaceae; genus Microbacterium; species Microbacterium sp. NPDC058062. The sequence continues at coordinate 218,226 of NZ_JBHVSC010000003.1, forward strand.
GCCGGACGATCTGAACGGTGAGGGTGCCGTCGACGTAGGTGGCGCCGTTGGAGCGGAAGTACCAGGAGTACTCCGTCTTGGGGAACGCGGGGTAGGTGCGCAGGCTCACCGGGAGGACGTCGGCGACGGCCGCATCGTCGGCCGCGGCGAGATCGCGGGCCACCGCGTCGGCACCTGCGGCCGGTCCCGGATCCGGAATCGGGACGGGTCGCTGCACCTCGCCGAGCACCGGTGGGAAGACGCGCCGCGAGTACATGTCGCCCGAGATGCGCAGCGAGGAGGCGCCGACCTCGATGCGCAGCGCGCCGCGCACCTCGGGGGCGAACACGGTGCGCCGTTCGAGCTCGAGCAGCCAGGAGCCGTCGAGCGCGCCGAGGGGGCACGGCCGGGTCGGCAACTCGGGCCGGATGATCGGCCCGGCGACGAGCTCGCCGTCGGCGTCGAACTCGAGGGGCATGTCGTCGTGCGCCGCGGAGGCCGCGTGGCCGCAGCCGCAGTCGTGGTCCATGGTGGGTTCTCGCTCTCCCGACCGCGGACGCGGCCGCTGACACAAAGGAGAATCCTCCTCGGAGCGCTGATACGCCAGGGGTCGAAGCTGGGCCCACGCGCCCCGAGGCTCCGCGCAGCGCGAAGCGATGCGTGGAGTGGGCGTGGGGGACCGAAGCGGCGCCGTTCGACGTCCGCCGCCCCGCCTAGGCTTGATCCCATGCGCCTGGCCACCTGGAACGTCAACTCGATCCGTGCGCGGGTCGACCGCATCGTCGACTTCGCGGTGCGCGAGCACATCGACGTGCTCGCGATGCAGGAGATCAAGTGCAAGACCGAGCAGTTCCCGTTCGACCGCTTCGAAGAGGCCGGCTACCACGTCGAGGCGTACGGCTTCTCGCAGTGGAACGGCGTCGCCATCGCCAGCCGTGAGCCGCTCACGAACGTGCGCACCGCCTTCCCCGGCATGCCCGGCTTCGAGAAGGGGCACAACGGCCCTGACGCCCCGCAGGAGGCGCGGGCGATGGGTGCGACCATCGGCGGTGTCGAGGTCTGGAGCCTGTACGTACCCAACGGCCGGTCGCTCGGCGACCCGCACTACTACTACAAGCTCGACTGGCTGTCGGCGCTCGAGCAGTACACGGCGGAGTCGCTGACCGCGAACCCCGACCTCCCGCTCGCGCTGGTCGGCGACTTCAACATCGCGCCGACCGATGCCGACAACGGCGACCCCTCCGTCGTGCAGGGCTTCGCGACCCACGTGTCGCCGCCCGAGCGCGAGGCGTTCGCCGCCCTGGAGGCGGCGGGACTTCAGGACGTCGTGCGCCCGCTCATCCCGACCGGGTTCACATACTGGGACTACAAGCAGCTGCGCTTCCCCCGCAACGAGGGCATGCGCATCGACTTCATCCTCGGCTCGCACGCGATCGCCGACGCCGTCACGGGGGCGACGATCCACCGCAACGAGCGCAAGGGCGAGGCCCCGAGCGACCACGTGCCGGTCGTCGTCGACCTCGACCTCGAGGGCCCGGACGACGACGATCGCCCGATGATCTTCTGAGATCCGGATGCTGCGGCCCGCGGCATCCGTGATCTCCGGAGAATCTCGCGAGAAATCTTCGCGCCGCGCGTCATGATTTCGTGTCGGCGTCGTCTTGCTTGTTGTACCCCCGTACCGCGCGGTGCCGGACGCCCCTCCCGAGGAGCTTCCCGGAACGCGTCATCACGCCGTCACCGCACCGCGGCCGGCTGACATCCGAAGCCCCCGGCGAGGAGAGAAGTGTCGACCCACCAGAGCGCCGTCGTCGACGGCCCGCTTGCCGAGCGCTCCGACGAGGATCTCGTCGCGGCGGCGCGCGCCGGCGACGATGCGGCCTATGCCGTGCTCTGGGAGCGTCACGTCGCGAGTGCGCGCAGCGCGGCGCGGGCGGTGAGCCCGCACGTCGACCCCGACGATCTGGTGTCGGAGGCGTTCACCTCGATCCTCTCCACGATCCGCAAGGGCGGAGGGCCGCAGGACGGCTTCCGGCCGTACCTGTTCGCCACCATCCGCAACGTCGCCGCGTCGTGGGGGCGCCGCACCGCCGAGACGCCGCTGGACGATCTCGACGAGCGGTCCGCGGACTCGGCGGCGGAGTTCGCCGAGGTCGTCGCCGATCGCTCCGTGCTCGCGCAGGCGTTCCGCGAGCTGCCCGCCCAGTGGCGGACGATCCTCTGGTACCTCGAGGTCGAGGGGATGAAGCCGCGCGAGGTCGCGCCGCTCCTCGGCATGAGCGCCAACGCGGTGTCGGCCCTCGCGTACCGTGCGCGGGAGGGCTTCAAGCAGGCGTGGCTGCAGGCCCACATCAGCGACCCGGCGAGGCCCGCGGAATGCCGCTGGGTGTGCGAACTGCTCGTCGCGAGCGAGCGCAAGCCCGTCACGCGCCATGACCGCCGGCGCCTGGACGCGCACCTGCGCACCTGCCGGGCCTGCCGCATCGTCGCGGCCGACATCGAACATGTGTCGCAGAAGCTCCGCATGGTGCTGCTGCCTCTCGTCCTCGGCGGGGCTGGGGCCCTCGCCTATACCGCCGATGCCACTCCGGCCGTGGCAGCGGTGATCGCCGGAACGCCCACCGGGGGTGGCGGGGCGTCCGGCTCTGGGGAAACAGGCGTCTGGGGCGCCTCTGGCGGGGGTGCCGGCGCGGGGGGCGCCGGCACTGCCGCCCTCCCCCTCACGGGGATCGCGATCGGCGTGGGCGTGGTGGCCGTGGCCGCCGCTGCGGCGGTCGCGATCGCACTCGCGCCGTCATGGGGCGCGCCGGCGGAGGAACCCGCGTCGGCCGTCGAGACGGACGGGAAGACGGATGCTGCCGCCGACCCGGCGACCGCGCCCGAGGCCGTCGAGGCCGAACCCGCCGAAGCCGCGGTCGTCCCGGAGGTCGACGCGTTCGAGGCGATCCCGGAGCCTGCACCCGCACCCGCGCCGCGAGCGGAGCCCGCACCCGCGCCGCAGCCGACCGCGCCGGTGGCCACGAACCCGTCGCCTGCTCCGAACCCGAACCCGAACCCGACGCCGACCCCAACCCCTGACCCGGAGCCCGTCGTCAGCGCGTCACCCGCGCTCGACGCGGCTCGCGACCTCGATGCGCCGGTTCCGTCGGCGATCACCGGCACCGGCACGCCGGGTTCCTCCGTCGCGCTGATCGACGAGACGGGCGCGACCCTCACGACGACCGCCGTCGCCGCCGACGGGCGGTTCTCCGCGGTGATCCCCGGCGACCTGCTGCGCGTCGGTCTGACGGTGCGCGCGGTCCAGACGGCGCCAGGCGCCCAGGCTTCCGCCCCGAGCCCCGCCGTCGGCCCGTTCACCCTCCCGGTGCCCACGGTGACCGCCTCGAACGGCTCCCTCGTCGCGCCGCTGCAGGACGCGGACTTCGACGGTCGCGCCGACGACCTCTACCTCCTGCTCGACGGGCGGCGCGGCCAGACCGTCGAGGTCGCGGTCGACGGCGCCTGGACGGGCAACCTCCACGCGCTCACGGGCACGCCGCTCCTCCGCGTGGTGCACAACGTGGCGCCCGGCGAGCACGTGATCGGCCTCCGCTACGTCGATTCAGCCTCGGGCCGCGAGGGTCGCCTCGCGACGGTCACGCTCCGCGCGACCCGCTGACCCGGGGTTCGCGACCGCGCTTAGGCGTTTCGTCTCGCTCGTTCCTCGCTCGCTCAACGACCGGGTGCCAGAGCCCCGCTCGTTGAGCGGAGGGCGCTCTGGCGCCCGCAGACGGAACGCCTCGGGTGTCCGAACGACCTCAGTCCTCGGGACCCATCTCGCCGGTCTGCGGTTCGCCCGGAGCAGGCCCGTACCGCAGCTGCAGCACGCCGAGCGGGCCTGTCACCGCCGGCTCGAGCAGCCTGACGTTCGCGGGATGCGCACCGTCGGGGAACACCTTCTTGCCCTGCCCGAGCACGACCGGGTACACCCACAGCGTCAGCACGTCGAACAGCTGCTCCTTCAGCAGGGTCTGCACGAAGTCGACGCTGCCGATGACGTGGATGTTCTCGTGCTTCTCGCGCAGCGCCTCGACCTCCCGGTTGAGGTCCATGCCGAGCTGCGTCGAGCCCTCCCACTCCAGGGTGGGCAGACCGCGCGAGGCGACGTACTTCGGCACGCTGTTCAGAGCGTCGGCGATCTTGCCGGACTGGTGCGGCCAGTAGCCGGCGAAGATGTCGTAGGTCCGTCGCCCGAGCAGCAGCGCGTCGAGCTCGGAGATGCCCTTCCCGATCGAGGCGCCGATGGTCTCGTCGGGGAACGGCGCCTGCCAGCCGCCGTAGGGGAACCCGTTCGACGGATCCTCCTCCTGGCCGCCGGGCGCCTGCGCGACGCCGTCGAGGGTGGTGAACAGGTCGATGTAGATGCGACCGGTCATGGCCGCCTCCTTCCATGGCGGGGCGGGCTCAGGCGACGAGCGCGACCCCGGGGTCGATGGGGATGTGGAATGTCTGGGCGAAGCGTTCGAGAAGGGTGCCGTCGCCGGCGACGACGGCCAGCACGTCCTGGTCGATCGCGGCGGCCGGGGTCAGCTCGCCCGAGATGAGGCGGCGGATGCCGGGACCCGCCGCGAAGACGAGGTCGGGCTCACCCGAGGTCGAGGCCCGCGTGCCGAGCCGCGGGTCGATGGGGCGTCCGGCCGGCTGGAGCTGCGCGATCCGCAGGCCGGACGCGTCGACCTGCACGCGGAGCACGATATCGGCCACGTGCAGCTCGTAGTCGGCGGGCGGCAGGGTGGCCGCAGCATCCGTCTGGAATGCCGTTCGCAGCGCCATCGTGAGCGAGTCCGCCGTCACGACGTCCTCGGGCTGGGGGTCGCCCATCTCCTGGAATCCCCACCGGCCGAGGGCGAGCACGATCGGCTCGAGCTCGCGCCCGTACGGCGTCAGCTCGTACACGAGCCCGCAGTGCAGCAGCGGCACGCGGCGCACGACACCGCCCTCCTGCAGCTCCTTGAGCCGCGTGGAGAGGATGTTGGTCGGGATCTTGGGCAGCCCCTGCTTGAGGTCGGTGTAGCGCCGGGGGCCGACGAGCAGATCGCGGACGATGAGCAGCGCCCACCGCTCGCCGATCAGCTCGACGGCCGTCGTGACCCCGCAGTACTGCCCGTAGCTGCGGGACGCCACTTACGCCTGCGCCTGCTCCGCCATGTAGGCCTCGGGACCCTTGGCGGCCGCCTCTGGGTCCATCCACATGAACTGGACGCCGTTGCCGTCCGGGTCGATGAGGTCGCGCGCGTACATGAACCCGAAGTCCTGCGGCTCGCCCGGCGCGGTGCCGCCGGCGGCGACCCCCGCCTCCACGATCCTGTCGACGTCCTCGCGCGTCTCGCGGCTGATCGACAGCAGCACCTGCGCGTGCGTCCGGGGGTCGGCGAACTCCTTGTCGGTGAATGTCGCGAAGTACTCCTTCGTGAGGACCATGAAGAAGATCTGGTCGCTCCACACGACGCACGCGGCGTTCTCGTCGGTGAAGAGCGGGTTCAGCGCGCAGCCGAGGGCGGTGTAGTACGCCTTCGAGCGCTCGAGGTCGTTCGTCGGGATGTTGACGAAGATGTGCGTCATTGCCTTGCTCCTTGTCACCGTGCGTCGACCGGACCGCCGACATCAAGATGGTTGCAAAAAACAAGCTTGCTTGTCAATAGCAAGTAGATGAACGGATGCTGCACCTCACCGCTTCGCGTGCGGCACGGGGCATCCGGGCGCGAAAGTCCCCATCTGCTCGATGTCGAAGCCGTTCGGATGGCTGCGGATGCGGGGCAGGTCGATCACGTGGAGCGGGGTGCGGCGCTTCGGCAGCACCGCGACCGCCCGCGCTCGCAGCCGGAGCGCGCCCGCGGAGAGGCGGCGTGCGATCCGCCCCGGGTCGCGGTAGCCGAACGCCCGCAGCAGCGGCGGATCCATGAGCGCCCGGCTGAAGACCTCCACGACCGGGGCGAAGAGCCGCGGGTAGAACGAGACCAGCAGCGCCAGGGTGCGATCGGCGACCCGCGCCGATGCGACGTCGTACACGAAGTGCGCGCGCTCGTAGTCGTCCATCAGCGTGGCGAACTCTGCGTAGGTCTCGGGGATGTCGGTGATCCCCATGTGCCGGCCGAGGCTCTGGTAGTACCGCACCGATGCGAGCCGCTCGTCGGGGGTGAGCGGACGCCACCCGAACGCGTGCAGCCAGCGCACCGGCACGACGACGAACGTCGACAGCACGTACCGCATGTCGTCGTTCGGGATGTCGTACATCCGGTGCATCTGGTTGATGCGCCGGATCGCCGCGCGAGCGCGAGGGCTCTCGAACCCCTCGAGGAGCGGCACCTCGAGCAGCAGCGAGGTGTCGTCGTACCGCCTCTGCGTCGCGCGCTCGAACTCGCCCGTCTCGTCCAGCAGGCGCCCGATCGACGGCACCGCATAGGTGCGGAACAGCGCGAAGCTCAGCGACTGGTTCAGGTCCCACGCGAAGTCGTAGGTGCCGAGGTTGCGGTAGATCTCGACGAACTGGGTCTCGGGGTCGAGCCCCGCGTTGCGGTCGTGCACGGGATCCCCTGTCGACGCGAGGTGAACGCTCGCTAACTTACCCGGGCGGGCGCCTGCGGCGCAGCTGGGCCCACGCGCCCGGAGGCTCCGGGCGACGCGCCAGCGGCGTCTGGAGGGGGCGTGGGGACCGTCTCCGTCTCGCGGGGGATGCCGCAGGACCCGCACCCCCGTAGCGTGGAGGGATGTCCGACCTGCCTTCCGTGCACCCCGCGCGGCGCCCGGCGCCGACCGCGGGCGAGCTGCGCAACGACGTCTGGCTCGCGGGTGCCCTCTTCGTCGCGGCGGTGATCAGCACAGCCCTCGGCTCGGTCGCCGGCGTCTACGGCGCCGACGCCAACGCCGGCATGCAGTGGGCACTGCTCTACAGCCTCGGCCTGACCGCGCCACTCGCGGTGCGGCGGCGGTTCCCCGAGCTCGTCGTGATCGCGATCGCCGTGGTGTTCTTCATGGGCGTGACCTTCCGCATCCCCGACCTCTACGTCTCGAACATCGCCATGTTCATCGCGATGTACACGGTCGGCGCCTGGGTCGACGACCGCCGTCGCGCGATGTGGGTGCGCGTGGGCGTCATCATCGCGATGTTCGTGTGGCTGCTCGTCAACATGTTCCAGGCAGCCATCGACCCGTCGGACGACAGCCTCTCGAAGGCCGGGCTCTTCTCGCCGTTCGCGGCGATGATGCTCATCCAGCTGCTGGTCAACGCCGGGTTCTTCGGCGGCGCGTACTACATGGGCGACCGCGCGTACGCGGCCGCGATGTCGCGCGCCGCGCTCGAGGAGCGCACCCGCGAGCTCGAGCGCGAGCGCGAGGTCACCGCCGCCCAGGCCGTGGCCCTCGATCGCGTGCGCATCGCCCGCGAGCTGCACGACGTGGTGGCGCACCACGTCTCGGCGATGGGGGTGCAGGCCGGCGCCGCGCGCGCCGTGCTGGACCGGGATCCGGATGCTGCGCGCACCGCGCTGCTCGGAGTCGAGTCGTCCGCCCGCTCCGCGCTCGTCGAGCTGCGGCAGCTGCTCGAGACCCTCCGCACCTCCGGCGGCGACGCCGAGGCGGCCGGGTCGACGGTGCACCTGTCGGCCCTCACGGACCTCGTCGCGCACGCGAACGACAACGGTCTGCCCACGACCCTCACGATCGTCGGCGACCCTGTCGAGCTGCCCGAGCTCGTGCAGGTCAACGTGTTCCGCGTCGCCCAGGAGGCGCTCACGAACGCCCGACGCCACGGCGGACCGGATGCTGCCGCCGACGTCCGCCTGCGCTACGCGCCCGATGCCGTCGAGCTCGAGGTCGTGAACACCGGCCGCGCCGTCGCCGCGCCGATGCGGCCGGGTCTCGGGCTCGTCGGCATGCGCGAGCGGGCGGCCGCCTCGGGCGGCGAGCTCGAGGCGGCGCCGCGCGCCCGCGGCGGGTTCCTCGTCAGACTGCGCGTGCCCCTGGCCGTGCGGGCCGAGGCGGTCGGCGCGTGATCCGCGTGCTGCTCGTGGACGACCACGCCGTGATGCGGGCCGGCTTCCGCATGATCCTCGAGTCCGCGGGCGACATCACCGTGGTGGGCGAGGCCTCAACCGGCGTCGAGGCGGTGGCGGCAGCATCCGATCTCCGTCCTGACGTGATCTGCATGGACGTGCAGATGCCCGACATGGACGGCCTCGAGGCGACGCGGCGCATCGTCGGGTCGGTGCAGACCGCTGTGGTGGTCGTGACGACCTTCGACCGCGACGACTACCTGTTCGACGCGCTCGCCGCAGGCGCGAGCGGGTTCCTGCTGAAGAACGCCGGCCCCGAGGAGCTCATCTCGGCCGTGCGGGTGGCTGCGGCCGGCGACGCGCTGCTGGCGCCCGAGGTGACTCGCCGCGTGATCGCCCGCTTCGCCTCCGCCCCCGGCTCGGCCGGCTCGCGCCCCTCCCCCGACCGCGAGAGTACAGCTGGTGGACGAGAGGGTGGTTCGTTCCCTACCTCTCGGCGACCAGCTGTACTCTCGCGGGAAGAGGCAGGGGTCGGGGCCGACACGCCGCCGGCGGTCGAGCTCACCGACCGCGAGGGCGAGGTGCTGCAGCTCGTGGCGCAGGCGATGAGCAACGCCGAGATCGCGCAGCGCCTGTACATCGGCGAGGCCACCGTGAAGACGCACGTCTCGAACGTGCTGCAGAAGCTCGGCGCCCGCGACCGCGTCGCCGCCGTCGTCTACGCCCACCGCCACGGCCTCGCCTGACCTGCTCCCCGCCCTGCAGCCTCCGCCGGATCCCGCGTTTTGGCGACTCGCCAGAAACCACCCGAACAGCAGCCGTTCTTGACGACTCGCCAGAACACGCCGTGCCCGCACGGGACCGTGCGGCGTGTCCTGGCGACTCGTGACTGCGACGGCTCCGGACCGCCCGGGCAAGGGAGCACAGGTCCGCGCGACTCCCAGAAGCCGAGGCTGCCGGAAGGCGAGCGGATGCCCGCGAGTCAGTGGCGAGTCGCCAAGAGCTCGCCCGAACACGCCCGGTATTGGAGACTCGCCGGAACACGCCAGTCGGGCATGGCAGCGTCCGCCCGGTTTTGGCGACTCGCCAGAAACCACCCGAACAGCAGCCACTCTTGGCGACTCGCCAGAACACGCCGGCCGGGCATGGCAGCGTCCGGCGTGTTTTGGCGACTCGCCAAAACGCGGTGCGGGCGGCGGCACCCTGGGCGGGGATGACGGATGCCCCGGACCGGCGCCGCGAAGGGCGCCGGGCCGGGGCATCCGGGGTGCTGGAACGGGTTAGCGGCCCGGGGTGAGGCCGACCGGGGGGAGGATCAGGCGGCGACGGGGACCGCGGCGTAGCGGTCGACCAGTGCGCCGAAGGCCTGGAGGTAGCCGATGAGGAAGTCGGCGGTCTGCTCGCTGGTGACCTCGCCGGTCTCGGTGAAGAGGCCGGGCGTGGTCTGGACGTAGCCCTCGGGCTGGCCGAGCGTCGGAGCGTTGTAGTGGCTGAGGATCGCCTTGAGGTGCTGCTGCGCCGCAGCGGTGGCGATGCCGCCGCCCGAGGTGCCGATGACGGCGGTGGGCTTGCCGTCGAACGAGCCCTGGCCCCACGGGCGGGCAGACCAGTCGAGGGCGTTCTTCAGCACGCCGGGGATCGAGCGGCTGTACTCGGGCGTGATGATGATGACGCCGTCGACGTCGGCGATGGCCTGCTTGAAGTCGCGGGCGACCTGGGGGAAGTCGGCGTCGAAGTCGGGCGAGTAGAAGGGGAGGTCCTTGATGGGGATCTCGACGAGGGTCGTGCCCTCCGGGGCGAGACGCTCGAGGGCCTTCGCGAGACGACGGTTGATGGAGGTCGACGAGATGCTGCCGACGATGTAGCCGATGGTCCGCTCGGACATGTGGGTTCTCCTAGAAAAAGCAAAGGCGTCCCCGGTGGGGACCACCGTGGACGTTCCACATCCATGCAAGCACATGCAGGCCGCTTCTATTCCGGCGCATGAAAGATCTCTCATCCCCCGCGCGGCGGAGCACGCCGAATCCACCTGCAGGGGGAGGACGCCGAGCGCTCCCGTCCGTAGCGTCTGTGGCAGGGGGATCGAGAGGAGACAGGGATGCTGCAGCTTCGCGGTATCGGCAAGAGCTACGGAGGGCGCCGCGTGCTCGACGACGTGTCGTTCGACGTGCGGCCCGGCCGGCTGACCGGCTTCGTCGGCGGGAACGGCGCGGGCAAGACCACCACCATGCGGATCGTGCTGGGGGTGCTCGCCGGGGACGCCGGCACCGTCACCCTCGACGGCGCCGAGGTGACCGCCTCCGACCGCCGCCGCTTCGGCTACATGCCCGAGGAGCGCGGGCTCTACCCGAAGATGAAGGTCCACGAGCACATCACGTACCTCGCGCGCCTGCACGGCTTCTCGAAGACGGATGCCTCGACCCGCGCTCGTGCGCTGCTCGAGCAGCTCGGACTCGGCGAGCGCCTGAACGACAACGTCGAGACGCTGTCGCTCGGCAACCAGCAGCGCGCGCAGATCGCCGCCGCGCTCGTGCACGACCCGCAGGTGCTGATCCTGGACGAGCCGTTCTCGGGCCTCGACCCGCTCGCGGTCGATGTCGTGGCCGGCGTGCTCCAGGAGCGTGCTGCGGCCGGCGCCGCCGTGCTGTTCTCGTCTCACCAGCTCGACGTCGTCGAGCGGCTGTGCGACGACCTCGTGATCATCGCGGGCGGAACCATCCGCGCGGCCGGCGCGCGTGACGCCCTCCGCGCGCAGCACTCGACCCGCCGCTTCGAGCTCGTCTCGGCCGGCGACGCCGGGTGGCTGCGCAGCGAGCCCGGCGTCCAGGTTCTCGACTTCGACGGCGGGTACGCCGTGTTCGACGCCGACAGCGACGAGACCGCGCAGCGGGTGCTGCGCCGGGCCGTCGCGAACGGGGATGTCGCGAGCTTCGCGCCGCAGCATCCGTCCCTCGCCCAGATCTTCAAGGAGGTCATCCAGTGAGCACCACCGACACCCGCCGCGGCGGAAGCACGCTGGGCGCCGGCCAGGCGATCTGGCTCGTCGCCGAGCGCGAGATCGGCTCGAAGCTGCGCAGCAAGGCGTTCGTCATCTCGACGGCGATCCTGTTCATCGGCGCGCTGGCCATCGTCATCTGGGGCGGCTTCCAGGCGGCGAACAACAGCGGCACGCCTGTCGCAGTCACCGCCGATGCGCAGCAGTACGTGGCCCAGGCCGAGGGCCTCGACGTCACCGAGGTGGCAGACCGCGCGGCCGCCGAGGCGCTCGTGACGGACGGCGAGGTCGACGCCGCGGTCGTGGGCGACTCGTCGTCGCCGCTCGGGTTCGCGATCGTCGCGGAGTCTTCCGCGCCGACTTCTCTGATGCTGCAGCTCGCGCAGGTGCCGCCGGTCGAGTTGCTCGCGCCCGAGGAGGGCAACGCCGCTCTCGGCTACATCGCCGCGATCGGCTTCGGCATCGTCTTCCTGCTCGCCGCGTCGCTGTTCGGCGGCACGATCGCGCAGAGCGTCGTCGAGGAGAAGCAGACCCGCGTGGTGGAGCTCCTCATCTCGGCGATCCCGGTGCGGTCGCTGCTGGCGGGCAAGGTCATCGGCAACACGGTGCTCGCGATGGGCCAGATCCTGATCCTCGCCGCGATTGCGATCATCGGTCTCACCGTGACCGACCAGACCGCGCTGCTGCAGGGCCTCGGTGCGCCGATCGCCTGGTTCGCGATCTTCTTCCTGTTCGGCTTCATCCTGCTGGCGTCGCTGTTCGCGGCGGCCGCCTCGATGGTGTCGCGCCAGGAGGACATCGGCTCGACCACGATGCCGCTGACGATGCTCGTGATGGCGCCGTACTTCCTCGTCATCTTCTTCAACGACAACCCGCTGGTGCTCGCGATCATGTCGTACGTGCCGTTCTCGGCACCGGTCGGCATGCCGATGCGGATCTTCCTCGGCCAGGCGCAGTGGTGGGAGCCGCTGCTGTCGATCGCGATCCTCATGGCGACGTGCGTCGCGGCGATCCTCATCGCCGCCCGCATCTACGAGAACTCGCTGCTGCGCATGGGCGGTCGCGTGAAGCTCTCGGAGGCCCTCGCCGGCTGACCCCTGTCACGTCGGATGATGGATGCTGCGGCCCTGCGCACTGCGCCGGGCCGCAGCATCCGTCTCCCTGCGCGCAAGCCCCTGCCCGGAGCGGGGGCGCGTGGGTAGCGTGAGGCGCATGTCGGCGCAGACCACGTTGCTCATCCTCGGCGCCTCGGGCGACCTCACCTCGCGGCTGCTGCTGCCTGCGCTCGGCCAGCTGCTGGCCCGCGAGCCGCAGCGCTCGGTGCGCCTGCGCGGCGCGGGCATCGACGACTGGGATGACGAGCGCTGGCGGCAGACGGTGCGCTCGTCCTTCGAGTCGGCCGGGTTCGCCGACGCCTTCGCCGCGGTGGCCGACACGACGTACACGCGCGCCGACATCACCGACGCGAAGGACCTCGAGCTGCTGCTCGCCGACAACGACGGACGGATCGCCCTGTACTTCGCCGTGCCGCCCGCGGTCGCGAAGGCCGCGTGCGAGGCGCTCGTCGGCGTCGACATCCCCGAGGGCACGGTGCTCGCCCTCGAGAAGCCGTTCGGCGTCGACCAGGCGAGCGCGCACGCCCTCAACGCGACGCTCGCCCGGCTCGTGCCCGAGGAGCAGGTGTTCCGCATCGACCACTTCCTCGGCCGGTCGACGACGCTGAACCTCCTGGGTGTCCGCTTCGCGAACCGCGTCTTCGCGCCGGTGTGGCGCGCGCAGGACGTGGAGTCCGTCGTCATCCGGTACGACGAGACGCTCGGCCTCGAAGGACGCGCCGGCTACTACGACCGCGCGGGCGCGCTCGTCGACATGATCCAGAGCCACCTGCTGCAGGTGATGGCGGTGCTCGCGATGGAGCCGCCCGCGACGCTGCACGAGCGGGACTTCCGCGATGCGACCGCCGCGGTGCTGCGCGCGACCCACGTGTGGGGCGACGACCCCGCGAAGGCCTCGCGCCGGGCGCGGTACACGGCCGGCAAGGTGGGCGACCGCGAGCTGCCGTCCTACGCCGATGAGAAGGGCGTCGACGCGTCGCTCGAGACCGAGACGCTCGCCGAGGTCACGTGCGAGGTGCGCAACGAGCGCTGGGAGGGCGTGCCCTTCACCCTGCGGTCGGGCAAGGCGCTCGCCGGCAAGGACGGCGAGGTCGTGGTGACGTTCCGCCCCGTGAATCACGTCCCCGAGGGCCTCACCGGGGCGGCGCCCGGCTCAGTGCTGCGCTTCTCCCTCGGCCCCGACCGGATGGACCTCGAGCTCAACGTCAACGGCGGCGACGACCCGTTCGAACTCGAGCGGGCGCTCCTCGAGGCCGACCTCGGCGAGGGCGCGCTCAAGGCCTACGGCGAGGTGCTGTCGGGCATCCTCGACGCCGACGCGACGCTCGCGGTGCGCGGCGACGCGGCCGAGGAGTCGTGGCGGATCGTCGACCCCGTGCTGGCGGCCTGGCGCGCCGGCGACGTGCCCCTCGACGAGTATCCGGCGGGGTCGCTCGGCCCCGCCGGATGGCGCGTGCTTCCCTGAAGCGCGCCTACTGCCCGCCCATCATCTGCGGCTCCATGCGGCCGACCGAGATGACGTTGCCCGCGGGGTCTTTGAACCAGGCGATGTCGGGACCGCCCTCGAAGCCCCGCGAGATGCCCTTCTCGTCGGTGCCGTAGTCGGGGTCGGTGTAGATCTTCGTGACGACGCCGCGCTTGTTCAGGTCGTCGACGGCGGCATCGACGTCGGCGACGCTGAAATTGAGGATCGTGAACACGGCCGGCTCATGATCCTCCTTCGGGTAGACGAAGATGCTGCCCTCGCCGGGCAGGGCGATGGTGAAGCCTCCGCCCATCTCCTCGTAGACGGTGACGTCGAGCCCCAGAGTGTCGCGGTAGAAGGTCGCTGCTGCGCCGATGTCGGGTACGGCGAAGCTAGAAAACGGCCGATCGGGTGTGAACATGACAGCCTCCCAGTGGTTGTGCCGCGGCCAACGATCCTCTTGCCCGCAGGGCATGTCCAGAGGGGTCGCGGCGCACCTTCGCTGCGCGGGAGGCGCGGCGTAGACTCCCGGCATCCGCACGAACCGTGACAGCGCTGTGACCGTCAACGGGCGGGTCGTCCCGCTCGCAGGCGCGGTCGCGCACGCCACCGCGCTGGACTGGCTGCGCAGCCTCGGACTGACCGGCGCGAAGGAGGGCTGCGCCGAGGGCGAGTGCGGCGCCTGCGCGGTACTGGTCGCCACGGCGGGGCCCGAGGGCACCGCCGTGTGGACTCCCGTCAACGCCTGCCTGGTACCCGTCCATGCGCTCGACGGGCAGGAGGTGGTGACCTCCGAGGGCCTCGGTTCACCCGACGACCTGCATCCGGTGCAGCAGCAGCTCGCGGCCGCCGGCGGCTCGCAGTGCGGCTACTGCACGCCGGGGTTCGCGTGCGCGATGGCCGCCGAGTTCTACCGGTCCGACCGCTCGGGGGGAGCGGTGGACGGCGAGCACGGGGCGAACGGATTCGACCTGCATGCGCTGAGCGGCAACCTGTGCCGCTGCACCGGCTACCGGCCCATTCGCGACGCGGCCTTCGGGCTCGGGATGCCTCGGCCCGATGATCCGCTCCGTGAGCGGCTGACCGAGCCGGCGCCGACCGCGATCGCCACCGAGGTGCGCGCGGCCGACGGGCGCTTCGTCCGCCCCGAGACGCTGGACGAGGCCCTGCGTCTGCTGCGCGACGAACCGGAGGCGCTCGCCGTGGCCGGCAGCACGGACTGGGGCGTGGATGTAAACCTGCGCGGCGCGCGCGCACCACTCGTCGTGGCGATCGACCGCCTGCCCGAGTTGCGCCGCGTTGACATCACCGGCGACATCGTCGAGATCGGCAGTGCGGTGCCGCTGTCGGAGATCGAGCGCAGCGTGGACGAGCGGGTGCCGCTGCTCGCGCAGCTGCTCCCCCAGTTCGCGTCGCGCCTGATCCGCAACCGCGCGACGCTGGGCGGCAACCTCGGCACCGCCTCCCCCATCGGCGACGCTGCTCCGGCGCTGCTCGCGCTCGGGGCGATCGTCGTGCTCGCCGCGGCCGACGGCGGCGAGCGCGAGGTCGACCTCGCCGATTACTTCACGGGGTATCGGACGTCGGTCAGACGTCGCGACGAGCTCATCCGGACCGTGCGGATCCCGTTGCCGGCGGCCGGTCTGACCGCGTTCCACAAGATCTCGAAGCGCCGGTTCGACGACATCTCCTCGGTGGCCGTCGCCTTCGCCCTCGAGCTCGACGACGGCATCATCGCGAGAGCGCGGATCGGCCTCGGAGGCGTCGCCGCGACGCCCGTCCGCGCGTACGCGACGGAGCAAGCCCTCGACGGACGCCCGTGGAACGCCGCGACGGTGGCGGCAGCATCCGTCGTCCTGCAGCGCGAGGGGACGCCGCTCGACGACCACCGCGCGAGCGCCGCGTACCGCGCACGCATGCTCGGCACCGCGCTGCCGGCGCTCTTCGCGGCGTCGGCCGATGACGAGGAGGCGACGGCATGAGCTCGCTCGCCGATCGTCCCGAGAACCCGGTCGTCGGACGCCCCGCGGTGCACGAGAGCGCGGCGCTGCATGTGACCGGCGCGGCCGTCTACACCGACGACGTCGCCGCACGATCCCACGGCGTGCTGACCGCATGGCCGGTGCCGTCGACCGTCGCGCATGCCCACGTCACGGTCGACGTCGCGCCTGCCTACGCCGTCCCCGGCGTCGTCCGGGTGCTGACCGCCGACGATGTTCCGGGCGTCAATGACGCGGGGGTCAAACACGACGAGCCCCTCTTTCCGACCGAGGCGATGTTCTTCGGCCACGCGCTGGTGTGGGTGCTGGGAGAGACGACGGATGCTGCGCGCCAGGGCGCGGCCGCCGTCACGGTGTCGTACGAACCGCTGCCGTCGCTGATCACGGTGCAGGAGGCGATCGACGCCGGGTCGTTCCAGGGCGTCCCCCGCACGATCGCACGCGGGGATGCGGCATCCGCCCTCGCATCCTCCGCGTTCGTCTTCGAGGGTGAGAGCGTGGTCGGCGGGCAGGAGCACTTCTCGCTCGAGACGCACGCCTCGTTCGCGGTGCGCGACCCCGACGGGGGGTACTTCGTGGAGTGCTCGACGCAGCACCCGTCCGAGACGCAGGAGATCGTCGCGCACGTGCTCGGGATCCCGTCGAGCGAGGTCACCGTCGAGTGCCTGCGGATGGGCGGCGGCTTCGGCGGCAAAGAGATGCAGCCGCACGGGTTCGCGGCGATCGCGGCGCTCGGGGCGAAGCTCACCGGACGCCCCGTGCGCCTGCGGCTCACCCGCACGCAGGACATCACGATGTCGGGCAAGCGCCACCCGTTCCACCTGGCCTGGCGGGCGGGCTTCGACGCCGACGGGTACCTGCAGGCGCTCGACGCGACACTCACGGCCGACGGCGGCTGGAGCCTCGACCTCTCGGAGCCGGTGCTCGGCCGCGCGCTCTGCCACGTCGACAACGCCTACTGGATCCCGAACGTGCGCGTGCACGGCCGCGTCGCGCAGACGCACAAGCCGTCGAACACGGCGTTCCGCGGGTTCGGCGGCCCGCAGGGCGCGTTCCTCATCGAAGACATCCTGGGCCGGGCGGCACCCGTGCTCGGGATCGATCCCCTCGAGCTGCGGCAGAAGAACTTCTACCGACCGGGTCAGTCGACGCATTACGGGCAGCTGGTGAAGGACGCCGGGCGGCTCACCGCGATCTGGGAGCGCCTCCGCGGCGAGGCCGATCTCGACGCCCGCCTGCACGAGATCTCGCAGTTCAACGAGGCGCACGCCGATCGCAAACGCGCGCTCGCGATGACGCCGGTCAAGTTCGGCATCTCGTTCACCTTCACCTCGTTCAACCAGGCCGGCGCGCTCGTGCTCGTCTACAAGGACGGCTCGGTGCTGATCAACCACGGCGGCACCGAGATGGGCCAGGGCCTGCACACGAAGATGCTGCAGGTGGCCGCGACGGCGCTGGGCGTGCCGCTCGAGACGGTCCGGGTCGCGCCGACCCGCACCGACAAGGTGCCGAACACGTCGGCGACCGCTGCGTCGTCGAGCGCCGACCTCAACGGCGGGGCCGTCAAGCTCGCGTGCGAGGAGATCCGCGGCCGGCTCGCCGCCGTCGCGGGGCGCCTCCTCGGCGTCGACGCGCGCGACGTGCGGTTCTCGGACGGCTACGTCACCGCGCTGGGCGGAGGGGAACGGATGCCGTTCGCCGACGTCGTCGCCGAGGCCTACCTGCAGCGCGTGCAGCTTTTCGCGGCGGGCTATTACCGCACCGAGGGGCTGCACTGGGACGCCGACCGCCAGCAGGGATCGCCGTTCAAGTACTTCGCCTATGGCTGCGCGGCCGCCGAGGTCGAGGTGGACGGCTTCACCGGCGCGTACCGCCTCCGCCGCGTCGACATCGTGCACGACGTCGGCGACTCGCTGTCGCCGCTGCTCGACATCGGCCAGATCGAGGGGGGCTTCGTGCAGGGCACCGGCTGGCTGACCCTCGAGGAGCTGCGCTGGGACACCGGCGACGGGCCGACGCGCGGCCGCCTGCAGACCCCCTCGGCCAGCACGTACAAGCTGCCGAGCTTCTCCGAGATGCCCGAGGAGTTCCACGTCGCGCTCTTCGAGGACGCCCGCGAGGACGGCGCCGTGTACGGCTCCAAGGCCGTGGGAGAGCCGCCGCTGCTGCTGGCGTTCAGCGTGCGCGAGGCGCTGCGACAGGCGGTGGGTGCGTTCGGCCCGGCAGGACGCAGCGTCGTACTCGGCTCACCGGCCACCCCCGAGGCGGTGTTCTGGGCGATCGAGGCCGCACGCGGCGCAGGAGATGCGGGCGCAGCATCCGTGTCCCGCGATGGGACGGATGCCGCGGGCGTCGGTCGGGCGGCGGACCCCGGGGCTGCGGAGCCCGACCTGCTCACGGCGGGCCGCTGAGGCCGGCCGTGGACTGGCTCGACGCGGTGCGGAGCCTGCGCGACGCCCGCACGCCCGCGGTGATCGTGACGCTCGCGATGGTGCGCGGTCACGCCCCGCGCAACGGCGGCGCCAAGATGGTCGTCTCGCCGGGCGAGGTCTTCGAGACGATCGGGGGCGGCAACCTCGAGGCCACCGCCGTCGCGCGCGCCCGCGCGATGCTCGCCTCCGGGACCGCCGAGCCGGAGCTGCTGACGCTCACCCTGAGCGACAAGGAGACCACGGAGTACGGCGTGCAGTGCTGCGGAGGAGAGGTCACGCTCATGCTGGAGCCGGTGCGCGTCGTGCCGTCGGTCGCGGTGTTCGGAATGGGACATGTGGGCCTCGAGGTGGCGCGGATCCTCGCGCGCCAGCACCTCGACCTGCACCTCGTCGACTCCCGCGAGGCCATGCTCTCGCCGACGCGCTTGGGGGTGGACGGCGCACCCGGCCCGCTCGCCGACGCGGTCGCCGGGGTGCACGTGCACCGGGCTCCGGTGCCGGAGGCCGTGCTGGCGTCGGTGCCGGCGGGGACGCACGTGCTCGTCATGACCCACGACCACGCCGAGGACCTCGCGATCGTCGACCAGGCGCTGCGCACCGAGGGCATCGCCTCGATCGGCCTCATCGGCTCGCGCTCCAAGTGGGCCCGCTTCCGGGCACGCCTCCAGGAGGCCGGCCACGACGAGGCGACCCTGGCCCGGGTGACGACGCCGATCGGCCTGCCCGAGATCCCCGGCAAGCAGCCCGCCACGATCGCGGTGAGCGTCTCGGCTCAGCTGCTGCAGCTGATCGAGGAGGCCGCCCCCGTCCCTGCCTCCTGAGCCCTCGGTGCTCCACCCGCCGGGTCGTTCTTCGAGTCGCCACAACACGCCGGATCGGGTGCCCCGCGATCGGCGTGTTGTGGCGACTAGCGCGGGGAAAGACGGGGCCGTGGGGCGAGGTTCGGGCGGTCAGTACTCGATGCGGGTCGAGGTCTGGCCCCACTCGGTGAACGGCGCGATGCGGTGCTCAGGGGTGAGGTCGATCGACTCCACGGGCATGATGTCGCGGTGCTCGGGGTGGCCGTCGAAGTAGCGGTAGAAGACCGCGTCGTCGAAGCCCGCGGCGGCGGCGTCCTCGCGGTCGGCGGCGAAGTACACCCGCTCGACGCGGGCCCAGAGCGCGGTGCCCAGGCACATCGGGCAGGGCTCGCAGCTCGTGTAGAGCGTCGCCCCGGTGAGGTCGAACGTCCCCAGTCCCTGGCACGCCCGCCGGATGGCGACGACCTCGGCGTGCGCCGACGGGTCGAGATCGGCGGTCACGCGGTTCACGCCCTCGAAGACCTGTCCGTCCGCCGACACCACGACCGCCCCGAACGGACCGCCGGCGTTGCGGACGTTCTCGGTCGCGATCTCTATGGCCCGGGCGAGGTAGCGGGCGGGCGTCCCGTCGGTACTGGACATCAGCCCAACCATACGAGCGCACCGCGCCGCGCGCATCACCCCCGCGCGCGGGGCCCGTCACCGCTCGACGAGCACCCCGTCCGCGTCGGCCCACACGTGCTTGTCCGGCACGAAGGCGACGCCCGCGATCAGCACCGGCACGTCGACCTCCCCGGCGCCCTCCTTCGCGCTCTTGCGCGGGTTCGAACCGAGCGCCTTGACGCCGAGGTCGAGCTCGCCGATCGCGACCCGGTCGCGGATCGCGCCGTGCACGATGATCCCCGCCCAGCCGTTCTCGACCGCGGAGGCTGCGATGAGGTCGCCGACCAACGCGGACTCGAGCGATCCGCCGCCGTCGATCACGAGGACCGCACCCTCGCCCGGGGTGGCGAGCAGCGCCTTCACGAGCGCGTTGTCGCGGTGGCACCGCACCGTGCGGATCGGCCCGTCGAACGCGACGCGCCCGCCGATGTCGTGCAGCTGCAGCGCGAGCGAGTCGAGCTCGTCGCCGCGTTCGTCGTAGAGGTCCGCCGTCGCGATGGTCATGCTCTGACGCTATGACGGATGCTGTGCCCCGAGGCATCCGTCATGAAGAGAAGTTCGCGCGCCCTTCTGCGAACCGCAAGAACGCGCGTCAGGCCGGGGCGGGCGGGTTGTCGTCGGGGTGGAGGGTGCTGAAGAACGAGTAGGTCTCGCCGTCGGGGTCGGGGTCGCGCTCCTTGAACTCGTTGACGAGCTCGTAGAGACGCCGCTGGAACTCCTCCCGGTGCTCGGGGGTGAGTTTGAGGCCGAGCCAGGTGGTGTCGAGATCGTCGGGGTGGACCCCCTGGATCTGCTGCAGGAACGTCTCGATGAGCACTGGCGAGCCACCGGGCATCGAGGTGCGCCACGAGAGGCCGGTCGCCCGGTAGGGAACCTCGCGCGCCCCCTGGGCGCCGGTGCGCTCGGGCTGGGCGGCGAGGTAGCCGGTCTGCACGAGCGTGCGCACGTGGTGCAGCATCGTGCCGGGGTTCACGCCGAGCAGCTCGGCGAGCTCCTTGTTGGTGCGCGACTCGAAGGCGCACAGCCGCAGCACCCGCAGACGCAGCGGCGAGCTCAGCGCGCGCATCCGCGCCTCCGCCTCGGGATCCCCGTGACGCAGTTCGATCCGCTCTTCCCGCTCCCCTGTCACGTGGTCAGCGTACAAGACTGATTGACAGTTCTCAATCGATGACGCACACTGATTGGCATGTCCCAATCAGACGAGGTCCGCGAGGCCGAGGCCGTCGACGACGCCGTCCTCGCAGAGGCCCGGGCCGAGGCATCGACGCTCACGTCGCGTGCTGCTGCGGACGAGGCGATCGAAGCGGATCAGGCTGCTGCGGCCGGCGCTTCCGCCACGCCGGCGCCGAAGGGTTCGCTGTGGCGCGACCGCAACTTCCTCACACTGTGGTCAGGACAGGCGCTCAGCCAGTTCGGCGCGCAGATCACCGAACTCGCCATCCCGGTGCTCGCGGTGCTGATGCTCAACGCGACGGAGTGGGAGGTCGGGCTGCTCAACGCGGCGCAGGTGGCGGCTTTCCTCGTGGTGGGTCTCCCCGCCGGAGCGTGGATCGACCGCATGCGCAAGCGCCGCGTGATGATCTGGGCGGACGCGATCCGGGCGGTGGCGCTCGCCACGCTCCCGGTGCTCGCACTGCTCGGAGTGCTGGAGATCTGGCACATGATCGTCGTCGCCTTGATCATGGGCGTCGCGACCGTGTTCTTCGACGTCTCGTACCAGAGCATCATCCCCTCGCTCGTGCGCACCGACCAGATCGGCGAGGCGAACGGCAAGCTGCAGTCGACCTACGAGCTCGCCAACATCGCCGGCCCCGGTGTCGGTGGCTGGCTCATCGGCGTGCTTACGGCGCCGTTCGCGATCTTCGCAACGGTCGGCACGTATGTCGCCTCCTTCATCGCCCTGCTCTTCACCCACGATCACGAGAAGCCCCGCCCTGCGGAGGATCGCAGGCCCCTCGTCCACGAGATCGGCGAGGGTCTGCGCTGGGTCTTCGGCAATCCGCTGCTGCGCCGCATCGTCGGCACAACGGGCACCGCGAACTTCTTCGGAATGATCGCGCAGACCCTCGTGCCGATCTTCGTGCTGCGCGAGTTGGGCCTGAGCCCTCAGATGTTCGGCATCGTGTTCTCGTTGTCTGCGGTCGGCGGCCTCGTCGGGGCCATGTTGACGCCGCGCATCATGGCGCGGCTCGGCGAGGCCCGGGCGATCCCCGTCAGCGCGATCGCGTTCAGCGTCGCGCCGTTCTTCCTCCCGGTGATCTCCCTCGTGCCGGCGCTCGCCTTTCCGCTGCTGGTGGTTCAGGGGTTCATCATGAGCTTCACCATCCTGCTGTACAACATCACGCAGGTGACCTTCCGCCAGCGCATCACCCCGCCGCGCCTCCTCGGCCGGATGAACGCGTCGATCCGCTTCGTGGTGTGGGGGGTTATGCCGATCGGAGCACTCCTCGCGGGTGCGCTGGGAACGTGGATCGGGACCGTTCCGACGCTGTGGATCGCCGCGACCGGTGAGCTCCTCGCGTGCCTGTTCGTCGTCATCGGACCGTTCTGGCGCATGCGGGAGCTCCCCGACGCGCACGCCGAGCACATCGACCACAAGCCCGCCGGCTGACAGACCAGGATGCCTCGGCCCGCCACGCAGGGTAGGGGCCGAGGCATCCGTCCCCCGCCAGTCCCACTCGCGAGACAGGGAGTTCTCGCCGAAACCCAGGACAGTGCACCCGGTCTCGGCGGAGCGAGCGCGCAGCACGGCCTTGCGGTACCCGACCTGCGGGTTTCCGGCAAGATCGTGCCCATCCGGGCATGGGCGTGCTTAGGTTGCACCATGACGGCCCGCATCGTCTCGATCGGCACAGCTGTTCCGCCCACCCGCATCGCGCAGGCGGTCGCGCGCGACATCTTCGCGGCGCAGGAGGGGGCCGACCGGCTCGCGCGGCGCCGCATCCAGGCGGTCTTCGATGCGTCGGCGATCGAACAGCGGCACACCGTGCTGGCCGAGTTCGCGTCGGCTGCCGTCGCGCCCGACGACGCTGCGTT
Source organism: Microbacterium sp. NPDC058062 (assembly GCF_042885375.1). Taxonomy (NCBI): domain Bacteria; kingdom Bacillati; phylum Actinomycetota; class Actinomycetes; order Micrococcales; family Microbacteriaceae; genus Microbacterium; species Microbacterium sp. NPDC058062. The sequence goes on from NZ_JBHVSC010000003.1 coordinate 240,741, forward strand.
CGTGGACGGTGAGGGCCGGCTCCTCTCCCCCACGACCGGCGCGCGCAACCAGCGCTTCATCGCGTCGGCCCCGGAGCTCACGGCGGCCGCCGCGCGCACGGCCCTGGCCGACGGCGGCATCGATCCTTCCGCGGTGACCCATGTGGTCACCGTCTCGTGCACGGGTCTTTTCGCTCCGGGTCCGGACTATCGCCTCGTCCGCGACCTCGGCCTGCGCCCGACGGTCGAGCGGTGCCACCTCGGCTTCATCGGGTGCGCCGCGGCGCTGCCCGCGCTGCGGGTCGCTTCGGCTCTGGCGGCGTCGCGACCGGATGCAGTCGTGCTGGTCGTGTGCACCGAGCTGTGCACGCTGCATCTGCGGCCCTCGAACGATCCGCAGCAGATCGTGGCAGCATCCGTCTTCGCCGACGGCGCGGCGGCGGCGATCGTCACCGCCGATCCGACCGCCGGGAACCCCGGCGGACTCGACCTCGACAGGTTCGGCACCGCCCTCACCGACGAGGGTGAGACCGACATGGTCTGGACGATCGGCGACAACGGGTTCGAGATGATCCTCTCCGCCGAGGTGCCGCGCATCATCGGCCGCGAGATCCAGGGGGCGGTGGGCAGGTTCCTGGGCGACGACACCCCTCCCGACGTGTGGGCGGTGCATCCCGGCGGGCGCAGCGTGCTCGACCGGGTCGAGACCGGGCTCGACCTCCCGCCGGACGCGCTCGCGGCGTCGCGCGCCGTACTCCGCGACTTCGGGAACATGTCGAGCGCGACGATCCTGTTCATCCTCGCGTCGCTCCTGCGCGACGACGACGTCCCGGACGGCTCGCGGGTCGCGGGCCTGGCCTTCGGCCCGGGGCTCACGGTCGAGTCGGCCCTCATGACGCGGCGCCGCCCCGCGGTCACGGCCGCGGAGGACGTCGACCTCGCCCTGGTGGCCTCGGCGTGACGGCGGCGGTGCCGGCATGAGCCTCGCCGTCCGAGACGACCGGCTCGCCGAGCTGATGGACGACCCGGATTGCGATCCGGACGCGCTGCGCGCCACGCTGCGGCGCTTCGGCACGATCAACCGCCTCGTCTCGGGCTGGGGTGTCGTGTACCGCACGCGTCTGCGCCCTCACCTCGCCGCGCTGGGCCGACCGGTGCACGTCCTCGACATCGGATCCGGTGGCGGAGACGTCGTCGCGCGCCTCGCCGCGGCCGCCCGGCGCGACGGGCTCGACGTGACCTGGACGGGCATCGATCCCGACCCGCGCGCGCACGAGGTGGCGATGGCGCGTGGGCCGATCGCCGGCGCGAGCTTCCGGAGGGCGGATGCCGCCACCCTGGTCGCCGAGGGGCGCACGTACGACGCGGTGCTGTCGAACCACGTCCTCCACCACCTGGGCGACGGACTCGGCGGCTTCGTCGAGGAGTCCCTCGCGCTCTCCCGCGGCGTAGTGCTCCACAGCGACATCGCCCGCTCGCGTCGGGCGTACGGGCTCTACGCGGTCGGGATCACCCCCTTCGAGCGCGGCACCTTCCTGCGCACCGACGGTCTCCGCTCGATCCGCCGCAGCTACACGCGCGCCGAGCTCACGGCCGCTCTGGAGGCCGGCAGTCCGGGCGCGTGGACGGTGCAGACGCCGGTGCCCTTCCGCCTCGTGGCCGTCGGGCGCGGCCGTGCGTGACGTCACCGTCGTCGGCGCTGGTCCGGTCGGGATGCTGCTCGCCGGCGAGCTGGCCCGCCGCGGCGTCGACGTCGAGCTCCTCGAGCGGCGACCCGCTGTCGGCGACGGCACCCGGGCCATCGGCATCCACTCCCCTGTCCTGGCCGCGCTCGAACGGTCGGGGCTCACGGAGCGACTCCTCGCCGAGGCGGTGCGCGTGCGCCGCGGAGAGGCCCGATCCCGCGGGCGCCTGCTCGGGACGGTGCACTTCGACGTGCTGCCGGCACGCTTCCCCTTCGTGGCGACCCTCCCGCAGGCGACCACCGAGTCCGTGCTCGGTGCCGCGGCTCCCGAGCCGCTGCGCGGCGCGTACGTGCTCGCGGTGATCCCTCATCGTGATGCGGTCGTCGTGCGGGCCGGACTCCTCGGCCGCCCCATCGAGTCCGAGAGCCGCATCGTCGTCGTCGCGGGCGGCGGCGCCGCGCGTGATCTCGTCTACCGTCCGGGTGCCGTGCCGGCGCGCGACTACCGCGACCGGTATCTGATGACGGATGCTGCCACCGACGCCGACGGCGAGCTCGCGGTGATCCACCTCGATCCGGACGGCGTGCTCGAGTCCTTCCCGCTGCCCGGTGGTCGCCGCCGGTTCGTCGCGTGGGACCCGCCGGGCGCCGACGACGATCCGGAGGCCCGCGCCCGGCGGCTGCGCGACGCGCTCGCCCGCCGCGGGGTGGCGGCTGCGGCCGAGGCGGTGACCGCGGCGACGTCGTTCGGCGTGCGCCGGCTCGTCGCGCCCCGGCTGCGCCACGGCCGGGTGTTCGCGATCGGAGACACCGCCCACGAGGTCAGCCCGATCGGCGGGCAGGGCATGAACCTCGGCCTGCTCGACGCGGTGACCCTGGCGCCGCTCCTGGCGTCTTGGGTGCGCACCGGCCGTGCACCTGACCTCGCGCTGCTGCGGTGGGAGGCCCGCCGGGTCCAGTCGGCGCGACGTGCCGCGACGCTGGCGAGTGTGAACACCGCGCTCGGCCGGCCCAGCGGTCGCGGGGACGCGCTGAGGCGCACGGCGGTGCGCGCGATGCTCACCGGCCCGTCGGCCCGGCTCTTCGCCCGCGCGTACTCGATGGGCTTCGACGTCGACGCCTGACCCGGCCCGTCCGCCCCGCGAAACTCGGAGATCCCGCTAATTGCGGCCTGATGTGGGCCCTTCGGTCCGAAATTCGCCAGATCTCCGCCCTTCGCGCTGTGCGATCGCGGCGATCGGGCGGGCCTCAGGCGACGAACGCGCTGCCCGACGCCACGAGCTGGGCCGCGAGGAGCAGCGCGGCGAGCATCACGAGGCGGAACAGCGCGCGCGTCGGCGGCTTCGAGATCGCACGCCACGCGGTCACCGCCGCCACGGCGACCACGGCCGCGAAGAAGACCCACGACACCGGCGAGACCGCGCCGAGGTCACCACCCGCGGCGCCGAGCAGCACCGCGACCGCACCGCCGACCACAGCCAGCGCGGCGACGATCGCCGCCACCCGCGGTCCCAGCCGGTGCGGGAGCCCGCGCACGCCGGTGCGCGCGTCGTCGTCGAGGTCGGGCAGCACGTTCGTGAGGTGCACGGCGGCGCCGAGGGACGCGCCGGCGACCCACGCCCACCACGCCGCGAACGACGGATCCGGCGCCGACAGCGTCGCGAGCGAGGGGAAGATCCCGAAGCTCACGAGGAACGGCACGATCGACCACGGCGTCGACTTCAGTCCCGCGTTGTAGGCCCACGCCGAGCCGAGGGCGAGCGCGTGAGCCGCCAGCATCCGCCATCCCAACGGGGCCGAGAGAACCAGGGCCGACGCCAGCAGGCCGAGCGCGGCGCCCCAGGCGACCCGCGCCGACACGTCGCCGCGCGCGATCGGCTTGTCGGTGCGGCCGACCGCGCGATCGCGCTCCGCGTCGAGGGCGTCGTTCGAGATGCCGACCGACAGCTGCCCCGCGAAGACCGCCACGGTCAGCAGCGCGAGCCGCCACGCCTCCAGCCCGGTCGCGATCCCCAGGGCCAGGGCGAGCGCGGTCACGACGAGCGTCGGCCCCGGATGCGAAGAACCCCACAGAGCACGGACGGTGCGCACGGGTCGATGCTCTCACGGGCCGCTCGGCGACACGGGAGGACATGGAGGGAATGTTCCCAGGTCCATGTCGTTGCATGGATCTGGGCCGACGGGGTCCCGGCAGAAAATCGCTCGACCCCAGAGGAGCAGCCCATGTCCACTCTCACCGCACGCACCGCCGAGACCGACGCGCCGATCATCGACGTGCTCGCCGAGCGTTGGAGCACCCGCATCTTCGACCGCGAGTCGGTCATCGACGAGGCCGCCCTCGCGAGCGCGCTCGAGGCCGCCCGCTGGACGCCGACCGCCGCCAACACGCAGGCCTGGCGCGTCATCGTCGCCCGTCGCGGCTCGGCCGCGCACGCGACCGTGCTCGGCTCGCTCGCCGGCTTCAACAGCGCCTGGGCGGGCGACGCCGCCGCGCTCGTCGTTTTCGTCGCCGAGACCACGCGCGACGGCGAGCCCATGCGCTGGGCCCAGTACGACACCGGCCAGGTCGCCGCGCACTTCACGGTCCAGGCGCACGCCGACGGCCTGTCGACGCACCAGATGGGCGGCTTCGACCGCGACGCCATCGCCGCCGGCTTCGAGCTCAGCTCCGATTTCACTCCCGTCACCGTCATGGCGGTCGGCGAGCTCGGCGACATCCGCCTCGCGTCGGAGGAGCTGCAGGCTCGCGAGAACGCCCCGCGCGTGCGCCGCCCCGCCGCCGACTCGGTGCTCGTGAACGACTGATCCACCCCGGATCCGAGAAACGGATGCCTCGACCCGCCGCTGCGGGCCGAGGCATCCGTCATCTCCGGCACACGTGACCGGGCGTCAGTCGTCGAGGAGCTCCGCCTCGATCACGTCGTCGTCGTCCGCCGCGGGCTCGGGAGCCGCCGGGCCGTCGCTCGTCAGCACCAGCGAGGAGCCGTCGGCAGCCACGTCGACCCGCACGACGTCGCCGTCGCGGACGCCGCCGGAGAGCAGGGCCATCGCGAGGCGGTCCTGGATCTCGGACTGGATGAGGCGGCGCAGCGGCCGCGCGCCGAACACCGGGTCGTAGCCGCGCTCGGCGAGCCAGGCGCGCGCGTCCGGCGTCACCGCGAGCGTGAGGCGGCGGTCCTTGAGGCGGCGCTGCAGCGCGAACACGGCGAGCTCGACGATCTGCGCCAGGTCGTCCTGGCTGAGCGCGGCGAACATCACGATGTCGTCGAGCCGGTTGAGGAACTCGGGCTTGAACGCCTGCCGCACGATCGCCATGACGGCGTCGCGCTTCTCGTCGACCGACAGTACCGGGTCGATGAGGATCGGCGAGCCGATGTTCGACGTCAGGATGAGGATCACGTTCGTGAAGTCGACCGTGCGGCCCTGGCCGTCGGTGAGGCGGCCGTCGTCCATGACCTGGAGCAGCACGTCGAACACCTCGGGGTGCGCCTTCTCGACCTCGTCGAGCAGCACCACCGAGTACGGGCGGCGCCGCACGGCCTCGGTGAGCTGGCCGCCCTGCTCGTACCCGATGTATCCGGGAGGGGCGCCGACCAGGCGCGAGACCGAGTGCTTCTCGCCGTACTCCGACATGTCGATGCGCACCATGGCGTGCTCGTCGTCGAAGAGGAACTCCGCGAGCGCCTTGGCGAGCTCGGTCTTGCCGACACCGGTCGGGCCGAGGAAGAGGAACGAGCCGGTCGGGCGACCGGGGTCGCTGATGCCCGCACGAGAGCGGCGCACAGCATCCGACACCGCCTTCACGGCGTCTTTCTGCCCGATCAGGCGCTTGCCGAGCTCCGCCTCGAGGTGCAGCAGCTTCTCGCTCTCCCCCTGGAGCAGACGGCCGACCGGGATGCCGGTCCACGCCGCGATCACGGCGGCGATGTCCTCGTCGGTGACCTGCTCGTTGACCATGCGCTCCTCGGTCGACGCCGCCTCGGCCTGCTCGGCCTGCGCGATCTCTACCTCGAGGCGCTTGATGGTCTCGTACTCGAGCTTCGACGCACGGGTGTAGTCCGCCTCGCGCAGCGCGCGATCACGGTCGATGATCGCCTGGTCGAGCTGCTTCTTGAGCTCGCCGACGCGGTTGAGGCCGGCGCGCTCGCGCTGCCAGCGCTGCTCGAGCACCGACAGCTCGGCCTCCGCGGTGGTCATGTGCTCGCGGAGGGTGGCGAGGCGCTCCTTCGACGCGGAGTCCTTCTCCTTCTTGAGCGCGAGCTCCTCCAGCCGCATGCGGTCGATCTGACGCCGCAGCTGGTCGATCTCGAGCGGGCTCGAGTCGATCTCCATCTTGAGCCGGCTCATCGCCTCGTCGATCAGGTCGATGGCTTTGTCGGGAAGCTGGCGGCTGGGGATGTACCGATTGGACAGGGATGCCGCGGCCACGAGCGCGCCGTCGTTGATGGTGACGCCGTGGTGGGCCTCGTAGCGGCCCTTGAGTCCGCGCAGGATCGCGACCGTGTCTTCGACACTGGGCTCGCCGACGTAGACCTGCTGGAAGCGGCGCTCCAGCGCAGCATCCTTCTCGATGAACTCGCGGTACTCGTTGAGCGTGGTCGCGCCGATGAGGCGCAGTTCACCGCGCGCGAGCATCGGCTTCAGCATGTTGGATGCCGCCACCGACCCCTCGCCGCCGCCCGCGCCCATGAGCACGTGCAGCTCGTCGATGAACGTGATGATGCGGCCGTCGGACTCGGTGATCTCCTTGAGGACGCTCTTGAGCCGCTCCTCGAACTGGCCGCGGTACATGGCGCCGGCGACGAGGGCGGAGATGTCGAGGGTGACGAGCTCCTTGTTCTTCAGCGACTCGGCGACGTCGCCCGCGACGATGCGCTGGGCGAGGCCCTCGACGACGGCGGTCTTGCCGACGCCGGGCTCGCCGATGAGGACGGGGTTGTTCTTCGTGCGGCGGGTCAGCACCTGGCTGACGCGCCGGATCTCGCTGTCCCGCCCGATGACGGGGTCGAGCTTGCCCTGCCGGGCACGGTCTGTGAGGTTGATCCCGAACTGCTCGAGGGCGCTCTGCGCGTCCTCCTGCCCGGGCTGTTGCGTGGCGTTCATATGTCTCCTGAAATCTGTTGACCTCAACTCTTCGTCAAAGTTGAGTCGTCATGGCTCAAGTTTACCAGCGAGTCCGTTCGGGATCAACGCGACGCTAGTCCTCGAGTTCCGCCCGGGCGTCGGCATAGGCGCGGCGCAGCCCCTCGCCCACCCATTCGGTGCCGCGATAGACGTTGTCTGCGCCGATGTCGGCGGTGAGGCCGCCGGCCCCGAGCTGGGAGATGACGCGGTCCTCGGTGGCCACGACCTTCAGCGTCGAGTCGGCGTCGCGCAGCTCGGCCGCGAACCGGCGCAGCACCTCGACGTGCGACAGGCCGATCTCATCGGTGCCGCGCAGGCGCACGATGACCACCGCGCCGCTCGATTCGCGACTGACATCGGGCAGCTGCCGCTCGAACACCGGCGCGCTGGCGAAGAAGAGGCTGCCGTAGGGCTGGAGCACAAGCACTTCGCCGGGCGGCACGACGGCCGGAGGGTCGATCTCGCGCATGCGCCCGTCATCCGTCATGCGCACCGCCCGAACCCGCACGCTGTTCGACTGCTCGGCGACGTACAGGATGACACCGAGGCCGACGCCCACGAGCACGGCGAACTGCAGCGGGATGATCAGGGTGAGCCCGAAGGTGACGGCCATGATCGTCGTCGGCAGCGGCCCCGACTTCACGACCGAGTACACGCGGCTGGGCTTGATCGCGCGCCATCCCACGACGATGAGCAGGCCCGCCAGCGCCGGCATGGCCACGAAGGCCACGACGTCCGCCAGCAGGAACACCACGAGCGCCATGACCCCGCCGGCGACGAAGAGCGAGAGCCGCGTCTTCGCCCCTGCCTGCACGATCAGCGACGAGCCCGACATCGACCCACCCACCGGCATGCCCTGGAAGAGCCCCGACACGACGTTGCCCAGCCCCTGGCCCATGAAGTCGCGGTTCGCGTTCGCCCGCTTGCCGTCGGCGGTCGGGATGCCGGCCGACACCGCCGCGCCCTGCACGAGGCCGATGAACGTCAGCGAGAGGGCGGGGATCAGCAGGTTCGGCGCGTCGGCGATGCTCGGCAGTACCGGCGCCGGCAGACCGCGGGGCACGTCCACGATGTCGCGGAGCAGCACGACGGAGTTCTGCACCCACAGGTTGAGCGCCACCGCGCACGCCGAGCCCACGACGACGGCGATCACGAGGCCCATGCTGCCGACGCGGGTCGGCAGGAGCACCACGATGATGAGCACGGCGATCGTGCCGACCACCAGCGACGGGATGTTCCACTGCCCGACGTGCACGAGCACGTCGATGGTCTTGAGCAGCCGGTTGGCACCCTGCGCCTGGTAGCCGGTGAAGTTCGACAGCTGCCCGAGGATGATGTTGACGCCGATCGCGGTGACGAACCCCGTCATGACGGCGGTCGGCACGAAGCTGATGAGCCTGCCGCCGCGCAGCAGGCCGGCGATCACCATGATGATGCCGGTGAGGATCGCGAGCGTGAACAGCCCGCGATCCGGGTTGGGGAGCGTCTCGAGCCCGGCGTCCGAGACGACGAGGGCCATCGCGCTCGTCGCCTGCACGGCCATGAACGCGCTGCTGGTGAGTACGGCCGCACCCACCATGCCGAAGAGGTACCCGTAGAGGCCGGCGAGCGGGTTGACCCCCGCCAGCAGTCCCGCGGCGAGGCCGTCGGGCACCGCCTCGACGCCGAGGATCACGCCCGCGACGGCGTCTTTGCGCAGCGTCTTACGGGAGAACCACGATCTCGGATCGAACCCCACGGGTCACACGCTAGCGAAGGGCTCCCCGCACGCGAGGGAACCTTTTCGACGCGCACGGACATCGCGCGTAATTCACGCGACCTGCATGAAGAGAACTCTTCCCAGGATTCTCCCAGGATGGCTAATGTGACGGCTAGCGGCACAACACCGCCCGGGCGCGATGCCGCCCGAAGCTGAACGGCCTCCCCGGCCGACATGAAGGGACCCTCGCCATGACCAACTCTGACGTCAACACCTCCGGATGGGCAGGATGGGGCGTCTTCGCCGCTGTCGTGCTGATCGTCGGCGGCACCATCGACGCCTTCCACGGCCTGCAGGCGCTCATCGGGCCTGACACGGCTTACTTCCTCGGACAGGAAGCCCTCTTCTCGATCGACGTCCAGGGCTGGGGCTGGTGGCACCTCATCGCCGGCGCTCTGCTGATCCTGGTCGGCATCTTCCTGCTCCTGGGTGCGACCTGGGCCCGCGTCGTCGCGATCATCCTGGTGGCGCTCAACGCCATCGGCCAGATCACGCTGATCTCGGTGCAGCCGTGGCTGTCGATCGCGCTCCTCGCGATCGACGTAGTCGTCATCTACGCGCTCACCGTGCACGGCAAGGAGATCGACGCCAAGAAGGCCTGACCCCGTCGTAGGGCGCGGGAAGACCGCGCGCTACGCCACGGACTCGAGAACGGATGCCTCGGCCCCCGCTTCGGCGGAGGCCGAGGCATCCGTCATCTCATCGACGGTGCAGGCGAAGCGCGAGCGGTACGCGGTCGGCGTCGTGCCGAGCACGCGCGCGAAGTTCTGGCGGAGCACCGCCGCTGATCCGAACCCGCTCTCGTAGGCGATGCGGTCGAGACCGAGGTCGGTCTTCTCCAGCAGCCGCTGCGCGTGGATGATCCGCTGGCGGGCGAGCCACGCGGCCGGCGTCGCACCGAAGTCGGCCTTGAAGCGGCGCGCGAACGTCCGCGGCGACATGTGCGCCTTCGTCGCGAGCTGGTCGACCGTGAGGTCGAGGCGCAGGTTGTCGAGCATCCAGTCGGTGACCGGCGCGAGCGACAGCGACGTCGTGGCCGGAAGCGGGTTCGCGATGAACTGCGCCTGGCCGCCGTCGCGCTGCGGCGGCACGACCATGCGACGGGCGATGATGTTCGTGAGCTCCGCGCCGAGCTCCTGGCGCAGCAGGTGCAGGCAGGCGTCGAGGCCGGCCGCGGTGCCGGCGCTCGTGATGATGCGGCCGTCCTGCACGTAGAGCACGTCGGGGTCGACGTCGATCGACGGGTACATCTCCTTCATCTTCTGCGCGTACATCCAGTGCGTCGTCGCGCGGCGGCCGTCGAGCACGCCGGAGGCGGCGACGACGAACGATCCGCTGCACACGCTCAGCACCCACGCGTCGCGGGCGACCGCGTCGCGGATGACGTCGAGCACACGGTCGTCGACGTTGCCCCAGTACTGGTGGGGAACGGGCGAGACGACGACGAGGTCGGCCTCGTACGCGAACGACAGGTCGGCGTCGACGTTGATCGAGAAGCCCATCTTCGACTGCACGGCGCCGGGGTCGGGCGTGACCACGCGGAAGTCGAAGTTCGGGATGCCGTCGTCGGACCGGTCGAGGCCGAACGCCTCGCATGCGACTCCGAACTCGAACGGCGCGAAGCCGTCCGTGACGATGCAGGCCACCGTTTTCATGTCGTCCTCCTCGCGGCCGCTGAGCCTGTCGAAGCGTGGCAGTTTTCGTGCGATGTGTGTCCATTCTGCCACTCGTGGCAGGACTCACGCAAGCGTAGCGTTTCTGCCATGTTCATGGTGATTCTTCTCGCAGCCCTGTCCGCGGTGGCCTTCGCATCGACGATCGCCGCCCTCCACTCCGACGGCTACCGCCGGATTCCCACCGACCGCACCCGCCTCCCCTGACCGGCGCCGGCCACCCCAGCCCCTCCTCAACTGAGGATCAGAGCCGGGATGAGGAGCAGATCCCGCGATTCGCTCCTCATCCCGGCTCTCGTCCTCGAATGAGGACCGGGCGACGCGACGCCGGGGCGGCTCAGGCGGTGACGCGGTCGTAGACCTCGACCATCGCCGCGGTGCGCGACGACTGCCGGAAGCGCTCGCGGATGGTCGGGTCGGGCACGCGCGGCGCTCCAGCGGAGATATCGGATGCTGCCGCCCGCAGCGCGTCCGCGAGCGCGGCGACCGACGGGTCGGCGGTCACGCCGTCCCCCACGGCCCAGAAGCCCTCGCCGAGCTCGGCCGCCAGATCGGGGTCGCTGACCACGGACGGCGTGCCGAGCGAGGCCGCCTCGAAGATCGTCATGCCCTGCGTCTCGAAGCCGATCGAGGTCTGCACGACGGCGTCGGCGGCAGCGATGCGCCGCAGGGTCTGGGCGTACGGCATCCGTCCCGCGAAGGTCACTGTCGCCCGGGGTCGGAGCTTGTCGACGAGACGCCGCGCCGCGCGCAGCTGGCCGCCGCCGCCGATGATCTCAACTTCTGCCTCGACGCTCGAGGCGGCGAGCGCCTCGAGGAAGGGCATCAGGCGCTTCTCGGGACTCATGCGCCCGAGCCACACGAACCGCGGCGGGCCAGGGGCGCGCTCTGTCGAAGCCGCCGCGAGCACCTCGTCGAGCACGTCGTCGTCGATGCCGTTCCAGATCACGTCGACCGCCGGCGCACCGGCTGCGGGCAGGACCCCGTTCGCCTCGAGCCGGCGGGCGAAATGCGTCGACGGCGCGGTGACGGCAGCGGCGCGGGCGCCGAAGCGGCGCAGGTACGCCCAGCCGTCGCGGCCGCGCTCCGACTCACCCACGCGGCGTCCGAGCGCACGGCGCTGCCACGCGTTCAGCACCCGCAGCACGGTCTTCGGGAACGGTGTGGTCGCCTCGATGCCGACGTCGAGCCGGTTGTGCATCGTGTGGACGATCGGGATGCCGTGGCGCTCTGCGTACCGGACGCCGATGAACGCGCCCCAGAAGTCCGCCTGGATGTGCACGACGTCGACCGGCGGGCGGCCCGCCATCGCAGCATCCAACCGTTGATCCGTCCGCCGGCCCGGCCACGTCATGGAGTATTCGCGGTCCACCGTGATGGGGATCGACGGCAGGTCCACATACGCGGGGTCACCGGCCGCCGCGCGCGCCCGCGGGCCGTGCATCGCCGGCGCGACCATCGTCACGGTATGCCCGGCCTTCTCGAGGAAGCGGCGCTGCAGGCGCATCGAGACCTGCGCCCCGCCGAGCGACTCGACGTGCTGGTCGCCGAACATCACGACGTGCACGATGGCCTACTCGGGAAGGGGCTCGTCGCGGTACAGCGCCTCGAACGTGTCGAGCGTGCGCTTCATGTCGTGCACCTTGACGCCTTCGAGAGAGCACTGCTGCATCCGCGCCCGCTCTTGCGGGGTCTGCGTCAGCACCGTCGTGAGCTTGGCAGCGAGGTCGTCGACGTCGCTGGGGCGGAACAGGTATCCGTTCTCGCCGTCGTGGACGAGGTGGGGAAGCGCGACAGCGTCGGCGGCGACGATGGGCAGGCCCGAGGCCATCGCCTCCATGGTCGCGATCGACTGGAGCTCGGCGATCGACGCGATCACGAAGAGGCTCGCGTTGGTCAGCAGCGCGCGCAGCTCCTCGTCTGTCGTGTGACCGTGGAAGTAGACGCGGTCGCCGAGACCGAGCTCGGCGACGAGCTGCTCGAGGTTGCGGCGCTGGTCGCCCGAGCCGACGATGTCGAACCGCACGTCGAGCGCCGGGTCGAGCGTCGCGATCGCGCGCAGCACGACGTCGATCTGCTTCTCGGTCGTGAGCCGGCCCACGAACACCAGCCGGTGCGCGTCGCGGGGCGTGAGGTCGGCCGTGTAGTTCGAGGCGTCGATTCCGCAGCTGACCGGGATGACGTCCTGGATGTCGATCGTGCGCTCGAGGAACTCGGCGGCCTTGCGGGTCGGGGTCGTGACTGCGCGCGTCATCTTGAACGTGCGTTCGGCGTCCTCCCACGCGAGCTTGACCGCGTACTGGGTCCACGACGGCGGGAGCACCGTGAAGTCGAGCACGTTCTCTGCCATGACGTGGTTCGTGGCGACGACGGGGATGCCGCGCTTGCGCGCCTCGCGCGTGAGGCCGCGGCCGATCACGATGTGGGACTGGATGTGCACCACGTCGGGCTGCACCTTGTCGAGCACACGGCGGGCGTAGTACTTCGACCGGAACGGCAGCACGAACGTGAGCCAGTCGTGCGGGTACCAGCGCCACGACGGCAGCCGGTGCATCGTCATCGGCTGGCCCTCGATCACCTCGGTGAACGTGCCGTGGTCGCGGTGCCTCTTGCTGGGCGCCATCACGTGCACCTCGTGACCGCGCGCGACCATGCCGGCGGCGAGCCGCTCCGCGAAGCGGGCGGCGCCGTTCACGTGCGGGAGGAACGTGTCGGCGCCGTAGAGGATCTTGAGCGCGCGAGGGCTCGCGGCGTCGGCGGGGGTGTCGTCGGGCGTCGCAGGATCGGTCACGGGGTCAGGGGCCTGTCTGTGCGGCGGGGGCGCGCGGCAGCGGCTGGTCGCCGCGCGCCCTCCACCCTACCCGAGGGGTATCCGGGGGCTCCCCAGGAACGCGCCCGTCGTGGCACGTACCCTGGTCGCATGCCCCGACTGCAGGCCGACGCCGACCCGAACCTCTGGGTTCCCGTGACCGAGTCGCTCGGCTTCCGAGGACGCCGTCATCGGAAGACGGCGATACGGATGCTGCTGAACCAGGCCGGTGGCTTGATGATCGGCCCTGCGGGCGCGACGCCGATCGAGTCATCCGGAGCCGCGGGAGGGCAGCCGCGCTCCGGGAACGGCTTCGCCGCCTGGGCGATGAGCCAGGCCGCGCCGTTCCTCATGCGCAAGGCCGCCGGCCGCGTGCTGGTGTGGGTCTGGAAGGCCGATGCCGAGCTCGTCGTCGTGATGGCGCAGGTGCAGCAGGCCACCAACGACCTCCGTGCCGCCCGGGCGATGATGCCCATGGAGTACGACGACACGGAAGTCTTCCGCAACCCGTATCTCGGCGTCGGCGAGAAGCTCGAGATGGCGCTCCCGTCCGACACGCGCACCCCGCCGTTCGCCACCTACACGTGGGACACCGTCACGCATTTCGTCACGGTGACCGCCGTCTGCTCAGACCGCGAGCGCTTCGGCACCGTGATCGGCAGCGTCGACGACCTCGCCCGCACCCTCCGGGTCGTGGACGACCTCACGGTCGGCGAGTCGCCCGAGGTGCTCCGCATCGAGCCGAAGAACTGAAAGACTCGCGCAGATGACCGAGTCGCAGCATCCGTCCGCCCATCGCCCTCTGCGGATCGGCGTGCAGCTCGCGCCGCAGCACGGGTCGTACACCGCCTATCGCGACGCGGTGCTGCGCGCGGAGGAGCTCGGCGTCGACGTGATCTTCAACTGGGACCACTTCTTCCCGCTCACCGAGCCGCTCGAGGCCGCCCACTTCGAGGCATGGACGGTGCTCGCCGCGATGGCCGAGCAGACCGAGCGCGTCGAGTTCGGGCCGCTGGTCAACTGCAGCTCGTACCGCAACCCCGATCTGCAGGCCGACATGGCCCGCACGGTCGACCACATCAGCGCCCGCGCCACCGGCACGGGCCGGTTCATCTTCGGCACCGGGTCGGGGTGGGCGCAGCCCGACTACGACGCGTACGGCTACGAGTTCGGCACCGTCGGCTCGCGGCTCGACGACCTCGCTGCGGACCTGCCGCGCGTGCGCGCCCGCTGGGACCACCTGAACCCGCCGCCCACGCGGCGGATCCCGATCCTCATCGGCGGTCAGGGCGAGCGCAAGACGCTGCGGCTCGTCGCCCAGCACGCCGACATCTGGCACACCTTCACGCGGCTCGACGACCTGCCCCGCAAGATCGGCGTGCTGCACGAGTGGTGCGCCCGCGAGGGCCGTGACCCCGCTGACATCGAGCTGTCGACCGGGTACACGGTGCGCGGGTTCGGCCCGCTCCTGGAGGGGACGGATGCCGCGTCCCGCCTGTACGACCTCGGCTTCCGGTTGATCGTCCCGGCGATCGACGGTCCCGACTACGACCTCGCGCCGGTGAAGGCGCTCCTGGAGTGGCGCGACCGGATCAACGGCGTCTGACGGCCAACGGCCGATACGGTGGCCACGCCGGTATCGCTCGACAATCCCCAGGAGGACGCCCATGGGCGCCGTCATCGGAGAGACCCTTCCCCTCGCACTCGGTGTGGCGATCAGCCCCATCCCGATCATCGCGGCGATCCTCATGCTGCTGTCGCCCAAGGCGCGGGTCACGAGCGTCGGGTTCCTGCTCGGCTGGGTGCTGGGCATCGTCGTCGCGGTGACCGTGTTCACGCTGCTGTCGTCGACCCTCCCCGAGCAGGATGCCGATGCCTCGAAGCCGATCCAGGGCGTGATCCAGCTCGTGCTGGGGGCGGGGCTCCTGTTCCTCGCGCTCCGCCAGTGGCGCGGGCGGCCGAAGGCGGGCGAAGAGCCCCAGCTGCCGAAGTGGATGCAGGCGATCGACAAGGTCACCTTCCCCGTCGCGCTGGGCCTCGGGTTCCTCCTCTCGGCGGTCAACCCGAAGAACCTCTTGATGGCAGCCGCGGCCGGCGTCGACATCGGCTCGGCCGGGCTCGACACCGGGTCGATCGTGCTCGTGATCGCGGTGTTCACGCTGATCGCAGCATCCACCGTCCTCGTCCCGGTGGTGGGGTACCTCATCGCCGCCGAGAAGCTCCGCGGCCCGCTCGACGCGCTGCGGGTGTGGCTGGGCAGGGAGAACTCCGTCATCATGGCCGTGCTGCTGCTGGTCATCGGCGTCTCGCTCATCGGCAAAGGCATCGGCTCGTTCTGACCCTCACCTGTCTGCTCACCTGTCACGATCTGTCGGGCCGGGTGGCACATCGTGACAGGTGAGCTAAGAAGCGCCGGGCTACGGTGGAGCGGTGACTGCGGCGACCCACGACCAGGTGCTGCTCGACGGCGGCGTGTTCCGCATGGGGTCCGACGAGTTCTACCCCGACGAGCAGCCCGTGCACGAGCGCGAGGTCGCGCCGTTCCGCATCGACCGGTACACCGTGACCAACGCGCAGTACGCCGCGTTCGTCGACGACACCGGGTACGTCACGGTCGCGGAGCGCGAGCTCGACCCCGCCGCCTTCGAGGGCGCGGATCCCGCCGACCTCGTACCCGGCGCGATGGTGTTCACCCCCACGGCGGGCCCCGTCGACCTGCGCGACTGGCGCAACTGGTGGCGCTGGCAGCCGGGGGCGTTCTGGCGCCGGCCGTTCGGACCCGAGTCTTCGATCGACCAGAGGCTGCAGCATCCGGTCGTCCACGTCGCCTTCGAGGATGCGACCGCCTATGCCGAGTGGGCCGGCATGCGGCTTCCCAGCGAGGCCGAGCACGAGTACGCCGCCCGCGGCGGGCTCGAAGGCGCGCGTTTCGCGTGGGGCGACGAGCCCTACCCGGGCGGCGTCGCGCAGGCGAACTCGTGGCTCGGACGGTTCCCGTACGACAACCAGGGAGTCGGGGATGCCGCCCCGGTCGGCTCGTACGCCCCCAACGGCTACGGGCTGTACGACATGACCGGGAACGTCTGGGAATGGACGACCGACTACTACACGCCACGCCATCTGCGGCTGTCGGATAAGCCCGTCGACGCCGGCAAGCGGGCGAACCTGCTCGCCGCGGCGAGCGCGCAGAGCGACTTCCCGTCGATCCCGCGCCGCGTGCTCAAGGGTGGCTCGCACCTGTGCTCGCCCGACTACTGCCTGCGCTTCCGCCCCGCGGCACGCTCGCCCCAGGCCGAGGACACCGGCATGTCGCACATCGGCTTCCGCTGCGCGAGCGACGCCTGACCCCAGCCCCGCCCCGCGCTCCTCCGCTCGTCCCTCCGCTCGTTGAGCGAGCGACACCTGGCCCGCACCCCGTCCCGCTCGTTGAGCGAGCGACACCTGGCCCGCACCCCGTCCCGCTCGTTGAGCGAGCGAAGCGAGTCGAAACGCGCCGATCGCCGCGCACAGCACCGGTCCGCTGACCTCCTTCCGCCCGCCCCTGCCGTTTCCTCGCGCTCCACCCCGGCGCGACCCGCCGCGAAAATCACGCGTCCTGAACGACGCGCCTGAGCGCGGTGCGATGCCACACTTACCCCGTGGACTCCGGTTTCTTCGCCAACCTGACCTGGTCGCTCGCCGCGCTCGTGCACGCGGCCATCGTGATCACCGCGCTCATCGTCATCCCCCGCGGGCGAAAGCCCACGGCCGCGATGGCGTGGATCCTGCTCATCGTCATCCTCCCGGGCATCGGTGTGATCCTGTATCTCGTCATCGGCAACTTCCGCCTGCCGGCGAAGAGACGTGCCGAACAGGCGCGCATCGACGAGATCATCCGCGGCAGGGTGACCGACAATGCGCTGGCTGAGACGGATGCCTCGTGGCCGCGGTGGTTCCAGCGCGTGGTGCAGCAGAACCAGAACCTGACGGCGCTTCCCGCCTCGGACGGCAACGAGGCGACGCTCCTGCCGCACTATCAGGAGTCGATCGACGCGATGGCCGCCGAGGTCGACACCGCGACGGACTTCGTGCACATCGAGTTCTTCATCGTCGGGTGGGACGACACCACCCGCGGCTTCTTCGCCGCGATGGAGCGGGCGGTCGCGCGCGGCGTCACCGTGCGTCTCCTGGCCGACTACGTCGCGACGAAGAAGGTGGCCGACAGCAAGAAGATGCTGGCCGAGCTCGACCGCATCGGCGTCAAGTGGGCGTGGATGCTCCCGGTCGAGCCCTTCAAGGGCAAGTACCAGCGCCCCGACCTCCGTAACCACCGCAAGATCGTCGTCGTCGACGGCCGCGTCGCGTTCATGGGCTCGCAGAACCTCATCGCCCGGCACTACGACTCTGAGAAGAACATCAAGCGCGGCCTCAAGTGGCAGGAGCTCATGACGCGGCTGACCGGGCCGGTCGTGGCATCCGTCAACACCGTCTTCCTGTCGGACTGGCTCATCGAGACCGGAGAAGACCTCTCGGCCACGGCCCAGGTGCCGCCGGCTCAGCTGCCGGTGTCGACCGCGCCCGACGCGCTGCAGTGCCAGGTGGTGCCGAGCGGCCCGGGCTACGACACCGAGAACAACCTGCGCCTGTTCCTGTCGCTCATCTACGGCGCGACCGAGAAGGTCATCCTCACGAGCCCGTACTTCGTGCCCGACGAGGCGATGGTCTACGCCATCACGAGCGCGTGCCAGCGCGGGCTCGAGGTGCAGCTGTTCGTCTCCGAGATCGGCGACCAGTTCATGGTGTGGCACGCGCAGCGCTCGTACTACCAGGTGCTCCTCGAGGCGGGCGTGCGGATCTTCCTGTACCCGGAGCCGTTCATCCTGCACTCGAAGCACTTCTCGATCGACGACGACATCGCCGTCATCGGCTCGAGCAACATGGACATCCGCTCGTTCAGCCTCAACAGCGAGGTGTCGCTCATGGTGCGCGGCAAGTCGTTCGTCGCCGGCATGCGCGAGGTCGAGCAGGCCTACCGCGACGCCGGCCGCGAGCTCACCCTCGAGGAGTGGCGCCGCGAGCCCGCCAAGGCCACGTTCCTCGACGGCCTGATGCGCCTCACCTCTGCCCTGAACTGACGCTTCTGGGGACGGATGCCTCGGCCCGAGGCATCCGTCCGCCACACGCAGGGAGCCGGCTAGACCTTGAGGTTCTGCCGGGGCACGACGACTTCGCGGATGATCAGCAGGATCGACGCCATCACGGGCAGGGCGACCAGGACGCCGACGATGCCGGCGAGCGCGCCGCCGGCGAGGGCGCCGATGAGGACGAGCGCGGCGGGGATCTCGATCGCCTTGTTCATGACGCGCGGGCTGACGACGTAGGACTCGATCTGGATGTAGACGAGGTACGCGATGAAGAAGATCAGCGCCTGCTGGGGGCTCGTGAACAGCGCGATGATCGACGCGAAGATCCAGAAGATCACCGAGCCGAACAGCGGGATCAGCGTCACCACGAACGCGATCACGGCCATGAGCGCGGGGAACGGCAGCTGGATCACGACGTGCAGGACGAAGACCACGGCGGCGTTGATCGACGACAGGATGACCGAGCCGATGAGGGCGCTGCCGACGGAGTCGGTGATGCGCTCGGTGAGGTCCGCGAGGCGCACGCGGCTGTGGGCCGGAGCGAGGTCGTAGAACGCGCGCTTCGCGGCGGTGAGCGACGCGAGGAAGTACAGCGTCAGCGCGATGACGACGAAGCTCGCCGAGATGGCTGCGACGAACCCGACGCCGACCGCCAGGACACCGCCGCCGAGCGCCGCGAGGGTAGACGGCGCCGAGATCCACGCGGAGATCTGCTCGAGGGCGCCGAGGACGGCGACCTGCGCGTCGGGGGTGAGCCGCGAGAACCAGTCGGACTGCGGGATGTTCTCGACGGCCTCGGGGATCGCCTGGACGAGCTGCACGATCTGGGCGACGACCGGCGGCAGCACGAAGACGAAGAAGGCCACCGCGATGAGCGCGAAGCCGCCGAAGACGATCGCGATGCCGGCGCCGCGCTTGACCTTGTGGCGCTCGAGCATGCGCACGATCGGGTCGAGCCCGATCGCGAGGAACATGCCCAGGATGATGTAGACGAGGATCGTCGAGATCGACCCGATCGCCGTGCCGAGCACGATCGCGCCGAGCACGCCGATCGTGACGAGGAACCCCGTCGCGAGCGGATGGTCGAGCCCGGCCAGCACCTTGGAGAAGCGGCGGGGGCGCTCGTCGACGACCGCGGCGGTCACGCCGGCGTCGGAGCTCTCGGGTTCATCCGTCATGAGGATCATGATGCCGCCAATGCGTACAGAAATCGTTCAGATTGCGTCATGTGCAGACGGCGTGTTTGGGGGTAGTGTCGCGACCACGGCGCGCGCAAGGGGCGCGAGTCACAACCTCACAGCGGCGGGCTCCGGTCCGTCCCGACGATTGGCTACCTCGCATGGGCAATATTGGGGAACTGATTCTCTGGTTCTTCTGGATCTTCGTTTTCGTGGCGTACCTGATGGTGCTGTTTTCGATCATCGGCGACCTCTTCCGCGACGACTCGCTCAACGGCTGGCTGAAGGCCATCTGGATCCTGTTCCTGATCTTCGTCCCGTTCCTCACCGCGCTGATCTACCTGATCGCCCGCGGCAACGGCATGCAGAAGCGGTCGATCGCGCAGGCCCAGGAACTCCGCGCTGCACAGGACGCCTACATCCGCCAGACGGCGGGCTCCGGCGGCTCCAGCGCGACCGACGACATCGCGAAGGCCAAGTCGCTGCTCGACTCGGGCGCGATCTCGCAGGCTGAGTTCGACGCCCTCAAGGCCAAGGCGCTGGCATAAGCCGGCACCGGAACAGGAGAAGACATGACGACCTTCGACTACGGTCCGATCGAGTTCTACGCGATCGGCTTCGAGGGCGACCGCCCGGGTCCGGCAGTGCTCCAGGCGATCGACGACCTCGTCGCCGCGGGCACGGTCAACGTGCTCGACCTGGTGTTCGCCCGCCGCTCACCCGAGGGCGAGATCGAGGTGCTGGAACTCTCCGACACGATCGACGACGGCGCTCCGGCGCTCGACCTCGCCGGACTCGCGGGCCAGGACGACATCCTGTACCTCGCCGAGAACCTCGAGCCGGGTTCGTCGGCCGCGATCCTCGTCGTCGAGCTGCTGTGGGCGAAGTCGTTCGCCGCGGCGCTCTACGACGCCGGTGGCGCGGTCATCGCCCGCGAAGGCATCCCGGCACCGATCGTCAACGCGTTCCTCGCCGAGAACGCGGACTGAAGGAGGAAAGACACATGCCACTCGGAAGAATGGGCCGTCCCGGCCTGATCGGCATGGCCGCCCGCACCGCTGTCGTCGCCGGCACGGCAACGGCAGTCTCGGGCAGCGTTGCGCGCCACCAGCAGCAGAAGTACTACGACCAGTCGCAGCAGCAGGCCTACGAAGCCCAGGCTCAGCAGGCTGCCATGGACCAGGCGGCGGCGCAGGCCGTCGCCAACGCCCAGGCCGCCCAGGCTCCTGCTCCTGCGCCGGCTGCCGCGCCCGCTGAGGACGACATGATGGCCAAGATCACGCAGCTCGCGCAGCTGCACGCTCAGGGCATCCTGTCGGACGAGGAGTTCGCCGCCGCGAAGGCCAAGCTGCTCTCCTGACGCATCGCGTCGAGAAGGCCGCGCTCCCCCACGGGGGACGCGGCCTTCTTGCGTGAGGGGGATGGATGCTGCGCCCCGCCGCGCGCTCGGATCCCCGCGGATCAGCCGCCCGGGCGGTCGTCGCCGCCGTCGCCCATCGGCCCGTGACCGTGCTCCGGTCCCGGGCCGCGCTCCGGTCCGGGCGCACCGCCTGGGGTGCCCGGCGCCGGAGGCGCCATGAACGCGTCGAGCTTCTCGGTCAGGATGCGCAGCTGGGCGCGCGTCGCCGGCTCTTCGTCGTCGTGCTCACGGGCGGCCCGCTCGAGCACCCACGAGGCGAGCGTCGCCGTGATCACACCCGCGAGCGCCACCCCGCCGAACATGAGCCCGACGCCGACCCATCGGCCTGCGCCCGTCACCGGCGTGTAGTCGCCGTAACCCGTCGTCGTGACGGTGACGGACGACCACCAGATCGCGATGTCGAAGGTCGTGATGTTCGCGTCCGGGGCGTGACGCTCGGCCTCCAGCACCGCGAGGGATGCGAGGTAGATGAGGATGAGCGACGCGCCGACGCCGTAGACGAGGATCTTCGTGCGCAGCGCGCCGCCGGCGGTCGTCCTCATCCCCGGCACGTACGTCAGCACGCGGAGCAGGCGAACGAGCCTCAGCACCGGGATCACGGCGAACGTCAAGGCGGCCAGGTGCTTGCGGAACCACACCCGCTTGTCCTTCGCCAGGGAGAGGCGCACGAGGTAGTCGGCGATGAACATCGCCCACGTCACAGCGATCACGGTCGTCGCGACGGTGCGGCCCGGACCATTCAGGTCGGCGATGACCCGCCACGAGTACGCCACCAGGTACGCGAAGCCCGCGACGATCAACGGCCCGGAGGTCCGCTTGTGCCAGGTGTGCTCGTCCACAGCCGAATCATGGCGTATGCGCGTCGCTGAGCCCGGCGGGCGCGCCCCGCCCGGCGGGATCTCGTCGGCCGCGTTCCTCGCGGCGGTGGGCCCCGGCCGCTATCGTGGCGCCATGCCCGGCCCCTCCGCCGCCTCGCCCGCACCGGCCACACCACCGGGACCGCAGCTCACCGTCAGGCGACTGGTGCTGCTGTCGATCCCCGCGATCCTCATCGGCGTCCTGTCCGCGCTCTCGCTGCGCGCCGTCGACCTCCTCGCCGACCAGGTGGACGACGGGCTCTGGACGAACCTGCCGAAATCGCTCGGCATCGCGCCCGACTCACCGTGGTGGATCTTCGCCGTGCTCACCTTCACCGGCATCGCTGTCGGGCTGGTGGTGTGGCTCGTCCCCGGCCACGCCGGCCCGGATTCGGCCACGACCGAGCTCGCGGCCACGCCGCTCAAGCTCTCGGTGCTCCCCGGCCTCGCGGTCGTCGTCATCCTCAGCCTCGCCGGCGGCGTCAGCCTCGGCCCCGAGAACCCGATCATCGCGATCAACGTCTCGCTGGCGGTGGCGATCCTCGCCCGGATCTCGAAGGCGGTGCCGCCCGCGCTGATCGGGGCGCTCGCGATCTCGGCGACCATCGGTGCACTGTTCGGCACCCCGGTCGCCGCCGCCCTCGTCTTCACCGGCATGGTGGGCGAGTTCAAGATGGGCGGGTCCCTGTGGGACAAGCTGTTCCTGCCGCTCGTCGCCGCCGGCGCCGGCTCGGTCACGACCTACCTCGCCGGCGGCGGCTTCGGCTCAGAGTCGCCGTTCGACCCCTACGGCGGCCCGCAGCCGCTCGACCTGCTCACCGGGGCGCTCATCGCGTGCGCGGCGGCCGCTTTCGGCCTCGTCGGCATCTATCTCTTCCCGCTGGTGCACCGCGCCTTCCATGCGCTGCGGCATCCGCTGCTCTTCACCGCGCTCGGCGGCGTGGTGCTGGGTCTGCTCGGCGCGATCGGCGGCCCGATCACCCTCTTCAAGGGCCTCGACCAGAGCGCGGAGCTGCTCGCCGACCCCAGCGCTTATCCGCCGGGCCAGCTCACCATCATCCTGCTCGTCAAGATGGCGGCCCTCGTCGTCGCGGCATCGGCGGGATTCCGCGGCGGCCGCATCTTCCCCGCGGTGTTCCTCGGCGTCGCCGCCGGCCTCCTCGGCAGCGCGCTGCTGCCCGGCCTGTCGCCGTCGCTCGCCGTCGCGTGCGGAGTGCTGGGCGTCGTGCTCGCGATCGCCCGCGACGGGTGGGTCGCCCTCTTCGTCGCCGTCGCGATCGTGGACGACGTGACCGTGCTGCCGATGCTCTGCATCATCGTCCTGCCCGCCTGGCTCGTCGTCACGAAGGCACGGGAGATGCTGATCACGCCGGACGACCTCGCCCGCGAGCGGCCCGGCGCGCGACTCCCCTGGGATCGGGCGAGCTCAGTCCGCTGACGACCCCTGCTGCTGGTCCTGCTGCAGCGCCGCCGCGTTGCGGATGAACAGCACGATCCACGTGAACACGAGGATGCCGGCGACGAGCTCGACAGCGGTCAGCGTGTAGTAGCCGATGAAGAAGAAGACCGCGAGCAGCAGCGTGACGGCGAGGAAGAGCCAGCCGAGCGCGACGAAGGCCCGCGAGATGCCGGTGATCCACTTCGGAAGCGCGATGACGAGCACGCCGAATGCGGCGACCATGCCGGACGCGACTCCGGTGTGCAGTGCGAAGAACCTGTCGACAGGGAACAGGCCGACCATGCCGAGGAACACGCCGAGCACGATGAGGGTCACGCGCACGCGCCCGATGCCCTTCGGGTTCGTCGTCGGGATGCCGTGCGTGGAGTAGCGGGCGAGCGTCGTCACGAGGAAGCCGGCGACGATGATCGTGATGTTGAAGGCGAAGGCCGAGACGTTCGACGACATGCCGAGGGCGCTGAGGTTGTCCTTCCACCAGTTCGGGTCGCTCGCCGTGAGCATGCTGGCGAGGACGCCGAACACCAGGAAGACGGCCAGCACGACCGCGAGCAGCTGCAGGTCCATGTGCGTGGCGGAGTAGAACGCGAGATAGCCGCTCATCGCGGCGGTGGCACCCGCGAGGAGGAGCACCGGCAGCGCGAAGACCGTCGCGCCGATGAACGCCTGCTCGAGGATGACCGCGAGCAGCGTCCAGCCGAGCAGCGCGATCACGCCGTGCGCGAAGGCGAGTGCCACGACGTCGATGTAGTCCAGCACGCCCAAGCGGCGGCCGCCCTCGTGACGGTGCACGACGACCCGTCCGGCGATCACCGCCAGGAAGGCGACGACGCCCGAGGCGATGGCTGCAAACTGGCCGACCGAGCCAGGGCCCGAGATGGGCGCGGCCTGGAACTGGAACGCGACCAGCGACACGAGGGCGACGATGACGAACGAGATCGCCCCGACGCCGAGCGCGAGCGACTCGAGCGACCGCTCGCTCGAGGCGTCGAACATCCCCCGCGTGCTGCGGGGCGAGGCGGGCTGCTCGGGGGTGGGTCGATCGAGCGAGGTCTGGGTCATCGGGGGCTCCGGGAGGACTCGGGTGGTGCGGGCGAGGGGTGGATCAGGAGTCGGAGAGGGATTCGCGGGCGGCGGACGCCGGCGTGGCCGTGCGGTCTCCGGACAGCCACCGCAGCCATAGTGAGCCAGGGTCGCCCTCGAGCACCAGCGTTCGCACGAACAATGTCAGCGGGATCGAGAGGATCGCGCCGAGCGGGCCGATCACGAAGGTCCAGAACACGACCGAGAAGAAGCTCAGCGTGAGGCTCAGATCGACGGCGTCGCTCACGAACTTCGGCTGCACGAGCACCTGCAGCACGACGTTCACGACGCAGTAGATCGCGATGACGGCGAGGAACAGCGGCCAGCCGCCGACGACGAACGCGAGCACCGCCGGCGGGATCAGGCCGAGCACGAACCCGATGTTCGGGATGAAGTTCGTCACGAACGCGAGCACGGCCCACACGATCGGTGCGGGCACGCCGAGGGCCCAGAGCGCCAGGCCGTCGATGATCGCGACGATCGCGCCGAACGACGCGTTCACGACGTAGTACCGGCGGACCCCGGTGTTGAGGCGTCCGATCCGGGCGAGGACCGGGCGGCGGCCGGCGCCGAAGACCCGCTCCGCGTCGCGATACCGGGCGGCGTCGGCGGCCGTGAAGATGATGTACGAGACGACGAAGAACAGGGCGGTGACGACCCCGATCACCGTGCCGCCGATGCTCCCCACGAGCCCCAGCAGCGCCTTGGGATCGAGCACCGAGGCGGCAGCATCCGTCGCCTGCTGGTCAAGACCGACGGACTGGAGCCACGCCAGGAAGTCGTCGAGGCTGCCGCGCAGCTGGTCGAGATAGTCCGACACGAGGCCGGCGAACTGCACGCCGGCGACCCACAGCAGGACGCCCATGATCGCGAGCACCAGGTAGGCGAGCAGGATGACCGCGGTGGTACCGGCCCAGCGGGGCCAGCCGCGCCGCTCGAGCGGCCGCCGGATGGGCTCGCAGATCACGACGAGGACGATCGCGAGGGCAAGCGGGCCGATCAGGCTGCGCGCGAAGTACACGCCCGCGAGGACGACCACGCTCGCGGCGAGCACCAGGAGCACGCGCAGGCTCGGTGAGATCGCGGGGGGCGGAGCGGGCTGCGCGGCGCGGGTCACGGCGTCAGGGTACCGCTCTTCCGAGTCGGCGCCGCGCAGTGCCACACTGGGCCCATGTCTACGATCGACGCCTCGCCCATCGGCCGCACGTGGGCCCCGCTGCCGTCCTACGCCGACCACGTCGCCGAAGGCCGCGCCGCCCGTGAGCGCAATCCCCGCGAGGCGCTCGCCGAGCTTCCGACGAACGACCGCGATCCGATGGGGATCCTCGACGCGCAGGATGCGGACCGCGTGCCCGAGCTCGTGCCGCTGCGCACCGAGCGCATGGCGGCGAGCGCGTTCGCGTTCTATCGCGGCACGGCGGCGCTGATGGCCGCCGACCTCGCCCGCTCGCCGTCGAGCGGGGTGAGTGTCGGGTCGTGCGGCGACGCGCACGTATCGAACTTCGGCCTTTACGCCTCCCCGCAGCGATCCCTCGTCTTCGATCTCAACGACTTCGACGAGGCCGCGTGGGCGCCATGGGAGTGGGACGTCAAGCGGCTGGTGACCAGCATCGTCATCGCGGGGCAGTCGACTGGACGCGCGGACTCGGTGGTGCGCGAGGCATCTCTGGATGCGGTGCGGGTCTACGCCCGCGCGCTCGGCACGGGCGCGAAGCGCAGCCCGCTCAAGCGGTACTACGACCGCTTCGACGCCCTCGCCGCCGAGCGCGCCGTCGACGCCGACACCCAGGCGGCCATCGACTCCGCGATCAAGGAGGCGGAGAAGCGCACCGGCGCACGGGCGGCGAAGAAGATGACGCAGGTCGACGACGAGGGCCGCGTCGTCTTCGTCGAGGCGCCCCCGACGATGACCCACATCGACGCGCAGTCGGAGGAGCGCGTCCTCGGGGTCTTCGACCAGTACGTCCAGTCGGCGAACATCGACATCCGGGCGCTCCTGCAGAAGTACCGTCTCTCCGACATCGCCCTGCGCGTGGTCGGGGTGGGCAGCGTCGGCACGCGGTGCTTCGTGATCTCCATGCAGGACGGCGACGACGGCGTCCTCCTGCTGCAGGGCAAGGAGGCGGGCAAGAGCGTGCTGATCGAGTACGGCAAGGCGGAGCAGCCGGAAGTCGTCTCGCGTTTCATCGACCAGTTCGGCGACGGCGGTCGCGTGGTCGGCATGCAGCGGATCCTCCAGTCGGTGTCGGACCCGTTCCTCGGCTACCTGCGTCGTTCGACCTACGGCGCGCAGCGCGACTTCTACGTACGGCAGTTCCGCGACAAGAAGGGCGGGTTCGACATGGACGAGCTCGACGACTCCGCCTTCCTCTGGTACGCCGACGCGTGCGCGGCGACGCTGGCCCGCGCGCACGGGCAGTCCCCACTGTCGGCCGCGGTTGCCGGCTACGTCGGCGGCGGCAAGGTCGCGGGCGAGGCGATCCTGAAGTGGGCGTACGCCTATGCCGACCTCTCGCGGGCCGACTGGGAGCTGTTCCGCACGCACCGCGGAGTCGACGCGGCGAGCTGAGGCTCAGCGGCGGTTCTGCAGCCGCAGGCGCAGCGACGCGACGAGCATCTCGAGGCCGATCTCGAAGGCGGCGTCGCTGCGCTCTGCGCCGTGCGCGGCATCCGTGATCAGTCGTCCGAGCGTGGCGGTCGGCACCGTCGGCTGCCAGATCTCGTCGGGCGAGGCGAGGTCGAGGCCGAAGCCGATCGCGTAGGCGTCGACGATGGCCACGATCGCGAGCACCTCGTCGTCGGGCACGCCCGCGTCGACGAGTGCGGTGGCGAGCCGGTCATAGCTGCCGATGACGCCCGGGTCGGTGATCGTCTTGCCGACGATGAGCGGCACGATCAGCGGGTGGTCGGCGTACAGGTGACGCAGGCCCCGCACGGTCCCCGTGACGATCTCGTCCCACTCCCCCGTCATCGGCTCGGGGAAGTACCTCGCGCCGAGGCGTGAGCGCATCAGCTCGATGATGGCGTCCTTGCCGTCGACGTGGTTGTACAGCGACGACGGCGTCACCCCCAGCTTGCGGGCGAGGGCGTTGACCCCGAACGTGTCGCCGGAGTCGGCGAGGTCGATCGCGGCGTCGGCGATCAGATCGACCGACAGCAGGTTCACGCGAGGACGCGGCATCCGTCTTCCTCCCTCCCGGTCAGCCTAGCTTCGGCGGGTCTGCCGAAATCGGGGCTTCCCGGATCCGTCACACGCGTGCAACAATAAACGAATACCGTTCGTTTACCGGCCAGGCTGGCCGGGTGTCGCACACCGTCGTGCAGAAACGACAGAAGGATCCCGTATGAACGACCTCACCGCTCGCGTGCCCCTGCGGTTCCCGACCGCAGCCGCGACCTTCGCCATCGGCATCGCCGGCTACCTCGGCGTCAACCTCTCGCCGTACATGATCACCGCCCTGCAGACCGGCTTCGCCGTTGACGTGCTCACCGCGAGCTGGATCGTGACCGCGACGCTGCTCGCCACCGCGATCACCGGTCTCGCGACCGCGCCGCTGTGCGCGGGTGCGCACCGTCGCACCGTCGCGCGCATCGGTCTCGCGGCCGGGCTCATCGGGTTCGTCGCGGCGGCGCTCGTCCCGTCGGCGGGCGTCGCCATCACCGGGCTCCTCGTCGGCGGGGTCGGCGCCGGCTGCGCCGTCGCCGCCGCGGGCGCCGCCCTCGCCGCGTTCCGCAACCCCGACCGCGTGGCGGGGTTCAACGGCCTCGCGAACCGCGGCGTCATCACGATCGTGCTCGCGGTGATCCCGCTCATCGGCCTCGCTCCGGTCGACGTCTTCGGTGCCCTCGCGCTGTTCTGCCTCATCGGCCTGGTGGCCGTCGGCTGGCTGCCGGTCGCGCCGGTCATCGACCCGGAGGCGGGCGCGGCGGTGCCGGAGGCCATGCCGGTCACGATCCCCGAGACGGGCGTCGTGCGCAGCGTCCGCGCGCGCACCGCCTCGCGCACGGTCACGATCGCCGGCTTCGTCCTGCTGGTCACCTTCGCCCTGTGGGCGGCGAGCGAGGACTCGCTGTGGGCCATGGCCGGCGTCATGGGCGGCGAGCAGGCGGGGCTCACGCCCGAGGGGCTGGGTCTCGCACTGAGCGGCGCGACCGCGGGCGGACTCGTCGGCTCCGTGCTGCTCATGATCGTCGGCAACCGCCTCGGCCGCGCGGTCCCCCTCGTGGTGCTCCTCGTCGCCGGTGGTGCCCTGAAGATCGCGCTCGGCTTCGCGAGCGACCAGACGGCGTTCATCACGCTCTTCATCGTCTGGAACACCATCTACGCGATCGCCTTCATGTACTTCGTCTCCACCTCGGCCGCGCTCGACGCGGACGGCCGCTGGTCGGGCCCCCTGCTCGCGGTGTACCTCGTCGGATCGGCCCTCACGCCGGTCATCGGCGCGGCGCTTGTCGAGGCGTTCGGCTACCAGGGATTCACCGTCGTGCTGGGTGTGGCGAGCTTCGTGCTCGCGATCCCGGCGGCGATCGTCGCGGCGATCTCGACGAGGGTGGAGCAGGATGCCGCGGCCGAAGCCGCTGTCGAAACACCCGCCGCCGAGACCGAGGAGCTCCACGCATGACCACCACCATCTACACCGGAGGACGCATCTTCACGGCCGGTGCGGAGCCGTGGGCCGAGGCCCTCGTCGTCGCGGGCGACGGGGTCGTGTTCGCCGGCGACACGGAGGGCGCGCACGCCGCGGCGGGCGCGGAGGCCACCACCATCGACCTCGACGGCCGGCTGCTGCTTCCCGGGTTCACCGACGCGCACACGCATCTCGTGATGATGGGCGAGGCCCTGGGGCGGGTCGGGCTGACCGACGCCCGGACGCTCGCCGACATCCAGGAGCGCCTCCGTGCCGCACGGGCGGCGCAGCCCGACGCCGCGCGCGTGCTGGGACGCGGGTGGCTGTTCGACTCGGTCCCCGGCGGCAGGCCCACCGCCGCGATGATCGACGCCGCGGTCGCGGACGTGCCGGTCTACCTCGACGCGAACGACTACCACTCGTGCTGGGTGAACTCGGCGGCCCTCGCCGAGCTCGGCATCACGCGCGACACGCCCGACCCCCTCGGCGGAAGCATCGGCCGCGACGCCGACGGCGAGCCCGACGGCATGCTGTACGAGACGGCGGCGCAGACGCACGTGTGGGCCTTCCTGGCGGCGCAGACCGACGACGACGCCCGCGACGCCGCGGTCGAGCGGACGCTCGCCGCCTACGCCGCCACCGGCGTGACCGGGGCGGTCGACATGGCGTTCGACGACTTCGGGCTCGCCGCGTTCCAGCGGGCGGCCGAGCGGCGCGGCGGGCACCTGCCGGTGCGCGTCGCCGCCCACTGGTTCGTCGAGAACACCGGCGACGAGGCGGCGAACCTCGCCCAGGTCGCCCGGGCCGCGGAACTCGCCGAGACGGTGCGCTCGCCCTGGCTGCGGATCGTCGGCATCAAGCTCGTGATCGACGGCGTGATCGATGCGTGCACGGCCGCGATGCGGCATCCGTATTCCAACGGCTCGAACGCGGAACCCATCTGGTCGCTCGCCGACATCACCCCGGTCGTCGTCGCCGCCGACGCGGCGGGCCTGCAGATCGCGCTGCACGCGATCGGCGATCTCGCCAGCGACATCGCCCTCGACGCGCTCGAGCACGCCGCCGCGGTGAACGGGGACCGCACCCGCCGCCATCGCATCGAGCACCTCGAGTACGCCTCCCCCGGCACGGCCGAGCGCATGGCGCGACTCGGGGTGACGGCATCCATGCAGCCTGTGCACGCCGACCCGGCCATCTTCGACAACTGGGCCGCGATGCTCGGCGACGAGCGCGTCGACCGCGCGTTCGCGTGGCCCGAGTACGTCGACGCGGGCGCCCTGCTCGCCTTCTCGACCGACGCGCCCACGGCGCCGCACGAGGCCCTCCCGAACATGTACATCGCCGCGACCCGGCGCTCCGCGCTCGACGACTCGTTCGCCCCGCGGCACCCGCACTTCGCGCTGCCGCTCGCCCAGGCGCTCGGACATGCGACACGGGATGCTGCCGCCTCCGTGGGCGACGGTGCGACGCGCGGACGGCTCGAGGCGGGACTCGCCGCGGACTTCGCGATCGTCGACGCCGACCCGTTCGCCGACGGTCCCGAGTCGCTGCTGACCGCCCGGGTCGTGCGAACTGTCGTGGCCGGCGAGACGAGGTACGACGCGGGAGTGCTCTGAGCGCTATCCGGTTACGGGCGGGTGCGCCGCGAGCCAATCGTTCCCGACGCGCTTGGTCACCTTGAGCAGCCACGCATCGGTGATGACTTCGCGCAGCTGCTCGAGATCGATGGCGTCGAGGCGCACGAGCACGGCCGGGTAGCCGTCGAAGTGCGGGATCGTGAAGAACGCGTCGGGGGAGGTCTCGAGCAGCGCCTCCTTCACCTGCGCGCCGTCTGTGCGCACGCCCACGACGTCGCCCGGCGGCCACTCGCGCCCGAGCGCCGCGAGCTGATCGAGGTCGCGGCCGCTCGGGCCGCGCTGCCACACGAAGAGTCCTGCGGGCGTACGCCAGCCCGCCCCGCCGCGGTGCCCGTCGACGCGCTCGATCACGTCGGGGAACCCGAGAGCGATGGCGCGGACGTCCTCGAGGGTCGCCATGCCCTCCATCATGCGCCCGATGCCGGCGCGGGTCGAGCCGGTGATTGTCCGGTTGATCAGGACCGATAGGGTACGAGGACCGGGCGGCGCCCCCTCGCGGCTCGGTGGGAGAGGGGTCTCGTACATGCCTGGTTTCGACCGCCCGCGTCTGCGCCGCCTGGTCGCCGGTCTCACCGCGACATTGCTCGCCGCCACGGGCGCGGTGGCGGTCGGCGCGATCGATCCGCAGCCGGCCGCCGCGGCGTACCCCGACTCCGTCAACCCCTTCGCGATCGCGGGCGGCTTCACGGTCTACGCCCGGGAGGACGCACTGCTGCAGAACCAGGAGACGGAGGGCAGCATCGCGGTCGGCGGGACTGCGACCGTGCAGGGCAGCAGCGGGCAGTACACGATCATCCACGTGTCCGCCGGCACCGGGAACTACGATCTGCCGACGGTCGACGGCGACCCCACCCGGTTCCTCGTCGGCGAGTACAGCACGGCGAGCACCGGCATCCTCGCCATCACGAGCGCCGGCACGACCGACCCGGCGCTGTGGGGCGACCTCAAGATGGTGCAGCGCGACGGCGGCTGGCAGGCGTTCCCGCGTGCCGACTGGCTGCGCCTCAACCAGAACCCCTCCAACGCCGACCAGACCCCGCTCATCGACGCGACCCACCAGCAGTATCCGGCGGATGCTGCGCCCCCGTCCGGTGCGACCGGCAACGGCAGCATCTACACGGCGAACACCTCCGCCACGGCGGTCGCCGATTACGTCGAGGCGAACCGCGACGCGTCGTGGGAGGAGGCGTCGAGCTGCTTCGACGACATCGCCGACCCCACCACCGGCGTGGGCTACCACGTCGGCGTGGCCGAGGACGCGGGCGACCGCGTCGTCCTCGAGAAGCTGAGCCCGGACCAGCCGAACATCGTGGACTACGCCGACATCGCCGGCGCGTCGCTCATCCAGTTCTCCCCCGGACCGACACCTGGCGTGTCGAACCCGCTGGTCATCCGGGTGCCCGCGGGGACGACCGAGGTGATCGGCGCGCGGGCGGATCCGCAGGGCGTGCACTCGCCGTACATCGTGTGGGACCTCTCGCAGCTGACCGGTGACGTCACCGTGACCGCCGGACAGGCCCGCATCGACGGCTCGATCTACGCGCCGAACGCCTCGGTCACCGTGAACGCGGCACCGCTCGACGGCCAGGTGATCGGTCAGAACGTCATCATCCAGGGCGGCGAGGTCCATTCGTTCCTCTTCTCGGGTGAGATCTCGTGCGACGACGCGAGCGGCACCTTCGTGGTGCGCAAGGCCCTGTCCGGCGGCATCGGGCCCGGCGATCTCCCCGAGGGCGCGACGTTCACCGTCAACTACCGCGCCGTGGACCCGGACGACAACGTCACGGTCGGCTCGCTCGAGGTCCCCGCCGACGGCACTCCGGTCCCCGCCGGCGAACGGTTCCCCGAGGGCACGGAGATCACCTTCGAGGAGATCACGCCCCAGACCGTCCCCGGCTGGGAGTGGGGCGACGTCGAGATCGACCCGAACCCGCTGATCGTCGGCACCGGCACCGCCCAGGTGGTCGTCACGAACACGGCGACCCGGTTGACGGGCACCTTCAGTGTCTCGAAGTCGATCGACGATGCGTCGGGCGAACCGCCTGTGCTCGAGGGGACGGTCCCCGTCACGTGGATCGCCCGCTACGGCGGCGAGCAGATCGGCACCGGCACGATGAACGTGTCCTTCACCGGCACGCCTGCCGTCCCCGTCGACGGGAACGGCGCCCCGATCGCCTTCCCGGTGGGCACGCGCATCATCCTCACCGAGAACCTCGACGGCATCGATCCGCCGCCGGGGTACGACTGGAGCGGGATCGGGTGGAACCCCGGGCGAACGTTCGTGATCACCGATGCCGACACGACCGTGGCCGTCGAGCTGACGAACTTCGTCACCCCGACCGACGACGGCCGTACGATCACGATCGTGAAGTCCGCGACCGGCCCGGCCGCTGACCCGCGGTTCGGCTACGAGGTCACCTACAACACGAACCCCGCCCCCGAGCGGGCGACCCTTCCCCTGCCGGTGGGTGTGCCCCAGCTGATCGAGGACCTCGAGACGGGCACCGAGACGCTGGAGCTCGCCGAGCTCCCGCCGACGTTCGAGGGCGACACCGTGGCGAACGTCGACGACTGGGTGCCGCCCGTCTTCCACGTCACGATCGACGGCGTGACGACTCCGTACCAGCCGGACGGGTTCGGCGACATCGTGGACATCCCGCTGCCGCCCGACTCGGAAGCCGACATCGAGATCGAGGTGACGAACGCGCTCAAGGAGGGCACCTTCACGATCTCGAAGGAGTTCGACGGCGTCCCGCCCGACCAGGTGCCCCCGGGCCTCGAGTTCACCGTCGCCTGGACCGCGTACTTCCCGACGACCGAGCCCGAGGACGTGATCCAGCAGGGCGTGCTGCGGGTCCCCGGAAACGGTGCGCCGGTCGGCCCCGTCGACGACGCGGGCGAGCCGCTGCTGTTCCCCTACGGCACCGTCGTGACGTATGAGGAGCAGGCGGCGCCGACGATCCAGCACGTCTCCTGGCTCGGCGCCGCGTTCGACCTCGAACAGCTCACGATCGGCGTCGACGACCAGGCCGTGGTGCACGCGACGCTCACCAACGACGCGTCGCTGATCGAGGGAACGTTCCTCGTGCAGAAGAGCATGGACGGCCTCGACCCGGACGACCTCCTCGTCGACTCGTTCACGATCGACTACGTGGCGCACCTGCCGAGCCGCGACGTGCTGGTGGGCCGGTTCGAGCTTCCTGCCGACGGGACGCCGGCGGGTCCGGTCGACGGCGAAGGCAACCCGATCTTCTTCCCCATCGGCACGATCGTCAACGTCCTCGAGGAGGAGCCTGACCCGTCCGCGCTGCCAGAGGGCTACGAGTGGGGCGAGACGACGTGGAGCCCGGCGAGCTTCGTCGAGATCGGCCCCGGCGAGACGCCGCCGGTGCTCGAAGTCACCAACTCGGTGGTCGCGATGACCCGCTGGGCGGTGACGAAGGTCGTCGCCGGCAACGGCGGATCGTCGGTCCCGGCGGGCACCACGTTCCCTGCCGATTGGTGGCTCAACGGCGTCGCGCAGCCCCGCATCGAGCTGGAGCCGAACGTCACGATCACGTCGCCGTACTTCCCGGTCGGCACGATCATCGAGGCCCGGGAAGCCGACCTGCCGTCGATCCCCGGAGTGGACTGGGGAACGCCGACATGGACGGTCGCCGGTGAGACGCTCATCCCCGACGAGGACGGGAAGGTCACGCTGCCGATGTCGGAGGTGCGCACGCCGCAGACGGCGGAGCTCACGCTGACCAACACGGCGAGCACACGTCCGCTTCCGGCCACGGGCGGCGGCGGGCTCTCTCCCCTCGTCCCGCTCGGAGCCGTCGGCCTGATCGCGGTGGGGCTCCTGCTGGCCATGAGACGGGCGCGACGCGCCTGACGCACGACCCCGGGCGCACACGAAGAGGGAGGGGACGGCATCCGTCCCCTCCCTCTTGGTGAATCAGTCCGCCGGGGTCTCGTCCGGGGGTTCGCTCTGCTGCGCGAGCGCCGTGCGCGGACGCCACACCACGACCTCGGTCGCGCGGCGCACACGCGTGCCGTGACGCAGCGTCACGACCGCGCCGGTGGATCCGGCGGCGAAGACACGGGCACCCGGCCGCTTCTCGAGTTCGGCGCGCATGCGGTCCTCGAGGTCGCGGACGCGGCCGTGCAGCTCCTGTACGCGATTCTCGAGCTCGAGGATGCGCACGATCGCGGGAAGGCCGATGCCGTCCGACGACATGCGGGCCACCTCGCGCAGCTGCTCCACGTGGCGCAGCGAGTAGCGCCGTGACCCGCCCTGTGTGCGGGCGGGCACGACCAGCCCGAGCCGGTCGTACTGACGCAGCGTCTGCGGGTGCATGCCCGACAGCTCGGCGGCGACGGCGATCGCGAAGATCGGGGCATCCTCGTCGATGTCGTCCTCGGTCATCCTTCTCTCACCATCCTCCGGATGCGGGTCGCCGGGCGACCCGCATCATCGTCTAGCCCTGCGCCTTGGCCATGAGGTCGGCGCGCGGGTTCTCCTTCGACTCGAGGCTCTGGAAGCGCTCGAGCGCTTCGCGGGCGGCCTCGTCGAGGTGGGACGGCACAGCCACCTGCACCTCGGCGAGGAGGTCGCCGGTGCCCTTGGCGGTCTCGACGCCGCGGCCCTTGACCCGCAGCACGCGGCCGGACGGCGTGCCCGGGGCGACACGCAGCCGCACCGGATCGCCGCCGAGGGTCGGCACCTCGATCGTGGCGCCGAGCGCGGCCTCGGTGAACGTGACCGGCACGGTGACGCGCAGGTTGAGCCCGTCGCGCGTGAACACCGGGTGCGGGCGCACAGTCACCTGCACGACGATGTCGCCGTTCTCACCGCCGTCGGGCGAGTGACGTCCGCGGCCGCGCAGCCGGATCTTCTGCCCATCCGAGACGCCTGCGGGGATCTTCACCTTGAACGGCTTGCCGTCCTCGCCTGCCAGCGTGATGGTCTCGCCCCTGGTCGCCGTGACGAAGTCGATCGTCGTGCGCGCCGTGACGTCGGCGCCGCGCGTCGGGCCGCCGAAGCCGCGATAGCCGCCGCTCGTCTGCCCGAACCGCCCGGAGCCGAAGCCGGTGCCGCCCTGCTGCTGGTTGAACATCGCGAAGATGTCGTCGAAGTCCTCGGCGCTCTGGTAGCGCGCGCCGCGGCCCTGGTTGAACATCGAGAAGACGTCCTCGAAGCCGCCGGCGCCGCCCGGGCCGCCCGACGTGAATCGAGCGCCCGAGCCCATCGCGCGGATCTGGTCGTACTCCTTGCGCTGCTCCGCGTCGGAGAGCACCGAGTACGCCTCGCTGACCTCCTTGAACTTCGCCTCGGCGGCCGCGTCACCCTGGTTGGAGTCGGGGTGGTACTTCCGCGCGAGCTTGCGATACGTCTTCTTGAGGTCCGCCTCGCTGACGTCCTTCGAGACGCCGAGCACCGAGTAGAAGTCCTTGTCGAACCAGTCCTGACTGGCCATGGAGCCTCCTTGGGGTTACTCGGCGGGAACCGCGACGACGACCTTCGCCGGACGCAGCTCCACCGAGCCGAGGCGGTAGCCGATCTCGACGACCTCGACGATCGTGGTCTCGGTCGCGCCGGGCGTCGGCACCTGGAAGATCGCCTCGTGCTGCTGCGGGTCGAACGCCTCGCCGGCCGCGCCGTACGTGGTGAGCCCGATGCGCTCGGCGACGCCGCGGAGCTTGTCGGCGATCGCCGCGAAGGCGGATCCCTGCTCCAGGTCGCCGTGCTTCTCAGCGCGGTCGAGGTCGTCGAGCACCGGGAGGATGCCCTTCGCGACCGCGCCCTGGGCGCGCTCGATCTCGACCTCGCGCTGCTCCTCGGTGCGGCGGCGGTAGTTGGCGTACTCGGCCTGCAGGCGCTTGAGGTCGTTCAGCAGCTGCGACTCGAGGTCGGCGAGCACGGCGTCCTCGGCCGCGGCGTCGGCGTTCTGCGCGGCGCCGAGGATGTCGTCGACCGTGAGCTCGTCCTGCCCGTCCTGCGGCGCGGGGCCGGAGGCGTTCGCCTCCGACCCCACACCTTCAGGCCGAACCTCGTCGCCGTCGCCCGGTTCTTCGACCGGTTCCGGGTTGTGGTTCTTGTTCGCCATGGTTACTTCTTCTCGTCCTCTTCGTCCACGACCTCGGCGTCGACGACGTCCTCATCGGAGTCGGTCGAGGCCTGGCCGTCGCCGGCGTCGCCGGGGGCGGCGTCCGGAGCGGACTGCGAAGCCTGGCTCGAGGCGTAGATGGCCTCGCCGAGCTTGCCCTGGCTCTGGTTCAGCTTGTCGAACGCGGCCTTCACGGCCTCGTCGTCCTCGCCCGCGAGCGCGGTCTTGAGAGCGTCGACGTCGCCCTGCACCTCGGTCTTCACCTCGGCGGGGAGCTTGTCCTCGTTCTCCTTAATGAGCTTCTCGATCGAGTATGAGAGGGTCTCGGCCTGGTTGCGCACCTCGGCGGCCTCGCGACGCTTCTTGTCGTCGGCGGCGTGCTCCTCGGCCTCGCGCACCATGCGCTCGATGTCGTCCTTCGGCAGCGACGAGCCACCGGTGATCGTCATCGACTGCTCCTTGCCGGTGCCCTTGTCCTTCGCGGACACGTGCACGATGCCGTTCGCGTCGATGTCGAAGGTGACCTCGATCTGCGGGATGCCGCGCGGAGCCGGCGCGATGCCGGTCAGCTCGAACGTGCCCAGCGGCTTGTTGTCGCGGGTGAACTCGCGCTCGCCCTGGAAGACCTGGATCGCGACGGACGGCTGGTTGTCGTCGGCCGTCGTGAAGGTCTCCGACCGCTTGGTCGGGATGGCGGTGTTGCGCTCGATGAGCTTCGTCATGATGCCGCCCTTGGTCTCGATGCCGAGGCTCAGGGGGGTCACGTCGATGAGCAGGACGTCCTTGCGCTCGCCCTTGAGGACACCGGCCTGGAGGGCGGCGCCGACGGCGACCACCTCGTCCGGGTTCACGCCCTTGTTGGGCTCCTTGCCGGCTTCCTTCATCACGAGCTCCGACACCGCGGGCATGCGGGTCGAGCCGCCGACGAGCACGACGTGGTCGATGTCGCCGACCTTGATGCCGGCCTCGCGGATGACGTCCTCGAAGGGCTTCTTGGTGCGGTCGAGGAGGTCCTTGGTGAGGTCCTCGAACTTGGCGCGCGTGATGGTCTCGCTCAGCGACACGGGGCCCGAGTCGGTCAGCGACAGGTACGGCAGGTTGACGCTCGTCGAGGTGGACGACGAGAGCTCCTTCTTCGCCTGCTCGGCAGCCTCCTTGAGGCGCTGCAGCGCGATCTTGTCGCCCGAGACGTCGACACCGGTGGTGTCCTTGAACTGCTTGATCAGGTAGTCGACGAGACGCTGGTCCCAGTCGTCGCCGCCGAGGCGGTTGTCACCGGCGGTCGCACGCACCTGGATGGTCGAGAAGTCGTCGTCCTTGCCCACCTCGAGCAGCGAGACGTCGAACGTTCCGCCACCGAGGTCGAAGACGAGGATGAGCTCGTCCTCCTTGCCCTTGTCGAGGCCGTAGGCCAGGGCGGCCGCGGTGGGCTCGTTGATGATGCGCAGGACGTTGAGGCCCGAGATCTCGCCGGCCTCCTTGGTGGCCTGGCGCTCGGCGTCGTTGAAGTACGCGGGGACGGTGATGACGGCGTCGGTGACGGTGTCACCGAGGTACTGCTCGGCATCGCGCTTCAGCTTCTGGAGGATGCGCGCGGAGATCTCCTGCGGTGTCCAGCGCTTGCCGTCGACGTCGAAGCCCCAGTCGGTGCCCATGTGACGCTTGACCGACGAGACGGTGCGGTCGACGTTGGTGACGGCCTGGCGCTTGGCGGTCTCGCCGACGAGCACCTCGCCGTCCTTCGTGTACGCGACGACCGACGGGGTCGTGCGGAAGCCCTCGGCGTTCGCGATGACCTTGGGCTCGCCGCCCTCGAGGACGCTCACGACCGAGTTGGTCGTACCGAGGTCGATTCCAACAGCACGTGCCATGTGTATCTCTCCTTCATAAGGGCGCAGACGGATGCTGCCACCCGAGGTTTACGGGGAAGTCTTCTCGCGGCCCACCATGAGGTTGAGTCGCGATGGCTCAACCATACGCCCGGGTCGCAGCATCCGTCAAATCAAAGTTGATACGAGACGGCTCAACTTGGCCGAGGCCGTTGTCAGATCGAGTGCGCGAGGGTCTGCAGC
Source organism: Microbacterium sp. NPDC058062 (assembly GCF_042885375.1). Taxonomy (NCBI): domain Bacteria; kingdom Bacillati; phylum Actinomycetota; class Actinomycetes; order Micrococcales; family Microbacteriaceae; genus Microbacterium; species Microbacterium sp. NPDC058062. The sequence continues at coordinate 279,315 of NZ_JBHVSC010000003.1, forward strand.
CCGATCACGAGCAGGCCCAGGGCGAGAAGGATGCCGAGGGCGACGAGCTTCTGCGCCCATGACAGCCGCGCGCGGCGGACGGCCGCCCATCCGATCACGCCGAGCGTGGCGATGTAGACGATGCTCGAGACGCGAAGCGCGGTCTCGAGGTGCATCACGTCGAGCCACGCGAGCGCGATCAGGATGCCCGGCACGACGACGGTGCCGAGCGCTCCCCCGGCGATGCGCCCGAGCACCGCGAACTCCCCGCCGCTCGGGAACTCCTGGTGCACCGCGAGGTGCGACACGATGTCCGACACGAACCCGGCGGCCGTGATGCCGACGACGCCCAGCACGAGCGCGAAGAACGCGTGGTCGGGCTCGGCGTGATCGCTCGCCGACACCACGAGCACGATCGCCAGGCCCGTGAAGGTGGCGTAGACCCGCTCCTTGAAGTAGCGGACGAACGCCTCCTCCTGCCCGTCGAACTCCTCGAGTCGCCGCTGCTGCTTGCGCGAGCGGGGTCGCGCGCCGTCTCGTTCGTCGGTCATGTCGTCACCCTACGGGTGAGGGATGGATGCTGACGACCTAGGGCTCTCGCCCGCCGCTGGTCGTCAGCGCGCCGCGAGCACGTCGTCGAGCCAGTCGAGCGCACGGCGGTTGAGGAGCGACCGGTTCTGCATCGAGCAGGTGCCGAACTCGTTGTGGAAGGGATCGGTGAAGAGGGCGCCGTCCGGTGTGCTCATGCGTCCGACGCTAGGGGTACCGCGACTGCAATGTCACGCGCTCGAGAGCGCGGACGCATGTCAGGTGCTGCCGGCATCGGCGCCTCTCGCGGACGGCGCCCGTCGCTCTGGCCCGTTGCGCCGCTCTGGCGCACGAGGACTCAGGTCGCTGAAGCGACGGCTCAGCCGCCCAGCATCCCCTCCACCGCCTCGTTGGGCTTCGGGTCGGGCAGGCGCCGCATGCGGAAGCCGTTGAGCACGCCGAGCACCGCCGCGAGGATCGGGATGAGCAGGGCGACCTGGAGCGCGATGTGACGGGCCTCGTCGTTGATGCGGACCATCTCGTCCGAGACCTCCGGCGACTCGTCGGCGAGGAGCTCGGTCAGCCCCGTGTTCGACATGAGCTCCGCATCCTCTTCGAGCACCGTGGCGACCTGCGTCTGCTGCTCGCTGGTGAGCACCGTGCTCGAGTAGGCGAGCGAGGTGAACGACACCGCGAGGGTCGCCAGCATGATGGCACCCGCGAATGCGAGACCGAATGAGAGCCCGAACGATCCGGCTGCGGAGTTGACGCCGGCGGCCTCGCTGACGCGCTCGTCGGAGATCGGCGAGAGGGTGAAGTTGTTGAGTTGCGAGACGAGCAGGCCGAGACCGCATCCGGTGATGATGAGCGGAATCGTGAGCCACCACCCGGTGTCGGCCACGGGCACAAGCGGCACGATGGCGATGAGTCCGACCGCGGCGAGGGAGAAGCCGAGCAAGATGAGGTTCGCGGGGCGTCCCTTCGCGCGCCGGCCGGCCCAGAGGGCGACCACGAACATGCTGAGAGACAGCGGCGCGATCGAGAGGCCGGCCTGCAGCGCGTTGTACTCGAGCACCATCTGCAGGTAGAGCGGCAGCACGATCATGGTGCCGCCGAGGGCGATCTGCTGCAGCAGCTGCCCGCTCACACCGGTGCGGAACGGCTTCGACGCGAAGAGCGCGGGGTCGAGGAGGACCGGCTTGCCCTTCTTCTTGCGCGAATTGAGCCACCACGCCAGCCCGCCGAGCGCGACCGCGCCGAGGCCGATGATGATGCCGACGTACCCGCCGCCCTCCTGCCACACCAGGATGCCGAGCACGACGCCGCCCATGCCGATGACGGAGAGGGCCGCGCCCACGAGGTCGATCGAGCGGTCGCCCGTGTACTTGACGTCTTTCACGAGGCCGGCGCCGAGCAGGACGATCGCGATGATGACCGCCTCGAGACCGAAGGCGACCCGGTACGACCAGAAAGTGGTGATGAACCCGCCGAGGAGCGGGCCGACGGCCGCGGCGATGGCGGCCGACGCACCCACCAGCGCGTAGACCCGCTTCTGGTGGCCGCCGGAGAAGTTGCCGTGGATGAGGGACTGCATCGACGGGAGGAGGAGGGATGCTCCGATCCCGCCGATGACCGCCCAGAAGATGATGACGGCGGTCAGGCTCGTCGCGAACGTCATCGCGACCGCGCCGACCGCGTAGCCGCAGAGGCCCAGGATGTACGCGAGCTTGCGCCCGATGAGGTCGCCGGTCTTGCCGCCGATGAGGATGAATGCCGCCGAGACCAGGGCTTCGAGGGCGATCGCGCCCTGCACGCCGCTGGCGGTCGTGCCAAGCTCCTTCACCACCGCCGAGATCGAGACGTTCATGATCGACGTGTCGACGACGAGCACGAACATCGCCATGGCGAGAAGGATGGCGAGACGACCGTTGAACTTCGTCTCGGGCGAGGAATCCCCTGTCATGAACGAAGCAAACCACCGCGGTGCTTCTGAGCGCTACCTTGATTCCGCACCAGTTCACCGAAGGGCCCTAGTGTGACGAACATGAGCTCTCCCGCCCCCGGCTCCGACGAGCCCGGCACGCCGTCGCAGCCTGCTTCTCCGGCGGAGCCCGGCGCCTCGACCGAGCACGTGCTGTCGACCGCGGCCCTGAACACCGACGGTCTCGACGACACGCCGGTGCCCCGTCGGCGCGTGTTCGCGTGGGCGCTCTGGGACTGGGCGACGCAGCCCTTCAACTCGGTCATCCTGACGTTCGTCTTCGTCTCGCTGTATCTGGTCTCCGACGCGTTCCTGCCGCCCGACGTCGCCCAGCAGAACGCGAACGGCGACATGGTGTGCTCGAGCGCCGCCGACGCCGGCACCGCGTACTGCGGCGCCCTCGCGGATCTGTCGGAGTGGTACGGCTGGGTCACCTTCGCCGCCGGCATCCTGATCCTCCTGCTCGCCCCGGTGCTGGGCCAGCGCGCCGACGCCGCGGGCACGAAGAAGCGCTGGGTCGTCGGCGCGACCGCCGTGCTGGCGCTCCTGCAGTTCGCACTCTTCTTCGTGTACTCCGAACCGCAGTTCTTCTGGCTCGGCGCGATCCTCGTCGCCCTCGGATCGGTCTCGTCCGAGATCGCGGGCGTCAACTACAACGCGATGCTCGTGCAGGTCTCGACGCCGAAGACGATCGGCCGCGTCAGCGGGCTCGGCTGGGGCATGGGCTACATCGGCGGCATCATCGCGCTCGCGATCGTGGTCGTGCTCAACCAGTTCGACTGGTTCGGCCTCGACGTGTCGGACGGCCTCGCCTACCGCCTCATCGCCGTCGGCGCGGCGGTGTGGACGATCGTCTTCGCGCTGCCGTTCGTCTTCCTCGTGCCGGAATCGCCGGCCGACCCGGGCCGGAAGAAGGTCGGGTTCTTCGCGGGCTACGTCGTGCTGGTGCGCGACATCATCGCGCTCTTCCGCGAGCACCGGCCGACCTTCTGGTTCCTCATCGCGAGCGCGGTCTACCGTGACGGCCTGGCCGGCGTCTTCGCGTTCGGCGGCGTGCTGGCCGCAGTGTCGTTCGGGTTCAGCGCCACCGAGGTCATCGCGTTCGGCATCGCCCTGAACCTCGTCGCGGGCGTCTCGACGATCATCGCCGGCCGCCTCGACGACCGCTTCGGCGCACGCGCGGTCATCATCACCGCGCTCACGATCCTCATCGTCAGCGCCCTGTTCGTCTTCTTCCTCCGCGAGGGCGGCAAGCCGGTGTTCTGGGTGGGCGGAATCATCCTGTCGGCCGCCGTCGGACCGGCGCAGGCGTCGAGCCGGTCGCTGCTCGCACGCGTCACGCCGGCGGGGATGCAGGGCGAGGTCTTCGGCCTCTACGCGACCACCGGCCGCGTGATGAGCTTCCTCTCGCCGCTGCTGTGGGCGACGTTCATCGGTGTGTTCGGCGCGACGCACTACGGCATCCTCGGCATCGTGATCGTGCTGCTCGTCGGGCTCCTGCTCCTGCTCCCCGTGAAGCTGCGGCCCAAAGACATCGCCGGCTGACCCCTGGGGTCCCTCCTGCCGATCGCAACATCCGTCGCATCGGATACCCTCGCTTTCGGGCAGCATGCGCACGGGGGGTCGTCGCGCACGCGCGCCTCACCTCGCCGAACCCGAGAGGCACCGTGACGACCCCGCTGATCCAGCGCCAACGCGCCGAGCGCCTGCGCGCCGCGCGTCACCGCCGTGCGGTCGGCTACTGGTGGGTGCTGATCGCGTGGCTGCTGTCCCTGTGGATCGGCACGTCGGTCGTGCCGCACGACTGGCTGCACGCGCCCGCCCTGTTCGGCCACCTGGCATCCGTGATCGTCGGCCTCGGGGCGGCGGTGCTGCTGGAGATGAGCGGACTGCTCTGGATGCTGCGCCGCACCTCTCTCGACGACCTCCGCCGCACGGAGCCCCCGGTGACCGCCCTGGCGTGGCTGGGCATCGCGGGCTTGCTCGCGACCGGCGCGTTCCTCCAGCCCGACCTCTCGCAGCCGCTCACCGCCGTCAAGATGATCGCCGTGCTGGTGGCGGCGATGAACGGCGTCGCCATGACGCGGCTGACCGACGAACTCGATCGCCTGCCTGGTGCGGTGCGCTTCTCGTCGCTGCCGGCCCGGTTGAAGTTGTGGTGCGTCTGGAGCGCCGTCGTATCGCAAACTGCCTGGTGGACGGCAGTTCTGATCGGCATGCTGAACACCGCTTCACGGTGATCTCACGGTTTTCTCGCGCTCGTCTCGCAAGTTCACTCGGGCTAGGCTGTCGCCAGACCGGACTACCCGGCCGGTGACCCCCCGCCCGGCTTCACGGCCGCACCCGCTTTTGAGGATGCTCCCATGCGCGATGGAACGCGCGGCGACGAGGACGTCCCCGGCCCCCGCAGGGGCCAGACCTCCGACCCGAAGACAACACCGACGCCCTCGGCCTCTTCGCCGACCCCTTCTCCCACCTTCTCGACCCCCGGTGGGGCCTCGAAATCCACGAAGCCGTCCGCGATCGACGAGCGCCGCGAGCGCCGTCGCAAGCGCCGCCGCCAGGCGATCATCGCGACGACCATCGTCGGCATCGTCGTGCTGGTCGGCTCGATCGGCACGGTGTCGTACGCGATCATCTCCAACCTCGCCGGCGCCGAGCAGCCGGCCGCCGACCCTGCTCCCGAGGCACCCGTGGTCGCCGAGCCGATCGTCTTCCCCGAGGACGAGCCGGCCGCCACCGCCGGAGCGGAGCCGTGCGCGACGGTCAACGTGCTGTCGTCGTTCGAGAACGCGGAGATGGTCGAAGGACTCGCGGCCGCGTACAACAGCCAGCCGCGCAACGTGGCCGGCTCGTGCGTGACGGTGACGACCAGCCGCGAGAAGTCGGGTGTGGCCGCCGCCGTCGTCGCGACCGGCTTCCCGAACCTCGCCGACGACCAGAAGCCCACCGTGTGGCTGCCCGACTCGTCGACGTGGGTCGACGTCGCGCAGGCCGACGGCGCCACCAACCTTCGTGCCGAGGGCACGAGCGTCGCGGCCTCCGACATCGTGCTCGCCATGCCCGAGAACCTCGCGTCCGCGATCGGATGGGATGCCGAGGCGCCGACGTGGGCCGAGATCTTCGAGTCGGCGGGCGACCCCGATCTGTGGAGCGGCCTCGGCCACCCCGAGTGGGGCGCGTTCAAGCTCGGCAAGACGAGCCCGCTCGTCGCGACGAGCGGCGAGGCCGCCATGTTCGCGTCCTACGGCACCGCCGCGGGATCGATGACGGACTTCACCGCCGCCCAGGTGCAGGACCCCGCCGTACAGGCGGAGGTGCATGCGAACGAGAACGCGACGAGCCACTACATGGCCACGCCCGAGCACTTCCTCTGGCACGCACGCCAGGCCGAGGCATCCGGTTCCACCGCCGACTTCCTCTCGGCGGTCATCGTCGACGAGAAGTCGGTGTGGGACTACAACCGCGGCATCACGAGCCGCGACGGCATCACGCGCACGCAGGCCGACCCGCCGGCGGAGCAGCTCGTGCCGATCTACCCGGCCGACGGCTACTACACCGCCGACAACCCGGTGATGCGCCTCACGGGCGCGTGGATCGACCCGGTCGAGTCGGAGGCGGCGGCGGACTTCATCCGCTTCACGCACACCGCGCAGGGTCAGGCGGCTGTGCGCGCCGCGGGCTACCGCGACCTCAACCGCGACCTCGACGAGGGCGTGCAGCAGGTCGGGCAGCTCGACGGCGATCAGGGCGGCACGCTCGCCTTCCCCGGCGCCGACGTCGTCACCGCCGTGCAGGCGTCGTTCCCCGACGTCCGCAAGCGCGCGAACGTGCTCTTCCTCCTCGACGTGTCGGGGTCGATGGACGAGCCCATCTCCGCGAGCGACACGAAGCTCACGCAGGCCCGCAAGGCGATCGAGGCGGCCCTCGGCCACTTCACGAACGGCGACGACGTCGGGCTCGCGGCCTTCGCGCAGGCGCCCGACGGGGCCATGGTGCCCGGGCTCGTGTCTCCCGTCGCCGACATCGGCTCGTCGCGCGACGGCTTCCTCGGCGCGCTCGGCGGCCTCACTTCGATGGGCGACACCCCGCTCTACCAGGCGGTCGACACCTTCGCCGCGCAGCAGGCGGCGTCGTGGTCGAGCGACCACATCAACGCCATCGTGCTGCTCTCGGACGGCGAGAACGACGCCCCGAACGCGCCGACGATCAGTGCCGACCAGATGCTCGCGAACCTGAAGGACATGCACCACGCCACGCCGGTGCTCATCTTCACGCTGGCCTACGGCGCCGACGCCGACGTGGCGACGCTGCAGTCCATCTCGAGCGCGACCGGCGCCCACTACTACGACGCCACCGACCCGTCGAAGCTCGAGGCGGTGCTCGGCGACCTCGTCACCAGCTTCTGATCCGTTCGGAACTGGGTCGTCGAGCGAGCCGGGGACGCCCCCGTCTTGTGCTGCAGTCTCCTGCGAGTGCCGCGTCGTCCGACGCCGCACTCGCAGGACAGTGCAGCGGTCGTGAGGTGAGGCCGCCGGTCAGGCGCCGGGCCAGGAGTCGGCGAGCTTCGTCAGCAGGCGGGCGAGCTCGGTGCGCTCCTCATCGGTGAAGGCGGCGAGCGCCGAGTCGATCGCCTCGCGCCGCTCACCGCGGAACCCGCGCACCAGACGGGTTCCGGCATCCGTCAGCGCGACCCGCGTGCGGCGGGCGTCGTCGGGGTCCGCCTCGCGCCGCACCAGGTCGAGCTCGACGGACTGCTGCACGAGCCGCGACGCCCGGGGCTGATCGACGCCCACCGCGTCGGCGATCTCCCCGACCGAGAGCGGATGGGATGCTGCGGCCAGCGCCTCGAGCAGTCTCATGCGCGCGGGGCCGCCGAAGCGGCCACCTCCCCCGGCCCACGGCGGTGTGCCGAAGCCGGGGCCCGGTCCCCCGCGACCCCACGGACCGCGGCCGCCGAAGCCGTGCACCGTGCCGTCGGCGCGGACGTGCTCCCCGCCATCGCCGCTGTGCCCGTGCGGTCCGGCATGTCCGTGCGCGTGCGGGCCTGAGGAGTGCGGGCCCGCACCCTCCATCCACGGCGGACGGGGGCCTCGTCGTCCGCGGAGGCGGGCGAGGGCGGCGGCGATCGCGTCGGACGGGTCGTCGGGAGTGGACGGCATTCTCCCAATTTACATGCGACTTGACATGGATCTGAAATGCATGTCACACTGCATGTACATGCACTTCGACATGTATCACCCGGCGGCCCTCCGAGCCGCCCCCGAAAGGACTTCCCCATGAACGACATCAATGACAACGAAGAGAACCAGACCCCCACCGAGAAGCGTCCGCTCGGCTATTGGCTGCGTGCGGTCGACCGCCTGCTGACGCGCGAGTTCGCGACGGCGCTCGAGGCAGAGGGCATGACGCGACGCGACTGGATGGTGCTGAACGTGCTGTCCGGCGACGTCGACGCGCCCGAGTTCCGTGAGCGTCTCGCCCGCAAGGGCAAGCGCCTCCGCGGCCTCGAGGAGCGCGGCTGGGTCGAGGAGCAGGGCGACGGAACGTGGGTCCTGACCGACCTCGGCCGCTCTGAGAAGGAGCGCATCGGCGCGATCGTCGACGGACTCCGCGCCCGTGTGGTTGCCGCCGTCGGCGACGACGAGGCCTACGCAGCCCTGACCGGCTCGCTCGAGGCCATCGCCCGCGAGCTCGGCTGGGACGAGAACGCCACCGGCCGCGAGCGCGGTTTCGGCGGCTTCGGACGCCCCGGGTTCGGCCCCGGCTTCCGTCCGGGCTTCGGTCCGGGCTTCGGTGGCTTCGGCCCCGGCTTCGGCCCTGGCTTCGGCGGGCGCCCGCGTCCGTTCGACCCCGACGTGCACGACGGCTACGGCCGCAACCGCCACCGCGGCTTCGCGCCCGGGCGTCCCGGCCACCCGGCCGAGCGCTTCGACGAGCCCATGCGCGGCTACGGCGATGAGGGCTGCCACGGCCACCACCCGCACGCCGGCCACAGCCACCACGACCACGACCACGACCACGAGGGCCACGGTGGTCACGGACACGGTCACGGCCACCACGGCCACCACGGTCGCGGAGGCAGGCGCACGCAGCAGGCGTACGAGCGCGGTTTCGACGCCGGGTTCTCCCGCGGCCGGGAATCCGGCGCGGCCTGAGCCGCAGCATCCACTCGCCCGAGGGGTGGTCCCGCACACGCTGGGACCGCCCTTCGGCGTTCATGCCGCGGTCCAGGTTTCGCGGGAGAACCGACCCGATATCGTGCGAAGTCCGGACATCGCCCGGAGAGCGACCATGCCGAGACAGCCCTCGGACCCGCACCGGTCCAGGTTTCGCAGGTGACCCAGCCCTGAAACCCTGCGAAGTCCGGACATCCCACCGGCGGGGTAACCCTTCGCCGTCACACGCGCGTCACACGCGCGGGGCACAATGGGCCACATGACCCGGCCCGCACTCCTCGCCATCTCTCACGGCACGTCGTCGCCGGCGGGGCAGGCCGCGGTCGCGGCGCTGGTCGACGCGGTCGCGCGGCGGCTGCCCGACGTCACCGTGCGGCTCGGGCATGTGGATGTGCAGCAGCCGGATGTCGCGGCATCCCTCGACGCGATCCCGGAGGGCACGCCCGTCGTCATCGTGCCGCTGCTGCTCTCTGCGGGCTACCACGTGCGGGTCGACCTCATCGAGCAGTCCGCGGGCCGCGACGGGGTCGTCATCGCTCCGGCGCTCGGGCCTGATCCGCGCCTCGTCGACGCGCTCCTCGCGCGCCTCGGTCCCGTCGGTTCCGACGACGCCCTCGTCCTCGCCGTGGCCGGCTCGACCGACGACCGCGCGAACGAGGACTGCCGCGAGATCGGACGGATGCTGAGCGCCCGGCTCGACCGCGAGGTCACGGTCGGCTTCCTCGCCGCCGCCGACCCCCGCGTCGACGTCGCCGTCGCAGACGCCGGAACGAACGCCGAGCGCGTCGTCGTGGCCGACTATCTCCTCGCCCCGGGCTACTTCCACGACCTCGCCGTGCGGCTCGCGGCCGGAGCCCCGGTCGCGCCGCCACTTCTCGGCGACGACGAGCCCCCGGCATCCCTCGTCGACATCGTGGTCGATCGCTACAACGAAGCCGCGAAGTAGTCGGACCGAGTCCACAAAGACCCGCACCCGCAACTGTGTGACGCACCATTACGTCGGTTAACGCCTCTTGACGCTCGGATAGGTCACACGCACGACCGCTTCTAGCCTCACGGAATGGACTCGATAGGGTCCCGCCCGGGGGACGCCCCGGGATTCACCCCGGAGGCCACCGTGACCATCAGCGACACCGAAGCGCGCGCAGCCGCAGAACGCCCGCGCGCGGCCGTGCGCCCGCCGCGCCCGTCGTCGAAGCCGAACGGCCAGTGGAAGGTCGACGGCACGACCCCGCTCAACGGCAACGAGGAGTGGAAGCAGGTCGACAACGGCCTGAGCGTGCGCGACCGCATCGAGAACATCTACTCGAAGGGCGGATTCGCGTCGATCGACCCGACCGACCTTCACGGCCGCTTCCGCGTGTGGGGGCTCTACACGCAGCGCAAGCCCGGCATCGACGGCGGCCGCACCGCGACCCTGACCCCCGAAGAGCTCGAGGACGAGTACTTCATGATGCGCGTGCGCATCGACGGCGGCCAGCTCACCACCGAGCAGCTGCGCGTCATCGCCGGCATCTCGAACGACTTCGGCCGCGGCACCGCCGACATCACCGACCGCCAGAACATCCAGCTGCACTGGATCCGCGTCGAGGACGTCCCCGAGATCTGGCGCCGCCTCGAAGCTGTCGGCCTCGGCACCACCGAGGCGTGCGGCGACGTGCCCCGCGTCATCCTCGGCTCGCCCGTCGCCGGCATCTCGGCCGACGAGCTCATCGACCCGACGCCGCAGATCGACGAGATCACGTCGCGCTTCATCGGCGACGAGTCGCTCGCGAACCTGCCGCGCAAGTTCAAGTCGGCCATCACCGGCCACCCCAGCCAAGACGTCGTGCACGAGATCAACGACGTCGCGTTCGTCGCCGTCGAGCACCCCGAGCTGGGCATCGGCTACGACCTGTGGGTCGGCGGCGGCCTGTCGACCACCCCGCGCCTCGCGGAGCGCCTCGGCGTCTTCGTCGCGCCCGAGCGGGTGGCGGAGGCCTGGCACGGCGTCGCGCAGATCTTCCGCGACTACGGGTACCGCCGCCTGCGCAACAAGGCGCGCCTCAAGTTCCTGCTCGCCGAGTGGGGTGCCGAGAAGTTCCGCCAGGTGCTGCAGGACGAATACCTCGGCTACGCACTGCCCGACGGCCCCGCCGCGCCCAAGCCGCTGACGCAGGGCGACCACGTCGGCGTGCACAAGCAGAAGGACGGCCGCTCCTACATCGGCGCGACGCCGATCGTCGGCCGCGTCTCCGGCCCGACCCTCGCGAAGCTCGCGGATCTGGTCGAGGCCCACGGCTCGACGCGCCTGCGCACGACGCCGCACCAGAAGCTCGTCTTCCTCGACATCCCCGACGAGAACGTCGAGCCGTTCATCGCGGGCCTCGACGAGCTCGGCCTGTCGGCACGGCCGAGCCTCATCCGCCGCGGCACGATCGCGTGCACCGGCATCGAGTTCTGCAAGCTGGCGATCGTCGAGACCAAGGCGTACGCGACGGCGGCGGTGCTCGATCTCGAGAAGCGTCTCGAGCAGTTCGAGCTTCCGCATCCGATCTCGCTGCACGTCAACGGCTGCCCCAACTCCTGCGCGCGCATCCAGACCGCCGACATCGGCCTCAAGGGCCAGCTCGTCACGATCGACGGCGAGCAGGTCCCCGGCTACCAGGTGCATCTCGGCGGCGGGCTCGTGAACGCCGACCGCGACGACGCCGGTCTCGGCCGCACGGTGCGCGGCCTGAAGGTCGCCGCCGACGGGATCGCCGACTACACCGAGGGCGTGGTCAAGCGATTCCTCGCCGAGCGCGACGTCACCGCCGACGAGACGTTCGCCCAGTGGGCGCACCGCGCCGACGAGGAGGCCCTCCAGTGACCGTCTCCCTCGCCCCCCGCGTCGCCGTCAAGCGCACCCGCGAAGAGCTGCAGGCTCTCGCCGAGCAGGGCAACCTCGAGCTCGGCAGCCTGACCGACCACGAGGCATCCGCTGCCGACGTGGTCGCGTGGGTCGCGCGCAATTTCGGGACGGATGCTGCCGCCGTCGCGTGCTCGATGGCCGACGCCGCGCTCCCCCACCTCGTGGCGGAGCAGCTGCCCGGCGTCGACGTGCTGTTCCTCGACACCGGCTACCACTTCACCGAGACCTACGCGACGCGCGACGAGGTGCAGCGCGCACTCGACGTGCGGATCGTCGACATCACCCCCGACCAGACGGTCGCTGAGCAGGACGCCGAGTTCGGCGCGAAGCTCTTCGAGCGCGACCCGGGCCTGTGCTGCGCGCGCCGCAAGGTCGCGCCCCTGCAGGATGCGCTCGGCGGGTACGAGCTGTGGTTCACGGGCGTGCGCCGCGACGAGGCGCCGACCCGCACGAACACGCCGCTGGTGACGTGGGACGAGCGCAACGGGCTCGTCAAGGTGAACCCCGTCGCGGCGTGGAGCTTCGACGACGTGCTCGAGTACGCCGCCGCGCACAAGGCTCCGGTGAACCTGCTCGTCGGGTTCGGCTACCCCTCGATCGGCTGCGAGCCGTGCACGAAGCCGGTCGCGCCCGGCGAAGATCCCCGATCCGGCCGCTGGGCCGGCTCGGCCAAGACCGAATGCGGGCTCCACGAATGACCGGAACGATCGCCGCCCCCACCGCGCTCTCGGCCCTCGACCTGCTCGAGGCCGAGGCCATCCACGTCATCCGCGAGGTCGTCGCCGAGTTCGAGCGGCCCGTGCTGCTGTTCTCCGGCGGCAAGGACTCGGTCGTCGTGCTCCACCTCGCGACGAAGGCGTTCGCGCCCGGCAAGGTGCCCTTCCCCGTGCTGCACGTCGACACGGGCCACAACTTCCCCGAGGTCATCGCCTTCCGCGACGAGACCGTCGAGCGTCTCGGCATCCGCCTCGAGGTCGCGAGCGTGCAGGACTACATCGACGACGGCCGCCTGCAGGAGCGCGCCGACGGCACTCGCAACCCGCTGCAGACACTGCCGCTGCTCGACGCGATCGCTGCCGGCCGCCACGACGCCGTCTTCGGCGGCGCCCGTCGCGACGAGGACAAGGCCCGCGCCAAGGAGCGCATCATCTCGCTGCGCGACGAGTTCGGCCAGTGGGACCCGCGCAACCAGCGTCCGGAGCTCTGGAGCCTGTACAACGGCCGCCACACCCCCGGTCAGCACGTGCGTGCGTTCCCGATCTCGAACTGGACCGAGCTCGACGTCTGGCGCTACATCGAGCGCGAGGGCATCGCGCTGCCGCCGCTGTACTTCGCGCACGAGCGCGACGTGTACGCCCGCGACGGCATGTGGCGCCCCGTCGGCCCGTTCTCGCCGCCGCGCGAGAACGAGACCGTCGAGCGCCGCACGGTGCGCTACCGCACGGTCGGCGACATGAGCTGCACCGGAGCGGTGGAATCGGATGCTGCGGACCTCGCCGCGATCGTCGCCGAGGTGGGCATCTCCACGATCACCGAGCGCGGCGCGACGCGCGCCGACGACCGCCTCAGCGAGGCGGCCATGGAGGACCGCAAGAAGGACGGGTACTTCTGATGACCGCGACTCTCACCGCCCAGCCCACGCTGTTCCGGTTCGCCACGGCGGGCTCGGTCGACGACGGCAAGTCGACGCTCGTCGGCCGCCTGCTGCACGACTCGAAGGCGATCCTCGCCGACCAACTCGAGCAGGTCGCCCGCACCTCGGCCGACCGCGGCTTCGCGCACGGCGCGTTCGACTTCGCCCTCCTCACCGACGGCCTGCGCGCCGAGCGCGAGCAGGGCATCACGATCGACGTCGCCTACCGCTACTTCTCCACGGGCGCGCGGTCGTTCATCCTCGCCGACTGCCCCGGGCACGTGCAGTACACGCGCAACATGGTCACCGGTGCGACGACCGCCGACGCCGTGATCGTGCTCGTCGACGGCCGCAAGGGCGTGCTCGAGCAGACGAAGCGGCACCTCGCCGTGGTCGCCCTGCTGCGCGTTCCCCACGTCATCGTCGCCGTCAACAAGATCGATCTCGTCGGCTTCTCGCAGGAGACGTTCGCCGAGGTCGCCGCCCAGGCCGAGGCCGTGGCCGCCGAGCTCGGCATCGAGGATCTGCACGTCATCCCGGTGTCGGCCCTCGAGGGCGACAACATCGTCGACCGCTCGGAGCGCACGCCCTGGTACGAGGGGCCGGCGCTGCTCGAACTGCTCGAGACCCTTCCCGCCGCCGATGACACCGAGCGGGAGCTCGAGCCGTTCCGCCTCCCGGTGCAGCTCGTCCTGCGCCCGCAGGGCGGCCTCGCCCCCGGCATCGACCCCGCCGAGGCGGAGCGCCTGCGCGACTACCGCGCCGTCGCCGGCCGCATCTCGAGCGGCGTCGTGCGCGTGGGCGACCGGGTCGAGATCTTCCCGGGCGGCTCGGCGACGACGGTCACCGGCATCCGTGCCGCCGGCGCCGAGGTCGAGGAGGCCACGGCCCCGCAGTCCGTCTCCCTCGAGTTCGACCGCGACATCGACACCGCGCGCGGCGCGCTCGTCGTCGCCGCCGGCACGCTCCCTGCGGGTCGCCGCGAGTTCGATGCCGAGCTGTTCCAGCTCGACGCGCGGGCGCTGACCCCCGGCATCCGTGTCCTCGTCAAGCACGGCACCGCGACCGTGCAGGCCATCGTCGCGCAGATCGAGTCGCGCTACGACCTCGATGCGCTCACCCACGGGCCGGCGCAGACGCTCGAGACCAACGACATCGGCCGCGTGCGGCTGCGGCTGGCGGCCGACCTGCCGCTCGAGCCGTATGCCGCCAGCCGCCACGGGGGCTCGTTCCTCGTGATCCATCCGTCCGACGGCGCGACGCTCGCCGCCGGCATCGTGCGCGACTGACCTGTCGCGCACAGACCACCCACTGAGCAACACCCGAACTAAGGAGGCGACACCGTGAACAAAATCCGCACTGCGACCGCAATCACAACCCTGGGACTCGTGGCAGCGATGATGGCCGGCTGCGCCTCCGCCGCGGCAAGCCCGAGCGAGAGCGGTGACAGCGCGCCGGTGAGCGAGCTGCGCCTGGGCTACTTCGCGAACGTCACGCACGCACCGGCGCTCGTCGGCCTCGAAGAGGGCCTGTTCGATGACGCCCTCGGCGACGTCGACGTCACGACGCAGGTCTTCAACGCCGGACCGGCCGCGATCGAGGCGCTCTCGGCGGGCGCGATCGATGCGACGTACATCGGTCCCAACCCGTCGATCAACACGTTCATCCAGTCCGGCGGCGAGTCCGCGCGCATCGTCGCCGGTGCCGCCACCGGCGGCGCGGCACTGGTCGTCCGCGACGGCATCGACGACCCGGCCGACCTCGAGGGCACCACGATCGCGACGCCCCAGCTCGGCAACACGCAGGACGTCGCCGCGCGCGTGTGGCTCGAGGACGAGGGCTTCGAGACCGACACCGCGGGCGGCGGCGACGTGCACATCACGCCGACCGAGAACGCACAGACGCTGACGCTGTTCCAGCAGGGCCAGCTCGACGGCGCCTGGCTGCCCGAGCCGTGGGTCTCGCGTCTCATCATCGACGCCGGTGCGCACGTGCTGCAGGACGAGGCCGACCTCTGGGAGGACGGCGAGTTCCCGACGACCGTGCTGCTGGTGCGCAAGCAGTTCCTCGACGAGCACCCCGACGTCGTCGCCGATCTGCTGAAGGGCCACGAGGCGGCCGTGCAGTGGATCGCCGACAACCCCGACGAGGCGCCCGCCGTCATCAACGACAAGATCGAGAAGGACACCGGCAAGCCGCTGGCCGACGACGTCATCGCCCGTGCGCTCGAGCACGTGTCGTTCTCAGTCGACCCGCACGCCGACACGTTCGAGACGCTCGTCGAGAACGGCATCGAGGCCGGCACCCAGAAGAAGGGGTCGATCGAGGGTCTCTTCGATCTGCGCCTGCTCAACAAGCAGCTCGAGGCCGAGGGCGCTGACACCGTCTCGGCAGCTGGGCTCGGCGAGGACTGAACATGAGCACCGCTCCCGCCTCCGCCTCCGGGTCCGCGCACGCGGTCCCGGGGGCGGGCGCGCCCACCCACTCCGGCCCGCCGGCGCCGGCGGGCACGACCAAGCCGCTGGCGCCCAGCTTCGACAGCGTCACGCCGGTGCCCGTCGCGGCCCCCGCGCCCACGCCCGCCGTGCGCATCGACGGCGTCT
This sequence comes from Microbacterium sp. NPDC058062, assembly GCF_042885375.1. NCBI lineage: Bacteria > Bacillati > Actinomycetota > Actinomycetes > Micrococcales > Microbacteriaceae > Microbacterium > Microbacterium sp. NPDC058062. Next base: position 295,111 of record NZ_JBHVSC010000003.1, read on the forward strand.
CCAAGCGCTTCGGCACCGGGCCCGTCGTGCTCGAGGACGTGTCGCTCGACATCGCCCCCGGCGAGTTCGTGTGCCTGCTGGGCGCGTCGGGATGCGGCAAGTCCACCCTCCTGAACCTCGTCGCGGGTCTCGACAAGCCCAGCGCGGGCCGCATCGAGACGCCCACCGAGGGCTCGGCCGTGATGTTCCAGGAGTCGGCGCTCATGCCGTGGCTCACGGCCCGCAAGAACGTCGAGCTCGCACTCCGCCTGCGCGGCGTCGCCCGCGGCGAGCGCCGCGAGAAGGCGCTCGCCCTGCTCGACACCGTGAACCTGGCGGATGCCGCGGAGAAGCGTCCGCACGAGCTCTCGGGCGGCATGCGCCAGCGCGTCGCGCTCGCGCGCGCCCTCGCCCAGGACCGGCCCGTGCTGCTGATGGACGAGCCGTTCGCCGCGCTCGACGCCATCACGCGCGACCTCCTCCACGAGGAGCTCGAGCGCGTGTGGCGCGCGTCCGGCCGGACCATCGTGTTCGTCACGCACAACGTGCGCGAGGCGGCCCGCCTCGGCCAGCGCGTCGTGCTGCTGGGCAGCCGTCCCGGTCGCGTCGTGCAGCAGTGGCAGATCACGAAGACCAGCGGACGCCGTATCGAGTCGCCCGAGGTCGCCGCCCTCTCGGTGGAGATCACCGACCAGCTGCGGAAGGAGATCCGCCGCAATGCCGCATGACACCCTGACCGTTTCGAAGACGGATGTCGCAGCATCCGCTCATTCCGACGACCTCCGTTCGCTCGAAGCCGGGCTCGACCGCCTCCAGACCGACGCCGAGCGCGGCCCGAGCCGCTGGCGCCAGTTCGCCGCGAGCGTCGTGCCGCCGATCGTCTTCGTCATCCTGCTGGTCGTCGTCTGGCAGCTGTACGTCGTCATCGCGCAGCCGCGCCCCGACATCATCCCCGGCCCGGCGGACGTCGCCGCGGCCCTCGGGCAGGCGTGGGACTCCGGCCGCCTGCAGGAGGCCGTCACCACGAGCCTCGAGCGCGGCATCATCGGCTTCCTCATCGCGATCGTCGTCGGCACGCCCATCGGCCTGCTGCTCGCCGAGGTGCGCCCCATCCGCCGCGCCGTCGGGCCGATCATCTCGGGCCTGCAGGTGCTGCCGTCGGTCGCGTGGGTGCCCGCCGCCATCATCTGGTTCGGCCTGTCGGACGCCACCGTCTACTTCGTGATCCTCATGGGCGCGATCCCCTCGATCGTCAACGGCCTCATCGCGGGCATCGACCAGGTGCCGCCGCAGCTGCGCCGCGTCGGCACCGTGCTCGGCGCGTCGCGCTGGCAGCTCGCGACCGCGGTCATCCTCCCCGCCGCACTCCCCGGCTACCTCGCCGGCCTCAAGCAGGGCTGGGCGTTCTCGTGGCGCTCGCTCATGGCCGCCGAGATCATCGCGATGGGCGGCACGATCGGCTTCGGCCTCGGGTCGATGCTGCAGAACAACCGCGACCTCGCCGACCTCGCCGGTGTGCTCGGCACGATCCTCGTGATCCTCGCGATCGGCGTGCTCATCGAGCTCGTCTTCTTCGGACCGCTCGAGCGACGGATGCTGAAGCGCCGGGGCCTGCTCATCTCGGGAGGTTCGCGATGACCGCCGCAGGCAAAGTCTGGCTCGTCGGGGCCGGCCCCGGTGACGCCGGCCTGCTGACGGTGAAGGGCCTCCGCGCCCTCGAGGCGGCCGACGTCGTCGTCGCCGACCGGCTCGGCGCGCGCGCCGTGCTCGACGGCCTCAAGGCCGACGGGGTGGAACTCCGCGCCGAGGTCGTCGACGTGGGCAAGCGCCCCGGCCACCACGCCGTGCCGCAGGACGCGATCAACGCGCTCCTCGCGCACCTCGGCCAGGAAGGCAAGACGGTCGTCCGCCTCAAGGGCGGCGATCCGTACGTCTTCGGCCGCGGCGGCGAGGAGCTCCACGCCTGCCAGGAGGCCGGCGTGCCCGTGGAGGTCGTGCCCGGCATCACCAGCGCCATCTCCGTGCCCGCGATCGCCGGCATCCCACTTACGCACCGCGGCGTGGCGACCGCCTTCACCGTGGCCACCGCGCACGACCAGATCGAGTCGCTCGGCGGCGGCTGCGACCACACCGTCGTGCTGCTCATGGGCATCGGCACCCTGGCGAACTCCGCGATCACGCTGGCCCGCGGCGAGCGCGGTGCGGACTGCCCGGTCGCCGTCGTGGAGGACGGGTACGGACCCCGCCAGCGGGTCACCGTCGGCACACTCTCGACCATCGCGCACCAGGCCGCGGAACGAGGCATCCGTTCCCCCGCCGTCGTGGTCGTCGGCGACGTCGTCCGGCTCAGCCCGTACGCGCCCGCCGAACTCGCGACCCTCGATCTCTCCCAGTACGACCCGCTCACCCCGCCGCGGCGCGCCTGACGGCCGCCCTCGCGCTCTCCGCCTGACCCGAAAGAAACCACAGTGACTTCTTCGAGCCTCCAGAACCTCCGCGTCGCGATCGTCGGCGCCGGTCCCGCCGGCATCTACGCGGGCAACATCCTCACCAACTCGGTCGTCGAGGCCGGCGGCACCGTCGCCATCGACCTGTTCGAGTCGCTCCCCGCGCCCTACGGACTGATCCGCTACGGCGTCGCGCCCGATCACCCCCGCATCAAGGGCATCGTCAACTCGCTGCACGAGATGCTGGATGCCGGCACCACGCGCTTCATCGGCAACGTCGAGGTCGGCCGCGACATCTCGATCGACGAGCTGCAGGAGCGCTACGACGCCGTGATCCTCGCCACAGGCGCGATCCGCGACGCCGCGCTCGACATCCCGGGCATCGATCTCGAGGGCTCGTACGGCGCCGCCGACTTCGTCGCGTGGTTCGACGGGCACCCCGACGTCCCGACCGAGTGGACGCTCGACCAGCGCGAGGTCGCCGTCATCGGCAACGGCAACGTCGCGCTCGACGTCGCCCGTGTGCTCGCCAAGCACGCCGTGGACCTGCGTTCGACCGAGATCGCCGACAACGTGCTCGCAGGCCTCGAGGCCTCGGCCGTCACCGACGTGCACGTCTTCGGCCGCCGCGGCCCCGCCGACATCAAGTTCACGCCGATCGAGCTGCGCGAGCTCGGCGAGGTGCCGAACGTCGACATCGTCGTGCACGACGAGGACTTCGCCTACCTCGAGGGCCTCGTGCCGTCGAACAACCAGCTCAAGGTCATGCTCCGCATCCTGCAGAGCTGGCGCACGCGCGAGTCGACCGGCGCGAGCCGTCGCCTGCACCTGCACTTCTACCACTCGCCCGTCGAGGTGCTCGGCGACGGCAAGGTCGAAGCCCTCCGCTTCGAGCGCACCGAGCCGACGGGCGAGGGCAGCGCGGTCCGCGGCACCGGCGAGTTCCGCGAGATCGCGGTGCAGCAGGTCTACCGCGCCGTCGGCTACTACGGCACGCCGGTCATCGACGCGCCGTTCGACGAGAAGGCCGGCGTCGTCTCGAACGTCGAAGGACGTGTGAAGGATGCTGCGGTGACGGGTGACGCGGACGCCCCCGTGATCGCCGGGCTCTACGCGACGGGCTGGATCAAGCGCGGACCGGTCGGCCTCATCGGCCACACGAAGTCCGACGCGATGGAGACCATCGCCCACCTCGTGGCGGACGTCGCGGCCGGCCGCCTCGGCGCTCCGACAGTGGACGGAGACGTGCTCGACGTGCTCGACGAGCGCGAGGTCGCCTACACGACGTGGGACGGCTGGCTCGCCCTCGACGCGCACGAGCGCGAGCTGGGTGCGAACCACCTCCACACGCGCGAGCGCGTCAAGGTCGTGCCCCGCGACGAGCAGGTCGCGATCTCGCGGGGAGCGCTCGTCCCGTGACCTATGTGATCGCCCTGCCGTGCGTCGATGTGAAGGACCGCGCCTGCATCGACGAGTGCCCGGTGGACTGCATCTACGAGGGTGAGCGGTCGCTGTACATCCACCCCGACGAGTGCGTGGACTGCGGCGCCTGCGAGCCGGTGTGCCCGGTCGAGGCGATCTACTACGAGGACGACCTGCCGGAGGAATGGCAGGACTACTACACCGCGAACGTCGAGTTCTTCGACGACATCGGGTCGCCCGGCGATGCGGCCAAGACCGGCGTCATCGCGAAGGACCACCCCGTCATCGCGGCGCTTCCTCCCCAAGGAGACGGCCATGACTGATTCCACTCCTCCCGCACCCTCGACCGAGGTCGACGTCGTCATCGTCGGTGGGGGCCCCGCCGGACTGTCGGCGGCGCTCAACCTCGGTCGCGCCCGCGCGTCCGTCGTCCTCATCGACGCCGGCCGCCCGCGCAACGCCGCGACCCTGCGCTCGCACGGCTTCCTCACGCGCGACGGCGTTCCGCCGCTCGAGCTGCGCAAGCTCGCACGCGCCGAGCTCGCCGCCTACCCGAACGTGCAGGTGTTCGACCGCACCGTGGTGACCGCGCTGCAGGAGCGCGACTGCGGCGAGGGACTCCGCTTCCTCGCGGCGCTCCAGGGCAGGGGCGCGGGCATCCCGCCCGCCGTCGCCGCGCGTTCGGTTCTCGTCGCGACGGGCCTGCGTGAGACGCTCCCCGCCATCCCGAGCCTGCGCGCCTTCTACGGCATGACGCTCTTCAGCTGCGCCGCGTGCGACGCGTGGGAACTCCAGGACCGGCCGCTCGCCCTCATCGGCGAGACCCGCGACCTCGCCGCGCGTGCCCGGCTCATCGCCCGCTGGACCGACCGGCTCACGGTCTTCACCAACGGCACCGATGCCGTCGACACGGTCGAAGAGGCCGAGCTCGCAGCATCCGGGATCATCGTCGAACGACGGAAGATCGACGACCTCGAAGGCGACCGCGGCACCGTGACAGCAGTACGCCTCGTCGACGGCGCGCGCGTCGAGATCGAGGGCGGGTTCGTGCGCCCGCAGTGGCACCCGGCGCTCGACTTCGTCGGCGGGATCGACCTCGAGCGCGACGGGTTCGGCAACCTGGTGACCGATCGCTCCGGACGCACGTCGGTGCCGGGGCTCTATGCGGCGGGGGATGCTGCGTCCCCGGGCCCGCAGCAGCTCATCGTCGCCGCGGGCCAGGGCGCTCGGGCCGCCGCCGTGCTCGTGCACGATCTCGTCGGGGTGCGCACCGCCCACTGAGCCGGTGCGCGCTTCCGTGGCGCGCGCCGCAGGATGTTCACCGATCGGACACCTGCCCGTTCGGTTCCCGGACGCCGCGATCGACGAAGATGTCGCCGATGTCCGACGACCTGACCGACGACGCCGCGGGCGAACTGAAGGCGCTGCGGCTGCGCGCCTACGGACCGGATGCCGACATCGACGGCGATCCGCAGGCGCTGAGCCGGCTCCGTGAGCTCGAAGCGCGCGCCGTCGGCGCGGAGGAGGCTGACGTCCCTGTGGTGGCCGAGGCCGCGCCTCTCACCACAAGGCAGGACGAACCGCCTGCCCCCGGGCCCGTCGTGCCGGTCCCGTGGTGGGAGCGGCACCGCGCGCTCTTGTGGGGCGGATCACTGCTGATCGCCGCGCTTCTCGGGGCGGGCGTCGCGTCGGTGCAGCTGCCGCCGGGCCGGGAGCAGGTCGCGGATCTCGGCGAAGACGCCGACGGGCTCTGGCCGGAGCAGATGTGGGGCGCGCGGCCGCCGGACGGCGTGACGTTCGACGAGTACCTCGGCCTGACCGCGATCGCCTCGGCCCGCGACTTCGGCAACGGCACCAACAGCAGCTGCCTATGGGTCTACGACTCGGCGTCGGTCAACTTCGGCCTGTCGGCCGGGTCGTGCGCCACCGGGTCGGGTCCCTCGTCGACGACGATCGTCGTCACCCCCCAGGCACCTCCGGCTCTGCTCGACGAGTTCCCCGAAGGCACCACGCTGCAGTTCGTCCGCGACGGTGACCGGGTGATCGTCTACGCCCAGCGACCGTAGGCGCGAGGGATCACCAGTCGGTGGCGTGGTCGCCGGCGAGCGCCTCGCGGCCCGGCGCGAGCATGTCGTGCACCTGCCCGCCGTGGGTGTGGGCGGGCGCCACCGCGTCGGGCCAGTCGGCGATCTGCTGCTCGGCCCACTCGGTCCACGAGATGACGTGCTCGTAGTGGCCGATCATGAACGTGTTGGCGAGCGCGAACAGATGCTTGCGCTCGGGGAACGTGCCGCCGGTCTCGCTGATGAACGCGGCGTACCGCGCGAACATCTCGCGGTTCGCGAGCGCCTGCTCGCGCGTGAGCGCGAGCGTCGCGCGTAGGTCGTCGAGTGAGCCCTGGTCCGACAGGAGCACCCGCACCATCCCCTCGAACTCGAGGGTCGGCGGGCGCACCGGGGTGCGCAGCCACGCGGCGAGCGCCTCGCGCCCTTCCGGCGTGATGGAGTAGATCGTGCGGGCGCGCTTGCCCGTGTGCTCCTGCCGGGTCTCGACGAACCCGGCGGAGTGCAGACGGTTGAGCACGGCATAGCGCCCGCGATCGGCGGACGGCCAGAGCTCCGAGACGCCGCGCCCCAGCTGCTCGGCGAGCTGGTAGGCCGACCAGTCGCGCCCGGCCAGGAGGCCGAGCGTGAGGTAACCCGTGATCGAGGGCTCGCGTTCGGGCACGACAGGCTCCTTTCCGGCCGGCTTTCGGGTCGTCGGCGCGGAACGTAAAGGGTATCCCGCTGACGTTGGAACGACCCTATACTGCAGATTGCAGTAAGCGTCGGCGCGTCAATCCTGTGTGGGGACTCGGACCGCGCCGAGGGTGGGCCTGACGTGTGGGGACGGGGTCTCACCCCGCGGCGGGCGATCTGGGGATCGCCCGCCGCCCATCTCTCCGCCCGTTGGTCAGCGGCGGGTCTGCTCCGACCCCGACAGCCGCTGCGCGAGATAGATCGGCACGATCGACACGATCACCAGCACCACGGCGATGACCGAGACGACCGGCGCCTGGTTCGGGCGGAACATGTTGTTGAGGATGTAGATCGGCAGCGTCGTCACCCCGGACCCTGCGGTGAACGTCGTGACGATGATCTCGTCGAAACTCAGCGCGAACGCGAGCAGCGCCCCCGCGAGCAGCGCCGAGCGCAGCTGCGGGAAGGTGACGAGGCGGAACGTCGTCCAGATGCCGGCCCCCAGGTCCGCGGACGCCTCCTCGAGGTTCGTGCCGGTGCGCCGGAGGCGGGCGATGACGTTGTTGAAGACCGTCACGATGCAGAAGGTCGCGTGGGCGATCACCACCGTCCAGATCGACAGCGGCACACCCATGATGGTGCGGAAGAAGTTGTTCAGAGCGATGCCCGTGATGATGCCGGGCAGCGCGATCGGCAGGATGATCAGCAGCGAGATCGCGTCGCGGCCGAAGAACTCGAACCGCTGGAGCGCGAGCGAGATGAGGGTGCCCAGCACGAGCGAGATCGCCGTCGCGACCAGCGCGATCGCGACGCTCGTGCCCACCGCCTCGATCGCCCCGGTGCTCTGGAACGCCTTGCCCCACCACTCCAGCGTGAACCCCGGTGGCGGCCAGCTGAGCGACGTCGACGTCGAGAACGAGTTGACGAGGACCACGAACAGCGGCAGGTAGACGACCAGCAGGATGAGAGCCGTGACGACGCCGAGCACGGTGCGGGAGAGTCGCGAGAGTCGCATCGGCGGGTCCTAGAGGTTGTTGAGGGCGCCGGTGCGCCGCACGAGGGCCAGGTAGCCGAAGATGATGACGATCGGGATGAGCGCGATCGCCGCGGCGAGCGGCAGGTTGTTGGCCGCGCCGACGTTCGTGTAGACGAGGTTGCCGAGCATCTGGTTGGTGCCGCCCACGATGTTGACGGTGATGTAGTCGCCGAGCGACAGCGAGAAGGCGAAGATCGTGCCCGCGATGATCGCCGGGAACGCCAGCGGCAGGACGACGGATCCGAGTGTCCGCCAGGACTTCCCCCCGAGGTCTGCGGACGCCTCGAGCAGCGAGTCCGGCACGCGCTCGAGCCCTGCGTAGATGGGGAGGATCACGTACGGCAGCCACAGGTACGACAGCGTGATGATGGTCGCCGTGAGGCCGTAGCCCGGCGTGTGCAGGCCGAACGGGGCGAGGATCCACTCGAGGATGCCCTCCTGCGACAACACCGACCGCCACGCGTACGCCTTCACGAGGTAGCTCGCCCACAGCGGCATGAGGACGGCGATGACGAGGAGGCGCTGCGCCCGTGGCGAGGCGACTTTCGCCATGTAGAACGCGATGGGAAGGGCGATCGCGACGTCGATCACGGTCACCAGGAGCGCGATCCCGACCGTGCGCAGCGTCACCGTCTGATAGAGCGACCCCGTGACGACGGTGACGATGTTGTCGAGCGTCCAGTCGGTGATGATCTCGCCGGTGAAGGAGTCCACCTGCCAGAACGCCGTGACCAGCAGCAGGGCCAGCGCCACGATGTACACCACGACCAGCCAGAACAGCGGGGCGGTGAGCAGGAACGCCAGCCGGAACCGCGGGTGCGCGCTCAGCCACGCCGACGAGCGCCGCGCGGGCGTCGCTCGCGGCGGCGGCACCGTGCGGGCGGGCGGCGGGGCGGTCGCGGTGTCGGTCATCGAGTGCCTCCGGTTCGGGGTCCGTTCAAGCCGGGGGCGGAGGCATCCGTCCGCCCCCGGCGCGCTGCGTGAGTCAGCCCTTGATCTCGGACCAGGCCTCGGTCCACGCCGAGTAATCCATGCACTCGACGTCGGTGCGGCCGTCGAGGCACTCGGCGATCGGGGTCGTCCAGTACCAGATCTGCGACGCGTAGTCGGCGTCACCGGCGTGGTACGCCTCGCAGTCCTCGCGGTAGTCGCAGGCCGCCTGGCTCGACGGCGCCTCACCGAAGTACGAGGTCGCGACGCCGTTGACCTCGGGGCTGGAGATCCAGTCCAGCCACGCGTACGAGCAGTTCGGGCTCTTGGTCGTCGACGAGATCATCCACGTGTCCGACCAGCCGGTGGCCCCTTCGTCGGGCAGGACGACGTCGGTGGTCGCGCCCTCGCCGGCCAGGACGTTCTGGATCACCTGCCACGTGGTGCCCGCGACGGAGTCGCCGGTCTCGAACGCCTGCACCTCCTTCAGGTAGTCCGACCAGTACTCGCCCACGTGCTGCCGCTGCTCCTTGAGCAGGTCGACCGCCGCCTGGAACTGCGTCTCGTCGAGCGCGTACGGGTTCTCGATCCCGAGGTCGGGCTGGTGGGCCATCAGGTACACGGCCGCATCGGCGATGTAGATCGGGTTGTCGTAGGCGGTGATCCTGCCCGTGTGGTCGGCCGCCTTGTCGAAGACGACGTCCCACGACGTGGGCGCGGGAGTCACCACGTCCGTGTTGTAGAGCAGCAGGTTGGCGCCGTACCCGTGCGGGACCCCGTAGTGCTCGCCGTCGACGGTGTTCCACGGCTGGTCTTTGAGGAAGTCGTAGATGCCCGCGTAGCTCGGGATGAGGTCGACGTTGACCGGCTGCACGTCGCCGGCGGCGATGAGGCGCAGCGACGCGTCGCCCGATGCCGACACGACGTCGTACTCACCGGTCTTCATGAGATTGACGGCTTCGTCGGAGGTGTTGAACGTCTTCGAGGTGACCTGGCAGCCGGTCTTCTCCTCGAAGCCCGTGACCCAGTCGTAGTCGGGGCTGTTGCTGCCGTCCTCGACGTAGCCGGCCCACGCGATGATCGAGACTCCGTCCTCGTAGTCTCCGAGCTCGTCGACGGCCTGGGTGGGGGCGCTGCCCCCGCCGCCGGATGTGCCGCAGCCGGCCAGGACGGCGATCGAACCGACCGCCAGGGCGGTCGCGGCGATGCGCCGTCCGCGTGATGTGCGCAACATGTGGTTCCTCTCGGTGCTGTTGATATCGGGCTGTGCTGTTGTGTGCTCCGGGGCGCGGGCGCCCAGGTCGGGATGGATCAGGTGCCGGGCGGGATCAGCGAGACGACGTCCTCGTCGTGCCACGTCACGTGCACGCGGTTGCCGCGATCGTCGTCGGCCAGGCGGGTGCGGTCGTTGCGTTCGAGCACGGTCACCCGCATGCCGGCATCCAGATCGATGACGCGACGGATGCCGCTTCCCACGTAGATCGACTCGACCACGGTGCCCTCGGCCGAATGCTCGCCGGGCGCCGAGGCCGCCGCCGAGGCCAGCCTGAGCTTCTCCGGACGGATCGAGTGCTCGCCCTCACGCCCGATGAGGGCCGCAGACCGCTCGTGGTCGAACAGGTTGGAGGTGCCGACGAAGTCCGCGACGAATCGTGACGCCGGACGCTCGTAGAGATCCTGCGGAGTGCCCAGCTGGATGATGCGGCCGTCGTGGAACACCGCGATCCGGTCGGAGAGCGTCAGCGCCTCCTCCTGGTCGTGGGTCACGAAGATGAAGGTGATGCCGAGGTCGCGCTGGATCTGCTTGAGCTCGACCTGCATCTGCTCGCGGAGCTTGAGGTCGAGCGCGCCGAGCGGCTCGTCGAGGAGGAGCACCTTCGGCTGCACGACGGTGGCGCGGGCGAGCGCCACCCGCTGGCGCTGACCGCCCGAGAGCTGCGAGGGCTTGCGCGCCGCCATCTGGTCGAGCCGCACCGCGGCGAGCGCCGCCATCGCCAGATCGCGGCGCTTCGCACGCCCCATCCCCCGGACGCGCAGGCCGTAGGCGACGTTGTCGAGCACCGTCATGTGCGGGAAGAGCGCGTAGTCCTGGAAGACGGTGTTCACGTCGCGGTCGAAGGGCGCCTTCTTCGTGACGTCCTGCCCGAACAGCTGGATCGTGCCGTCGGTCGGCTGCTCGAAGCCGGCGATCAGTCGCAGCACGGTGGTCTTGCCTGAACCCGATGGTCCCAGCATCGAGAAGAACTCGCCGGCGGCGATCTCGAGGTCTACGTGGTCGACGGCGGTGACGGCACCGAACTCCTTCGTGAGTCCGGTCAGCCGGATCGCAGGCTGCTGCTCGGTCATGGACGTCTCCCTCGATGTCGATGGAAGTTAATCATATGGATCCATATGTCAAAAGAGGGATGGCCGTGTTACGGTCGGGTCACAGTTGCGGAGGACGCGTTCCTCCGCCATCCACCCGGGGGTCCCATGCCGCACGCGACGGGAAGAGTCGACGCTGCCCGTGCCGTCGTCTTCGCCCCGCTGGACGGCACCGGCAGGGCCGAGCTCGTCGAGAAGCGGCTGACCGATGCGATCGTGACCGGCGTCCTCCACGACGGCGAGCGCCTGCCCAGCGAGGCGGACCTCTCGCGGAGCCTCGGAGTGGCCCTGGTCACCGCACGCGAGGCGCTGGAGGTGCTGCGCGACAAAGGGCTCGTCAAGACGCGGCGCGGCCGCGACGGCGGCAGCTTCGTCACCTTCGACCGCGACGCCGCGACCCGTCTGCTGGAGCGGCGCCTGCGCGAGCTCAGCCGCATCGAGCTGCGCGACTTCGCCCTGCACACCTCGGCGATCGCCGGCACAGCGGCCGAGACCGCCGCCAACCGCGCGAGCGACGACGACATCGAGACGCTCGTCCGCATCGCCGACGCCGCGGATCTCACGACGGCCGGCGGCGCGAGGCGCGCCGTGAGCCGGTTCCAGCTCGAGGTGGCGGCGGTCAGCCAGTCGCCCCGCCTCGTGCACGAGGAGATGCGCCTGCAGGGAGAGGCGGGCTCCCTCCTCTGGATGTGCCTGCGGGAGCAGGAGTACCGTGACCGCAGCGCCATCGCCCGTACGCGGGTCATCGACGCCATCCGCGACGTCGCACCCGACGAGGCCCGCGCGGAGACGATCACACATATCAACAGCGCCTTCGAATGGCTCATCGACGAGCGAGCGCGCATCGACGCGCGCACCGAGGACGCAGCATCCGACCCGAAGGACGTCCCATGACCACCATCGCGACCAGGCCTCCGGCCGACGTGGCGATCAGTGTCGCCGCGACCATCGACGGCATCTTCGCCATGATCGACGGGTGGCGCGATCTGCTCGAGAAGCAGCTCGCCTCGGCCCCCGCCCTGACGGCGGAGACGGTCGATCCGCTCGTCGAGGCGTTCGCCGTGCCGGCCGTCTCGGGAGACACGCTGCTCACCGGCGCGGGATTCGTGGCGGCGCCGGGTGTGCTGACGGACGCCGAGTGGCACCTCGCCTGGTGGCTCGGAACCACCGGTTCGACCCACGGGGTGCGGCGGCTGGCGACGATCGACGACCCGACCCACGAGCAGTTCCGCGACTACACCGCACTCGAGTGGTGGCGCGTTCCGCAGACGACGGGCGCGCGGCACCTCACCGGCCCTTACGTCGACTACGTGTGCACGGACGACTACACCGTCACGATCACCACGCCCGTGGTGCGTGGCGGTGCGATGATCGGCGTCGTCGGAGCGGACGCCCTGGTCGACCGGCTGGAACGCGTGCTCCTTCCGGTGCTGCGCGCGGGCGAGCTGCCCGCGACCCTCGTCAACGCCTCAGGCAGGGTCGTGACCTCGACCGACGCGCGCCGCGAGCCGGGATCGATGCTCCGCGGTGACGACCTCACCGCCGCCGTGCGGGCGCTGTCGCCAGCCCCTGTCACGCTGCCCGGTGGCACCTCGGTGCTCGCCTGCGGCGACACGTCGCTCGCCCTCGTCGTCGGAAGCTAGCGCGCCGGGCGCGATGGGGAAGGATGGCATCGATGTCAACGCCGACCGACTCCTCGCGCGACGAGCTCGCCGAGCTGCGCATGCGCGCGTACGGACCGGACGCCGACATCCTCGATGACCCCGCCGCACTCGCCCGCCTGCGCGAGCTCGAGGAGGAGGCCGCAGCCGCGAGCGCGGCGAACGTCGCGGCGAGCGCGCGCGTCTCGACCAACGGCGGATCCCCGCGTGGCTCAGCCCCCGACGACGACGAGGAAGTCGCGGAACTGCAGGCGCTCGCCCTGCCCGCATCGGAGGAGACGGATGCCCCGGCCGCAGCGGACCCGATCACCCCGGATCGCGACGAGCGCGGCTCTCTCGCGGATGCTCTGAGCTCGGGCGGCCCCGCGGGCGGCGGGACGGATGCTGCCGGCTCGGGCAGCGATGCCGGCGACGTCGACGATTCCGACCCTGTCGAGGGGGCGACCGCCCGCCCGTGGTGGCGGCGCACACCTGTCGTGTGGGCAGCCTCGGTCGTCGTCGCGATGCTCGTCGGCGTCGGACTGACGGTGCTCGTGCAGAGCATGGAGGCGGGCCGGGTCGGCGTGCTCGGAGTGGACCCCGACGCCGACTGGCCGGAGGAGGTCTGGGGCGGTCCGACCGAGGACTCCCTCGCCTTCGAGTCGTTCTACGGCCTCTCGGTGCTGTCGCAGCCGCAGGTCACGGGTGACGGGACCCAGGGGGCTGTCCCCTGTCTGATCGTCTTCAGCGGGGTGGGCGACAACCCCTCCTACCTCGGCGGCGCGTGCGGCGCCGGCCCGTTCCCCGCACAGGCGGCGCTGGTGGTCGGACGGCAGGCGCCGTCTGAGCTGCGCGAACGCTTCGCCGAGGGCACGGCGCTGCAGTTCGTGCTCGACGGCGAGCAGGTGCACGTCTACGCGCGCGAGCCGGGCATCGTCGAGCCCGAACCCTGAGCGCTTCAGGCGCCGCGGCTCCCGGCATCCGTCGCGCCGACGTCGCTGCGGTGGAAGTTCTGGAAGGAACGGGATGCTGTGGGCCCGCGCTGCCCCTGATACCTGTTGCCGTACGGCCCCGAGCCGTAGGGGCTCTCAGCGGGCGAGGTGAGTCGGAAGTAACAGACCTGGCCGATCTTCATGCCGGGCCAGAGCTTGATCGGCAGTGTCGCGACGTTCGAGAGCTCGAGCGTGACGTGGCCCGAGAAGCCGGGGTCGATGAAGCCCGCGGTCGAGTGCGTCAACAGCCCCAGGCGGCCGAGCGACGACTTGCCCTCGAGGCGGGCGGCGATGTCGTCGGGAAGCGTGATCTGCTCGAACGTCGAGCCGAGCGCGAACTCGCCCGGGTGGAGGATGAACGGCTCTTCGGGGTCGACCTCGATGAGGCGCGTCAGCTCGGGCTGGTCCTCGGCGGGATCGATGAACGGGTATTTGTGGTTGTCGAACAGCCGGAAGTACCGATCGAGCCGCACGTCGACGCTCGACGGCTGCACCATCGCGGGGTCCCACGGGTCGAGCGCGAGGCGCCCCGCGTCGATCTCGAGCCGGATGTCGCGGTCACTCAGCAGCACGGAGCCAGCCTATCCGGACCGTGCTGTTATGCTGGCCGGGCGCTATAACAGGCGCGCGAGCGCCGGGATGCCGGCGTCCGGGGCTGTAGTTCAATGGCAGAACTTCTGCTTCCCAAGTAAGCGCCGCGGTCTCGATGCCTTGTACGAGCATTGATTTTCCGCGGATCTCCGAGGGTCGGTTTCTCACAGCACGTGCTGTAGCGCGACCCGCATGTGTACACCTTTGTGTACACCGTTGCTATCGTGACGGCCATGCCTAAGTCGCGCGAGCACGGCCAGGGCGCCCTGTACTGGGTCGAATCCCGCAAAATGTGGCGCGCGGTGCTCGATGTCGGCTTCGACGAGACCACCGGGAAACGGGTACAGAAGGCCCGGATGTCCAAGAGCAAAGACGAGGCGGTCAAGAAGCTCAACGCGATGATTCGGGAACGCGACTCCCTCGGCATGGTGATGGACCGCTCCACCCGGGTCGCCGAACTCGCCGACGCATGGCTGGCCGATGTCGCCGAGCGGGCGAAGCCGAAGACGCTGACCAACTACCGGTCCAACGTGCGCACCAAGGTGCTCCCCTCCCTCGGCCGCCGGGTGGTGTCCGAGTTGACGCCGGCGGATGTGCGGCGGATGCATGCCGCGATTCGCGCGTCAGGGGCGGGGTACTCCAGCGTCGCCAGCGCGCACCGCACCCTGGTCACGATGCTCGAGTACGCGAAATCCGAGCGGGTCATCTCCGGTGAGAACGTCGCCATGCTCGCCCCGCCCCGACGCGGCCGGGTGGGGAAGGCGAAGGACTCCTTCACCCGCGAACAAGCCAAGGCGCTCCTCGGCGTGGAGGATGCCCGGGTCACGCTCGGGCTGCTCACCGGGCTGCGCAGCGGTGAGGCGATGGCGTTGCGATGGGAAGACATCGACTTCGACCACGCCGTCGCGGAACTGTCCTGGTCGCTCACCGAGGCGTCCTTCCAGCACGGCTGCGGCGGGACCTGCGGGAAGATCCGCGCCGGGAACTGCCAGCAGCGAATCCTGGAGATCTCCGACTCCCTCGAAGCCATCCCTTTGGAAGGCCGGCTGGTCCTGGTGCGCCCCAAGAACGACACACCCCGACAGATCCCCCTCACCCCCGCCGTCGCCGATCAACTTCGACGGCTTCGCGACACCGAGGACAGCCCAAGTCCCTACGGGCTGGTCTGGCACCGCGACAACGGCGCACCCCAGACCAACTCCGACGACAACGACCACCTCCGCGCCATCCTCACCCGCGCGGGAATCGACGAACCCGCCGCGACGACCCACTGGCTCCGACACACTTACGTCACCCTGTCAGAGCACGCCGGCATCCCCTGGGCCGCCGCTGCTGGTGTCTCTGGCCACGGCAGCCCCGAAGCCTCCGACCCCTACCGCCACGTCCTCACCACCGAAGGCCGCAAAGCCGTCACAACGCTCTCCGCATGGGTTGCGACCGACTAGCAACACCACGCGACGCCATCGGGGCCGCCACCAACGCAGGCATTAGGAGCGTTGGCTGTCGGTGGAGCTACCGCCTGCGGCCCAGACGGATCATCGCGTCGCTAACCGAACGCACTCGTCGGCCACCGACCCACGTTCCCCGCTCTTGACGGACATTCGACAAAGTCGCGCCGCAACCCGCTCTTGAGTGGCTGGGTGAAGTCTTCGTGGGCCGGGCGCGCAGCCGCCTCCGCAATGATCGACCCGGGCCCCGGCGCGAACGTCAAGTGCGAGCGCGGCGCTTGAGAACGTGCCCGAGACGGTGGGGGCCGCGGACGCAGATTGGTTGCCAGGAGAACCGTCTCAGTCACGCACCTCGACACCTCTGTAAGCCTGGATCGTGGCACTTTAGCAATCATCGAAGAGAACTGGTCAAAGTCGCGGGCACATGTCCGACGGGCGGGCATGCGGGACATAACAGAATGAGGAGAGACGCTGCGGCGGCTTTGCGTGAGATTAGGAGACGTTCGCAGATCGATACCTCGTTGTCACTGGGTCATCAGATCGAAAAGAGGGACAATGCTCAAACCGGCGTCAACTGTTCGGAAATTGGCCAGTGGGGTGTTGACGGGAGCCGTTCTCCTATCAGCGCTCTTGGTGGCCGCACCAGCGCGCGCTTCCGCGCAGAGTTCTGAAGGCGATTCTCCACGGCCGGAGAAGAAGTTTGAAGCTGCCCCTTTCGACCATGCATTGAGCTTGGAGGACGCGACAAGGATCCAGTCGGCTCTCGGGGCGCCCGTTCTGGGCTATCACTTCGAGAGCGACTCGACAGTGGGCGACTACTGGCTGGGGACTAATCAGACGATGGACGAGTTCCTGGCGGAGATGGAGCGCTTGACAGGCACTCAGCCAGAAGTTGTCAATGCCTATCTGTCGGCGGATGCGTCTGCCGACGACACGAAGGCTCGGAACGCCGCCGCGCGAGTGATCGTCACGGGCTACCCGGAGTTCCATGCGAGCGCGCCGAACCCTTCGAGCGACTTCAGGCCATCAGCCACGGCAGAGGCACCGCCGGAAGCCGGGGTTGCCGCCGCCTCCGCGGCGGGGCGCTGGGATCCGGAGGTCGCCGAGGTTCAGATTCTCGATCTGGGCTCCACCATCAACATTATCGAAAAGTACAGCTGGCCGGACACATTCACCAGCAACGTATACAACATGCCGAATCACTGGGGTATGGAGTTCACCGTGGACTTTTGGACCAGTATGCGGACGCCACCACCGTTCTATGTGCCGCCCGTCACCTATGGCTACCGTCCATGGTGCGGGTGGGGCGACTACAAGGACTGGGCGGCGGCATCAAATGACGTATTCAATTGGTTTGCCATGGTGATGGATGGCAACGACTACGTCTATGCGCCCGGCCAGATCGGGTTTTACGGCGACTACAACGACCTGTCCGACGAGTGCACGCGCAGCAGCGTCAGCGTGGGAATGGCGCAGCCTTGGGCGATGCCTTATTCGTCCTGGGGGTCAAACGAGGTGATGCTGTCGCTGTTCCCTGACCGGGGCCAGGACACCTGGAGCAAGATCGACGCGAACATCCAGGCTGTCGAGCGCCACACGTGCGAGACGAACACATCCATGCCCCTGACCGACTGCATGGGCGCTACTCCGTCGGTCGTATGGCCCGGCCCCGGCGCGAACAGCCGAGGTGTTCTGTCGCTCAGCCGCAATTGGACGGCGCCCGACAAGTGCTGGGTGTCGCTCGACTGGGGAACAACCGATCCCCTCCCGTGGGCGTGCAGCGCGGGCAGCTAACGAGCACCACCGGCAGTGCGGCGGCTGACCACGGTCAGCAGGTTCCGAGTCAGCCGCCGTATCGAGTCGTCACGAACGATCACTGACGAGGACGAACGTTCTGCCCGCGACCGTGACGGGCGATCCGCAACGTCGGCGAGTTCAATCTGAGGAACGCACGTGGGATGGTGAGAAGGTGGAGGTCCAATGGCGGTGAGGAAGCGTGGTCGGGCGGCAGCAGTGCTCTGCGGAGCCATCGTGGTCGTTTCACTCGCTGGTTGCGCAACGGAGTACCACGGGCACAGCAGTGGGATCGACAACGTATTGTGGCGCCAGATTGCGGCATTCGAGGATCCGTTGTCCGAGCTCATGTTCCATCCCACGGAGAATCAACCCGCGACTTACCTAGCCGCCCTCCCAGGCGCTCGATGGGATGGGAGCGAATCCGGAGCACGTGACATAGATCTGGACGATGGTGGTGTCGTCCTGTACGACATGTCCTCAACCGCAAGGTCAGCCGAAGCGTCAGTTTTCATTGCTTCAGGGCCGCGGGTTGCCAGCCCAACCGATGCCGATCACAAGTACTCGGGGCCGACCGAGGTCTACACCTGCTACCGCGTCGCGGCGCACTTTGGACCGGCTCAAGGGCCATCGGTCGACCGCGATGTTTTCAGCGAGTGCCCCCGAGCGCTTGTACAGTTGGTTTCCACCGACGCCGCGTTCGCGAGCGGGGAGGTCTTCGACGGCTAGAGCCAAATGCCTCACGCGTAGCGGTGGAGTCCACTTGGACCGGTAATCACGATCGGCGGCTCATGCACCAGCGGTTGAGCCTTCCTTCGTCGCAGGCCGCACTCGAGGCCGAGTACGAGAGGGTGCTGCAGATCAAGGCGCGCCGCGACCGGCTCGATGCCGCCATCGAGCAGCTCGCCACGGACAGCAAGTTCGACGGGGTCGTGCGAGCATGTCCGTTCCGAGATCCGCGTTTCTTTCGGATATCGACCGGCGCACCGGCTTTCTGGTCGAATGACGGTGCGTCAGCGCGCAACGAATCGGATGAGCTTGACCATCGGGCAGTCATGTTGCCGTGTGGCGGGCGAACAGCTTGTCGAGTACCGACCGCAATTGAACGGCAGCGTCAGGTGCTGGCATCCTCATGATGGCGGCCGCCTCATTCGCGAACTCGATCCCCTCTTCAGCGAGCAGATCCTCCAGAGCGACACCGTCGAAGCGGATCTCGTCGAGCCTGGCGTCGGCGCCTGTGCCGGCGTAGATGTTGAAGTCAGTGTGGGCGCCCTCATCGCCGTACTGAATCGTGGGAGCCAGCGCCGGAAAGCGGCGGCGGAACTCGTCATGCGGCGCGCAGTAGATGATTCCGATGTCCACCCGATGCCAGATTGACCCGCTTGGAATCCGTTGGCGGTCCTCAGCGGATCCAGTTCAGCGCAGATGAGATCTGCAACGTCTTGCGGCTTCAGTTGCGCCACCATTCTTTGATCTTCTTGCATGCGTAGCTCCTGCGCACGTCAACGTGGGTGAGGGTCGCGGTCTTCGTGCCATTCACCACTGCGCTGAGGATGCGTCGTATCTCGCGGTCGGTCTTGCGTTCGGCGCGTCGCCGGTCGACGGCCCGATCGCATAGAGCGAGCAGGCCGCACATGGTGGGGCACAGCAGCATCGCGAAGGCACTGACCCTGGATGTTGATCCGGACTGTCAGGAATCGCCCTCGGCGGTCCTAACCAGGTGAAGCGGTCTTTCCGGGGGTGTGTGGTGCAGATAGATGAGCGACAGCACGCGGAGCGACGCCACGAAGCGGCTACTCGACTCGGAGATGCCCTGCGTGCGCTACGCCATTCGCGCAACCTGTCGCAGGAGCAAGTCGCGCTCGACGCGGGACTTTCCGTTGATACCTACGGCTACCTCGAGCGAGGTCAGACACCGTGGGGGCGGGACGCCAACCCACGGATCGATACCCTCCTGCGGATCTTCACTGTCTTGGGCGTGGATGCCCCGCGGCTACTCCGCGAGGCCGAGACCGACGGCGAGAAATAGATGGTGGCGTGGACATGGCCAGGTCTGTCTGATCGACTGGAGATGATGCAGGAAGGTAGGGAAGGTAGGGACGAATGATGCGACGGCGATGGATACTCGTACGGGTCCTGGGCTCGGTTGCCCTGATCGGAGCTATCGGCCTGGTGATCGCCATAGTTGTGGCGAACGTTCTCGGGCTCTCCTCAACCGCTACTGCACTTCAGCAATGGGGCTTCTGGCTGCTGTGGGGATCGATCGCCGCCGGCGTCCTCTGGGCAATCGTCGCTCGATCTCGGCGTCACCGGCGCGGTCCAGTCCCAGCGGAAGCAGTCACCGATGTGAACGACATCTACCTCGGTCGCCGTCCGGCAACCGCGCCTTCCAAGTCGACATCGAGCTATTCGGCGTACCCGCCTGACAGCGAAGGGAAACAAGGAGAGCGCCAATAGAAAACGCAATGCGTGCCCCGTGGTCGAGGCCACGGGGCACACATTAACTCAGTTGGATCAGTTGGATCAGTTCGCGAACATGCCGGACGACCCGATCACGCCGCCACCCGACGACTTCGTCAGGAGGCGCGTGGTGTCTGCGACGTTGCCCCAGAGAATCGTGCCGCTGCCACCGCCACCGTAGGCGGGCAAGCATCCGATGCCCTTCCAGTCGGTTACCCACTGGTAGCCACCGGTCGATACCGGGGTCAGCTTGTGCCCCTTGATCTGGACACAGGCGCCTGCGAGTGCGCTGCCGTCGACTGTGACGGAGTATCCGGCGGTGGTCGTGGAGGTGGTTCCGATCAGCGAGCATCCCGGAACCGACTGGTTCC
Source organism: Microbacterium sp. NPDC058062 (assembly GCF_042885375.1). NCBI lineage: Bacteria > Bacillati > Actinomycetota > Actinomycetes > Micrococcales > Microbacteriaceae > Microbacterium > Microbacterium sp. NPDC058062. The sequence continues at coordinate 315,323 of NZ_JBHVSC010000003.1, forward strand.
AGAGGTTGTTCGCTGGTGCGACCCAGGTGGTCCAACCGCCACACCCCGCGAGCGCGGCGCGTGACTGGGGCCTGCCGGCTGCGCTGTCGGTGGTGATCGTTCCGTCCTCCTCGATCACGCCGGTCTCCAGCCCGTTATCCGTTGCGATGACGACGGGGCCGCTGTCTGCGAAGCCGGGCATGACCGCGACCGGGACCTCCTCGCCGTCGATGACGAGATGGTCGGCGACGGGCTTTTCGACGGGGGGAGAAGGGACGGCGTCGTCCGCGGAGGCGAGGGCCGCGGGGAGTATGGCGAGGGTCGCGCTCACGACAGCGGCGAGGGCCAGGCGCGTGCGTTTTTGCATCAGTCGATCTCCAGTTCGCATCGTTGCTTTGCGCGTCCGAATCCGGTGTCTGGGAGTCACGTTCGATTCGGCGCGCTGTTCGCTTCAGACCGTAGGGAGATTTGGGGTTGGGGACCACCGAAAAGACTAGGTTGCGGATCGCCGGGGTGCGTGCCGTCCGCCAAGGATCCGACGGCGCATCCGATCCTGTGTCTGCTGGACGCGAGCGAGCGTCCGTGCGGCACTACTCGGGCGTCGCTGAGCGGAAGACTTCGACTGTCCCCTCGGACGAGCGGTTCGCAAGGACGACGGCCACGACGCCAAGCCCGATGGTGCCGGCGAGGAACCCCAGGGTTCCGAACGCCGATAGCGCACTCGCCATCTGAAGGAATGCGCCTGGGGCGGCGACACCGACTAGCTGCGGTACAACCCACAGCACTACTTGCGTGAGGAGAACCCACAGCGGTGCCCAGTTCCACGGCTTGGGCACCACCCGCGCGCGAGCGACCTGCACTGTGGCGATCAGCCCGGCGACCACGGGGGCCACCACCACCAAGTCGCCCCAGATCGACCAAGTGTCGACCTGCTCGGCATCGATGGGCCCGGCGATCATTCCGACCAGACTCGCGGTCAGTGGCCAGACGGCCACCACTGCCGACGCAGCCAGTCCCAGCGGTTTGCGGGCAACGACGCTGCCCTCCCGGCCTAGACCGATCGCCAGTACGAGGATCGCGCCGGCCCACAGCAGGTCTTCCACCACCGCGACGGTGGTGGACAGCACGGGTGTGCCGAGAACCGCCCCGCGAAGCACGCCGATGACCCCGCATGCGATCAGCCCGATGCCGCCTATGAGCCAGGTCAGCCTACGTCTGCGCATGAGAACCACGCTAACGACGGCAATCGGCAGCGGGCTCTCGGAGCCGGGAATCCGAGCACCCCGGTCCGGACGCTTGGGCGGTGCTGTCCTCATCGCCAGGCCTCGTCAGGGAGTGCTTCAGGGGTGTTCCAGTCGTACTCCGAGTAGCGAGTCTGGATGTCAGGAGTGTTTTCGTCCCGGGCAATCGCTTCGGAGCTGACCGGTATCCACGGCTCGATGGTGAGAATTCTCAGCTCACCGACGGCGGGCTGGCTGGAGATCTGCTTCGCAATGGCGTTGCCCGCGTCGACCATGGCCGCACGACTTAGGGATGCGCCACATACTCGCGCGACCGCATCCACACTGGTGCCATCGGTTGCGCTGGTGATCGTGATGCCGGGGCTAACGACGAAGCCAGGAGGCAGGGTCACGTTACTGATCGCTTCCGCGATCGCGGCACCGCCGTTCGCGTACTCGATGTTGGATCCCTCGTATGCGAGACAGGGCTGAGGCGTTTCGACTGCCGCGGTCGGGGCGGACGATGATGCGGGTTGCGGCACCATGACGGTTCGCGATGCGAGCAGTGTGGCAGTTCCAGCCGTGAGCCCGGCCACGAGCACCACAGCGAAGCTGGCCGCAAGAGCCCGCGCTCGGCGCTTTCGGCTGTGCTGGATCTGGTCGATTCCCGTCAGAACGTCTGCACGCATGTCCGCGTGCTCATCAGGCGTGAGCTTGTCCGCTTCGACGCTCATAAGAACTCCATCCCTTCGAGCTCGGTCCTCAACCGAGCCTTGGCTCGGTTGAGTCTGGATTTCACGGTCCCCACCGGTATGCCGAGCGCCCGAGCCACGTCTCGTTCGGGGTATCCCTCGAGGACCGTCAACACCATCACGCTTTGTTCTCGAGATGGCAGGCGCTTTAGCGCAGCCAACGCACCGCTCTCGTCGACCGCGACCACGGGGCCGGATGGTGCCGGCGGAGGAAGTCGGTGGAGAAGCCCGCGGTATCGCCGACTCGACCGCTCAAGGTTGCGGGCCGTGAATGCGACAGTGTTGAGCAACCACGGCAACGGGGAGCCTTCGACAAGGCGAACCTGAGCCCGTTTGCGCCACAACTCGTAGAACGCGACGGTCACCGCGTCCTTTGCGTCCTCACGTGAAGTCAGAAGCTGACGTGCATGCGCGAAAGCACGTGACTCGTGACGATCGAACACGGCCGCGAACGCGTGGGTATCTCCGGCGCGTGCTCGCGTCCATTCCGATCGCTCATCTTCGCTCACACCCCATAGTGTCCGCGAGTCCGTCGAAGGTTCGGAATTTGCATCTGGCACGAGACCGGTTTGTCTCCCGCTTGCCAATACAGACGGGGCGCGACCGGGCTAGCTCTCGAGGAGCGGCGGCAGCTCCAACATCCAGACAACTAACGTGCCCACGATGGCGAGGATGAAGCCAACCACGATCACCAGGGTGACGGCACCGCGGGTGAGTCCAGTGCGCTTCCGAAAAGCAGCAACCAGGACGCCCGAGACGATGAGGGCGATCGCGCCTGTCCAGCGCAGGATTCGACCCAGGTCCACACAGCTTCTTCGCTCGCGGTCGGCCCGAACACAGGCACTTCCCCTGCGAGCGAGCCACCTGCGCCATCCCTATCCAGAGGAGGACGACCGCGGGCACATAGCCCGCGACTATCCAGCTAGAAGGTCGGGAGGCCAACGAGATCATTCGTCCACTCCCCGTCGGCGTGCGCGCGAAGGTATGACTGACCTTTCGTCAACCGGATGACACGGACCTCGACGCGCCCGGCTTCGCTGGCGACGTACGCCTCACCGTCGTTGCTCTCAATCCACTTCACGAGCGAAGGCCCGTCACTCTCCCCTATCGGGCCGTTGCTGATGGTCTTCCACCGGTAGCGGACGATCTCTTCTTCGGTCCTATCGGTGCTACTGAACCGAACGTGGGTGATCTCGATGGCCATGCCGCTTCCCGTGTCTTCGACCGATGCGGCCCGTTTGGGCGCCGTCAATCGCCTATGTCCAGAAGCAGCGATTCCTGACACCGCGGACGCTCTGGGGCCGGCCGCATCGGAGAACAACCTCGATGTCAGGAAGTGACGCCTCCTGACATATACAAGGTGAGGGCGTCACCAAGTGCCCCCGGTGGAAGTACAGGAGAACGGTGTTCGCGGCAGAGGACTTTGCAGAGTTCTATCGCGGGCATCGGCGTACCGTGTGGAGGTTCGTGCGACGAAGAGTCGACGCCGACGGCGCCTGCGACGACATCTGCGCCGAGGTGTTCGAGCTCGCCTACCGAAAGCTCGACCCCTCGCACCCCAACCCGGCCGGGTGGCTCATCCTCACCGCCACGCACATCCTCCAGGCCACAGCCCGACGTCGACGACGTGACGCCCAAGCACTCCGCGACCACGCGATCCTGCACACGCCGGCTGACTGGCAAGACCCCCGGCTCGAGCAGCTCGCGGAAGCCTGGCAGCGGCTCCCCCACCGTCACCAACAAGTGCTTCAGCTGCTCATCTGGGACCAGCTGAGCGCCGCGGATGCCGCTGTTGTGTTGCGTTGCTCAGAACAGTCGGTGTGGAAACGGGCAAGCCGGGCACGACAGGCACTCCGAGATGTTTGGCCCACCGACACGGACGACACCAGCAAGGGAGGTCGATCATGGGACACGATCCCGACGCCATGAACGACGCCCAGATCGACGCACTCATCCGAGGGCTAGATCCTCTCCGTGAGCTGAAGACCGATGAGCTGCTCACCCTGCGCGAGCAAGCAACGCTGCAGCGGATCATGGTGGCACCGGAACAGCGCGCGTCGTCACCGGCCTCGGTCCCGCCAGCCCGCAGGAACTTCCCGCTTGTCCTCTCGATGGCGGTCACTGCGGTCGTCGCGATGATCGCGATCGTGCTGGTGTGGCCGCCGGCGGCGCGTCGCGCTGTCGCCCTCACCCCACCACCGCTGCAGCTATCTAGTTCGTCGCAGCCGATCGGAGAGGTCGTCAGCGTGGCACACCGGTTGCTCACCAGGAGCCCTCGCGAACCCCATGCGGAACGCAAGGTTTCGTCCGTCGGCTGGTACCTGCAGATGGACCACCTCACCACAGGCGACACACGCTCGGTGATCGCACCTCAGGTCATCCACCTGACTTGGGAGGCCGATGGGTCCGGGCGCGAGGTCATCACCGCCGGCGTGCCGTACCTTGCGGACGGCTCCCCACCACCGGACCCGGATTCCGCACCGGCGGCAGGTTCGCAGCTGTCCGAGACGACCTATCCCGCTGGTGGGTTTGGGTCCCCGATCGATCACATCCCCGGCAACACGGAGGCGGATGTGCGCGAGCTGTTGTCGGCGTATTGGTCCCCCGTGGCAGCAGACCCGTCGGCGTCCGACATCATCACCGCGGTGTCCAACGCGTTCGGGTCCTGGACCCTCACCGATGAGCAGCATGCCCACATCCTCACCATGCTGAGCACCGCGCCCGGCGCGACCGTGGCCGGCACAGCGGTAGACCGTGCCGGGCGCGACGTCACGGTGATCGCCGCTGATTCCACCACCAACCCCGACTTCCGCCAGTTCCTGCTGATCTCGAACGAGACCGGCCGCATCGTCGGCACCGAAAATGTCCGCCTGACCCCGCTGGGAGACCTCCTCCCCGCCGGGGGCGTCACCTCCTACACGCTCTGGGAAACACGTTGAAACCTCGCACCACCATTACCGCCGTCCTCACCATCGCGCTCGCCCTCACCATCGGAATAGGCTCCGCGGCGAATGCGGACGAGCCGCTGGACCCGCGCATCTCCTACGCCCTCGACGCGCAGCCCGGCGGCGTCCTGATCAACCCGACAACCGTCGTCTGGCCGGACACCGGCGCGCAGCTCACCATCCCCTCCGCGATCACGCCGTTCGGGTTGTCATCCAAGTGCCCGAGCGGCACAATCTGCGCATTCCAGTCAGCCAACGAAGGCGGCGCGCGACTGTCCTGGGCAAGCTGCAGCACCTTCTCCACGACAGCCCTCGCATCCGTCGGCTCCGTGGCAAACGCCCGCTCAATCGGAACCGTACAGGCGCGCCTCGGGACCACAGTCGTGGCATCGACATCGGCCGGCAACTTCGCCAACGTGTACAGCCCCACCGACAACATCCGCTGCTACTAGCGCTCACACGGCTCGATCCCGCTCAGGGTCAGATACGAGAGGTGACGCCGATCGTGACTGAGCCGGACCACTCCCCAACCTGTGCGAGCGGGTGCCCGAGAGAGACCCTGACCAGACGCGCGAAATCGCGTCCTCTCTCGACGCGTCCATGGTCGGTTGTTGGTCGGGCTAAACTGTCTGCTGAAGCAGAGGTTGCTTCCTCCCTTGCACATGTGACTCACATGTGTACACTTGATCTTGCTGGGTAGCCTACTTCCCAGCCTTTTCAAGGCTCCGGGGCTGTAGTTCAATGGCAGAACTTCTGCTTCCCAAGCAGACAGCGCGGGTTCGATTCCCGTCAGCCCCTCCATGTCTCCCGCGATCGCCGCCCACGAGTACTCGCCCTGGGATTTCTGGAGCGAGGCGACGCCGTCCGAGCGCGAAGCGCAGCTGCTCCTCCAGCAGACCGTCGTCGCTGGCCGTCCCGACCACGAACTCGGCGAGCAGTGCTTCCTCTCCGAGCTGGCCTCGATCGACAACGACTCGCTGCGCCTCGGCGACCGCACGTACGTCGCGGCCGGCGCCTACCTCACCGGCGACCTCCGGGCCGGCGCCGACTGCAGCATCAACCCGTACACGGTGATCCGCGGACGGGTCACGATGGGCGACGGCGTCCGCATCGGCGCGCACACCTCGATCCTCGGCTTCAACCACTCGATGGAGTCCGGCACGCCGGTCTTCCGTCAGCCCTTGACCTCCAAGGGCATCGAGATCGGCGACGACGTGTGGATCGGCTCGCACGTCGTGATCCTCGACGGCGTCAGCGTCGGGTCGCACTCCGTGCTCGCCGCCAGCGCGGTGGTCACCAAGGACGTTCCGGCAGGCGCCGTCGTCGGCGGGAACCCCGCGCGGTTCATCCGCTGGCGCGTCGAGCCCGACGACACCGGCATCCACCCCGATGCGGCGGCGGATGCTGCCGCCCGGGGCACCGAGGACCGCCTCGACTCGCCCGAACCACGCGAGCCCGTGGAGACGCCGCCGGCGGTGCTCGCCGCGCTGGCCACGGCCGCGTCGGAGGCTGGGGTCTCATCCGAGCTCCTGTCTGCGCCGGAACTCCTGCCCGCACCGGAGGCCGAGCCCGAGCCGGAGGCCGAGCCCGAGGCCGAGGGGTGGGCCGCAGCGGACCCCGCGCAAGGTCACCTGCACACGCACGTGTCGCCGCGCGCGACGGCGTACGACGCCGACCCCGCTCACACGGCGGCCAACGTCAATGCCACCGCCACTGCACCCGGCGCCCCGACTGCGACGTCTACCAACGTCGTCACCGCCGCCGCCACCTCGACCGCGGCCGCCGACACCGCAGGCCTGGCCGAACGCGTCGCCGAACTGGCGGCGCGCGCGAGGGACGAGGCATCCGTCGTCCTGCAACGCGCGTGGAACGACGACCTCGGACTCTTCGCGGACCGACCCGGCGCCGCCCCGACCGTCCGCGCCCAGGCGGACGCGATCGAGATCGCCGACCTGCTGCTCGGCGCCGCGCCGCCGCAGGGGTCGGCGGACGCGCAGATTCGTCGTCTACAGGGATGGCAGGACGCCGCGACCGGCGCGGTCGCTCCTCTCGATGCGGACGGGCGACAGCGGGAGGGGCTCGGGTTCTCCCACGAGGATGTCGCGTACCACGTGCTGAGCACGGGCTACGCGCTGGATCTGCTGGGGTCGGAATTTCCGGCTCCTCTCACATGGGTGACCGCGGCGACCCCCGAACGGGTCGTCGAGTTCTGCGAGAGTCTGCCGTGGGCCACCGACGCGTGGGGCGCCGGACACCACATCGACGGCTTCGGCACCGCGATTCTGTGGACGAAGCGTGCCGGGCATCCGATTCCGGCGGGTGTGGAGGAGGCGCTGTTCGGCTGGCTGCTGCTCCACGCCGACCCGCAGACCGGCATGTGGGGTTCGACAACTCCCGACCGCGGACTTCTCCCCGTCGTGAACGGCTTCTACCGGGCGTCGCGCGGCACGTTCGCGCAGTTCGGCGTGCCGCTTCCCCACCCCGATCGCGTGATCGACACCGTGCTGCGCCATGCGCGCGATCCGCGCTGGTTCGCATCCGGCGCGCGCAACGCGTGCAACGTGCTCGACGTCGCGCACCCGCTGTGGCTCGCACGCGGGAGCGGCTACCGCGACGACGAGGTGCGAGAGCTGGCCGCGCGCCTGCTCTCCGAAGCGCTGGCGACGTGGGTGCCCGGCGCCGGATTCTCGTTCCGCGAGCCGAGCCCGGCGACGCGCGGACTCACCGAGACCGAGCCGGGTCTCCAGGGCACGGAGATGTGGCTCGCGATCCTCTGGTACCTCGCGGATCTCGCGGGGGTGTCCGACGCGCTCGGCTATCGCCCGCGCGGCGTGCACCGACCGGAGCCGGCGCTGGCGCTGCGACCGTAGGCGCGATCGCCCCGGAGATCCACGGACGCCTGTGTCCGAGGCATCCGTCTCGATTCGATCACGTCCCCTGCCGCGTCGGGGCGAGCACCAGCAGCCACGACGAGTAGTGCTCGACGACCGAGCCTCCGAGGTCCCTCACCGCCGCGACTGCCTGCTCCACCTCTGCCGGCGACCAATCACTGAAGGTGCGGAAGAGGCGCCCGATCGCCGCGGCGTCGAGCTCGACGGTCCATCGGTAGGTCGAGACGTCCTCCACGGCGAACAGGCCCGATGCCGTCAGCGCGTCGGTCATCGCGGCGAGGTCCTCAGCGGGCGGCCCCGGCCGCTCGGGCGCGTGGCGCGCGGCGACGATCTCGGCGACGCGTGAGCGGAACGGCGTCTGCGCAGCGTCCGCGTCTCCGAACACATTGCGCCAGACCACGAAGTGCCCATCGGGCGTGAGAATCGTAGATATCTTCGGAAGCATGATGTCGAGATTGAGCCAGTGGACGGACGTCGCGGCCACCGCGAGATCGAAGCTGCCTGCGGGGAGCTCGACATCCTCGGCCCGGGAGACGATCACCCTTGCGGCGGGATGGGCATCCTCGAGCAGGGTCGCGAGGCGCCGGCCAGGCTCGATCGCGGTGACCCTCATCCCGGCGGCCAGAAGCCGGCCCGTCGCCTGCCCGCTCCCCGCGCCCAGGTCCAGAGCCGACTTCCCGGACTCCAGCAGACCGATCATGCGCAGCCGATCCCACAACGCCGGCGGATACGGCGGGCGCGCCGAGTCGTATTCTTCAGCGCCTTCCTCGAAGTGCGTTGCGCTCGGCATGCGAGCGAGCGTAGACCCGGCCTCCACCGTGGGCGACGTACACGGTGCGTGCGCCGATCACGACTGACGTGGGGGGCGGTCACCGGTCGTGGCGATCAATGTCGGAGACCGTTCGTATCTTTGTTCTATGAACCTTCCGGCCTCTTCCTCTCCCTCGACGCGGTTGACGGATGCTGCCGCCCGCGTGGCCTCGCGGCTCGGCGACGGCGCAGCCGAGGTGGCGGAGATGGCCGACGACGAACTCCTGGAACTGCTCACCGACGCGACCGAGGCGCGGAAGGCGCTCGAGCTGATCGTCGCCGGCGCCTCGGCAGAGGTGTCGCGGCGCTCGTCCCGAGAGCTCGGGTACGGCGGGCTGGCTCAACGGAAAGGCCTGCGCACCGGAACGGCGCTCGTCCAGCACATCACCGGGCTCGGGCGTGCAGACGTGACCAGAGCCGTCGATGCGGGCAGGGAACTCGCCCCGACGCCGGCGGAGCCGGTGGCCGGCGTGGTGCGGGTGGGCGGGGCGGACAGCGCGGCCGCTCCCCCGACGCCGGCGGTCGACGAGTGGCTCGGCACGCTTCGAGGCGCCCTCGCGTCCGGATGCGTGACACAGGCGCAGTTCCAGGCGATCCGTGCAGGACTCGGCGAGCCGCCTGTCGAGCGCTACCCAGAGCTGGCGCCCGACTTCCTCCCGCAGGCCTGGGCTCGCGCCGTGCATGTGCTGCTCGACGAAGCGGACGGACTCGCCGTGGAAGATCTCCGCAACCAGGCGCGCATCGCCCGAGACCGACTCGATCCGGTCGGGGTGACGTTGCGGTTCGAAGAGCGCTTCGCCGCGCGGTCCTTCCGCACCTGGACCGACCAGGACGGCCAGCGCCACGCTCATATCCTGTTCGACGACGAGGCGGGCGCGTGGGTGGACGCGCTCCTGCAGGCCGCGCTGCGACCCCGTCGCGGACCACGCTTCGTCGGTGCGGACACCGGGGAGAAGATGCGCGCCGCTGAGGCCGACGAGCGGTCGAACGAGCAGCTGCAGTACGACACGATCATGGCCGTGATGCGCACGGGCGCGAACGCCGATCCTCAGCAGGCCTTCGGCGACCGCCAGCCGGGTGTGCGCATCGTGGTGGAAGCCTCAGCGGTAGCCGGCGGCGATCAGCGTGGCGAGATGCAGGTCACGGGGATCGGCCACATCGAAGACGGCGGACAAGCGCTGCCCGGCGGGGTCATCGACGCACGTCTGTGCGACTCCGGGGTCATCCCGGTGATGTGGGGGCCCGACGGTCGCCCACTCGACGTCGGGCGCGAGCTTCGCCTGTTCACGAGAAAGCAGCGCATCGCGATCGCCGCCCGTGACGGCGGCTGCATGTGGCCGTCCTGCGGCGCCCCGATCTCGCAATGCGAGTACCACCACATCGATCACTGGTGGGAAGATCACGGCCGCACCGACGTCGACGACGGGATCGCCCTCTGCCGCAACTGCCACCTGCGGCTTCACAACCAGCGATGGCGCATCACGCGCGCACGAGATCCGATCACAGATGCCGACACGTACTGGCTGCACCCTCCGCCCGACCCGGTGACGGGTGAAATGGGCGAGCCCGTGGAGCTGAGGTCGAAGTCGCCTCGACGATTCGAGGCGGCATGACGAGCGGATGGGCGTCGCGAGCGGGCGCGTGGCAAGGGGTGTGCGGGCGGCAGGCGGGCGCGTGGCGAGGGACACACCGGCGCAGCGAGCGGACACGTGGCGAGGGACGTACCGGCGTGGCGAACGGACACGTGGCGAAGGTCGCCCCGGCGCAGCGAACGCACACGTGACGAAGGTCGCCCCGGCGCAGCGAACGCACACGTGACGAAGGACACACCGGCGCCACGAGCGCACACGTGACGAAGAACGCACCGGAGCGACGAACGGACACGCGGCCAGAGACGCACCGGAGCGACGAACGGGCACGCGGCGAGAGACATACCAGCGCAGCGAGTGGACGCGTGGACTTGGCGCAGCCCCGAAGCGAAAGTGGCGAAGGCGCGGGCGGAGACTCACGACGAGCGCGTACGCCGACGGGTCTGCGCGCGTACAGTTGCCGGGCGCGTGCGCCGCCGGTGAGGCGGAGTGGGAGGCTGGGGAGCATGGCGGTCATGGTCGTTCCCTATTCGGACGAGTGGCCGGAGCAGTTCGAGCGCGCGGCAACCGAGCTGCGACGGGCGCTGGAAGGCGTCCCGGTGCTCGCGATCGAGCACGTCGGATCGACGTCTGTGCCGGGGTTGGCGGCGAAGCCCGTCATCGACATCGATGTCGTCGTCGACCGCGCGCAGGTCACGGCGGCGATCGCGGCGCTCGTGGCCGCGGGGTACGCCCACCGCGGCGACCTGGGCGTCACCGATCGGGAGTCGATGGCTGCACCCGACGACGACCCGCGCAGGAACGTCTATGTGTGCGTCGAGGGGACGCTGCACCTGCGGAACCACCTCGCGGTGCGGGGCATCCTCCGGCATCGCGACGATCTCCGCGATCGGTACGGTGCGGTCAAGACCGAGCTCGCACGCGATCCGGGAATGGACATCGAGACCTACCTCGCCCTCAAATCACCGGTGCTGCAGGAGGTGCTCGCCCTGTCAGATCTCACCGACGCGGAGAAACGCGCGATCCTCGCCCTCAACACGAGCTTCTGAGCGGAGGTCGCGGCGCGGCATCCGCTGTTCTGCGAGTCGATGCCCGGCGGGGACTCCCTGCCGTACTGTGAGCGGATGGCGTTCGATCCCAGTGACGTTCAGGCATTCGTGGCCTTCGTGCGTGCCGAAGCGCAGGGCGTCGTCGCGACCGTGTCGCCGTCGGGGGCACCCGAGGCGGCGCTCGTCGGAATCGCCGCACTCGACGACGGCACCCTCGTGTTCGACACGCTCGTCGGGTCGCGAAAGGCCGAGAACCTGCGCCACGACCATCGCATCGCCGTCGTCGTCGGGACGGACGGCGCGGTGTCGGCGCAGATCGACGGCTTTGGGACGATCGTTCACGGCACGCTTCGTGAGGAGTACGGCGGCGCCTACAACGCGCAGTTCCCCGGATCCCGCGCGCTCGACCCGGACTTCGCCGTCGTCGTCGTGCGACCGGCGTGGGTGCGGGTCTACGACGCGGCGGCGAGTCCCGCCCACGTCACCGAAGCCCGCTGGTGACCTCTCCGGCGCCGACGACCGCCGGGTGCAGGTGCTCGAACGAGAGCGCCACGACCGCCTGACGGGCGCCGGCGGCGAGGCATCCGTCCAGGTCCGCACCCGAGAGCGACGCAGCGAGGAACCCGGCGAAGAACGCGTCGCCGGCGCCGTTCGTGTCGACGACATCCACCGGCACGGCATCGATGGTCGCGCGCCCACCGGAAGCGGCGAGGGCGATGGCGCCGCGCGCGCCGAGCGTGCAGACGGCGAGCCGCGGTCCACGGTCGAGGCAGCTCTGCATCAGCGCCCACGGATCGTCGGTCGCGTCGTCGTTCATGAAGACGACGTCGGCGGCGCGGAGGAACGGCTCGTGGAACTCCGCCGCGCCGTCGTAGTCGTGGAGGTCGGTCCAGATCGGAGCGCCCGCGGCGCCGGCGAGACGGTGCTCCACGATCGTCGCGCCGACCCCGCTGAGATCGACCACCGCGATGTCCGCGCCGGCGAGGGCGGCCTCGATACGGCCGACCTCCTCGTCGGATGCGGCCGACGGCGTCGCGAGGTAGAGGCTCACGCGCTCCCCCGCCGCGGTCATCAGGTTCGCGTGCCGCTCGGTGCGCTCCGAAGGATAGGCGGCGACCCGCACGCCCGCCGCGTCGAGCGCGGCAGACACGCGCCGGCCGTCGTCGTCAGTGCCCAGCAGCGCGTGGAGCGTGACGTCGACGCCGCGATCGGCGAGGTGCAGCGCCTTGCCGGCCGACGTCCCGCCGAGCGTGTGCAGGTCGCCGAGCGCGAACTGCATGTGCGGCACCGGTTCGGGGAGGCGGTCGAGGAGGATGAGGTGGTTCCACGACGCGGGGCCGCACACGGCGACCCGGGCGTCAGACGCGAGGGGCATCCGCCCAGTCAACCAGCCGTCTCTCCGCGTGACGACGAATCGACTTCCCGTGTCGGGGCAGCCGCAGGTCGACGCCAGGAGACTACTGCGCGACCCCGGTGAGGTCCAACGCGAGCGCGTCGGCGTCGACGATGACGCCGCTTCGACGTTCCAGGGCGCCGTCAACGGCTCCACGGGGTTGCCCTGACGGGCGAGCTTCGCTCTCCACACCATCGCGCCGAGGCGACGCACCCCTCCGACGACTCTCTGTCCTCTTGGTTGCCGCTGGTCTCCTGCTCACCGGTTGCGCATCGGAGGAGCCGACGACCGCGGCCGGCACCAGCGCCCCCGGCGCATCGACGGTCGAGACCCCGACGGCGACCGCGACTCCGACACCCGCCCCGATGCTCACGGTGGGGCTGGATGGAATCGAGTACACGGATGGCGCGGCGGCGAAGAGCCTCGCGTTCGACGATCCCGAGTCCCTCCTGACCGTCATCGAGGAGCTGATCGGTGAGCCCCGTCACGGCGAGGACTTCGAAGACCCGTGGGGGAACGGCGATGTCTGGGGAACGACCTACCGATGGACCGAGCTGACCGTCAGCGTGATGAAGGACGGCCCGGCCAGCATCGCCGTACTCGCGCCTACCGTCGGCGGGGTTCCCGTCCGGACCCTGGGCGGCGTGGCCGTCGGCGACACGCGGGAGACCGTGGTCGCAGCGGGAGGGTGGGACTCCTGGGATGAGGACGGCGACGGCGAAGCGGACTACCTCGGCATCGACGAGCGGGAGGCGCAGGGAACGCAGTCGCTGAGTCGGCCCGGAGCGGCAGGCCGCGAGTACATCGTCGTCGTCCTCGACGGGGACGTCGTCTCGCAGCTGCAGAGCCCGGGGAACGACTTCGCCGACATCTAGACGCCGATCACGCGGAGGGCGACTCAGCCGCAGCCTCGCCGCCGGCTACTCCTCGAGCGGGCCGAGGTCGGGCTCGGCGACGAAGCGCGCCTCGGCCTCCGTGACGCGATCCAGCTCGACCACCACGACGACGTTCTCGCCCACGGTCAGCGCCGCAGCCGGCACGTAGAGGGTGCGCTGGGGGCCGCTCGACCAGTAGCGGCCGAGCAGGAAGCCGTTCACGAGAGCGAAGCCCTTGCCCCAGCCGTTCGTGTCGAGGAAGAGGTCGGTCGGCTCGTCGAGCGCGAACGAGCCTCGCAGCACGAACGGGGCGACGCCGGGATCTGCGGAGGCGGCGGGAGCAGCATCCATCGCCGAAGCGCCCAGAGTTGCGACGTCGATGGGTGTCGCGGTCCACCCGGTGAGGGGCTCACCCGTCAAGGTCACCGGACCGAGGAGGCCTTTGGGTTCGCCGAGGCGCACGTCGTAGTTGACGCGGCCCTGCTCCTCCACGAGGACCCGCACACGGCGGCCCGCGGGAACGACGAGCGCATCCTCGTGACGAGTCCGCGACAGCGTGCCCACCGCCACACCGTCGACCGAGACCCACGCGTGGTCGCGCACCTCGCCGAAGCGCAGCACTCCCCCGCGGCCGTCGAGGTCCGCCTCGTACGCGACGAGGGCGCTCAGGTGCTCGAGCTGCTCGAACGTCGGCGGCAGGTCATGACGGGAACCGGATGCTGCCGCCTCGGCCGCGACCGGCTCCAGTGCGACCGCGAATGCCGGCGCAGGGCCGCTGACCGCGGGCACCTCGTCGGGCACCGGCGCGTACTTCGCGATGACGTCACGGAACGCGAAGTACTTCTCGGTCGGATCGCCGCGCTCGTCGAGCGGGGCGTCGTAGTCGTACGACGTCACGATCGGCAGGTAGCGTCCCTTGTCGTTCGCGCCGTTCGTCAGCCCGAAGTTGGTTCCGCCGTGGAACATGTAGAAGTTCACGGACGCGCCCGACGCCAGCAGCGCGTCGAGCTCGGCGGCCGACGCCGCCGCCGGGGTCGTGTGGTGGGTGTTGCCCCACCAGTCGAACCAGCCGTCCCAGAACTCGGCGCACATGAGCGGCCCGGTGGGCTGGTGACGGCGCAGGGTCGCGAGGCGCTCGGCCGCGCGAGACCCGAACGAGCCCGTGAGGTGCACCCCCGCGACGCTGCCGTCGCTGAGCATCTGGTCGGTCGGCTGGTCGATCGTGGTGAGCGGGACCGTGATGCCGGCGTCCTTCGTCACCCGCACGAGGTGCTCGAGGTACGCGGTGTCGTTGCCGTACGCGCCGTACTCGTTCTCGATCTGCACCAGGATGACGGGTCCGCCGCGGTCGATCTGGTGCGGAGCCACGATCTCGTAGACCCGCTCGAGGTATGCGGTGACCTCTTCGAGGTAGCGGGGCTCGGAACGGCGAAGGCCGACGCCGTCCAGCGCCGTCAGCCAGACGGGGAGTCCCCCGTTGTGCCATTCGGCGCAGATATAGGGGCCGGGACGCACGATCGCGTGCATGCCCTCCGCCGCGACGAGGTCGAGGAACCGCCCGAGGTCGTTCCAGCCGGTGGCGTCCCACTCGCCGCGCACCGGCTCGTGGGCGTTCCACGCGACGTACGTCTCGATGGTGTTGAGCCCCATGAGCTTCGCCTTGCGGATGCGATCGGCCCACTGCCCCGGGTGCACCCGGAAGTAGTGCAGCGCACCGGCGAGCACCCGGAAGGGCTCCCCGTCGAGGAGGAATTCGGTCTCGCCGATCGCGAACGAGCGCGCGTCGGCGGTCATCGCGCAGCCGTGCGCGCGCGAAGCACCGCGGCGAGACGCTCGAGCTGGGATGCGTCTTCGAGGGCCGAGCCGACGGCGGCGACGCGCACGCCGGCGTCGAGGAACTCCTCGACGTTCGAGGCGTCGAGCCCACCGGTGGCGACGAACTTCACCTGCGGGAACGGTCCGCGGATGTGCTTGAACCAGCCGCTGCCGAGCCACGTCGCGGGGAACGCCTTGAGCCACGTCAGCCCGAGCGAGACGGCGAGCTGAACCTCGCTGGGGGTCGCGACTCCCGGGAGGATCGGGATGCCGGCATCCTGCGCCGCCCGCACGACAACCGGGTCGAGTCCCGGCGAGACGAGATACACCGCGCCCGCGTCGGCGGCCCGCGTCGCCTGCTCCGGCGTGATGATCGTGCCGGCGCCGACGCTCTTGCCGCGGGCGTTCGCCGCCTCCACGACGGCACGCAGGGCGCGCTCGTCCTCGTCGGTCTGCAGCGGCACCTCGACGGAGTCGATTCCGAGGTCCCACGCGGTCTCGGAGAGGCGCACCGAGCGCTCGACGCCCATGCCGCGGAGGATCGCCATGAGCGGCGCCCCGGCGAATGCCGTGTCGAACCAGGCGCCCTGGGCGGCAGCATCCGGTGCGCTCGATGAGGTGGGCTGGGAGGTCATTCGCGGGTCCTTCGGGTGTCGGGTTCAGTCATCGTTGCGGGTGGGGGCGCACCGCGTGCGTTCCGGGCGTGCGGCTTGCGCCCCGAAGGTTCGGGACGCGCCCGGAACCCGTCATGTCGCGGTCGGGATGCCGGTCGCGGGCTCGTCGATCGAGTCGGTGGTGGTCTGCAGGGTGCGAGCGGCACGGGCGTGGCCGGCGCGCAGTCGGTCGGACACCGACTCGCCCGAGAGCCGGCCCGCGAGGTAGCCGCCCGCGAACGCGTCGCCGGCGCCGACCGGTTCGACGACCTCGACGACGAGCGCCGGCTCGAACACCTCGTCGTCGCCGACGAAGGCCGTCGCGCCGATGTCGCCGTCTTTGACGATGAGTTCGGCGACATCCGGCAGAAGGGCGCGCACGTCGGCCGCGGTCGGAGTGGCCCAGAGCGTCTCGGCCTCGTCGCGGCCCACGAGCACGATGTCGGCGCTGCGGGCGAGCTCGAGCAGCGCGGGGGCGGCGGTCGCGGCATCCCACAGCGGCGCACGGTGGTTGACGTCGAACGAGACCGGCACGCCGTGCTCCCGGGCGCGAGCGATCGCACGCGTGAGGAACGCGGCCGCGGACGCCGAGATCGCAGCCGTGATGCCCGAGACGTGCAGCAGGTCGACGCCGTCGAACGACACGTCGTCCGCGTCGGACTCCGACAGATGCGCTGCAGCGGAGCCCCGACGGTAGTAGAGCACCCCGTTGCCGGGGTCCTTCACGTACAGCCCGGTCGGGTTCCCGTCATCGAACACCACGCGCGAGACATCCACGCCCCGCCCCGACAGCTGGCGGGCGATGCGGTGCCCGAGAGCATCCTCACCGAGCCGGCTGAACCAGACCGCACGGTGTCCGAGCGCGGCCACGTGCGCGGCGACATTGGACTCCGCTCCCCCGGCATCGAGCAGGAACGCGTCGGCGTCGGCGACGGGAGTCGCGACGACGGGCGTCACCATCGCCATGGTCTCGCCGATCGCGAGCAGAGTCCGGGGCACCCCGCCAGCGTAGTCAGGCTGCGGCATCCGTCGCCCTCCCCTGCGCGATCACGCGAGACTCGGAGATCCCGCCGAACTCGGGCGGATTCGCGCGATCGGTCCGAGTTCCGCCGGATCTCTGCATCCCGGCAGCCGCCGGCGCAGCGCCGGCGGCGTCGAGCCGCGTCATCGCAGGTCGGTGACGGGGGCGGCGTCCATGTCGTCGAACGCCTGGTTCTCGCCGGCCATCGCCCAGATGAACGTGTACGCCGACGTGCCGACGCCGGAGTGCAGCGACCACGAGGGCGAGATGACGGCCTGGCGGTCGGCGATCACGAGGTGGCGGGTCTCTTCGCGCTCGCCCATGAGGTGGATGACGCGAGCGTCTTCGGGCAGGTCGAAGTACAGGTAGCACTCGGTGCGGCGGTCGTGCGTGTGCGCCGGCATGGTGTTCCACATCGAGCCCGGGTGCAGCTCGGTGACGCCCATCACGATCTGGCAGCTCTTCACGCCGTTCTCGTGGATGTACTGGTTGAGCGTGCGGCGGTTGGAGGTCAGCTGGTCGCCGAGCTCGCGCACGGTGCCCTCGCCAGGCGACACGAGGGCCGACGGGTACGCGGTGTGCGCGGGAGCGGAGAAGAGGTAGAACTGCGCCCCGGTCTCACCGGAAGCGTCGGCGAACGAGACGTCCTTGATGCCCCGGCCGAGGTACAGGCACGCGCCCTTGACGAGCGTGTAGACCTCGCCGTCGGCGGTGACCGTGCCGGTGCCGCCGACGTTGATGATGCCGACCTCGCGGTGCTCGAGGAAGTAGTCGCTGCGGATCTCGGGGTATCCGCCGAGCTCGAGCACCGAACCTGCGGGCACGGCGCCGCCGAGCACGATGCGGTCGTGGTGCGTGTACGTGAGGCGGATCTCCCCCGGCACGAAGACGTCGGGGATGAGGTACGTGTCGCGCAGGTCCTGCGTCGTCATGCCCGGGATCTGGGCGGGGTTGGTCGCGTAGCGCTGCGGGATGTGCGTCTCGGTCACGAGTTCTCTCCTGGTTCTGCGTGGGGGTGCGTAAGGGTCAGCGGACGAGCCAGCCGCCGTCGACGGGGATGACGGCGCCGGTCACGTAGGCGGCGGCGTCGGAGGCGAGGAAGACGAAGACGCCTTGCAGATCGGATGCCTCGCCCCAGCGTCCTGCGGGGATGCGCGACAGGATCGACGCGGCGCGGTCCTCGTCGGCACGCAGCGGTGCGGTGTTGTCGGTCGCCATGTAGCCGGGGGCGACGGCGTTGACGGTGACGCCCGCAGCCGCCCACTCGTTCGCGAGCGCCTTGGTGAGCCCGGCGACGGCGTGCTTGGACGCGGTATATGCCGGAACGAGAATGCCGCCCTGGAACGACAGCATCGACGCGACGTTGATGATGCGTCCCCCACCGTTCGCGAGCATGTGGCGGCCGGCGGCCTGCGACAGGTGGAACACCGCGTCGAGGTTGATCGCGAGCACGTCGTCCCAGTCGCCGAGCGGGTACTCGGCGGCGGGCGCGCGGCGGATGGTGCCGGCGTTGTTCACGAGGATGTCGAGGCCCCCGAGCTCGGCGATCACCTCGTCGACCGCGGCGGACAGCTCGTCGGGCGTGGCCGACACGAGGTCGCGCTGCACGCGGTGGACCCGGCGGCCGGTCGCCTCGATGAGCTCGGCGGTGGCCGATGCGTCGCCGCGGTCGAGGAGCGCCACGTCGGCCCCGGCCTCCGCCAGAGCGACGGC
The DNA here is from genome assembly GCF_042885375.1 of Microbacterium sp. NPDC058062. NCBI lineage: Bacteria > Bacillati > Actinomycetota > Actinomycetes > Micrococcales > Microbacteriaceae > Microbacterium > Microbacterium sp. NPDC058062. Next base: position 334,028 of record NZ_JBHVSC010000003.1, read on the forward strand.
GGCGCCCTGGCCGAGACCGCGGCTCGAACCGGTGACGAGCGCGACCTTGCCGTCGAGGCGGAACGAATCGAGGATCATGCGGCGGACTCCTGGCTTGCGATGAATCGGGTGGTGAGCTCGCCGAGGCCGGCGATGCGCACGGTGACCGCGTCGCCGTCGGCGAGCGGGCGGTGCGCGTCCTGCGCGGCGGGCAGCTTCTGCGGTGTGCCGGTCGAGACGATGTCGCCCGGCTCGAGAGTCAGCACCTGGCTGAGGTGATGGATGACGTACGCCACGCTGAAGATCGTGGTCGACGTCGACTGCGACACCGTGACGACCCCGTCGCGCACGACCTCCACGAGGAGGTCCTGCGGGTCCGGCGCCTCGTCGGGCGTGACAACCCACGGTCCCAGCGGCGCGAAGCCGTCGGAGCACTTGCCGAGCGCCCACTGGCTCTGCCGGCGCTGCCAGGCGCGGTCCGACACGTCGTTGAGGATCGTGTACCCGCCGACGTGGTCGAGGGCATCCTCGAGCGCCACGCGCTGTGCCCGGCGGCCGATGACCACCGCGACCTCGCCCTCGTAGTCGACGTCGGTCGCGCCCGGCGGGATCACGACGGCGTCGTTCGGGCCGGCGAGCGTGTTCGACGTCTTGACGAACACGTCCGGATACTCGGGGTCGTTCGCGGTCGGGTCGACGCCGTCCGGCACGTGTCCGCGGTAGTTGTAGCCGAGGCAGAGGATCTTGCCCGGCACGACAGGTGCGAGAAGGGCAGCCGCATCGAGCACCGGAAGAGAATCCGCATCGGCCGACGCCACCGCTTCCCGCGCCGCCGCCAGAGCGGCGTCCGAAGAGAGCAGCGCCGTCACCGAACCGGCGATCCCGCCCAGGTCGAGCACGCGATCCCCCGCGACGACCGCGGCCGGCCGGGCGCCGTCCGCACCCGCGTAGGTGACGAGCCTCACCAGTACTTCCTCCACTCCGGACGCGCGACGCGCATCAGGGCCTCGAGGTAGAAGTAGTCGCCCCACAGCGTGCCCTCGTCGACGCCGTTGTCCTTCGGCAGGTCGTAGACCGAGTGCAGGATCAGCGCGTCGGAGTCCTCGGCGTTCACCGGCGTGTAGTTCGCGATGAGCGACGCCAGGATCGAGTGCGCCCGGGCGCTCCACTCGGCGGCGCGCTCAGCATCCGTCTCCACCTTCGCGAGCTCGAGCAGGCCGCACACTGCGATCGCGGCGGCGGAGCTGTCGCGCGGCGCGTCGCTGCCGTCGGTGTAGACGAGGTCCCAGAACGGCACCTCGTCGGCCGGCAGGTGGCGAAGGAAGTACTCCGTGCAGCGGCGGGATGCCTCGAGCAGGCGCTCGTCGCCGGTCACCGCGTAGTTCATCGCGAAGCCGTAGATGCCCCACGCCTGCCCGCGCGCCCAGCACGACTCGTCGGCCGCGCCCTGCTCGGTGCCGCCGCGGAGGGCCTCGCCGGTCTCGGCGTCCCAGTAGAACGTGTGGAAGGTGGAGTCGTCCTCGCGGAGGATGTGCTCGCGCAGCTGCGCGGTGTGGCGCACCACGGCGTCCGCGAAGCGCTCCTCGCCGGTCTGCTCGTGGGCCCATGTCAGCAGCGGCATATTCATGAGGCTGTCGATGATGGTGCGCCCGCGCTGAGCGGGGTCGGAGAGGTCGCCCCACGCCTGGATGATGCCCGCGGGCTCGAGGAACCGGCGCATCAGGTGGTCGGCGGCGAGCAGCGACGCGTCACGCGCCTTCGGGTCGCCCACCAGGCGCCAGGCGGCGACCGTCGACAGCGTGTACAGGAAGCCGAGGTCGTGGGTGTCGAGGTCCTCCTCGGCGCGCACGCGACGCTCGAAGTCGGCCGCGTCGATCCGCGCGGCGTCGCGGTAGTCCTCGTCGCCGGACAGCTCCCACGCCAGCCACAGCAGGCCGGTGCGGAAGCTCGTGGTCCAGCCGCGGTTGCCGCCGAGCGGGATGCCGCCCTCGGCGGGACGCAGCTCGTAGCGGTCGTCCACCGTCGTGTCGTCGGGGTACGAGCCCCCGAACTTCGCGATGTTGCGCCGGATCGTCGACAGCGCGGCGGCGATGGCCGCGTCGGTCGTGGTCTCGGTGGTGCCCGCGGCGGGCGAGGTGGACGTCATGGAGAGATTCCTTCTGAGGTATATGCAGAGAACGGATGCCGCGGGCTCAGGCCTGCGCGGCGGCCTTCTCGTCGAGGTCGAGCACGGGGCGGAGCGTGAAGCGCGAGTTGGTCCACGCGAAGAAGAGTGCGGCGGAGGCCGTGAGGCCCAGCCCGAGAGCGGGCGCGGTGGCGAACACGGCGACCTGTGCCGCCAGGGCGGCCAGCGACGCGGCCGTGAGGTACCAGCGGCGCAGGCTCAGGTAGAGGCTGGCCCGCAGCACGTCACGCAGGCGCGCGGCCGGCACCTCCGCGATCGCGACCAGGGCGACGAGCCCGACCGCGATCGCGAGCAGCGCCAGCACGCCGAGGAGCGGGACGGTGAACACGGCGACGGCCGTGTTCGACAGCATCCGCACGTCCACGAGCAGCACCACGATGACCGCCGCGACCGCGGCACCGATCAGGAGCGCACGACGCCACGTGGCGCGCAGCCCAGCGACGAAGGCTCGGATCGGGCCCAGCCCGCCCTCCCCGTGCTCGCGGAACGCGCGGAACGCGGCAGCGAGACCGGGGGCGGCGAGCGGCGCGGCGATCGCCAGCAGCGGCCACGAGTACAGCGGGTCGGTCGTGACCAGCAGCACCACGAGCGGCAGCGACGAGACCACCAGCAGCAGGTTCACGATGAGCCCGAGGTAGATCATCCCGATGAGGGACGCCCACGTCTCGTGCGACACCAGCCCGTTGAGCTTCTTCATGGCGTCAGCCCTTCAGACCGCTCGTCGCGATGCCCTCGACGAAGTACTTCTGGCCGAGCAGGAAGATGATCGCGATCGGGATGACCGAGATCGTCAGGCCGGCGAACAGCAGTGCGTAGTTCGTGTCGAAGAGGTTCGAGACGAAGCCCTTGAGGCCGAGCTGGATCGTCCAGAGGTCGGGGTTGCGCAGGTAGATGAGCGGCCCGAGGTAGTCGTTCCAGGTGTTGACGAACGTGAGCAGCGTCAGCGAGGCGAGCGCCGGGATCGACAGCGGCAGCATGATCTTGCGCCAGATCGCGTACTCGCTGAGTCCGTCCAGACGTGCCGCCTCCGAGAGCTCCTCGGGGATCGTCTCGTAGAACTGCTTCATCAGGAACACGCCGAACGCGCCGAACGCCTGCAGCAGGATGATCGACCACAGCGTGTTCGACACCTTGAAGTTCGAGAGCAGGATGAACTGCGGGATCATGTACGACTGCCACGGGACGGCGATCGTGCCGACGTAGAGCAGGAACAGCACGTCGCGGCCGCGGAAGCGCATCCGGGCGAAGCCGTACGCCGCGAAGGAGCCCGTCAGCACCTGCAGGAACGTGACGACCACGGCCAGGAACAGCGTGTTGCGGATCCAGACGAGCATGTTCGACTCGGTCCAGATGTCGATGTAGTTCTGCCACACCCACGTCTCGGGGAGCCACTTCACCGGCACCGAGAAGACCTCGTTGGCGGACTTGAACGAGCTCAGCACCATCCACACGAACGGCGTGAGGAGTCCGATGGCGAAGATGACGAGTCCGACGTACATCGCGATGCGGGCGATGCGACGGCCGGGGGTCATCTTCTCGGTGTAGCTGACCCGGGGCTGCTGCTCCGGGGTCTCTTCGGCGAGCTTGCGCAGTCCGCGACGTGCGCCCGCGGGGGCGGTGAAGTCGGAGACGAGGAGCTCGGCGTCCTTCTCGATCTGCTCGGCCATCAGCTGCTCCGCTTCTTGTTCCAGAGGAACTGCACGATCGTGACGATGATGCACATGAAGAACAGCGCCACGGCAGCGGCCGACGCGTAGCCGAACTGGCTCTCTTCGAAGCCCTTGCGGTAGATGAACTGCGACATCACGAGGGTGGACTGACCCGGGCCGCCGTCGGTCATGACGAGGATCAGGTCGAAGATCTTGAACGAGTTGATCGTCAGCATCACGGTGACGAAGAACATGGTGGGACGCAGGCACGGCAGGGTCACGTTGACGAACCGCTGCCACACGTTCGCACCGTCGACGCGGGCGGCCTCGTGCAGCTCGCGGGGGACCGTCTGCAGGCCCGCGAGGAAGAGGATCATGTAGTAGCCCATGTCACGCCAGGTGCCGACGATGACGACGGCGGGCATCGCCCACTCGGGGGAGGTGAGCCATCCGGGCGGGTTCTGGATGCCGATGAAGCGGAGGAACTCGTTGATCGGGCCGTACTCGGGGCTGAAGAGCAGGTTCCACACGACCGCGATCGCGACGATCGAGGTGATGTAGGGGAAGAACGCGGCGGTGCGGAAGAAGGCGACGCCGCGGAGCTTGTTGTTGAGCAGCAGCGCGAGACCGAGCGAGACGACGATCGTCAGCGGGATGTGCAGCACCGAGTAGTACAGGGTGTTGAGGACCGAGATGCGGAAGCTGCCGTCGCCGATGAGCCGCGTGAAGTTGGCGAGGCCGACCCAGTCGGCCTTGCCGAAGACGTTCCAGTTGGTGAACGACATGTAGAACAGCACGACGATCGGGATGAGCGTGAGCAGCCCGAAGCCGATGAAGTTCGGAAGGATGAAGCTCCACCCGATGAGGGTGTTGCGCAGCCGCAGCTTCGAGCGCCGGCGGCGCACGGGCGGCGGCGCGGTGCCGGCCTCTGTGGCGGTGATGGTCGCCATGGCGGACCTCCAGTGGGGTGGTGAAGTCGGGGGGCGGTGGCCGGTCCGCCGCAGGGTGCGGACCGGCCACCGGGTCGGGCCCCGGGGGGCCCGGGGAGATCAGTCGGTGCCGACCTCGTTGGCCACGCGGTCCTGGGCCTCCGTGATGGCGTCCGAGACGCTCTTGGAGCCCGACATGATCGCGGTGTGCATGTCGCCGAGGATGCCCTGGATCGCCGCCGTCTTGCTCGACGTCGGGTTCTCCGGGTGCACCTCGTGCGTCGAGTACGCGAACTTCGACAGGTCGTCGGTGGGAGCACCGTCGACCGAGAAGTAGGTCTCGACGACCGAGTCGGTCAGCAGCGCCGGCGTGATGCCGATGTTCGCGAGCACCTGGGCGCCTTCTTCACCGGCGGCGAAGGCGAGGAACTTCTTGGCCGCAGCCACCTTCGACTCGTCGATGCCGGCGTTGATGCCGAAGCCGGTCGGGTCACCGAAGGTGACGGGGGTGTTGTCCAGACCCGCCGTCTTCGACGAGACCTGCGGGATCGGCGCGATGCCCCACTCGAAGTCATCGGCGTCGCCCGAGGCCTGCTGCGCGATCAGCGTCGCGACGAACCACGTGCCCATCTGGAGCATCGCGGCGTTCTGCTTGCCGAACTCGCCCTGGTAGGTGAGCTGGTTCGCCTTGGCGGTGTTGAAGTCCACCTGGTCGCCGGCCGACTGCAGTGCGAGCACGTTGTCGTAGAACGGCTCCATGTAGTCGTACTCGCCCTTGAGGATGTCTCCGTCGGACTGCGCGTTCGCGAAGCCCTGGACGGTCGACTGCCAGTTGTGGAGGTACGCGCCCTTGGCCGAGCCGCCGGCGGCTGCGATGCCCTCGGTCAGCGCCGCCGCGGCGTCGCTGTAGTCGTCCCACGTCCACGAGCCGTCGGGGTACTCGACGCCGGCCTGGTCGAAGAGTGCCTTGTTGTAGTACAGGACCCACGAGTCGTTGCGGTAGGGGACCGCGTACGCCGTGCCGTCGACCTCGTACGACTTGGCGCCGCTGATGCCGTCGGGCAGCTCGACATCCGACACGTCGAGGAGCTGGCCGCCCTCGACGAACGTCGGGACGAACTTGACCTCCTTCTGCGTGATGATGTCGGGGCCGGAGCCCGCAGCGAGGTCGGCGGTCAGCAGCGTGTTGTACTCCGCCGCGTCGTAGCCCTTGAGCTCGACCGTGATGTCGGGGTTCTCCTCGTGGAACGCGTCGGCGAGCGCCTGGAACTCCGGCGTCGTGTCGAGGCTCCAGCCCGAGAGGGACAGCGTGACCGGACCCGACGACTCCTCGGGCGCGGCCGCGTCGTCGCCGCCGCCGCTGCAGCCGGCGAGAGCGAGCGTTGCGACCACGGCGATGCCGGCCGCGGCAGCGTATGAGCGCTTCATTCTGGGGGTACTCCTTTGTGATTGCGGACCCGTCCTCGGGCCCATAGGGTTACCGGTTCGCGGGGGATCCGGGGTGTGCGAGGCGACTCGTGGTCGCCGTTCCGTCCGGCCAGATGACCGTGGCGGTGGTCTGGTCGCCGTCCTCGTCGAGGACGACCTGTGCGGCATCGGCGGGCGATGCGAGGTCTGCGGTGGTGAGCTCCACGAGCGTCGCGCTCCACGAGCCCGGCTCGACCGGGAACGACACGAGCGGCACGCCGGCGACAGGGCCCAGCGGGCTGGCGTCGTCGCGCGTCTCGACGCTCGTCTCGCCGTCACCGAGAAGGGGACGGATGCTGCTGCTCAGCCCCTTCGCGATCACCGAGGCGGCAGCATCCACCGTCGTGCCATCGAGCGAGGCGGCTGCCAGCGCCCAGCCGCCCACCCGGAGGCGGAGCGACGCGGCGTCGATGCCGGACTCGAGCGAGGCGACGCGGACGAGGCGCGCCTCCCACGGGCCGCGCACGAGCGACTGCACCTCGACGAGACCGGCGATCTCGATGTCGCCGTCGATGCCGGAGCCGTGGCGCTGGGCAGAAGGGCGGAGGTCGATCCAGTGGGCGCGCGAGACGGAGGCGGCGATGCCGACGCGGCCGCCCTCGTCGTCCTGGACGCGCACGTCGATGAGGTCCATCGCGGCGCGGTGGGTCGCGCGGCCGGCGGCGTCCACCAGGGCGACGGACTGCTCGAGGGGCTCCTCGAACGCGCGCTGGTTCGCGAGCGGGCCCGTCGCAGTCGAGTACCCGATGCGGGCGTAGAGCGGCGAGTCGCCGACGAGGCTGCCCTCGGCGGCGTGGTCGGTGCCGTGGTTGACGATGCGCACGATGCCGTCGGCCTGCGTGCCCGAGATCACCCAGCCCGCGGGCCGCACCGTGCGCAGCTCGTCACCCGACTCGATGGGCAGCGGCTCGGTCTCGGCGGCCCAGACCGGGTGGTCTGCCGGGAGCGCGATGCCGAGGAGGCCCTTCACGGCCCAGTACGGCGAACCCGGGCCCGAGTAGGACTGTGCGAGCTCGCGCCACTCGTGGTGCCAGCCCATGGTGAGCACGCCGTCCTGCGCCGGCACTCCGGCGTCGTCGAAGTGCGCGACGACGGCGTTCGCCGCACGGCGCAGCTGCCCGAGCGGCACGGACGGGACCTCGGCGATCGCGCCGACCCAGAACGGGGCGGCGGCGGCGAAGCGGTAGATGAGGCTGCGGCCCTGCACGAGCGGCGAGCCGTCGGCGCCGACGAGGGTGACGGCGTCCTGCAGGAAGCGGTCGAGGCGCGCGATGTCGCCGGGCGTGCGGCCGGCGGCGAGCTCTTCAGCGCCCTGCATGCGCGACCACAGCACGGGGTAGGTGTGGAGGGCCCAGCCGACATAGTGGTCGTACGAGCGCTCGAAGCCGTCGGAGATCCAGCCGTCCTCGCGCACGAGGACGTCGTGCAGTGCGAGGTCGTCGGCGATGTCGTCGGCCGACCAGGGCCCGCCGACCGAGCGGAGGAACGTCTGCACGACGACGCGGAACCACAGCCAGTTCGTCTTGGGGTACGTCGCATCGCCCACGACGGGCGCGAGGTAGTCGATGACCCGCTGCTGGGTGAGGGCGTCGAGGCGGTCCCAGATCCACGGGCGCGTCATGTCGAGCACGAGCGCGAGCGACGCCGCCTCGACCTTGGCCTGCGCGTGCTCGTCGAGACGCACCCAGCGGTCCTCGGCCTCGGGGTCGACGCCCGTCACGATCCCGCGGCGGTAGAAGTCGGCGAGCTCCTCCGTGCCCTGCCCGCGCGCCCCGGCGATGCGGAAGCCGGCGAGGAGGAACGTGCGGGCGAAGCCCTCGAGCCCGTCGACGGCGTGGCCGTAGCCGCCCTCGGCGCCCGGGAAGTGGACGCGGCCGGCACCCGGCGACGCGTGGGTGCGGGCGGTGTCGAGCAGGCGATCGGCGTAGGCGAGCCATTCGTCGCGTGTCCAATCGAAGCCCGTCGCGATGTGCGCCGACGTGGTGGGCTGCTGGACCGTCACTGGGATCTCCCTTGATGCCTTCTTCTCGCCGCCGGAATCGGGTCCTGCGGAAAGCGAACGTTTGGGACTGTAGCAACCCAATTCGTTCATTGCAAGGTTGTTTGAGATTCGTTATGATCGTTTATGATCGCTTTGGGTTCATAACGAGCCTCACTGCGAGGTGGATCCCCCACCCATGGTGAATCAACGAGGAGGAACCTTGACGACCGCGACGGATGCCTCGACCGCGACGTTCGAGGGCGACCTGGCCGCCGTCTACCACCGGCAGGCCGGCGCCGACCGTGCTTTCGGCGCGGCCCTCGCCTCCCTCCTCGCTCCCGCAGACCGTGCTCTCCCTGTCACGACATCCGCCGACCGCACCGTCTGGGGGCCCGACGGCAGCGCCGACGCCGTCGCCATCGCGGACGTGCTCGCCCGCGCCGACGAAGACCTCGGCCGTCCGTGGGGCGTCCCGCTCGCCACCGCCGCGGCGCGCATCCACGACGACGGCGACCGTGTCGGGTGGGAGACCGTCGTCTTCGAGCGCCAGTTCCGCCTCGCTCGCGCGGCGGTCGCCGCCGCGTACCACGCCGACGACCCCGAGCTCGGCCCCGTGTGGCTCGCCGAGGTGCTCGACGGCGTCTGGCTGATCTGCGAGCAGAGCACCTGGTGCTGGCCCGCCCACGACGACGCGTTCCGCGAGCGCGGCTCCGTGCTCCCGACGGTGACGGCGCCTTACCTCGACCTCGGGGCGGGCGAGGCGGTCGCCCTGCTCACGTGGGTCGACCAGCTCGTCGGCGCACGGCTCGAGGCCCGGTACCCCGGCATCCGTTCCCGCATCCGCCACGAGGCGCGCGTGCGCGTGTTCCAGCCGTTCACCGAGCGCCGCGACTGGCACTGGCTCGGGCTCGACGGCGACGTGCACAACTGGAACCCGTGGATCCACGGCAACGTGATCACCGCGGCGCTGCGGCTGCTCGACGACGCGTCCGAGGCCGACGAGCGCGCGCGCATCGTGGCGCTGGCCATCGAGGGCATCGACCGGTACGTCTCGGTGCTGCCGGCCGACGGCGCGATCGACGAGGGCTACGCGTACTGGTGGAACGGCGCGTGCCGCGCCCTCGAAGCCCTCGACATCGTGCGCCACGCGACCGGGGGAGTGCTCGACGCGTCCGGCATCCCGGCGCTGCGCGAGACCGTCGCCTTTCCGCACCGCATGCACCTCGGCGGTGACTGGTACCTGAACCTCGCCGACGGACAGGCGCGCGTCTCCGCCGCGCAGCCCTGGCACGCCCTGCATCGTGCGGCGCGGAACGCAGGAGACACGGATGCTGCGGCCCACGCCGCGTCGCATCGCATCGCCGGCACGCCGGCGGCCACCGAGCACGAGGGCTTCGGACGCCTGCTGCGCGGCATCACGGATCCCGCCTGGGTGGGCGCGGCACGCGAGACGTCGCCGTTCCCGCGCGATGTCTGGCTGCCCTCGACCGAAGTCCTGCTGGCGCGTGAGCACGGCGGGACCGCGCGCGGCCTGACGGTCGCCGTCAAGGGCGGGCACAACGGCGAGCACCACAACCACAACGACGTCGGCTCGTTCGTCGTCGCGTCGGACGGCGTGCCGGTCATCGTCGACGCGGGCCGGCCGACGTACACGCTGCAGACCTTCGGCCCCGGCCGCTACGACATCTGGACGATGCAGAGCGGGTGGCACAACGTGCCTGTGATCGGCGGCGTCGAGCAGAGCCCCGGCGCCGGGTTCGCGGCATCCGACGTCGAGGTGTCCGTGGAGGACGCGTCGATGTCGCTCGACCTCTCGGGTGCGTACGCCGGCGCGGCGCCGTGGCGGCGCACGGTGCGCCTCGAGCGCGAGACGCGGCGCGTCGTGATCGAGGACGCGTGGCAGCCCCCGCTCGTCGAGCGAGCGGGGAACGAGCGAGACGAAACGCCCCGGACGGACGAGAAGACCCAGGTGCGGATGCTGCTGGCCGGCGACGTGCGCCGGGCCGAGGCATCCGCCGTCGTCACGCCGCTCGACGGCGCGACCCCCGTACGGATCTCGTGGCCGGAGGGCGTGGAGGCGTCTCTCGTGGTGCGCGAACTCGACGACCCGGTGCTGTCCAGCGTGTGGGGCGCGCGACTCACCCGGCTCGATCTCGACGTGACGGCGGCAGACTCGGTCGCCGTCACGGTAGAACTGGACCTGACGAACGCGGAGGACGCCCGATGACCGACCAGACTCCGGCGCTGCTGGCCGCGGAACGGCGGGCGCACGTGATGGCCACGCTCGAGCGCGACGGCGCCGTGCGGGTCGCGCAGCTCATGGACGAGCTCGGCGTCGCCCCGGTGACGCTGCGCCGCGACCTCGCCCAGATGGAGCGCGAAGGTCTGCTCGTGCGCGTCCACGGCGGCGCCGTGCCTCCCGCGGGAGGATTCGACGACGTCGAGCCGGGGCATCCGCTCACCTCCACTCGTACCGGATCGATCGCGATGCTCGTGCCGTCGCTGAGCTTCTACTGGCCGAGCGTCGTGCGCGGGGCCGAGACCGAGGCGACGCGCCACGGTCTGCGGGTGGTGCTGCGCGGTGCGTCGTACGAGCTGCAGGACGAGCGCCCGGTGCTCGAGCGGCTCGTCCACACCGAGGGCGTGCGCGGGCTCGTCGTCGCGCCGAACACCGATACGCCCCACGCGCAGGACGTCGTGCAGTGGCTCGCCGAATGCGGTGTCCCCAACGTGCTGGTCGAGCGGGACGCGGTGGTGCTGCCGGACGGCAGCCCTGTCGAGAACGTCACGACCGACCACGCGCTCGGCGCCGTGCTCGCGGCCCGGCACCTCGCCTCGCTCGGCCACCGCCGCGTCGGGCTCATCATCGCACGGGACTCGCCGACCTCGCGCAAGATCGCCGCCGGCTGGCAGGCCGCCTGCCTCGAGCTCGGCCTCACGCCGTCGGACCACTTCGAGACGAGCCTGCCGCCGCGCACGAGTCCCGACTTCTCGGCGGTCGTCGACGCCACACTCGACGCGGCGCTGTCGAACTCGGTCACGGCGATCCTGGTGCACTCGGACCCCGAGGCGATGGCCTTCGTCGACCTGGCGCTGAACCGCGGCATCTCGGTGCCCGGCGACCTGTCGGTCGTCGCGTACGACGACGAGGTGGCCGAGCTCTTCACGCCCGCGCTCACCGCGGTGAGCCCGCCGCGCAACTCGGTCGGTCGCGCGGCCGTCGACCTGCTCGCGCGGCGCATCGAGGATCCCACGCGCCCCGTGCACCGCGTCGTGCTCAACCCCACGCTGAACGTCCGCGGCTCGACAGCTCCGCCCCGCGGCGCGTAGGCGCGGAAACGCGCGGGGCTCGCTAGAGTTCCGCCATGGGGGAGGACGTCCCGGCACAGGAGTTCACCCGCGCCGACCGCACACGCCATCGCGAGAAGGTCCGGCGCAACCTCGACGTGTTCGCGCGTATGCTGCGCGAAGCGCACTTCGACACCGACGACCCGCTGACCGGCCTGGAAGTCGAGTTGAACCTCGTCGACGACGCGGGAGACCCGGCGCTGCGCAACGCCGAGGCGCTGGAAGCGATAGCGGATGCTGCGTTCCAGACCGAGCTCGGACAGTTCAACATCGAGATCAATGTGCCGCCGGCGCGCCTGCGCGAAGGCGGCCTGACGACCTTCGAGGAGGGGCTGCGGCGCAGCCTCAACCATGCCGAGGAGCGGTCGGCCACGGTCGGCGCGCACCTCGTGATGATCGGCATCCTTCCGACGCTCGCGGAGGGGCATCTGCGGCCCGACAGCATCAGCGCGAATCCGCGGTACCGGCTGCTCAGCGAGCAGATCCTCGCTGCCCGCGGCGAAGACATCCTGATCAAGATCGACGGGCCCGAGCGGCTCCTCACGACGGCGGACTCGATCCTTCCCGAGGCGGCCTGCACCAGCACGCAGCTGCACGTCCAGACCTCACCCGACTCGTTCGCGGCGTACTGGAACGCCTCGCAGGCGATCGCAGGCGTGCAGCTCGCGATGTCGGCGAACTCGCCGTATCTGCTGGGCAAGGAGCTGTGGCGCGAGACGCGGATCCCGCTGTTCGAGCAGGCCACCGACACCCGCAGCGAGGAGCTGAAGGTGCAGGGTGTGCGGCCGCGGGTCTGGTTTGGCGAACGCTGGATCACCTCCGTCTTCGACCTCTTCGAGGAGAACGTCCGGTACTTCCCGGCGCTCCTGCCGATCGTCCACGACGACGACCCGATGGCCGTGCTCGACGACGGCGGAATCCCGGCCCTCGCGGAGCTGCGCCTGCACAACGGCACGGTCTACCGGTGGAACCGCCCGATCTACGACGTCGCGGACGGCGTGCCGCACCTGCGCGTCGAGAACCGCCTGCTCGCCGCCGGGCCGACCGTCGCCGACATCGTGGCCAACGCCGCGTTCTACTTCGGCCTCGTGCGCGCGATCGCCGAGAACGACCGGCCGCTGTGGTCGCAGCTGTCGTTCACCGCCGCCGAGGAGAACTTCCACAGCGCGGCCCGCGACGGCATCGACGCCCAGCAGTACTGGCCCGGCGTCGGCCAGGTGCCCGCGACGGAGCTCGTGCTGCGTCGCCTGCTGCCGCTCGCGCACCGGGGCCTCGAGGCGTGGGGGGTCGAGACGTCCGTCCGAGATCGCCTGCTCGGCATCATCGAGGGCCGGTGCCTCACCGGCGTCACGGGCGCCGGATGGTTCACGGACCGCATGCACCGCCGGGCCGACATGGACCGCTACGACGCGCTGCGCGCCACCCTGCTCGAGTACCGCGAGGCGATGCACACGAACGAGCCCGTGCACACCTGGGAGTGACCCCTCCCGGAGCGGTCAGCCGGCGAGGGCGGCCGCGCGCCAGTCGGTGAGCACGCGAGCCGCAGCGCGTGTGTGGGCCCAGGGCATCTCGGGCACCTCGAGCCGCCCCTCTGCGAGCGCCAGCGACAGCGCGTCGGCCTCGGCGGCCATCGGCTGCACGACCGGCAGCTCGACGACGCGCTCGTCGGCCCCGCGGCGCACGATCAGCGTCGACGGGCTCTCGGTGCGGCTGCCCCAGACGTTCGGCAGCACGACCTCGGCGTCGGCGAAGCGCAGCACGCCGGTGTCGGACAGGTTCTCGATCACCGACGTCGCGATGCCGGCCGTCAGGTCGCCGAACGCGAGCTCGGCGGACGCCGTGCCGTCGACGCCACCCACCAGCTCGGCCTCGAATGCCCGGTATTCCGGTGCGATCGGCTGCCCCGCCGCGGCCGCGAGGTCGATCGCGAGCGCCAGCGGGTAGCACCCCACGTCGAGGATCGCGCCGCCCGCGACCGCCGGGTCGAACAGACGACCCTCGCGCGTACCCGCGTCGAAGCCGAAGGCTCCCTCGAATCGCTGCGGTGCTCCGAGCTCCCCGCCGGCGGCGAGCTCGCGCAGCGCCTCGGCGAACGGGCCGAAACGCGTCTTGAACGCCTCGAGGAAGGGCCGCTGCGTGCGCTCGGCGGTCTCCAGGATCCGCTCGACCTCTGCGAGCGTCGGGCTCGCGGGCTTCTCGCACAGCACGGCCTTGCCCGCTTCGAGTGCCCGGATCGCGAGGTCGGCGTGGGCCGTGTGGACCGTCCCGACGTACACCGCGTCGACGTCGTCGCGCGCCAGGATCTCGTCGTAGGTTCCGGATGCCTCGGCCCCGTGCTCCGCCGCGAACGCCGCCGCGCGCTCGGCCGACGAGCTGCCCACGGCATGCAGCATCCCGTGTTCCGAAGCCCGAAGCCCGACCACGAAGTCGCGGCTGATCCACCCCGGCCCGAGGACCGCCCATCTCGTCTGCGCCTGCGTCACGCCCCGATGCTACCGAGCCGTGGGCTCGTCACGCTCCGGTCAGGCGATCGGCTCCGCGGCCTCGCGCGCCGCGCGGGCGGAGGACCGGATCGCACCGATGCTCGCGGCGATGACCAGCGCGATGCCCAGGATCTCGAGCCACGTCATATGTTGTCCGAGGAATATGAAACCCGCGAGCGCCGCGGTGGCCGGCGCCAGGCTCATCAGGATCGCGAAGACGGCCGCCGGGAGGCGCCGGAGCGCGATGAGCTCGAAGGCGTACGGGATCGTCGACGACAGCACCGCCACGGCCGCGCCCAGCGCGACGATCTCGATCCGCAGGAGGGCGGCTCCGGCATCCGCGATCCCGAACGGCAGGGCGATGACGGCACCGACCGTCATCGCGAGCGCGAGCCCGTCGAGCTTGGGGAACGCCCGCCCGACGCGCGCCGAGGAGAGGATGTAGAACGCCCAGCTGCCGGCGGCGCCGAGCGCGAACAGCACGCCGAGCGGGTCGAGTCGGTCCCATCCGCCGCCGCCCAGAGCCACGACTCCGGCGAGTGCCAGGAGCGCCCAGAGCCACGCCGACGCGCGGCGAGCCGCGACGATCGACAGCACGAGGGGGCCCAGCACCTCGATGGTCACGGTGACCCCGAGCGGCAGGCGCTCGAGGGCGAGGTAGAACAGGCCGTTCATCAGCGCGAGCACGAGTCCGAAGAGCGCCACCGCCGTCCAGTCGGCGCGCGAGTGACCGCGCACGCGAGGTCGCGCGATCAGCAGCAGTACGACGGCCGAGAACACGAGGCGCAGCATGACCATGCCGAGCGGCCCGACCTGCGGGAACAGCAGGACCGCGATCGACGCGCCGACCTCTTGGCAGGCGAGGCCGGCGATGACCAGCAGGATCGCGGGCGAGGCGGGCGAGGTGCCTGAGCGGCCACCGCCCGAGATCGTCGCGCCTCCGGAGCCTGCTCCGGCGTTCACTCCGCTGCCGGAGGAGTGCAGACCGCGAGCGTGTCGATCGCGGCGTGGTACTGCTCAGCGGTCCAGGGAAGACCGGCCTCCGGCGCCCTCTCGCCTGCCGTGGCGGGCGTCTTCGACGCGATCGCCGCGAGCTCCCAGGCGAGGTACAGGCCGACCGCGGCGTCGGCGGCGGAGTTGTTGAGGACGACGGCGACCGTCAACCCGGTCGTGGGGTCGGCGAATGCCGCCGTGATGTACCCGGGCACCTTGCCGTACTGTCCGATGAGCGAGCCGGCGATCAGCGCACCGCCGTCTGCGGTGTACCACGACGGGGCATCGGCGGCGACGGCCACCGGTGAGTTGAACCGGTCGTCGTCCTCGACGAGCGAACCGGACGCCAGCGACTGCACATAGCGGCCGAGGTCATGGATGTCGGTGATCACGCCGGCGTCCGTGAAGCCGCTGCTCGACGAGGCCGCGGTCAGATCGATGGGCTGCGCGCAGTCGAGCGCTCCCTCGGCGTTGTTGACCGACTGCCCGCCCTTGAGCGCGTCCGAGGCGGGGAGCTCGCCGAGTGCGGTGGCATCGAGTCCGAGCGGATCGGCGACGTAGTCGTGGATGAGGGCGGCGGCCGTCGACTCGGTCGCGCGCTCCAGCGCGAGGCCGAGCAGCACGTACCCGGCGTCCGAGTCTCGGTAGGCCGTGCCCGGATCGGACGTGCGCGGCTGGCCGAGACCGAAGCTCGCGAGATACCGCGGATCCCAGGTCCGGTCGGGATTCGAGAGCCACGACGAGTACAGCTGGCCGGTGTACGAGCCGATGCCGGACGTCCCGTCGCAGAGCTCGATGAGCGTCACGTCCTTGAGGTCGGGCACGCCCGAGACGTATTCGGTGATGCTGTCGTCGAGCTTCACCTTGCCCGCGGCGGCGGCCTCGAACAGCACGTCGCACGTCATGGCGCGCGTGACCTTGCCCGCACGGAACACCAGATCGTCGGTGACCTCGCCCCCGCCGTCCGGACGCTGCGTGCCGAGGCCGGCGACCCAGCTCCCACTCCATGGCGCCCACACGCCCACGATCGCGCCGGACGACCCGGTGACGCCCATCGCGTGGGTGACGGCATCCGTCAGCTGCTGCACGGTCTCGTCGGCGAAGGCAGCGGTCGTCTGAGGGGGCACGTCGGGCTGGATGTCGCCGCCGAAGGAGCACCCGGCGAGGAGCAGAGCGGATGTCATGGCACCTGCGACGACCGCGATGGCGCGTCGATGTGTGGAGCGGGTCCGCATTCTCACCCCCCGATGATCGTGCAATGAATTCAAACACACCAGAGTCGCTTGCGTTGAACGGCGATCCGTAGGGTGATGGCATGACCCATCACTTCGACGACGCCGCCCTCACCGGCGTGCTCGGCCACATGAACGGCGATCACGGCGATGACAACCTCCTGATCTCGCGGGCGTTCGCCGCGGACGCGGGAGCCGCGGACGCCGAGATCAGCGCCGCGACGATGACGGGGTTCGACGGGGATCGGGGCGTCTGGGAGGCCACGCTCGCCGACGGGTCGACGGCCGAGATCGCCGTGGCATGGCCGGGCGGCCCGATCACGGAGCGCCGCGAGGTGCGCCGGGAGATCGTCGCGCTCTATGACGAGGCGTGCCGCCGCCTCGGAATCGAGCCCCGCCCGCACGCATAGGAAATTGGTGGTTAGGTTCGCCTTATCTTCAGTTAGCATGAAGGTATGAGCGACCCGATCCCGTTCTCCACCGCCCTGCGCGAGCGCTCCAGCAGCTCGCACTCGTCGAGCGAGCACTCCGGCTTCATGGCCGACCTCATGAAAGGGGAGGGCACGCGCGAGGACTACGTCGCCCTCGTCGTGCAGCACTGGTTCATCTACGAGGCGCTCGAGCGCACCGCCGGCCAGATGCGCAACGACCCGGTCGCGGCCGTCTTCATCTCCGATAAGCTCACGCGGCTTCCCGCGCTCGAGGCCGACCTCGAGTTCCTGGTCGGCCCCGACTGGCGAGAGCAGATCGTGCCGCTGCCGACGACGCGCCGCTACGTCGACCGCATCAACGAGGTCGGCGCGACGTGGGCGGGCGGCTTCGTCGCCCACCACTACACGCGCTACCTCGGGGACCTCTCGGGCGGCCAGTTCATCGGGCGCCTGATGGCGCGCCGCTTCGGGTTCGAGACGAACGGCATCGGCTTCTACCTGTTCGACGACATCGCCGACCCGAAGGCGTTCAAGGACGTCTACCGCGAGCAGCTCGACGCCGCCCCGTGGGATGCCGCCGAGCAGGAGCGCGTCATCGACGAGGTGCTGCTCGCCTACCGCTTCAACACCGAGCTCTTCGAGGACCTCGCCGCCGCCAAGGCCGCCGAGGCCGCCCACGTGGCCTGACGCGCGTCAGGCCACGGGAGTCCCCCGCACCGCGGAGGCCATGAACCGCCGCACGTCGGGGTCGACCTGGATGTCGCGGGGCCGCAGCGGGCGCGAGAGGTACAGGCCGTCCAGCGAGGTCAGTCGCGACAGCGCGACGTACGTCTGCCCGGGCGCGAAGGCACCCGAGCCGAGGTCGATGATCGCGCGGTCGTAGGTCTTGCCCTGCGACTTGTGGATCGTGACCGCCCACGCCAGCCGCAGCGGGAACTGGGTGAACTCGGCCACGATGTCGCGGGTGAGGGTCTTGGACCCCGGGTTGTACGAGTAGCGGTACTTCTCCCACACCGACGGCTCGACGTCGAACTCCTCACCCTCGACGTCTACTCGCACGGTCTCGCCCGCGATGCGGGTGACGGTGCCGATCGTGCCGTTGACCCACCGCGGCGGCTCGCCGAAGGCGGCGGTGTCGTTGCGCAGGAACATCACCTGGGCGCCGACCTTCAGCTTGAGCTCGAGGTCGGCCGGGTACGCGGCATCCCCTCGTCCGAAGTCGCCGTTGACCTCCGCCATCGCCGTCTGCTCCCGGCCCACGAGCTCGGTGAGGTGGCGGCGGTTGATGTTGTTGACGATGTCGTTGCGTGTCGCGAGCGTGATGATCGGGTGCTCACCGTCGAGCGGGTCCGGGGGAGTGCGCGCCCCGGTGACGTTGAGCACCTCGGCGATGTCGGCCGTCACCCGGCCGTAGCGCACGGCGTTGAGCATCGCCTTGAACGCCGGGTCGGACTGCCGGTGGATGTCGACGAGCTCACGGATGTTGAGGTCGGCGCCGTACGACCCGACATCGAGGATGCCGTCGGTCGCGGCCTCGCCCACCCACACCTTGGCGTCGAAGAACCAGAACGACCGGTAGTGGTCCTGCACGTACCGGAGCTCGTCGCCACGGGGCGGCACCGGCGCGAGCTGGTACGGGTCGCCGAACATGACGACCTGCGTGCCGCCGAAGGGTTCGCCGCGCCGCCCCCGCGCCTTGCGCAGCGAACGGTCGATCGCGTCCATGAGGTCGGCGTTGACCATCGAGATCTCGTCGATGACGAGGGTGTCGATCGCGTTCAGCAGCTTGCGGGTCGCTTCGGACTGATCCTCGTCGTGCGAGCCGATGATGCCCAGCGGCAGCTTGAAGAGCGAGTGGATCGTCTGACCCTCGACGTTGAGCGCTGCGACGCCCGTCGGGGCGCACACCGCGATCTGCTTGTTCGTGTTCCACGCGAGGTGCTGCAGCAGCGTCGACTTGCCCGTGCCCGCGCGCCCGGTCACGAACACGTGCTCGCGGGTGTCTTCGATGAGCCGGAACAGCGCCTCCTGCTCGGCAGACAGAGGCGGAGTGTTCACCGACTCATGTTAACGAGCGGATGCCGCCTCCCGGCCCTGCACGCCGCGATCCGTGGACACCCGCCCGCTCTCCACAGGCTCCTCGGCCTCCCTCCAGCGCCCGGTGCCCGCGACGACCTCGTCCATGATCGCCCGGAACCGCGGGCACGTCGTGATGTCGTGGGAGCGGCAGCGCAGCGCGTGCTCCGTCATGCGCCGCGAGCGCTCCATGTCGGCCATGCGGCGCTCGAGGTCGGCGAGGTGCTCCTCGAGCACGCGATGCCGCTCGGGCGCCTGCTCGTCCAGCAGCACGCCGATCTGCTCGAGGCTCATGCCGGCGTTCTTGCTGCGCACGATCACGCCGATGCGCACCAGGTCGTCATCGCCGTAGCGGCGGCGCCCGCCGGCGTCGCGTCCGGGCCGGAGCAGCCCGACGTCCTCCCAATGCCGGAGCACATTCGTGGGCAGCGAGAACCTGGCGGCGGCGTCTCCGATCGGCAGACTTGACTTCATGTCGACATGAAGTCACAGGATCGGATCAGACGCAACCCGACGAGAGGATCCCCATGTACGACGTCATCGTGATCGGCGGCGGCCCGGCCGGCCTCCAGGCCGCGCTCACCATCGGCCGCATGCACCGCACCGTGCTCCTGCTCGACTCCGGCGAGTACCGCAACGCGACGGTCGAGCACGCCCACAACCTCCTCACCAATGACGGCCGCAGCCCAGCCGAGCTGCGCCGCATCGCGCGCGACGAACTCGCCGCCTACGACACCGTCGAGGTGCGCACGACGGCGGTCACCGCCGTGTCGGGATCGCTCGGCGACTTCGAGGTGACCACCGCCGACGGCACCGAGCGTGCCGCGCGTCTCGTGCTGGCGACGGGCATGCGCGACGAGCTGCCGCCGGTTGCCGGCCTCGCCGAGCAGTGGGGCCGCCTCGTCGCACAGTGCCCGTTCTGCCACGGCCACGAGTTCGCCGGCCGGCGCGTCGGCATCCTCATCGACGGCGAGCACGCCGGGATGATCGAACGGATGCTGCGTCCCGTCGTCGCCTCCGCCTTCATCGCCCGCCCCGACGACGTCGCGTTCGTGACCGAGGTCGACGGCGGGCTCGAGCTCTCGCTCGCCGACGGTTCGGTCGAGCACATCGCCGGGGTCTTCACCGCCGCCACCGCGACGCAGCGCGCCCCGTTCGCTGCCCAGCTCGGCTGCGGCAGCCTCCCGAGCGGCGGTGTGGAGATCGATGCGATGGGGCGCACCACGGTGCCCGGCGTGTACGCGGGCGGCGACATGGCGCACCTGGCGGCTGTTCCCGGTCCGATGGTGTCGTTGGCCGCCGCGATCGCCTCCGGCCAGCTCGCCGGCGCCAGCGCCGTCCGCGACGCGATCATGCCCTGACTCACGGGGCGCGTGAACGGCGAGTGGACTTCGAGTCCCAACTTTGCGTTCCACAGGGGCCTCCCGGCCACGATTTCCTAGACTGGGCCCGTGGACCAGGGGGTGATGGACACATCGTCCGGTCGCGCGGGTGCGCCTCCGGCCGGTCCGGCGACCCCTGACACGGCGCGCGTGACGCCCGATTCGCCGGTCATCCAGCCTCCCGCCAAACGGCGGACTCGCCGCCGCCTCGCGCTCGATCTGACGCTGCTCGGCATCGTCGGCGTGGTTCTCGCCGGCGCCGTGTTCGCGGCGTGGGGAGTGATGCAGCGCGAGTTCTACAGCCCGAAGGCGTTCGTCGAGCGCTACGTCCAGCTGCTCGCCGAGGGGCGTGCGGCCGATGCGCTCGCGGTGCCCGGCGTCGCGGTGAGCTCTGCCGAGCTCGAAGAGGCCGGCCTGCCGCCCACGGCGTCCGAGGCGCTGCTGCGCAGCTCCGCGCTCGCCCCGATCCGCGATGCGCACGTCGTGTCCGAGGAGCACGACGGCGACATCACCCACGTCACGATCGCCTACACGGCGCGCGGGCACGACGGTCGCACGACCTTCTCGGTCGAGCGCGACGGCTCCATCGGCCTCGCGCCGACGTGGCGGTTCGCGAAGAGCCCCCTCGCAGTGATGAACCTCGGCGTCACGGGCTCGATGATCTTCGATGTCAACGGCTTCGAGCTCGACAAGCGCCAGGTCTCACCCGACGGCGCGGACGCCGACCCCGCCGCACCTGTCTCGCTTCTCGTCTTCTCGCCCGGGCTGTACTCGGTGTCGGTCGACACCGCGATCTCGAGCACCCCCGGCGTCGCGGTGCTCTCCGACAGCCCGTTCCGTGCGATCCCCGTCAACGTGGTCGCCCAGCCGACCGAGAAGTTCCTCAGCGTCGTGCAGGACAAGGTCGAGGAGTTCCTCACCTCCTGTGCGACGCAGGAGGTGCTGCAGCCGACCGCCTGCCCGTTCGGCTACTTCGTGGAGGACCGCATCACGTCGGCCCCGAAGTGGTCGATCGTGTCGCAGCCGACCGTCGCCGTCGAGCCGGACGGCGCCGGCTGGTCGATCCTCGCGGCAGAAGCCGTCGCGCACATCGATGTCGACATCCGCTCGCTCTTCGACGGCCGCGTGCGCGCCGTCAGCGAGGACGTCCCCTTCATCGTCAAGGGCACGATCACCGTCCGCCCCGACGGCACTGCGACGATCGTCGTGACGGGCCCCGACACGACCTAGCGCCGCCGGCGCACAGGCCGCCCCGCCTTTCCGCCATGATGGGTGCCGGGGTCGATGATGAGGTCGCAGGAAGGCATCGCGCGGTGGATTCCCGCCGTCGCGACAGTGCGCGGCTACCAGCGCGCATGGCTGTGGCCCGACGTGCGGGCGGGCATCGTCGTGACCGCGCTGCTGATCCCCGCGGGCATGGGCTACGCCGAGGTCGCGGGGCTTCCTCCCGTGACCGGCCTGTACGCGACGATCGTGCCGCTGCTGGCGTATGCGGTGTTCGGTCCCTCGCGGGTGCTCGTGCTCGGCCCGGACTCGTCGCTCGCCCCGATCATCGCCGCCGCGATCCTCCCGCTCGCGCTCGGCGACCAGTCGCGCGCGGTCGCGCTCGCGGGGCTGCTGGCGATCATGGTCGGCGCGCTGCTCGTCATCGGCGGACTCGTGCGCCTCGGATTCGTGACCGACCTGCTGTCCAAGCCCATCCGCGTCGGCTATCTGAACGCGATCGCGGTCATCGTCATCGTGTCGCAGCTGCCCAAGCTGCTGGGCTTCTCGGTCGACGCGCCGTCGCTGTGGCAGGGTGCCGTCGCGATCGTCGAAGGCATCCTCGGCGGACGCATCGACCTGCTCGCGGCCGCGTTCGGCGTCGGCTCCCTCGTCGTGATCTTCGTACTCAAGGCCGTGCGGTTCCGCGTGCCGGGCGTTCTCGTCGTCGTGGTGGTGTCGATGGTGCTCACCGGGGTCCTCGGCCTCTCTGACCGGCTGAGCGTGGTCGGCGCACTGCCGCAGGGCCTCCCCGCGCCCGCCCTCGGCGGGCTGGAGTGGACGGATGTCGCATCCCTGGCGCTCCCCGCCGCCGGCATCGCGCTCATCGCGTTCACCGACACCGCGGTGCTCTCGCGCACGTTCGCCGCCCGCCGCGGCGACAGCGTCGACGGCAGCCAGGAGATGGCCGGGCTGGGCATCGCGAACGTCGCGGGCGGAGCGCTCGGCGGGTTCCCGGTCTCGGGATCGTCGTCGCGCACCCCGGTGGCCGAGCAGGCGGGGGCGCGCACCCAGCTCACCGGCGTGGTCGGCGCCGTGCTGCTCATCGTGTTCATCCTCGCCCTGCCGGGACTGACCGAGCTCCTCCCGTCAGCGACGCTCGCCGCCGTCGTCATGAGCGCCGCCATCGGCCTCATCGACGCGCGCGGAGTCGTGCGGCTCGTGCGCATCAACATCGTCGACGCCGTGCTCTCGGCGGCCGCGTTCCTCGGCGTGCTCGTCTTCGGCGTGCTCGAAGGCATCGTCATCACGATCGGCCTGTCGTTCATCGCCTTCGTCAACCGCTCGTGGCGCCCGTACAAGGCAGAGCTCGGCCGCGTCGCGGGCCTCCGCGGCTACCACGACCTCTCGCGCAATCCCGAGGGCGCCCGTGTTCCGGGCGTCGTGATCGTGCGGTTCGACGCCCCGCTGTTCTTCGCGAACGGCGCCATCTTCGACGACTGGGTGCGTTCCCGTGTGCGGTCCGCGGGACCGGACGTCCGCACCGTGATCCTCGCCGCCGAGCCCATCACCGACATCGACACCACCGCGGCCGACGAGCTCGTCGAGCTCGACGAGTATCTGCAGGCACGCGGCATCCGTCTCATCATCGCCGAGATGAAGTCGCCGGTCGTCGACACGCTCGCCCGCTACGGCCTCACCGACCGCTTCGCTCCCTACCGCTTCGCCCCGACCGTCGGGGCCGCCGTCGACGAGGTCACGGGCACGCTGCGGGGCGACATCGGCGGGACGAAATGGGATGCTGAGCCCCCGGCTCCGCGCCGCGCCCCGGGCGACGACACCCTGGGCGACCCGAACGCGTAGTGCTCAGCCGCCGGTGCGCGCGTCGCGCTCGGCGAGCGCCGCCAGCCGTGCGTTGTACTCCTCGAGCTCCGCGTCGCCGGTGCGGTCGGCGTGACGGTCGCGACGCTTGGTCTCGCGGTCGTCGCTGCGGCTCCACTGGATCGCCACCGTGATCGCGAGGATGAGCGTGGGGATCTCGCCGATCGACCAGGCGATGCCGCCGCCGGTGTACTGGTCCTCGAGCGGCGTCGCACCCCACGTGCGGCCCATCGAGCCGAACCACTCGGCGATCATGAGGCCCTCCTGCATCATGATCGCGATGCCGAAGAACGCGTGCATCGCCATCACACCGATGAGGAGGAGCAGGCGCCCCGGGTACGGCAGGCGGTAGGGCACCGGATCGATGCCGATGAGGCTCATCACGAACAGGTACCCCGTGATGAGGAAGTGCGCGATCATCCACTCGTGGCCGAGGTGGTCGTACAGCGACCAGCGGAACAGGTCGGTGTAGTAGAAGACCCAGAGCGAGCCGATGAAGAGACCTGCGGCGATGAACGGGTTCGTGAGGATGCGCGCCACCGGCGAGTGCACGACCCAGAGCAGCCACTCGCGGCCGCCGCGGGTGCCGTCGTCGCGCTTGTGGATCGCGCGCGCCGCGAGCGTGATGGGTGCGCCGGGCACGAGCAGCAGGGGGATCGCCATGGTCAGGAGCATGTGCCCGACCATGTGCATGCTGAACAGGTAGTCCTGGTAGACGTTGATGACGCCCCCGGTGACCCACACCAGCAGCAGCCAGCCGACGACCCACATGATCGTGCGGTACACCGGCCACGCGTCGCCGCGGCGGCGCAGACGCCACACGCCCACGAGGTAGAAGAAGATCGCGAACCCGGCGATGACCGCCCACAGGAGGTCGACGTTCCACGCCGTGAGCCAGCGGTCGAGCGTCAGCTCGGGCGGGAGCGGGGCGCCGGTGAGGCGCTCCGCGGGCGTGGGCGTCTTCGGGATCAGCGGAGCGACCGGCGGGGGCGTGCGCGCGAGGGCCGCCGCCGCGCCGCTCGCGACGCCCATCAGCACGAGCTCGAAGGCGATGAGGGTCCAGAACGATCGGGTGGCGGCATCCTGGGTCCGCATCTTGCCGATGAGGCGGGTGCGGTACCAGGCCCCGAAGAGGCCGAGCGCGATGAGCGCCAGCACCTTCACGCCGAGGATCAGGCCGTACGGCGAGATGAGCGCGGACCAGTCGCGCAGGCCGATCGCGGCCCGCACCGTGCCCGACACGACCACCACGACGAACGCGGCGAGCGCGATGCTCGAGTAGCGGGCGACGGTCGCGACGCTGTCGTCGCGGGACTGCAGCGGCCGCACGATCACGATGAGGAGCAGGCCGCCCAGCCACACCGCGGCGGCGATGATGTGCAGGATCAGCGCGGTCATCGCCTCGTGGTGGAACGCCTCCTCGCCGGAGTGGCCCTGAGTGCCCATCGGGACGAGGGATGCCGTGGCCAGCAGTGCCACGAAGAAGGTCGCCGTCCACGAGCGCACGGCGAAGGTCAGCACCGTGAGGGCGGCGCCCGCGATGGTGGTGATGAGCCACGTGCGGCCGACCTCGGTCTCGACGATGAAGCGGCCGAGCTGCGCCCCGAACTCCGGACCGATGCTGAGGACCGGATTGAACGCGTCGACGAACGTGAGGAACCCGGTGGCGGCCGCGGCCATCGTGAACACGGCGGCCGAGATCGACGCGGTGTCGAGTGCGACGTCGAACTCGCGATCCCCGGCCCGCAGCGTGAACAGCGTCGTCACGAGCACGCCGACCATGCCGGCGGCCGAGAGGTTGACGAAGAGCTTCGCGGTCGGAAGCCCCCAGCGCACGAACGGCCCGGGGTCGGCGATCGCGAGCGGCGCGGTGCCTCCGCCGAACGCCAGCGCCCACACCATGACTGCGAGTGCGGCCACGACGAGGATGACGGGCCCGACGGCCCGCAGGGCGCGGGGGTTCACGCCTCAAGCCTACGTCGCGGCACCTGTGCGGTTTCCCGCCCGGAGACGCAGAAGAGGGGATGCCGCGGGTCGCGGCATCCCCTCTCCAGAGGTCTGCGTCGGAATTACTTGACGGCGGCCTTCAGCTTCGAGCCCGCGGTGACCTTGACGCGCTTGCCCGCGGGGATCTTGATCTCCTCGCCGGTCTGCGGGTTGCGGCCCGTACGAGCCGAGGTGGCGACCTGCTCGAACGCGATCCAGCCCGGGATCGAGACCTTGCTGCCGGCGGCGACCGCGTCGGAGACGGTGGAGAAGAGGGAGTCGAGCACGCCAGAGACGGCGGACTGGCTCTGGCCGGTCGCGCTCGCGATGCTCGCGACGAGCTCGGTCTTGGTGATGGTCTTGTCGGCCATTTGGTATGTCCTCCAAAGACGACGAGTGCCGTCTTGTCATTGCTCGGACCGGACGGCTTCGCCCCCCGGCTGGTCCTATCGACCGGTCCCGAATGTACCCGACCTGGCCGACAGAACCGCGTATTTCTGCGGATTTCTGCCGATTAGGGCCGCGTGTCGTGTGAAAAGAGTGACAAATGTGGCTCGTGAGCCTCGATTACGCCGACAGCGTTCAGCCCTTGTGCGCGGCGATCAGTTCGCGGGCTGTGCGGGCGAACGCCGGGCCGACCCGGTCCTGGCCGTCGAGATAGCCGCCCACGAGCGCCGCATCGCGGAGCAGGACGAGGGATGCGGCGACCCCCTCGGGATCCCGCAGCCCCGCTCCCTCGGCCAGTTGCCGGAGGGTTCCGCGGAACCACTCGCGATGGTCGGCGATGAGATCGCGCACCGGCCCCTGGTCGGGGTACTCGGCCGCGGCGTTGATGAAGGGGCAGCCTCGCGTGTGCCGGTCGCGGATGTCCTGCTCGATGCCCGCGACCACGAGATCGAGGAGCACGTCGGGGTCATCCGACGCCTGCGCCGCCTGCGCGAGCAGCGCCCGCAGGCCCTGGTCCTCCCCCTCGAGGTAGGCGAGCACGAGGCCTTCCTTGCCCGCGAACTGCTTGTACATCGTGGCCCGCGTGACGCCGGCCTCCTCGATGATGCGATCGACCCCCACCGAGTGGATGCCCTCGTTGTAGAAGAGCTGCGTCGCGGCTTCCAGCAGCCGCTGACGCGCCGGCGACGGATGGCTCGCCGCGGCAGGCGCGGCAGGTGTGGTGCTCATGGATCCCCCTCAGGTCCTTCCATCGTGCCATTTCAGAATTCTTGGGAATAGTCTTGCGTAGATAGAACGTTCGGTCTACTATCGGACACATCAGCCGGAGACACACCAGGATCCGGAACCTGAGACCACAACCGAAACCACCGCACGACACCACCGAGGAGCAGGAAATGAACACCACGACCAAGACCCCCATCGTCCTCATCCACGGCCTCTGGATGACCCCCAAGAGCTGGGACACCTGGGCCGAGCGCTTCCGCGCCGCCGGCCACCAGGTCATCGTGCCGGGTTGGCCCGGAATCGACGACCGCACGGTCGAAGACATCCGCAACAACCCCGAGGCGCTCAAGGGCATCGGCCTGAAGCAGATCGCCGACAACTACGAGCGCATCATCCGCGAGCTCCCCGAGAAGCCGATCATCATCGGCCACTCCTTCGGGGGAGTCCTGACCCAGATGCTCGCCGACCGCGGCCTCGGCGTCGCCTACGTGGGCGTCGCCCCCGGACAGACCGCCGGCGTCACCACGCTGCCGCTGTCGACTCTGTGGACCGGCACGCCGATCCTGTCGAACCCGTTCGGCCGGAACGGCGCCAAGCCGCTCTCGAAGCGCCACTTCCACTTCACCTTCGGCAACGACCTGCCGCGCAGCGAGTCCGACAAGCTCTGGGAGGAGTACGCGGTCAACTCCTACAACCGGGTCTTCTTCGAGGGCGTGGCATCGGTGCTCAACGAGAAGGGCGGCGTCACCCACGTCGACTACGGCCGCACCGACCGCGCGCCGCTGCTCATCATCACCGGTGAGATCGACCACGTCGTGCCGCCGGCGATCGGCAAGGCGGTCGTGAAGAAGTACGCCGCTACCGGCAGCCCCGCGATCGTCGAGTACAAGGAGTACGCGGGCCGCACCCACCGCCTGGTGAGCCAGGACGGGTGGGAGGAGATCGCCGACTACGCCCTCGCGTGGGCGACCAGCCACCAGGTGCGCGAGACGGCTGCGGCTCCTGAGACGGAGGCAGCGCAGTAGACGGATGCTGCGCCCCGGCGCCGCGCCGACAGCACCCGGTCGTCGAGCTCCCAGTCCATCTGGTGGTTCGGCGGTCGGGTGGTGTCCCGGCCGGTGTCCGCGGTGGGACGCAGCGGCCCGGGGTTCGCAAGAGCCCCGGGCCTTTCCCGTGCTTCAGGCGTGCAGCCGCCGCAGCGCGGCCACGACGTCGTCATGCCAGCGACGAGCCGCCGGCAGTGCACCCGTGAAGATCGCGGTGTCGTGGGTCACACCCTGGTACCGCACGACGCTCGCGTCGACGCCGGCTCGGCGCAGCGCCGCGCCGTACGCGTCGCCGTCGCCGCGCAGCGGGTCGTACTCGGCGGTGAGGATGACAGCGGGCGGCAGCCCTTCGTGCGAGGCCGCGAGCAGCGGCGAGGCGTACGACTCACGGGCGTCGGCCGGGCGGGCGAGATAGGTCCGCGCGACCGACCGCAGCTCCCGCACCGTCAGGAAGCGCGGGATGTGCAGGGCGCGCATGGCGCCGAGGTCCATGTGCGAGCCGGTGAGGTCGACGACGGGCACCTCGAGCACCTGCACGCCGAGCTGATGCCGCGAACGGTCCCGGTTGAGCAGGGTCACCGCGGCGGCGAGGCATCCGCCCGCCGAGATGCCCAGCACCCCGATGCGGCTCGGGTCCACACCGACCTCGCCGGCGGACGCGAAGAGCCACTCCAGCGCCGCGTACCCCTGCTCGACCTGCGCCGGATAGCGGTGCTCGGGCGCGAGGGCGTAGTCGACCGCGGCGATCGCCACGTGGGCGTCGACGCAGCGACGGCGGTACGCGGCATCCGTCGTCGGATAGTCGATGCCCCCGATACGGAAGGCCCCGCCGAAGAACGCCAGCACGGCGGGCACCGGCGCGTCGCCCACGACCGACGGGTGGTAGATCCGCACGCGCACGGCGGGATGCCCCGGTACCGGGACGTGGTGCTCGGTGATGCGGACTTCCGGGCCGGGTGTGCCGACGGTGCTCAGCTCGGTGCGGTCCCACGCGAGCGCCGCGCGACGGTGCCGGGCGCGGGCACGGGCGTGCGGGCCGACGTCCTGACCGGATCTGGCCTTCTTCGCCGGCTTCGCGTTCGCGTCGACGGACGCCGCGGCGGGGACGACCGGCACGCGACTGAACGGCCAGAGCGCGGTGAGGCGGGTCCTCACGGTGCTCATCGCCTGATCGAACATGTACTTGCGGTGCACTCGCAGGCGCTCTTCGAAGAACGGGTCCAGCGGCATGGATCCATCCTCCCGCCCCGCGGCGGCGACAGGCACGGTCCTTGACAATGCGGAAGGCCCGGAGTTCGGAAGAACCCCGGGCCTTCGCGCCGGCTGCGCCTACTCGCCGGACTCCTGCGCGAGCTTGGCGTCGAGGGCCGCCCCGACGTCGGCCGGAGTGGCCTGACCCTGCGCCATGAGCTGGATCTGCGCGACCAGCTCGGTGTACAGCGCGTCCTGGTACTTGGGCCACGAGATCATCGGCAGGTAGAACTTGCCGTCGAGCAGGGCCTGGAACGGCACCTCGAGCGACTCGTCGATCGTCGGGGTGTAGTTCGACGTGGTCGTCATGTCGTTCGTCTGCTCCTGGAAGATGCGCACGCCGTCCTCGCTGGCCAGGAACTCCAGGAACTTCTTCGCGGCCTCCGGCTCCTTGGCGGCGGTGTTGATGGCGTAGCCGGGCGACGCGGCGCCGGTGAAGAAGGGCTCGCCGCCCTCCTGGGGCACGCCGGCGAACGTGAAGTTGATGTCGGGGTTGGCTTCGCGGATCGTGCCGACGTCCCACGGACCGGTCGTGATCATCGCGACGCGCCCGCCGACGAACTCGTCCCGCACCTGGTCGCCCGTCAGGCCGACCATGTCGGGGCTCAGCACGCCGTCGGCGATCAGCTCGTCCCACGGGGTGAGCGGGTCGGTCCACAGGTCCTCGAACGTCGACTCGCCCGCGAAGATCTGCGCGTCGACGTCGCCGCCCTGCTCGAAGTTCGCCAGGCCGACCGCCGAGCCGAGCGAGGTCGGGAAGCCCTGCCACGACTCGAGGAACGGCACGACGCCCGCGCTCTTGAGCGTGGTGAGCATCTCGACGAACGAGTCCCAGTCCGTCGGGAACTCGTCGTAGCCGTGCTCGGCGAGCAGGTCCTCGTTGTAGAGGATGCCCGATGCCCACGACGAGATCGACAGTCCGTACGCCTCGCCGCCGGGACCCGCGTAGGTCGCCGTGTTGAACTCCGATGCGACGTCCATGAACGGCTCGTCGCTGAGGTCCTCGACGAATCCGCCCTCGATGAGGTTCGTCTTGTTCTCGGCGGCGATGAGGAACACGTCGGCGGCGGTGTTGGAGCCGAGGCGGTTCTGCAGGGTGGAGATGTACTCCGCGACCGGCGGCGCCGAGGAGAACTCGATGCGGATGTCGGGGTTCTCCTCCTCGAAGGCTTCGATCACGGGCGTCATGGTCTCCTCGTTCGACCACGAGAAGAACGTGAGGGTCGTCCGGTCGTCGGCCGGTGCGCCTGAGCAGCCCGCCAGCGCCACGGCCGTGGCGAGTGCGGCGGCGCCGGCGGCGAACCGGATCGACGTGCGGGCGGAGGGCAAGGTGTGCGTCATTGCTGTGCCTTTCGGTTGTTGTATCGTTACAGGTTGCGGAAGCATCCGCGCGTACCGCCGTGCGAGCGGTGCATCTCAGCCCTTGACGCTTCCCGCGATGAGGCCGCGCACGATGTGGCGCTGCATCGCGATGAAGAAGATCACCATCGGGATCAGGACGATCACGCTGAGCGTCAGGAACATCGGCCAGTCGGTCGTGAACTCGCCGACGGCCTTGTAGGTCTGCAGGACGAGGGTCTGCTTCTCGGTCGAGCTGATGAAGACGACCGGCAGCAGGAAGTCGTTCCAGACCCACATCGTCTGGAAGACACCGACCGTCACCAGGATCGGCCGGATGAGCGGGAGGGCGATCCGCCAGTAGATCTGCCACGGCCCGGCGCCGTCGATGCGCGCGGCCTCGATCACCTCGCCGGGGAGAGTCCGCATGTAGCCGACGATGAGGAAGTAGCAGAACACCGCCCCCGCGGAGTAGAGGATGATGAGCCCCTCGAGGGTGTCGACGAGCCGCGCGTCGCTCAGCAGCCGGTACAGCGGGATCAGGGTCACCTGGCCGGGCACGAGGAACGCGATCACCAGCAGCACGACCATCAGCCGCGACGTCCGCATGATGACCGAGAACGCGGCCATGGACCCGATCAGCAGCATGAGCAGGATCGAGGCGACCGTCACGTACAGCGTGTTGAGGAACGCCTGCGCGACGGGGATCTCGGTGAACACGCGGATGTAGTTGTCGAGGTTGAACGTGGCCGGCAGGGCCAGCGGAGAGGCCGTGGTCTCGGCCTGCGTCTTGAGCGTGTTGATGACCAGGTAGTAGAACGGCAGCCCCACCAGCACGGCGAGCGGGATCATGACGAGGCTCGTGACGATCGCGCCCGGGCGCGACAGCACGCGTTCACGACGGCGCACCTTGAGCGCAGGAACGGATGCTGCGGGCACGGCGGCTTCGCGGACGCTCATGAGAACCTCCCCTCGAGGCGGCGGGAGAGGAAGAGCTGCAGGGCGACGATCGCTCCCACCGCGATCATGAAGATCACCGCGAGCGCGGACGCCTGACCGTACTTCGCCTGCGAGACGCCGTTCTGGATGATCGTCTGGGTGATCGTGAAGGTCGAGAACCCGGGGCCGCCCTTGGTCAGCGTGATCGGCAGGTCGTAGACCTTGAGCCCGCCCGTCATCAGCAGCAGCCAGCTCACCGTCATCGCCGGCAGCAGCAGCGGAAGCGTGATGTAGAAGAAGCGCTGGAGTCCCGACGCGCCGTCGATGCGAGCGACCTCGTAGTAGTCGCCGGGGATCGACTGCAGGTAGGCGAGGTAGAGGATGGCGTGCCAGCCGGTCGAGGTCCACACCGCGACGGCGATCACGCTGATCTGCGCCAGCGTGCTGTTCGACAGCCACGGGATCGGCCCGATGCCGGCGATCGACATGAGCAGCGAGTTGAGGGCTCCCGATCCCAGCGGGTTGAGGATGAAGCCCCACACCAGCCCGAGGATCGCGACCGACGGAATGGCGGGGAAGAAGAAGATGGCGCGCACGGCGTTGCGGCCGAAGAACGCCCGATCGAGGACGACGGCCAGCGGGATGGCGAGCGCCGTGATGATGATCGTCGTGGCGAGCGTGAACAGGATCGTGAAGCTCAGGCCCGCCAGCATCGAGGGGTCCGTGAAGACGTTCGCGTAGTTGCGGACCCCGACGAACTGCGCGTCCGACGAGTATCCGTTGAAGTCCGTGAAGCTCCACCACAGCGACTGCGCCAGCGGGATCGCGAACAGCACGATGAACACGATGATCATCGGCACGAGGAACAGGCTGATCCGCACCCGATCGGCGCGGTAGACGGGGCCATGGCTGCCGACCGGCTGGCGCAGCCATCGCGACATGCGCCTTCCCGCCGTCACGAGGACCCGTGTGTCGGTCTGCGGCCTCTCTTCGATGAGTGTCACGTGATCTCCTTCGACCAGCGGAAGTGGACTGAATGCTACCTGTATCGTTACAACCGGTCTAGAGCCGGTACCGAACCCTCATGGCGGGCTCATCCGGTCGACTCGCGCGCGACGACGCGGAACCCGGTCACGTGCTCCTTGGGCTGCCAGTCCGGCGCGTCCGCCAGACGGGCGAGCAGGAGGTCGACCGCGAGCCGGGCGACCTCGTCGTGGTCGGGGTCGATGGTGGTGAGGCTCGGCACGCTGTACCGGGCCTCGAGGATGTCGTCGAAGCCGACCACCTTCACGTCGCCGGGGACCGAAACGCCGCGATCGGCGAGCCCGCGGATGACGCCCAGCGCGACGGTGTCGGTGATGCACACCACACCGTCGATACCCCCGTCGCCGTCGACCAGTCCGTGCGCCGCGAGGCGTCCGGACTCGGACGACAGCTCGCGCAGCTCGACGACCAGCGCAGGGTCCGGCTCGATGCCCCGCTCCTCGAGTGCCCGACGGTATCCCGCGTGTCGCAGCGACGTGACGCTGAGGCGGCTCACGTCGTCGCCCTCGACCATCGCGATGCGCCGGCACCCCCGGTCGATCAGGTGCAGCGTCGCGGCGTACGTGCCGTCCTCGTTGGGCAGGGCGATGTGGTCCACGGGCGAGTCGAAGACGCTCTCGCCCAGGATCACCATCGGCACGTCCGTCGTGAGCAGGTCGCGGTCGGCGGTGCCGAGGCCGACGGCCGACAGGATGAGCCCGTCGTACATGCGGGTGCGCGACGAGACGATGGCCGACAGCTCGTTCTCGCGGTCGGCGCCGGTCTGCTCGATCACGACGCGGTATCCCGCGTCCTGCGCCTTCGCGATGACGCGCGCCGCGAGTTGGGCGAAGTACGGCCGGTCGACCTCCGGCACGGCGAACCCGATCGTGTTGGTGCGCCCCGCGCGCAGGTTGCGCGCCGCGACGTTCACGCGATAGCCGAGGTCGTCGATCGCCTTGAGCACGCGCTCACGCGTCTCGGCCCGCACGTGCGGGTGCTTGTTGAGCACGTTCGACACGGTCATCGGCGAGACGCCGGCGGCCTTGGCGACGTCGTGCAGGGTGGCCATTGCTGAACTCTATCCGTGGGCCGTCGGCCCGGCCGTCAGGCCAGCTCCAGCGACACCGTCGCGAACGAGTGCGCCGGCAGCGTGACCCGCAGCGTGCCGCCGTCCAGCTCGGTGTCCAGCGCGACCGGCGCTACGGCCTCGGGGGCCTCGGCCGTGTTGTGCGCGGCGGCGGAGTCGCCCGTGAGCACGCGGGCCGTCGCGGCCGACACCGCGCGGCCGCGGAGGTCGACCTCGATGGTGAGGGATGCCTCGGCGTCGAGGTTGCTCAGCGAGAGCAGCGCCGTCGAGCCGGTCGTGCTGGCCGACGCCGACACCACCTGCAGCGAGCGGCCGTCCGCCTCGCGGGCGTCGGGGGCATCGAGGACGTGGACGGCGAGCGACGTGGCGTCGTGGTGGCCGCGGTTCATCTCGAACACGTGATACGTCGGCGTGAGCACGAGAGCGCCGGTCTCGGCATCCGTCAGCAGCATCGCCTGCAAGACGTTCACCGTCTGGGCGATGTTCGCCATCACGAGGCGGTCGGCGTTGCGGTGGAACGCGTCGAAGTGGACGGCCGCCACGAGGGCGTCGCGCACGGTGTTCTGCTGGTAGAGGAACCCGGGGTTGGTGCCCTCCTCGACGTCCCACCACGTGCCCCACTCGTCGAGCACGAGCCCGACCTTGCGGCCCGGGTCGTACGCGTCCATGATCCGGGCGTGCGCGCTGATGACGCGCTCGATGTCCTGCGCCTTCGACATCGTCGCGTAGTAGTCCTCTGTGGAGAACGACGTGGCGCTGCCCTTGTGCTCCCACGTGCCGGCGAGCGTGTAGTAGTGGAACGAGATCGCCTGGAAGATGTTCTTCGGGTCGCGCTGGCAGCCGAGGCAGTTGAGCGCCTCCATCAGCGCCGTCGTCCAGGTCACGTCGTCATCGGACGCGCCGGCGGCGATGCGGTAGAGCTTGTTGTCGCCGTGGTCGCGGCAGAAGGTCGCGTAGCGACGCGCCTCGGACGCGAACTGCGGAGCCGTGAAGTTGCCGCCGCAGCCCCAGGCCTCGTTGCCGATGCCCCAGAACGGCACCTTCCACGGCTCGTCGCGCCCGTTCTCGCGGCGCAGGCTCGCCATCGGGCTGTCGCCGTCGCGCGTGAGGTACTCGACCCAGTCGCTCATCTCCTGCACGCTGCCGCTGCCGACGTTGCCGCTGACGTACGCGTCGGCGCCGAGCATCTCGCACAGGTCCATGAACTCGTGCGTGCCGAAGTGGTTGTTCTCGACGACGTCGCCCCAGTGGGTGTTGACCATGCGCGGCCGCGACTCCTTCGGGCCGATCCCGTCGCGCCAGTGGTACTCGTCGGCGAAGCAGCCGCCCGGCCAGCGGAGGTTCGGGATGCCGATGCCCTTCAGCGCCTCGACGACGTCGAGTCGGATGCCGCGCTCGTGGGGGATCGACGAGTCCTCGCCGACGTAGAAGCCGCCGTAGATGCAGCGCCCCAGGTGCTCGGCGAAGTGGCCGTAGAGGTGGCGGCTGATGACCGGACCGGGGACGTCCAGGTCGACGACGGCGCGGGCGCGGAGGTCGGGCACGGTTTCTCCTTCGAAACATCGGGGTGAAGCGATTTGTAACGATACACATCACGATGCGTGATGTCGAGAAGAAATGCAGAAGGCCCGCAGTTCCGAGGAACTCCGGGCCTTCCGGACGAGCTCAGCGGTCACTGAGCCTGTCGAAGTGTTACCAGCTTGACTTGGTCACGCCGGGCAGCTCGCCACGGTGCGCCATGTCACGGAAGCGGACACGCGAGATGCCGAACTTCGTGAGGACACCGCGGGGGCGGCCGTCGATGACGTCGCGCGAGCGCAGGCGGACCGGCGACGCGTTGCGGGGCAGCTTCTGCAGGCCCACGCGAGCGGCTTCGCGCTCCTCGTCGGTCGACGTCGGCGAAACGAGCGCCTTCTTCAGCTCAAGGCGCTTGGCGGCGTAGCGGTCGACGACCTCCTGGCGCTGCTTGTTGCGCGCGATCTTGCTCTTCTTAGCCATGGATCAACGCTCCTCTCGGAAATCGACGTGCTTGCGGATGACCGGGTCGTACTTCTTGAGCACGATGCGGTCGGGGTTGTTGCGGCGGTTCTTGCGCGTCACGTAGGTGTAGCCCGTGCCCGCGGTCGAACGCAGCTTGATGATCGGACGGACGTCCTGTGCCTTCTTGGCCATTAGAGCTTCACACCCTTCGCCTGGAGGTCACGCACGACCGCCTCGATGCCGCGAGCGTCGATGACCTTGATGCCCTTGGCCGAAACGTTCAGCTTGATGTTGCGACCCAGCGACGGAACGAAGTAGGTCTTCTTCTGCACGTTCGGGTCGAAGCGGCGCTTCGTCCGGCGGTGCGAGTGCGAGATGTTGTGACCGAAGCCGGGAACTGCTCCAGTCACCTGGCACACTGCTGCCATAGTGATGTCTCCTTAGTACCGTGAGGCCGGACGGCCTCACCCAAGATCCCTTGTCTGCACCCCGCGCCGGATCCGGCCGGTGAAGGCCCGCGAACTGGTGTGGGATACGTACTGCGTGCTGGAGGCGCGCAGACAAAGAGTCAGTCTAGCACGGACGGCGTGTCGCACTTGACGCGGCCCGGTTCGGCCTCCACACGCCGAGGCTGCGGGGCGATCCGCGCGCGCACCGCTATATTCCGGGGCAGGAATCTCTCCTGACACCTGGTCCAATGCGAGGGGCCTGGGGCGCCGAGGGGCGTGTGCCTGTCTACAAATTCTCGCGCACGCGGCGGATCCGGGTGGACCATGTCGTCAATCCCGGGAGAGGGGATGGACATGAGCGCAACGCACGACGACGGACCCCTGTGGCCTGCGTCTCCCTTCGATCTCGCCGACGCGCACCGGTGCCCGTCGTGCTTCACCGCGGTCACGGCGCAGGTGTGCCCCGCGTGCGGCTTCGCACTGACCGACCCGCGCGCACCGCGCGTGCTGGAGCTCGGCCGCGAGATGCTCACGCTCGAGCTGTCGCGTCAGCGGCTGATGGACAAGATCCGGCTCGCACACGCGACGGCAGCCGTGGCGAGACCGGATGCTGCGCCCGCAACGCTCGCGGGCCCGCCGGAGCTCGTCGCGGCCGAGGCCGTCGCCGACGCCGGCGTCGCCGTGCATCTGGCGCCCGCCGCCGACGCGATGCTCAGCGCCTCGGCCCCACCGACCGGCGCCATCGCCGTCGTCGCCGAGCCCGCAGCGGAGGGCGCTTCCCTCACGGCGCCCGACGCGCTCGAGCTCGTCACCGTGCCGGAGTCCACCACCGCGGCGCCCGCGACGACGGCACCCGAGATCGTCGTGCCCCCGAAGCCGCCCGCACCGGCCGCTTCGGTGCCGCAGGGGCCTGGACCGTCCGCACCGGTCGTGGTGGCGGCATCCGCTCCCCGCCGCCGGCTGACCGTTCCGGTGCTGCTGCTCATCGTCGGCGTGTCGCTGGTCGGCATCGCCGCCGTGTTCTTCCTGCTGCTGGCGTGGTTCCTGTGGGGCATCGCGGTGCGCGCGCTCATTATCGGCGGCATCACGCTCGCGACGATCGCGCTGGCCTCGTGGCTGCGCCGCCGCGATCTGGGGGCGACGGCCGAGGGCATCGGCGCGCTCGGTGTGGGATTGCTCGCGCTGGACGCGTGGGCCGTGCGGGCGAACGACCTGTTCGGCACCGGGTCGACCGACGCCGCTCTGTATGCGGGGGTGTCCGCTCTCGTCGTCGCGGTGATCTGCCGCCTGTGGGCGCGGGTGTCGCATCTTCGCGGACCCGACCTCGCCGCCTCGCTCGCCTTTCCCGCGGGCCTCGGATTCCTCGTGGGCGGACTGACGTCGCTGCCGCCCGAGGAAGCCCTCACTGCGGGCCTGCTCGGCGCCGCCGCCGGCGGGCTGGTGCACGCGCTTCCCGCGCCCTGGTCGTCGGCGCGGCGCGGCGAGGACCACGCGGCCGAGCGTCTGGTGCTCGCGCTCAGCGGGGTGGGCGCCCTGGTCGGCGCGGGTCTCACCGCGGCGTTCCTGACCGCGGACGCGCTGCCGGTCGTGATCTGGTCGAGCATCGGGCTCGTCGTGCTCGGCGCCGCGCACGCGTGGCTCGCCCATCGACCGGTCGACGGCGCTCGCCTGCCCGCCGCCGCCGTTGTCTCGGGCGTCGCCTCGGTGGTCGCGACGGCGGCTGCGGGTCTCGCAGGCTGGCAGCTGGCTCTGCGCAGCGACCTCCCGGTCTACAGCGTGCTGGTCGGCCCCGTGCTCGCCGTGCTCGTCGCCGTCGCCATCGACGTCGTGCGCAGCCGGCGCGGCACAGCCGCATGGGTGCCGGCGGCGATCGCATCGGCGTTCGTCGCCGGGCTGTCGATCATCGCCGTCGCGCTCGGCTGGGGTGTGCAGGCCATCACCGTCATCGGCGCCTCCTGGACGGCGTGGCGCACGGATGCCTTCGCCGTGCCTGTCGAGGCCCCCGAGGCCCCGCTGCTCGCGGTGATCGCCGCCGTCGTCGTCACAGGCCTGCTGTTCGCCGCTCCCACACTGGCCCGCCCGGTGCTGCGCGAGCTCGTGCCGGTGGTGGCGACGATCCTGCTGCTGGTCGCGGGCGCGCGCACGGCGGTGCCCGGCGTGCTCGTCGGGGTCTCCGTCGCGCTGGTCGTCGTCACCGTCGTCGTCGTTGCGATCCTGCGGAACCGCGCTCGCCGACGCGTCGATGACGCCGGCGCCGCGCCCGAACCCGACGCCGGCCTCATGGCACGCGGAGTCCCGGTGGGGTACCTGATCGCCGGCGGACTCGCCGCCGCGACCGCCTACGCGGGCGGGGTGGCGACGCCGTGGCTGTGGCTCGTCGGGGTCGCCGTCGCGATGGCGTACCCGATCGCGCTACGGCTGGCCCTGCGCCCGATCGGGGTGGCAGCGGTGGCGGCGGCACTCGCTCCGGTGGCCGTCGCCGCCCTGTCCACTCCGCTCGCCGCGGGGGCGACATCCGCGGTGACAGGACTGTACGGCGAGGCGACGCCCGTCATCGCGGTGCTGCTGCAGTGGGTCGCTCTTGCGACGCTGGTCGCGGCCGTCGCGCTCCCGGTCGAACGGGCGAGCCGCACCGGGCTGGCCGTAGCCGGCGAGGTCCTCGCCGCGATCGGGCTGGCCGGCACCTTCTCGGCGGTGGCGATGAACCCCGCCGCCCTCTCCGAGAACGTCCTGCTGACTGCGATCGGCGAGCCCGGTCTCGGCATCGCGCGCGGAGCACTGCTGCTCACGGGTCTGACGATCGTCGCCTTCGGCCTCACCCGCATCTCCGGGGTGGCCACGATCCTGGCCGCGGCCCTGACGGCGCCCGTCGCCGCCGCGACGGCGTACGACGTGCTCGGCACCCTCGAGCTGCGCTCGACGGACTGGGCGCCGCTCGCCCTCACCGCCGCCGCGGTGGTCGTGCCGCTCGTCTCGGCGGCCACCGTGTTCCGGCGCCGCACCTCCGACGCTCCACCTGCCCCCGTCTCGCAGTGGCCCGCCGACATCGCCCCCGTACCTCCGCGACCGCGCCCGACGGATCGCGTGCTCCGCAGGCTCGCCGCCGATCTCGGCGCGGCCCTCACGGTGCTCGTCGTGGTGTGGCCGGTGACTCCTCTGCTCGTATGGGCCGCAGTCGCGATGATCGCCGTCGGCTTCGCCGCGGCATCCGTCTCCCGCGGGTGGGTGGGGACGATCTCGGCAGATCCTGCCGACGATCGCTTCGCGACGACGCGTGACGGGATGCCGCTCCTCGACGCCCCGCGCCGCCTGCTGGCATGGCCGGCGGTCGTCGCCGCGATCGCGGCGTGGTGGACATGGCTCGACGCCGGAACACCCGAGACGTACTTCACGGTGGAGTCGTACGTGGTGCCGTCCGCCGTGGTGCTCGTGGTGTTCGCCGCTCTGCTGGTGCGGCTGCGCCGCCGCGTCGAGGCGAGCATCGCCCTCGCCGGCGGACTCGCGCTCGGGCTGTGGGCGCCCGCCGTCGAGGGGTGGACCGGGGAGCCGCTGCGCGGCGTGATCATCGCCCTCGTCGCCGTGGCGGTGTGCCTGGCGCTGTCGTTCACGCCGGTGCGCAGCATCCGTCCCGCCGCTCCTCTCGGAGCCGCCGTCGCGGTGATCGCGATCGGGCTGGTCGCCGTCGAGCGCGCGTTCGAAGGGCCCGACTGGCAGGTGCTCTGGCTCGTGCTGCTGGTCGCCGTCGCGTACGCGTCGGGCTGGGGTGCGACCCTCGCCCGGCCGAGCCGTCTGGCGTCTGGGCTCTACGCACTCATCGTGCCCCCGGCCGCCCTCATCGCGGCGATCGTCGCGATCATGCCGCTCGCCGACGAGCCGCGCATCGTCGCCGGGACGATCATCATGCTCGCCGCACTGCACCTCGCCGCCGCGGGGCTGGACCGCCTTCCGCTGACCGGCACGACCCGCTGGATCTCGCTCGCGGGAGCCTTCGCCGTCGGCGCCGCGGGCTGGTTCCTGGGGGCGGCCACCGAGGTCGAGGCGGTATCGCTCCCCGTCGCCGCGATGTGTCTCATCGGAGCCGTGCTCGGC
The DNA here is from genome assembly GCF_042885375.1 of Microbacterium sp. NPDC058062. Lineage (NCBI taxonomy): Bacteria > Bacillati > Actinomycetota > Actinomycetes > Micrococcales > Microbacteriaceae > Microbacterium > Microbacterium sp. NPDC058062. The sequence continues at coordinate 373,611 of NZ_JBHVSC010000003.1, forward strand.
ATGCTCCGGCGTCGACGGGCCGGCGATGTCTGGCCCGGAGCGGAGGGCCCCGCGTGGATCGTGGGTCTGGTGCTCGCCACTGCGCCGAGCCTCCTGGTCGCGGCCGAGCCCGTGCGCGTCTGGGCGTACCTCGCGCTCACCCTCGCGGCGGCGGCCGGAGTGGCAGCGCTGCGCGAGCCCGCGCGCGAGGCGCCGGCCGATACGGAGCCCGCCACCGCGGCGGCCCCACCGTCGCCGGCGCAGGTCACCGCGTCGCCGGCGCCCGTAAGGGGCGCGGTACCGCCGATCCCGCCTGGACCGTTCGCGACGAACGCCCCGTCCGCGCAGCTCTCCGCCTACGCTCCGCCCGCGGGATCGCCCGTGCAGCCCGTCGCGCCGCCGGCGTACGCAGCGTTGCCCGAAGGAGCCGCCGCGCCGTCCGTGCCGCGGACGCCGCGGTTCATGGACATCTGGTCGCTGCGCACCCCGACGGCGATGCTGCTCGGGTTCGCCGCCGTCCTGATGGGGCTTCGTGGGCTCGTCCCGCCGGCCGTCGAGGGCGACGCCGCCGCGGCGATCCTCGCGGGCCTCGGCGTCGTCGCGGTGGCCGTCCTGCTGACGGCGCGCGGATCGGCCGACGCCGCCGCCCGCGGCGCGGCCGTCCTCGCCGGCGCCGGGACCGCCGTCCTCGTCGCGATGTCGCTCACACGCCCCGAGGCTGATCTCGTGCTCACCACCGTCACCGCCGTCATCGGCGGCGTGCTCGGCGTCGCGGGCGCCTCGGTGCTGGGGCTCCGGCGCTGGGCGCCGCTCGGCGGCGTGCTGGCCGTGGGTGGACTCGTGGTCGCAGTGGTCGCGTGCGGCGTGCGGTTCCTCGAGATCGCACCCGCCGGCGGCCTCGAGCCCGACCTGTGGGCCGTGGCAGGGGCGGGGATCGCGGGCGTCATCGCACTGGCCGCACTCCGCGCGACGCCGTCGCGCGCGGTCGGCCTCACCGCCGGCGCGGGCTTCGCGGTCGCATCGGTGCTGTTCGCTCTCGCCGAGCTGCAGCTGCTGCTCGTGCAGCAGACGGGCGACGAGCTCCGGACGGCCGCGGTGATGGCGGCGCTGACGGCGGCCACCGTCGTCGGCACGGCCGCACGCGCCCGGCTCGGACTGGCCCTCGTGATCGCCGCGGCGATCGCCGGCGCGGGCTTCGGCATCCTGGCGCTCACGATCGGGGACGTGCGCCCCATCGAACTCGTCACGGTGCCGCCGGCGCTCGGCGGCATCGCGTACGGGGTGCGCACGCTGCGGCGCGAACCGGCGTCGCGCACGTGGCCGACGCTCGGCCCGTGGCTGGCGCTGCTGACCGTGCCGTCGCTGCTGACCGACTTCGCGGGGTCCCAACCTGGCGTTGCCGCCGAAGCGGGGTGGCTGGGCCAGCCCGAGCTCTGGCGCGTCGTCTCGCTCGGCGTCGTCGCGATCGCGATGGTCGTGGTCGGCGCGATCTATCGGCTGCAGGCACCTCTGCTGCTCGGCTCGGCGGTGCTGGTCGTGCACGGAGTCGCCCAGCTGTGGCCGTGGATCTCCACCACGTACGTCGCGGTGCCGTGGTGGCTGTGGCTCGGCCTGGGCGGCGCGCTGCTCATCTTCATGGCCGCCCGCTACGAGAAGAACATGAAGGCGCTGCGCACGACCGTCGTCGCGGTCACGTCGCTTCGCTGACCCGCACGGGACGCGGGGTCTGCGGCGCGCTCCGGCGTTTCGTCTCGCTCGTTCCTCGCTCGCTCAACGAACGGTGGGTCACAGGACCTGCGCTTCAGGCCCTTCGCTGACCTCGCGCGCGCCGCGACCCCAGCGGAACGGCGACACGGTCGGCTCGCCGGGGACCCAGTAGCGCCACGGGAACACGGCGGTACCGGCCACGCCTGCGACGCCGACACGCGGCCCCGACGCCACCTCGGCGAGCGGGTCGGCGAGCAGCTCCAGGCGTGCCACGGCGCCGTGCAGCGGCGCACCGGTGATCGCGTCGATGCCGTCGTGCCGCGGATGCCGCAGCCCCACCGCGTCGCCGAACCGACCGGGTCCGCGCGCCAGGTCGCGCGGTGTGCGCGCCGCCGGTCGGCGGCGGGTCGCAGCATCCGTCCCCTCGATCACCTGGCCCGCCCGCAACAGGACTCCGCCGGCGACCCCCTCGGGACCGCACACGACGTTCACGCACGAGTGGATGCCGTGACTGAGGTACACGTACAGGTGCCCGGGTTCGCCCCACATCGTCGCGTTGCGCGCGGTCTGCCCCATGCGGGCGTGCGAGCCCGGATCGGGGACCGGCCCGGTCCCGCGACCGTGGTACGCCTCGACCTCGGTGAGCCGCACGGCCACCGTCTCGCCCTCGACGACGGTCGTGAGCCGGGCGCCGAGCAGGCGCGGCGCGACGTCGGCGGGAAGACCCTGCAGGTCCGTGCGGGTCGCCGCACGCCACAGGTCCCGCGCCATGGGCAGAGTCTACGTCCGCGCGTCCATGCAACACGTGCGTCCGGCCGCCGCGGCGAGCGCTACTGTTCGCGCATGGGGAAATGGTTCGTGCTCATCCTGCTGAGTGTCTCGCAGTTCATCATGGTGCTCGACAGCACGGTGATGAACGTCTCGATCTCGACTGTCGCGCATGACCTCGGCACCGACATCTCGGGCATGCAGGCCGCCATCACGTTCTACGCGCTGACGATGGCGGCGTTCATGCTCACGGGCGGCAAGCTCGGCGACCGCTGGGGCCGCAGCATGGCCTTCCGCATCGGGTCGGTCGTGTACGGCATCGGCTCGCTGACCACGGCGCTCGCGCCGAACCTGACGGTCCTCATGCTCGGCTGGTCGCTCGTCGAAGGCCTCGGCGCGGTGCTCGTCATCCCCGCGATCGCCGCCCTCGCGGCGATCAACTACACGGGCCGCGAGCGCGTCGTCGCGTTCGCCGTGCTCGGCGCGGTCACCGGCGGCGCCGCGGCAGCCGGCCCGCTCATCGGCGGTCTCGTCACCACCTACTCGTCCTGGCGGTACGTCTTCGTCGCCGAAGCGGTCGTGATGACCCTCGTGCTCATCGTCTCGGGGCGCATCAAGGACGTGCCCGGCGACCGCAAGCTCCGCATCGACCTGCTGAGCGTCGTGCTCTCGGCCCTGGGCCTGGGCCTGCTGGTCTACGGCATCCTGCAGTCCAAGACGTGGGGCTGGTTCCAGCCGCTCGACCCGCCCGTGATCAACGGCCAGCCGTTCGCCCCGCTCGGCATCTCGCCCGTCGCGTACCTGATCCTGCTGTCGCTCGTGGTGCTGTGGCTGTTCGTGAAGCGGCAGCAGCGGCTCGAGCGGACCGGCCGCGTGCCGCTGCTGAAGGTGAGCCTGCTGCGGATCACAGCGCTGCGCAGCGGCCTGACGATGTTCATGGCGCAGTACTTCGCGATCGCCGCGCTGTTCTTCGTCGTGCCGGTGTACCTGCAGACGATCCTCGGCTACGACGCCCTGCAGACGGGCCTCAAGATCCTGCCGCTGTCGCTCGGGCTCATCCTGTTCTCGATCCTCGGGTCGCGGCTCTCGACCGTGCGCTCGGCCCAGAACATCGGCCGCATCGGGCAGCTCACGCTGGGCCTCGGCGTGCTCGTGGTGTTCCTCGCGGTCCAGCCCGAGCTCGCCGACTTCGCATTCGCCGCCGGCATGTTCGTGGTCGGCGCGGGCTTCGGCCTGCTCGCGTCGCAGCTCGGCAACGTCAACATGTCGGCGGTGTCGCAGTCCGACACGTCCGAGGTCGGCGGCCTCCAGGGCACGTTCCAGAACCTCGGCTCGTCGTTCGGCACGGCGATCGTCGGCTCGGTGTTCATCCTGCTGCTCACGTCGGGCTTCACCGCGGCGGTGGAGCAGAGCACGACCATCCCGTCCGACATCCAGCAGCAGGTCGTCGCCACAGCCTCGAAGGGGGCGCCGATCATCTCGCAGCAGCAGGCCGAGGACCTGCTGACGGATGCCGGCGCCGACCCCGAATCAGCCACCGAGATCGCCCAGCTCTACGCCGACACGCAGGTCGAGTCGCTGCGGCAGTCGCTGTTCTTCGTGTTCGTCCTCACGGTGCTCGGGCTCATGCTGTCGAGCGGGCTGCCCTCGAAGCTGCCGGTCCCCGCCGGAGCGAAGACGGACGATGAGGACGCAGCATCCGTCACTCCGTCCTCCGGCGTATAGGCGAGCACGCAACGCGTCCCGGTACGCCGTTCCGAGCGGCGTCCCGGGACGCGCGCCGACGCGGACGGAGTCGGGGCGCAAGCCCCTCCGCGTCGGAGTATGCGAGCCCTCGTGGGCGTGGGTGCGTGAGAGTCAGGCGGCTCGTGCGGCGGAGCGCTGCGACGAGGTGCCGACCGCGATGAGCAGCGCGACGCCGACGGCGCCGAGCACGAACCACATCCAGCCCAGGGCACCGGCGTCGAAGCCGAATCCGATGTAGCCGACCGGCGTCGCGGCGACGGCCAGCAGTCCGGCCGATGCGAGGACCGCAAGACCGGCATCTCGGCCGGCGAGGAGCCGGACCACCTCGATGGCGGCGCCCACCACCACGACGATGCCGAGCACCATGATGAGCGGCGCCCACCACAGGATGGTGCAGACCGACCCGCCTGCGACGACGAGGGTTCCCGCGGTGCGGGGCATGCGGGCCCGGAGGACGACACCCGCGGCGAGGAGCGCCGACATCGTGAAGCCCTGGATGGTGCCCTCGAGGTAGGGCATGCCGGGCTCGAGGAGCTGCCCGAGGCTCATCGCGAAGATGAGGACGGCGAGGACGGCAGCGCCGACCACCCACCACCAGCGGGCGAGGAGACGTGTTGCGGTGTTCATGGATCTGGCCTTCTGTTCGGCCGGCAGACCCCGTGATGCCGCGCGCTGTGTCTGTGCCCAGAGCAGGTCGGCGGGAGCGCCGAGCACTGCTCGTCGTGCGATCGAGAGCGTGACCGCGTACGGCGGCCTCTCGCTCGCGCGTGCGTCGGCCTGCTGCTCCCACAGGTCGGAGTGGATCTCGGCGCGCCGACGCTCGGACGTCTCTGCGCTCACCCCGTTCGTGTAGCAGTCGACCCACGCGAGGACGAGGCGCGCGGCGACACCCGTCGCCGCGGTCGTCCCGGTCCGTTCCGGGGCCGTCGGCCCGTTCACGGCGTCTCCCACGCCGCGCGCCCGAGGGGCGCCGTGCGCGAAGTCTGAATGCGGTGCTCGGCGAGTGCCACCTGGGTGGCCCCGGTCACCTCGTACAGGCGACGGCGCGGGCGGCCCTGCTCGGCCGCGGCGTCGGCGTCTTCCCAGTCGCTCGAGAGGAGTCCGGCCGCTTCCAGTCGCCCGAGCGCCTTGTAGAGCGTGCCGTGCGACGTCAACGTCGACGTCTCATCACCCTCGGCGATCACCTTGGCGATGCCGAAGCCGTGGAATCGCTGCTCGCCGCTGCGGTTCAGCCGCAGCGCCGCATCGAGGATCTCCGCCTCGAGCGGGAGCAGCGTGCCGGCCTTGCGTCTCATGGATCCAGTTATAGGCAGATATCTTCCCAATGTCAATAGGAAGATATCGAGGCGGGTTCGGCCGGCGGCGGGGCGCGTCCTCGATTGAGGAGGTGCGCCGAGATGCGTACCGCGCTGGGGTGAGACGCCCGCAATTCGGCCCTGGTCCTCAATTGAGGAGCGCGGGGACGGATGCTGCGCCCCCGCGCCCGTGCGGGCCGCCTGGTCGCGGGCGGGTCAGCGGGGCGGCACCTGGCACCACGAGATCGACGAGCCGTTGAGGGCGACGACGGGGTCGCCGTCGGCCACCTCGAGGACGCGCGTCTCGGGGCGCTTCGGCAGCGGGTGCTGGTAGGTGTCGTAGGAGTTCGTCACGGCGTCAGGCGCCACGAGCACCGCGAGGTAGCGGGCGCTGGGCGACACGCACACCTGGATGACGGCATCCGTGTCGGCGATCTCGGTGAGCATGGTCGTCGCACCGTCGGCGCCCACGTGGGCGACCGAGGTGCGCCCTGTCGGCACGCCGTCGGCGTCGAGCACCGCCGCCGTGCGGATCGTCGAGCCGTCGGGGAGCGGCGTCACCGACGTCGTCCCGCCGAGGTCGACGTCGGGCGCGACGAGGTCCGCCTCGCTCGCGTCGGTGAGGTCGATCACGGTCGCCCGGTCGACCCGGTCCACGACCGCCTCGCTCGAACCGCGGGCGATGCCCTCGATGGTCATCGCGTCGCCGAGCGCGGTCGGCGCGCCGGCCGAGGCATCCGATCCGGTCAAGAGCAGCGAGCCGTCGAACGACAGCAGCAGGATGCTGTCGGTGTCGGGCACGAACCGCCACTCCGCCACGCGGGGGTCGGCACCCTCGACCTCGATCGCCGTCGGATCGGCGCCGGGGTCGCTGAGCGACGCGGTGTAGAGCCGGCTCTCGCGACCGGAGTCGGCGGTGAGCTCGGCGTCCGAGAACGTGTACCCGATGCGCTCACCGCGATCGGCGGTCTGCAGGTTCGACACGAACCCGTCGCCGGGAAGCGGCAGTTCGTGCGCGTTCTCGCCGTCGAGGTCGGTGACGATGAGCCCGGCCTGGTCGTCGTCGGTGCGCACCGAGACGACGAGGTGCTGGGCCGTCGCGCGGAAGTCCTCGATGTGCGCGTGCCGGAACACGGGCACCGCGTTCTGCCCGGTGAGGTCGGTGCGGTAGATGAGGTCGCCCGAGTTCGTGCCGCGCTGCATGAGGAACACCTCGGCCGCAGGCGTCGTGAAGGTCTGCGTGATCGTCGCGGTCGGCCCGCCGCCGAGCGACGCGACATCGTCGATCGTCACGGTGTACTCGGTGTCGTCCCACAGCGGCAGCGTGAAGCGCACGCCGACGCTGCGTCCCGAGGTGTCGACGACGAACGGCGTCTCAGGGGTGATCGTCACCTGCGACGGGTCGACCTCGGCGAGCGACTGCGTCGTGGTCACGATGAGACGGGCGCCGGATGCTGCGGCCGCCGCCTCCGGATCGACGTACGCGTCGGTGACCCGCGGCCCCTGCGCGACACTCGCGGCGGCGCCGGCGAGTCCGAGCACGGCGAGGACGCCCACGACGATCGCGAAGGCTCCGACGAACGCGCGGCCCCGACGACGCCGGGACCGCGAACGACGTGACGACCCGTCAGTACTCATACGGGTCCTCGGGCTCGCCGATCTCCTCGACCGCGGCGGCGTCGACCACGAGCTGCCCGTCCGACGAGGAGCGCACGGTTCCGGTGATCGTGACCCACTGCCCGGTGTCGGGCGCGCTCGCGCCGCTCACGACGGGCAGGCTCGCGGGCTGCGCGTCGATGACGCAGTGCGTGATGACCAGACGCGTGAGATCGAAGGCGCCGTCCTCGCCCGGTGTCACGAAGCCGGTGAGCTCGACGGTCTCGCCATCGAACGCGTCGGGGTTGGTGGCCGTGGCGAACACCGTCGCCCACTCGCCGACGCCGAACGAGGCGGTGTCGCCGGTCGAGGCGAGCTGGATCGTGTCGGCCCCACCGAACAGCGGCGTGGCCCCGACGTCGCGCGACATCGCGAGCTCGGCGCTGAGCGAGGCCGGCGGCAGGACGAGCGTGAGCACGACGACCCCGGATGCCGCCACCCCGCCGGCGACGGTGGCTGCGACGGCGAGCGGGTGCGAGGTGTGGTGGGCGTGGTCCTGCTCCGGCTCTTCCCCGTGGTCGTGGCCGTGGTCGGCTTCGGCGCCGAGCGGGAGGGCGAACGAGGCCACCGCGCCGATCAGCACGAACACCGACATCGACACCGCGAACCATGTCGAGTCGGGGTTGATGTACAGGCCCAGCCGCCCCGTCACCGCGAGGGAGATCGTGAAGACGGCGAGGGCCGCGGCCAGCCCGACCCCGAGCCACCGTGTGCCGACGAACCCTGTCCTACGCAAGGAGGTTCACCGCCGTCCCGATCGCGAAGGCCGACAGCACGACCACCACGACGATGCCGCCGAGGGTGCGCCACGTGAACGTCGTGCGCATCAGCGCGAGCATCTTGACGTCGACGAGCGGCCCGACCAGCAGGAACGCGACGATCGAGCCGGGCGTGAACGTCGAGGCGAACGACAGCGCGAAGAACGCGTCGACGTTCGAGCAGATCGACACCACCATCGCCAGCGCCATCATCGCGACGATCGACAGGGCGGGATTCGCGCCGATCGCGAGCAGCGCCTCGCGGGGGATGAGCACCTGCACCGCGCCCGCGAGAGCCGAGCCGATGACGAGCGCGGGCATCACCGCGCGCAGCTCGATCACGAACTGCGCGAGCGTGCGCCGCCACTTGCCGCCCGGCTCGTGCACCACGAGCTCGCACGTGTCACGGAAGCGGTCGGTCAGCAGGGCGTCGGGAGACGGATGCCGCGAATACAGCCACCCGATGAGGTTCGCGATCGCGTACCCGCCGAGGAGGCGGGCGACGAGGATGCCGTCGCTGAAGCCGAACGCCTGGTGGGTCGTGATGATGACGATCGGGTTCACGATCGGCGCGGCGATGAGGAACGTCAGCGTCTCCGGCACCGAGAATCCGCGCATGAGGAGGCCGCGCGCGAACGGCACGTTGCCGCACTCGCATACCGGCACGATCATGCCGAGGAGCGACAGCACCGCGCGTCTCGCCCACCCTCGCCGCGGCATCCATCGCTCGATGACCCCCGGGGGCACCCACACCTGCACGACGATCGACAGCACCACGCCGAGCGCCACGAACGGCAGCGACTCGATGAGCACGCTGATCGCGAGCGTCAGGCCGTCCTGCGCGCGGGTCGGGAGCGACGCCGGGAACAGCGTCGGGGCGAGCCAGTCGATCAGGAAGAGGCCGGCGACGACGGCGACGCCCACACCGAGCCAGAGCAGCGTGCGGGCCTGCGCGGACGGCTCGAGCCGCGCGGTCGCCGGAGCGTCGTGGCGCTTCGGCGTACCCCGGCGGACGGTAGGGTCAGTTCGCGTCACGCTGGGCATCCCGGGCGGCGGCGCAGTTCGCGCAGAGCCCGAAGATGTCGACGACGTGTTCTGCGTCGCGGAATCCGTGGCGCTCGGCGGTGCGCTTGGCCCACTGCTCGACGTCCGTCGCCTCGATCTCGACGGTCAGTCCGCAGGAGCGGCAGATCAGATGGTGGTGGTGGCCGGTGCTGGAGCAGGCGCGGTAGAGCGCTTCGCCCTCGGGGCTCTGCAGCGAATCGGCCTCGCCCTGGGCGGCGAGCCCGGCGAGTGCGCGGTACACGGTCGCCAGCCCGATGCCGGTGTTCTCGTCGCGGAGGGTGGCGTGCAGCGACTGCGCGCTGACGAATCCGCGGGCGTCCGACAGCGCTTCGCGCACGCGTTCGCGCTGCCACGTGTTGCGCTGGGCCATGGTGGGGAGTCTACCGAGGCGTCCTGTGCGTCGCCCGGGCGCGGGTCAGGCCGCGACCCTCGTGACGCGGTCACGGCGGGCGCCGACGACGCGGCACACGACGTAGATCAGGAACGAGATCGTCGTGATGTACGGACTCACGGGAAGGGTGCCCATGATCGCGAGCAGGATGCCGCCCACCGCCGATACGAACCCGAACAGCGCCGACAGCAGCGGCACCGACAGCGGGCCCGACACGATGCGCATCGCGGCGGCGGCGGGGGTGACGAGGAGGGCCATCACGAGCAGCGCGCCGATGATGTGCACGGCCACGGCGACGATGAGCCCGAGCAGCAGCATGAACCCGAGCGAGACCGCGGTGGTGGGCACACCGCGCGCGGCGGCGGACTGCGGGTCGAGCGAGTCGAACCGCAGCGGGCGCCAGATGAGCAGCAGCCCGAGCAGCACGACCGCCCCGATGCCGATCAGCCAGCCGAGCTGGCCCGTCTGCACCGACACGATCTGGCCGGTGAGCAGGCTGAACCGGTTGGCGCTGCGGCCGTCGTAGAGCGACAGGAACAGGATGCCGAGACCCAGCCCGAACGGCATCAGCACGCCGATGATCGAGTTGCGGTCGCGCGCCTTCGCCCCGAGCACGCCGATGATGGCGGCGGCGATGAGCGAACCGACGATGGACCCGGTGACGACGTCCCACCCGATGAGGAGCGCCGCTGCGGCGCCGGCGAACGACAGCTCGCTGATGCCGTGCACCGCGAACGCCATGTCGCGCTGCATGACGAAGACGCCGACGAGCCCGCCCACGAGCCCGAGGACCGCGCCCGCCCACACCGAGTTCGACACGAGCGCGAGGATCTCGCCGTAATAGGGCAGCCCGCCGAACATCGCGTCGGCGATGTCGTTCCAGTTCATTCGTGCGCCCCGTGGTCGTGATGGTGATGGGATGCCTCGGCATCGGGGGCCCCGACCACCACGAGCCGGTCGCCCGCCCGCAGGACGAAGACGTGCGCGCCGTACAGCGCCGTGAGCACGTCCGAGCGGAGCACCTCCTGCGGCGTGCCGAGGGTGAACCGTCCGTTCGCGATGTACAGGATGCGGTCGACCTTGCCCAGGAGCGGGTTGATGTCGTGCGTGACGAGCAGGACCGCGGCATCCTTCTCGCGCCGATGCCCGTCGATGAGCCGGATCACCGCCTGCTGGTTCGCGAGGTCGAGGCTCGTGAGCGGCTCGTCGCAGAGGAGCAGGCGCGGGTCGTCGGCGAGCGCCTGCCCGGCACGAAGGCGCTGCTGCTCGCCGCCCGACAGCAGGCCGACGGGGCGGTCGGCGAACTCGCGGGCGCCGACCGCGTCGATGAGGGCGTCGACGCGGGCGCGATCGCCGCGGCGCGGGATCGGGAAGCCGAAGCGGTGGCCGTCGACGCCGAGCGCCACGAGGTCGCGGCCGCGCAGCGAGGTGTCGCGGGGCAACGGCCGCGCCTGGGGGATGTATCCGATGCTGCGGCTGCCCTTGTGGGCCACCGGCTCGCCCTCGACGGTGATCTCGCCGTTCGAAAGCGGCTCGAGGCCGAGGATCGCGCGGAGCAGCGTCGTCTTGCCGGAGCCGCTCGGCCCGAGCACGGCGACGAGCTCGCCGGCGTGCACATCGAGGTCGAGACCCGCCCACAGCTCCCGGTCGCCGCGCTGGAGCGCGGCGTCCCGGATGCTGAGGATGACGGGGCGAGAGCCCGCGGCGGCCGGCGTCACGCGTCCAGCGCTGCGTTCAGCGCCTCGATGTTCGCCTGCATCCACGAGACGTAAGTCTCCCCCTCCGGAAGCGTTTCCGAAAATGCGATCACCGGGATGCCGAGCCCGTCGGCCTCGTCGACGATCTCCTGCGTCTCCGCGCCGCCGGTCTGCGTGTTGGTGATGACCACGCGCACGTCGCCGCCCTTCACCAGCGCGAGGGATTCGAGCAGGGTCGCGGGCGCGACATCCTGTCCCTCTTCGACGGCCTCGCTGAACTTCTCGGGCGTCGCGTTCTCGAGTCCGGCCGCCTGGATGAGGTACACCGGCACGGGCTCGGTCACGAAGACCTTGTCGCCCTCGTGCGCCGCCGCGATCTCGTCGAGGGACGCCTCGAGTCCGTCGATCTCGCTGTAGAACGCCTCGGCGTTCGCGGTGAAGGTCTCGGCGTTCTCGGGGCTGAGCTCGCCGAGCTCGGTCGCGATGGCCTCCGCGACATGCGCGATCGTGTGCGGGTCGTACCAGACGTGCTCGTTGAAGCCCTCGACGTGCTCGTGGTCGCCGTGATCGTGGGCGTGATCCTCGGCGCCGTCGCCGCTCTCCTCGTCGTGACCGCCGTTCTCGGGCCAGTCGTGCGAGTACTCGACCGCGGTGACGACCGGAGCCTCGGTGCCGCTGGACTCGATGAGCGCGTCGATGAACGCGTCGTAGCCGCCGCCGTTCTCGATGACGAGATCGGCCTTCGACACGGCGAGCTGGTCGCGCGCGCTCGGCTCGAACGAGTGCGGGTCCTGCGACTCGTTCGTCACGATCGACGTGACGTCGACGAGGTCGCCACCGATCTCCTGCGCGATCTGCCCGTACACGTTGGTGGAGGCGACGACCGCGATCTTCCCGTCGCTCGTCTCGTCACCGGCGGCCGTTCCCGCGCATCCGGCGAGGACGAGGGCGGATGCTGCCGCCAGGCCGAGCACGGGCAGGGAACGTCGCAGGGAGGTCATGCATTCGACCCTAACGCTAATGAGAATCGTTCTCAAATCCCTTTCCCCGAAGCCGCCCGCCGTCGAGCTTGCGATTCCCGCGGCAGTCGCAGCCCTGCGACACCCGTTCCTCAATTGAGGACCGTTGCTGAGTTGCGGAGCCCGCGGTCTCGATCGCTCCGCACCCCGGCTCAGGTCCTCAGATGAGGAGCGGATGCTGCGGCCCAGGCCCCGAGGAACGACGAAGCGCCGCCCGGCACAGAGCCGCGGCGGCGCTTCGGTCACACAAGAGCTCAGTCGAGGAGCAGCGCGGGCTCCTCGAGGATCGACGCCACGTCGGCGATGAAGCGCGACATGCCGTCGCCGTCGACCACGCGGTGGTCGAACGAGCCGGCGACGGTCGTGACCCAGCGGGGACGCACCTCGCCGTCGACGACCCAGGGCTTCTGGCGGATGGTGCCGAGCGCCACGATTCCGGCCTCGCCGGGGTTGATGATCGGGGTGCCCGCATCCATGCCGAAGACGCCGATGTTCGTGATGGTGATCGTGCCGCCGTGCTGGTCGGCCGGGGTCGTCTTGCCCTCGCGCGCCGTGAGCGTCAGCTTCTCGAGCGCGCGGGCGAGCTCGCGCATCGACAGATCCTGCGCGTCCTTGATGTTGGGCACGAGCAGGCCGCGCGGGGTCGCGGCGGCGATGCCGAGGTTCACGTAGCGGCGCACACGGATCTCGGCGCCGTTCTCGGCATCCACCCACGCCGCGTTCACCATCGGGGTGCGCCGGGCCGCCCAGATGACGGCGCGCGCCATGATGAGGAGCGGCGAGACCTTGATGTCGGCGAAGTCCGGCGAGGTCTTCAGGCGCTTGACGAGCTCCATCGTGCGGCTGGCGTCGACGTCCGTCCACACCGAGACGTGCGGGGCGGAGTACGCCGACTGCACCATCGCCGACGACGTCGCCTTGCGCACGCCTCGCACCGCGATGGTCTCCTCGCGGCCGGCCGCGTCGGGCGCGGGCGTCGACGGTGCGACGGTTGCGGGACCCGGCGCGGGCGCGGGCGCGGAGACAGGGATGGTCTCCTCGCGCACGTCGCCCCACTCGGGCGTCTCGATGTTGCGGAAGACGCTGGCCTGCGACGCGTGCCGCACGACGTCCTCGCGGGTCACCTCGCCGGCGGGGCCGCTGGGCGCGACGGCCGAGAGCTCCACGCCGAGGTCGCGCGCGAGCTTGCGGATCGGGGGCTTCGCGATGACGCCGACGGATGCTGCGACCCGCTCCTCGGCCGGAACCGCGGGCTTGCGCCGCCGCGACTGGACGTGTCCGCCCGTGCCGTAGCCGACGAGCACCGCACCCTCGCCGGCGGCCTCGGCGGGCTCGCCGTGCTCGGACTGCCCGACGGTGGCCGGGGGCGCAGCATCCGTCGCCGAAGCGATCGTGATGATCGCGGCGCCGACGTTCACGGTCGTGCCCTCGGCCGCGAGCAGCTCGCCCACGGTGCCGGCGAACGGCGAGGGCAGCTCGACGAGCGACTTCGCGGTCTCGATCTCGACGAGGACGTCGTTGACGGCGACGCTGTCGCCGGGGCCGACGCGCCACTGGACGATCTCGGCCTCGGTGAGGCCTTCACCGACATCGGGGAGGACGAACGTCTGGGTGCTCATGCGGAGCTCCTTTCGATCCCGCCCTTTTCGCGAGAGTACAGCTGGTCGCCGAGAGGTGGGGAAGCAACCCGCATCTCGGCCACCAGGTGTTCTCTCGCGGTCAAAGGGTGGAGGTCAGTAGGCGAGGGACCGGTCGACGGCCTCGAGGATGCGGTCGGCGTCGGGGAGATACGACCCCTCGAGCTTGGCCGGGGGGAACGGAGTGTCGAAGCCCGACACGCGCAGCACGGGGGCCTCGAGCGCGTAGAAGGCGCGCTCCATGACGGTCGCGGCGACCTCGGAGCCGAGCGAGGTGAAGCCCGGCGCCTCCTGCGCGTAGACCATGCGGCCGGTGCGGCGGACGGAGTCGAGGATGGGCCCGTAGTCGACCGGCGAGAGCGAGCGGAGGTCGATGACCTCGATGCTGGTGCCCTCGGCCTCGGCGAGCACGGCGGCCTGCAGCATCGTCGTCACCATCGCGCCGTGGCCGACGAGGGTGATGTCGGTGCCGCGACGGACCACGCGGGATGCGTGCAGCGGCAGGGCGCGCGCCGACGTGTCGACCTCGCCCTTCTGCCAGTACTTGCTCTTCGGCTCGAGGAAGATCACCGGGTCGGGCGAGGCGATGGCGTCCTGGATCATCCAGTAGCCGTCGTTCGGCGTCGACGGGCTCACGACCCGGAGGCCGGCCGTGTGCGTGAAGTACGCCTCGGGGCTCTCCTGGTGGTGCTCGACGGCGCCGATGTGCCCGCCGTACGGGATGCGGATGACGACCGGCATCTGCAGCGCGCCCTCGTGGCGGTTCGTGAGCTTGGCGAGCTGCGTCGTGATCTGGTCGAACGCCGGGAAGACGAACCCGTCGAACTGGATCTCGACGACGGGGCGGAAGCCGACCATCGCGAGTCCGATCGCGGTGCCGACGAGCCCCGACTCCGCGAGCGGGGTGTCGAGCACGCGCTGCTCGCCGAACTCGGCCTGCAGGCCCTCGGTCACGCGGAAGACGCCGCCGAGCTTGCCGATGTCCTCGCCCATGAGGAGTACCCGGTCGCTGCCGGCGAGCGCCGCGCGAAGTCCGGCGTTGATCGCCCGGCTGAACGGCATGGTCTGCACGGCGGGGGCCGTCGTCTCGGTGGCCGCGGATGCGGTGGTCGAGGTGCTCACGATGCGCCTCCTTCGAAGGATGCCTCGTAGTCGGCGAGCCACTGCCGCTGCTCGTCGATCAGCGGGTGCTGCTCGGAGTACACGTGCGCGAACATGTCGTCGCGCTCGAGCCCGCCCAGAGCGTTGGTGCGGGTGCGGACGTCGTCGGCGAGCGCCTGCGACTCGGCCTCGACGTCGGCGAAGAACGCCTCCGAGGCGCCGCGCCCGATGAGGAACGCCTTCATCCGCGCGATCGGGTCGCGGCGGCGCCACGACTCCTCCTCGTCGGAGGTGCGGTACTTGGTGGGGTCGTCGCTCGTGGTGTGCGCGCCGAGGCGGTAGGTCATGGCCTCGATCGCCTGCGGTCCGCCGCCGGCGCGCGCCTCGTCGAGTGCGGTGCGCGTCACGGCCCAGCTCGCGAGCACGTCGTTGCCGTCGATCAGCGTGCTCGGCATGCCGTAGCCCTCGCCGCGCTTGTACAGCGGCGAGCGCGACTGCGTCGCGACAGGCACCGAGATCGCCCACTGGTTGTTCTGCAGGAAGAACACCTCGGGCGTGCGGTAGCTGTTCGCGAAGACCATCGCCTCGTGCACGTCGCCCTGGCTGGAGGCGCCGTCGCCGTAGTAGACGATGACGGCCTCGTCGCGGTCGAGGTCGCCGGTGCCGCAGCGGCCGTCGAAGACGAGACCCATCCCGAAGCCCGTGGCGTGCAGCGTCTGCGACCCGAGCACGAGCGTGTAGATGTGCGTGTTGCCGTTCTTCGGGTGGGTCGGGTCCCACCCGCCGTGCGTCAGTCCGCGCATCACGCGGATGATGTCGATCGGGTCGACGCCGCGGATCTTCGTGACCACGTGCTCGCGGTACGACGGGAAGAGGTGGTCCTGTGCGCGCGCCGCGCGGGCCGAGCCCACCTGCGCGGCCTCCTGCCCGTAGCTCGGCGGCCAGAGGGCCAGCTGCCCCTGCCGCTGGAGGTTCGTCGCCTGCACGTCGAACGCGCGGATGACGGCCATATCGCGGTAGAACGTCTCGAGGTCGGCATCGCCGAGACTCTCGACGGCCTCCCGATACGGTTCGGCGGCAGGGCTCGGCGCGAACGTTCCGTCCGCCTCCAGAAACCGCACCAGGGCGTGATCGTCGACCGGGGTCATGAATTCACGCTATCTCTCCGTGCATGCGCGATTCTGCATGCGTTCGACAACGGTTGTTGAGATCCACCGCACGCGATCGACAACCGCACCGGCAGTCATCCCTCGCCGCGGGCGGCGACCGTCGCCGCGATCCGCAGCACCTGCTCGACGGATTCCTCCTCGCCGACCGAGATCCGGATGCCATCCCCGGCGAACGGCCGCACGATCAGTCCGGCCTCCTCGAAGGTCGCCGCGAACGCCATCGTGTCGTCGCCGGTAGGCAGCCACACGAAGTTGCCCTGCGCGACGGGGACGGCCCACCCGGCCTCGCGGAGGCCCGCCGCCAGCCGGTCGCGACGATCGGCGATCACGTGGACGCGCTCGAGCAGCTCGTCCTCAGCGTCGAGGCTCGCGAGCGCGGCCTCCTCGCCGTGGGCGGTCACCGACAGCGGGATCGCGGTGCTGCGGGCGGCGTCCAGCACGCGAGGGTGTCCGATCGCGTACCCGACGCGGAGCGCGGCGAGACCGTACGCCTTCGAGAACGTGCGGAGCACGACGACGTTGGGCCGGTCCGACCCGCCGAGCACGCGCAGCCCGTCGACCGACTCGGGGTCGGTGACGAACTCGGCGTAGGCCTCGTCGAGGATGACGAGCACGTCGGACGGCACCTTCTCGACGAAGGCGTCGAACTCGGCCTGCGTGACGATCGGTCCGGTGGGGTTGTTGGGACTGCACACGATGATCGCGCGGGTGCGGTCGGTGATCGCCGCCGCCATGGCGTCGAGATCGTGGCGGGCGCCCTCGGCGAGCGGCACCTGAACGGCGGTGGCACCGGCGACGACGGCGAGCCAGGGATACGCCTCGAACGAGCGCCACGCGTAGATGACCTCGTCGCCGGGGCCGGACGTCGCCAGCACGAGCTGCGCGAGGATCGAGACGCTGCCGGCACCGATGTGGACGGAGTCGGCGCCGACGCCGAACCGCTCGGCCAGCCGCTCGCGCAGCCGTGCGGCCGTCGCATCCGGGTATCTGTTGAGCGCTGACGCGTTCCGCACCCGCTCGAGCACTCCGGGCAGCGGGTCGAACGGGTTCTCGTTGCTCGACAGCTTGAACGCGTCTGCGCCGGCCTGCCGGCCCTGCTTGTACGGCGGCAGGGCGGCGACCTCGGGGCGCACGCGGACGGGGATCTCGGGAGCGTCGGTCACGCCCCGAGTCTACGAGCGGGGGATCAGATGCGCCTCCCACGTCCGGCCCGGGGACTCCAGGTCGACCCGGCCCTCCGCGACACCCACCACGAGGTCGAACCCCTCGTCCGCGGTCATGTCGTGGCGGTACCCGTTGACCCAGAGGAACGTCACCGCGAGCGTCCAGCCGCTGCGCTTGTTGCCGTCGACGAACGGGTGATTGCGCACGACGCTCTCGAGCAGCGCTGCGGCCTTGAGACTCAGCGAGGGGTAGGCGTCGTCTCCGAAGAGCGTGGTCGCCGGCCGCGCGAGCGCCGATGCGAGGAGCCCGGCGTCTCTGATGTGGAATCCCAGTCTCGACGAGATGTGGAGGGCGTCGTCGAGGGTCAGGAACTCGGTCATGCGTCTTCGAGCCGGCGGAGCAGCTCGGCATCGTGACTGAGCACGAAGTCGACGGCCTCGTCGACGGCCCCGCGCCGGCCGCGTCGGGCGATGATGAGCTCCACGCCTTGGAGCACCAGCGCGTGCTTCGAGACGTGCTCCGCCTCGGCGATCGCGTCGAGCGCACGGTCGAGTTCTTCGGGGAGCCGGAGAGTCATGGGCATGGCCTCAGGGTAGGTCGATACCAATTCGGTATCAAGAGCATCGGATTGCGGCTACCGGCCCGCGCGAGGGCCGTGGAAGACTGGGCGGACTATGGGCTTCCTCATCCGCGTGGTCATCAACGCCTTCGCGATCTGGGTCGTCACCCTGATCCCGGCGCTCCAGGTCTCGGTCATCCCGTTCCCGCCGGGCGAGACGCTCCAGCTGATCCTGACGCTGCTGATCGTCGCCGCGATCTTCGCGCTCGTGAACACGATCATCGGCACCGTCATCAAGGTGCTGGCGTTCCCGCTCTACATCCTGACGCTGGGCCTCATCGGCCTCCTCATCAACGCGTTCCTGCTGTGGCTCACCGCGTGGTTCACGAGCTTCTGGAACTGGGGCCTGCGGGTCGAGGACTTCTGGTGGGGCGTCGTCGCGGCAATCATCATCACCCTCATCAACTGGGTCGTCGGCATCATCATCCGCCCGCGCAAGGACTGACTCACCCCGCACCGCGAGTCGCCGCGTACTCGGTCACCTCGACCGATTCGGCGCGCGCGAGCTCGGCGAAGACGCCGCGCAACGCGTCGATCCGCGGGTCGGTCGAGGCATCCACCAGAGCCGCGGTCTCGGCGTAGGCGTTGAGCCGATGCGCGGGCAGCCGGGGCTCGTCGGTGCCGACGTCGGGATCGAAGACCCGCTCCGCGACGAAGCTCCCAGGTGCGCCGACCGCGGCGGCGTGACCGCCGCCCGCGAGGCCGGCGACCGGGTCGTCGGTGTGCCGCAGCGTCACGCTGAGGGTGCCCGATCCGACGTCGGTGTCGACGGGCGACCCGATCGAGACCAGCGTCTGCGTGTCGTAGCCGCCCTCCAGCGCGAGGTGCCCGGCGATCATGGCGCCCTGCGAGAACCCGAAAAGGTGGACGGCGTCGCCCGGCTGCACGCCCGCCTGGGCGAGCGCCGCCTGGGTGGCCGTGTACGAGTCCGACCTCTGCCCCGCGTACAGCTCGACGTTGGAGGCGTTGTCCCAGGGTTCCTCGCCTCCGACGTCGAACGACTGCATGCCGGCGAGGTACACGGCGTACTGCCGCGACCCGTCGGGCATCGTGTATCGCTCGACGCGCACTCGCGAGTCACCGGCCCCCGGCATCCGGTCCGTCACGGCGGCCAGGCTCTGCGGCGCCACCGATGCGGGCGACCGCGACGGCGGGGACGCGGCGACGCCGGCTGAGGTCGCGCCCGCCGGCGGGCCGGCTGCGACCGGGGTCACCGTGACCGGCCCCGCCGTGCCCGAGAGCCGCGCGTCTCGGGACAGCAGGCCGGCGCCCGAGAGCCCCACGACCGCCGCCCCGCCCAGGGTGAGCAGCCCCGCCGCACAGCCGACCACGACCGAACCGGGGTCGCTGACCTCGCCACCGACCGCCACGCCCCACTGCGTCGCCTGACGGACGAGCTCCGACGGCCACATGACGGTGCGCTCGAACTGCGCTCCGAGTGCCATGCGCCACGCGTCGGGGTTCGCGTCGACGAGGGCGGTCATGCGAGCGTCGAGGCGCTGCGCGCGGTCGGTGTCGCCCGAGAGCACGGCGGCGCGGTGCGCGACCTCGATCTCCACCATCTCGTACGCCCAGCCGGCCTGCCTCAGTGCCGCGGCGATCTCGTCGGCCTCGATCTGCACCGCGTCGAGCTTCGCGGCGAGGACGGATGCTGCGGCCCGCGCTTCTGCCGTGTACTCGGGGTGCGCCCCCAGCTCGGCGCGGAGCGCGCGCAGTCGCCGGCCGATCGAGGCGAGCTCCTCCCGGGATGTGTCGAAGCGGACCGCCGCCGCCGAGAGCGTCGCGGTGTCGACGGCGACGGCGCCCCCGCCGCGGATCTGCAGGCCGTCGTCGACGCGCGGCCAGTGCTCGGCGAGGAGGCCGATGGCGCCCTCGTTCGGGCCGAGGCGCCCCACCTCCGGCGCCAGCTCGGGATCGAGGAGGTTCGGGCCGGGCTTCGTGTCGCTCATCGCGCCGCCCCCGGGAAGAGGCCGGGGAAGGAGCCCGCGAACGCGGCGCGGTCCTGTGCCCGGGAGACGTCGTACCGGGCCGTCTCGGCCAGGCACGCGAGGCCGGACACGTCGCTCGCCCACGACGTCGCCCGATCGTGGAACGCGGTGGCGGCCTTCGCCTGCCAGTCGACGGCGTCGGCGAGCCCGCGGGCGACGAACGCGGCATCCGTGATCCGGTCGATGATCCGCGCGAGCTCGCGCGCGACCTGGGCGAGATGGTGAGAAGCCGCGTCGGCGGCCGGTTCGAGCAGTGTCACCCGTCGATCGTCGCGGGGAGCGACCTTCCCGCGGCCGCGCGAGCGACGATCTGTTCACGGCGCAGCGCCCCACCCCGGATGTGGAGGAGGGGCGCCGCTCCGCTCGGAACGACGCCCCTCCGGGCGGAGCGATCGCGGGCTACTTGCCCACGACCACCTCGACCGTGTCGGCCCTGGTGTTGCCCGCAGCATCCGTCGCCGTCCAGGTGAAGCGGTAGACGGCGCCCTTCGCGGCCTTGACCGTGAACGTGTCGTCGTCGACCTGGGTCCACGACGCCTTCGCGCCCGAGACGCTCACGTCGGTGAGTTCGACGGTCACGTCGCCGCGGTCATCGGCCGCGTCGATCGTGAACTCCACCGTGCGCATCTTGTTGTTCGGCGGCCAGATCAGCTCCGGGTCGGCCGTCACCTCGATGGTCGGATCCGTCGTGTCCGGCGGCGTCAGGTCGAGCCCGACGATCACCGGGTCGTGGTCGCTCGAACGGTAGGCGTCCGGCGCATACAGCGCATCCTGGGCCGGGAGCTTGAACGACATGTCGTAGTCGATCAGGCTCGGCTCGTCGGAGTTGATGTGCCACGACGCGACCCCCGACACGTCCGCGGTGAGCGCGGGCTGCGCGAGCGCGTAGTCGAGGTAGCCCAGCTGGCCGTCGAAGATGTACGAGTACGCGTGCTCGCCGTTGAACTGCTTCTCCAGGTCGGTGAAGCCGCCCGCGACGAACGCGTCGATCGAGTCCTCGTGGTCGTACGAGTTCAGGTCGCCGATGACGATCGCACGACCGTCGGGAGCCACCGTCTCGTTGAGCCACTTCGTGAGCGCCGTGGCGGCCGCCGTGCGCGACGCGCTGCAGTTGCCCTGGCCGTCACCGAGGTCGGGGCTCTCGGAGCATGCCGAGCCCTTCGACTTCAGGTGGTTGACCGACACCACGAACTCCTCGCCCGTCTCGGTCGACGCGAATCGCTGCGTGACCGCGGGGCGGTGGCGCGCGTCCGACCAGGTCGGGTCGACCGCGCTCGTCATCAGCTGGTACGCCCCGACGGGGGTCACCGTCGACGGCTTGTAGATGACCGCCGTGGTGATCGCGTCGGTGCCGATCACGCCGGTGGTCACCGGCACGTACGTGCCCGCGCCCACCTTCGCGTTCAGCGCGTCGGCCAGCGCCTGGACGGCGGTGCCGTTGTTCTCGATCTCGAGGAGGCCGAACACGTCGGCGTCGATCGCGGCGAGCGCAGCGACGATCTTGTCCTGCTGGCGCTGGAACTCCTCGGCCGTGTCCGCACCTCGGTAGTAGTCGTCGTCGTTCGAGTTGGTGGGCGTCGGATCGATCGAGGTGAAGTAGTTCAGCACGTTGAAGCTCGAGATCTTCAGGTCGCCGCCCACGTCGGGCACGCCGGTCCGCGCGTTGGCGACGGTGAAGTCGGCGCCCTCGGTCGGCTGGACCCCCCACGTGTCGAAGCGGTAGTCCAGGATGCCGGTGGCGTTCTGGACGAGGTCGCCGCTGCGGAACGAGTGGTCGAGCGTGAAGACCGCGCCATCCGGGTGGATGGCCGGGTCGGGGTTCTGGCTGCCGCGGCCATCGTCCAGCGTGATGCTGTTCTCGAGGTTGGCGGCGGCGAGCGCGTTGGCCGCAGCCCCCGGCTCGACGACCGCGGTCGGCGTGTCGAGGCGGCCGTTGGTGAGGGTGATCGTGCCGAAGCGGCCGTACTCGAACGTCTCGCCGATCGCGAGGTTCTGCGGCAGCGTCACGTACATGCCCTCGAGCGCCTCGCGCTGCGCGTTCGTCGCCGGGAGGGTGAGCGGCGTCGCCGTCGGCAGCGCCTGGTCGGTCGCGCACACCTCGACGTCGGCGGCCACGACCTGCGTGAGGCCGAAGAACTCCGCGACCTCGCCCGCGACGCTGACGCTGTCGCCCACGTCCACCGGCGCGCCGCCCGGCGCGTAGACGAAGATGCCGTCGGAGGTCGCGGCGTTGCCGTCACCCGCGTCCTGCACGTAGTACCCGTCGAATCCGCCGGTCTGGAAGTCGCCGACGACGACGCCCTCGATCAGCACGTCCTGTCCCTGGATCGGGGACGCCGCGCCGGAGCCCTGGACGGAGCCGATCGTCACGGGGGTCGCTGCGCAGTCCGCCACGGGCCCGGGATCGGGGTCGGGCGGAGTCAGGTGCCAGCCGAGGCCGTCGAACGTGTCGTTGGCGAAGCCGGTCCATTCGACGGCGGGATCGAACGCGTCCGACCCGTTCGTGTCGCCCTGCACGATGTTCGCATTGCGGCGCAGCGTGTTGTCCATCGTCGACGCGAGCCCGGTGCCCCACTGGGAACCGGGGTCGACGCCGATCTGACCGATGACGTCGACGATCTCGGTGCCCTTGACCAGGGCGACGGCGTCATTGCCGTTGAAGAGCCCGAGGTTCGCCGACTGGTCGGCCTGGGCCAGGATGGCAGCGTTGGCGAGCGCGTGGGAGAACACGAAGACATCCCCGCCGGCGACCGTGCCGGTGAGGTTGATCGTCAGGCTGACGGTGGCGCTGCCGTTGGAGTACTGCTGCAGCTTGTATCCGGCGGCGGCGAGGTCGACCGCCGTCGTGCCGGGGTTGTAGACCTCGATGGCCTTGTTGTTCGACGAGCCTTCGACGTACTCGCTGATGAACAGATCACCGGATGCTGCGGCCGCGGGCGCGGCGAATGCCACGACTCCTCCGGCGGCGAGCGCCGCTGCTGCGATCGCAGCGGCGATGGGACGGGGTGCTGGGGACACGAAACCTCCACAGGATGACGGCGGTCTGTGGACCGCGTGGGGAAGGACAGCCTGGTCGCCGCCCATTCGTCACAAGCTAGGGGAGCAGCATCCGTCATCGAAAGACCCTGAGAGGAGAACTCCTTAACGTTCGGTGTCTGCTCGGTCCAGAATGGAACCCATGACCGCGACCGACGCGACGCCCTTCCGCGTCGTGTTCGTGTGCACGGGGAACATCTGCCGCTCGCCGATGGCGGAGGTGGTGTTCCGGGGATTCGCGGATGCCTCGGGCCTCGGTTCCCGCGTCGCCTCGACGAGCGCCGGGACCGGCGACTGGCACGTCGGCGAGCAGGCCGACCTCCGCACGATCGAGGCGCTGGAGCGCGCCGGCTACGACGGCTCGCACCACCGCGCGCGGCAGTTCACGCACTCGGACTTCGCGCGCAGCGACCTCGTGGTGGCGCTCGATCGCAGCCACGAGCGGATCCTGCGCGGCTGGGCCCGCACCGAGGGCGACGCCGACAAGATCGCCCTGCTGCTGGCGTTCGATCCCTCGGCCCGCACCCTCGACGTCCCCGACCCGTACTACGCGGGCCCCGGAATGTTCGACGAGGTGCTCGGTATGATCGAGAGCGCGAGCCGGGCGCTCTTCCGGCAACTCGAACCCGCCATCCGCCCGGTGTGAAGACACCGGATCGACGGTCGTCTTCGGCGATACCGACGGGAGCCCCCATGACTTCTCTGCCTCCTCAGCCGCTCAGTCCCCTCGACGGGCGCTACCGCCCCGCCGTGAGCGAGCTCGGCGAGTACCTCTCGGAGGCGGGCCTGAACCGCGCCCGCGTCGAGGTCGAGGTGGAGTGGCTCATCGCCCTCACGGATCGCTCGCTGTTCGGCACGTCGCCGCTCGCCGACGCCGACAAGGAGCGGCTGCGGGCGCTCTACCTCGAGTTCGGGCAGGCCGAGATCGACTGGCTCGCCGAGAAGGAGTCGGTGACCCGTCACGACGTCAAGGCCGTCGAGTACCTGGTGCGCGACCGCCTCTCGTTGCTCGGCCTCGACGCCATCGCCGAGCTCACGCACTTCGCGTGCACCAGCGAGGACATCAACTCGACGTCGTACGCCCTCACCGTGCAGCGCGCCGTGCAGCGCGTGTGGCTGCCGAAGCTGCGCGCCGTCATCGCCGCGCTCACCGAGCTCGCGGTGAACCACCGCGACGCCGCGATGCTCTCGCGCACGCACGGACAGCCGGCGACGCCCTCGACCATGGGCAAGGAGCTCGGAGTGTTCGCGTGGCGCCTCGCCCGCGTCGCCGACCAGATCGAGGCCGGCGAGTACCTCGCGAAGTTCTCGGGCGCCACCGGCACATGGTCGGCGCACCTGTCGGCCGCTCCCGATGTGGACTGGCCCGAGGTCTCCCGCGCGTTCATCGAAGGGCTGGGCCTCGACTTCAACATCCTCACGACCCAGATCGAGTCGCACGACTGGCAGGTCGAGCTGTACGACCGCACGCGTCACGCCGGCGGCATCCTGCACAACCTCGCGACCGACATCTGGACGTACATCTCGATCGGCTACTTCACGCAGATCCCGGTGGCCGGCGCCACCGGCTCCTCGACGATGCCGCACAAGATCAACCCGATCCGGTTCGAGAACGCCGAGGCGAACCTCGAGATCTCGGGGGGCCTGCTCGCGACCCTCTCGCAGACGCTCGTCACGAGCCGGATGCAGCGCGACCTCACCGACTCGACGACGCAGCGCAACATCGGCGTCGCGTTCGGGCACTCGCTGCTCGCGCTCGACAACCTGCAGCGCGGCCTCAAGGAGATCTCGCTCGCCGAGGACGTGCTGCTGGCCGACCTCGGCCAGAACTGGGAAGTCCTCGCCGAGGCGATCCAGACGGTCGTGCGCGCCGAGATCGCCGCCGGCCGCTCGCAGATCAGCGACCCCTACGCGCTCCTCAAGGACCTCACCCGAGGCCGTCGCGTCGGCGCCCCCGAGCTCGCGGAGTTCGTGCGCGGACTCGACATCGGCGACGAGGCGAAGGAGCGCCTGCTCGCCCTCACGCCCGCGACCTACGACGGCCTCGCCTCGCAGCTGGTCGACGAGCTCGGCTGACCGGGTTCCGGCGCTCCCGGAATGCGAAAGGGGAGATCTCCGCATGCGGAGATCTCCCCTTTCGCGATTCTCGGCGCGGGGTGGCGCGGGTTCAGGCCTTCGGGTCGCCGGATGCTGCGGCATCCGGCTTCTCGTCCTGCTCCGGCTCGTCGGACTTCTCGTCGAAGAGCACCGGCTTGTCGATCTGCTTCGTCACCTGGGCGGGGTCGACCGCCAGCAGGAGCAGCGACACGATCAGCAGCACCGCGATGAAGCTGATGCCGGCGATGACGAGCGCCGTGACGACCGCGCGCTCCGCCTCGCCGGCGGCGCGCTGCTGGAAGAAGCCCATCGACACGAGCGTCACGATTCCCGCGAACAGAGCGGCTGCGAAGGCCAGCCCGAGCAACTGCAGGGGCTTCATGAGGTCGCGGCGGGTGGGGCTTTCGTGGCTCACGCGGAGTCCTTCTGCGGGGTGGGATCGGCGGACGCGGACGCCTCCGCCGTGAAGTCAGGGGTATCGGCGGCCTCGACCGGGCGCGGCGAGAAGCCGGCGATTCCGAGGTACACGGCGACGATCGCGGCGTAGCCGCCGAACAGGCCGACGCCGATCGTGATGCCGGTGAGGGTGAACGTCGCGTGCGCCTCTTCGATCGTGTAGTCCAGCGCGTACGCGGGCTGCACGAACAGCAGCGCGATGCCGAGGAGGATCGTCAGGGCGCCGACGACCGCCGCGTCGCGGCTCTCCGAGCGCGGACCGACGAGCGCGGCGGGCCGCGCATCGGCGACACCGGGCGCGATCTCGCGCCGCTCGCGACGGCCGCGGAGGCCGCGCCAGCCCGCGATGAGCTCGATGACGCCGCTGATGAGCGCCCACGCGATCACGATGACGAAGTAGCCGGTGACTGTGCGGAGCGGGAGGAGTCCGCTCGCCATGCCCGCGACGATGGCGACACCGCCGAGCGCGGCCGACGGCCAGCGGAGTCCCTTCGGGTAGACCAGCCACACCGCGAGCAGCAGCACGAGGCCGGTCGCGATCGCGAAGCCGCTGAACACCGAGCTGCCGACCAGGGCGGAGTGGTCGGGCGAGAACGTGATCATGAGTGCCGCGAGCGCCGCGAACGCGGCGCGTGCGAGCTGCACGTGGCGCACGGCGAACGTGCGGGAATCGGCTGAGGTCACGGTGATCCTGCGGAGCGGCGGGTTCTCAGGGACGAGAACGGATGCCTCCAGTCTACGTGCGTGGAGGCTGGGAGCTTCCGGGCACCGTCGGCGGCCTCAGTCCAGGGTGTCGAGGATCGCCGTCAGCAGCTCGAACGTGGTCAGCGGCGAGATGATCGCGAACCGCAGCACGGGCTCGCCGGCGTGGGAGCTCGGCACGACGAACGCGTGCTGCTCCTCGAGCAGCCGGCTCGACCACGCCTCGTAGTCCGCGAGCGTCCAGCCCTCGCGACGGAACACCACGACCGACAGCTGCGGGTCGCGTACGAGCGTCAGGCCCTCGCGCGACTCGATCTCATCGGCGATGCGGCGCGCGAGGTCGATGCCGTACTCGATCGTGGCGCGGTACTGGTCGGTGCCGTGGGTCGCGAGCGAGAACCACATCGGCAGGCCTCGTGCCCGGCGGGTGAGCTGCACGGCGAGGTCGGACGGGTTCCAGTCCGGCTTGCCCGTGAGGGTGTCGAGGTACTCGGCCTTCTGCGTGTGGGCCGACAGCGCGAGGGCGGGCTCCCGGTAGATCAGCGCGCAGGCGTCGAAAGGCGCGAACAGCCACTTGTGGGGGTCGACGATGACCGAGTCCGCGAGCTCGACGCCCGCGAAGACGGGCCGCATGCTCTCGACGAGCATCGCCGCGAGGCCGTACGCGCCGTCGACGTGGAACCAGATGCCGCGCTCGCGCGCGAGCGCGCCGACGCTCGCGATGTCGTCGACGATGCCGAAGTTGGTCGTGCCTCCGGTGGCGACGACCGCGAACACCGCGTCTCCGTGCTCGTCCAGCACGCGGGCGACGGCGTCACCGTGCAGGCGCCCGTTCGCGTCCACCTCGGCCGTCGCGACGTCGACGTCCATGACGGCCGCTGCCGACGCGATCGACGAGTGTGCCTCGGCACTGCACACGACGACCCACCGCGGCGGGGTCGCGCGTCCCTCGTCCGCCGCGCGGCGGCGCGCAGCATCCCGAGCCGTCACGAGGGCCGAGAGGTTGCCGATCGTGCCGCCCTGCACGAACACGCCGCCCGCGCCCGCCGGTAGGCCGAACTCCTTCGCGAGCCAGTGCAGCACCTCGTTCTCGGCGAACACCGCGCCGGCGCCCTCGACCCACGAGCCTCCGTAGATGGCGGATGCCGAGACCACGACATCGAACGCGAGCGAGGCCTTGCTCGGCGCGGAGGGGATGAACGAGAGGTACCCGGGGTGGTCGGTCGACACGCACGCCGGGGCGAGGACGTTCTCGAAGAGGGCGATCGCGCGCCGCGAGCCGATGCCCTCGGGGGTGATCGAACCGGACGCCAGGCGCTCCAGGTCGCGCGGGGTCATCGGCTTGTCGAGCGGGACGTCCTCGTAGAGGGCCCGGCGCCGCGCGTACTCCAGCACGTCCTCGACGGTGTGACGGGTGTCGGCCGAGATGGCGTGCATCTCCTCCGGGGCGGTGGGCGAGGTCATGGGTGCTCCTGGCGATCGGGTGACACCTCACGCTAGAGGGGCGCGCGGCGGCGTTCAAGGGAGGCGGGGCGGGGGCATCCGTCCGCCCGTCAGCCCTCCGTCACCGTCAGCGAGATCTCCCACGACGGCTCGCCCGTCGACCGGACGACCGCGGTGCCCGGTTCCACCGCGCGCACCTCCCACTCGCGCGCCCCGGCGGCCGTGACGTTGGTCACGGGGATGAGCAGCACGGCGGTGCCGACCGCCTCCGGCTCGGGGGCCTCGGCATCGGTGATCCGCAGCGTCGTCGTCTGCCCGACCGTCATCGCGAACGTGCGGCCGTCGTCGGCGGGTCCGATGAACCGGGGCGCGGGGGCCGCCGCCGAGGGCGACGGCTGGGCGGGCGCGGACTCAGGGCCGGCCGTGGTCGCCTCCGTGGGCGGCTCCCCGCTCGCGCAGCCCGCGAGCGCGGCGAGCAGGAGGAGGGTGGGCAGCCATCGCCTTCTCACCGCACCCTCCCCTCCCGCTCGTCTCAGTCGCCGCTCTGCGTCGCGATCCGCTCGACGACGTCCTTCTGCGCCTTGATCTGCGCGGACGTCGACGCCGGGTTCATGCGCACGGTCTCGGCCGCCAGCATGACGGCTCCGAACGTGCTGTCGAGGCTGCCGTTGCGGTCGGTGTCCACGGGGGTGTCGAGGCTCACCGAGCCGTTCGCGAAGTTGAGCCATGCCCCGAGCGCGTGCTGATCGAAGATGACGTCGGCGGGCGCCTTCGCCGGGTTGTTCAGCACGAGCGTCGCGGCGGCCCGGGTCGAGGCATCCTTCCCCTCGTCGAAGACCAGGCTGAAGTAGCCCACGATGTCGAGGTAGCATTGCAGCTCCGCGGGCGTGAAGTCGTTCGACTTCTTGACGCGGTACTGGTTGAGCCACCAGCCGTGGCCCTTCGACACGGTGGCGTTGCCGGTGATGATGACGGCCGCCGTATCGGTCGGTGAGACGCCGCCGTCGTCGTCCTCGGCGGTCACGCCCAGCTCGTACAGGCACGCGTCGGTGTACGCGTGGGTCGCCTCGAGGGTGATGTCGCGCGGCTGCACGCTCGGCGACGTGAGCGGGTCGGACGCCGGCGGGTTCACGAGCGACGTCTCGCTGTCGCTCGTCGTGTCGCCCCACTCCCACGTGAGGGTGAGGTCGTCACTGCCCGGATCGGTCGAGCCGGCGGGCACCGTGAGGTCCTCGCCCGCCTCGACGACGAACGCGCTCTTGCCGTCGTAGACCTCCTCGCCCGACGAGTCGATCGTCGCGGTGGGATCGACGTTCGCCACGGCGGCCACCGCGGTGTCGCAGTTGTCGGTGGTGTCGTCGTCGGCCGCGCACACCTCGACGTTGTACGCCCCGTCATCGCCGTACTGGTGCTGCACCGAGAAGGTCAGCGTGGCGTCGGGCCGCGTGTTCTCCTCGACGCCCGGGAGCGCGACGGCGGCCGCCCCATCGTCGTACGAGATCGTGGCCGACAGGTCGTCGAGCCAGCCGGGGTCGGTGACGGTGCCCGAGACGGTCACCGTGCCGAACTCGTCGATCGGCGTGATGGCGTCGATCGATACGGTCGGCGCCACGTTGGTGACGGTGACCGTGCTCGTCGCAGTGGACGTGCGGCCGAACGCGTCGGTGACCTGGAGGCCGATGGGATAGACGCCGTCCTGGCCGACCGCGGTGAACCACGGAGACGCGCCGGTCGCGTCGTCGTAGGCGCCGTCGTTGTCGAGGTCCCACGCGTAGGTGGCGATCGCCCCGGCGCTCGGGTGGCTGCCCGTGGCGGAGCCGGTGCCGTCGAGCACGGCGTCCGTGCCCTCCGGCGTCACGTAGGGCCCGCCGGCGTCGGCGGTCGGCTCGCACTCGGCCGGCACGGCGGAGCTCGCCGTGGGCACGGTGTCGAGGCCGGTGGTGGACGCGGTGCCGAGCCCGCGGCCCGCGAACGCCGACCAGATGAGGCACTTGTTCGCGCCGCCGTCGGCGGTGAGAAGGGCGTTGCGCGCATCGATGTAGTTCGGGCTCGCGGGCGTCGCCTTCATGCCGTCGAGGACGAGTGTGGCGAGCGCCTCGGCGCCGCCGGGGAACAGCTCGCGGATGTCGTAGATCGTCGCCGCCCAGATCTCGCCGTTGCCGTGGCCACTCGTGGACGTCGTGTTGTACGACTGGTACGTGCGGGTCGAGATGTCGTAGCCGACGGACCGGATGCCGTTGACGGCGTCGCCCGTGACGTACTCGCCGACCACGGCGTCGTCCCACTTCAGGAACGAGATCACGTCGCTCCAGCCCTCGCCGAGCGCACCGCGCTGATCGAAGTCGTTGTAGCCGAGCGCCCCGCCGCCGACCAGGCGGCTCGAGACGCCGTGCCCGTACTCGTGCGCGATGACGTCGCCGTCCATGTCGCCGTCGCGGAACGGGCGGCCCGGCGCCCACATGTACATCTGCATGCGCGGGCTGGTGCCCTCGGCCGGAGTGCCGAAGTTCGCGTTGTTCAGGCAGCGCACGGGCACGTCGTCGCCCGGCGCCGGAGTGTTCTGGTCGTCGATGCAGCCGAAGTCCCAGCCGTCCTGCGCCTCGGCCAGCACCGGGTCGCCGCCCGAGCCGCCGTTGCCGAAGTTGTCGACCTGGAAGTTGCCGCTCGCCTCGTCGAACCCGTGGCCGTACAGCCAGTCGTGCATGACGTTCGTGTAGTAGAAGAGCTGCGTGATGATCGCGTCGCGGTCGGCGTCGAGCGCGACGAGCGAGTCGACGTCGGCGGTGGTGCGCCAGGCATCCGTCCACGCGTAGAGGAACTGCTGGTAGCCGGGGTCGCCGCTCGCCGGCGTCTGCGGCTGGTACTCGTTGTTCGCGTCGTCGTCGTTGCGGTCGAGGTACGCGTTGACGTTGTTGCCGTTCGTCGTGCGGTCGTCGACCCACGTGCCGTTGATGCCCGAGAACGAGGTGGTCTGGCGCGTCGCGCCCGCCGCCTCGGGGTGCTCCTCGCGGAACACGTCGCCCTCGGGAGCGGCGTGCGCGTAGCGGCTCCGCTGATCGATGACCTCGCCGGTGTTCGCATCGACGACCGTCTCGAACCACGCCTGGCCCGACGACTCGATGTCGGTGAGCCACGCGAGCCGCAGCGACGTGCCGTCCTCGCCCGGGTACCAGACGAGTTCCGACGTCACGGGCGCCGGGTCGGTCAGGCCCTCGGCGTACACGTTCGGGTACTCCTGCGGCGCGGGCGACCGCGTCGCGGCCTCGCGCAGCGGCCGCGTCGCATCGGCGTCCTGCGCGTCGGCGGCGACGTCGATCGCCGCCTGCGCCGTGAGCGCGGCGCGCGTGCCGGTGCCGTCACCGGGCGCCAGGAACCCCGCGACCGACAGCACCCGGCCATCGGCGGCGACGACGAACGTCATGACCGCGTCGCGCACGCGCAGCCCGTCGACGCGCTGGCCCAGATGGACGGCCGTCGACCCGTTCGAGAGGGCGAGCTCCTTGTGGACGTAGATCCCGGATGCTGCGTCCCCGGCGAGCCCGAAGTCACCGGCGTGCGCCCGCACGTAGCCGAGGGCGACGTCGCCCGGCGACGCCTCGCTCGGTCCCGTGAACGCCGCCGCCGACGGGTCCGCCACGACGCGGCCGCTCGCCGGATCGATCGTCACGGACGGCGGTTGCCCGGTGTCGTCGACGGGTGCCGCCGCGGCAGGAGAGAGCCCCGACGCGAACAGCCCTCCGACCAGAAGAGCCCCGATCCCGATAGAAAAAACCCGCGGTCGCACAGACATGGCGAATCGCCCCCCGGCGGGCCGGCGCACCCCCGAACGGTGCCGAAGCCGGTCCGTAGCGCCCGTCACGCTAGTCCTGGTCTCGGTTCGCCACAAGAGACCCTGGCGAAACGGCACCCTCGCGTCGCGACCGGTGCACCGCAACCTCGTGCAACGTACGCGCGCCTACCGTCGCATCAGAGGGCGGCGAACGCCCGCCCCAGGGAAGTGATATCGATGACGATCCTGACCGACTCGCACGCAGCACACGGCACCGCGACCCCCACCGGCACGATGCGCGCAGCCGTGGTCACCGCGCCCGGCCGGCCTCTCGACGTGCGCGACGTGCCCATCCCCACGCCCGGCCCCGGCCAGGCGCTCGTCAAGGTGCTGACCACCGGCGTGTGCCATACCGACCTCCACGCCGCCCGCGGCGACTGGCCGGTCGCCCCGAAGCCCGACCTCATCCCCGGGCACGAGGGGTACGGCCGCGTCGTCGCCCTCGGCGACGGCGTCACGTCGCTCGCTGTCGGTGACCTCGTCGGCAACGCGTGGCTCTGGAGCGCCTGCGGCGTCTGCGAGTTCTGCCGCACCGGGTGGGAGACCCTGTGCCCCGACCAGCAGAACGGCGGGTACTCCGTCGACGGCAGCTTCGGCGAGTACATGCTCGTCGACGAGCGTTTCGCCGCCCGCATCCCCGACGGTGCCGATCCCGTCGAGGTCGCGCCGATCCTGTGTGCCGGCGTCACCGTCTACAAGGGGCTCAAGATGACCGAGGCCCGTCCGGGCGAGTGGGTCGTGATCTCGGGCATCGGCGGACTCGGTCACATCGCGGTCCAGTACGCGCGCGCCATGGGTCTGCGGGTCGCCGCCGTCGACATCGACGACGCCAAGCTCGAGCTCGCCCGCCGGCACGGCGCCGAACTCACGGTCAACGCGCTCACGCAGGACCCGGCCGCCGTCGTCCAGGAGCAGACGGGCGGCGCGCACGGCGTGCTCGTCACCGCCGTGCACCCGAAGGCCTTCGGTCAGGCGCTGGGCGTCGCGCGCCGCGGCGCGACCATCGTCTTCAACGGCCTTCCTCCGGGGGACTTCCCCGCCGACATCTTCGACATCGTGCTCCGCGCGATCACGATCCGCGGATCCATCGTCGGCACGCGCCAGGACATGATCGAGGCGCTGGACTTCTATGCGCGGGGCGAGATCCACCCGACCGTCGCGGTGGAGTCGATCGACGACATCAACGACATCTTCGAGCGCATGGAGCACGGCAGGATCGACGGCCGCATCGTGATGCAGTTCGAGTGACAGCGGCGGCGCGACGCGGGAGGCGCGGGGCGGGGCGGATGCCTCGCCCCTGCGTCGTGCCACGGCCATCACGATCAAGCAGGAATGGAGAAGCACCCTCCGGAGCGCCTCGGTAGCGTGAGGATCACGGGACGCGAAGGCGCCCACGAGCGTGAGGAGGAGCATCATGGCGAAGACGGCATCCGACGGACTGTCGCAGGAGGAGCGCGAGGCGGTCAAGAACCGCGCGAAGGAGCTGCGCGACCAGGCCAAGGCGGGCAAGAGCCGCGAAGCGGGGACGAAGCAGGTCCTCGAGGCGATCGACAAGCTCGACGGCACCGACAGGGAGATCGCCGAGGGCCTGCACAAGGTGGTCGGCGAGGTCGCCCCCGACCTCGTGCCGAAGACCTTCTACGGCTTCCCCGCGTACGCGAACGCGGCCGGCAAGGTCGTCGTCTTCACGCAGCCGGCCTCCAAGTTCAAGACCCGCTACGCGACCATCCAGTTCGACGAGAACGCTCACCTCGACGACGGCGACTTCTGGTCGACGGGGTTCGCGGTGCTCGCGTGGACGCCCGCGGTCGAGAAGAAGATCACCGAGCTCGTCGCGGCCGCCGTGGCCTGAACCCGGCGCGCCCGACGCACCGCGGGGCGCAGCATCCGTCATCGACACGGATGCTGCGCCCCGCGGTCGTACGCGCGTCAGCGGTCGGGTGCGGGCGGGGTCGCGGCGGCGCGATCGGCGTGGCCGAGGGCCCGGCCGGGGGCGATGCGATCCCGCACGCGGCGCTTCAGCGCGACGATGTCGGGGAAGCCGCCGTCGGCCTTGCGGGACCAGACGAGCTCGTCGTCGGCGTAGACCTCGAAGATCCCGCCGGTGCCCGGCTCGAGGGTCGCGCCGCCACCCATGAGCTCGTCCTGGAAGGTGGTCAGGAGCTCCTGCGCGATCCATGCCGCGCGGAGCATCCACGCGCACTGGGTGCAGTAGACGACGCGGATGCGGTGGGTCATGAGCCCGTCCCCTCCGCCGCCAGAAACTCCGCGGCCGCGTCCCGGAACGCCCGCGAGCCCGGGGCGTTGAAGTGGTGCCGCCCTGGGATCTCGAGGAACCGGCCGTTCGGCGCCGTCGCGGCCAGCGTCCGTGAGCGCTCCAGGATCGCATCCTCCGTGCCCGTCGCGAACAGCACCGGCTGGCGCGGGGGCCGCTCGGGGTCGGGGTCGGCGTCGCCGAACCGCATGCCCTCGGCGAGCGCGATCAGGGCGCGCAGATCGTTGTCGGGCACACGCTCTGCGAGCTTCACGTAGTTCTGGGTGACCGGATCCTCGACGGGTATGCCCTCCTCGGCATACGCGCGTGCCTGTTCGATGCGCAGCCGTCCGAGCGGGCGGCCGTCCGGAATGCCGCCCAGCACCGCGCGGCTCACGTGCTCCGGGGCGTCGACCGCGAGCTGCCAGCCGACCCGGGCCCCGAGCGAGTAGCCGACGTAGCGGACGTCGTCGACGAGATACGTGTCGAGCACGGAGATCAGGTCGCCGACGAAGGCGCTCATCGAGTAGGCGACGGGATCATCGGGCTTGTCGCTCGCGCCGTGGCCGCGCTGATCGACGCCGATGACGCGATACCCGGCGCCGGTGAGCATGCGCACCCAGCCGGTCTCGACCCAGTTGTCGCGGCAGCTCGACGCGAACCCGTGCACGCACAGCACGGGGTCGGCGTCGGGCTCGCCCCACGTGTAGGTCGCGAGCTGGTACCCCTCGGCCGACATGATGTAGCTGGGCGGCGGCATCTCGGTGCGCAGGATCGGGGCGACGGCATCCATATCGCCATTCTGCTCCCGCGCCCGCGCGCTCACCCGCAGCAGGACGACGCAGGAGGGCCCCACTCCTTTCCGCCCGGGCGGAAAGGCCGGACAGGTTACCTCGCACCGTGCCGGATATCAACCGGGCTGAGTGTCAGGGCGTGCTCCCCTACGTTCACGTCATGAGCACCGACAACCGCGACGGCATCGCCGCCGACGACACCGAGCGCATCTACCGCGACCGCGACGCCGACGTGGTGCGCGATCGCGACGGCGACGGCGTGCCGGACGCCCAGGAGGCGCGTCGCGCCCGTGACATCGACAGCGTCACCGAGACCCGCGAGGCGTCGTTGCGCGACGTCGTCGTCGGACGCGAGCGTGAGCGCTTCGGCGGGATCAAGTTCGGCAGTGCCTTCTTCGGCTGGCTCACGGCACTCGGCGCGCTCGTCGCGCTGACCGCCGTGGTCGCCGCGATCGGCGCTGCCACAGGCCTCACCTCGCCCCAGGCGGTCGACGACGCCGCCGAGGCCGCGACCAGCAACATCGGCGGAGCGACCGTCATCGGCGCGATCGCCATCGCGGTCGTGCTGTTCATCGCCTACTTCGCCGGGGGCTACGTCGCCGGCCGCATGGCGCGGTTCAGCGGCGCCAAGCAGGGCTTCGCGGTCTGGCTGTGGGCGATCCTCATCGCAATCGTCGTCGCCGTGATCACGCTCATCGCCGGCGGCCGGTGGGACATCCTCGCGAACGTCGACATCTTCCCGCGCATCCCGGTGACCGCCGACACGGCCACGCTCACCGGCATCCTGACCGCGATCGGCGCCGCGGTCATCACGCTCGTCGCCGCGGTCCTGGGCGGCATGGCGGGCATGAGCTACCACCGCCGTGTCGACCGCGTGGGCCTCGACGGCGTGGACCGCGTCGACCGGGTCCGCTCCTGAGCCTCGCCGTACGAAAGACCACGAGAAAGGGGATCCACCCATGGGTATGGATGACGACATCAAGCACAATGCCGAAGACCTGAAGGGCAAGGTGAAGGAGAAGGTCGGCGACGCGACCGACAACGAGAAGCTGCAGGCCGAGGGCGTGGCCGACCAGGCCAGCGCCAAGATGAAGAAGGCCGGCGACGACATCAAGGACGCGTTCACCGACGACCGGTGATCTGCCGACGACGATGCCCCGGGCTCCCGGCGGACCCGGGGCATCGTCGTGCGTGCGCACCGGTCAGAAGACGTCCCAGTCGCGCGCCCGATCCGTCAGCGCGTCGATGACACGGGCGGTGGCGGGCGTCGGGGGTTCAGCGGCTCGGATCGCGAGGTGCAGGGTGTTGATCGGCGCCTCGGCCGAGCGGTGCAGCACCTCGACGGTGCCGGCGCCGATGGCGGGCTCGGCCAGGTAGCGGGGCAGCGCCGAGATGCCGGCGCCTGCCACCACAGCGGCGAGCACACCGCGCAGGTCGGGCACCGTGACGGCCACGGGGTTGGCCGGTCGATGGCCGAACTGACTGCGCCAGTACCTGCGCACGATCGACAGGTCGGCGTCGTAAGCCACGAGAGGCAGGTGCTGCAGCGCTGCGGCAGGGTCGGCCGCGAGGCGCCCCCGGTCGATCGTCCGGGCGAGCGTCGGCGCCCCCACGAGCACGAACTCCTCGTCCACGAGACCGCGATAGCGGATGCCGCGCACCGGCGTCCGCACCGACGACACCACGACGTCGAGTTCGCCGTCCGCGAGGTGCGCGAGCAGGTCCTGCGCGAGACCGAGCGTGAACGCGAGGCTCACGCCCTCGCCGGTGAGCGGCGCCAGGGCCGGGATGACCCTCGATGCGACGACGTCGCTCGCGCCTCCGATCCGCACCGCCTCGACCGGGCCCGAGACGGGCGCGACCCAGACCTCGCGCAGGCGGTCTACCGGGCCGGCGACGCGCACCGCCAGCGCATCGCCCGCAGGGGTCGGAGTCACCCCACGGGCCGAGCGCGTGAACAGCGGCGTGCCGAGCTCGCCCTCGAGCCGGCCGATCCGCTCGCTCACCGACGGCTGGCTGACGCCCAGGCGCGCCGCGGCCGCGGTGATCGACCCCGCCCGGTGCACCTCGAGGAACGTGTGCAACAGGTCGAGCTCTTGCATGCGGCATCCATTCATCAAGAAATCTATGGCTGCACACTATGGTAGGAAATGATGCCGATAGATGCCTCGTTCCTTCCCGCAGCGGCTCGCACGGGTCGCCGACCTGAACGGAGAAGACATGGCACACGTACTCATGGCGGTCACCGGCGCGGACGCCATCGCGCTCACCGACGGCACACTGCACCCGACCGGATTCTGGGCGGAGGAGCTCGTCGAGCTGCACCGTGGGCTCGTCGCCGCGGGTCACACGGTCGACATCGCGACTCCGGACGGCGTGCGCCCCACCGTCGACCCCGGCAGCCTCGGCGGGGAGTCCGCCGACGAACTGCGCGCCTACCTGGCGCCGATCGGCGACCTGCTCGCGCACCCGCGTGCTCTCGCCGACGTGACGACCGGCGAGTACGACGCGATCGCGCTGCCGGGCGGGCACGGGCCGATGGTGGACCTCGCGACCGATGCCGACCTCGGACGGCTCCTCGTCGACGCCGTCGACCGCGACGCGGTGGTCGGCGTGCTGTGCCACGGCCCGGCCGGCCTCTTGAGCGCGGTGCGCGAGGACGGCTCGTTCGCCTTCTCGGGGCGCCGGCTCGCCGTCTTCACCGACGAGGAGGAGCACCAGGGCGGCCTCGGGGACGCCTCGCCGTACTTCGTCGAGTCGCGGTTGCGCGACCTCGGCGCCGTCGTCGCGTCAGGTGAGCCGTGGTCGGTCACCGTCGTCACCGACGGCTCCCTCGTGAGCGGACAGAACCCGCAGTCGAGCGTGGCCACGGCCCAGCGCCTCGTCGAGGTGCTCGCCGCTCGCTGACGCCGGAGCTGGGCGGATGCCGCGGCCCGCGGCATCCGTCCAGCGTCTGCACGACGGTCAGGCGACGGGCTGCTGCAGCTCGGTCACCCACGTGGACTGCGGGCCGTCGGCCTGCAGGTACACCTCGCGGCACGGACCGTCGAACTCGCCGCCGTCTGCCGCGACCGCCTGCATGAACGCGCCCCACGCCTCGCCGATGCCGCTCATCTCACCCCGGTAGGTCGTGACGGCGGAGCGCTCGGCGGCGGGCAGCTCCACGACCTGCCAGCCGTCGCCCTCCACCGGCTCGTCGCCTGCGATCCACGAGACCCACACGCGCAGGTCGCCGCCGTCGAGCGGCTCGTACCAGAACGTGCCGGGCTCGCGGTACTCGACGCCGGCAGCCTCGAGGGCGTCGTGCAGCGGGGGCAGGATGCGGTCGACCACGGCGGGCACGCCTTCGCTGCCCGGGGCGACGCCCGATGCCGCATAGACGGTGACGGGCTCGAGCCGGCGGTATTCGATGGCGGTCATCCTGTGCTCTCCTTCGAGGGTCGGGGCGGCGTGTGCGTCTCGCCTCCTGCATCGTGGTCCAGGGGTCGGACATCGGCGGCGGGGCACAATGGCACCGTGCCCATTCTGAACAAGGACATGGTCCTCTGCATCTCCCTTGCCGCGCGCCCCTCCAACATCGGCACGAGGTTCCACAACTTCCTCTACGACGAGCTCGGGCTGAACTTCATCTACAAGGCGTTCACGACGAACGACATCGAGGCCGCGATCGGCGGGGTGCGGGCGCTCGGCATCCGCGGATGCTCGGTGTCGATGCCGTTCAAAGAGGCCGTGATCCCGCTCGTCGACGAGATCGAGCCGTCCGCCGCGGCGATCGAGTCCGTGAACACCATCGTCAACGACGGCGGGCGCCTGATCGCCTCGAACACCGACTACGAGGCGGTTGCCGAACTTCTCGAGCGGCACGCCGTCGACCCCGCACTCCCTGTGCTGGTGCGCGGATCGGGCGGCATGGGGAAAGCGGTCGTCGCGGCGTTCCGCGGTGCGGGCTTCGACGACGTCACCGTGGTCGCGCGCAACGCCGAGGCCGGCGCGCAGATCGCCGAGAAGTACGGCTACCGCAGCACCACGACCGACCCGCCGCCCGGGCACGCGGTGCTGGTCAACGTCACCCCGCTCGGCATGGCCGGGTCCGACGCCCACGTCCTGTCGTTCTCACAGGAGCACGTCGACGCGGCTCAGACCGTGTTCGACGTCGTCGCCTACCCCGCAGAGACGCCGCTGATCCGGGCCGCGCGGAGCGGCGGCATCCCGGTCATCACGGGTGCCGAGGTGATCGCGCTGCAAGCGGCCCGGCAGTTCGAGCGGTACACCGGCGTCACGCCGACGCTCGACCAGATCCAGCGCGCCTCGGAGTTCTCTCGGCAGTAGGCCGGCCCGCACCCGACCACGAGCCAGGGCATGCCCGCCGAGACCGGGGACGTCGCCCTCGGTCTCGGCGGAAACGCCTCGGCTCGACGATTCCGGCGTCGGGTCAGGGCACGCGGTAGCCCGCGGCCCGGAACAGCTCGTACCACTCGGCACGGGTGAGCGGGATGTCGGAGCCTGCGGCGGCGCCGCTCACGCGCTCGGGGCTCGTCGTTCCGAGCACGACCTGCATGCGCGCCGGGTGGCGGGTGATCCACGCCACCGCGATCGCGATCGGCGGCACGTCGTAGGTCGCAGCCAGCCGGTCGATCACGGCGTTGAGCTCGGGGTAGTCGGGCGAGTCGAGGAACACGCCGGTGAAGAATCCCGCCTGGAACGGCGACCAGGCCTGCACCGCGATGTCGTGCAGGCGGCAGTAGTCGATGATCCCGCCACCGTCGAGCGTGAGGGACTGCTCCTCACCGTGCATGTTCGCGGCGACGCCCTGCGCGATGGTCGGGGCGTGGGTGATCGACAGCTGGATCTGGTTCGCGACGATGGGCTGGCGTACCGACTTCTTCAGCAGATCGATCTGGCGCGGCGTGTGGTTCGAGACGCCGAACGCCCGCACCTTGCCCGCGGCCTCGAGCTCGTCGAACGCACGGGCGACTTCGTCGGGCTCGACCAGCGCGTCGGGCCGGTGCAGCAGCAGGATGTCGATGTAGTCGGTGTCGAGCGCGCGGAGCGACCCTTCCACCGACTCGACGATGTGCTCGTATGAGAAGTCGAAGTACGGCCCGTCGCCCACGATGCCGGCCTTGGTCTGGATGGTGATCTCGGCGCGCTCGGACGGCGAGAGCCGCATCGCCTCGGCGAAGCGGAGCTCGCAGCCGTGCAGCGCGCTGCCGTAGATGTCGGCGTGGTCGAAGAAGTCGATGCCCGCGTCGCGGGCGGTGCGGATGAGCGTGCGCACGGCGTCGTCGTCGAGGTCCTGGATGCGCATGAGGCCGAGCACCACGTTGGGTGCCGGACGCTCGACGCCGGTGAGGTCGATGGTCTTCATGGGTCCGCTCTCGGGTCGGGTCAGTACTGCCGGGTCCACGTTAGGCACCGCCCACAAAGAAGTCCAACAACTGTATATTCTGCGATTGAGAATCGAAGCGAATGGATATGCCATGGAGCACCGCCAGCTGGAGTACCTGGTCACTCTCACCGAGGAGCGGCACTTCACCCGCGCCGCGGAGCGGTGCCGGGTCTCGCAGTCCGGGCTGTCGGCGGCGATCCGCCGGCTCGAGCAGGAGCTCGACGCGAAGCTCTTCGAGAGGACGACGCGCTCGGTCGAGCCGACTCCGGCCGCGCTCGCGCTCCTGCCGCACGCCCGCGAGATCCTCGCCCAGACGGCCGCCGGACGGGATGCGGTCGTCCGCGCGTCGCACCAGCTCGCCGGCTCCCTGCGCATCGGCGCCGAGCAGTGCCTGGGGGCCCTCGACGTGAACCTGCTCCTCGAGCGTTTCCACCGCCGCCACCCTGCCGTCGACATCCAATTCGTGCAGGCGGGGTCACACCAGCTGGTCGACCATGTCGCAGCCGGCGAGCTGGACGTCGCCTTCGTCGCCAGCGCAGACCCCGCGCCGGTGCCGGCCGTCGCGGAGCTCGCGCGGATCCCCCTCGTGCTCATCGTCCCGCCCGCCCACCCGCTGGCCGAGCGTCCGGTGTCGCGGTGGAGGGACCTCCGCGACGCCGACTTCGTGGACTTCCGGCCGGCGTGGGCGCTGCGCACGATCAACGACGACGCGTTCCAGCGGCACGGCGTCGAACGGCGGGTGCGCTGCAGCGTCGACGATGTGCACACGCTG
This sequence comes from Microbacterium sp. NPDC058062, assembly GCF_042885375.1. Classification (NCBI taxonomy): domain Bacteria; kingdom Bacillati; phylum Actinomycetota; class Actinomycetes; order Micrococcales; family Microbacteriaceae; genus Microbacterium; species Microbacterium sp. NPDC058062. The sequence goes on from NZ_JBHVSC010000003.1 coordinate 414,142, forward strand.
CTCGACCTCGTCGTGCGCGGGCTCGGCGTCGCGATCGTGCCGCAGCACGTCGCCAACAAGCCCCAGGCGAAGGGCCTCGTCACCCTGCCGGTCCCCGCCGGCGCGCCGGAGTGGATCGTGTCGACCCTCATCGCGGGGACCGCCTCGCTCGCACCGCGCCTCCTCGAGATCCTCGACGAGGAGCGTGCCGAGGCCGAGGCCGCATGACCGTCGTGCTCGTCGAAGGCGAGAGCGACCGGATCGCTCTCGAGACGCTCGCCGCGCGGATGGGGATGCGGATGCCGGAGATCCGTGTCGTGGGCGGCTCCAAGGGCGCCCGCCGCGTGGCCGGAGAGCTCGTCGGCGTTCCGCTCGTGGGTCTCGTCGATGTGGGGGAGCGGAGAGACTTCGAGCGCGTGCTCGACACGGTGTTCGTGTGCGATCCCGACCTCGAGGCCGAGTTCGTGCGCGCTCTCGGCGTCGCGCGCGTCGAGGCGGTGATCGCGGAGCAGGGCGAGCTCGAGTCGTTCCGGAGTCTGCAGCGCCAGCCGTTCCAGCGCGAACGTCCGGTCGACGCGCAGCTCGCGCGCTTCTTCGGGGGCCGCAGCGGCAACAAGGCGCGCTACGCCCGCCTGCTCGCGGAGGCGGTGCCGCTCGATCGCGTACCGCCGCCGCTGGCGGCGCTGCTCGACGCGCTCTGACGGCGACCGCACCGGGCCCTGATCAGGGCTTGTGCGGCAGCATCCACCGTCCTCCCGTCTGTGAGATCGTTCTCACGCGCCGCTTGCCACCCGTTCACCGGGCCGTCGCGGAGTGGTCGGCGATCGGTCAGCACGCGGCCGAACGCCCCCGGTTGCGTCGAGGGCATGAGTCGAATCCCCACACGACGCGTCCTGCCGCGCCTTCTCGCCGCGGCAGCCGCGACGGCCACCGCCGTCGCCCTCCTCCCCGCCACGGCCGCCTACGCGCAGCCGGTCGCCGCCGCATCCCCCCACTCGCAGTCGCCGTACGTGCAGACGCACGTGCCGACGCTCGTCGCGCGGGCCACCCTGTCGGCCGATCACCTCGAGCCTGGTCCGGCGTCCGGCGCTCTCGCCAGTTCTGCCAACGGCCGCACCGGCCCGTGGGACGGGCAGGTCATCCCCGGCTTCTCGGCCGCGATCGACAACGGCGACGGCACGTTCTGGGCTCAGCCCGACAACGGCTTCGGGGCCAAGGGCAACTCCGCCGACTTCCTGCTGCGCAACTACCTCGTGCGTCCCGCGTGGCAGACCGCCGCCGGGGGCGCCGGCGAGATCCGGATCGAGCGGTTCGTGTCGTACAACGACCGCAACCACGTGCTCGACTTCCCGATCGTGAGCGACGGCACCGCCGAGCGCCTCCTCACGGGAGCCGACTTCGACATCGAGTCGGTCGTCAAGGCCAAGGACGGCACGTTCTGGGTCGGCGAAGAGTTCGGCCCGTTCCTGCTGCACTTCGACGCCGACGGCACCCTGCTCGAGAAGCCGTACGCGCTCGACGGCGCCAAGTCGCCGCAGAACCCGTACCTGCAGGCCGGCGAGACCCCGCGCGTGCGCGCGAGCCGCGGCTTCGAGGCGCTTGCCGCCTCGGTCAACGGGCGTTACCTCTACCCGGTCGTCGAGGGCTCGTACGCGGACGACAGCGACGTGCGCCGCCGCGAGATCCTCGAGTTCGACACGCGCGCGGGCGCGTACACCGGCCGCACGTGGAGTTACCAGACCGATCAGGAGCCGAACGTGATCGGCGACGCGTTCACGGTGCGCAACGACGTGCTGCTGCTCATCGAGCGCGATGACTTCGAGGGCGAGCAGGCCGTCACCAAGCGCGTGTACCAGGTCGACCTGCGGCGCACCGACGCCGAGGGCTACCTCGAGAAGACGCTCGTGCTCGACGCGCTCCGCATCGCCAACCCGCACGGCATCGGCGCGGGCGACGGCTACGGCACCGGCGAGATCTACTCGCTGCCCGTGCAGTCGTTCGAGACCGTCGTCCAGCTGAAGGACGGCAGCCTGCTGATCGGCAACGACAACAACTACCCCGGTAACGACGCACGCATCCCCGGCACGCCCGACGACACCGAGTTCGCGATCATCGACCTCGACAAGACGAAGATCGAGCCGTCGAGGGTCAGTCTCATCGGGCACCGCGGCGCGAGCGGCTCGCGCCCGGAACACACGCTCGCGGCGTACGAGACGGCGATCGTCCAGTGCGCCGATTACATCGAGCCGGACGTCGTCTCCACGAAGGACGGCGTGCTCGTCGCCCGCCACGAGAACGAGATCGGCGGGACGACGGACGTCGCGGCCCACCCCGAGTTCGCCGCGCGCAAGACCACGAAGCTCATCGACGGCGCCTCGGTGACGGGCTGGTTTACGGAGGACTTCACGTTCGCCGAGCTGCGCACCCTCCGAGCGAAGGAGCGTCTGCCCCAGACGCGTCCCGCGAACACCGCGTTCGACGGGCTCTACGTCATCCCGACGCTCGACGAGGTCATGGACCTCGCTCGCCACTCGGCGAGCTGCGACGGCCGGCCCGTCGGCGTGTACCCCGAGACGAAGCATCCGTCGTACTTCGACTCGATCGGTCTGTCGCTCGAGGAGCCGCTCGTCGCGGCGCTGAAGGCGAACGGACTCGACCGCGCGAACGCGCCGGTGATCCTGCAGAGCTTCGAGACCGCCAACCTGCGTGAGCTCGATGGCATGACCGACGTCACGCTCGCCCAGCTCGTGAACGCGTCGGGTCGTCCGTACGACTTCACGCTCGCGGGCGACACGCGCACCTACAAGGACCTCGTGACGCCGGCGGGCCTCGCCGAGCTCGCGACCTACGCCGACGGTGTGGGACTCGAGAAGTCCGTCATGATCCCGCGCACCGCCGACGGCCGCCTGGGCACGCCCACCGCGGTCATCGCCGACGCGCACGCCGCGGGGCTCACGGTGCACGGCTGGACGTTCCGCGCCGAGAACCAGTTCCTGCCCGTCGACTTCCGCTCGAGCACCGACCCCGCCGCGTACGGCGACCTGGATGGCGAGATCCGCGCATTCGTCGCCGCGGGCATGGACGGCGTCTTCAGCGACCACCCCGGCATCGCCGCGGTGACCATCGACACGGTGACGCTCGCGGGCTGACCCGCCTCGACGCCGCCGATCCGGGCGGGGGATGCTGTCGCAGCATCCCCCGCCCTTCGTCGTTCCCCCGACCCCCGCGCATTCGTGCCGGAACACGGGGGCGGTGACGACGACACGCCGATGACGGATGCTGCGCCCCGGCGTGTTGCGCGGCGAACCCGTGTTTCGGGGGGACAACCGCGAGGATCACCCACTTTGCGCGTTACAGGGCGACACGGGTGCCTGGCACAATGCGGAGGATGGGCGCCGCCGGGGGGCGGCGCTTTCGACGAAGGGACGAGTATGGCCATCGACGGCACCCCCGGGGCGGGACTGACGAAGGAGCAGCTTGCGGAGGAGGTGACCCACCTCGCCACGCCCGATCTGCTGAAGACGCCGTTCGGCGACCTCGAGTTCTTCGACGGAGTTCCGAAGACCGACTCGGTGCAGTCGATCTTCGACGCGCTCGACCTGCTGCGCGGGATCGACGCGTTCCTCACCGCGGTGCCGGGAGCCTCGCTGGTGGCGATGCGGAAAGGTCTGCGGACAGCCGGCGTCGATTCGCCCGACAAGATCGGCTACACCGACCCGCGGGCCAATTCGGGTGGGATCTACCTGACGCCGAACACCGAGACGACCTACGGCACGACGTTCCTCGATCTGAAGGCGTGGGGACCGACGGTCATCGAGGCACCGCCGCAGTCTCTGTGCGTCGTCGACGACTTCTGGTTCCGGTACGTCGCTGACATGGGCATCGCCGGTCCCGACAAGGGCGCCGGCGGCAAGTACCTGTTCCTCCCGCCGGGCTACGACGGCGATCGGCCGGAGGGCTACTTCACCTTCGAATCGCCGACGTACACGAACTGGGTCGTGCTGCGCACCCTCGGGGGCGTCCCCGCGATGAAGCAGACGCGCATCTACCCCCTGAGCGAGGCGGACTCGCCCCGGGAGAACACGTTCCTCAATATCGCGGCCGTGCTGCAGAACACCGTGCACGCGAACGACTTCACGTTCTTCGAGGAGATCTCGCAGCTCGTCTCGGAGGAGCCGGCCACGGCGCTCGACCCCGAGCGGGCCGGCACGCTCGCCGCGATCGGTCTGGAGCACGGCACGCCGTTCGAGCCCGGAGAGCACCGCCGCGGCGTCCTCGATGAGGCGGCCCGCATCGGCGCCGCGATCTCGCGCGCGCTCGTCTACAAGCCGCGCGACCCCGACGCCTTCTTCTGGGAGGGGTCGTCGTGGAAGAACGCGTTCACCGGCGGCAGCTACGAGTTCCTTCGCGGCGGGGCGCGCAACCTCGACGCACGCACGCAGTTCCATTACTTCGCGACGGTGATCACGCCGGCGATGGCGCACGCGCAGGTCGGCGCGGGATCCGCGTATGCGTACACCGCAGAGGACGGCGACGGCCATGTGCTGGACGGCTCCGCCACGTACTCGCTGCGCATCCCCGCCGACCCGCCGGCGAAGAACTTCTGGTCGATCGACCTCTACGACACGCAGACCCGCTCGCTCCTGCAGTCGACGGCGTATCCCGCACTCGCGAGCCTGTCGGGCGCCGTGCAGGCCGAGGACGACGGCTCGTACGTGCTGTGGTTCTCGCCGACCGCGCCCGAGGGCAAGGAGTCGAACTGGATCCCCACGATCCCCGGCAAGTCGTGGTTCCCGATGGTGCGGCTGTACGGGCCGCTCGAGCCCTGGTTCGACAAGACGTGGCAGCTGCCCGAGCTCGTGAAGGAGGCCTGAACGCCGTGACCGACCTCGACACCCTCGCCGCAGAGGCATACCTCTACGGGTTCCCGCTGGTCTTCGACCTCGAGCAGGTGATCCGCTACACGTCGACCGGCGTCGGCTCCAACCCGCAGGCGCCGTTCAACGCGTTCTCGCACGCACGCACGCTGGCCACGGCCGCCGACACGTTCGTGTCGATCAACAACGACACCGTCTACTCGATGGCATCGCTGGACCTCGGGGTCGGACCTGTCCGGCTCTCGGTGCCGGCGTCCGATCGCTACTACGTGCTGCAGTTCGTCGACGCCTGGACCGACAACTTCGCCTACGTCGGCACCCGCGGCACGGGCAACGATGCCGGCGAGTTCCTGATCGTGCCGCCGGGATGGGACGGGGATGCCGGCGGACTGACCGTCATCCACGCGCCGACGCGTGTGGCGTCGATCGTGGGCCGCTGGTCCTGCTCGGGTGCCGACGACCTGCCGGCCGTCCACGCGCTGCAGGACGCCATGACGCTCACGCCGCTCGATCCGGATGCGGTGGCCACCGGCATCCCCTCGGCCGAGCCCCAGGGCGACGACGTGCTCGATTTCTGGGAGAAGTACCGCGTGTGGTCGCAGGCCTTCCCTCCCGCTCCCCGCGACGAGGTACTGCAGGCATCGTTCGCGGCGCTCGGTCTCACCGGCGATGAGTCGGTCGGGGAGCTGAGCCATGAGCAGCAGGCCGCGCTGCGCGCCGGCTTCCAGGGCGGCGCGGGCGTGATCGCGAAGGCGATGGCCGGTGCCGCCACCGGTGCGAAGCCGGGCGACTGGTCGGTCACCCTCCACGTGTTCGACTACAACCTCGACTTCTTCGAGGTCGGCACGATCGACGATCCCGCATGGAAGATCGCCGATCCGAAGGTGCGGATCGTCGAGCGCGCCGTCGCGGCGAAGGCAGGGCTGTGGGGCAACCACGGGTACGAGGCCGCCTACGTCATGACGTTCCTCGACAGCGACGGCCGGCCGCTCACGGGTGAGCACGAGTACGAGCTGCAGCTCTCGCCGCCGCCGCCCGTCGACGCCTTCTGGTCGGTCACGATGTACGCACTGCCGGAGTTCTACCTCGTCGCGAACGAGATCGACCGCTACTCGGTGGGCGACCGCACTCCGGGCATCATCACCGACGCCGACGGCGGGCTGACGATCCGCATCAGCCGCACGCGGCCGTCGGATCCGGATGCTGCGGCCAACTGGCTCCCCGCGCCCGAGGGCGCGTTCCGCCCGATCCTGCGGATGTACATGCCGGGCGACGCGGTGCTGAACGGCACCTACGCGCCGCCGCCGATCACGCGCCTCGACGACTGAGGAACCCGCCCCCGCACGTGAGACGACAGCCGGCGGACGAGACCCTGGGGATCACCCACGGTCTCGTCCGCCGATTGTCGTCTCACCGGAAGTCCGGGGACGCCGGGCACACGGCGCGGGCCGTGGGCGCGGGGCGCGGGGCGTCGCGGTCAGCGCACGCGGCGGCCGTGCGCGAGGTCGATGAGGCGCGACAGCACGTCGCCGCCGCCACGCAGGCCGTTGTGCTCGTGCTCGCTCGTGATCCACGGCGTGACGCCGGGCAGGAGCCGTGCCGTCTCCATCGAGAACTCGAACGGCACGTACACGTCGTTGACGTACACGGCGGTGGCACCGCGTGCGTCGGACGCGGCGAGCGCGTCGGCGTCGTAGAGCGACGGCCACTCGAACTCCGCGAGCGCGAGGGTCACGTCGCGCCACGGCTGGAAGCCGGGCACGGTGTCGAGCCACTCCCGGCGCACGTGCTCGCCGGTGAAGAGCGTCGGGTCTTCGCGGAAGTCCGCGGGCTCGGTGCGCTCGGCCGACCAGCGGGTCGCGTAGCCGTCGGCGTAGCTGGACTCGTGAAAGACGAAGTACAGCGGGTTGCGGGTGCCGAACGGCATCGCGGCCGCGAGGTCGTGGCGGAAGGCGTTCGATCGCGGGTCGCGTTCGAGCAGACCCCACACCGTCTGCCAGCCGTCGTTGAGGCCGAGCGCCGATCCCACCGAGCGCACCCGTGAGACCGACGCCACCTCGCCGCCGGGCAGGATGAGCTCCCCGTCGACCGCGAGGTCGATCACGCGCCGCATCGCGTCGCGGTGCGCGGGGAAGCGGCGGTAGTACTTCTCCGACTCTTCGCGCATCTTGTCGTAGGTCACGGCGTACACGTCGTCGGGGTGGCGGCCCACGGCGCTCAGGCCGCCGGTGATGTAGACGTGCTCGAGGGACGCAGCATCCGTCGAGAGATACGCCAGGGTGGTGAACCCGCCGAAGGACTGGCCCAGCACGCTCCACCGCTCGGCGCCGAGGTGCTGGCGCACCGCCTCGCAGTCGCGCACGATCGCGTCGGCGCGCAGATGCGTGATGTACTCGGCGAGCTCGGACGCGTCGCGCTCGAGGTCGTCGTCGCCGACGGGCGTCGAGAGCCCCGTGCCGCGCTGATCGAGCAGCACGACGCGGTAGTGCTCGAGCGCCGCGTCGAGCCACGACGGCCCCGACGGCGAGTGGAACGCGCGCGGCGCCTCGTGCCCGGGCCCGCCCTGCAGGAACACCAGATACGGCAGGCTCTCGCCGCCCTCTCGCGTGACCACCGCCGCGTGGATGTCGATCGTGCGGGCGTCCGACGGATCGTCCCACACCAGGGGGACCCTGAGGAAGTGGTCGTCGATGGTCAGATCCTGCATGCGGCGCGTCGTCACGGACATGGCAACGAGCCTAGGCGCCGCCGCCGACGTCGAGCGTGGGACGGACGGTGACCGTGAAGTCGTCGACGTTGCGCAGGTGGGAACGGATGCTGGATTCCGCCGCGGTGGCGAGGATCGAGGCATCCGTCTCCGGAGCAGCGATGACGATCGCGTCGCCCTGGAGGCGGTGTCCGACCCAGCGAAGGCGTACGCGATCGATGCGGTCGACACCGTCGACGTGCTCGATCGCGTGCTCGGCGCGATCGACAAGCTCGGGTTCGACGCCGTCTAGGAGCCGGCGGCCGACGCTGCGCACCGTGCCGATGAGCAGCACGAAGATCGCGGCCGCGATGACGAGGCCGACGATGGGGTCGGCGAGCGGGAAGCCGAGGAGGACACCGACGCCCCCGAGCACGACCGCGAGTGACGTGAAGCCGTCGGTGCGGGCGTGGACGCCGTCGGCGACGAGCGCGGCCGAGCCGATGCGCTTGCCCACGCGGATGCGGTAGATCGCGACCGCCTCGTTGCCGGCGAATCCGATCACGCCCGCGGCGATCACCCACCCGAGGTTGTCGAGAGGCTGCGGGTGCAGGACGCGGTCGATCGCCTGCCACGCCGCGATGACGGCCGACAAGGCGACGACGAACACGATGAACAGCCCCGCGAGGTCTTCGGCCCTGCCGAGTCCGTACGTGTAGCGACGGGAGGCCGCGCGACGGCCGAGCACGAATGCGATCCACAGCGGCACGGCCGTGAGGGCGTCGGAGAGGTTGTGGACCGTATCGGCGAGGAGAGCGACCGAGCCGCTGAACGCCACGACGATCGCCTGCACCACCGTCGTCGCGAGCAGGATGACGAGGCTGATCTTCAGGGCGCGGACGCCGGCGGAATGCGCCTCCATCGCATCGTCGATCGAGTCGGCGGCGTCGTGGGAGTGCGGCACGAACAGTTCGTGGCGCACGCCGCGGAGCCCACCGGGGTGGGAGTGATCGTGGGCGCCGTGGGAGTGGTCGTGACCATGGTCGTGGGCCGCGTGGTGCTCGTCGTGGGCGTGGTGCCCGGCCGTCTTCGCGGTCATTCGGGCGCCTTCTCGGTGTGGTGGTGGCGGGGCGTGCCGCCCAGCGAGTGCTCGGCCTGGTAGATCGCGTCGGCGACCAGGCGCGAGGCGTGCTCGTTCTCGAGTCGGTAGAACACCCGCTGACCCTCCTGGCGGGTCGAGACGATGCGGGCCAGCCGGAGCTTCGCGAGGTGCTGCGACACGGCCGCCGGGGACTTGTCGACGATGTCGGCGAGGTGATTCACCGAGAGTTCCCCCGAGTCCTGCAGCGCGAGGACGATCCGCACCCGGGTGGCGTCGGCGAGCATCGCGAAGACCTCGACCGCCAGTTCGACGAAGGGACTGTCGACCGCGTATCCGCATCCCTGCTTATCTGCACTCATACGCAGATACTACGACGTTCTCCTCACCGTGAGTCGCCGGACAGGCGGATCAGCCGGTCGCGAGGGCCGCCCACGCGCCGGCGGCGAGGAAGACGGGCGCGCCGAGGATGCCGCACCAGAAGCTGCGCGCGATGTCATCCGACGGCGCGAACAGGGCCCACGCAGCGACGCCGATCAGCAGCACCGCCGGCACGAAGAGGAACGGCTGGTGCAGCGCCGGCGCGAGGACGATGAGGTCGAGGCCGACGAGCGCGAGGAGGGCGGGGGAGACGAAGTCGGACCATCCCGCGCGGACCGCGAGGATCGCGAGCACCACCGCGAACGCGAGCTCGACCCAGAAGACGACGACGTACACGACGAACGCCGTGGTTCCCGGCTCGATCGCGGTCGGTGTCGCCCACAGCCGCGCGAGGAGGACCGTGCCGAGCACCGCGAGCGCGATCCCCGCGAAGCTCCCGAGGCCGAGCACCGCTCGCCACCACCAGCCGCGCGGCGGATGCGCCTGCGCCCACGTCGCCCACAGCAGCGCGGCCAGGCCGAAGACCGCCGCGCTGACGGCGAGGTCCCGCGGGTAAGCGCCCGTCATGGCCGCACTCTACTGAGGCCCGGCCGCCCACGCCGGGGTGCAGCATCCGTTCCGGGTCCGAACGCCCCGTCGAGACCGGGGATCCGCCGCGAGACCCATGGTGTCGGCCCTTGTCTCGGCGCCTAGCCCCGGTCTCGGCGCCAGGCCCCGGTCTCGGCGAGACAGCGGCGACCGGTGGCGCCGGATCAGCCGCGCGTGCGCCTCTTGTCGCGCGACGGCACGAACCGGAATCGCCGCGGTCGCCGGTTCGCGCCCTGGGGGACGGCCGGCAGCACGATGGGCTGCGTGACGATCGCGTCGACGACCATCGAGCCGTCGGTGGGTCCGATGACCGGGATCGGGGTCGTGAGCGTGGCCTCCATCGGGGCGATCGGCGCCTTGGCGAGCTGACGGTGAGCGTGGACGTACGCGGGCACGAGCACGATCACGGCGCCGAGCCACGCGAGCGGGTTGCTCGCCGCGACGCCGATGAAGCCGAAGATGCTGCCCAGCACGACGGCCGCGCCGACGCGCATCACGAGCTCGATCACGCCGGTCACGGTGGGGATGAGGGTGTGGCCGAGCCCCTGCAGAGCGCCGCGGAGGACGAACAGGATGCCGAGGATCCAGTAGGTCGCACCGTTGATGGCGAGCATCTGCGCGGCGAGGTCCACGACCTCGGCCGAGCCTTCGTCGATGAACAGGCGCACCGTCATCGCGCCGAAGGCGATGAGCAGGGCACCGAGCACGATGGCCGCGCCCACCGACATCCACGTCGCCTCGATCACGCCGCGGCGGATGCGGTCGGGGCGGCCGCCGCCGTGGTTCTGCGCGACGAACATCGACACGGCGAGGCCGAGCGACTGCAGGAGGGCGACGGCGAGACCGTCGACACGGGATGCCGCGGTGTACGCGGCGACCGCGTCGGCACCGAGCTCGTTCAGCGCGACCTGCACCGAGAGGGTTCCGATCGCGATGATCGAGGCCTGGAAGCCCATCGGCAGACCGAGGCGGAGGTGCTCCGCGAGCTCGGCCCGGCTGACACGCCAGTCGCTGCGGCGGACGTGGAGCACCGGCATCCGTCGCCGTACGAACTCGAGGCAGAGCAGCACGGAGATCGCCTGCGACACCACCGTCGCGAGCGCCGCGCCGCCCACGCCCCAGCCGAGCGGACCGACCATGACGATGACGAGCACCACGTTGAGCGCGCACGCGAGCGTGAGGAAGACGAGCGGCGTGCGCGAGTCGCCGATGGCGCGGATGATCGCCGACAGGTAGTTGAAGAACATCATCGCGCCCGCGCCGAGGAAGCTGATCTGGGCGAAGACGATGGCGTCGTCCATGAGCTCGGCGGGGGTCTGCAGCAGCTCGAGCAGCGGCGCCGTCAGCAGCGGTGCGCCGACGGTGAGCAGGAGGGTGCAGATGCCCGTGAGGATCGTGCCCGCCGCGACGGAACGGCGCACCGCCGCATAGTCGCGCGCCCCGAACGCCTGCGCGGTCGGGATCGCGAACCCCGACGTGAGACCCCACGCGAACCCCAGCAGCAGGAACAGCATGCTGCCCGTCGCTCCCACCGCGGCCAGCGCATCGACGCCGAGCTGGCGCCCCACGACGACGGCATCGACGAAGTGGTACAGCTGCTGCACCACGTTGCCGATCAGCAGCGGGACGGAGAACAGGAGGATGACGCGCCAAGGGCGGCCCGTCGTCAGGGCGGTGGTCATGAGGGCGGCTCTCGAACGAGAAGGCGAGGAAGGGGACGGATGCCGCGCCCGCAGGCGACGGAGAGGTGCCGAGTGGCAGCAGCCAGTGTATCGAATCGATTCGGGAAATCGATCCCTGATTTCGGAGCGTCACGACGTCGCACGGGCATGGCCGCACGGGCTGGTCAGCCTCGAGATCGCGCATCGGTTCCCGCCCGGAGCGGATCTCGATGCGGCGTGGGGTGTGCTCGTCGAGAGCCTCGCCGACGCAGTCCGGTGACGAGCACACCTCCGACCAGGAGCGCGCCGCCGATCACCTCGGCGGGCGTGGGGATTTGGCCGAGCAGCAGCGCCGCGGACGCCATCGCGACCACCGGAGCGAGCAGCACCCACGGCACCACCGCTGCGGAGGGATTGCGGGCGAGCAGGCCGTTCCAGATCGAGTAGCCGATGATCGTGCACAGCACCGCGGTGTAGAGCGTCGACAGCAGCGACTGCCAGCCGAATGCGGCGATGCCCGAGGCGATCGCCTGCGGCCCCTCGACCACGAACGACAGCATCAACGCCGGAACGGGCACCACGAGCGCCGACCACACGGTGAGCGAGAGCGAGCCCAGGCGACCCGGTCCGCTGACCGCTCCGGCGCGACGCGAGATCACATTGCCGATACCCCACGAGAACGCCGCGGCGAGCGCCAGCATGATCGCGAGGGCGGGAGCATCGCCACCGCGACCGGCCGCGACGATGGCGAGCCCGACCACGCCGAGTGCGACGCCGGCGATCTGAGCGGCTGTCGGGCGTTCGCGCAGCACGGCGGCGGCGATGAGGATCGTGAACACCGCCTGCGCCTGCAGCACCAGGGCGGCGAGACCCGGCTGCAGCCCGAGTGCCATCGACGTGTACAGCAGACCGAACTGCCCGAGACTCATGAACAGGCCGACGCCGATGACGGTACGCCACGAGGTGCGGGGCCGCGGAACGACGAACACCGCGAGCGCGACGACCAGGAAGCGGATCGCGACGAACAGCAGGGGCGGCACGCCCGTCATCCCCCAGTCGATCACGACGAAGTTGAACCCCCAGAGGGATGCCACGGCCGCGGCGAGCATCATGTCGCTTCTCTTCACGAGACTCAGTTCACGCGATCGCAGCATGAAGCACCAGCGATGCTTTTTCCATGAAACGATGTAGCGTTGCTTCATGATCGATCTCGAAGCCGTGCAGTCGCTTCGCGCGGTCGCCACGCAGGGCAGCGTGGTCGCCGCGGCGACGAGTCTCGGGTACACGCCGTCGGCGGTGTCGCAGCAGGTCAAGCGCCTCGAGCGCGAGACCGGCGTCGCTCTCCTCGAACGCGCCGGCCGCGGAGTCATCCTCACGGAGGCCGGGACGCGCCTCGTCGTCGCATCGACGCCGATCCTCGCCGACCTCGAACGACTCCGCGCCGATCTCCAGCTCACCGCGGGGCCCGACGATCGGGTGGTGGGCGAAATCCGGCTCGCCGCCTTCTCGACCGTCGTGCGAGGCCTGGTCATTCCGGTGCTGACCTCGCTCGCCGAGCGGCATCCCGAACTCGCTCTGCCCCTCCGCGAAAGCGAGCCGTGGGAGACGATCGCGCTCGTGGCGTCGGGCCAGCGCGACCTCGGCATCGTGCACCGCTGGGGCGGCGTCGCCCTGACGATGCCCGATCACCTCGTCGCGACACCGCTGTTCACAGACGTCGCCGACGTCATCCTGCATCGTGAGCATCCGCTCGCCGGTCGCACCGTGCTGCACCCCGAAGAGCTGGCGGGGGAGACGTGGGTCGCGACGTTCGAGGCGACGATCTGCCGCCAATGGCTGCGCCGGCTCTTCGACGGCGTCGCCAATGCCCCGCGTATCGTCCACGAGTCGATGGAGTTCCAGAACCACCTCGAGCTGGCGCGCGCGGGCCGCGCGGTGGCACTGGTGCCTCGGCTCGGCCGTGGCGACCTCGGGCCCGACCTGGTCGCGATCCCGACCGTCGAACCGGCGTCGACGCGCGACGTCCTCGCGGTGCATCGCCGCACCCAGGAGGATTCCCCCGCCCTGCGCGCCGCCCTCGACGCGTTCGTGGAGCACGCGCGCGCGATGTGAACCGGGCTGACCTGAGCGCCCTCAGCTCAGGCGAAGGCGAATTTCAGCGTGTTCAGGTGTGCGCGGCTGAGCTCGGCGGCGCGCCGGGCGTCACGGTCGGCGATCGCGTCGACGACGGCGGCATGCGCGGCCTGATCGGCCTCATGCGAAGCCGTCGGACGGATCTTGAGCATGTCGACCATCGCACTGCGCACGCGCGGCGTGAACCCGTCGAAGAGGTCGAGAAGCACCTCGTTCCCGGAGGCCGCGACGATGAGCCGGTGCAGCGCGGTATCGACATCGACGTGCGGCTCCGGCGCAGGATCGGCCGTCGCGCGCGCCGCGAGCGCGGCCCGCATCGCACGCAGCTGCGCCGGAGTGCGCCGCTCGGCGGCGAGCGCGGCGGCCTCCGCTTCGATGGCGATGCGCGCCTCGAGGACGGTCGTGATCGAGGCGCGTCGAAGCACCGTGTCCCAGTCGTCGGTCACATCGAGCGCGGTGACGAAGACTCCGGCACCCTGGCGCGAGTCGAGCACACCTCTGCCGGCGAGCTCGCGGATGGCCTCACGGATCGTCGAGCGCCCGACGCCCAACTGGGCGGCGAGCGTCGTCTCGCCCGGCAGCCGCTGACCCAGCGCGAACTCGCCATCGCGAATGCGCCCGAGCAGCACCTCCGCCGCCTGCGCCGCGAGCGGCGCGCGATGGACGATCGGGGCCATTCAGATCCTCCGGTTGTCAGACGGGCGGCGGACGAACACATCGTGAGCTTAGCCTGCTCCTCTTGATCTTCGACTTTACTTGTCGACTTGTCTGAGGAGTAGAGTGCCCGCATGACTTCTCCTGCCACCGCGTCCGCACGGCGGCGCGCGCGCTTCTGGTCGCTCGTCGGCACTCACGTGATGAACGACTTCCAGACCGGCGCCGCGGCCGCGTTGCTCCCGTACTTCGTGATCGAACAGCACTACGACTACGCCGCGGTCGCCGGGCTGACCCTCGCCGCGACCTCGCTGTCGAGCATCTTCCAGCCGGTCTTCGGGTGGCTCACCGACCGGTTCTCGCTGCGACCACTGGTCGTGATCGGCCTCCTGGTCGCGGCACTCGGCATCGCCCTCGCCGGCCTGACCTCGGCGAACTACTGGCTCACGTGGCTCGTCATCTCGCTCTCAGGACTGGGCGTCGCCGCGTATCACCCGGCAGCGACCGTGGCCGCCAAGGAAGCGGGTGGCGGCACCAACCGGGCCATGAGCATCTTCTCGGTGGGCGGCAACGTCGGCGCCGCGATCGCACCGATCGGTGTCGGCCTCACCGTCGGCATTCTCGGTCTCCGGGCCACGCCGCTGCTGCTCATCCCCACGATCGCGGTGGCCGCGATCTACCTGGTGCTGAATCGCCGCGCCACAGCGCCGCTCTCGGCCGCCTCGGCGAGTGGAGCCGAGGACGCGGCATCCATTCCTCCCCGCGATCTGTGGGGGAGGTTCGCGTGGCTCCTGCTGATCGTCAGCCTGTGGTCGATCGCCTATGTGGGCGCTCGGTCCTTCGTGGCCCTTGACGTGATGGACCGGTTCGGCACGACCGCAGACGTCGGCACGGTCGCGCTGACCGTGTTCTCGCTCGCCGCCGCGCTCGGCACTCTCGTCGGAGGGTTCTTCGCCGACCGATTCGGACGCGTGCGAATGATCGTCCTCGGCTACGCCCTGGCCACGGCATCGGCGGTGGGCTACATCTTCGCGTCCGGCGAGATCACGGCGATCGTGCTGGCCGGCGTGCTCGGCTGGGCGCTGTTCCTGCCGTTCGCCCTGCACGTCACGCTGTCGCACGCCTACCTGCCGCGGCACCTCGGCACCGCGAGCGGGGTGACCCTCGGCATGGCGACCGCGCTCGGCGGGCTGCTGACACCGCTTCTCGGGGTGCTGGCCGACCATGCGAACCCGCAGGCGGTGTTCGTGGTGCTGGCCGGCGTCATCGCGGCGGCGCTCGTCTGCTCGCTCTTCGTCCGTGAACGCACCGACGTCACGTCCCGCGGGCGGACCGAGGAGGCGACGGATGCCTCGACAGCAGCATCCGGTGGCGTGCCGGCGGGGCGGCGCTGAACGCCGACGCAGCTCAGTCCGAGGTCCCGCGCTCAGAGCGCAGAGGCGAGAGCCACGCCAGCAGGGCGGCGATCGCGAAGATCACGGCGACGGCCACCAGCGTCCAGCGATCGCCGACGAGCGCGACCGCCGCGCCTCCGGCGAGCGCGCCGATCGCCGCCGCGGTGCGGTTGGCCGAGCGGATGTTCGCATTCACGCGGCCGAGCAGGCGGTCGGGGGTGACCGTCTGTCGCAGGGCCATCTCGTTGGCGTTCTCGACACCGCCCGCGAGCCCGTGGAGTGCGAGCGCGACGAAGAGGAGCGCGGGTCCGGCGGGGACCCAGGCCGCCACCGCAGCGAGCGCCCACGCGATCGGATACATCGCCCGCGCCGCGATGATGGTCGGACCGATGCCCAGCCACTCGCCGATCCGAGCCGCGAACGTCGCCCCCACCAGCGCACACGATCCCGCCACCGCGAGCAGCAGGCCGAACGTGAACGCCGTGAACCCCAGCGCGCGCAGCGCCAGCAGCGACAGGACCGTGAGCGCCAGGCCGTTGGCGAAGAACCACACGTGCGTGGACACGGCGAGCGGGCCGAGGGTGCGGTGCGCGTACGCCCACCGGAGGCCCTCGCGGATCTCGCGGCCGAGATGCCGATCGCGCCGCCGCTCGCGGGTCTCCTCGACGCGGATGCTCGCGTTCAGCGCGGCATCCACGATGTAGCTGACCGCGTCGACGAGCAGCGCGATCGGCGCGCCGAGCAGCGCCACGAGGCCACCGCCGAGGGCCGGACCGAGCGTCTGGGCCGCGGCATCCGTCTGATCCAGTCGCGCGTTCGCGACGACGAGCCGGGACCGGGGCACGAGCCGGGGGAGGAAGGACTGCGTCGCCGCGAAGCCGAAGACGGAGAATGCGCCGAACAGCAGCAGCAGCACGACGAGCATCCAGATCTGGAGCGCGCCGACGAGCCACAGCACGGGGATCGCGCCGAGCGACACGGCCCGCCCCACGCTCGCCCACACGAGGATCGGCCGGCGACGCCAGCGGTCGGTGTACGCGCCGGCGAAGAGCCCGAGCACGGCGTAGGGCACGAACTGCGCCGCGCCGACGATGCCGACCTCGAACGGCGTCGCGTGCAGCAGCTGCACCACGAGCACCGGCATCGCGACGGCGGTGACCGCCGTGCCGAACGAGCTGATGGCCGCCGCGGTCCAGAAGCGGGCGAACGACGACCGGGGTGCCGGCCCGCGCCCACCCTCCACCGGATCGCTCACGACCGCCGATCCGGCGAGGTCACCCCCATCCGCCACGTACTCATCATGCCCCGGGCGGGCCGTCGAGCACCGTCGGGATGTACTCGAGCAGCTGGATGCGCCCGTCGAACGTGCGTGCCTCCACGAGATCCAGGCGCACGTCGGGGTAGCCGTCGAAGATCCGGTCCTGTCCGGTTGCGCCCGTGATCACCGGGAACACGCCCACCCGGTAGCGGTCGACGAGGCCCGCGAGCAGCAGCGACCGGCAGAGGGCGACACTGCCGAGCGTGCGGAGCGGCCGGTCGGACTCCTCCTT
Organism: Microbacterium sp. NPDC058062; assembly: GCF_042885375.1. Classification (NCBI taxonomy): domain Bacteria; kingdom Bacillati; phylum Actinomycetota; class Actinomycetes; order Micrococcales; family Microbacteriaceae; genus Microbacterium; species Microbacterium sp. NPDC058062. The sequence continues at coordinate 431,144 of NZ_JBHVSC010000003.1, forward strand.
CAGTCGCCGGACGAACGCGACGGCATCCTCGCGGACGAGCGTCGTGTTCTCCCAGGCGAGCGGCTCTTCGAGCGTGGACGAGAAGACGTACTTCTGGATGCCGCCGAGCATGTCGGTGCCCTCCTCGCCACCGCCGGCGAGCTCCGACATGAGGCGGAACGTCGTCGCCCCCATGAGCAGCGGATCGTCCTTGTCCGGCGACTCGGCGAGCCAGGCCAGGTACTCGGGACCTTCCATCCCCCAGAAACCCGGCCACCCTTCCGCGGCCCCGTAGCCGTCGAGCGAGATGATCAAGTCGACCGTCACGGTCTGCATGGGACTCTCCTTCGTGTCCGGTTCTCGCCGCGTTCTGCGGGAGTTCTTTTCTCGAGCGGATGCCTCGACCGAGCCTATGCGCCGCCCCCGTGCGCCGACACCCCCCGTGTCGCGAACCGAACCCATCGCGGAATCGGGGACGGTCTGACATGATTTCTCCCACCGCAGATTGGAAGCTGTCGTGAAGCAGCCATCAGAAGGTTCTTCACCGGTCGCGCCGATACCCCGCTACCGGCGCACATTCGCGGGGGTTGTCGGGGGCCTCGTCGGCCTCCTCGCGCTCAGCGTCATCGCGGGTGTGCTGGTCGTCGCGCCGCTCGCGCCGGCCATCGCGATCGGCGGGCACGCTGCAAGCAGCGCGGTGTCGCTGTTCGACCACATGCCGAGCTACCTCGAGATCGACCGCCTGATGCTGCCGACGACGATCTACGCTCGTGACCCGTCGACCGGGCAGGACGTCGAGCTGACGTCGTTCTACGACCAGAACCGCGAGCCCGTCGCGTTCGACCAGGTGTCGCTCGTCATGTACGACGCGATCCTCGCCTCCGAGGACCCGCGGTACTACGAGCACGGCGGCGTCGACATCCTCGGCACCACGCGCGCCCTGATCAAGAACGCGCAGGGCGGTCAGACGCAGGGCGGTTCCTCGATCAGCCAGCAGTACGTGAAGAACGTGCTGGTCCAGCGCTGCGAACGCGACGCGGAGACCGTGTACGAGTCGAACGAGGCGGGCGAGACGGTCGTCGACGAGAACGGCGCCGCCGTCGTGAAGATGACGCGCGACCAGGTGCTGCAGCAGTGCTGGCTCGACGCCACGCAGGCGGACGGCGTACAGGGCTACGAACGCAAGCTGCAGGAGATCCGCTACGCCGTCCAGCTCGAGCAGAAGTACTCGAAGAACGACATCCTGCTGGGATATCTCAACATCGCGAACTTCGGCGGCACGACCTACGGCATCGAGGCGGCCGCGCGCTACTACTTCAGCACCACGGCTGCCCAGCTCACGCTGACGCAGGCGGCGACGCTCGCGGGCATCGTGCAGAACCCCAACACGTTCCGGATCGACCGGGCGCAGGGCTCGATCTTCGGAGGCGACGGCACCCGGTACAACAAGGCCGCCGACGGCTCGGTGGACGACGTGACCCCCGGCACGCTGGCGGGCCTGGACACCCTCCTCGCCGACGGCACGATCACACCGGAGCAGTACCTCGCAGCCGGGGACGCCTACAGTGCGACCAAGGGACGCCAGCTCTACGTGCTCGACAGGATGCGCGAGGACGGCCGCATCACCGCCGAGCAGTACGTGGCCGCGGCGATCGAGCCGATCACCCCGGCGCTGCAGCTGCCGCCCACCCGGTGCGGGTCGAGCGCGGCCCCGTTCTTCTGCCAGTACGTGGTGAACACCGTGCAATCGGACCCGGACTACGCGAGCGCGTTCGGCGCGACGCCGGAGGACCGGCAGAAGTCGCTGACGCGCGAGGGCCTGAACATCTATACGACCCTGGACTGGAACCTGCAGAACGCGTCGCAGGACGCCATGCACCGGTACGCGCCCGAGACCGTGGCGGGCATGTCGTTCGGGTCGGCGTCGGTGAGCATCGAGGTCAACACCGGCCGCATCCTCGCGATCAGCCAGAACAACCGGTTCACGGAGGACCGCGACCTCGCCCTCACCGACCCGGTATACAGCTCACTCGTCTACGCCGGCGACATGATGCACGGGGTCTCGACGGGATTCCCGACCGGATCGACCTTCAAGCTGTTCACCCTCGTCGACTGGCTCGAGACCGGGCACACGTTGTCCGACACGGTCAACGGCACCCTGCGGGCCATCCCCCGGCTCCGGGACCGCTGCGAGGGCACGTGGATCAACCGCGAGAACCACGTCGTGCGCAATTTCGGCGGCGCGGCCGGCTACGTGGGAACGCCCTTGCAGTTCACCGCACAGTCCCTCAACAGCGGCTTCCTCGGCATGGCGGAGCAGCTGGACCTCTGCGACATCGAGAACGTCGCGGCCCGGATGGGCGTCGCCCGCGGCGACGGCGACCCTGTCGACCTCGACGGCGCCGCCTCGATCATCGGGACCAACAACATCGCCCCCGTCGCCATGGCCGGCGCATTCGCGACCGTCGCGAACGGCGGTGTCTACTGCATCCCCCGTGTGATCGAGCGCGTGGTCAACGCCGACGGCACCGAGCTTCCGGTGCCGGGCAACCGGTGCACACAGGCCATCAGTCCCGAGGTGGCGGCGGCCACGGCGTTCGCACTGCAGGGCGTCATGCGCCCGGGCGGCACCGGGTCGGGCGGCAACCCCAACGACGGCACGCCGATGCTGGGCAAGACCGGAACGCACGAGAACATCCAGACGTGGCTGGTCGAGTCGAGCACCCGCGTGACGACCGCGGTGTGGGTCGGGAACACCACCGGCTTCGGCGACGTGTTCCGGTCCTTCTACAACGGCCGGGCGCTGTCGACGATCCGATTGCCGATGACCCGCGACATCCAGGCGGCCGCGAACCAGCTCTACGGGGGCAGTGACTTCCCCGCGCCTCCCGCGAACCTGGTGCGCCGCGCCGCGCCGCCGCCGCGCCCGGGTCCGGCACCCGCTCCCGGTCCGGACCAGCCCCCGGACGACAACGGCAACAGCAACGGCAACGGCAACGGCGGGAATGGCAACGGGAACGGCAACGGCAACGGTTGAGACTCGTCGTCGCCCGAGGGTTTGAGCGGACCCCGGACGGCAGCATCCGTTTTCCCGATCGTGTATCTGGCGAAGACGTCGGCGACTCTCGGTGCCTCGGAGCATCCGTTCTGCACGTCCGTTTCCTTGGGGAGGAAAGCCCATGTCTCGAACCGCCGGCCGACGCCGCAGCTTCACGAAGCTCGCAGCCGGCCTGACCGCGACCGCGGCGCTCACCGTGACGACACTCGTCGTCAGTGCGCTGCCCGCCGCCGCCTTCAAGCCGTACACCCACAACGCCACCGCCGAGAACGCCTACGACGACGTCACCGACGACGGGAAGGTGACCGTCGAAGGCGCCGAGTACACCGTCCGCGCCGACATCGTCACGGCGCTGCGCAACCAGCCGGCCGCGTACAACGCGGGCGTGATCGGCCCCGACGGGTTCCCCGATCTGGCCTACGGCCAGTCGGCGATCCACCCCGACGAGACGGGCAGGTGGCTGCAGCACATCATGACCGCAGCGTGGGACGCGCAGGACGACGCGGGCCGCAGCGCCGCCGAGAAGCAGCAGATCCTCGCCTTCGCGTACGGCTTCATGACGCATGCCGCCGGCGACATGTGGGCGCACACGCTCATCAACCAGGTGGCAGAGGGCATCTTCCCGGGCGTCGGCGAGATCCTCGACCTCGAGGACCCGACGGCGCTCGAGATCGCGCTGCGCCACGTGATCGCCGAGGGCTACGTCGGCGATGCGACGGCGGGCTTCGACGGCAACTCGCGGCGCTCGCAGGTCGCGGGCGAGACCGACGAGACCGGCCCCGAGTACAGCAACGACTCCACGCCGGCGTTCGAGTACTCCGCGCCGACCGCGTGGATCTACGACACCCTCGTCGACCCGAACAACCCGCTGCCGGTCGGCACGTGCGGCGACGGCATCGACGACGACGGCGACGGGACGGCGGATGACGGATGCCCCGGCCTCGCGTACACCGTGGGCGACGAGCCCGAGCCGAACCGCGGCCCGCTCATCGACTACTTCATCGACCTCAAGGCCAAGCTGCAGGTCGAGCGCGCGGCGATGCAGAAGGACCTCGACTACGAGGACTGCAACATCGTCGACTGGGACTGCTACGAAGTTGTCGAGAACGTCACGGTCGACACGGTGCGAGGCGTGACCGTGAAGCCGGTGACCGTGCAGGAATGCCGGGCCGAGTACTTCTGCGTCACGAGCCCGATCGACGAAGCCGACGATGCGATCGTCAACCCGGCGATCATCGCCTACCTCGACGCATGGATCGACGACATCGACCGCGGCCTGCAGCACTGGCCCGAGCTGGGTGAGGCGCTGTCGAAGACGCTCTTCGACGCCGGCACGTTCCGCGACGCGCAGAACTTCCTCTGCGACGGCGACGCCGAAGAAGGCGAGACCGACGAGGTGCTCGACACCGACCGCGCGAAGTGCGAGGACGGCATCGGCATCTTCCAGGTGGCCGGCTACACGCTCGGCGGTCTGAACGACAGCGACAAGCCCGGCTTCATCAACGAGTACCTGCTGTCGATGCTCGGCGCTCCCGACTTCGTCGGCGAGGTCGTCGAGGAGGGCGGCGCGGTCTTCCTGTGGCTGCAGGATCTGCTGCAGTCGATCATGCCCGACATCGACTTCCTCGACCCGCTCGTCGCCGACGCCAAGGAGCTCGTCCTCGAGCTCGCCTCGGAGGCGCTCGGCTTCGACGTCGAGCTGCTGTCGGACTTCCTCAAGAGCCCGACGCACTGGATGGAGGTCGGCTCGGCCGACATCGACGTGCCCTTCTCCGACGAGGACGTGCACGTGGACCTGTTCGACGACGGCGACCGCGAGTACCTCGACGCCGTCATGGGTCTCGTCGACCCGCTGGTCGGCGACCAGGTCGAGCTGCCGGACGGCACGGTGGTGCCCTCGTCCCGCCTGAAGGACAGTGCCGAGTGGACGCTCGAGGACTTCGAGCCCGCGTACGACGCCGTGCAGATGGCGAAGCTGCTCCTCCTCGACGCGAACGGCCTCAACCAGGTCATCTCCGATCACCGCAGCGCCAACCTGCTGCCGGGTGTGTCGACCGCCCTCTACGCCGACCCCGCGGGTCGTCCGGCGAACGTGATGATCGACGGGCTCGACGGGCAGCCGTGGCTGCGGAGCATCGACTCCGACCACTCCTGGCGCGCCGATCGCCTGCCGGTCTTCGATTCGCCCGACCCGGGCCACAGTTCCGAGGAGGAGCCCCAGTACGCCGGCACCGGCCAGATGCCGCTGTGGGAGTCGTGCGTCGCGCGCTCGACCTTCCGCGACGTGTTCCGCGACTGGGAGAACGGCGCCTGGTACCTGCCGGGGAAGAACTTCCCCGACCACGGCGACGCCCCGAGTGCGCCGGCGTGGATCGCCGGGTCGCTCAGCGCGGACTTCCGGATCGCCGGTGACGAGGCCGTCGTCTCGGGCGTGCAGTGGGTGGGTGTGGACCACACGTTCACCGTCAGCGCCGCCGACGACTCCTTCACACCGGAGTCGCTGACGACGACGTACGCCGTCCACCCCGCCGGCTCCGAGCCGACGTGGACGACGGTGAACGGTGCGGTCGCCGAGTTCGCCCTGCCGGCGGACGCCGACGAGAACCTGGAGTGGGTCATCGAGTGGAAGACGTCGAGCGAGTGCGAGACGGTCACCGGAAGCCAGACGGTCCGCGTCGACCGCACAGCGCCGGTCGTCGACCTGAGTCAGCCGGCTGCCACCGGCTACGACACCGACGACTTCGCGAGCGTGCACTACACGATCACGGATGCATTGAGCGGGGTCGAGTCGCAGTCCGTGACGTTCGATGGCACCGCGGTGCCGACGGGCTACGTGCTCGACATGTTCACGCTCGACACCGGTGCGCACACGGCGGTGGCGACGGCGACCGACTTCGTCGGCAACACCGGCACTGCCACCCGGGCATTCACGCTGCTGGCCACGACCGAGTCGCTCAGCAACAACCGCACCCGGGCTGTCGCTGAGAAGCTCGTGACCGATCCCAAGGTCGAGAAGGGTCTGCGCGACAAGCTCAACGCGGCGCTCAAGAGCCACGCGACGGGCAAGCATCCGACCGAGGTGAACCAGCTCGGCGCCGTCGTGCACCAGCTGGAGGGTCAGCGCGGCAAGGGCGTGAATGCGGTGTTCGCACAGCGCATGATCGGCTGGACGAACGATCTGATCGCTGTCCACTGACCCGGTGAGACAGGGAGGCGGCCGGTCGGGACTTCCCGGCCGGCCGCCTCACTCTCCGTCGAAGCACTCCCCGCTGATGCGCGCTCTCATCGGCGCCCGTCAGTCGGCGTGCTGCAGCGGCCAGACCACCCGGAAGCGTTCGAAGACGATCTCTTCGTCTTCGGACCATTGCCGACCCTGCGCCGCGGAGACGCGCATCCAGTACCGACGGTGCTCACGCTGCCAACTGGCAAGGCTCAGATCGTCCTCGCCCTCGTCCGCGGCGAACGCGGGGTCAGCACTCGCGAAGTCGCCGAGGCGCAGTTCGACGCTGCGGATGATGATCGTCGGCACGCCGCGACCGTCGCACGCGATCCAGTGAGACCCGATCCGTGGAACCTCGTCGCCGCGGGCGACGAAATCCGCCACGAGTTCCGAGGTCGCCCGCTTCGTCCCGCTCAGGACGTGTGCGAGAAGCTCGTCGGCGAGGCGCTCGGAATCGCCGAAATGCTCGACGGTGTACTCAGGGCACGCGGCGACCGCTTGCGGGCAGGCCGCGGCGTACTCCTCCCACATCCGCCGAGCCGCTTCGACGTCGACCGGCCTCACAGGCGATGACGTCATGGTCAGCCGAAGTCGCCCGGGGCCATGTCTGTGAACCGGGAGAAATGGCCCTGGAAGGCGACCGTGATCGTGTCGGTGGGGCCGTTGCGGTGCTTGGCGACGATGAGGTCGGCCTCGCCGGCGCGCGGGGAGTCCTTCTCGTAGGCGGCCTCGCGGTGCAGGAGCACCACCATGTCGGCGTCCTGCTCGATCGAGCCCGACTCACGGAGGTCGCTCAGCGCCGGCTTCTTGTCGGCGCGCTGCTCGGCGCCACGGTTCAGCTGCGACAGCGCGATGACCGGCACGCCCAGCTCCTTCGCGAGGAGCTTGAGGGCACGCGAGAACTCCGAGACCTCCTGCTGGCGCGACTCGACGCGCTTGCCCGAGGTCATCAGCTGCAGGTAGTCGATGACGACGAGCTTGAGGCCCGCGCGCTGCTTGAGCCGGCGGCACTTCGCGCGGATCTCGACGAGAGTCATGTTGGGGCTGTCGTCGATGTACAGCGGCGCGTCGTTGATGCGGCCACGGGTCGCGGCGACGGTGGTCCAGTCGCGCGAGTCGAGCGTGCCCTTTCGCATCGACTGCAGGGGGATCGCGCCCTCGGCGCTCAAGAGGCGCATCGCGATCTCGCTGCGCCCCATCTCGAGCGAGAAGAAGATCGTCGGCATGTTGGCCTTGATCGCCGCCGAGCGAGCGAAGTCCAGCGCGAGCGTCGACTTACCCATCGCGGGTCGCGCCGCGATGATGATCATCTGGCCCGGGTGCAGACCGTTGGTCAGCGCGTCGAGACCCGAGAAGCCGGTCGGGATGCCGGTCATCTGGCCGTCGCGACCGCGCGCGGCCTCGATCTCTTCCACCGCGGCATCCACCGCGATCGTGAGCGGCACGTAGTCCTCGGCCTGCTCCGCACCGGTCACCGAGTAGATCTCGGCCTGCGCGTTGTTGACGAGGTCGAGCGCCTCGCCCTGACCCGAGTACCCCATCTGCACGATGCGGGTGCCGGCATCGACGAGGCGACGCAGCAGGGCACGCTCCGACACGATCGAGGCGTAGTAGCCGGCGTTCGCGGCGGTCGGCACGATCGAGGTGAGCGTGTGCAGGTAGTCGGCGCCGCCGGCGCGCTGCAGCTCGCCCGTCTTGATGAGCTCGTCGGTGACGGCGACGACGTCCGTCGGCTCACCGTGCGAGTAGAGGGTGAGGATCGCCTCGAAGATCAGCTCGTGCTTGGGCACGTAGAAGTCGGTGCCGCGCAGCGTCTCGATGACGTCGGCGACCGCATCCTTGGACAGCAGCATTCCACCGAGGGCGCTCTGCTCGGCGAGCAGATCGTGCGGGGGAGTGCGCTCGAAGTCGCGAAGACCCCCCATGCGCTCTTCTGAGATGTCGGCGATCGACATAGGCTGCGCGTCCTCCCTACCGTTGTTCACATCATCCGAGCTCTCTCGGCGGTATCGGGACGGCTCGCCGAATCGGCGCGCCTGAGCACGAGCGATCGGCGAGATGCCACGGCATCTCGCCCCCCGCTTGATTCCGTCGTGCGATTGCGGCCGCCGTCGCGTCACCGAACCCAGCACGGAGGCGCGACGCCCGAATGGGCCGCACCCCACGCTAAGGATGACCCCCGACAGTCGCAACACACCCTGTGGATAACTTTGTGGAGAGTGGGGGAGAAACGCCGTCGCTCCTGTGAACAACCCCTGTGGAGAACCCCACGTCCTTCTGGGGGTTAAGTCATCGAAATCCCCCCTGACCGGGACCTGCACAATCCACAGCCTGTGGAGAGAGATGTGGTTGAAGTCGGGGTTGAAGGTTTGCTCGCGAACACAGTCCTGTGCACAATCGCCCGCCGGCCGTGCGGTCCCCGGATGCCGGGCCGAGACAAAGGGACTCACCGTCCAAAGGGTCTGGACAGACCGAATCGGCAAGGAGTACCCTCGGGGTTCCAGGCACCCTCACGCACGATCCGTCCGGAACGTGCGGCTCTTTCGTCGTGGGAGGTGAACGTGGAGATTGCAACCTCGCAGCTGCCGAGGATCGTGCGGCTGGCCCTCATCGGGGCCGCGACCGCGTTCGCCTGGATCGTCGTCTCGCTGGTCCTCGGCCTCGGCCTCGGACAGGCGCACGCCGACGAGCCCGACGACGCAGGAGCGCTCGGGGGTGCCCTCGGTGCCGTGACCTCGCTGGTGGACACGACCGCGTCGACGGTCACCGGCACCGTCTCGACCGTCACGACCGGCGTGACCGCTGCGGTGAACAACGTGGTCGCCGCCGCTACCGCTCCCGTGCAGCAGCCCGTGAGCCAGGTCGTGCAGACCGTGGGCGCCGTCGTCACGACGGTGACCCAGCCGGTCACGGAGGCCGACTCGGGCGGTGTCGTGAGCCAGATCGCGGAGCCGGTCGTCGACCTCGTCACCGAGGTGCCGATCGTCGGCGGGATCGTCTCCGGCGTCGGCCTCGACGATGCCGTGACAGAGCTCGGCGGCACCGTCGATGCGACGCTCGGTGGCCTCGCCGGCGCCGTCGACGACACCGGCTCGACGATCGGCCGGCCCCCGGCGACGGGGCTCCCCGCTCTTCCCGCCATCCCCCAGCTCCCCGGCCTCCTCGACGCGTCGGCCGACTCGTCGGCACCGACCGCGATCGCACTTCTCGCCGCGCGGACGGATGCTGCCGCCGCCCTCTTCACGACGACAGCGGGCGCGTTCGGCCACTGGGCCGCCGCATCCGTCTCCGAAGCGGCCACGCGCGCCGCTCTCGTCACCTCTTCCGCCGCGCTGGTCGCCGGCGGAATCCTCGGCTCTGCAGGCGGACTCTGCCTGTCGATTGCTTCCGCGGGACCCGGTGGTGCGGGTCCCGGCGCCTGGGCGCTCGCTGCCCTCCTTCCGCTCGTCGCACACCGTGCCTGGGTGCGCCGAGCAGGACCGCAGGACGAGCACGCGCCGCCGGCGCCCGCCGGCTCCACCGACGTCTCCCCCGACTGATCGGCTCGCCGCCGCTTCTGCTCACTCGAGCGTGAGCGGCAGAGCATCAGCGCGCCCTCCGCGCTGAGCAGCGCGACCCTTCCGCGCTGCGATCCGATCAATCCACAAAGGGGAACATCATGCGCACTTTCTACAAGCGCGCCCTCTTGGGCACGCTCCTGGCCGGCGGCATCACGCTGCTCGGCGCGACGGTCGCCAACGCGGCCGAGACCACCGGTGACGACGGACTGCTCTCCGGCAGCCAGGCGATCATCGACGTCAACCTCCCGATCACGGTCAGCGGCACATCGCTCTCCGTCCTCGGTGACTCCTCCTCGAACGGCGCGACCACCGCGGCTCCCGCCCCGGCGGCGGCTCCGGCCGCGTCCACCGGCGGGTCCGACGGCATCGGCTCGGGCTCGCAGGCGCTCGTGTCGGTAAACGTCCCGATCACCGTCAGCGGCAACTCGGTCGCGGTCGTCGGTGACAGCTCATCGACGGATGCTGCGACCGCCGCACCCGCACCCGCGCCGGCTCCGGCCGCCGCGACGTCGGGCGATGACGGCGTGCTCTCGGGCACGCAGGGCCTCGTATCCGTCGCCGCTCCGGTGACGGTGTCGGGCAACGCGATCTCGGTCGTCGGCGACAGCTCGAGCGAGGGCGCGACCACCGCACCCGCCGCCTCGGGCTCCTCGTCGGGAGCCGATGCGTGGACGGACGGCGAGGACTCGATCCTCGGCGGCACCCAGGTCGTCGCCCCGGTCACCGCGCCTGTCACGGTCACGGGCAACGCGATCTCCGTCCTCGGCGACAGTTCGTCGACGGATGCCGCCACCGCGGCTCCTGCGGCCGGCTCCGCGAACGGCGGCCCGACGGGCACCACGAGCGGCGAGGACGGGATCCTCGGCGGCACCCAGGTGCTCGCACCCGTCACCGCACCGATCACCGCTGTCGGCAACGCCGTCTCCGTGATCGGCGACAGCTCGAGCCAGGGCGCCGCTGCGGCTCCCACCGCCGGCTCCGCGAACGGCGGCCCGACGGGCACCACGACCGGCGAGGACGGGATCCTCGGCGGCACCCAGGTGCTCGCACCGATCGCCGTGCCCGTCACGGTCGTCGGCAACGCGATCTCGGGGGTGGGCGACAGCGCCTCGACGGGCGCCGTCGCGGCGCCGGGGACCGGCACGGGCGGCACGACCGGGAGCACCGGCGGATCGGGCTCGATCCTCGGCGGGACGCAGATCCTCGCGCCGATCTCGCTGCCCATCACCATCGGCGGCAACGCGGTCTCGGTGATCGGCGACAGCACCACGGTGGATGCCGTCGTGCCGACCGATCCGACGGACCCCGTCGACCCGACCGACCCGGTCGACCCGGTCGACCCGGTCGACCCGACGTCCCCCACCACACCGGGGGACAACGGAACGCCGGGCACCGACGGGACCGTCGCCGCGACCGCCTCGGCGGCCGCGATGGCCGGCTCGGCGGCTTCGGCCGGCACCGCCACTCAGCTCGCCGCGACGGGAGGGACGGGTGTGATGCCGTTCCTGCTGCTCGGGCTCTCGCTGTTCGCAGCGGGCGCCATCGCACGCGCGTCGCGGCGGCGCTCCGCGTGAGTCGAGGGGCATCTCGGCGTTCCCCGGGTGCCCCACCCCTCCGACCCGCGTGAGCACGCGGGAGGGTCGCCACGGCGGCCCTCCCGCCCTGAACGCCCCCGATCGCGTGTGCCGGCTCTGCCTGGACCGCGCCTCGTGATCGGGGGTCCCACAGCCATCTCCGTCCGTGTCGGCTCCGGCGCTGCCTGGACCGGCGCCGCACGGCCGGAGATGTCACGAGCGGATGCCGCGACCCGGGGGGCTCGCGGCATCCGCCTCGTCGTGCCCACCGGCGCCCGGCTCACCCGCTGCGTTGCGCGCCGGTCCCCTCCTCGCCAGAGTGGAGGGATGCCGCTCCCCGAGCCCTATCGCCTCACCCCCGTCGACGCCGACCGGCTCGAGGACGTCCTCCGTCTCGACACCTGGGCCTTCCCCACAGAGCGATCCGTCGAGGCGCTGCGGGAGCTGCCGAGCCCGCTCAGCTGGGATCGCACCTACGGGGTGGCGCGCGTCGACGACGACGAGGTGCTCGCCGGCTTCCACGGCACCTATCCGCTGCGTGCCTACCCCGTCCCGGGCGCCGAGATCGCGTGCGGCTGGCTCACCTGGGTCGGCGTGCACCCGGGGCACCGGCGGCGCGGCATCCTCCGCGGCATGATCGAGCACCACTTCGCCGACTGCCTCGAGAACGGCGAGGCGATCTCGGGACTCATGGCCGCCGAGACGCCGATCTACGGCCGCTTCGGCTACGGCATGGCCTCGACCCAGCTCGACCTGACGATCCCGCGCGGCGCGGCGCTGCGCCCGGTGGCCGGGGCCGCCGCGCTCGAGGTCGAGCTGGAGGAATGGGATGCCGAGATCCACGGCGATCTCGTCGCCTCGATCCATCGCGACTACGCGCGGCTGCCGGCCGGCCTCGGTCGTCCGGGCTGGGCGACGCGTGAGACGCGGGAGCAGCGCACCGCCCGCGACGCCGACCCGCCCGCGTACCGCGGCGGCAAGGAGTCGCTGCGGCTCCTGCTGGTGCGCGACGCCGCCGACAACACGCTCGCCTTCGCAACCTTCCGGCGGACCATGTCGTGGGAGCGCGCCGGCGCCGAGGGCACCGTGCACGTGCGCGAGGCCGTCGCCCTCACCGCGGCCGCGGCCCATCGCATGTGGGCGGTGCTGCTCGATCTCGACCTCACGAGCCGTGTCAAGATCTCGAACCTTCCGGTCGACGACCCCATCGTCTCGCTGCTCGTCGACATCCGCCCCGCGGTTCCCGACTACCAGGACAACTCATGGATCCGCATCCTCGATCTACCGACCGCGCTCGGCCAGCGGCGGTACGCGGGCGACGTCGACGTGGTGCTCGAGGTGACCGACGCGATGCTGCCCGCGAACGCGGGGCGGTGGCGCGTGCGCGCCGCAGCGTGGGAGCACGCGGAGGTGGCAGCATCCGATTCCGAACCCGACCTCGTGCTCGACGTCCGCGAACTCGGAGCGGCGCACCTCGGCTCGGTCTCGCTCAGCTCGCTCGCGCAGGCGGGCCTCATCGAGGTGCGCACGCCGGAGGCGCTGCGCACGGCCTCGGCCGCCTGGTCGTGGCCGGTCGCCGCCGGCGCGAACTGGATCTTCTGACCCGTGACGTTTGTCACGGGCACATCGTGACAGCCGTGTGAGGGTCGCGCGCGGCCTCGGCGAGACGCTGAGGGCATGGAAACCACACAACCCCTCGTCCGAGCGGCGGCCGCGGTACCGGGCCTCCCGCTCGCCGTCGACGCCACCGCGCTCCGCAAGTCGTTCGGCTCGGTCCACGCCGTCGACGAGGTCACGCTCCAGGTGCGCCCCGGCGAGATCGTCGCCTTCCTCGGCCCGAACGGCGCAGGCAAGACGACCGCCATCGACATGATGCTCGGCCTGTCGAATCCCGACTCGGGCACCGTGACCGTCTTCGGCGAATCGCCCCGCGCGGCCATCGCGCACGGCCTCGTCTCGGCGGTGCTGCAGACGGGCGGACTGCTCAAGGACATCTCGGTGCGTGAGACGCTCGAGCTGACCGCGAGCCTGTTCGCCGACACCCGTCCCGCCGACGAGGTGATGCAGCGTGCCGGCATCGCCGAGATCGCCGACCGTCGCGTCGACCTGTGCTCGGGCGGTCAGCAGCAGCGGCTGCGCTTCGCGATGGCGCTGCTCTCGGACCCCGGCCTGCTCATCCTCGATGAGCCGACCACCGGCATGGACGTCGAGGGACGCCGCTCGTTCTGGAACGCCATCAGGGCCGACGTCGCCAGGGGTCGCACCGTGCTGTTCGCGACGCACTACCTCGAAGAGGCCGACGAGTACGCCGATCGCATCATCCTGATGAGCCGCGGACGCATCGTCGCCGACGGGCCGACCGCCGACATCAAGAACATGGTGTCGGGCCGGACCGTGACGGCGACGCTCGCGGACGCCGATCCGGTCGCCCTGGCGGCACTGCCCGGCGTCGACAGCGTCGAAGCGGCGGGCGAGCGACTCACCATCCACACCAGGGACTCGGATGCCGTCGCCCGGCATCTGCTGACCCGCACCGCCGCGCGCGACATCGAGATCGCGGCACAGAACCTCGAGAGCGTCTTCCTCGCCCTCACCTCCGAAGGAACGGCATCATGACCATCACCGCCCCGACCGCAGACCGGGTGTCGCTCGAGCGGCGGGTACCACCGCTCGGCGGCTTCAACCTCACCTATCTGGGCATCGAGCTCAAGCGCAAGCTCCGCAACCGGCGCACGGTGGTGTTCATCGTCGCGTTCCCCATCGTGATGTTCGTCACCATCGGGCTCCCGCTGCGCGACCAGCAGCTCACCGCCACCCCCCTCTCCGAGGGCGGCCCGTCGGTGGCCGCCTACATCATGGTGTCGATGGCGATGTACGGCGCCATGATGTCGGCGACGCAGACCGGTGCGGGCGTGGGCATCGAGCGCGCGCAGGGCTGGAGCCGCCAGCTGCGGCTGACCCCGCTGAACCCGATGGTCAACGTGATCATCAAGATGATCGCCGGCATGATGCTGGGCCTCCTCGCCGTCGTCGCGACCTACATCGCAGGCGCGGTCAGCGGCATCCAGCTCGCTCCGGCGCAGTGGATCGCGACGGGACTCAGCGGCTGGCTGCTCGCGAGCGCCGTCTTCACGACGCTCGGCCTCATGGTGGGCTACCTCGTGCCCGGCGAGAGCGCCGCGCAGATCACGAGCCTCGCGATCGTGCTGCTGTCGTTCCTCGGCGGCCTCTTCACGCCCCTCAGCGCGATGCCCGACTTCATGCAGACGATCGCCCGGTTCACGCCCGTGTACGGCATCAGCGAGATCACCCGCGCACCGCTGACCGGTGAGCCGTTCGACGTGCTGTGGCTGGTCAACGCTCTCGTGTGGCTCGGCATCTTCGTCGCCGGTGCCGCATGGGCCTTCCGTCGCGACACCAAGCGCGTCTGAACCGCCGCTCCGGCCGCACCGACCCGCGAGGCTCGTGCGGCCGGAGCTGTTCCCGTCCGCCACCTGCGAATACGGTGAGAGCCATGCACGCGACGCCTCGCCAGGGCCGCCCGGACACCGACACGGCAGGACCACCGTGGCCCGTGCGCAGGCACGGCGCGGCGACGTGGGCGAGCGGCCGCTTCCCGCGGGCGTTGTGGTCCCGCGCGGCGCTGAGCTGGTACATCGGAGCAGGCGTCGCGCTGGTGTGGCTCGTCAGCCTCGCGCAGGAGGTCGTCGTCCGTTCGGTCTCGCCGGCATCGGTGACGCTCGGCCTCGTCCTCGTCGTCGTTTTCGCGCTCGCGTTCCTCGCCGCGGCGCCCATCGCGTGGACGCTCGACAACCGCGGGCGGCTCGTGGTGTGCGCCGCCCTGTTCGTGCTCTCGTTCGCGCTCTTCCCGTGGCTGGGCTGGGGCATCGCCGCCATGTGGACCTACGTCGGCGTGATCGTCGGCATGTGCGTGTTCCCGTGGCAGTGGACGTGGCCGGTGATCCTCGGCCTCGGGGTACTGGCCCTCGTCACCAATGGGGTGACGCAGGGGTGGGATGAGAACGTGCTCTGGGTGCCCGGGATCATCGTCTCGATCTCGCTCATGATGGCGTCCTTCGCCCGCACGACCGCGACCATGAACCAGCTGCGGCACACGCAGAAGCAGCTCGAGGCGCTGGCGGTCGAGCGGGAGCGCAGCCGCGTGGCCCGCGACATCCATGACATCCTCGGCCACTCGCTCACCGTCGTCACGGTGAAAGCGGAGCTGGCAGGACGGCTCGTCGATGCCGACCCCGAGCGCGCGAAGGCCGAGATCGCCGAGGTCGAGGCGCTCGCACGTGGCGCCCTCGCCGACGTGCGGGCGACCGTCGCCGGAGTGCGCACCGTGAACGTGAGCGGCGAGCTCGCGGCCGCGCGGGAGGCGCTCGCGGCCGCGGGCATCGCAGCCGAGCTCCCCTCGTCGACGGATGCTGTGCCCGCCGATCGTCGCGAGCTCGCGGGCTGGGTCGTGCGCGAGGGGGTGACCAACGTCGTGCGGCACTCCGGGGCGACGCGCTGCCGGGTGAGCTTCGGCGCGCACGACGTGGAGATCGCGGACGACGGCCGCGGGCCGACGGAGGCGGCCACGACGTCGACCGGACTGGCCGGCCTGCGCGAGCGCGTCGAAGCCGCCGGCGGGCGCCTCACGATCGGGCGCAGCGACCTGGGCGGCTTCAGTCTGCGGGTGACGCTGTGATCCGGCTGCTCCTCGCCGACGACCAGGCGCTCGTGCGCGGCGCTCTGTCGGCGCTCCTCGGCCTCGAGCCCGATATTGCGGTCGTCGCCGAGGTCGGCCGCGGCGACGAGGTCGTCGCGACCGCGCTCGCGTCGCTGCCCGACGTCGCGATGCTCGACATCGAGATGCCCGGGCTGGACGGGATCGCCGCGGCCGCCGCCCTGCGCGCCGCGCTGCCGACGTGCCGCGTGCTCATCGTGACGACGTTCGGCCGGCCCGGCTACCTGAAGCGCGCCATGCAGGCGGGCGCCGCCGGCTTCGTCGTGAAGGACACCCCTGCCGCCCAGCTCGCCGACGCCGTGCGCCGCGTCGCCCAGGGACTGCGGGTCGTCGATCCGGCCCTCGCGGCGGACTCGCTCGCCCAGGGCGACTCGCCCCTCACCGAGCGCGAGACCGATGTGCTGTCGGCGGCGCAGACCGGCGGTTCGATCGCCGACATCGCCCGCATGCTCCACCTGTCGGAGGGCACCGTGCGCAACCACCTGTCCAGCGCCATCGGCAAGACCGGCGGCCGCAACCGCGCCGACGCCGCCCGCCTCGCCCAGGAGAACGGCTGGCTCTGAGCCCACAGACGACGGATGCCGCGAACCCATGGGGTTCGCGGCATCCGTTCGTGCGCCAGGTATTACTTGGCGGCGACCACCTGCAGGGTGATCACGGCGGTGAGGTCGTCGCGGAGGCGAACGGTCGCCTCGTGCTCGCCCACCGACTTGATCGGGGAGGTGATGTGGATCTTGCGCTTGTCGAGCTCGCCGAGGCCGGCGGCCTTGACGGCGTCCGCCACGTCGACGGTCTTGACCGCACCGAACAGGCGACCCTCGGCGCCGGCCTTGACGGCCAGGCGGACCTTGTTGGTCTCGAGGTTGTTCTTCAGGGCCACAGCCTCTTCGTGGTCGTGGATCGCGCGCGCCTCGCGGGCGGCGCGGATGGACGCCACCTGCTTCTCGCCACCGCGGGTCCACGCGACCGCGAAGCCCTGGGGGATGAGGTAGTTGCGGGCGAACCCGTTCTTGACCTCGACCACGTCACCGGCGCTACCGAGCCCGGCGACCTCGTTCGTGAGAATGAGCTTTGCCATGTGGGTACTCCTTAGCGGCCAGCGCCGGCGTAAGGCAGGAGCGCCATTTCGCGCGCGTTCTTGATCGCCTTGGCGATCAGACGCTGCTCCTGCACCGAGACACCGGTGATACGACGGGCGCGGATCTTCCCGCGCTCCGAGATGAACTTGCGAAGCGTCGCGACGTCCTTGTAGTCGATGAGACCGACACGGATCGCCTTCGCGGGGGCCGCGTTCTTCGCGCCCTTCCGCGGCTTCCGGCGATCGCCGGTTGCCTTTCCAGCCATGGTGTTTCCTTTACGTTTTCTTGATCGGATGCCTCGTCACGGGGCATCCGGAATCTGCTTCTGAGATCAGGCCGATCAGAACGGGGTGTCGTCGCCGTAGGCGCCCGGGGCCGCCCACGCGTCGCCGCCGCCGGCACCGCCGGCGTTCTGCGAACCGGGCGTCGACCACGGCTCGTCGGCGACCTGCGGACGGGACTGACCGCCGCCACCGCCGCCGAAGCTGCCGCCACCGCCGGAGCCGCCCGCGGCGCGCGTGACCTGTGCGGTCGCGTAG
This sequence comes from Microbacterium sp. NPDC058062, assembly GCF_042885375.1. Taxonomy (NCBI): domain Bacteria; kingdom Bacillati; phylum Actinomycetota; class Actinomycetes; order Micrococcales; family Microbacteriaceae; genus Microbacterium; species Microbacterium sp. NPDC058062. The sequence goes on from NZ_JBHVSC010000003.1 coordinate 448,888, forward strand.
CGCAGCGACGGGCCGATCTCGTCGACCTCCAGCTCGATCGCGGTGCGGTTGTTGCCTTCGCGGTCCTGGTAGCTGCGCTGCTTGAGGCGGCCGGTCGCGATGACCCGCATGCCCTTCGTCAGCGAGCCGGCCACGTGCTCGGCGAACTCGCGCCACACGCTCGCGCGGAGGAACAGCGCTTCGCCGTCCTTCCACTCGTTCGCCTGGCGATCGAAGTTGCGAGGCGTCGACGCGATCGTGAAGTTCGCGACAGGGAGACCGTTCTGCGTGTAACGCAGTTCGGGATCAGCCGTGAGGTTGCCCACGACGGTGATGATCGTCTCGCCGGCCATCTGCCTTACGCCTTCGCAGCCTTGGCGGTCTTGCGGGCGGCGCGCTCGTCGGCACGCTGCTTCTCAGAGGCGATCATGGCGATCGCTTCCTCGGCGCGGAGGACCTTGGTGCGCATGATCTGCTCGCTCAGGTTGAGCTGGCGGTCGAGCTCCTGCGTGGTCGCAGCCGTGGCGGTGAAGTTGACGACGGCGTAGATGCCCTCGTTCTTCTTCTGGATCTCGTAAGCAAGACGGCGCTTGCCCCAGATGTCGATGTTCTCGATGGTGCCGCCGTCGGTCGTGATGACCTTCAGGAACTTGTCGAGGTTGGCGCCGACCTGGCGCTCGTCGATCTCGGGGTTCAGGATGACCATGAGTTCGTACTGGTGCGTCACTAACCCACCTCCTTCGGACTAGAACGGCTGTCGGGCATTTCCCGGCAGCAGGAGGGTGTGTAGCACGTCGTCCGACTCGCCGCGCAAGGTTGCGCGTGCGGACAACCCTCCTATGGTACCGGATGCCTCGGCCCACGCCGAATCGCGGGCTCGCGGCATCCGCTCGCTGCGTGCTCAGTCCTGGGCGTCGACGCGGATCACCGTCCGGTCGAGGGGCAGCTCGTCCTGTCGGACGCTCGGCTCGAACTCCTCGAAGGGGAGGACGCCGGTCGGCTGGAGGCCGAGGTCGTCGTCCCAGATGCGCTCGGGGACCCAGCCGAGGAGCTCGAACTCGTCGAACACGTACGGCACGCCGTCGGACGGGAAGAACGTCTCAGCGGTCTGCAGGTGGAAGTGCAGGTGGGGCGTCGTCGAGTTGCCGCTGCTGCCGATGAGTCCCAGTTCCTGCCCCTTCTCCACGCGGTCGCCGACCGAGACGCGCACCGACCCAGGATCCATGTGCCCGTACAGCGTGTAGAGGCCGGGTGCGATCTCGACGACGACGTGGTTGCCGACCGTCTCCTCGATGGGAGGGATGGGAGGGGGCTCCGGCAGCGACTCGGTGTTCGGGATGCCGTCGAGCGCCCGCACGACGGTGCCTGCGGCGGCGGCGACGATCGGCTGCCGGTACGTGAAGTAGCTCGTGATCTGCGACGGGTCGCCCTCCCACGTGCGGTGCTCCTCGTCGAGCAGATAGAAGTCGATCGCGAACCGTTGCGGCACGAGGGCCTGCCCGTCGACCGGGGCGAACCCGCGCCGGTGATGGGTGTCGTCGCGGCAGCATCCTTCGCTCATGAGCCAGATGCCGTCCGCGACGGGCACGCCCACCGCGGTCGCCGGACCGGGGTCGATCGCGGCCGTGCCGATCATCACGTCGAACTCGCGCGGGTCCCCTTCGGGCGGCACGATGGCGCCCTGGGCGTGATGCTCGACCGTCGCCGGTACGGCCGTATCGGCGTCGAGCTGCACGTCGAGCCAGGCGATCCACGTCTCCGCCGGGCCGATGACGACCGATCCCGACCCGGGCTCGCCGCCGGCCGATGCTCCGAGCTTCGTCACGTTCTGCGGGAGTCGCTCGTCGCCCTCCGCGAGCAGTGTCGCACCCGTCTCCGCGTCCGCGACCTCGAGACCGTCGAGCTGGAACGGCAGAGTCGTCGCGTTGGTGAGGAGCAGCTCGTAGGTGATGTGGACCTTGTCGTCCGTCCCCGCCACCGGCATCGGCCACGTGATCAGCGAGCTCATCAGCGGCGTGAAGCGCGTTCCCTCATCGAGCGCGCCCAGCTGACCGCCCGCCCCCGGGGTGACGCCGTCGGGGGAGGCGTCCGTCGTCGGCGCAGACTCTGCGGGATCGGAATCCGCGGTGCACCCGACGACCGCCAGTACGGCGACGAGCATGGCGGCGATCCTCGGGATGCCTCGCGACAGCGTCTTCATGTGAACCACCGTGCCCCATGCCGATCGGATCGGACAGCGTGCGCGCAGCCCAGTCCGCCCGCCGCCGTGGTGCACACGCTATCGTCGCCCGCGCGACTCCTCAACGGGTGTGCGGCGAGCGTCGTGCTCCGGCTGCGTGGCGGTCACTCCTGCCGCTGCGTGAGCAGCCGGAGGACCCACGCCCGATCGGCATCGGGCCCCGGCGGCGCGAGCGGGTACGCGGGCGGCGTGGCGGTGAAGGAGATCGGATGCCGCACCCCTGGCACCTGCGCGTCGCCGGCGTGGGCGACGGGGTCGAGGCCGAGCGCGCGGGCGCGGTCGAACGCTGCGTCCATCGTGAGGATCGGTGCGCACGGGACCCCGGCCGCCGTGAGCCTGGCCTCCCATTCGGTCGCCGGATGCGCCGCGAACGCCTGCTCGAGCACCGGGCGCAGCGCCTCGCGACCCGTGCTGCGGTCGGCGTTGCGGAGGAAGCGGGGGTCGGTCGCAGCATCCGGGATCTCGAGCACCAGGCAGAGCCGCTGGAACTGGCCGTCGTTGCCGACCGCGAGGACGAGCTCGCCGTCGGCCGTCGGGAACGGGCCGTACGGATAGACGCTCGGATGGTCGTTGCCGAGCCGCTCGGGCACCACGCCGGCGACCGCGTACGCACCCGACTGGTTGACGAGCGCCGACAGCGCCGACGACAGGAGGTTGACCTCGACGTGCTGCCCCTCGCCGGTGGCATCGCGATGCCGGAGCGCGGCGAGCGCGCCGAGACCCGCGTGGAGGCCGGTCACGACGTCGACGATCGCGACGCCGGCCTTCGTCGGCTCGCCGTCGGGCGCCCCGGTGACGCTCATGAGTCCCGAGAGGGCCTGGCCGAGCACGTCGTAGCCGGGGAGGGCCGAGTCGGCGCCGAAGCCGGTGATCGAGACGTACACGGCGCGGGGGTTCGCGGCGTGCACGGCCTCGTAGTCGAGACCGAAGCGCGTGAGGCCGCCGGGCTTGAAGTTCGCGATCACGACATCGGCGCGGTGGGCGAGCGCACGGGCGAGGGCGAGGTCCTCGGCGTCGTCGAAGTCGAGCGTGATCGCGCGCTTGCCGCGGTTCACCGACAGATAGTAGGTGGCCTCGCCGTCGCGCGACGGCGGCAGCCAGTGCCGCGTCTCGTCGCCCGCCGGACCCTCGATCTTGACGACCGTGGCGCCGAGGTCGGCCAGCAGCATGGTGCAGTACGGCCCCGCGAGCACGCGCGAGAAGTCCGCGACGAGGAGGCCCGCGAGCGGGCCAGTGGCCTCCTCCGGCTGCCGAGCCTGCCGAGGCGCTGTCATCGGAACGCGCCGAGCCCGGTGAGGTGCTGGCCGAGGATCAGGGTGTGCACCTCGTCGGTGCCCTCATAGGTGCGCACCGACTCGAGGTTCGCCGCGTGCCGGATCGGCGAGTTCTCGAGCAGCACGCCGTCACCGCCCAGGATCGTGCGCGCCTCGCGCGCGATCTCGATCGCCTCGCGCACGTTGTTGAGCTTGCCGAGGGAGATCTGGGTGGGCGTCAGGGTTCCGGCGTCCTTCGCGCGCCCGATCTGCAGCGCCAGGAGGGCGCCCTTCTGCAGTTCGACGACCATGTCGACGAGTTTGCGCTGCGTGAGCTGGAATCCCGCGATCGGCCGGCCGAACTGCTCGCGCCGGAGGGCGTGGCGCAGCGCCGCCTCGTAGCTGTCGCGCCCGGCGCCGAGCGCGCCCCACACGATCCCGTACCGCGCGTCGTTGAGCGCCGAGAACGGCCCGCGCAGACCTCGTGCTCCCGGAAGGAGAGCGGATGCCGGCACCCTCACCTCGTCGAACTGCAGCGCCGTCTGCACGGACGCCCGCATCGAGCCCTTGGGCTCGAGGGCCGTGATCTCGAAACCGGGTGCATCCGTGGGCACGATGAAGCCACGGACGCCGTCGTCGGTCTGCGCCCACACCACCGCGAGCTGGGCGACCGACGCGAGGCCGATCCAGCGCTTCGCGCCCGTGATCACCCAGTCCTCGCCATCGCGGCGGGCGAACGTCGTCATGCTCGACGGGTCGGAGCCGGCGCCCGGCTCGGTGAGCCCGAACGCGCCGATCACCTCACCCGCCGCCATCGGCGGCAGCCACTCCTGCTTCTGTTCCTCGCTGCCCCAGCGGTGGATCGAGCCCATCGCGAGCGAGCCCTGCACCGAGACGAACGTGCGGATGCCCGAGTCGCCGGCCTCGAGCTCGAGCGCGGCCAGGCCGTACTCGACGGCGCTGCGGCCGGGGCATCCGTATCCGTCCAGCTCCATCCCGAGCACGCCGAGGCGTCCGAGCGCGGGCGCCAGCTCGACGGGGAAACGGGCCCGGTCGAACCACTCCGCGATGTGCGGGCGCAGCTCGGCGTCGACGAACGCGCGCACCCGATCGCGGACGGCCCGCTCGTCGGGGCTCAGCTGCGCATCGATGCCGAGGACATCGGATGCCTCGCGCAGCGCGGCGAGATCGTCGGGGTCACGGCGGACATCGGTCACGGCGCCTCCTCGCGTCGGTGCGCGCTCGCGCGCTTCTGCGTCGATTCTCCCCGAACCAGTGGTGCTGCGTATAAGAGGTGGTGCTGCGTATAAGAGAGGTATCGTGCCGACATCGGCCGACGCCGCGAACATCGGCCCGGGGCGACGACACGCCGGGCGCCGGTAGCGTGGTCGGGTGAGTGTTCCTCCCGCCGGGCAGAGCTCCTACCCGTTCGACGCGCGCCCGCTGGTCGAGCCCGTCGCACCGGGCGCCGCGCGGGCCTTCGTGCAGGAGCTGCGCCGGACGGGACGCATCGCAGGCTCTCCCGTCTTCGGCGTGCTCGTGATCGTCGTCATCGTCTTCGCGCTCGTCGTGCTGTTCGGCTCCGTCGCGATCACCCTCGTCACGAGCGTCGTCGCCGCCGCCACCGCCGGCGCCGACGGTGGGGGACTCGCCGTCCTGTTCGGCTTCCTGCCGCTCGTCGTCATCGGCGTCATCGCCGCGGTGGCGATCACGCTCTTCGTGCGGGGTGCGCGCAGCAGCAGCGATCGCATGTACCGCCTGGACCGCTTCGCGCGCGCGAACGCGATGCACTACGAGCCGCGGCTCGACGCTCCGGGGCTGCCGGGCATGATCTTCTCGCTCGGCAGCAGTCGCCAGTCGAGCGACCTCGTGCGCGGCGATCGTCCGCGCTTCGTGGAGTTCGCGAACTACCGCTACACGACCGGCTCCGGCAAGAACCGGCAGACGCACCAGTGGGGGTACGTCGCGGTGAAGCTCGACACGCCTCTTCCGCACATCGTGCTCGATGCGACGAGCAACAACGGCCTGTTCGGCTCGAACCTGCCCCTCACGTTCGACAAGGATCAGCGCCTCAGCCTCGAGGGCGACTTCGACGAGTACTTCTCGCTGTACTGCCCCGCCGACTACGAGCGCGACGCCCTCTACCTCTTCACGCCCGACATCATGGCGCGCTTCATCGACAACGCCGCCGCGCTCGACGTCGAGATCGTCGACGACTGGCTGTTCCTCTATGCCAAGCGCGACTTCTCCACGCTCGACCCGCAGACCTGGGCGTGGCTGTTCTCCGTCGTCGGAGCCCTGCTCGACAAGTTCGCGCAGTGGGCGCGGTGGCGCGACGAGCGACTGGCCGCCGCGGCGGCTGCGGCGATGACGGATGCTGCCCCCCTCGGCTCCGCGGCAGCCGGGGCCGGCGGAGAGCAGGGCGGCGCAGCATCCGTCCCGTTCGCTCCGCCGCTCGACGCGCTGCGTCCGCCGCCCGGCGTCGCCCCGGAGGGCCGTCGCCTCCAGCGCGGCGTGCCGTGGCTGCCGATCATCGTCGGCGGCGTCATGGTGCTGTTCTGGATCCTCACCCAGATCGGGCCCGAGTTCCTCCGCTGAGCGCGAGGCCGACGCGCAGGCCGACGAGCGTATGCTGTCGGGCGTGCATTCGACGTTCACGACGCCCGGCGGGCGTAAGGGGGTACTCGGCGCTCCACGCGCCGAGCGGAGGTAGCCGCGCGCGCCGCCCCGGTCCCCGACCTCGGGTGGCGCAGCCCGCGTCATCTGCGCGCCGCCGGTCCGCAGCATCCTTTCGTCGCCGCTTCGGCGATCTCTCTTCCGTGAATCAAGGAATCATGCACGCATTCACCGAGAAGGACATCCGCGCGTCCTTCGTCAACGCCTCGCTGCGCGAGCGCAACTCCCTCATCGTTCCCGACCTCGCCCAGGTGGGCTGGGACGGACTCGACTACTTCGGCTGGCGCGATCCAAAGCAGCCGCTCGCCGGCTTCATCGTGGTGCCGGTCGACGGCGAGGCCGTCGGCATCCTCCTGCGCCAGACCGAACAGCGCACGCGCACCCGCGCGCAGTGCTCGTGGTGCGAGGACGTCACCCTGCCGAACGACGTCGTGCTCTTCGGCGCGAAGCGGGCCGGCAAGGCCGGACGCAACGGCGACACCGTCGGCACCCTGCTGTGCGAGAAGTTCGAGTGCTCGGTCAACGCCCGCCGGCCGATGCCACCGGCGTACCTCGGCTTCGATGTCATGGCCGCACGTCAGCGGCGCATCGAGGCGCTCCGCGCGCACGCCGAGGGGTTCGCGCGCGACATCCGCGACGGCGCCTGACCCGCGTTCGCATCACGTGCTATCGCCGAGATCACCCGTTGTTCGCGTACCGAACGGGTGATCTCGGTGAGAACACATGATGTGGTCAGCCGGGCGCAGCCCCCGGTCCGAGGCCGAAATGCACGAGCTCTTCGTCGTCGAGCATGCGCGACCGGATGATGAACCGGTTGCCCGTCGGACCCTCCACGCTGAAGCCCGCGCCCCTGCCGGGGACGACGTCGATGGTGAGGTGCGTGTACTTCCAGTACTCGAACTGGGCCTCCGAGATGAAGACCTCGATCGGGTCGTCCAGGCCGACGTCGAGGTCGCCCAGCCGCACGTCGGAGGCACCGACGATGAACATGCCGATCGGGAAGCACATCGGGGCGCTGCCGTCGCAGCAGCCGCCGGACTGGTGGAACATCAGCCTGCCGTGCTGCGCCGTGAGCTGCCGCAGCAGGGCGGCCGCAGCATCCGTCACGGCCACCCTGCTGAAGTACTTCGTGTCTGACATGGCAGCTCAGAAGAAGCCCATGGCTCCGTCGGCGTACGACACCAGCAGGTTCTTGGTCTGCTGGTAGTGGTCGAGCATCTTGAGGTGGTTCTCGCGGCCGATGCCCGACTGCTTGTACCCGCCGAAGGCCGCGTGCGCGGGGTACTGGTGGTACGTGTTCGTCCAGACGCGGCCCGCCTCGATCGCCCGCCCGGCGCGATAGGCGGTGTCACCGGAACGGCTCCAGACGCCGGCGCCGAGGCCGTAGAGCGTGTCGTTGGCGATCGAGATGGCGTCGTCGAAGTCGTCGAACGAGGTGACCGAGACGACGGGTCCGAAGATCTCCTCCTGGAAGATGCGCATGTCGTTCGTGCCCTCGAAGACCGTCGGCGCGACGTAGTAGCCGCCCGACAGCTCGCCGCCGAGGTCGACACGCTCACCGCCGGCGAGCAGCTTCGCGCCACCCGCCTTGCCGATCTCGATGTAGCTGAGGATCTTCTCGAGCTGGTCGTTCGACGCCTGCGCGCCGATCATGGTCGCCGGGTCCAGCGGGTTGCCCTGCACGATCTTGCCGACACGGCCGAGGGCGTCGCCGAGGAAGCCGTCGTAGATCGAGCGCTGGATGAGCGCGCGCGACGGGCACGTGCAGACCTCGCCCTGGTTGAGGGCGAACAGCGTGAAGCCCTCGAGCGCCTTGTCGTAGTAGGAGTCGTCGGTGGAGCGGGCGACGTCCTCGAAGAAGACGTTGGCGCTCTTGCCCCCGAGCTCGAGGGTCACCGGGATGAGGTTCTGCGACGCGTACTGCATGATGAGGCGGCCGGTGGTGGTCTCGCCCGTGAACGCGACCTTGCGGATGCGCTTGTGCTGCGCGAGCGGCGCGCCGGCCTCGATGCCGAAGCCGTTGACGATGTTGACGACGCCCGCCGGCAGCAGATCGCCGATGATCTCGAAGAGGAACAGGATCGACGCCGGGGTCTGCTCGGCGGGCTTCAGCACGACGCAGTTGCCGGCGGCGAGCGCCGGGGCCAGCTTCCAGGTGGCCATGAGGATCGGGAAGTTCCACGGGATGATCTGGCCGACCACGCCCAGCGGCTCGTGGAAGTGGTACGCCACCGTGTCTTCGTCGAGCTGGCTGAGCGAGCCCTCCTGCCCGCGCAGCACGCCCGCGAAGTAGCGGAAGTGGTCCACGGCGAGCGGGATGTCGGCGGCCAGCGTCTCGCGGACCGGCTTGCCGTTCTCCCACGTCTCGGCGACGGCGATGCGCTCCAGATTCTGCTCGATGCGATCGGCGATCTTGTTGAGGATCACGGCGCGCTCGGCGGGCGTCGTCCGCTTCCAGGACTCGAACGCCTTCCACGCGACGTCCACCGCGCGGTCGACGTCTTCGACGGTGCCGCGGCCGACCTCGGTGAAGGGCTTCCCGGTGACGGGCGTGATGTTCTCGAAGTACTGGCCCTTGATCGGCTCGACGAACTCGCCGCCGATGTAATGCCCGTAGCGGGGACGGTAGTCGGCGATCGATCCTCGCTGCCCGGGTGCGGCGTAGACGCTCGAGACGCCCTCTTCGACGATGGTCATTGCTGGTCTCCTTCGACGCTTCGCGACGGTCGTCGTCGCGTGTCGCCGAAGGTAGGCGGCGAAACGTTGCACAACGTTGCGTCCGCACTCAGAGGTCGGCTTCGAGCCTCTCGATGCGGGTCACGAGGCCGGCGCGGCGGGGCGAGCGGGCGGGCAGCATCGACAGGCACAGCCGGAGCAGCTCGACGTCGTCGGCGGCGGCATCCGTCTCGGCGAAGGCGAGGAGGACGTCGACGGATGCCTCGGCCATGAGTGCCTCGCGCAGCGCGACCCGGATGGTGTCGCGGAACTCCTCCACCCCGGGCGCGACCGAGTCGGGGAGCACGTCGCCGCGGTAGGCGGCCAGTGCGACGCGATGCGCACCGCGGTCGAGGAGCGACAGCACCTGATGCGCGTCGGTCTCGACCTCGACGCCGAGCCGGTACGGGCGGGACTCGGGAACGAGAGCGGGGGCGGCGGTCGTGAGCGTCTTGCGGAGGCGCACCATCTCGGCGCGGAGGGTCACGGATGCCGCATCCCCCGCGCTTTCGCCGTACACGAGGTCGCCGAGCCGCTCGGCCGACAGGCCCTGGCGGTGGACCGCGAGCATGAGCAGCAGCTCGGCGTGGCGCGGGCCGAGCTCGGACACCGTCTCGAACCCCTCGCCCGTGACCTCGAGCTGGGCGCGGTCGCGGCCCAGCACCCGCAGCACCGCCCGCGTGGGCTCCACCCGCCGGGCGGGCGCGCGACGTGCGGGTCGCGGCGGCTCCGCCCGGGCCCGGAGGCGCGCGACCAGGAGCTCTCCCTCGATCGCCCGGGCCGTGGCATCCACCAGCAGCTGCGCCTGCGGGGTGACGGCCTCGAGGCCGCCGGTCACGTCGATCACGCCGAGGATGCGCCGCGTCTCGGGATCGTGCACGGGCGCGGCGCTGCACGACCACGGCTGCACGAGCCGGTTGAAGTGCTCGGCGCCGGTGATCTGCACGGACCGGTCGAGCGTGATCGCGGTGCCGGGGGCGGCGGTGCCGACCGCGTCCTCCGACCAGTTCGCGCCTTCGACGAATCCCATGTCGCCGGTGAGACGCCGCACGTTGCGGTCGCCCTCCACCCACAAGAGGCGCCCGGAGGCGTCGCCCACCGCGACGACGACGCCGGATTCGGATGCCTCGCCCGGGAGCAGCAGGCCGCGCACCATGTCGATCACCGCGGCGAGCGGGTGGGCGCGGCGGTACGCCTCGAGCTCCTCGGCCGTCAGGTCGAGGGGCGGCAGTGCCTCCGCCCCGACGAGGCTGTCGAGCGAACGGCGCCACGAGTCGCGCACCAGCAGCCGGACGTCGCGCAGTCGCTCGTCGGCGGCGTTGCCCGCCACGAGCTCCTCGTGGGCGCGCTCGATCAGCAGGCGGGAGGTCTCGGGCGACACCTCGCGGCGCTGCGACCAGGATGATGACACGGCGGCTCCGATCGACGTCGGTGGAGCGTGCCTCCAGTGTAGGTGGGCGCGGCGCTACGCCGCCGCGGTGGTGACCTTCGCGCGCAGCGGCATGAGCGCGCCGGCGACCTGGTCGATCGCGTCGGCGTCGACGCCCGCCTCCGCGAGCGCCGCGGCCGCGTGGCCGATGACGCGGTCGAAGTCGGCGTCGGAGATGCCGCGACCGGCGTGGGCGACGCCGAGGTCCTTGCCCTTGTACCCGTCCGGACCGCCGGCCGCCGCGGCGAGGAAGAGCGCCATGTGGCGCTTCTGCTCGATCATGCGGGTGTGCTCGAAGAAGGGGGCCAGGGTCTCGTCGGCCATGATGCGGCTGTAGAGGCCGTCGACCACCGCGGCGATGCCCGCGCCTTCGCCGAGGCGCTGGTACAGGGTCGCTTCGCTCGTGTCAGTCATGCGGATGCTCCGATCGTGAGGAGGGTGATGTCATCGTGCGGTCGTTCAGTATTCGAAGTCGCTGCGTCGCCGGCGGCCGCGCTCGTCCGAGGAGTCCGCAGGGGCGGGGAGGGGCGGAGGCGTCGGCGTCGCAGGCGCCGGCGGCGGCGATTCCGGCGGGGCCGTTCGCACCGGGGTGGCGCCCAGGCGTCCGAGTTCCCGTTCGATCGACTCCAGCAGCGAGTGCACCTGCGCGGTGGCCATGCGGGCGAACTGGCGGGCGCGCACGACGTCGTCCGGCGAGGCCGGCCCTGCGACCCCGAGGTCGTCGGTCGCGAACGCGAGGGCGGGCGACCGGTCCGCGGTCCACGGCTGGGATGCGGAGGCGGATGCGGGGGCGGCTGCGGCTGCCGCGGGAGCGCCGGCCGCGGCCGCCGCGACCTGAGCCGGGTGCGCCGCCGCTTCCTTCTCGATCGAGTGGGCGACCTGCTGGGCCCGCTCGACGATCTCGCGGTACTGCTTGCGCGCGGTCTCGATGAGGTCGCGCGCGTACGACTCGGCCTCGGCGACGGCGTCGTCGGCGATGCGCTGCGCGCTGCTGAGCAGCAGCACGGCGCGGCTCGAGATCTCGCCCTCGTCCGCGCTCACGCCGCTCGCGGTCAGCGCGGCGTTCTCGCGCCAGGCGACCTCGAGGGCGTCCGCCGCGGCGGTCAGCAGCGCGTCGACCTCGCCACGGGAGTAGCCGTGGCGCTCGTCAGAGAACGCCGCGGCGCGCAGCGTCTCCGGTGTGGTGGATACGGATTGGATCGCGGTCATGATCGCCTTCGCTCTACTGGACTCCCAGCGAGACGGCGGGGCGGACGAGCTCCGGGGAGTCTGCTCGTCCGGCGGCGGCGCTGGGTTGCTGGGTGAACGGGTCTTCGTACTTCTCGCTGCGGATGCGGTGCTCGTCGAGGCCTGCGCGGCGCAGGGCGGCAATGGTGTGGTCGACCATTCGCGGCGAGCCGCACACCATCGCCAGGCGCTCGTCCCACGGGCCGTCGGCGGCCGCGAGGTCGCCGATCAGGCCGCGGCGCCCGGGGAACGACGGGTCGTCCGACACGCCGTACTCGACGTCGAGCCAGGCCGCGTCGGCGTACCGCTCGAGCTCGGGCTTCGCATAGAACCCCCACGGATGCCGCACGCCCTGGTAGAGCGCGACGCGCGGGCCGTTCCCGCGGGCCGCGTGGCGCGCGGCGACCTGGTCGATCACGGCGAGGAGCGGCGCGAGGCCGGTGCCGCCGGCGACGAGGAGGAGGTCCGGCCACTCGCTGTCGAAGGGGAGGGTGAGCGGCTCGCCGATCGGCGGGCCGAGGCGGACGCGGTCGCCCGCCTTCACGTCGCGCAGCAGCGCACCGCTGACCTGTCCGCCGGCGACCAGCTGGACGTGGAAGGTGATCGTGCCGTCGGCGCGAGGGGCGTGCGTTGGCGACAGGTAGCGCCACTGCCGGGGCCGCTGCGGGATCTCGAGAGCCAGTGACTGGCCGGCCTGGTAGCGGTACCGGTCGTCGGGACGGATCGTCACGGTGCCGACGTCCATTCCCCGTCGCTCCGTCGCCACAACTTCTGCGGCCCACGTCGCGGGCTGCGACTCGACGGCTTCCGCGGCCGTGATCATGGTCGTGGCGATGAGCCCGTAGGCCTCGGCCCAGTCGGCCGCGAGCTCGGCCGTCCACGCGTCGCCGAGGAAGTGCTTCAGCGTCGCGAGCAGCGACGCGCCGACGGCGGGATAGTGCCCGGCGATCGTGCCGAACTTGCGGTGATCGCGGCCGAGATCCTCGATGTACGGCACGACATCGCCGACTCGGTCGACGTTGCTCACCATGTGTCCCAGCGCCTTGACGAGGCGATCGCGCTGCGCCGCCATCGCGACGGGGAACAGGTCGCGCGTCTCGGGGTGGGCGAGGAAGAGGTGCGCGTAGAAGTACCCGGGGACCGCGTCCCCGTGAGCGGCGACCTGGCTCCAGGTCCGCTTGAGCGCTACCGCATCCACGTGTTTCCTGTCCCCTCGTCGGCGATCCGGTCTCGGGCGACGCTAGCGCGTTACAGATGTAACTGCAAAGCAACCACGTGCAACTGCAACCGGATAGCATTGCCCTGTACAGCGCTCAGGGGTGGTGCGCGACACAGGTCGGGGGGCCGGATGAGCGTGTTGTTGTCGAACGGGACAGTCTTCATAGAAGAGGGCCTGCGCGAACAGGCCGCCGAGCTTCTGCACCGCATCCCCGACCTCGGCGCCGTCGGGTTCAGCGTCGCCGCCGAGGACGGCGCCCAGAGCACGGTTCCCGCGGATCTGAGCTCGTTCCTGACCCACGTCCTCAAGGGCTTGGCGCGGGGCCGCGTGTCGGTCGCCACCCTCCCCGACGAGCTGACCACCACCGTCGCGGCGGAGCTCGTGGGGGTGTCCCGGCCCACCTTGATGAAGCTGGTGCGGGCGGGCGAGCTGCCCTCCCACCAGGTGGGAACCCACACGCGGCTGCGCACCGCCGACGTCCTGGCGCTGCGACGCAGTCGGGCCCGCGCGCGACGCGAGGCCCTCGACGCCCTGCGCGAGCTCGACGACGAACTCGGAGCCGGATTCGGAGCCGATTGACAACCGGCGCTGGGTAGTCTGACCGGGTGCTGCACCGTGTCTTCGTCGACAGCGACGTCCTCGCCGCGCGCACCCCGTACGAATGGCTCGCGCTGCTGCGCCACCAGACCGGGTCCTTCCAGCTCCACTCGTCCGCGGGCGTGGTGACGGACTCCGTCCGCCTGTGGTCGAGGCGGGAGTCGACCCGGCGCGCGGCCTCACGACGACGTCTCGAACTCCTCGCCGCCAGCCTCGACGAGATGATGGGGTCGGTCGACGCCGACATCGACCTCGACGATGCCGTCGAGCCCCGCCTCGCCGCGGCCGACGCCGCGACCGGCGGCGCCCACGTGCTGGTCTCGAGCCACCCTCACGGGATCGCTGCAGAGGATCCGCTGCCCTTCGACGTCTACAGCCCCGACGAGTTCCTCTGCCTCCTCGACGACACCGCGGGGGCGGACGTGAGGCACGTGACTTCCGCGCAGCACGCACGCGCCCGCCGGACGGGGGATGGCCGCCGCCTGGAGCCGATCACGGAGGCGCTGACCGCCGCCGGATGCCCCGCCTTCGCCGAGCGGGTCTCCTCGCATCTGCACGCGCTCGCCCAGTGATCCACGCGAGCCGGCGGAGCGGAGGATCCGTCGCTGAAGCGGATCAGGCGCGCGCGGCCCACCACTCCCGCAGGCGCCGCTCGGCCTCGTCGGCGCCGACCACGCCCTCGTCGAGGCGCAGGTCGAGGAGGAACTTGTACGCCTCGCCCACCTCGCGACCGGGCTTGAGGCCCAGCACCTCCTGGATGCGGTTGCCGTCGAGCTCGGGGCGCATCGCGTCGAGCTGCTCCTGCGCCGCGAGCTCGGCGATGCGGCGCTCGATGTCGTCGTAGGCGCGCGCGAGGCGCGTGGCCTTCTTGACGTTGCGGGTCGTGACGTCGGCGCGCGTGAGGATGTGCAGGCGATCGAGCTCGGCATCGGCGTCGCGGACGTACCGGCGCACCGCCGAGTCGGTCCAGGCGCCCTCGGAGTACCCGAAGAAGCGCAGGTGCAGCTCGATGAGCCGGCTCACGGTGGCGATGGTCGCCGAATCGAAGCGCAGCTCCTGCAGGCGCTTGCGCGCCAGCCGCGCGCCCTTGAGGTCGTGGTGGTAGAACGTGACCCCGCCGCCCGGCTCGAGCCGGCGGGTCGCCGGCTTGCCGATGTCGTGCAGCAGCGACGCGAGGCGAAGCGCGACGTCGGGCGCAGCATCCGGATTCCGGCTCTTCTCGAGCTGGATCGCCTGCCGCAGCACCGTGAGGGAGTGCTCGTAGACGTCCTTGTGATGGTGGTGCTCATCGACCTCGAGCTGCAGCGCGGGGATCTCGGGCAGGAACTCGGCCATGAGCCCCGTCTCGACGAGCAGGCGGATGCCTCGCACCGGGTCGTCGGTCGCGAGCAGCTTCACGAGCTCGCCCTGGATGCGCTCGGGGCTCACGATCTCGAGCGTCGTGCGGAGCTCTTCCATCGCGGCCTCGGTGGCGGGGTCGACGGCGAACCCGAGCTGCGATGCGAAGCGGGCGGCGCGCAGCATCCGGAGCGGATCGTCGCCGAAGCTCACCGCCGGATCGGTGGGGGTGCGCAGGACGCCGCGGACGAGGTCTTCGACACCGCCGGTGGGATCGACGAGCGTCTGCCCGGGGATCCGCAGCGCCATCGCGTTGACGGTGAAGTCCCGGCGCACGAGGTCGCCCTCGATGGTGTCGCCGAACTCCACGGTGGGCTTGCGGGTGACGCCGTCGTAGCTGTCGGCACGGTACGTCGTGATCTCGACCTGCTCGCCGTGGACGCGGGCGCCGATCGTGCCGAATGCACGGCCGATGTCCCACTGCGCGGACGAGATTGGCTTGACGATCGTGAGGATGTCGTCGGGGCGCGCGCTCGTCGTGAAGTCGAGGTCGTTCGTCGGCCGGCCGAGCAGCGCATCGCGCACCGGGCCGCCCACGATCGCGAGGTCGAAGCCGGCGTCGGAGAAGGCACGCGCGAGCGTGGAGACGACGGGGGACTCGGCGAGCGCGCCGAGGCGCGCGATGCCCTCGGCCATGTTGAGCATGACATCGAGCCTATCCGCGCGGACGGGACCCACCGAGACGAGCTGGTCAGTCGTCGTCGACGATCGTGATCACCCCGGTGCCGTCGGCGATGGTGGCGCCGGCGCTCACGTTGCTCAGCCCGACGATGATCGTTTCGTTCGCCTCATCCGCCTTGTCGGCCACGATCGTGAGCGAGAACGTCGCCGACGTCTGCCCGGCCTTGATCGTGAGGGTGACCGTCGTCGCCCCCTTGTAGTCGGTGCCGCTGGTCGCGGTGCCCCCGATCACCGAGACGGTCACGGTGATGTCGACGGTGGATGCTGCGGACAGCGTGATCTTGAGGCTCGCGGTGGTGCCGGATCCCTTGCTGCCTTCCGTCACCGACGTGTCGGAGATGCTCAGGGTGGGGAGGGTCGCCGGCGCCGCGGGCTCCGCCGGGTCGGCCAGCCGCGGGCCGGTGCCGACGCCGTGCTGGTCGAGGTCGGAACCGTAGTTGTTGTAGCGGTCGAGCTCGGTGGCGAGCGCGTTGATCTGGGCGTTGCTGCCACTGGCGAGCGCAGCGTTCACGCGGGCGATGACCTGGGCCGTCGTGTACGGGTAGGGGATCTCGGGGTGCGCCGACGACAGCAGGGCCGACACCGCGTGGCGCAGCAGGGCCGTCACGCCACCGCCGCCCGCGCTCAGCGCCTGCAGCAGCGTCTGCGACGCGTACGCGCCGGTGGCCGCGGTGAACACACTGCCGACGGTCTGGTCGGGGCGGTACAGCAGCGAGCCGTCAGGCAGCCGCGGCCACGCGATGGCAGCCCAGTTGGTCGCGTTCGTTTTCCAGAAGCCGGGCGTGTGGCCCTCGGCGGCGCCCGCGGCCACGGCGCGGTACACGGCGGCGTCGCGGTCGGTCGCGGTCTGGCCGGTGACGGCGTCGGTGCCGGTCGCGGTCGCGGTGTTCGTGTAGTCGACGGTGCGGACCGTGCTGCTGTAGCTGTACAGCCAGACCTCGTCGGGGTCGAGCAGCCCGTTGCCGTTGGTGTCGCCGCCGACGAAAGTCGGCGCGAAGTCGTCGGCGGCGCTGCCCGGCGTGCCGTTGTCGTCGACGAGGCTCACCGAGATCGGCGTGTTCCCGGTGTTGCGCACCAGGTAGGTCCACACGATGGCGTTGCCGGCGAGCAGCTGCGGGCCGCTCGTGTCGGCGTCCTCGAGTCCGTTCGGGTGCCACGGGTCGACCGCGTTGATCGCCTTCTCGACGTCGATCCCGACGACGGCGCCGTAGACGTGCGCCGGGTCGTCATCGCTGAACACGCGACCGAACCGGTCGGCGCCGGAGACCGTCGCGACGTTGCGGAACGCGCCGACGGTCGCGATCGTCGTCCAGCGGTAGAGCCAGACCTCGCCCGTATCGAGGATCCCGTTGCCGTTCACATCGCCGCTCACGAGTGTCAGCGTCACGTCGTCCGCGGTGTCGGCCGTGCCGCGATCGTCGACCAGCACGATGCCCCCCAGCGGCAGCGAGCCGTCGATGAGGCGCACCGCGAACGTCCACTCGATCGTCGAGCCGGGGATCACGCGCACGGCCGCGGCGGCGGTGTCGGCATCCTGTCCGTTGGCGCGCTTGACGACCACGATGCCGGTCGGCGGGACGACCACCCCGACGTGGTGCGCGTCATCGGTGTCGCGGCCCGTGATCGCCGTGCCCGGCACGGTGCCCGTGACCGTCGCAGTGTTGACGTACGCGCCCTCCGTCACGGACCCGGTCGCGCGGTAGAGCCAGACCTCGCCGGGGTCGACCAGCCCGTTGCCGTTCGTGTCGCCCGACACGTACGCGGGGGCGAAGTCGTCCGCGGGGTTCGCGGGCGTGCCGTTGTCGTCTGTCACCGTGACCGCGAGCGCGATGTTGCCGAGGTTGCGCACCTCGTACGTCCACGTCACGGGGCCGCCCACCGGAAGCTCGATGCCGGGTGCGGTCGCAGCATCCTGTCCGTTCACGTACTTCACGATCTCGGGAAGCGCGATCGCACCGAAGTGGTAGGCGGCGTCGCGTGCCGTGGCCGGGGCGTTCGCCTCGTCGTAGGCGGTCACGGTCGCGGTGTTGCCGTAGAGCCCCGCGATCGCCGCGAAGACCCGGACGCCGAGCGACGTGAAGAGCCACACCTCACCAGGATCGAGCAGTCCGTTGCCGTCGGCGTCGCCCGAGACGTACACCGCGGTGAAGTCGTCGCTGGCGTCGTCGGGGGTGCCGTTGTCGTCGACGACGGTGACGCCGTGGAGGCTCAACGTCGTGAGGCTGCGCACCAGGTACGTCCACACGACGGCGGTGCCGACGCCGATGGGCTTGGCGAGGACGGCCGTGTCGGCGTCGTCCTGGGCGGTCGGCGCGAGCGGGGATGCCGCGTTCACGGCCTTCTCGATCGAGACCAGGCCCACCGGGATGCCGAGGTAGTTCGCGACGTCGGTGGCGTCGAGGCTGACGCCGCCTGCCGTTCCCCGCGCCGTCGCGATGTTGGTGTACTGGCCGAGGACCGCGGTGCGGATCGCGCGGTACAGCCACACTTCGCCGACGTCGAGGATGCCGTTGCCGTTGGTGTCTCCCGAGACGAACACGGGCGTGAAGTCGTCGTTCGGATTGCCGGGTGTGCCGTTGTCATCGCGGAGCGTGACGCTCGACACCGGGCCGCCGACGGCCGACACCAGGTACGTGAACACGACCTGCGAGCCGACGATCAGCGTGGGCCCGGTCGCGAGGTCGGCGTCCTCGGCCGACGTCGGGCGGAGCGGATCGACGGCGTTGACCGCCTTCTCGACGAACAGCTCGGTGCCTTCCACGGGCACCCCGAAGTAGTTCGCGGCGTCGGTGGCCACCAGCGGCGCGTCGCCGGCGGCGCCGCGGGCGGTCGCGATGTTCGTGTACTGGCCGAGGATCGCCGCCCGGACGGCCCGGAAGTACCAGATCTCGCCGGGATCGAGGATGCCGTCGCCATTCGTGTCGCCCGACACGTACACGGGCGTGAAGTCGTCGCTCGGGTCGAACGGCGTGCCGTTGTCGTCGCGCAGCATGAGCGCCGAGACCGGGCCGCCGACCGCGGTGACGAGGTAGGTGAAGACCACCTGCGATCCGACCGTCACGCGCGGACCCGTCGGCGAGTCGGCGTCTTCGGCGAGCGTCGGGTGCAGCGGATCCACCGCGTTCACGGCCTTCTCCACGAACAGCACCGTCTCGTCGACCGGGATGCCGAGGTAATTGGCGGCGTCGGTGCCCACCAGTGCGCGCCCGGCGCCGGTGCCGCGCACCGTCGCGATGTTCGTGTATTGACCGAGGATCGCGGTGCGCACGGCGCGGAAGATCCAGATCTCGCCGAGGTCGAGGATGCCGTTCTGGTTGGTGTCGCCTGAGACATAGGTCGGGGCGAAGTCGTCGTTCGGGTTGCCCGGTGTGCCGTTGTCGTCGATCAGCGTGACGCCCGAGACCGAGCCGTTCAGGGAGGTCACGAGGTAGGTGAAGACCACCTGCGAGCCGGCGGTGACGAGGGGGCCGGTCGTGGTGTCGGCGTCCTCGGCGGGGGTCGGGTGCAGCGGGTCGACGGCGTTCACAGCCTTCTCGACGAAGAGGAGCACGTCGTCGGGGCCCGAGATGCCGATGTACACGGCGGGGTCGCTGTCGCGCCGGGCCTGGCCGTTCGTGCCGACGCCCTCCGCCGTCACCACGTTCATGTACCGGCCGGCGCGCGCGATGCCGGTCGCGCCGAAGCGCCAGATCTCGCCGGGGTCGACGAGCCCGTTGCCGTTCGTGTCGCCGCCGAGGTACACGGGCGCGAAGTCGTCGCTCGGATCGGCGGGCGTGCCGGCGTCGTCGAGGAGCCGCGTGAGGCGGATCGAGATCGTGCCCGCGACGGTGACCTCGTACGTCCAGACCACGGTCGACCCGACGGGGACGGTCGGACCCGTCTCGTTCGCGTCCTGCCCGTTCACGTACTTCACGACGCGGAGGATCGTCAGCGGGTCGCACGGGCAGTGCAGGTTCTGCCCGCCGACATCGTCGCGCCCGGTGCCGCCGATGTTGCCCGGCTGCGGGTCGCGGGGGCCGCCGTGCTGGTCGTTCCACAGCTGGCCGTCGCTCGGCTCGACGAGCGCCTCCTCGTCGAACGGCTCGCCCGGAGGCACTCCCGGGCCCTCGTCGGAGCCGCCGGCGACCGACAGGGCGCGGATGAAGTCGCGGATGTGCGGGCTGAAGCCGCGGTTGACGGTCGGCGAGCCGAACGGGCTGAACGGGACGAGGTAGCTGTTGAACTCGCCGCCCCAGTCGAACATGCGGTCCTGCGCGGTGTTGGCGATGAGCACGTCGCGCCCGGCGCCGCCGAAGGCGAAATCGCCGTCGCGGAAGCGTGGGTCGTCGTTCTCGGGGTCGGTGTTCGCGCCGCCGGCGGTCTCGAGGTTGTCGTCGAGCTGCAGGAGGTCGTCGCCGAAGCCGCCGAACAGCCAGTCGCAGTTCGTGCCGCCGACGAGCCAGTCGTGCCACAGGTCGCCGTACATGCGGTCACGGCCGTCGTCGCTCTTGACCTTCATGCCGTCGATGTCGATCGGCAGCCCCGTCGCCTCGTCGAGCACGTACGCATCGAAGTTCAGCAGGAACCCGGGGATGATCGACCGCGGATCGTCGGCGTCGTAGTCGGCGAACATCGTCGTGTCGGCGTTGTAGTGCAGCGGGTTCGTGTCGACAGTCGGCAGCTCGGTCGCCAGGCGCGTGAGCGCCCCGATCCGCAGGTCGCGGTTGTAGAACTCCTGCATCGCCTCGGCGCCCGACATCGAGTCGCTGCCTTCGCCGCCGTGCATGAAGTCGTCGCCCAGACCGCCGTAGAGCACGTCGTGGTTGACCGCACCGTCGATCCAGGTGGCGAAGTCGGCACGCTTGAGCAGTTCCCCGAGGATGTAGATCTCGGCGCCCGTGAACGGACCGGGGATCGACACGAACTGGGCCGCGTCGGCGGTGTTCAGGTTGTTGAGCGGCTCGGTGAGGCCGTTGCGGCTGGTCTGCAGCTTGCCGTCGTCGCCCATGATGCCGTCGACGCCGGTGCCGCCGTAGATGCGGTCGTTGCCCCAGCCGCCGTAGATGTCGTCGTCCTGTCCTTCGCCGAAGAGCACGTCGTCGCCGAGCTGGCCGTGGATCGTGTCGTCGCCGTCCTCGCCGTGCACGACGTCGGCCGCGCCGATGCCGGCGCCCGACCCCTGCGTGTAGTCGAGGAAGGTGTACGCCCGCGGCAGGAGGCGCACGGCCCCGGCGTAGGTGTCGTAGGTGAAGGTGAGGAACGCGGTGCCCGGCGTGTACGGGTCGGCGTCCGCTGCGGTGGCCACCATCCGCACGAGGCGGTGGATGTTGCCGTTGTCGCCCAGGATCACGTCGCTGTCCGCCGCGTGGCCGCCCTCTTCGAGGTCGCCGTAGTTGTTGCGGACGAGACGGATGCCGGCACCGCCGAAGATCGTGTCGGCGCCGTCCGGCCGGCGCGCGGCCGTCGTGAGACTGAAGAGTTCGGAGCTGCCGCCGATGAGGTCGTCGCGGCCGAGGCCGCCGAAGATGACGTCGTTCCCGCCGTTGCCCTCGATGTAGTCGTCACCGTCGCGGCCGGGTCCTGCCCAGTCCTCGGCCGACTGGCGCGTGGTGCGCACATCGACGGTGATCGCGCCGGTGTCGTCGATCGCCGATCCGTCGCCCTGGATCCAGTCGTCGCCGAGCTGGCCGAAGATGAGGTCGTCCTCGGCGCCGCCGGCGATCACGTCGTCGCCGTACAGCCCGGGCTGTGTCGACGTGTCGTGGTCGAACAGCATGACGTCGCGCTCCTTGGCGCCACGCGGGTCGTCGTAGGAGTTCGCCGGGTCGGTGCCGCAGGCGCCGCCGGCACCGCTCAGGATGTTGGCGCACCCGGTGTCCTGCGCATAGATGCCGGTGCCGGTGAGCACCTGGAACCGCCGGCTCGAGATGTCCCCGGTGCGCAGGAGGTTCGCGTTGTCGCCGGCGATCGCGTCGTCATCCGCTCCGCCGTCGATGACGTCGCCGGTGTCGCTGCCCCCGGCGACGTTGTGGCCGCCGATGAGGTCGTCGTCGCCGTCGCCGCCGGTGATGCGGTCGGAACCCTGGCCGCCGATGATGACGTCCTCGCCGGCGTTGCCGCGCAGCAGGTCGCCCGCACCGCCGTGGCCGGCGAGCGTGTCGATCGACGTCCACCGGAACGGGTGCGCGGCGAGCGGCATGTTGAGCGGGAGCAGCTCGAGGAAGATGCCGAGCACGCCGTTGTACAGGACGGTGGACTCGACCTTGCCGTGGTCGCCGAAGATGAGGTCGTTGCCGTCGTCGCCCGACACCGTGTCGGAGCCCGTGCCGCCGAGGACGATGTCGTTGGCCGTGCCGCCGAAGATGACGTCACCCGCGCCATGGTTCGGGTCGGTCGTCGTGATGAGGTCCCACGTGCCGTTCGCCGCGGCCGGCGTCGCGCCGTCGCGCACGAGACCGTGGTCGCCGAGGATGATGTCGGCCTCCGCGTCGCCGCGGATCGTGTCTGCGCCGTTGCCGCCCAGGATGACGTCGCGGTCGTCGCCGCCCGAGATCACGTCGTCGCCGGCCGCCACGAGCGGGTCGGTCGTCTCGATGACCGCGATGGGCGCGTCGGGCAGCGCCCACACGACGTGGCCGTGGTCGCCGAAGATCACGTCGGCACCCGCGTCGCCCGAGATCGTGTCGCCGCCGTTGCCGCCGAAGATCGCGTCGGCGCCCGCGTCGCCGGAGATCGTGTCAGCCAGGCCGTCGGTGGGTTCGAGCGTCTTCGCGTCGAGCCGTCGCGTCGTCGTCTCGATGCGCTGGGGCTTCAGAGCCGACCGCACGTAGCCGTTCGGGCCGACCACGGCCTCGATCGTGTCCTGTACGAGCGCGCCGTGGTCGCCGAAGATGAGGTCGTCGCCCGCGTCGCCGGAGATGGTGTCGCGACCCGCCAGCAGCGAGTCTGCCGCCGTCTCGGCGCTCACCCGGTGGGTGGGAACGCTCAGGGTGCGCGTTCGGACGTCGACGACGACGCCCGAGTCGCCCCAGATGAGGTCGCCGCCGGCGTTTCCGGCGATGACGTCGTCGCCCGAGCCGCCGGCGAGCACATCTCCCGCGCTCGAGCCGCGCAGGGTGTCATCGCCCGCGCCGCCGTAGGCGATCACGCCGATCGACCAGGCCGGGTTGCCGATGACGGAGGCATCGATCGTGTCGCCGGCGGCGTTCGCGAAGCTGCGCGCGACGCTCACGGTGAAGGCGGGTGCGTTGCCGATCTCGTTCGCGAAGGGCTTCGAGCCCAGCGAGGTGAGTGACACGGTTCCGGCGTGACCGCTGTACCAGAGCCCCGTCGCGTCGGTGTCGCCGTAGAGCACGAGCGGCGAGAGCGGGCCCGCGCCCCCTGTCACCGTGATGGTGTCGCCACCGCCGCCGCCGTGGATGAGGGTGAGACCCCCGTGCACCGCGGGCACGCCGGTCGAGGCATCCGTTCCCGGAATCAGGGTCGACGCGACCGTGAAGGTGTCGGCGCCCGTGCCGAGGAAGACCGAGATGACCTCGAGCGTGTCGCCGATCGTGATGCCGGCGCCGAACGAGGCGGGCTCGCCGTGCGCCGTCGGGATCGCGAAGGTCAACGCGCCCGCGAGGCCCAGCCCGGTGAGCGAGGTCGAGGAGAGCACACCGGTCTGACCGGTGGTGGCGCCGTCGTCGAACACCAGCAGCAGGTCGACCTGCTGGGCCTCGGTCGGCATCGGTGCCAGCGCGAACAGCGCCTGGTTCGCCTCGCCCTGCAGCACCAGCGCGATCCACAGCGGCCGCGCCGGTCCGGCGCCGCCGATGACTTCCAGCGGTCCATCGATTCCGGTGAGCACGTGCGAGCCCTCGCCGAAGACTATGAGCGCACCCGAGACGTCGCGCGCGACGACGTCGGGCCGGACGTCGCCGGCGATCTGCACCAGGTCGCTGCCGAGACCGGCGTACACGCGGGTCGCGACGCCGGAGGCGGTCGAGAGCACGTCGACCGTGTCGTCGCCCTCCATCGCGTCGACCTCGAGCACCTCGATGGTCGTGTACGTGGCGCTGATCCCGGCGCCGTAGATGCCCGACGCCGTCACGACGATGTGGTCCGCGAACTCCGTCGCGATCATCACGGTCTTGTCGAAGCCGTCCCCGCCGTCGATCGTGACGGGGCGGTTCTCGTGGTAGACCACCTGCGTGCCGATCAGCTTCGGCATCGGCACGCCGGGCGCGTCGGTGCGGAACACGATCCGGCACGTCGGGCTCACGGCGTCCGGGGTGCAGTCGCCGGTGGTCTCGGCCAGCGCGAACGCCCGCAGCGTGAAGAGGTCGTTGCCGGCGCCGCCGAGGAGAGTCAGCAGCGCCTCGTTCGCGTAGACCGCGAACACGTCGTCGCCCGCGCCGCCGATGGCCACCGTCGCGCGACTGATCCCCGCGCTCAGCCAGCCGCGGGTCGTCGCGATCGTGCCGAAGATGTCGCCGCCGGCGAGATCGCCACCCGCCGGAGCCGGGGCTCCGTTGCGCTGCGTGCCGTAAAGCTGGCCGATCTGGAAGGTGTCGTTCCCTTCGCCGCCGTCGAGCACCGTGCGGGCGCTGTTGTCGTCGGAGGCGAACGTGTCGTCGCCGCCGAGGCCGAGCACGGTGAGCCCGCCGAGTGCGTCGTCGAGTCCGAGGTCGTAGTTGATCCGCTGCACGGACTGCGGACGGATGCTGCCGTCCCCGGTCGGGTCGGACGCCCGGGCGTCGTCGGTGTCGACGTGCAGCAGTGCGACGAACGCAGGCCGGTCCGGCGTCCAGCCGGCCTCGACGAGCGTCGCGAACCGGCGGAGGAGGAACACGTCGGCGCTGGCATCCGTGCCTCGGACCGTCAGGTCGTCTGTGCCGGAGTCGCCCGTGTCGAGGACATTGATCACGTAGTCGCGCTCGGCGCCCTGGCTGCCCGTGGTCTGGACGAGGTAGGTGTCGCCCTCGTCCTGGCCGTCGAGCGTCAGCGTGTGGCCGAGGTCGACGAGCATCGTCTGCAGCTCGGTGACCGTGAACGTGTCGGCCCCGTCGTCTGCGCTGCCGCCGTTCGCCGCCGTGCGGCTGCCGAAGACGTGGGTCTTCGCGCCGAGGTGGGTGCGCGTGAAGGTGAAGACGTCGGGCTCGGAGTCACCGAAGATCTGCGTGAGGTCGGTGCGGTCGGCGCAGCCGCCGGCGCAGAGATCGAAGACGCCGCCGACGACGCCGGCGAAGACCATCGTGGTGCCGGTGGCATCCGCGTTGACGCCTTCCGGAGCCTGATCGCCGTGGATCGAGATCAACCGGCCGGCGACGATCCACGTGTCGACGGGTGCGGAGACGTCGTCGCCCACCCACAGGGTGATGTCGGCGGCGGCCCAGATGCCGCTGCGGTACGCGGCGGTCTCGCCCTTCGGGAGGGCGTCGGTCGGGAGGTTCTGCGTCAGCAGCACCTCGCCGCGCGCGACGAGGATGAGGTCGTCGGGCTGGCTCGCGTCGGCCAGTTGCGGGTCGGACACGAGCGGCGGGAGTCCGGTGGGGCCGCCGAGCGACGGGGGTCCGCGCGGCGAAGCCGAGTCGGGCACGGTCAGCACGACCGATCCGTTCGTGGAGATCGCGCCGAGGAGCACCAGCTCGTCGTCGGCCTCGGTGATGATCACGTCGGCGTAGCCCGAGGCGAACAGGTGACCCGAGCCCGCGCCTGCGATCGACGTGTCGACGATGAGGGCGGCGCCGAGGGTCGGGCCGCCGATACCGCCGATGCCGCCGGCGAGGAGGTTGACCCGCACGCCCGAGACGATGGTGCGGGCGGTCGTGGTGCCGAGGATGGAGCCGGCGCGCGTTGTGAGCACGACGTCGGCGGCCACCGTGCGGGCGACCGACCCCGACGTCACCTCGTCGATCCGGAGGTCGCCGCCGACCTCGGTGATCATCACGACCAGTCCGGCCCGTGCGATGAGCGCCCCGGCGGCCGTCTCGCACCCGACGACGGCGCACATGACGGGGCTCGCGATGCCCTCGATGAGATCGACCTCGAGGAAGTCGGCCGCGGTGCCGATGCTGCCGTTCGGTGCGAGCAGGGTGATGCTGCGGCCTGCGACGTCGACCGGGTCGGACGCGTCGGACGCGTCGCCGGGGTCGCCGTCGAGGATCGAGCCCTGCTTCGCGAGGAGCTGCACGTCACCCTGACGCGCGCGCACCAGTCCGAGCCGCAGGTCGCCCGCGTTCTCGGTCGCGACCACGTAGCCCGCGACGTCGACGTCGAGCACGGCCCGCACGTTCGCGGCGACGGTGTCGGCGAGTGCCGTGAACGCGAGGACGGAGATGCGGGATGCTGCGACCCCGGCGCCGAGGTCCTTCACCGAGATGTCGAACGCCGCGGTGAGGCCGGGCTCGGCGACGCCGACGGCCGACACGCCTGCGGCGGTGATGGTCACCGGGGTGCGCGGCGAGGTCTGCGCGTCGTAGCCGAGGTCGGTCCCGAGGTAGGTCGCCGGCTCGAAGGCCGGAGCGGCCGTGCGCCGCTCGAAGCGATAGGTGCTGTCGATCACCGCACCGATGCCGTTCACGTACGCAGCCGGGTCGCGCAGCAGCGGCGCGAACGTGTCGGGGCGGAAGTGAGAGGAGTGGTGGCCGTCGTACACGGGGAGGAGAGGCTGGAGCGGCGCCGCCGTCGCCGGCGTGTACGCGAGGACGTGGACCGTCACCCCGACGCCGTCGCCGATCTGCAGGCGGCTGTCGTCGAGGCGGATGTCGACGTCGCCCTGGGCCGAGCGCACCTCGTCGACGTAGACCGTGAAGACGGCCGGGCGCAGCGCGTGCGTCGTCGGCACGCGGTCGACGGCGAGGATCCGCAGGTGGACGTCGCCCTGGGCGCTGGCCCACATGCGCGTCAGGCGCACGGCGTCGTCGGCGGTTCCGGGGGCGCCGCGGTCGAGGCTCTGGACCAGCGTCACGCGCAGGGGCGCAGCATCCGTCCCGATCGCCCCGTTCGGGGCCTCCAGGTGCAGCACGTTCGTGACGATCCCCGCGCCGCCCGCGGCGAACTCGATGTCGCCGCTGGTGTGCAGGATGTGCGTCCAGCCCGTCGGGTTGTTGATCGGACCGGCCACGATGAGCCGTCCGGTCGCGCGCTTCTGGATGTCGATCGTCGTGCCCAGGGCGTTGCGGGTGACATCGAACTGCAGCGGGATCTGCTCGTTGAACGAGAAGCGCGTCCGGCTCAGCAGCCACACCGTCGGCTCGGTCAGGACCGATGCCGGCGTCACCACGTCGATGGAGCCGAGCGTGATGGCGGCGTGGGAGTGGTCGATGATGACGACGTTCGACAGGGTGTCGCTGAACGTGAACAGCGGCCACCCGGTCGGCGCGTTCGTCATGCCGTTCGCGATGGTCGCCTGCTGCTGCGCCTCGCCCTTGCGGTCGAGGCGTCCGTCGGCGGTGATCAGCACGTTGCCAGGACCGTCGTTGGCGACCGTGACGGTGAAGGCGCTTCCCACCTGCTGACCGACGTACGCGTCCGCGCCGTCGATCTTCACGCCGTTGGCGACGACGACGTAGCCGTTCTCATCGATCACCAGTCGCGGTGCACCGTGGCTGCCGCCGAAGATCGTGACATCGGCATCCCAGAGGACGACGCCGAGGCGCGTGGTGCTCGAGTCGTCGCTGTCGAAGTAGCCGTCCTCCGTACTGAGGTGCCACTTGTCCGCCTCGATCGTCGTCACGGCGGTCTTCGCGTCGACGTAGAGGGCCAGGCGCGGGTAGGCCGTCGCGGCCGTCAGGCCCGACCACGGCTTCTCGAGGCGGGTCGCGTCCACCCGGACGCCTGCCTGCACCAACGCGGCGATCTGCGTCGTCACACTCGACGTGATGGTCAGCGCGCCGGTGGCGTGGGCCTCGTTGATGGGCACCGGGAACGCGACGCCGAGCCGGCTCGCAAGGCGCTTGACGGTCACGTCGAGCGTTCGCGCGATGAGGTCGACGCCCGCCCAGCCCGTCACCACGGCGCCCGTCGCGATGGTGATCGACGACACGATCGACCCGGTGAGGTCGGCGTACGAGCGGGCGGCCGCGCCGCCGAGCAGCAGTACCAGGATGGCCTCGGCGCCGGTGTGGGCCTGCACGTCGACGTGGGAGGTGATCGCATTCATGCTCACCTCGTCGGCCTCGAGCCGCGCGTTCGGGGCGATGAAGATGGTCGAGGTCGTCGACACATGCGTTCCCGGAGGCTCGAAGCCCTCGTTGAACGACCAGTTGGAGTCGGCGCCGGCGAAGCCGATCGTGCCGATGCCGAGCGTGTCGGCCTCGGAGAGCCCGATCACCTTCACGTCGGTCGCGAGCGCGAGCAGGCCCGCGGCGATCAGCGTGACCGCGATCCCGACCGTGATCTCGGCGTGCGCGCCGATGACGGCACGGGCGTCGCTCTCGGTCACGGCGATGAGCCCGCCGCCCTTGGCGATGGCGCGCACCTCGAGATGCGAATCGGCGGATGCTGCGATCCGCATGTCCGCGCCCGAGACGACGCGTGATCCGCTGCCGATGCGCGTGTGCGCGTAGCCGTTGCCGAGGGTTCCCGCGGCGCGGGCGATGCCGACCTTGATCGCGGCGCCTGCCCGGATGTCGGCGTACACGCGCGCGGTGCCGGTGGCCGTCGAGTCGAGGGTCACGTCTCCGCCGGCGACGAGGGTCGCGGCCTGCGAGCAGGTCTGGGCCGCAGCATCCCACCCGATGCAGGTGTCGACGCGCGGCGTGTACGTCAGCTCGGCCGTCGGCAGGCCCACGGTCACGATGAGCGCGCCGGAACCGCCCACCGCGGTCGCCTTCGACGCGCCGTCGCCGCCGGCGCCCAGCAGCACGGCGAGGTCGGTGCCGCTCGGCGACACGAGGCTGCCGGCGTTCGGGCCACCGCCCGTGAGGTCGAGGTAGACGGCGAAGTCGCCGGTGGCAGCGCCGAGGTCCACGCCCTCCACGCCGATGCGGTGGACCACCCCGGCGCCCAGCCCGGTCTTGTCGAGCGTGATCGGTGTGCCGTTCGGGGTCTCGGAGAGCTTGAACGTGTCGTCGCTGCGCTGCACGACGTAGTAGGTGCGTCCGTCGACGAGCGGGGAGATGCCGCCCTCGGTCGTGCGGGTCAGCGTGTAGCTCCAGTCGTCGGCGGGCGCAGGGCGCGTCACCGAGAGTGAGAGGGGCGCGGTCGACAGCGTCGTCGAGCACGAACCGCTCAGCCCCGAATCGCTGGTGAGCACCATGGTGCCGCCCGACACCGAGAGGACGGTGCGCGTGCCGGCGAGGCATCCGGTTCCCGTGAAGACGTCGCCCGCCGAGAACCCGGAGCCCGCCCACGTGCCCGAGCCTCGCGTCACGGTGTCGTTGTCGCCGTTGTCGCCCAGGGTGACCGTACCCGAGAACCAGGCCCTGACGAGCTGCAGCTGATCCTTGTCGATGCGGATGACGCGGTACGTGCCGCCGACCGCCAGCCCGCTGACGGGGTTGGACCCGGGCCCCGCGGCCACGACGCGGAAGACCACGGCGTCTCCGGTGCTGAATCCGTGACCCCGGATCACGATCCGGTTCAGCGACAGTGCGTCATCGAGGGTGAAGCTGGTGACCGTGCCGCTGCCGTCGACGGTCTCGCTGTAGATCTTGTCGACGGCGCCGCTCGTGAAGCCCTGAGCCTTGCCCGGATCGTGGTAGGTGACGGCGTCGCCGTCCTCGAAACCGTGGCCGGGGAGCGTGATCGTGTCGCCGGTGACGTCGCCGGGGGTGAGCACGAGCACCCCGTCCTCGGTCCCGTCCTGCAGCTTGATGGTCGTGGCGTCGATCACGAGCACGGTGTAGGTGCCGGCGCCGGCGCCGAGGCCGGGGATCATGCCGCCCGAGATCCGCACGCGGTCGCCGGTGCGCAGCAGATGCGGTCCGTCGAAGCGGATCACATCGAACACCGGATCCACCGATGCCCCGGTGAAACGCACGCCGAACCGGTACACGCCGTCGTCGACGACGACGATCGAGAGGTCGCGGTCGGCGGGGATCTGCACGCCGCCCGCGGTGATCGGGTTCGCCCCGGCGACGTACCGGACGATCTGGCCGTCGAGGAGGCCGAGCTCCAGGGAGATCGTGTCCTCGGTCGCGTTCACCGTGACGATGTCGCTCGAGGGCGCCTCGCCCTGCCGGATCAGCGCCGCCGACACCGTCGCGTCGCCGCCCGCGGTGATGACGGCGCCCGATCCGACGAGCGCCTGCACGCGCGGGGTGACCGTGGTCGTGGCGTGCGCCGCGCCGCCGTCGCCGAGACCCGCGCCGCCGTAGGCCTGCGAGGTCGCGTCCGCCTCGGCAGAGCCGGTGGCGGTGACCGACACGTCGCCGTTGCCGAGCCCGGGGGTGTTCGTGGTGGCGACGAGGCGCACGGTGATCTTCGCCGAGGCGCCGATCCAGGCCTTCGTGTCGCCGGTGACCGTGCTGGTCGCCTCGGCGTTGCGGCCGCCGGCGATGCCGCTGCCGGTCGCGATGAGGGTGTCGACCTGCGTGCGCAGAGACGAGGTCGCGGCGACCGAGACGTGACCGTCGGTCACGTCGATGACCACGCCGTCCGCGATGTACGCGGTCGTGCTGCCGCTGACGGTGGCGGTGCCCTTGGCGTCGCCGCCGCTGGCGATGAGCGATCCGGTGCCGACCGTGACGGAGACGATGGCGATCGCGTGGGTCATCGTGGCGGTGACGTCGATGTCGCCGCCGATGACCGTGGCGCTGCTGGCGAGGAACGCCTGCACCGAGAGGGAGGAGGTGGCCGTGGCCGAGTGGGAGTCGCCCGCCGCGATGAGGGAGCCTGATCCGCCGCGGAACCGTGCGGTGACGTCGACCGTCGCCTCGGCTGCGATGCGGACGCCGGCGGAGCCGATCGTGAGCACCAGGCGCGGAGGCCCGCGGCTGGGGTCGGCCGCATCGACGAACGCGGTGACCACGCCCTCGACGCTCGCGGTGACGGGGCTCACCGATCCGGTGCCCGCACCGGCCAGGCCGACGGCCACCGCGAGGACCGACGCGTCAGCCCGGCTCTGCCCGGCCGTCGCGGTGACGACGAGTCCGTTCGCGGTGAACGAGCCGGGCTCTCCGGCGGGCCCTTCCAGCAGCCCGAGGTAGCCGCGCGTGTCACCGGTGACCTTCGCCGTGGCGTCGATGATGCTCACCGCGATGAGGACCGATCCGCTGCCGCCGTTGCTCGTCGCCTTCGCCCAGGAGTTCGTGTTCACCGCGCTGATCTCCGCCGTGCCGGCGACCGTGATCACCGTGGGGAGCGCGAGGACGGATGCCTCGCCGCGCTGCCCGATCCAGGCCTCGACGTCGCCGGTCACCTGCGCCGAGGTCTTCTCGCCGATGCCGGCGCCGATCAGGCTGACGCTGCCGAGTTCGGCGTAGACGTCGACGACCATGCGTGGGGCCTGCGCCGAGACCTTGAGGGATCCGGCCTCGACGCGGGTGCCGTCGTCGATGTGCGCGTAGGTGTTCCGGCTGATCGTCCCGGTCGCCGACATGACGCTGGCCGAGACGACGAGGGAGCCCGAGCCGCCGTACGTGCCCACCGAGACGTGTGCGTCGGTGGTGGCCAGCACCTCGACCGCACCCGTCGCCTTCACCGTCGAGCGCTGGGCGGGGACGGCCCCCTCTGGCGCCGACGAGCCGATCGCCGCCTCGGTGCGACCGCTGATCGTGCCGGTGCCCGAGATCTCGCCACCCGCGCCGCCGATCGAGACGGTGATGCTCACGCTCGAGTTCTTGGTGGTGCGGATGTCGGCGGTCTCTTCGGCCGAGACGGTGACCCCGCCGCCGGTCGAGGTGACCTTCGAGCCCAGGATGAAGGCGAGGACGTCGTGGGCGATGGTGTTGGTGAGTCGTGCGATGACGACCGATACGCCGATGACAGACACCTGCACGCCGAGGCTCGTGGATGTGGCGTCCACGGTGGACGTGTCCTCGGCGGCCACCCGCACCGGTCCGGCGGCGGTCACGTCGGACCGGACGATCTGGGCCGTCGTGTGGCCGGTGATGGTGTTGGTGCCGACGATGCCGATGCCGACGCCGCCGAGCGAGATCGGCACTTCGGAGATCTGGATGGCGACGCCGATCGCGACGGCGGCCGCCTCGGCCCAGAGCGTGCGCTGCGAGTCGGCCGTCACCCACACGCCCCCGGCGCTCGCGACGGACGAGTCGCGGATGAACGCGTCGATCGCCCCGTCGATGACGTTGTCGGCCAGTGCGACGGCGATCGAGATGTTGATCGCCAGGCCGTCGCCGGTGCCGATGGCGACCGAGAGGGCGCCGACGCCCATCTTCGCGGTCAGCGTCGACACGTCCTTCGCCGAGACCACGAGACCGCCCGTGCCGATCTGCACCGCCGCGGAGCGGCCGGGGAGGGTGGTCTTCGCGCCGTCGATCGCGGCGATCACGATGTTCGTGACGGTGTTGCCCGCCCAGGTGACCGCCAGCGCTCCGGCGAAGCCGACGCCTTCGCCCATCGTGATCTTGCCCGAGCCGGCGGCGGCGAGCGTGAGCGTCTCGATCGTCGCCGCCGCGTCGGCGGCGATGCGCGCCGAGACCGCGTCGACGAGGGATGCTGCGACCCGGGCGATCACCGTGTTCGTCACGCGCGACTCGCCCACCGCGATGCCCGCGCTCAGGACGGCGCCCGAGCCGCTGCCCGTTCCTGTGATGGCCAGACCGAACCCGCCGGCGTCGGAATGGATCCTGGACCGGTCGGTGGCGGTGACGGTGAGCGCCCCGCTCCGCGCGAGCGCCTGTGCGCCGCCTCGCAGCTCGGCCACGACGTCGCGGGTGATCGTGTTGATCGCGACCGACAGCCCGGCCGCGAGGTCGAGCCCGTTCGACTCGCCCGTGCCGAAGTGGAAGGCTGCCGCGATGCCGAGCGCCAGCACGTCGGTCGTCGTCTGCTGCGTGGTGCCGGCCGAGATCGTGACGGAGTCGCCGCGGACGGTCGTGCCGTCGACGATGGCGTGCACCTCGCTGTCGATCGTGTTGAGGGCCACCGCGATGCCGAGCGCCAGGTTGAGGCCGTTGCCCTGGCCGAGCGCGAGCAGCAGTCCGAGCGCTCCCGCATCCGCGGTGATCTTCGACACGTCCTGCGCCGTCACGGCGAGGGCGCCGGCCGACGTGGTCACGATCCGCGACGGCGTGCCGCCCTTGATGAGCGCCCGCACCGAGGTGTGGATCACGTTGCTCGCGCCCGCGCCGCCGCCGGCCAGGTTGAATCCGCTGGGCGAGCCGAGCTGCGCGTTGACGGCGCCGCCGAGCACGAGCGCATCGATCGTCGGCGCGGACGTCGCCGAGACCGACACGCCGGTCGCCGCACTGACCGCCGAGGCGTCGATGACGGCCTCGATCACATTGCGGTGGCGCGCCGTGGGCTGCGACGGATCGTGGGTGTAGATCTCGTTTATCGCGACGCCGACGCCGATCCCGCCCGAGAATCCTGGCTTGTCGCCCGACGCGTACTCGGCGGCGATGCCGACGCCGGCGCCGTCGGCGTGAATGGTCGAGGTGTCGGACGCCCGCACGCTCACCGCGCCGCCGGTGGAGGTGACGACGCTGTTCACGACGGCCGCCCGTACCAGCGGAACCGCCCCGGCGTCCCATCGTCCCCCGATGCTGTTGAAGGCGCCCGCGCCGCCCCCCGCGAGCTGGAGCGTCGGGTTGCTGGTGGCGACGCTGACCGCGACGCCGAAGGTCAGCGCATCGATCGCGGCCGACGCGACGCTCGAGACGACGATGTCGCGAAGGGCGGTCACAGTCGATCCTGCGATGAGGGCGAGGGTCTCGCTCACCACGTCGTTGACGGCGACGCCGATGCCGATCGCGACCGAGGCCGGGTTGCCGCTCTGGAAGAGGTCGGCGGCGAAGCTGATGCCGCCGGCGTCCGCGGTGATCGTCGCGGTGCTCAGTGCGTCGACGAGCACGCCCGCGCCGCCTGCCGTGACCGTGCTGTTCGCGATCGAGGCGCGGACGATCTGGTCGATGGTGTTTCCCGAGCCGGCGCCGGCGCCGGCGATCGGGTCGGTCGTGAAAGCCCCTGCCAGCGTGATCGCCAGGATCGTCGGCGACGACTTCGCGGCGACGACGACCCCTTGATGCGCGCCCGATCCGGCTCGCGGGTCGTCGGCGAGCGCGCCGCTCGTGGACACCGTCACGCCGGTGATCGTCGCGCGCACATCGGAGACGACCGTGTTGTCGGCGACCGAGATGCCGAGGACCCCGGCGATGGGCGAGCGGACGGGCTTGCTCGCCGAGATCGCGAGGGCGCCTGCGCCGGCGACGATCGACGCCGTGCTCTCGGCCTGGACGAGCACCGCACGGGCCGCGATGACGGACGCACCCACGGGAGAGTTCGCCACGCTGTCGACGAGGGAGGCCTCGACCACACTGTCGACGATGTTGATGAGGACCGATCCCGCGCCCGCGATCCGCGTCCCCGTGCCGGCGGCCGAGACGGCGACGCCGACCGCGACACCCATGATCGAACCGCCCGCGAGGGCGCGCACCGCGACGTCGCCGGTCGTCGTGATGTCGGTGTCGTCGATCCGTGCGCGCGTGGTGGTGTCGACCTCGTTGTAGCCGAGGGCCGCACCGACGGCCCCGCCGCCGCCGATCGTGAGCCCGCCGGCGCCGGCGATCGAGAAGATGCCCGTGTCGTCGGTCGCGGCGACCGTCACCTTCAGCCCGCCGAGCCCGACCACTGCGCTGCTGGTGAGCAGCGCCTCGGTCGTGGCGACGACGATGTTGATCGCCATCATGAAGCCGAGGCCGAGGGTCGTCTTCGGTCCGAGCGCCGCGCCGATGCCCGCGCCCACCGCGTAGATGCGCGGGTCGGTGCCGGTGTTGACGTTGTCCGCCGTCACCGAGAAGGTGCTGCCGCCCACGGTCAGGCGCGAGTCGGTGAGCGTCGCGCGCGTGATGACCGGGCGGTCGTCGGTGCCCAGGAGGTTGAGACCGACGCCGATGCCGACGCCGACCTTTCCGCCGAACGCGATCCCGCCGCCGACCGAGATGATGCGGGAGCGGTCGAGCGCGCTGACGGTGACGTTCCCGCCGATCGTGCCGATCATGCCGCGGATCGCCGCCTCGGTGACGTTGAAGATCACGTTGGCCGAGAACGAGCCGGCGGCGCTGATGCTGTCGTTGGCCAGAGCGCCGGCGAGGCCTGCCGAGATCGCGAGGAGGTCGCCGCCGCGGATCGCCGACACCGACACGCTTCCCGACGTGACCGCGTCGGTCTTCACGATGAACGCCCGGACGGCGACGTCGAGGTCGTTGAAGCTGAATGCCCCGGCGATGGACTTCGAGTCGGCCAGCGTGCTCACCACGAACGCGGCTCCGCCGGTCACCGACAGCTGGAAGAACTCGTCGAGTGCGGTCACGGTGAGGCGTCCGGCGGAGATCCTCCCGGCATCCGCGATCGAGGCCTGCACGGTGTCACGGACGATGTTGACGGATGCTGCGCCCGCGACGCCCACCCCGGTGGTCGGCGTCTGCACCTGGGTCCCGAGGATCTGCAGAGCCTTCTGCGGGGTGCCGACGGGCGGGGTGGCCGCCGGGGGCGTCGAGATGGAGCCGGCGATCGCGAAGGCCCACAGATCGCCGTCGAGCTTGGCCAGGACGTCGACCTCCTGGTCGACGTGGATGTTGCTCACGTTGCGCGCCGCACCCGTCGCGCCGGCCACCGCGTCGGGCGAGCCGATCACGGCCTTCGTCGTGCGGTCGAGGTTGTTGATCGCGACCGAGATGCCCACGCCGATGCCCGTGCCTGCCGCGATGCCGCCCACCCAGGTGACCTGCGTCATCAAGTCGCCCGCGTACAGCCGGACGTTCCGGCCGGTGACGATCGCGTCCGACGACAGCCAGACCAGCGTGTCGCTCCTCTGCCCGACGTACGCGAGCGACCCCGCGATCGTGACCTTCCCGCCCTGGCTGCCGGCCTGCACGAAGTCGAGGTGGAAGACGGCCTCCTCGGCCTTCATGTTGAAGCCGCCGTCGGCGCCGCTGTAGATGCAGGTCGGGTCGGTGTCGCCGGGGCCGTCGATGCAGGACCCGCCGCCGACGATGGCGTGGGTGGTGTTGTTCTGCACGAAGATGTAGAACGCGCCTCCGGCGCCGCCGCGCTGTCCGCCGCCGCTGATGGACGGCCGCGACAGCCGGTCGATGTCGAGCAGCTTGCCCTTCTCGTCGAGGTCGATGTCGGGCAGCGAGAAGTTGCCGGTCATCGTCATGAGCTGCTGGTAGTTCGTGGCCTCGACCGAGAAGACCTGCTCGTTCTCGATGCCGTCGGTGTCGGACCCGGCCGCGTTGTCGTTGTGCGGGTGTTCAGACGTGCGCCAGGCGACGTCCTGGTTGATCCGGACGGCTCCCTCGACGGTGGCGATCGCGTTGTTCGTGAGGACGACGACGGTGACCGCACCGGCGAGGCCGATGTCGTCGGCGGTGGTCGCGGCCGTCGTCCACGCGTTGAACATGCTCTGGAGGCCGAGCGTCGCGTTGAGGTAGCCGAGGACCGAGTTCCAGCCGTCGTTGCGGAGCTTGTCGACCCACTCGGCGTTCGACAGCGGGATGTACTGGTCGAAGCGGACCAGGAACGGGTAGCTCACGTCGGCGATCACCCGCGTCGCGCGCAGCCCGTCGAGCGCCGCGCCGCTGCGGACGGTGGCGGTCGCGTTGTTGTCGAAGATGCCGATCGACACCGCGACGCTGGCGGCATTCGCGGCGCTGGTGCCGGTGCTCGAACCCGAGCGCGTCTCCTGCGGCTCGAACGTGGCGTCGGCACTCAGCGTGTAGCGCTGGCCGATCGTCGCCTTGACCTCGAGGTCCTCGTTCGACTTCACGACGGCGGCAGGGCCGACCTCGGTGACGACATCGTGGTCGGCGAAGAGGAAGGCGATGGCGCCGGCGACGGCGATTCCGGGGTTCGCGCCGGCACCCGGCTTGCCCTGGTTGTCGCGGTACGGCTTCGTCAGCTCGGTGACGAACTTGTCGGCGATGTTGGTGCCGATGATCTCCTTGAACTTCGCCCACAGGTTCGTGTTCGAGCTCTCGCTCTCGAGCCCTGCGCTGGCCGAGGCGCTTTCCGTCGCCTCGAGCTTGGCGATGATGCCGACGCCGGTCGCGAATCCGGTGTCGAGGACGTGCTTCGCCGACAGGGTGTAGGTGCCCGGGCCGGCGGGGCCGATGTCGATCAGCACACCGGCGCGGGCTTCATTCTCGGTCTCGGCGAGGCCGATGATCTGCGCGTCCGTGAACCGGGTGTTGCCCTGCAGGTTCTTCTGGTTCGTGCTCGCGACGACGTAGTACGTCTGGCCGTCGACGAGACCGTTGATCGGGGCGTTGCCGTTCTGGCGGTACACGACCGCCTGGCCGAGCTCGAAGGTGTTGAAGACGCCGCCCGGCCAGCCGAGCGTGATCGTGTCGGCCAGCGCGTCGACGCCGGATGCGGTGAAGTCGCGGTTGTTCGTCGAGGGCGCGGGAAGCCCTGCCTTCTTGTCGAGATCGATCACGAACTGCGCCAGGCACGTGAGGTACGCCGCGTAGCCGTCGTCGGTGCCGCAGGTCGCGGCGCGCACGGCCATCTGCTCCGAGGCGGCGAGGGCGATGAACTCCGACTCGTTGAGCGTGGTGGTGTCGGGGTCGTCGGCGAGCCACACCACGTAGTAGACGCGGCCGTCGACCAGACCCCCGATCGGGGCGCCCCGACGGGTCGAGTACGTCACCGTGTCCTCGGTGACGAGCGCGTGCGGTCCGACATGGATCCGGTTGCCGGCGTAGTCGACGTACCCTGCGTCCGCGAGGTTCG
Source organism: Microbacterium sp. NPDC058062 (assembly GCF_042885375.1). Classification (NCBI taxonomy): domain Bacteria; kingdom Bacillati; phylum Actinomycetota; class Actinomycetes; order Micrococcales; family Microbacteriaceae; genus Microbacterium; species Microbacterium sp. NPDC058062. The sequence continues at coordinate 486,123 of NZ_JBHVSC010000003.1, forward strand.
GGGCGAGGGGGTCGATCTCGATCTTCACCATCGAGCAGGGGACGGGATCCTTGCCTTCGACCATGACGCACCACGTCATGTTGGCGATCACCGTGCCGAGGACGGTCGTCTTGATGTCGGCATCGGACAGCTCGATCGCGAACGCGAGTCCAGCGGTGCCGTCGGCGTACAGCCCCGACTCCGCCTCGGCCTCCGACTCGATCGTGCCGCTGGCGACGATGTTGGCGGTCTTGCCCGCCTCGATCTTCGCGTCCGCCTCCACCGTGATGTGCGAGGTCGTGACGGCGTTGCTGACCGCGATCGCGATGGCGCCCTGCGAGCTGCCGGGGTTGGGGATGCTCGCGAGCTCCCGCGCGGTCGACGAGCTCATCGACGCGTTCGCGGTCGCCGTCGCCGTGATGACGACGGCTGCGGTGCTGGTGATGAGCGCGTTGCGCTTGATGAGCACGGTCGCGGAGGCTTCCGCACGCGTGTAACCGACGCTCACGAGGCTCGAGCTGGCGGTGCCGTTCGCGGTGGCCGTGGCTACGGCGTACATACCGACCGTGTCGTCGCCGATGAGCTGCGCGGACTCGCCGATGGTGATGGTCGCGGTCGACTTCTTCACCAGCAGCTTCACCGGCAGCGCGATGAGACCCTCGATCCAGCTGGTGAGCGGCTCGATCACGTAGTTCGCGACCTCGCGCCCCACACCGAAGTACTCGGCGAGGCTGCGGTCCTCGGCCTGCGCGATGAAGAAGATGCCGGTCGCCCGCACCTGGGCGCGGTCGCCGATGGTGATGGAGACGTTGCGGTCGGTGAAGAACAGCGGCGACAGGTTCTCGCCGAAGGCGAGGCCGATCTGACGGACGCGGAACGTGACCCAGCCCGAGGCCCCGCTCGTGTCGATCGTGACGTCCGCGTCGACGGTGATGTGCGCCGCGTACGCCTCGAGGATGCCGCCCTTGGTGTTGACGTTCCCCGTGAAGCGCACCGAGTCGGGGTTCGGGTCGTCGACGAAGATGGGCAGCTCGTCGCTGAGGCGGCGGTTGCCGTAGATGTAGAAGGACGCCTCGCTCACCCATCCGGCGGCGAGGCCGGTGACGATGATCGTGTCGGCGCCTTCGAGGCCCTCGACGACGAGCGAAACGTTGGGAACCGTGAACTCGAACGCGAAGGTCACGATGCCGTTGACGGGGTTGTACCAGCCGATCGAGCCGAAGCTCACGATCATCTTGTCGTCGGTGAGACCGGCCGAGATGGTGATGGTGTCGTTCGACGAGCTGCCGACGATCCGGACGATGTCGGGATCGGTCGCGAGGCCGACGTAGACGATGGGCTGCTGCTGGTCGAGGCCCGTGTAAGCGATGGTGCGGCCGAAGAACGATGCCGTGCCCGAGGCATCCGTTCCGCTGACGTTGTAGACGGCGGCGGTGATCGGTCCGCACGAGCCGGTGCACGAGACGATCAGCGAGTCGGAGCCGCCCGTCCCGCCGGAGACCGAGGCGATCGATCCGGTGATCACGAAGACGTCCGTGTTGTCGTCCGCTCCCACGAGATGCTCGAAGGACGAGAAGGCGATGCCGGCGACCGAACCCGCGTTCGCACCGTCGACGTTCCAGCGCACGTTCGCGTTCGGAGGACCACGGATGCTGTCGGCCGAGCTCTGCGTGCCGATCAACGTCGCGATGCCCGTGAAGGCACCGAACCCGAGCACCAGGTGGGCGGGCGGGATGTAGGAGAGGGTGATGTCGGAGCCGTCCGTGAACGGTGACGCGGCGCTGGAACCGGCGACCTGGACGGACAAGGTGCGATAGCCCGGCAGCCCCGGAACCGTGATCCCGAGCAGGTCGAAGAGGATCCACTTGGTGGGGTCGTTCGCGTCGCTCACCAGCAGCTGGCCCGTGCCGTGCGAGGTGTCGATGTTGTCGATGGCTGCGGCGACCGAGGCACCCGCGGCGTCGGTCGTGCTGACCCGCACCTGGGTGGCCTGGTTCTGCACCGCCGTGTCGAACCGCACCGTGCCCGTGGCCGGAGCGCCTGCGGAGACGGAGGAGGAGAAGACGGCGGCGATGTCGACGGCGCCGCCGGCGATGATCGTGACGATCGCGCCGCCGAGAGCCGAGAAGTCGAGCACGTCGACGGGCGCCGCCACCGAGGCGTCGATGCCACCGCCGAAGACCCCGCCCGAGAGAGCGCCGCCCGCCTGCACGACGAACGTGTCGTCGCTCGTGCCGCCGACGAGGGTCCCGACGCGCGTGAACGAGATCGGTGCCGGCGCTCCGGCCCACGCGAGGGTGCCGGCATCCGTCCCGGTGATGGTCCAGGTGTTCGCGAGATCGAGCGCGACAAGCGAGTCCGCGCCGCCGCCGCCGTCGATCGAAGCGGTCGCGCCGCCGGGTCGCAACGCGAACGTGTCAGCGGCGGAACCGCCCACCAGCCTCTCGACCTGGGAGTACGCGAAGTACGTCGTGTCACCGGAGTCCGCCCCGGCGATCACCCAGTCGGTGTCCTCGTTGCGACCGATCACCGTGTCGGTGCCGCCGCCGCCCACGATCACCAGCGTGACGAGGTCCGAGACGGCGCCGATGCGGAACGTGTCGTTCCCGGTCCCGCCGCGCACCGTCAGCGTGGCCGCCGCGGTGCCGAAGACGAAGCGGTGCAGTTCGCCGGTGTTGCTGAGGAATTCGACCGACACGCTCGTCGCGTCGATGCTCTGCACGCGGATGTCGTGGTTCACGCCGTCGTCCGCCTGGATGCTGCACGCCGTGCAGTTGAGGTCGACCGGCTCGAGCCCGTCGTACGCCGTCACGTTCCCGTCGCGCGCCACGGTCCCGGATTGCGGTCCGGTGACCACGGCCTGCCCGCTCGTCGCGGCGCCGGACGAGACCAAGGTGTCGTAGCCGCCCAGGCCGCCGTCGACGGAGGCGATCGAGCCGGAACCTTCGATCACGAACGTGTCGTCGCTGCCGGCCGCACCCTGCAGGTGCTCGAGCCCCGAGAACGAGACGGATGCTGCGCCCGCGAGCAGAACCCCGGATCCGGCGCCCGTCACGACCCAGCGCGCCGTGACGGCGGGGCCGCTCAGCGTGTCGTAGCCGCCCGCGCCGTCGAACGAGATCGCGATCCCGGCGAGCGCCGCGAGCGCGGCGGCGTCGAAGACGACCTCGTCCGAGCCGCCCGAGCCGAGGATCGTCAGCGACGTGACGGATGCCAGCGGCCGCCGCTCGTCGCCGATCACGAGGTCCCCGCCCTCGAGGCGGATGACGACGCGGCCCGAGATCGACACGGCCCAGGGTCCGGGAGCGACGGCGGCCGTCTCCACGGCGGCGGGCGCCTCGGCCGGCGCGGTCGCGGTCGCGTCGGCGGCCGGTTCGGCGTCGGGGTTGCTCGGCACCGGTTCGGAGGCCGTGGCCGGTTCCGTCGTGGGTTCTGCTGCCGGCGCCGGGTCCGCGGGTGCCGGTGCCGCCGGTTCCGCGGCCGGTGCTTCCGCCGGGGCAGGGGCGGGGTCGGCCGCCGGAGGCGCCGCCGGGTCGGTCGCCGCGGGGTCGCCGGTCACGGCGTCGGTCGCCGCGGTCAGCGGCAGCTCCGCACCGGTGGCCAGCGCACGGAGCACGCTGACCCGGGCACCGGCGTCGATGCCGCGCGTGAGGTGCCGCTCGCCGGGCCGGAGGCTCTCGTGCATGATCGCGTCGGCGCGGCCCAGGTCGGCGCGGCCGAGCAGGTGCCCGATCTCGTGTGCGAGCACCGTCTGCAGGTCGAAGCGTCCCGCCGCCGGACTGGAGCCCGAGGCGCGCGCGATGTCGCCGGAGCGCTGCGTGAACTCGCGCGAGGTGGACGGGGTGCTGTCGACGAACCAGCCGCGGCCCGCAGCATCCATGTCGATCGTGATCGTGCGCCCCGACGTGACCGCGAGGCGATCGCCGCGGACGTCGCCGATGCGGACGACGGCGCCTGCGAGGCCGGTCTCGCCCCACACTGCCAGGGCGGCCGGAAGCACCGCGTCGATGTCGGCGGGCGTGAGAACGCGCATCACGGAGGAGGAGCCGACGGGCGCGGCGGAGCGGAGTGCGAACTCGTCGGCGACGGCCGCAGGAGGGATCATGAGCGGGGTGATCGCCATCGAGACCGAGACGGTGGCGGCGATCGCTGCGGAGCGCGCGCGGGCCATCGCTGCTGCGCGCTCAGCGCGCAAGGGTCTCCGCGACTTCGTCAAACCGCAGCCCTCCCCAGGGCCTCAGACCGCTCCCGAATGCGCCGCCCGAAGCAGCGCGGGCGCCCACACCAGCACCCGAGACGGATGATGGCCCTGCTCGGGCGGCGCTGTCAAGATACTGTCGTCAACAGCATCCATATTCGCTTCGGGGCATCAGTCCGCGAAGCGGAGGAATCCTGTGAACGCCAGTTCACGTGCGCGGGGCAGCAGGTCCGCACGGAGCGCCCCGGCGTCGACCTCAAGCAGATCGGCGATCGCATCGATGAGGATCCCGACCGGAAGGTCGCCGTCGCACGCGCCGACGAGCGCTGCCAGCCCCGGATCCACGCCGAGGGCGCGGCCGAACCCGCCGCCCTGGCGCAGCTCGATGACGGTCGGATCCTCGGCTCCGGGCAGGTGATGACGCGCCTCGGTGACGTCGGGGGCGACGACGAGGACGGATGCCGCGAGCCCCGGGTCGTCGAGATCGCTCAAGCGATCGTGGGCGTCGAGCGCGGCCGCGAGATGCGCCCCGAGCCCGTCGCCCGCGAGGGCCGTGTGGAGCGTCTCGTACCGGGCGAGCGTGGGCGGCCCGTCGGCCGGACGCCGCAGCAGCAGGTATCCGAAACCCACCTCCGTCACCGCGCGGGCCGCGAAGTCGTCGAGCCAGGCGTCGACGAGTCTCGCGAAGCCGGGCGTGCCGGGCAGCGTGCCGCCGTCGCGCACCCACAGTTCGGCGTACGACAGCGGGTCGAGGCTCTCGCGCTCGACGACCCAGGCGTCGAGCGGCACCGGCGACGACTCGACCCATCGGCGCACGCGCTCGAGGCCGGGCACGCCGTCCCGTGTCTCCCAGTTGCCGAGCAGCTGCGCGACCCCGCCGGGCGCCAGGTGGGCGCCGACCCCCTTCACGAACGCGGCCACCACGTCGTCGCCGACCATCCCGCCGTCGCGGTACTCGTAGGCGGGGACGTCGGCGACCCGCGGCGTGATCACGAACGGCGGGTTCGACACGACACGGTCGTACTGCTCTCCCGCGACGGGCTCGAACAGGCTGCCGAGCCGCACCTCGATGCCGTCGATCCCGTTGAGGAGGGCGTTCAGCCGCGTGAACGACAAGGCGCGCGGCGAGATGTCGGTCGCCACCACGTGACCGACGTGCGCGCGGGCGCGCAGCGCCTGGATGCCGCAGCCCGCCCCGATGTCGAGCCCTCGTTCCGCGGGAGTCGGCAGCTGCAGTCCGGCGAGCGTCAGCGACGCGCCGCCGACGCCGAGCACGTGATCCTCGGGCAGCGGCCCGCCCAGCGCCGCCTCGTCGAGGTCGCTCGCGATCCACCACTGTCCGGATCCGGACGCGTCGGCGTACGACTGCGGCCGCACCACCGCGAGCGGGCGCACCTCGCCGTTGTCGATCTCGGCGAGCCCCAGCCGCGCGAGCCCTCCCGCACCGGCACGCACGAGCGCGTGATCGACGGATGCCTCGGCCTGCGGCATCCCGAGCACGAGAAGTCTGCCCAGCACGGCGAGGGCGTCGCCGCGGTCGCCGAGGGCCCGCGACGCCGGCGACCGTAGGCCGCGCGCGATCGCATCGTCGGCCGCGGCGCCCCACGCGTCGCGCAGGGCTTCGGCGGTGAACCCCGCGCTGCGCAGGTCGGCGGCGAGGTCATGGCACAGGTCGGTATCCGGTTCGGGCAGCACGGCTCCATTCAACCGCGCCGCCCGCCCTCCGGCGGGCTCGGAGGCGCGGACCGTAGAATCTCCTGGATCGTGCGGTCAGGACATCGCACAGGAGCGAACCCCCCGACAGGATGATCGTGACTTCACCGCGAGCCCCGCGGCGTGCCCCGCGCCGCGCACCGCGCCTCGTGACCGCCGCCATGGCGGTCGGAGTCGTGCTCGCCGGTCTTCTGCTGCCGGCTCCCGCGTTCGCGGCGGACCCGACACCGAGCCCCTCGCCGAGCGCGACCTCGGCCGTCCCCGCGGGCACCACCGTGTTCACCCTGTCGCCGGTGGCGAACGGGATCGTGAACCCGGGGGATGCGCTGAGCGTGTCGGTCTCGCTGCAGAACGGGACCGCTGCGGAGCTCGCGCCCGCGACCGTCACCCTCTCTCTCGGGCGTACGCCCCTCGCCGACCGTGACGACCTGGGCGAGTGGCTCGACGGCAGCTCGCCCGAGCTCGCGCTGGAGCCGATCGGCACCGACTCGATCGCCGCCGTCGAACCCGGCGGCTTCCAGGTCCGCGGCATCACGATCGCGGCCGACGACCCCGCCCTCGCCGGCCTCGCCCCCGGCGTCTACCCGCTCGCCGCGTCGTACCCCGGTGCGGAGGGCACCGTCACGTCGACGAGCGCGATGATCGTGCCGCCCACGGACGCCAACGACGTCGGCATCGGCGTGGTCGTGCCGATCACCGCCGGTCCGCTCAGCGAGGGTCTCCTCACCGCGGAACAGCTCGCCGAGCTCACCGCGCCGGACGGCGAGCTCACGAACCAGCTCGACGGGGTCACCGGCACCGCCGCCATCCTCGCGGTCGATCCCGCCGTGCCCGCGTCGATCCGGGTGCTCGGCACCTCGGCCCCCGAGTCCGCGCTCGAGTGGCTCTCGCGCCTCGAGGCCATCCAGAACTCGCGCTTCGCCCTGCAGTTCGGCGACGCCGACGTCACCGCGCAGCTGCAGGCGGGCCTTCCGCGGCCGCTGCAGCCCACCTCGTTCAGCGCGTACATGTCGTCCTCGGACTTCGCGACGCCGACTCCGACGCCCACCCCGGCGCCGTCGGATGCGCCGACCACCGCACCCACCTCGCAGCCCGACAGCGCCCTTCCGAGCACCGAAGAGCTGCTGGTCGTCGGCCCCGCCACCCGCCAGGGCGTGTACTGGCCCGCCGACGGCACGGCGGACGAGCAGATCGTCTCCCGCCTCGCCGACATCGCGACCGACGACGGCACGGCGCCCGTCACGCTCATCCCGTCGTCGACGACGGACGCCGGCTCCGACGGCCGCACCGTCTCGGCGCACGGCCGGGTCGGCGCCGGCGAGGTGCTCGTCTACGACAGCGACATCTCCACCGCGCTCGACGACGCATCCCACCAGGAGGAGTCGTGGCTGCGCGGCGCCCCGCTCACCACTGCCACCGCCTACCTCGCCTTCGCCGCGGCCGAGACGAAGGGCCCCCTCCTCGTGACCGTCGGCCGCGGCGACGGTCGCTCGCGCGTCGAGCTCGGCGCCGCGATCTCCGCCGCCTTCTCCGCCCCCGACGTGACCCCCCGCACCATCGCGACGGTCGCGGCGGGGGAGGCGTTCGACGTCGAGCTGACCGGCGTCGAGTCTTCGCCCGAGCGCGCGGCCGCGGCATCCGCCCTCGTCGCGGACGAAAGCGGGCTCGCCCGGTTCGCCACGATCCTCGACCAGCCGTCCATGCTGACCGGACCCGAGCGCGCCGACATCCTGCAGCTTCTCGGCGTCGCGTGGATCGGCGACGCCACCTGGCCGACGGAGCTCGCCGACCACCGCACCGCGACGGCCGGCACCCTCGACTCGGTCGCACTTCTCCCCACCAGCCCGAGCGACCTCTACGGGTCGAGCGCCGCCCTCCGGTTCTGGGTGCGCAACGACCTCCCGTACCCGGTCAACCTCGTCCTGTACACGACTCGTGACAACCTCCGGCTCGACGTGCAGGGCGAGACCCCGATCGTCGCGACTCCGCAGAGCAACACCCGCGTCGAGGTGCCGGTGCAGGCCCGCGTGGGCCGCGGCGACGTCACCCTGACCCTGCAGCTGCGCAGCCCCGCCTTCGTCGCCATCGGCGAGCCCGAATCCGTCGAGATCAACGTCTACGCCGACTGGGAGGCCGTCGGCATCGCCGCCCTCGCCGTGGTCGTCGGCATCCTCCTCCTGTTCGGCATCGCGCGCACCGTACTCCGCATGCGCCGGAGGCGGAAGGGAACGGATGCTGCCGCCCCGGGTCCTGCGGAGAGTGAGGCGACGACCGAAGCGAAGGACGCGAGCGAGGCGGAACAGATGTCGTCCACGACCGACGGGGACGAGCGGTGAGCGGGATCGGGCGCGCGAGCGCACTCATCGGCGCCGGCACGATCGTGTCGCGCCTCACCGGTTTCCTGCGCGGCATCGTGCTCGTGGCGGTCGTGGGGTCGGTCCAGAGCCCCGCGGGCGACGCATTCGCCACAGCGAATCAGCTTCCGAACAACATCTACGCGCTGATCTCGACCGGCCTGCTCACCGCCGTCGTGGTGCCGCAGATCGTGAAGGCGGCATCGCACGAGGACGGCGGGCGCGCCTTCATCTCGAAGGTGTTCACGCTCGGCACCGTCGTGCTGCTGGTGACGACGGTGCTCGCCACCTTGATCGCACCCTGGCTCGTGCAGCTGTACGCCCCCGGCTACACGCCTGACCAGCTCGCCCTCGCCACGACATTCGCCTACTGGTGCCTGCCGCAGATCCTCTTCTACGGCCTGTACGCACTCGTCGGCGAGGCGTTGAACGCGCGCCGCATCTACGGCCCGTTCACGTGGGCGCCGATCGTCAACAACATCGTCTCGATCGCAGGCTTCGGCCTGTTCCTCGTCCTGTTCGGCGGTCCGCTGACGCAGGTCGTGGACTGGACGCCGGAGATGATCGCCCTCCTCGCCGGCACCGCCACCCTCGGCATCGTCATCCAGGCCGGAATCCTCTTCTTCTTCTGGCGGCGCACGGGACTGCACGTGCGCCCTGATTTCGCCTGGCGGGGCGTCGGCCTCGGGCAGATCGGCCGGCTCGCGGGCTGGACGTTCCTCATGGTCGCGGCCGGCCAGATCGCGGGCCTGCTGCAGGGCCGGGTCGTCTCGGAGGCTTCCGGCGATGGACCGGCCGCGGCCGCCATGGGTTACGCCTGGCTCCTGTTCATGCTCCCGTACTCGATCATCGTCCTCTCGATCGGCACCCCCTACTTCACGCAGCTCAGCGAACACGCGCACGCAGGGCGCCACGAAGAGGTGCGCGGAGATATCGGCCGCAGCATCCGCACGCTCGGCGTGTTCGTGGTCTTCTCCACCTTCGCCCTCGCCGCCGCCGCCGTTCCGGCGTCGCGCATCTTCACCAACACGGCGAGCGAAGCGGTCCAGGCGGCCTGGGTGCTGCTGGCGTTCCTCGTCGCGCTGATCCCGCTGGCCGTGCTGTTCGTCATCCAGCGCACGTTCTACGCATATGACGACACACGCACGCCGTTCTACTTCACCGTGGTGCAGTGCGCGATCGTCGTCGCGACCGCCTACGGCGCGTGGGGTCTCGTCGAAGCCGACGTCATCGGCCTCGAGTACCTCGCCGCCGTCGTGGCCCTCGGGCAGTCCTTCGCGAGCATCGTTCAGGTCGTGATCGCCACGTGGCTGCTCCAGCGACGGCTGGGCAGCCTCGGCACCGCGTCCTGGCTGCTCTCGCTCGGTCGCTTCGTGCTCGCCGCGATCCCAGCCGCCGCCGCAGGGTGGGGTGTGTTCGTCCTGCTGGGTGGAGCCGACGGCTGGACGACATCCAGCGCTCTGCTGGGCGCGGTCGGCTCGGCGATCATCGGTATTGCGTCGATGCTGGTCTACATCGCTTTCCTCGCGCTCTTCCGCGCGCCCGAGCTCACGGTCGCCACCGGCCTCGTGCGCCGCTTCCTGCCCGGCCGACGCTGAGACCGCCCGCCCATGTGTCCCGCCGGGGCGCGGGGGACGGGTCACGGAATGCCACGCGGTTACCATGTGTTGAGGCATCCGGAGCCATCGCGTGTGTCATGAGACGTTCCGCGAGGCTCCACGAGGAAAGGTGCGCACGTGCGTCAGGTCATCATCATCGGTTCGGGTCCCGCGGGTTACACGGCGGCCATCTACGCCGCACGGGCCAACCTGAGCCCGCTCGTCGTGGCGAGCTCGGTCGAGGCCGGCGGCGAGCTGATGAACACCACCGAGGTCGAGAACTTCCCCGGGTTCCCCGAGGCGATCATGGGTCCCGACCTCATGGCGAAGATGCAGGAGCAGGCCGAGCGCTTCGGCGCCGAGGTGCTGTACGACGACGTCGTCTCACTCGACATCGACGGCCCGGTCAAGAAGGTCACCCTTGGCAGCGGCGCCTCGCACGAGGCCGACGCGCTGGTCTTCGCGACCGGTTCCGCTCCCCGCAAGATCGGCATCGAGGGCGAAGCCCGCCTGTCGGGCCGTGGCGTGTCGTACTGCGCGACGTGCGACGGATTCTTCTTCCGTGAGCGTGTCATCGCCGTCGTCGGCGGCGGCGACTCCGCAATGGAGGAGGCGACGTTCCTCACCAAGTTCGCGTCGAAGGTGTACATCATCCACCGTCGTGATGAGCTCCGCGCCTCGAAGATCATGCAGGAGCGCGCGTTCAAGAACGAGAAGATCGAGTTCGTCTGGAACAGCGAGGTCGTCGACATCCTCGGCGACGAGGCGGTCACCGGTGTGGTGCTCGAGGACACCGTCGACGGCTCGCGTCGTGATCTCGCTCTGGACGGCGTGTTCGTCGCGATCGGCAACGACCCGCGCACGCACCTCGTGCACGACAAGCTCGATCTCACCGCCGAGGGCACCGTGTGGGTCGACGGCCGTTCGTCGCGCACGTCGGTCCCCGGTGTGTTCGCCGCCGGTGACGTGATCGACCCGACCTACCGTCAGGCGGTCACCGCCGCGGGCAGCGGCACCGTCGCCGCCCTCGACGTCGAGCACTTCCTCGCCGCGCTCGGCGAGGCCGGCGCGCCCGCCCCTGATGCCGCCGAGATCGACGGCCTTCCCGGCGCCGAGCCGGTCGCCAAGGTCGAGGCCGCATAGCGCGCGACCGGGCGCCGCACAAGCCCGGGAACACTTCACGCCCCTCTCGCGTTGAATGAGCGTGGACAGACTTCCCAGAGAAGGAGAAACACAGATGACCGCCAAGGCGACGACTTCCGCCACGTTCGAGCAGGACGTGCTCCAGGCCGAGGGTCCGGTGCTCGTGGACTTCTGGGCGGAGTGGTGCGGCCCGTGTCGCATGGTCTCGCCCGTCCTCGACCAGATCCAGTCGGAGCACCCCGACAAGATCACGATCCTCAAGCTCAACGTGGACGAGAACCCCGACCTCGCGATGAAGTACCAGATCACCTCCATCCCCGCGATGAAGGTGTTCAACAAGGGCGCCGTCGAGACGACCATCATCGGCGCCAAGCCGAAGTTCGCGCTCGAGCAGGACCTCGCGGCCTACATCGGCTGAGTTCCCTCACGCTTCCCGAAGACCCCGCCGACCTTTCGGCGGGGTTTTCGTCGTTCTACCGGGGATTTTCTCAATATGCTGTTTCCGGCATCCGAGATTCTCACGAGAAACTTCGTGCGCGATGTCGATCTGCGCGAGGCTGGTTCGACGCACATGGTGAAGGGGCCGAACCGGCCCCGACCGGGCCATCATCGCCCCGACGAAAGGGATTCCCATGCGTTACATGCTCATCATGCAGGTCGGTGCCGAGGCTGCTGCGGCGTTCGACCCCGAGACCTTCGACATGGCGGAAGCGTACGCCGCCATGGGCGCGTACAACGAGGAGCTGCAGAAGGCCGGCGTGTTCCTGAGCGCCGAGGGTCTGTCCGATGCCTCCGAGGGCTTCCGCGTCGACTTCGACTCGGTTCCGCCCGCGGTGACCGACGGACCGTTCGCCGAAGCGCGCGAGGTCTTCACCGGCTACTGGATCCTCGAGGTCGCCTCCCGCGAGGAGGCCGAGCACTGGGCGCGCAAGTGCCCGCTGGGCCCCGGCACCGCGCTGGAGGTGCGTCGCGTCAACGAGCTCAGCGACTTCGACCAGAACGACGACTGGGTCGCCAAAGAGAAGGAGTGGCGTGCCGCCAACTCGTGACTCGTGAGCTGTGGGCTTCAGCTCGCTTCGGCACGCACCGTCGGATCCCACCGGCGGTGCGTGTTCGCGTCACCCAGCAACGCCCATACGGCACGGGTCAGCGGGGGGTAGTCGATGGCGATCTGCCTCAGCACGCGGTAATGGCGGCTGGCGTTAGGTCGCGCCCCGCCGTCGGCGGCGATGTTCTCGGCGCGGAGCAGATACACGACGAGCTCGTCGACGGACGGCAGGTCGTCCATGAACTCCCACGGATCCTCGCCGGCGCGGAGGCGCTCATGCACCAGCACCGAGAGCTCGTCGGCGGCTTCGGCACGGAGCAGCTCGAGGCTCGCACGTCGCCGCGGGGTCTGCTCGTCGTTCGCCATCAATCCAGGGTACGTGCCGATCCCGACACCGTGGGCCACGCGCCTACGCTGGCAGCATGACCTCTGACGACGATGCCCACGCGCGCCGAGCGGTCGAAGCCGTGTGGCGCGACGAGTCCGCGCGCATCGTCTCGGCGCTGACGCGGCACACCGGCGACTTCGCATGGGCCGAGGATCTCGCGCAGGAGTCGCTCGTCGAAGCCCTCGCGGCGTGGCCGGGCAGCGGCATCCCTGACAATCCAGGAGCCTGGCTCATGTCGGTCGCCAAGCGGCGCGCGATCGACGGGTGGCGACGACGCGAGCGGATGTCGCAGCGCGAGCCCCTGTTCGTCTCAGAGGCTCTCGTGGCCGAGGCGATGGACTCGGTGCCCGACGACGCCGACCCCGACCGCATCGACGACGACGTGCTGCGTCTCGTCTTCGTCGCCTGCCACCCGGTGCTCCCGGCGCAGGCCCGTCTCGCCCTCACACTGCGTACGGTGGCCGGCCTCACGACCGAGCAGATCGCGCGAGCGCTGCTGATGACCGTGCCGACCGTGCAGCAGCGCATCGTCCGCGCCAAGCGGACTCTCGCCGCAGAAGGCGTGCCTTTCGAGGTGCCCGATCGTGCGGAGCGCCCGGCGCGGCTCGCGAGCGTGCTCCAGGTGATCTATCTCCTCTTCACGGAGGGATACTCGGCAGCCGAGGGGGAGGGACTCATCCGTCCCGACGTCGCGCGCGAGGCGGTGCGGCTGGGTCGGCAACTGGCCGCGCTCATGCCGCGGGAGCCCGAGATCTGGTCGCTCATCGCGCTCATGGAGTTCCAGTCGTCGCGCTTCGCCGCGCGCATCGACCCCGACGGCCTCCCGGTGACCCTGGAAGACCAGGACCGCCGCCGATGGGATCGTTCGGCGATCGCCCGCGGACTGGAAGCGATGGGACGAGCGGATGCCTCGACCCGCGGTCTCGGCTATTACGGCCTGCAGGCCGCCATCGCGCAGTGCCATGCGGTCGCCCCGTCGTTCGGCGAGACGGACTGGGAGCAGATCCTCCGGCTCTACGACGCGCTGGAGTCGCTCGCGCCGTCGGCCGTCGTCCGACTCAACCGCGCCGTCGCGCTCTCCATGGCGCGCGGCCCCGAGCCCGCCCTCGCCGTGGTGGACGCGCTCGAGCCCGAGCTGTCGGGATTCCGCCCGCTCCCCGCCGTGCGCGCGGAGCTGCTGGAGCGACTCGGACGAACGGATGCCGCAGCCGCGGCGTTCCTCGCGGCGGCGGAGTTGCCGGGCAACGCCGCTGAAGGTGAAGCGCTGCGCCGGCGTGCCCGGGCACTCGGACGCTTATGAGGCCTCGAGGGCCCCGTACTCCGTCTCACCGAGCTCCGCGAGGATGCGATTGAGGTCCTGAATCGTCGCGAAGTCGATGCTGATCTGGCCTTTTCGTGCCGTCAGTGCGATCTTCACGCGGGTGTTGAGCCGATCGCCCAGTCGTCCGGCGACCTCATCCAGGTGGGCGCGGCGCGAGCCGGCCTGCGGCTTGACGGAACGGGTGGGGGAGGCATCCGGAAGCTTCGCCGCAGCCTCTGCAGCACGGACCGAGAGGTCCTCGTTGACGATCTTGTCGGCGAAACGCTGCATCGCCGTCGGGTCTTCGAGCGACAGGATCGCGCGCGCGTGACCGGCGGTGAGCACTCCTGCGGCGACCCGCTGCTGCACCGGCACGGGGAGCTTGAGAAGGCGGATCGTGTTGCTGATCTGCGGACGCGAGCGGCCGATGCGGGTCGCGAGCTCTTCCTGGGTGATGCCGAAGTCCTCGAGCAGCTGCTGGTACGCCGACGCCTCTTCGAGGGGGTTCAGCTCGGAGCGGTGCAGGTTCTCGAGCAGGGCGTCCCGGAGCAGGTGCTCGTCGGCGGTGTCGCGCACGATCGCGGGGATCGAGGTGAGTCCGGCCTCACGCGCGGCGCGCGTACGACGCTCACCCATGATGAGCTCGTAGTCGCCCTTCTCATTGAGCCGGACGACCACGGGCTGCAGCACGCCGAACTCGCGCACGCTGTGCACGAGCTCCGCGAAGTGCTCCGGGTCGAAGTTCGTGCGCGGCTGACGCGGGTTGGGCACGATGTCGTGGGGGTCGATGTGCGCCAGGCGGGCGCCGGGAACCTCGACGAGATCCTCCTGCCCGTCGGACTCGACGGTCTCGGCGGGCGGCTCCGCCTCGGCCACGGCGACGGCGCGCGGGAAGAAGACATCTGCGGGACGCTCGTCGGCCTGCTCGCTGGTCGGGATCAGTGCGCCGATTCCGCGGCCGAGTCCTGTGCGCTTCGCTGCCATCACGCGCCCCTTTCATTCGAGGCGCTGTCGCGCCGGATCATCTCGACGGCTGCCTCGCGATACGCGATGGCGCCGGCCGACTGTCCATCGTAAGCGAGAACCGACTGCCCGAAACTCGGCGCCTCTGAGACGCGCACCGAGCGCGGGATGATCGTGTCGAGCACTTCGGTGGGGAAGTGGGCGCGCACCTCGTCGGCGACCTGCTGCGCGAGCCTCGTGCGCCCGTCGTACATCGTCAGCATGATGGTCGACAGTTCCAGGCGCGGGTTGAGGTGCTTCTGGATCATCCGCACCGTACCAAGCAGCTGGCTCAGCCCCTCGAGTGCGTAGTACTCGCACTGGATCGGAATGAGGAGCTCGCTCGCCGCGGTGAAGGCGTTGATCGTGAGGAGTCCGAGCGAGGGCGGGCAGTCGATGAGGATGAAGTCGAGCTCGCCCGGGTTGTTCGCGAGATAGTCGTCGACGGCGACGCGCAGTCGGTGCTCGCGTGCGACCTGCGACACGAGCTCGATCTCGGCGCCCGCAAGATGGATGGTGCTCGGCGCGCAGAGCAGGTTGGGCGACTCCGGGCTGACCTGGATGATGTCGGCCAGCGGGAACTCGTCGATGAGTACGTCGTACACGCTCGGGGTATCGGCGGTGTGCGGCACTCCCAGCGCCGTCGAAGCGTTGCCCTGCGGGTCGAGGTCGATCACGAGCACCTTCGCCCCGCGCTCGGCCATGGCGGCGGCCAGATTGACCGTCGTCGTCGTTTTGCCGACACCGCCCTTCTGGTTCGAGACGGTGAGGACTCGCGTGCGGCCGGTGAGCTGGACGTCAGCTTCTTCGAGCGCCTTGCGACGTGCCGTGAGATCTGCGAGCTCCCGCGCGATGGGGGAGTCGTCTTCTTCCTGCGCGAGAGCGGCGCCGTCCTGCTGCACGATGGGGGATTCCTCTTCCTGCGTGACGGTGGAGCCCTCGGGGGATGCGATGACTTCGGGTGCGGAGTCAGCGTACTCAGCCGATGCGACATCGCCGTCGGAGTCTGCGCGCTCAACCTCGTCGTCGTGCGAGGTGATCTCATCAGGCACGTCGGTCTGGCCGGAGTTGGCGATCTCATCGGGAACGGCGTCTCCGACGGGAACGATGTCTTCTTCCGGGACGGGGGCTTCCTCGGGGACGACCGCTCCGTGGGACACGGCGCTCTCACTATGCGAGTGGATCTCGCTGTCGCTCGGCTCCGGGGTGGACGCATCCTGCGACTCCGCAGACTGCGGTGTCCAGACGGTCGGCGGCTCATCGGACGAGAAGGATGCCTGAGCCTCGCTCTCGTCGGGTTGTTTCACGTGAAACTCTCCCCCGTGCCCGAGCCGCTCAACATCGTCTTCCACCCTATCCCGCCTTCCCCCCATCCCCAGCCGTCGGAGCCACTTATTCATTCGTCCCTTACCGTTCCGCGTGGATCATCCACCCTCCCTAGTCAACCCCGCGCGAACCGTTCGGGCACGCCAACCCGCCGCTCGGATTCGACTGAGAAATCCCTCATCTGACCAAGTGCGGGTCAAGGAGCCGGTTGCGTCTTACCCCGCGCCCGAAGGGCGCCGCGGCCCGCTCATCGGTCAAGAATTCACGTGTGACGTGGTGCGGCAGCGGGCTGGTCCTCCCACGCCACCCCGCTCCGGATGCGCACTTGAGACGTCCGCGTTCGCGCGCCAAAGCCCAGTCTCCAGGCGTCGCATGCGGCATTGAATGCGGGGCGTGAGTGCGGCGCGTCGGTGTGGTCCGTTTCACGTGAAACGCGGGCGCTATCCGCGAAAGCGGGCGCATGTTCGGCGGTTCGGTGCTGTCTACTTCGTGTGAAACGCGGGAGCTCACGTGCGAGAGCGAGCACGCACGCGCGGCGCCTCGGTGCGCCGTTCCACGTGAAACACGGGATTACCCAAGAGAGCGGGCACGCACGCGTGGCGCGCCTCGCCGGGTTCGTTTCACGTCGAACGCGGGAGCTCACGTGAAAGAAGGGCGCGAATGTGAGAGTCGTCGCTCACGGCATCAGGACGCATAGGCCGACGGCAACCCCGATCGGCACAGATCGCGGGCCACCGTAAAGCCCTCCTGCTGTTCTTGTCGGAACCAACCCGCCCCGAGCGCTTCGCACGATCAACCCCGACACGTGGATGGGATGGCGCGACGACACGGCGAACGTGGCGAACCGCCCCTGCGACGGCTTCGGCGACGTTCCCAGCCCTGATGGTCGGTTCGGCGGTGCACACGGTATTTCACGTGACACTCTCTGCGGCGTTGCCGCACAGCCCAGCCTTCGCTGCAAGGACCGACGCGGGGAACAGTCACGATCTTCAGACGCTGGCGACCGGATCACGACCTGGTCGCGAGCCCGGCTTGCACCGATCGCGACACCTTCTTCACTCGACAGCGACGTCGCTTGCACCACTTCTTGGCGACGATGCGCTCATCCAGGCGGGGAAGCCATCGGTCGCTCCGACGGCTCGTCGATGGCACCGATTCGATGAGCGAGGCGAGATGGGCGCGGTCAGCGGCCCGACTCCAGGATGCTGATCACTGTCGTGGCTACCCTCATTCTGGACGGTCACGCTTGAAGCCCCACCCGCAGTTTCGAGTCAGAGTCCCATGGCAGTGCACCTTGACCGCAAGGCTGCATCGTTGAGCGCCCTGACTTCATCGGGCATCGAAGCCTGACGTCGACGCCCATCGGCCACACCTGCTCGACTCCAACGTCCCGGCCAAGCACGGCATGCGTGGCTCAGGGGAGTGGACTCGTTTGGCGCGGGCGATTGAGCTGCGACGGGTCCACTCGCTGACGACACCATCAATGCTCGCGATGATTGCGCCGGGGCGCGGGGCTGTGGGTTGCCCAAACGATCCGATCTCCTCCGCTCAGGGGAGCACTGCACTGATCTGGACGTGCCATTCACGGGCGCGCGGGACGGATAGAGCGAGCGGAACCGCCTGGTCTCCCCAGCCGGCACCGTGCCGTGCCCACTCTCTCAACGGGACCAGAGGCGCCTGGCTATCCAAGCACCTCACCAGTCGCAGTCCTGGAGAGGCTGACGACCAGCCGGAAGCCCGCGCATGTTTCACGTGAAACTAGGCGTCGGAGGGCAACCGTCATTCTCATCGCGTTCGACGGGCCACTCTGACAGGGGCGCCCACGCGCCAGATGGCAATCACCTCTCCTTCTTCCTTTGCGACGGAACGATCGCCACGGCGCGCCAAATCATGCGGGTTCCGGGTCTGCCCCCTTGCGACGATCCGCCCCCGCCTGCCACGCCCCGCATGATTGTCGCCTGTCAACGGCGCTCAACCGTCGGTGCCGTTTCACGTGAAACGGAGCGTGCAGTTCACCAGCGAACTGCCACACGTCTCTGGCGACAGTCGCGTCGGTCGTGAGGGATGAAGGTTCGCGCGACCACAACGATGCTTCGACGCTCATGCGCAGCGCCCGAACGTCGCCGACGGAAGGGTGCCCAGTACAGGCTTGTTGATAGTGCGGAACTTCGCCGGTCGCGCTCCGTCCACCGCCTTGTGGACGCCGGGCATCGTCAAACGCCGCATGAGTCGACGCGGCAGTTCAATCGACTCCGGCGGCGTGGCGGTTGGGGATCGGGCGCCTACGCGAGACGAACTGGTCGATGGGACCTGCCGCAGGCTGTGGTCACGCGGGACCGCCCTGGAGACCCGCCCGGTGGACGTGGTTCTCGGCAGTTCGCGTGGAACGAAGAGTCTCCCGTTCGCTCTGCACGGAGGGCACCGCGAGCCATCTCCCGGTCGCAGTTGCGCATCCAGGCCGTCCTGGCACTCATCACCGCTAGTGGGATCCCGCGAGGAGCCTCCTTCGACCGGGCCGCCCCGGTAGAACGGCCGCCTCTGCCTCCGCTGGTTTCAGCGAAATCTCGCCCCGACTGGCTGCAATTGCCCGGTGATCACACGTCGCCACGGCCAGGATGACACAAGCACGCTTGTTTCATGGCGTGGTGACTGGATGCCCGTGCTGCACAAACGCGACAAGTGGCGGAGCGCTCGAGCGGGACATCCGATGCAAGGTGGTTGGTGTCGTCACGTGAGACATGAGAGCCGTGCTCGAGGTACGCGGGTCTCTTCTTGCCCCCCGGGGAGCGAAGAGTCGCGAGCATCAAGCGCTCGTCGGCCAGCGCGCCGCAGCGCCCGGTCCGATCAACTCTTCAGAAGTTCGCCGAAGGCAGTGAGCGCATGCGCCTCTTCAACCGTCAACGCGGGTTCGCCCGCTCCACCGACCTTGAAGGTGTCCGTAGCGGCGCGGCCACCTCTGCATCCATGCCGCAGTGCGGCGACGGCGTAGGCGGGACGTCCCGCGAAGCGCGCCAATCCAAGGATCTCGGCGCGATCACTCGTCAGCGTCAGCGGGGATCGGCCCGTCTCGCCGCGCCGAATGTAGGCGGGTGCGTGTTCGGTCCACGCCGAGACCGTAGTGACCGAGTGGGCGCGCCGAGTAGGCGGTCACGACTCGCCGGCAGAGCAAGCGGGGGTCGTCGGCTATTGAGTCCACACGAGGAACCCGACTGCTTGCCCGTTGAGCGGTAGGTCTACCTGTGTGATCGCACCGGCTTTCGCATAGCTGACCTCCACGGCTGATGCTTCACTACGACTTCGGGTCGTGCAGTCCGAGACTGACGGCGCGACCCGTTTGCTGCCTACGCATTCGCTGATTGCGGACCAGACAGGGATCGTCTCATCGGTCCACGGCTTGCTACACGCGGGTTCACTGATCCAGTGGCCAGCCCGTCAATGTTTCACGTGAAACGATCGCGGAGTCGCGGCAATCTGCCCCGGCGCGGGCCGCGCCGCTCTGAGCTGCAAGCTGCGTCCGCTCACGTCCAGGGGTGCGGAAGTGCACGCACTGCCAGCGACGCATCGCGCCACCGATTCGTGCACTGAGGCGGACTGTCGCGTGGAGTGCGGCAATCCGTGCGCCGCTGCGAAGGCGCGTCTCGTCTTGCTCCGCACAAGACGCAAGGTCGCCGCCGCGGGAAGCGACACGGACGCAACCCCGCGGCAGCGTCTTGCTCAGGCCCCTCGCACGCCGCGTAGAGCGCACATTCATAGAACCGGCGCGCCGCATGTTTCACGTGGAACGCGGTCGGCGACACCAGCGGCGCAGCACGGTAGACCCGATAGCCAGACTCTGTCGGAAGGCGGGTCCGCGATCCCGGCAGTCGCCAGCGGAAGGAAGCCCGACGCGACGGGAGCCACTGATGGCCGCGCACGCCCAGAGTCAGCACGCCACCCACTCTCTGCATCGAGGAGAGTCACCACGCGCATCGCCGCGACGCTGCGTCGCCGTGCCGCCACTCGCTCCGGACACAACCGGGTCGTCGGCTGGGCGCCGGCGCTATGTCCACGTCGCCGCCCTGGTCGATGCGGCCCCGCACCCGGGGTGAGCGATCGACCATCGATCTCTCTTCGCCGCCGCATGTTTCACGTGAAACGTAGTCGATGGCACCGCGCGCGACGGCTGACCGAAGACCGGAGGCTCCTCGGAAGACGCGCCTGGGATGCTGGATGCGTCCGCCACGCGTGCACTCCCGCAACGGTCCGCCAGCCACTTCCGCACGGGAGTCACGGTGCGAACTGCGGCGGCAGCATTCCACCTCCTCTCGTCTGCTCGGCCGGACAAGAACACCGTGGTGCCTTAAGAGCCGACACGGACCCGACCCGCGCGCCGGCGCCTCGCTCGCTCCGCACAGTTCCCGTTGAGCGACCGGTCGTCTATCCGGATGTGCCGCCCCTTGTTTCACGTGAAACGTCATCGACCACATGGCTCACGACACGGTTGACCGGATGCAGGACACTCCTCGAAGGAGAATCCTCGGATACCCGAAGCATCCAGGCCGATTACACTCCCGCGACCCCTGGCACCTGACGTCGGCGCTGGGGGAGCATGACGACGTATAGGCCTGCACGACCGGGCAGTCTGAGCTCGCGTAACCCGCAAGACGCCACTGCCTAAGCGCGCGCTGACGCGACCCTTGCGTCGGACAGCGACACCCAGCTGACAGTAGATGCGCCGAATACGCAAATGTTTCACGTGAAACGTGATGGATGACGCCAGCTTGGCGGGTGCGGTCGACCAGATCCCGACGCCTCCTCGCACAGAGAGCCCGCGATCGCGGGCGCATCCGGCCGCCCGTACACCCCAGCGAAGGCGCCATCCTTCCAGAACTGGGTGGCTCCCGGACCCAGGAGTCGCGCAAGCGAGCAAATCGGGTGCCGCCCACACGTGCCTGAGCCCGAGTCTGTGCGGCGGCACGACGGATGCCATCTCTCGCCACCGCGTCCAGCGCGCTGACGCCGCAATCACGCGCGGGGTGGGGAAGTGGCGAGAAGTGACGGGGCGTCGGACCGCCCGCCAGCACACAGCCCGCGCACCGGAACGACAACACACCCAGGCCAGATGGCTGCTGTCACGGCGCGGACCGACGCCCCCCATACGACCGGGCACATTCCAGAGCACTGACCACCAGTGTCTGTTGGCAACAGCCGAGACGGAGCCATCCCATCAGGCGGAACCCGGGTGAGTGTCCAGACAGATGCTCGAGGGAGGCATCGCTCGGTTCGAGCGCCAGCATCCTCGCGCGTCGTACTGCGGTCTGGGCATCGCAGGACGGATGTCGCAGCGCACGACGATCGAACGAAGGCACACTGCACCCGTTACCGGCAGCGACACAACGCCCGCCGATGGTGCGTCGTGGGTCACCATCACAGCCCCAGGTGCATCCGGCGTGAGTGTTCAGCCTGATGCTCGACCGCGGCATCGCTCGGTTCCAGCGCCAGCATCCTCGCGCGTCGTACTGCGGTCTGGGCATCGCAGGACGGATGTCGCAGCGCACGATGATCGAACGAAGGGACACTGCACCCGTTACCGGCAGCGACACAACGCCCGCCGATGGTGCGTCGTGGGTCACCATCACAGCCCCAGGTGCATCCGGCGTGAGTGTTCAGCC